>CABIZD010000001.1 GCA_902363125.1 Coriobacteriaceae bacterium
GGCAGGGACGTTCGGCCGTGCGCGGGCGCCCGGTCGGCGGCCCGTTCTGGGCGCGCCTCAATCGTAGCCCGAGACGGTCCCGGGCTGACAATTTCGACTGTAATGGACGTCCGCAATGGCTAGTATTCGATGCCTTGGCGGGCTAGGAGGCCTTCGTCGAAGTAGTGTTTGACGGGGCGCATTTCGGTTACTAGGTCGGCAAGGTCGGCGAGGGGTAGCAAGCAGCGGCCGGTGAGCACGAGTTCCGTGGTGGCGGGCTTTATCGCAATCAGTTCCTCGACATCCTCTCGCGCCCCAAAGCAGCTGTCGTCTTGCCCTTGCCGTCGCCTGTATAGATTTGAACCTTGCCGACTTACAGTGATGCCATCTCTGTCCTTTCGTGCCCGGCGTCGGTTTATCGCCGTCCGGGTTGGGTATTCTAGAAAACATTATCAACCCCAGTAGATGGAGTTCAAGCAGATGGAGATGGATGACAACAAACGTAGACGGAATATGATCCTCTACGTGCTCATCGCCTTCGTCGTCTACCTCGTGCTCTCGACCGTTCTGTTCCCCAACATCGGTCACACGCAGCAGATTACGAAGACCGATTACTCGACGTTTGTCAAAGCGCTCGATAAGAAGAGTGTCGACAAGGTCGAGTACAACACGGACGATTACACGATTTATTACACCAAGAAGGGCGAGGACGAGAACATCGCCTACAAGACGACCGGTGTGCCGAATGACGCTGGCTTTACCGATCGCGTGCTTGAATCTGGCGCCTCGCTTGAGTCGGTCGTTCCCGATAAGAACTCGGGTCTGATGACCTATTACCTGCTTACGCTCATCCTTCCCATGGCGATTTTCTTCCTCATCGGTTGGTGGCTCAACCGCCGTATGAAGAAGGCCATGGGCGATGACGGTCCTTCGATGAACTTTGGTGGCGGCGGTTTTGGCGGCGGTGGACTGGGCAAGTCCGGCGCGCGCGTGATCGCCTCCAAGGACGTGGGCGTGACCTTTAAGGATGTTGCCGGCCAGGAAGAGGCTAAGGAGTCCCTCAAGGAGGTCGTCGACTTTCTGGAGAAGCCGCAGCGCTACGAGGAAATCGGCGCCAAGCTGCCGCGTGGTGCTCTTCTTGTCGGCCCTCCGGGTACCGGTAAGACCCTGCTTGCCAAGGCCGTTGCCGGCGAGGCGGGCGTGCCGTTCTTTAGTATTTCGGGTTCTGAGTTTGTTGAGATGTTTGTCGGCCGCGGCGCCGCCAAGGTGCGCGATCTGTTTAAGCAGGCCAAGGAAAAGGCCCCGTGCATCGTCTTTATCGATGAGATCGATACCATCGGCAAGAAGCGCGATGGCGGCGGCTTTAGTGGCAACGACGAGCGCGAGCAGACACTCAACCAGCTGCTGACCGAGATGGACGGCTTCGATAACCACAAGGGTATTGTCGTTCTCGCTGCTACCAACCGCCCCGACAGCCTTGATCCGGCCCTGCTTCGCCCCGGTCGTTTTGACCGCCGCATCCCCGTTGAGCTGCCCGACCTGACCGGTCGCAAGAACATCCTCGAGTTGCATGCCAAGAGCGTGAAGACGCAGCCGCCGATCGACCTGACCGCGATTGCCCGCGCCACGCCCGGTGCCTCGGGCGCCGACCTGGCCAACATCATCAACGAGGGCGCCCTGCGTGCCGTCCGCGAGGGTCGCAAGCGCGCTACGCAGGACGACTTTGAGGAGTCGGTGGAGGTCGTCATCGCCGGTCAGCAGCGCAAGTCCACGGTGCTGTCCGACCACGAGAAACAGGTCGTTTCTTACCACGAGATCGGTCATGCCATCGTTGCTGCCCGCCAAAAGGGTTCTGCGCCGGTCACGAAGATTACCATCGTGCCGCGCACGAGCGGTGCTCTGGGCTACACCATGCAGGTCGAGGAGGATGAGCGCTTCCTGACCACACGCCAGGAGGTCCTGGACAAGCTCGCCGTCTATTGCGGTGGCCGTGCAGCCGAGGAGCTCATCTTTGGCGAGATGACGACCGGCGCAGCCAACGATATCGAGCAGGCCACCAAGCTCGCCCGTAACATGGTGACGCGTTTTGGTATGTCCGATGAGTTTGGCATGATGGCGCTCGGTACCGTTCAGAATGCGTACCTCAACCAGGACACGTCGCTCACCTGCGCCCCCGGTACGGCCGAGCGCGTGGACGCGATTGTCGCCAAGCTGATCGAGGATGCGCACGACCGCGCTCTGCAGATTCTGAAGGAGAACAAGTTTAAGCTCCACGAGCTGGCTCGTTATCTGTACAAGAAGGAGACGATCACGGGCGAGGAGTTCATGAATCTCCTCACGCGCGAGAATCCGCTGATGCCGAAGCAGCAGTAAGGCTGGTTACACAGCATCGAACGCCCCATTTGAGCTTCTATCTCAAATGGGGCGTTTTGCTTGGGAGGGATATGCATGAAGATCGTGGTGAGCGCCTGTTTGATGGGCGAGAGCTGCAAGTATAACGGACTCGACAACTATCATCGCGAGCTGGTCGAGGCTTGCGAGCGCACGGGGACCGAGGTCCTGTTGGTATGCCCTGAGGTTTTTGGCGGCCTGCCCACACCGCGTGATCCTTCCGAGATCGTGGACGGCGAGGTCCGTACCTGCGAGGGTACCTCAGTCGATCGCGAGTTTCGCCTGGGTGCCGAGCGCGCGCTCGACATGTGCGAGCAGGCGGGCGGCCCGTCCCAGATCGCTGCGTGCGTCTTGCAGGACCGTAGCCCCTCGTGTGGTGTAGGCCGTATCTACGACGGAACGTTCAGCGGTACGCTCACACCGGGTAATGGCGTTTTCGTCGACCTGCTCCTGCGCCACGGGTACCGTGTGATTCCGGCTAGCGAGTTCGATCCCAGCATGCTGGAACATTGTCCACAGCACTCGAATCCAACACTTCCTCACGGGTGACCGTTTTGGCATCATCCGTGAAGTTGATATTGAGTACGACCCGGTCATCAAAGACGTAGACCGAGTTGACAGGTGCCGTACCCAGGCAGTCCCTCCCCGCGGTCCTCGCGCAGGAACGCGTACACGGTCCTGCCGTCTCTTGCGCCCCTCCTGACCCAAACCCTGCTAGGAACGAGTGCAGCAAACTGGAATTTTAAATTAGTCTTTGCAAATAACCTTTGAACCTTCACCATCAATTACAATTCCCTGACGATTGTTAATTGGGCATAGATTCAAATCCGAAAACTCAGTTATTATTTTCTCGGTAACTTTCTTAAATGGTGCTGTAAGAAAATGCGGAAGAACATAGAAATCAATCAAATTAAGCCCTGCATCATCTTCTTGTGAGTAGTCCTCCGGCTTTTCATCCATTTGCTCGATATATTGGATGCTTGGAGCGCATACAATCGCACCTGCCGATTCACCAATCATCAGTTTTCCCTTTGCCAATTCTTTTTTCAACAGCTCATCCGTTCCCGTTTTACGGAGCTGGTCTATAAGGAAAAAAGAATTTCCGCCAGTAAAATAGATCACATCCGCATCTTCAAAAAGAGACTGTATCGTTGAATAAGCCTCCGTTGAAATATCAATTTCAGTTACGATTGCTCCCAACTTTTTGAATAATTTTCGAGCCGAGCCGACATAACCGGTGTAGCCTTCACGCAGCGAAGCTGTTGGAATAAATGCGACTTTTTTATTTTCAATTTCTTCCTTTATCAGGCTTCCTACACTTGAAAAGTGCGAACATAAAAACAGTTTCATCAATATTCTCCTTTATATATAAATTCGTATTTGTTGAACTAAGCCGTGTATACCATACTCACCAATGAAAGAACGCCCTGATATAGCGAAATTTTGACGTTTTCCTGCGTACGTGCGTACACACTCCACAGGAATTCTAAGGGGCCTGCCCCCTTAGCACGCGGACTTTGGAACAATGTCTAGTGTGCTACGCCTTGCCAGGGGTGTACTGGCTCCCGGTGCGCACGTACGCAGCAATTGCCATCAACGCGCCATACAGGTGGCGATCAAGTTCGCACAAAGCGACCTTGATCCCGCAAACAAAAGGCAGGATACCATCACCACGATGATACCCTGCCTCTGTTCGTTCCTGTTTACCGTTCCGAGTAGTCCTTCCGCAGAAGTTCCGATAAACAAAAAAACGTACCCGAACCATTTCTCGTAAAGAATCGGGTTCGAGTACGAACTGAATGGTGGAGCAATATAAACCACCACAAAGGTGCCTGTCCCCTTTGTGGTGGTTATGGGTTAGAGCTAGAGCGCGTGGCCGTAGGCGTTGGCGGCCTTGATGGCGGCGGCGAACTTCTCGTCGGTGAAGGGCTCCGGGTTACCCTGCTTCCACTCGTTGGTGGCGTGGGCATACTCACACAGCGCCGGGATGTCCGCCTCGGTAAGGCCGACCTGTTCAAGCGTCACGGGCAGCCCCATCTGCTTGTTAAAGGCGGCGTAGTGCTCAAGGTTCTCGGTATCGCCCGTATAGGCAAACAGCACCAGTACGCCCAGGCTTACGACCTCACCGTGCAGGTAGGATCCCTTACGCGGAATACTGCAGGTGGCGTTGTAGAATGCGTGCGCCACGCTCGAGTTGTAGTAGTAATCGTTTTGGTTGGTCAGGTTGGAGACGTAGCCCGTGTTGACCACGATGTCGAGCGCGATTTGTTTGACGGCCTCGCTTGACAGGTTCTGGCGCACGTCCTCAAGACCCTGAACGCCGTAGGTAAACAGCGGCTCGGAGCAGGTGTGGGCGAGTGCCAGGCCAAGGCCTGCCGTGTGCTCCAAGTTGCCGGCGCTCGTGGCGTACTCGACCTCGGGCTGCTTGGACAGGGCATCGCCCACGCCGGCCCAGAAGTACTCCGCCGGAGCTTCGGCGATGATCTTGGGGTTGATGAAGATGTGCGCCGGTCGGTTGGGGTACGAATAGCCCTCGAGCGAGCCGTCGTCGTTGTACACGACGGCAATGGCGGTCGCGGCGGAGCAGTTAGAACAGATCGTCGGGACGGTGAAGACGATCTTCTTGAGCTCGATGGCTGCGGTCTTGACGGTATCGAGTGCCTTGCCGCCGCCGCATGCGATGAGCACGTCGGCTTCCTGGCAGGCAGGGGAGTTCACGACCTTGGCGATATTGGCACGCGTACTGTTGGTGCCATAGACGCGCGTCTCCAGGACCTTGACATCGGTACCTTCAAGTGCCGCCTCGATTCCCGGCAGCGCCGCAGCCAGGGCTCGCTTGCCGCCAATGATGGCGACTTTCTTCGCGCCGTACTCCGCCAGTGCGGTTGGCAGCTCGGTAAAGCAATCCTCGCCAACGGTGTAGTCGCTCATTCCAATCGTGCGCATAGCAACCTTCTTTCGTTCGATAAAGTGCTTTCAGGTATTTTGCTCCTAGAGAAGGGCTGTAATAGCGAGAAATTTCGAACGTATAAAACCAGTGTTGAGGGTTTTTCGCCGGCGCGGAACGTGCTAGCATACTCCGCATAAGCGTTGATGGGGACGAGTAGTCGGCCGTCCGCATGCTACAGAGAGCGGGGAGCGCTGAGAACCCGTGCATGCGACCGATGAAAATCACCCCGGAGCTGCGGTCCCAACGGACGTGCCGTGCAGGTTCGTCTTAGTAGACATCGCCGAGATGGTCGTCGATACAGGCCAGCCGAGTAACGGATGCGAGCGCGCGAATATGCGGGCGAGGGCATCTAAGCTGGGTGGTTAAGCGAAGAGCTTTTACGGGCAGGCTGCCCGTTTTGTAGCGCTTCGTCCCAGCTTGTAGGGACGGGCGCTTTTTTGGTGCCCAACGGGCGTGCGCGCCCACGACATGAAAGGGGTACCGTGGCAAACGAGTACAAGCAGACGATGAATCTGCCCAAGACCGGTTTTCCCATGCGTGCCGGTCTTTCCAAGTCCGAGCCCAAGCGACTCAAGGACTGGCAGGATAACAAGGTCTACGAGCAGGTTCTGAAGAAGAACGAGGGTCACAAGAAGTTCGTGCTGCACGACGGTCCTCCGTACGCCAACGGTCCGATCCACATCGGCCATGCCATGAACAAGATCTCCAAGGACATGATCAACCGCTACTGGATGATGCAGGGCTATGAGGTTCCCTATGTCCCCGGTTGGGACTGCCATGGTCAGCCGATCGAGCATAAGGTCGAGGAGAAGCTCGGCACCGAGAAGTTCAACCAGACCCCCACGGCCAAGATCCGTGAGCTCTGCAACGAGTTCGCTGTCGAGAACATCGAGCTTCAGAAGGCTGGCTTCCGCCGTCTGGGCGTGCTCGGCGACTGGGACAACCCCTATCTGACGCTCTATCACCAGCATGACGCCGCCGATATCGAGGTCTTCAAGGCCATGTTCGATAAGGGCATGATTTATCGCGGCCACAAGCCGGTTCACTGGTGCAAGCACTGCCACACCGCGCTGGCCGAGGCTGAGATCGAGTACTCCGATGAGACGAGCCCGTCCATCTTCGTGCGCTTCGAGATGACCTCCAAGCCCGCCGGTCTCGAGAATTTCGACGGCCCGGTTGACTTCATCATCTGGACGACCACGCCGTGGACCATTCCCTCAGACCAGGCAGTTTCCCTCAAGCCCGGCGCCGCCTATGTCGCCGTTGAGCACGAGGGTCGTGCCGAGGTCATGCTCGAGGACCTGGCTCCCAAGTGCTGCGAGGAGTTTGGTTGGGAGTACACCCCGGTTATGGTCGACGGTAAGCCCTATGTGGTTCCCGCCGAGACCTTCCACCACATCCACTACAAGCAGCCGGTCTTTGACGGTGTTGAGGGCGTGGCGCTGCTGGCCGATTACGTCGGTGTCGATGACGGTACCGGTATCGTCCACAACTCGCCCGGCCACGGCGTCGACGACTACTTTGCCTGCCTCAAGGAGGGCATTACCGACATCTGCATGCCGGTCGATGATGACGGCAAGTTCTACACCGGCGAGGAGTTTGGCACCGGTGGTCCCTTCAGCGGCATGGATACCGATGAGGCCAACCCGCACATCATCGAGTTCCTGCGCGAGCGCGGCACCCTGGTCCTCGAGAAGAAGATCACGCACAGCTATCCGCACTGCTGGCGCTGCAAACACCCGGTGCTCTTCCGTGCTACTGACCAGTGGTTTGTCTCGATGGACAAGACCGGCTTGCGTGAGCAGGCTGGCAAGGAGGTTCGCGAGAACGTCAAGTGGTATCCGGCTCACGCCGCCAACCGCATCGGCGCCATGGTCGAGCAGCGTCCCGACTGGTGCATTAGCCGTCAGCGCAACTGGGGCGTGCCTATCCCCAGCTACACCTGCGCCGACTGCGGCGAGAAGGTCATGAACGACGCTACGCTCGACGCCGTCATCAAGCTCTTCCACGAGAAGGGCTCTGACGCCTGGTTCACCGACGCTCCCGAGAGTTACCTGGGCGAGGCCTGCGTCTGCCCCAAGTGCGGCGGCCATCACCTCAAGGCCGATAAGGACATCCTCGACGTGTGGTGGGATTCCGGCGTCTCCTGGAAGGCCGTCTGCGAGTACCGTCCCGAGCTGGAGTATCCGGCGGATGTGTACCTCGAGGGCTCCGACCAGCACCGCGGTTGGTTCCAGAGCTCGCTGCTCACCTCGGTGGGTGCCAACGGCCATGCTCCGTACAAGGCGGTCGTCTCGCAGGGCTTCACGCTCGACGGCCAGGGCCGCAAGATGTCCAAGTCGCTCGGCAATGTTATCGACCCCAATAAGGTCTGCGATGAGATGGGCGCCGACATCATCCGTCTGTGGGTTGCATCTGTCGATACCAGCTCCGACGTGTCCATCGACCACGAGATTCTTGCTCGTACGTCCGATGCCTACCGTCGTTTCCGTAACACGCTGCGCTTCCTGCTCTCCGAGCTCGAGGGTCAGTTTGAGCCCGAGACCGACGGCGTCGCCTTTGCCGACCTGCTGCCGCTCGACAAGCTCATGGTTGCCCGTCTGACCCAGGTTCAGGCCGAGGTCGACGATGCCTACGCCAGCTACGAGTTCCCGCGCGCCTACCGTGCGCTCTACGACTTCGTGGTTACCGAGCTCTCCAACGTGTATCTCGACGCTCTGAAGGACCGTCTGTACTGTGAGAAGCCCGGCTCGCTCGAGCGCCGCAGCGCCCAGACCGTGCTGGCCGAGCTCTTCTCGATGCTCATGCGCGACCTTCAGCCGATCCTGTCCTACACGGTCGACGAGGCCATGGCCTATGCGCCCGCCGGCTGCGTCGATCACCAGAAGTACGCCGCGCTGCTCGATTGGTACAAGTCGCCCATCACGTTCGACGAGGCCAATGAGTTTGAGGGCGTGCTCGAGGCTTCACTCGAGCTCCGTAGCGCCGTGACCAAGGCCCTTGAGGATGCCCGCTCCGCCGGTACCTTCACCAAGAGCCAGCAGGTCCGCGTCAAGGCGGTCGTTCCCGCCGAGATGTACGCGCTGCTGACCGGTGATAAGGCCGTCGACCTGGCCGAGTTCTACATCGTCTCCGATGTTGAGCTAACCCAGGGCGAGGAGCTCTCCGTTGCTATCGAGGCTGCCGAGGGCGAGTGCTGCGACCGTTGCTGGAACTACCGCACCACCGTCGGCGAGTACAACGGCCACGCGCATATCTGCAAGCGCTGCGCGAATGCCCTTTAAGGCACGGTAACTCGACATTTTAGTTATTGGGAGAATTTGGACGCCTTCGGCCCATTTGCTCCGCTGAATAAAAGCGGCATTCTGTTTTTCGGAATGCCGCTTTCTTTTTATGCTGGTTATTTATCTGGCGTTAGCGAATATGTCGTGCGCTCTGCGTGTGGCAATATAAGATGGTTATTTGCGTTTAACGTAATTCGATATTCTTGAGGGTAGGGGATTTCTTTGGGTCGTACTGGGGATATGACGCCGCCTTTGGGTTGGCGGCTGGGTGTTGCTGGTGGTGTGGCACTGGTTGTGCTGCTCGTTGACCAGCTGACCAAGCTTGCGGTTCGTGCCGTGGGCGACGCTTTACATGTGACCGTCATCCCCGGTGTCATCGACTTTATTTTTGTCCGCAATATCGGTGCTGCCTTTAGCATGGGCGAGGGGCATGGCATCGCGTTTGCCGTGCTGGCGTTGGCGGTTATTATCGCTATCGCCGTGTACCTCGTTCGTGCATCCCAGCTCGCCCATCTTGAGGTTGTGGGCATGGCTATGGTCGCGGGCGGCGCTATCGGCAACGCGATCGATCGCCTTGTCTTTGGCTTCGTGACCGATTTTATTGCCACCACCTTCATCGACTTCCCCGTCTTTAACGTGGCCGATATCGGCATCACCGTAGGTGTCGTGCTTGCCCTCATCGGCTACATGTTCTTGAGCCCTGCGGCCCGTGATGTCGACGCGACTGCCGAGCTCAATGCCCGTGATGAGGCCCGCGCCAAGCGCAAAGCCAAGCAGCGTGGGGAGCGTGCCCGCAAGATCCGCGAAAGGAATGAGCGCTAATGGCCGACATCCATATTCTTGTTGCCGACGATTGCGCTGGTCAGCGTCTCGATGCCTATCTGGGCGCCAACGATGGCTATCCCACGCGCTCCGCTTGCGCGCATCTGATCGAGGGCGGCGCCGTAATTGTGAACGGCGAGACCTGTCTGTCAAAAAAGTATGCCGTACGCGCCGGTGACCGCATTTCTGTCGACTTGCCCGAGCCTCACGATCCGACTGACGTGATTCCCGAGGCCATTCCCCTCGATATCCGCTACGAGGACGACTACCTTATCGTGCTCTCCAAGCAGCGGGGCCTGGTGTGCCATCCCGCCCATGGCCACGAGAGCGGCACCCTTGCGAACGCTCTGGTCTACCACTGCGGCATCGATCATCTTGGTACTGTGCAGGGTGAGGACCGCCCCGGCATCGTGCATCGCCTGGATCGCGATACCTCGGGCCTTATGCTTGCGGCCAAGGACGACGACACCCAGCGCGCGCTCCAAAATCTTATCCGCACGCGCACGCTCGACCGCCGCTACATTACGCTTGTTCACGGTCATATCGCTATGGATGAGGGCACCATTAACACCGGCATTGCCCGTTCTACGCGTGACCGTGTCAAGATGGCAGTTTCGGACGATCCTTTCGCGCGCCAGGCCATTACGACCTTTAAGGTCCTTGAGCGCTTCGATTCCACGCGTTTTGACGACGGATACACGCTCGTCGAGTGCCACCTGTTTACGGGCCGCACGCATCAGATTCGCGTGCATATGCGTCATATCAACCACGCCTGTGTGGGCGATCCACTTTACGGCAAGTGCGATGCGCGCGCCAACCAGGGCCTGACCAGGCAGTTCCTCCATTCCTGGCGCGTGGCGTTTGATCATCCCGTGACGGGGGAGCGCATTGAGTGCCGTGACGAGCTGCCGTGGGACCTTGCCGCGGTTCTGGATGACCTGGTCCCGCGTTCGCTCGGCCGCACTGCCGCCGGTGACGAAATCGTCCCGCAGCTCGGTCTGCTCGAAGCCTAGCCATTATTAGGTGGTTTCTTGAACTCGGTAAGCCTGCGGTAAGATATACGGTTGTTTACGTAACGCGTTGCTGGGAGCCTGCATGCTCGCCTTTTTACAAACCAACACACCCATCGTGATCTTCAACCAGATTGTCGTCACGCTGCTCACGGTCTGCTTTCTGTACCAGGTGGTCTTCTTTGTCATCGGCGCTCTTCGTGGCGAGGTCGCGCCTCCCAAGGCCAAAAAACTCCACCGCTATGCCTTCTTTATCGCGGCGCATAACGAGGAGGCCGTGATCGCCAACCTCGTTCGCTCCATCAAGGACCAGGACTATCCGTCCGAGCTTATCGAGGTCTTTGTGGTCGCCGATGCCTGCACCGACAACACGGCACAGCTTGCGCGCGAGGCGGGCGCCATTGTCTATGAGCGCAACGACCTTGCCCGCAAGGGTAAGAGCTGGGTCATGGACTTTGGTTTCGACCGTATCCTTAACGAGTATCCGGATACGTTTGAAGGTTACTTTATCTTCGATGCCGATAACGTCATCTCCCGCGATTACGTCTCCAAGATGAACGATGCCTTTGACCAGGGCTTCCATGTGGTCACGAGCTATCGTAATTCCAAAAACTTCGGCAGCTCGTGGATCTCGGCGGCTAATGCTACGTGGTATCTGCGCGAGGCGCGCTTTCTCAACAACGCGCGCAACATCTGCAAGACGTCTTGCGCCGTTTCGGGTTCGGGCTACCTCATCTCCGCCAGTGTTATCGAGGGCATGCACGGTTGGCAGTTCCACACGCTGACCGAGGATATTCAGTTCACCACGTTCTGCGCCATTCACGGCATTCGCATTGGCTATGCGCCGGCGGAGTTCTTTGACGAACAGCCCGTGACGTTTAAGGCTTCCTGGAAGCAGCGTATGCGTTGGACTAAGGGCTTCTACCAGGTATTCTTTACCTACGGTAAGCACTTGGTCAAATCGACCTTCCGCTACCATCGCTTTGCCGCCTACGACATGTTCATGACGATCGCCCCGGGTATGCTGCTATCGCTGATCTCGATGCTCGCCAACGCGACCTTCCTCATCGTGGGTGGGCTCTCGCACGGCTTCTTGGCTACCGAAGTCGAGATGCAGGCGTGCGCCGCTTCGCTCATTATGACCTTCGCGATGATGTACCAGACCTTCTTTATTCTGGCGCTACTCACTACCATCTTCGAGTACAAGCACATTCATTGCGCGCAAAAGTGGCGTTTGGTGACCAACCTGTTTACCTTCCCGATCTTTATGTTCAGCTATATCCCCATCACGGTGGCTGCGCTGTTCCTGAAGGTCGACTGGGTGCCGACGCAGCACGCCGTCAACGTCACCCTTGACGAGGTCATGCAAGGCGCCAAATAACCACCACTAAAACCACCGCAAAGGGGACAGTGCACCTTTGTGGTGGTTTTTGCTTTTGCGATGCAGCTTGAGGAGGTGCACGATGTTTTATATTCCGTTTTGGATTTGCATCTTTGCCGGCGCGGCGATTGATGCCCGTCAGCGACGTTTTCCCAATGAGCTTGCCGGTGCGTGTGCGGTGACGGCGTTAGTGGGCGTTTGGCTCGACAAAGGCGTTAACACGGCGCTTGACCATGCCGGTCTTGCGGTCATCGTCTACCTTGCCCTTGTGCTGACTGAGTCCCTCTGGCGTCGTTTTCGCCAAACTTCGGGCATTGGCATGGGGGACGTCAAGGCGCTCTTCGCGCTTTGCACCTTCGATCCTATGGGCGGCATCGTGGCATTTACCGCCGCGCTCCTAGGCCTTGCCATTGCCTGCCTCATCACGAAATCGCGCTCCCTGCCATTGCTCCCGTTTTTGGTGCCGATTTTTGCCATAATCGAGGTTGTGGGGTGCACTTTGTAACCGATTGCGTATCCTTCTTAAGGAGCATGCCATGGCAACTAATCAAGAAACGGCCGTCATTAAGGCGCGCATGGACCGTATTCCCTCGGCGTTGTCGCCCGAACTTGTCGAGCGCATTTCCGCCGATCGTGCTTCGGGTGCCGTCAACCCGTATCGTTGCAACGACGACCAGGTCATTCGTCGTATTGATCGCGTTGCCGACAAGGGCACGCTCATGCGTCCGGCGTTTATGCGCGATACCGAAAAGATTCTTCATCTTCCGGCGTACACGCGTTATGCGGGCAAAACGCAGGTCTTTAGCTTCCGTTGCAATGATGATCTGTCGCGCCGAGGTTTGCACGTGCAGCTTGTCTCGCGTATTGCGCGCGATATCGGTCGCGCCTTGGGGCTCAACTGCGATCTGATCGAGGCGATTGGCCTGGGCCATGACTTGGGGCACACGCCTTTTGGCCATGCGGGTGAGCGATTCCTCAACGATATCTACCACGAGCGCACGGGTCGCTACTTTTTCCATAACGTGCAGTCGGTCCGCGTGCTCGATGCGCTGTACGGCCGCAACGTGTCGCTCCAGACGCTCGATGGCGTGCTATGCCATAACGGCGAGTACGAGCAGCGTGTGTTTGAGCTCACGGACATGAGCTCCTTTGACCAGTTTGACCAGACGGTTGAGGATTGCATTGCCACGGGCTATAGCGCAATTGAGCATCTGCGTCCCATGACGCTCGAGGGCTGCGTCGTTCGCATCTCGGATATTCTTGCCTACGTCGGTCGTGACCGTCAGGATGCGATCGCGGCGGGCCTGCTTTCGCCCGACGCTTTTGATGATGGCCGGGGCGGTGCCTACAACAGTTGGATCCTCACGCATGCCTCCATCGATATCGTTGAGCACAGCTATGGTAAGCCGCGCATCGAGATGAGCGAGGACCTGTTTGAGGAAATTCGCCGAGCCAAGCGCGAGAACTACGAGAAGATCTATAGCAAGGGCGGTATCGAGGGCGATTCCGAGGCGGAGCTGCTCGAGGCATTCGAAAAGCTCTATCACCGTTGCCTGCAGGATCTAAACAGTGGCGACGAGTCCTCTTACATCTTTAAACACCATATTTCGCGCATAGAGCAGCAGCTTTCCTACTACGATCGCACCTATGACTGGCAGGACGACAAGGATCAAGCCGTGGTGGATTACATCGCGAGCATGACGGACGGTTATTTCTGTGAGCTGACGAGCAAGCTTTTCCCGGGTCTAAAGTTTCCGCATCGTACCTATATTAACGAACGGTAGTTCGTATCCTTTCGGTATACTGTTGGTCAACAACGATTTTGATTGATGCACGGGATGGCTATGGACGACCTTTTTTCTGCTTCGACGCGCGAGCGTTCCTTTCAGAATGCGCCGCTTGCGGTGCGCATGCGCCCCAATTCGCTCGACGAGTATGTGGGCCAGCAAAAGGCCGTCGGTAAGGGCTCATGGTTGCGTGCCGCGATCGAGCACGACGTGCTTTCGAGCGTGATTCTGTACGGGCCGGCCGGTACGGGTAAGACGACGCTGGCCCACATTATCGCCAACCATACCAAGAGCGAGTTTGTCGAGGTCAGCGCCGTGACGGGCACCGTGAAGGACTTGCGTCGCGTGATTGACGAGGCCAAGACGCGCCTGAATACGTACGACCGCCGCACCATTCTATTCATCGATGAGATTCACCGCTTCTCCAAGTCGCAGCAGGATGCCCTGCTGCATGCGGTTGAGAACCGTACTGTCATTATGATCGGCGCCACGACCGAGAACCCGTACTTTGAGGTCAACTCGGCACTGTTGTCGCGCGGGCGCGTGGTGGAGCTTGAACATCTGAAGGATGAGGATATCGCCACGCTTATTGAGCGTGCGCTCGAGGCACCACAGGGCTTGAACGGAAAGTTCTCGGCCGATGATGATACGGTCAAGACTATTTGTACGCTGGCTGCGGGTGATGCACGCTCGGCCCTGACGACACTCGAGCTGGCGAGTGAGATTGCCGTCACGCGTCCTGATACCGAGGGGACGCCGGCTCCGGCGGCGGGGGAGCGATATCCCATCACCGTCGACGATGTGAAGATTGCCAATCCGCGCCGTGGGTTTTCGTATGACAAAAACGGTGACATGCACTACGACATTATCAGTGCGTTCATTAAGTCCATGCGCGGCAGCGACCCCGATGCCACCATTTATTGGCTCGCGCGCATGATCGATGCTGGTGAGGATCCTAAGTTTATCGCCCGACGCATTATGATTCAGGCTTCCGAGGATGTCGGCAATGCTGATCCGCAGGCACTTTTGGTGGCGCATGCTGCGTTTAAATCTGCCGAGGTTATTGGCTATCCTGAATGTCGCATTAACCTGGCACAAGCTGCGCTCTATGTGTGCTTGGCGCCCAAGTCCAATGCCTGCGAAGCGTCTATCGATGCGGCCCTGGCGGATATCCATAGCAGCGGCCTTCGCGAGGTGCCGAGTTATCTGCGCGATCGCCATCGCCCGGGCAGCGACGAATACGGTGTGTATAAGTATCCACATGATTATCCCGAAGGCTGGGTCGATCAGCGCTATTTGCCCGAGGGACTGGAGCGCGGCGCGTTCTGGCAGCCTGCCGGCCGCGGTTGGGAAGAATGGCGCGTAGAGCAAAGCGAACGCGACCGCAGCGGGAATGCACCGAAGTAGCTGCGGATAATTTTGTCCCACGTTGCTGCTCTTGGCATGTTCGGTCCCCTTTGGGGTACCATGGAGAACGTCTGTATTTCGATTCTTCCGGGAGGCTTGTATGAGTCCCATTCAAATTGCCCTGCTGCTGCTCGCCGTTGCGGGCGTGTGGGCCATCGTTGAGCTCGCGCTTACCCTGCGCAAGACCCGCAACGTTGTCGACTCGCTCGATAAGACCGTGAACGATCTCAACAACACCATCGCCGAGGCGCAGCCTGTGGTGGCAAAGCTCGATGGCGCTGTCGATGAGCTTACGCCGGCGCTTGCCCAGATGGAGCCGCTCCTCAAGTCGAGCAAGACCGCCGTCGACGCCTTGACCTCCAATCTCGTAGAGGTCGAAGCTGTGGTTCGCGACATTTCCGAGGTTACGGGCAGCATGGCCGAGGCCAGCAATGCCGTGTCGAGCGTGACCGACTCTGCCGCCGGTGCTGTGCAGAAGCTCTTCAATAAGGTGAAGGCTCCTGCAGCTGACGCCGAGCGCAAGCTCGCCGCTGCCGCTGCGGAGGCCGATCAGCCTACCGAGCGCGTTCTGATTGGTGAGGCTGAGGACGAGGCCTCCGATGGTGCGGATGCGGATCAGAAGCCCGCTGCCAAGCCTGCTCAGTATTACACCTATACGCCCGCCGAGACCTCCGAGGAGTCCTGCGATGAGTAGCGAAGCAACCTGCCCCATCACGCTGACCGTTGCCGGCGACCCGCGTCTCGCTCGCCTTGTGCGCATGACGGCAGCCAACGTTGGTGCCCTGTGCTCCATGTCTGTTGATCGCATCGAGGACATCCGCATGGCTGCCGAGGAAGCCTTTATCTTTGGTTGCACCGCGGTCGACTGCGACGACATCACCATCAAATTCGATGTCGATGAAACCCACGTTGGCATGACTATTACCTTTGGCGATCAGGCTACGGTCGATGAAGACGACCAGGCTGCGGTGTATGCCGAGCTCATCCTCGCGAGCGTGTGCGACTCCTACGAAAAGACTGCGGCGCCTCTGACGCTTTCCCTCGACCTCAAGGCGGATATCTAATATGACCGAACGTTCCCGGAGCGGTAAGACCGCTTGGGACAAGGAGAAAACCCGCGAGCTGTTTCGTCGCTATAAAGAGACCGGTGACCCGGACGCACGCGAGCAGCTCGTCATGTCCCACATGAACCTGGTAAGGTTTCTTGCCAACAAATTTAAGAACCGCGGCGAGCCGCTCGATGACCTTATGCAGGTTGGCTATTTGGGCCTGCTCAAGGCTATCGACCGCTTTGACCCTGAGCGCGGACTCGAGTTCACCACGTTTGCCACGCCTACCATCTTGGGCGAGATCAAGCGTCACTTCCGCGACAAGGGCTGGAGCGTGCGCGTGCCCCGTCGCTTGCAGGAGCTCTCGGCCAAGGTCAACCAGGCTACCGATAAGCTCACCAACGAGCTACAGCGCTCGCCCAAGGTTGAGGAGATCGCTGAGTATCTAGATGTGACTGTCGATGAGGTCCTCGAGGCTATGGAATCGTCTTCGGCTTATACCTCGGTGCCCATCGAGGCTCCTGGTGCGTCCGATTCCGACGATGCCCCCTCGATTCTCGACCGTTACGCCGACGACGACAACGAGCTCGACTTTACCGATGACCGCTTGGTGATTGAGGAGGCCATCCGTGATTTCTCGCCGCGCGAGCGCGAGGTGATCGAGCTGCGCTTTGTGAAGGGCATGACCCAGATCGAGATCGCCAAGAAGCTGGGTATTTCTCAGGTGCAGGTTTCGCGTCTGCTGCGCCGCACGCTTAAGAAGATTCAGGACAAGATTGACCCCGACGGAGTGATGATTCGTTCATGAGTGAGCACCCCCAACAAACCGATCGCGTGTTGCGCGACACCCGCATTCTGACGCTTCGCATTTGGGCTGTTGTCGGCTGCATTGTCATCGCCGCTGTCATCTTAAACCTTATGGGCATCCTGGCGCCGGTTATCGAGTTTCTCGCCGTTGGTTCCATCATTGCCTTTGTGATGTCCCCGATTACCAATTGGCTCGAGCATCATGGCGTCGGCCGTGGCATCGGTTCGCTTATCGCGCTTATTGTTGTTGTTGCCGTGCTCGTCGGTGTCGTTTGCATCTTGTCGCCGATTCTCTTTGGTCAGATCATGGAAGTCCTGAGCCGCCTGCCCGAGCAGCTTCGTGTTGCGGGTGGCGATCTCAATGAGATGATCTCGCATGCCAAGACGCTCAACAACACGCCGCTCAAGGAGTATTTGGACGATAATCTTTCGTCCCTGGTTGCCGTGGCATCGAAGTATGTGTCTCAGATCGCTGCCGAGCTTGGCCGCGGCGTGTTCCCGCTCATCACCAATACGGCCTCGCAGTTGTTCGTGATCTTCCTTGGTCTGGTGCTTGCATACTGGATGGCCTGCGACTACCCTCGCATGCACCACGAGATTTGCACCATCATCGGTCAGGAGAAGGAGACCTCGTACCGCTTTATGGTCGCCATCCTTTCTCGCTCTGTCGGCGGCTATATGCGCGGTATGGTCGTGACGTCCATCTGCGGTGGTTTCCTCGCCTTTATCGGTTTTATGATCATCGGCCATCCGTATGCGGCGCTCATGGCTATCTTTACCGGCATCATGCATTTGGTTCCGGTCGTCGGTCCTTGGGTGAGCGCAGCAATCGCCACAGTGCTCGGTTTCATGTTCAGCCCCATGTTGGCGTTATGGACGCTCATCGTGACGATGGTCGCGCAAAACGTCACCGATAACGTGATTTCCCCTAAGGTTATGCAGAGCTCGGTGCAGGTGCATCCCATCATGAGCCTCACGGCGCTCGTTATTGGCTCGGCACTCATGGGCCCCATCGGTATGATTATTGCCATCCCGCTTTGTGCGGCTCTCAAGGGTATCTTCGTGTACTACTTCGAGAATGAGACCGGCCGCCAGCTTGTGGCCTATGACGGCGCCGTGTTTAAGGGCACACCGTACCGCGATGCCGATGGCAACCCGGTCGCCGCCTATGACGCGCTCGGCGACGACACCTTCATCTACGAGTCCGAGCTCATCGGCAATGAGACTGCGCCCGAGGCCAAGGCCATGCCCAAGCCCGAGCTCGATAATCCCTGGATTAAGCTCTCGGGCCTGCAGCCCGATGCGACCGGTTTCTTCAAGAACCCCTTCGCCAAGGACGATGACTCCAACTCGGACGACGATACCAAAACCGGCATCGACGGCTCCATGGACGATGACGACAACTAGTGGGGTAATTCGGTTTAATATTCATACGCGCTAACATGCAATTTCGCTGAAGGGCCGGCATTGTGCCGGCCCTCTTTTTTGCACTTGCGCGGTGGGATGGTAATATCGTTACGTTTGAACTGTTTCGATGTGAAACCGAGGAGATTCCCTCTATGAGTGCTGACTACCCGTCAATGACTACGGCCGAGATCCGCTCCAAGTTCCTCAACTTCTTTGAGGAGCGCGGTCTTAAGCTCTATCCTTCTTCGTCCCTCGTCCCCGATGATCCCTCGCTGCTGCTTGCCAACGCCGGCATGAACCAGTTTAAGGAGTACTACCAGGGCAAGAAGACCATGAAGGAGATCGGCGCGATTTCCTGCCAGAAGTGCGTCCGCACCAACGACATCGATTGCATCGGCGAGGACGGTCGTCACCTGTCGTTCTTCGAGATGCTCGGCGATTTCTCTTTTGGCGGCGTCTCCAAGGAGCAGGCTTGCGCATGGGCCTTTGAGCTCATCACCAAGGAGTTCAAGCTGCCGCTCGACCGCCTGTACTTTACCGTCTTTACCGAGGACGACGAGACCCACGACGTGTGGCGTTCTCTGGGCGTTGCCGAGGACCACATCTCCCGCCTGGGCGAGGACGACAACTTCTGGGCCGCTGGCCCCACCGGCCCCTGCGGTCCGTGCTCCGAGATCTACTTTGACATGGGCGAGGAGGTCGGCTGCGGCAGCCCCGACTGCAAGCCTGGCTGCGACTGCGACCGCTTCCTTGAGTTCTGGAACCTTGTGTTTACCCAGTACGACCGTCAGGAGGACGGCTCCATGCCGGAGCTGCCGCACCGCAACCTCGATACGGGCATGGGCCTGGAGCGCATGGCCGCCATCATGCAGCACAAGACCGCCAATTACGACGGCGACTTGATGCAGCATCTCATCAAGCTGGGCGAGGAGATCAGCGGCAAGACCTATGACGCCGATGATTACTCCGGCGCCAGCCGCTCGCTGCGCATCATCGCCGATCACTCCCGTGCCGTCGACTTTATGATTTCCGACGGCATCCTCCCCGGTAACGAGGGTCGCGAGTACGTCCTTCGCCGTCTGCTCCGCCGTGCCGTGTTCCACGGTCGCCTGCTGGGTATCGAGGGTGCCTTCCTGACCAAGTTCATCGACGAGGTCAACGCTCAGATGGGCGAGGCCTATCCTGAGCTGCTCAAGAACGTCGCGCTCGTCAAGGGTATCGTCGCCTCCGAGGAGGAGCGTTTCTCCACGACGCTCGACAACGGTCGCGTCTACCTGGATGAGGCCCTGGCAGCGCTTGCCGAGGGTGCTGTGCTTCCGGGCGATGTTGCCTTTAAGCTGCACGACACCTTTGGTTTCCCCATCGACCTGACCGTCGAGATCGCCGGCACCGCTGGCCACGATGTCGACATGGACGGCTTTACCGCCTGCATGGAGGACCAGAAGGCCCGCGCCCGCGCTAACGCAAAGGGCGATGCCTGGGGCAGCTTCAACGATGTGTGGGTCGAGCTTTCCGACAAGGTCGCAGCGACCGAGTTCGACGGCTATGACAACGATGTGATCGAGGGCGCCAAGGTTGTCGCCATCGTGCGCAACGGCGAGTCCGTCGAGTCCGCTGCCGCCGGCGAGGACGTCGAGGTCGTGCTCGACCGCACCCCGTTCTACGCCGAGATGGGTGGCCAGCAGGGCGATGCCGGAAAGCTTTCCGCCGAGGGCGTTGTTCTTACCGTTTCCGATACCAAGAACCACAACGGCCTGTATGCCCACGTCGCGCACGTTGCCGAGGGCACGCTGACCGTCGGTGCCGCTGTGACCGCCGCGCTCGACGCCGAGCGCCGTGGCTTCCTGCGCCGCAACCACACCGCCACGCACCTGCTCGACGCTGCCCTTAAGCAGGTCCTGGGCGAGCACGTCTCCCAGGCCGGCTCGCTGGTGACGCCCGAGCACCTGCGCTTTGACTTTACACACTTCGAGGCCCTGTCCTCCGAGCAGCTCAAGGCTGTCGAGGACCTGGTCAACCAGCAGATCTTCGCTTCCAAGCCGGTCGTGACCCGTGTCATGGGCATCGACGAGGCTAAGGCTGCCGGCGCTGTCGCCCTGTTTGGCGAGAAGTATGGCGACGTCGTCCGCGTTGTCTCCGTGGGCGCTGAGGACCAGCCGTTCTCCCGCGAACTCTGCGGTGGCACACACGCTGCCAACACCGCCGAGATCGGCCTGTTCAAGATCATTTCCGAGTCCTCCACGGGCTCCAATGTCCGCCGTATCGAGGCCGTGACCTCTAAGGGTGCCCTCGACTATATGGCCGACCGCCTGGCACTCGTTGACGCCGCTGCTACTGCGCTCAAGTGCCGCGTCGACGAGGTTCCCGCTCGCGTGGAGAACCTGCAGGCCGAGCTGCGCGAGACGTCCAATAAGCTCAAGAAGGCTCTGACCGGTGGCTCCTCCGACGCCATCTCCAGCGCCATCGAGGGCGCCGTCGAGCTGAATGGCTACAAGCTCGTTGTTGCTGAGCTTCAGGGTCTCGAGGCCGCTGACCTGCGCAACGTTTGGGATACCGTGCACCAGAAGGTCGCCGGCCCTGTCGCCTGCGTTGTTGCCAGCGTGACTGAGAAGGGCACTCCGGCCCTGCTCGCTGCCGGCTCCGATGACGCCGTCAAGGCCGGTTTCCACGCCGGTAACGTGATCAAGCAGATCGCGGGTCTGGTCGACGGTCGCGGTGGCGGTCGTCCCAACATGGCCCAGGCCGGTGGCAAGAACGCTGCCGGCATCGCCGATGCCCTCGCGGCCGCTAAGACCGCGCTCGGCGCCTAAGAATCTAGGTTGTCGCTGTGGTTGCGCTCGCGCTGGACATAGGGGAGACCAGGATTGGCATCGCCGTCTCGAGCCGTGATGGCAAGATGGCGATGCCTGTCAAGGTGCTTCCGGCTGCCGAGGTCACCGGTATGGCCAAGACGTTCCGCTACCTGGTGGAGGACTATGAGCCCGATATCCTGGTAAGCGGACGTCCCCTGACCATGGCCGGTGAGCCCGGCCCTCAGGCCGAGCGCGTTGCCGCTGTGGCGCAAAAGATTGCCGACGAGCTCGATCTTCCGTTGGAGTTTGAGGACGAGCGTCTGTCCTCGCAAGAGGCCAAGCGTATCCTGCGCGAGCAGGGACTCAACGAAAAGCAGATGAGGGGCAAGATCGACATGATTGCTGCCAGCCTGTTTTTGCAGACGTGGCTCGATCGTAAAAACGAGGAGGTTTCGCATGCCTAGTGCTTCCGATCCGCGCCAGCCGAATCGTACACAGCAGCCGGCGTCGCGCCCTGCCCAGCCTGGCCAGCGTCCGGCACAGCCGACGCAGCGCGCAGCTCAGCCTGCCGCGCGCCCGGCGCAGTCCTTCTCTCGTTCGGCCCAACCTGTTCAACGGACGGGTCAGCAGCCTTCTGCTCGTTCGGTTCAGCATTCGGCTTCTTACGCGGCTCAGCAGCCCACTGCTCGTACGGCCCAGCCTGCAGGCGGCACCCGCTTTAAGCAGCAGGCACCTACCCAGCGAACGCAGGCCCCCCAATCGCATTCGCATCACGCTCGCGGTTCGCATGGCGTTGCTCCGGCGACCCGCTCGAGCTACAACACGCATGCTCGTCGCGGTGCTCAAAAGAAGAGTTCTCCGGGTCCCATGATCATCGGCGTTGTGGTGTCGGTGCTCGCGCTTGCTGCGATTGCTTTCTTTGTCGTACCGGCCGTCAAGGGCTTCTTTGCCGGTGGGGATACCAAGGTCACGGCTGGTCAGCAGGTTACGGTGACCATTCCCGATGGTGCTTCGGGCGATACTATCGCCTCGATTCTCTCCGAGAACCATATCGTCGAAAATCCCAAGGATTATTATGCGGCGGTGAAAAAGCTCAACGCCGATATGTCGCTCAAGCCTGGTGATTATTCGTTCACCACACTCATGGATGCGACCAAGGTTGTTCAGCAGCTCATGGAAGGCCCCAACGCGGGCTCCAGTGCGCTGACTATCCCTGAGGGCCTGACGGTCGATCAAGTCGCCGACCGTGTGGCCCAGGCCTACGACAGCATCTCTAAGGAAGACTTCCTCAACCAGGCCAAGGCCTCCAACTACGTGGACGACTATAGCTTCCTTAAGGGCGCCGCCAACGATTCGCTCGAGGGTTTCTTGTTCCCCAAGACCTATTCGTTGGGTGATTCGCCGACGGCCGATGGCGTGATTCGCGCTATGCTCGATCAGTTTAAGACCGAGTACAAGTCGCTTGACTTTGCGAGCTGCGAAGCCAAGATCAAGGAACGCTACGGTGTGGAGATGTCCGACTACGACATCGTCAACTTGGCCTCTATCGTTGAGCGCGAGGGCCTCAACGCCGACCAGCGCGCGCACGTGGCCTCGGTCTTCTACAACCGTCTTGCCGGCAAGCTCGATGGTCTGCGCTATCTCAACAGCGATGCGACCATGATGTATGTCACCGGTGGCGAGGTTACCGCCGACGACCTGCAGAGCGATAGTCCCTATAACACCTACAAGCACGAGGGCCTTCCGCCCACGCCCATCTGCTCTCCGTCGCTCGAGGCACTCAAGGCCACGCTTGAGCCGACCGACTCCGATGACCTGTATTTCTACATTACGCAGGACGAGGAGTACTTCTCGCAAACCTACGAAGAGCATCAACAGTCTTGGAATTAGCATGAGGATTTTTAGCCCCAAACGTTACGTTGCCTCGGTCGATCGCATCGACCTTGATACCCTTTGGGCCGACGGCAAACGCGCCATTCTGCTCGATCGCGATAACACCCTGGTGCCGCGCGACACCGAGCAGGTTCCCGCCGCGGTTTCCGCTTGGCTCGATACCGCCCGCGCCAAAGGCTTTAAGCTGTGCATGGTGTCCAACAACTGGCATCGCGACCAGGTCATGGCATCAGCACGCGAGCTGGGACTCGAGGCCATCAGCCACGCCATGAAGCCGGCGCCGTTTGCCCTCAAGGCGGGTCTTAAGCGCCTCGGCGCCACGGTCGACGAGGCGGTGCTGATCGGTGATCAGCTCTACACTGACGTGTGGAGCGGTAATTTCGCCGGCGTCGATACCATCCTGGTAAAGCCGCAGGCGACGCAGGACCTGTGGTATACGCAGATCTTCCGTATCTTTGAGCGCCGGGCCCTGCGCGACCTTCCCTGCGAGGAATAGGTCTCGCTATGTCCCAGCACACCAAACACGGCTGCGACCATATCTTCTTTATCGGCTTTTTGGGCGCGGGCAAGTCGACGCTCGCGCGCAACGTCGGCACCATGTTCAAGCGGCGTTTTATCGATACCGACCGCCTGGTCGTGCGCCGTTGCGGCAAGTCGGTAACCGAGATTTTTGAGACCGAGGGCGAGGATCGTTTTCGCGAGCTCGAGACCTCGGCGCTCCGTTCGCTCCAAAGTGAGCGCAGCCTGTTGGTTTCGTGCGGGGGCGGTATCGTCGAGACACCGGTGAATATTGAGCTGATGCACGAAATGGGTACGTGCGTGTACCTCGAGGGCGACTTCGAGGATTCGATTCGCCAGATTCGTCGGTCCGACACGCGCCCCGATTTCCGCTCGCCTGAGCATGCCGCGCGCCTGTTTGAGCATCGCCGTCCGCTGTATCGCCAGGCTGCCGACCTTACCCTTGATATTCGCAACAAGTCCTTCGAGGACGTTTCCTACCTTTGTGCCGAGATGCTTTTGGAGCGTGGGCTGCTATGATTCGCCGTCAACTGATCAATTTCCAAAACCGCAGCGTCGATGTCCGTGTCGGATTGGGTGCGTTCGATGAGCTGTCGCGTATGTTTGCCTCGGCCGTGGGCAAGCCTAAGCGCGCGATGGTGGTTTGGAACTCCGCCTCGTCAGAACGTTTTGATGAGGTCGTCGAGCATGCGCTGGTCGACGCCGGTTTTGTCATGTCACAGCTCTTCCTCGAGGTTTCGCCTGCTGGTGCCACGCTTGCTGATGCCGATGCGATCTTTGGCGCACTGTCTGCCAACGGCATTACCTGCGACGATCTGGTTGTCGCCGTTGGCGATGCCGCAACCTGCTCGGTTGTTAGCTGGTGCGCCAACCAGTGGTGCGGCCGAACCGAGTGCGCGCTGTTGCCGACGACCTTCGACGCCATGCTCACGGTCGCGACGACCATGAAGCCGCTCGTCGCCTCGTCTGCCAATGCGCTTCCCGCTATCGCGTTCCGTCCCGAACCGGGCTTGGTCGTGTGTGACCTCGACCTTGTTCGTGAGGCGGACCCCGAGGACCTCAAGCTCGGCTTTGTGGTGCTTGTTGGCACCATGCTTTCGAGCAGTAAGTCCCGCTGGAATCAGTTTACTGAGACCGTCCCCGAGATTCTCGCGGGCGAGGAGGTCGCGCTCGTCAATGCCGTTCAATGGTCTCAGACTGCCCGTAAGGACGTACTGATGGCCACGAACCCGAGCGCTCGCCATGCGCTCGATTTTGGCAAGACGGGGGAGCGTACCCTGCGCGCCTGCTTGGGCGATGCCGCTTCGCAGGTCCCTGCCTATCAGCTGTTATCCGAGGGCATGCGCTTTGAGGCGCGCCTAGCACATGATGCCTGCGACTTTGATATCGATTACGTCTTTGAGGTCGATGACTGCCTGGAGGACTTTGGCATCGAGGAACTTGCCTTCGACCTAGAGCCCACCGCGTTTATCGAGGAGTTCCGCAGGCAGCAGTTCGCCCGCTCGAACCGCAGTATGTTGCCGCTGCCCGCGGCACTCGGCGCCATTCGCCTAACGAGCGTCGAGGACGAGGTTCTTGAGCGCCATGCTCATGCCTACTTGGCTTCTCGCAAAGAACTTCTCTAAGATTTATTGACTTCCATCGTCTTTCGTATCATGTTGAGGGGCGGGTTTTCAATCGGTTGCGGATCGTATGCGATTCCGTCGTTCGGTTGAGACCCGTTCCGTCTATATAGAGACAACAAGAAAGGAATCTGCATGTCTGAGTTTGCTGCCGGTCCTGCCGGTCGTATCGAGCGTGTCCGTGTCTTGATGGCCGAGCGTGGCTACGACGCCATCGTGGTGCGCGACGAGGCCAACCTTCGTTGGCTTACGGGCGTGAAGGGCGTTTTCGATTACACCTTTGAATTCCCGCACGCGGCGTTTATTACGGCCGACCAGTGCCTGTTCCACACCGACTCGCGCTACCTCAACAGCTTTGAGGAGAACACGCCCGCCGGCAGCCCCTGGGTCTACGACATGGATGAGGGCACCATCCCCGGTTGGGTCGCCGGCAAGATCGCGGCCAACAAGTGCCGCGTCTGCGCTGTCGAGGACGATATGCAGATTAACTTCTACCAGGGTATTCAGCGCGGGCTGGAGGACCGCTCCGTTGCCTGCATGCTGCCGCTGATGCACGACGACATCCGCAAGATGCGCGCCATCAAGGATGCCGAGGAGATCGAGCTCATGCGCCATGCACAGTCGATCACCGATGCCGCCTTCCAGCACATGCTCGGCTTTATTAAGACTGGTATGACCGAGAAGCAGGTTCGCAACGAGCTCGAGAACTTTATGTTCGCCAACGGCGCCGACAGCCTTGCCTTCGGCTCCATCGTGGCGAGCGGCCCCAACACTGCCAACCCGCACGCGGTGCCGAGTGACCGCATGATCGAGAAGGGCGACTTTGTCCTCATGGATTACGGCGCGGGCTACTGTGATTACCGCTCCGACATGACACGCACTGTTGTGATGGGCGAGCCCACGCAGGAGCAACTCGACCTGTATGCACTCGTGCGCCGCACGCACGAGGAGTGCGTCGCCGCCATCCATCCGGGCGTCGAGGGTAACGATATCTTCAAGCTCTCCAAGAAGATCATCGGCGATGCCGGCTATGGCGATTACTATAACCATGGCTTGGGCCACGGCGTTGGTATCGACATTCACGAGCTGCCCAATTTCAACCGCAGCAAGAACACCATCGAGATCGGCTCGGTTGTCACCATGGAGCCCGGCGTCTACCTGCCCGGCGTGGGCGGCGTGCGCCTTGAGGACTACGGCGTGGTCACCGAGAACGGCTACGAGCCCTTCACCAAGACCCCGCACGACCTGCACGTTATCGACTGCTAGCCCATTTCGATAGATTTTTGGGGCGGGGCGTCCGGAGCAATTCGGACGCCCCGCGTTCTCTTTTTATGCGCTCGCCGCAGGCGCCGTCTGCAAGTGTATAATTTCTATCGTATGTAATTTGGACGCTTGTGCGTTCTGCCCATAACAAGAAAGGTCGCTATGCCTACCATTTCTACCGCCGATTTCAAGAACGGCCTCGGTCTCCGCATCAAAGACAAGGTCTACACCATCGTCGAGTTCCAGCATGTCAAGCCGGGCAAGGGCGGCGCGTTTGTGCGCTACAAGACCCGCGACATCAAGAGCGGGCGTGTCGTCGAGAACACCTGCAACGCCGGCACCAAGTTCGAGAGCGTCATGCTCACCACCCGCGAGTTCCAGTACCTCTACAACGATGGCGCCGACTACATCTTCATGGACAACGAGACCTATGAGCAGGTTCCCGTTCCCGAGGACATGGTGGGCGAGAACTCCAAGTGGCTGCGCGAGAACGACATTTGCCAGCTGCTCTTCGCCGACGATGAGCTCATGGGCGTGACCCCGCCGATGTTCATCGAGACCACCATCGTCCAGACCGACCCGGGCTTTAAGGGCGACACCGTCCAGGGTTCCACCAAGCCGGCCACGATTGACACCGGCGCTGTCATCCAGGTCCCCATGTACCTCAACGAGGGCGAGGTCATCAAGGTTGACACCCGCGACGGCAAGTTCGTCTCCCGCGTCTAGCAACCAACTCTTCTAGGAGGACTCATGCCCCAGGAAATCAAGATTGACGGTATCGGCATTTCGCCCGATGTTCTGACCGCCATCGTCTCGCGCGCCGTGTCCGATGTCGAGGGCATCGCCTCCGTTGGCGTCAAGGACCTTGCCACCAACCTTGTCTCCATGATGCTTTCGTCCAAGGCCCCGGCTTCCGAGCCGGCGGTCGAGGCCGAGGTCGTCGGCGACAAGCTCGCACTCACCGTGCGTGTCGTGGTGTTCTTTGGCTATCCGTTCAAGAAGCTCGCCGAGGCCGTTCGCGCCGCCGTGGTCGCTGCCATCGATGCTCAGGTGGGCGTCGAGGTCGAGCGCGTTGACGTTTGCATTGACGGCCTCGTTTTCCCCAAGGAGTAACCTTTGAGCCTTAAGGTTTATCGCGGGCGCACGCTTGCCCGCAGTCAGGCGCTGCAGCTGCTGTTCCAGGCCGAGGCCACGGACAGCCCGCTCGAGCGCGTCCTCGAGGGCGATTTCCTGATCTCGAAGGGTCCCCTCGACCCCTATGCGCTGGAGCTTTGCCGCGGTGCCTACGAGCATATCGATCGTATCGACTGCGCTCTGCGCGCCGTCGCCAAGAACTGGGATCTTATGCGCATGCCCGGCGCCGACCGCAATCTGCTGCGTATCGCCGTTTACGAGATGCGTTTCCTCACCGACGAGGAGGTCTCGGACGCCATCGTGATCAACGAGGCCGTCGAGCTTGCCAAGGCCTATGGCACCGACCAGTCCGCGTCGTTCGTCAACGGCGTGCTGGGCAAGATCGCTCGCAGCGAGGAGCTGCCGGGCGAGGACCTATACCAGGAGCTGCTGGCCGAGGATCGCGCTCGCGAGGAGGCACATGCTGCCGAGGCTGCCGCTAAGGTTGCGGTTGCCCAGGCTGAGGCTGGTGTGTTGGCCGAGGATGCGGACGCTGCTGAGGCCGTCGAGGCCGACTCCGTCGAGGAGTAGCCATGCCAGAGGGTTCTGTCCGTAACTTTGATGAGATTTCGGACCGTCTGGATCAGATCATCGCTACCGTTCGCTCCAAGGATACCTCCTTGGAGCGTTCGCTCGATTTGTTTGACGAAGCGATTGAGCTGGGCTCCCGCGCGGTCGATATGGTCGACAAGTTTGAGTTGACGCCGCGTGAGGCCGACAAGCTCGAGCAGGAATACGATGAGGATGCGGCAAACGAATCCCAGGATAGCTAGGCCGCATCTCCGGATACGAATGGTTGATGGCATTCATGAAACGCGTGCGTCTTGATGACGAACTGATTTCACAGGGCATCTGCGCCGATCGCGCGGATGCCCTTCGCACTCTTATGGCCGGCTTGGTCTCGAGTGGCGGTGAGCGCTTGACTTCGCCGGGCCTTAAGGTGATCCCGGGGCTGCCGCTGCATGTGAAGGGGCGCATTCCCTATGTTGGCCGCGGCGGTCTTAAGCTCGAAGGCGCGCTTGATGCGTTTGGCATCAATCCGACGGGCCTTGCCTGTCTGGATGTGGGCTGCTCTACCGGCGGCTTTACCGATTGTCTGCTCAAGCGCGGAGCTGCGACCGTTGTCTCGGTGGACGTGGGTCGCGCCCAGTTCGATTGGTCGTTGCGCCAGGACGATCGCGTGACGCTGCATGAGCGCACAAACGTGACGCAGCTGCCTGAGCTTGGCTATGCCGGCACTATCGACCTGGCTGTGTGTGATGTCTCGTTTACCAGCATCGCGAACATTATCGATGCGGTACTGGCGTGCCTGGCGCCTACGGGTGCATTCTGCACGCTCGTAAAGCCGCAGTTTGAGGCTCCGGCGGCGCTGGTGGGCGAGGGCGGCATTGTGACCGATCCCGCCGTGCGCCGCGATACACTCGTGGCGGCGGTTGAACTCTTTGCTGCCAAGGGCCTGTTCCCGGTCGATGTGTGCGTGTCGCCCATTCATGGTGCCAAGGGCAACGTTGAGTTTTTCCTGTACGGCACGAGATTTGACCCCGGCGATCGCTCGCAAGACGAGCTGCAATCCCAGGTATCGGTTATGAGCGAGAAAGCTGCAACGCTATGAAGGTCTTTCTGGTTCCCAATTACTACAAGCAAGAGGCGGTCGAGAGCGGCCTGATGCTCGAGCTTTGGCTGACTCGCCAGGGCTATGAGGTCGCATGGGCTGCCGACCAGCGATCCAAGATTCAGAGCACGCCTGATATTGACGGCTCCGATCTGGTCATTACGCTCGGCGGCGACGGTACGTTGCTGCGCGCTGCCCGCATCCTCAACCATCGTGAGATTCCTATCCTCGGTCTTTCCTATGGTCACCTGGGCTTTCTAACTGCTGCGAGCCCCGAGGAGCGCGACATCCTGCAGGTCGTGAGCGACGCCCTGTCCGGTGAGCTGCACGTGAGCCGTCGCGCCACCATCGCCGCGGATATCGTGTCCGTGCGCGAAGACGGTACGAAGGATGTCGTGCGCACCTTCGCCCTCAACGACATGGCGCTTACCCGCGGTCCGCTGTCCGATATGGTCGAGTTCGACATCACGGTGTCCGGCCATCATATCGACCGTCTGCGTGGCGACGGCGTGGTCGTGTCCACGGCGACTGGTTCTACGGGTTACGCGCTCAGTGCCGGTGGCCCCATCGTGAGCCCCGACTATACGGGCATGGTCTGCGTACCAATTGCGCCGCACACCATTCAGGCTCGTGCCTTTTTGACCTCGCCGAGTGATGTCGTCGAAATCTTTATGTCCGATGATCGCCCGAGCGTTCCGGCGATCGCTATCGATGGACAGTTTATTACCTGCGATGGCACCGTTGAGAGCGTGGCGGTGCGCCGCGGGCCCGGAGATGTGTTGCTGCTGGATTACGGCCCCGAGAGCTTCTATAACTCGGTGAGCCGCGTATTCTACGGAGTCCGTCATGATCGATGAGCTGCAGGTTTATAACATTGCACTCATTCGCGAGGCGACGCTGGTGCCGAGTGCCGGCCTGACTGTCCTGACTGGCGAGACTGGCGCCGGCAAGACCGCGCTGCTCTCGGCCCTCAAGCTAATTTTGGGCGAGCGTGCGGATTCGTCGACGGTGCGCGAGGGCGAGGCACTGGCGAGCGTCGAGGCGCGACTCTTCGACGGGCCGCACGACACGGAGGGGTTCACCGTACAGCGCAGCCTTTCTGCCGAGGGCCGCAGCCGCGTGAAGATTGACGGTCGCATTGCCAGTGTGCGCGAGCTTTCGGAGCGCGTCGGCGTGATGATGGATCTGTGCGGCCAGCACGAGCACCAGCGCTTGCTCGATCCGGCGCATCACGTTGCGATGGTCGATGCCTGGGCGGGACGCTCTGCGCTCGAGGCGCTCGAGCACTACCGTGCTTGCTTTAAAGCCTCGCGCGCGGCTGCCAAGGAGGTCCGTCGCGTCGAGGAGGCCTCACGTGCGCGGGGGAGTCGCGTCGAGGAAGCGCGCTTTGCGCTCGAGCGCATCGGCGAGGTCGACCCCAAACCGGGCGAGTATGAGGAACTCGAGGAACTGCTGCCGCGCTCCGAACATGCCGAGGTACTGGTTGCCACAGCTAACGATGCCCATGCATCGCTTGCCTCCGAAGGGGGAGCGCTCGACGCCGTGAACAGCGCCGTGGCAGAACTTTCCCGAATGGCTACCGTCGATCGCAAACTGGGCGACATTGCCGATGCGCTTTCGGATGCCTGTATCTCACTTGAGGATTGCGCGAACGAGCTTCGTGCCTATCGCGATGGCGTCGCCTTCGACCCGCGCGAGCTCGCTCGCATGCGTGAGCGGTATTCCGACCTCAAGGGCCTGTTGCGTCAGTGGGGCCCCACCATGGACGATGTTTTTGCCATGCGCGATCGCTCGCAAGAGCTGCTGTCCCTGGTCGATGATGGCGATGAACAGATCAAAAAGGCGCGTGAGGCACTCGGGAGCGCTGAGCGCGAGTTGTTTGCCGCTGCCAAGGCACTTAAGCGCGCCCGCAATACGGCGGCCCCGCGCTTCTGTCACGAGGTTGGCCGCCAGATGGCTCGCCTGGAGATGGGCGGCGCCGAGCTCGTCTGGGAGTCGCGCGATCTTCCCCGTGCTGAGTGGACGCCCGTTGGTCCTTCGAGCTACGAGCTGCTATACCGCAGCGGTGCCGGTTTGACTCCACGTCCCCTGCGCCGCATTGCGTCGGGCGGCGAGCTCAGCCGCGTCATGTTGGCAAGTAAGGTTGTCCTCGGTAACGCGGACGGTGTCGATACGCTGGTGTTTGACGAGGTCGATGCTGGCGTCGGTGGCTCCTCGGCGCGTGCGCTCGCGGGCGTGCTGGCAGATCTCGCCGCTACGCATCAGGTGATTGTCGTAACCCACTTGGCGCAGGTCGCCGTCATGGCTGACAAGCATTATGTCGTCAGCAAGGAACCGGGCGATGTTCCCCAGACGCATTTGGACGAGGTAACCGGTGAAGCGCGTACCGCCGAGATCGCCCGCATGTTGAGCGGCGATCAGTCCGAGGCAAGCTTGGCCCACGCGAAGCAGATGCTCGAAGAAGCTCGAGGTTAGGTCGTATCAGCGGTGTTGGTGGGACAAAATGGACTGAAATTTTTGTCCCACTACGCGTTTTACTCAACGACCTTATCCGGCTGGATGAGCTCCTCGTAGTAGCTGATATGCTCGCGAGCGTCTTCAATCTCGGGCAGCAGGAAGTTGTAGATGACTTCGATGATCATCGTGGCGCTGATCTTAGAGAACGCAAAGTCGCCCGTTGTCAGCAGCGCTTCGTGGTTGACGGTGTTAAAAGTGTAGTCTGCCAGGCGCGCGAGCGGGGATTTACTGTCGCTGCTGATGACGACTACGGTTGCGCCGCAGTTGTGAGCCGCTTTTGCCATGCGATTCAGTCGGCGCGATTTGCCAGAGTTTGAGATTAGCACGATGACGTCACCCGGGCGTAACGTGAGCGCAAAGCCGATTGATGTCTCGCTAATGGTGCTCGCCATGCAGCGCAGGCCCAGCTGCGAAAACTTAAACGTCGCATCGAGCGCGACCGCGTTCGTATTGCCCACGGCGGCGAACTCAATAACGCCGGCATTCTTAAGCGCGTGTACAACTGCGGCCAACGTGTCGTGATCTATGCCGTCGATGGTCGCATTAAGCTCACTCACCTTGGCGGCGAGGATATTTTTTAGGCTCTGCTCCATATTGTCGAGCGAGACCTCGTCAGTCAGGCCCTCGTTACGCTGGCTTTCCAAATCCCTCGCCAACGAAAACTGAAAGCTGCGGAAGCTACCAAAGCCAAGCTTGCGGCAGAAGCGCGAAACGGTCGCCTCGGACGTGGCGGCGGCGCGCGAGAGCTGAGCGGCCGTGAGGCGTGGCGCCTCGGACTGGTGCTCCAATATATAGTCGACAATGCGCTGCTCGGACTCGCTGTATCCCTGATGGGTGCTAATGAGGGAAAGTGCGCTCTTGCTACTATCGGTCATGGATGGCTCCTGGTTGGCATGAAAATCTAGCTTGATTTGCAATGCCATAGTATACGGGCATTTTCAATTACAAGATACACCTTGCCGTTTCAAGTGTTGATGGTAAACTTTCACTTACCGTTTACGGTTATGAAAGAACCTTTCACCGGAGATTTGCACCTTAGCTCTTCTCACGCGGACGGTAGGTTGGTATCTTTCAGTTGTGGAAAAACGCGCATCGAAGCGCGTGTAGGGGAGCGCCCGCGGGCGCTGTACTCAAGAAGGAGGGACACATGGCTAAGTTTGACATCATCGCCGCGACCGGTTGCCCGACCGGCATTGCGCACACCTTCATGGCGAAGGAGGCGCTGGAGAAGGCAGCTGCCGAGCGCGGTCTGACCATTAAGGTCGAGACTCATGGCCAGGTCGGTGTCGAGAACGAGCTCACCAAGAGTGAGATCGCTGGTGCCAAGGCCGTCGTCGTCGCAGCCGACAAGGATGTCCAGGCTGAACGTTTCGCCGGCAAGCCCATGGTTTCCGTTGGTGTTTCCAAGGCCCTGTCCGTTGAGGCCGCCGGTAAGCTGATTGACCGCGCGCTCGCCGCCAAGGGCGACAGCACGGTTGCAGCCGCTGCCGATGTCGAGGACGAGGTCGAGGAGAAGGAGTCCATCGGCCACATCATCTACAAGCACCTCATGAACGGCGTCAGCCACATGCTGGTCTTCGTCGTTGCCGGTGGTGTTCTGACCGCCGTTTCGTTCCTGTGGGGCATTACGTCCTTCGATTCGACGGCGTCTGACTACAATAGCTTTGCTGCGATGCTCAAGATCATCGGCGGCATCGCCATGAACCTCATGGTTCCGGTGCTTTCCGCCTACATCGCCGAGTCCATCGGCAAGCGCCCGGCGCTCGTTCCCGGTTTCGTTGCCGGTATGATCGCCATCCAGGGCCTGCCTGTTAACGCCGAGACCGGCATGATCGACGCCGGTGGCGCCGGCGTGGGCTTCGGCTTCCTGGGCGGCATCGTCGGTGGCTTCCTCGCCGGTTATGTCATCCTGCTGCTCGAGAAGGTCTTTGCCGGTCTGCCCAAGAACCTGGACGGCCTCAAGGCTATCTTCCTGTACCCGCTGTTCTCGACCGCCATCGTCGGTCTGGTCATGCTCGGCATTTCCGGCCCCATGGCTGCCATCAACACCGCCATGATGGACTTCCTCAAGGGCCTGTCCGCCTCTGGCGCCGTTGTCCTGGGTCTTGCCATCGGCTGCATGTGCGCCTTTGACATGGGTGGCCCGGTCAACAAGGCTGCTTACGTCACCGGTACTGCTATGCTCACCGAGGCGCTGGCTGCTGGCGTTGGCACCGATACCTACAACTTCGGCACCAACTTCATGGCTGCCGTCTCCGCTGCTTGCATCGTTCCGCCGCTGATCACCACCTTCGCCGTCGTCGTCGGCAAGAAGTACTTCAGCCAGGAGGATCACGACGCCGGTATCGTCAACCTCATTCTTGGTTGCACCCACATCACCGAGGGCGCCATTCCGTTCATGACCAAGAACATCTGGCCGGTCATGCCCATCATGATGCTCGGTTCCTCTATCGCTTCGATCCTGACCATTATGTTCAACGTTCACGATCCGGCGCCTCACGGTGGCTTCCTGGTCCTGCCCGTTGTCGAGAACGGTCCGCTGTGGGTCCTCGCGATCCTCATCGGCGCTGTGGTCGGTGGCATCCTGTTCGTGGCCTTCAAGAAGTACGACTTCGAGAAGAACCAGAAGGCCGCTCCTGTAGCCAAACCGGTTGAGGCTTCCAAGGCTGCTGCCGTCGAGGCCCCTAAGGCCGAGGCTGCCGACTTCGTGAAGGTCGAGAATGTCTTTGTCGCCGAGGACTTCGCTTCTCGTGATGAGGCTCTGAGCTTCGTTTCCAACCAGGCCGTCAAGGCCGGTATCGCCAGCGACGCCGACGCCGTGATGAACGCCTTCCTGGCCCGCGAGGCCGAGGGCACCACGGGCATGATGGAGGGCTTCGCCATCCCGCATGCTAAGTCCGACGCCATTACCGAGGCTGCCGTCATCGTCGTCAAGGACGAGTCCGGCGTGACCGGTTGGGACACCATGGACGGCGCTCCCGTCAACGTGGCTATCGCCCTGCTCATCCCCGGTGCCCAGGCCGGCACTACGCACCTCAAGATCCTGTCCAAGGTCGCCGAGGCGCTCATGGACGAGGACTTCCGTGCCACCGTCAAGGGTTCCACCGACGCCGCCGAGATCGCCAAGACGATCAACGCCCGCCTGGTCTAATTCCGCAGTACGCGAATAACATCGCCCCCTGTATATAAGGCGGAGTCCCTCTCCAGGGCCTCCGCCTTTTTCATCCCCAAATAAGTTGCGGTGAAATAGGGACTGTTTAAACGATTCAACCCCAAATTCAGTCCCTATTTCACCGCAACTTATAAAAGGGCATAGAGGGGGCTACCTATCGAGTCTTTGTCGCGAACAGATCATCAGCCAGAATTCCGTTCGCACGATATCGCTCTGGACCGACCGAGTTTCCGCAGCTCGCCCGCCGGACGGGGCGATTAAGTTTGTCGCGAGTTCCGCACGCAAAGGAAAGCACTTAATGTGCTTTCCGTCTTGCGCAGGACTGTAGAGCAGCAAACTTAATCGTCCCGCCCGGCGGGCGAGCGCAGGGATACGACATCTGTCCAACAATTCGTGTGAAACACAATGAAAAACCGTTTGATGTGAGTTAATATAAACAACGTCGTGAATCTGACTCCTGCCACATGCATGACAGGGGTTAAACACAAAAAGGAGTCAACTATGGTTTCTGAGAAGGCTACCCTCGTTAATCCTCAGGGTCTGCACATGCGTCCGGCTGGTCTGTTCGCCTCCACCATGGGCAAGTACGCCTGTGACGTGACGGTCGTCACCCCCGAGAAGGAGGTCAACGGCAAGTCCCCGATGGCCCTCATGGCTGCTGGTATCCCCTGCGGCACCGAGGTTGAGGTAAAGTGCGACGGCGCTGACGAGGCCGAGGCTCTGGCTGCTGCCATCGAGCTCATCAAGAGCGGTCTTGGCGAGTAGAACTCAAACGGGTCGCATGTTGAACAACTAAGTTCATATTTGGGGGCGCAGTGACCTGTTGTAAGGTAGCTGCGCTCTTTTGTCATGGATATGGCAAAACGCTTTATCACATGACACGGAGAGAGGAATGGGAATGTATCAGGGAGTCAACGCTTCCGAGGGCATCGGTATCGGCACCGTCATGGTTGCCGTCGATCCCGACTTGACGTTTGAGCCGCACGAGGTTGCTGATTCGGCAGCAGAGAAGGAGCGCTATCAATCCGCTCTTTCGGTCTTCTGCGAGAAGACCCAGGCTCAGGCCGACCACATGAAGGAGACGGTGGGCGAGGCCGAGGCCGAGATCATGAGCGGGCACATTGTCCTGGCTCAGGATCCGGGTATGACCGACGCCATCAACGCCGCCATTGACGGCGGTACCTGCGCCGAGCAGGCGCTCATGGACACCTCGACCATGTTCGAGAACATGTTCCTGTCCATGGACGACGAGATGTTCCGTCTGCGCGCGGCCGACATCGCCGACATCCGCACCGGTATTCTGGCCGAGCTGCTGGGCAAGGAGGTCGTCGACCTCTCCGTCCTGCCCGAGAACACCGTCGTTGTCGTGCACGACCTCACGCCGTCCATGACCGCCACGATCGATAAGGCCCACGTTGCCGGTATCGTCACCGAGACCGGTGGCCGCACGTCGCACTCCGCGATCATCGCGCGTGCCCTCGAGATCCCGGCTGTCCTTTCGGTTTCCAACAGCTGCACCGCGCTGCGCAACGGTATGACCGTTGTCGTCGACGGTGGCAAGGGTATCGTCGAGGCCGATCCCGACGAGGAGACGCTCGCTGCCTACACCGCCAAGGCCGAGGCCTTCGCTGCCGAGAAGGCAGCCCTCGAGGCCTTCCGTGGCAAGCCGTCCGTGACTGCCGATGGCATCAAGAAGATCATCGCCTGCAACATCGGTAACCCCGATGACGTGCCCAACGCGCTCGATCACGATGCCGAGGCCATCGGTCTGTTCCGCTCCGAGTTCCTGTTCATGGACTCTGCTGAGCTTCCTTCCGAGGAGGAGCAGTTCAACGCCTACCGTAAGGTCGCCAGCGCGCTCAAGGGTGCTCCGGTCATCATCCGCACGCTCGATGTGGGTGGCGACAAGGAGATTCCGTATCTGCATATGGTCAAGGAAGACAACCCCTTCATGGGCTTCCGCGCCGTGCGTTACTGCCTGGCCAATCCCGACCAGTACAAGGTCCAGCTCCGCGCTCTGCTGCGCGCTAGCGCCTTCGGTGACGTCAAGATCATGATCCCGCTCGTCACCTGCGTCGAGGAGGTCTTGGCTGTCAAGGAGCTCGTCGAGCAGTGCAAGGCCGAGCTTACCGAAGAGGGTCGCAAGTTCAACGAGAACATCGAGGTCGGCATCATGGTCGAGACGCCCGCCGCTTCGCTGCTCGCAGACCGACTTGCCGAGGTTGCCGACTTCTTCTCCATCGGCACCAACGACCTGATCGGCTACACCATGTGCGCCGACCGTGGTAACGACACCATCTCCAACCTGTACCAGGTTTACTATCCCGCCGTGCTCCGCTCGCTCAAGAACATCATTGAGAGCGGCGTGAAGGCCGGCATCATGGTCGGTATGTGCGGCGAGGCCGCTGCCGATCCGCTGCTCGAGCCGCTGCTGATCAGCTGGGGCCTGGAGGAGTTCTCGATGAGTGCTCCGTCGATCCTGCGCGCCCGTAAGACCATCAGCCAGTGGACCAAGGCCGAGTGCGACGAGCTCGCCGAGAAGGCGCTCGCCTGCAACACCGCCGCCGAGGTCAAGGCACTGCTCGAGTCCGCAGCTCGCTAATTTGGTATCAGAGGTAACCGCGTGGTTGGAATGGGCCGGCCACGCGGCCCTCACATATACAGGGGGTACTGTAAATGTTCTACACGCTAACCGCTAACCCGGCTGTCGACATGACGGTTTCGAGCTCTCCGCTCGAGCCCGACGAGAACGTCCGCACCGGTTCGGCCAGCTACACGGCTAACGGCAAGGGCCTCGACGTGTCCTTCGCCTTTAAGAAGATGGGCGTCGACACCGTCGCGCTCGGCTTCTTCGCTGGCTTCACGGGCAAGTTCATCGTCGAGGAGGTCATGAACCTGGGTTGCCTCTGCCGCCCGGTCTGGACCGACGGTATCACGCGCATTAACACCTACGTCAACGATGGCCAGCACGAGTACGGCATCCTGAACCCGGGTGCTCCGATCACGCCGCAGCACCAGGAGGAGCTCTACAACATCCTGGACACCGCGGGCGATCTCGAGTGCCTGATTGTCTCCGGCTCCGTGCCTCCCAAAGCTACGCCCGACTTCCTGGCTCAGGTCATGGAGCACGCTCAGGCTCGTGGCGCCGATGTCGTCTTGGACCTGTCCTCCGACAAGCTCAAGGAGCTCGCTCACAAGAAGCCGCTGCTCATCAAGCCGAACCATCACGAGATGAAGGCCATCTTCGGCGTGCCGGTCGACACCGACGACGAGGTTCGCGTTGCCATGAAGATGGCTCACGACGCTGGCGTTCAGAACGTGCTGCTCACCCGTGGTAGCCGCGGCGACGCTTACTTCTCCAACGGCGAGGACATCTGGTACGCCAAGCGTGAGTTCAACATCAAGCTGGTTTCTTCCGTCTGCGCCGGCGACTGCACCCTCGCTGCGTTCCTGCACAAGTGGTACAGGGATCGCGACAACGTCGAGGAGGCCATGAAGCTTGCTATGGCCACCGGCGCCAACGTTGCCGAGTCTGTCGGTATTGGCGACTTCGGTCACGTCGATGAGTACAGCAAGCGCGTTGCTGTCCGCAAGCTCGATCGTCAGTAATCGAAACGCGACATATTCGTGCGCATGCGGCGCCCCGGTTTCGGCCGGGGCGCCTTTTTTGTTCCGCCATGGGGGAGAGATGTTATGCCGTACTTCATCGCTTCCACACCGTTCGCCGAGTTGTCCTAGCCTTTTACCGATGGGTGGAATATACTTTCATCAACACGTTGCTTCGTGAAAGGAACATTCATGATTTACACGCTCACTGCAAATCCCGCCATTGATTACAACATCGCCTGCGACGGCCTTGACGCCAACACCGTCACGCGTACCCGCAATGCCGTCTACACGCCCAACGGCAAGGGCCTCAACGTCTCGTTTACGCTTGACCACTATGGTGTCGACACCACGATTCTGGGTTTCTTCGCCGGCTTCTCGGGCGAGTTTATCGTTAAGGGCGCCGAGGCCCTGGGCGTGCCCGTCAAGCCCGTGTGGACCGACGGCATTACGCGCGTCAACGTGTTCCTCAATGCCGGCCCCGACACCGAGTACAACATGGTCAACGCCGGTGCCGCCATCAATGAGGCCAACGAGCAGGAGATGTTTGAACTTATCGATTCGCTCGATGACATGACCTGCCTGGTCATCAGCGGCTCGCTGCCTCCCAACACTTCCGAGGGCTTCTTGGCCGAGGTCCTGCGCCGTGTCAAGGCCAAGGGGGCCGAGTTCGTCCTCGACATCTCGAGCCATCAGCTGGCAGACCTCATTGCTCTGGAGCCACTGCTGATCAAGCCCAATGACGACGAGCTGCTTGACATCTTTGGCATCAAGGTGAGCGGTGGCGACGACGAGTCCGTCAAGGGCGCTATGGCCGAGCTGCACGCCAAGGGCGCCAAGAACGTGCTGCTGACCCTTGGTGGCGCCGGTGCGTACTTCTCCAACGGCGAGCATATCTGGTTTGCCAACCGCACCTTCGACGTCAAGCTGCTGTCGACGGTGTGCGCCGGCGATTCCTCGCTCGCTGCCTTCCTGTCCGTGTGGCACGACGCCCCCGAGCGCGTCGAGGACGCCCTGCGCCTTTCGATGGCCACTGGCGCCAACGTGGTCGAGTGCCCCGGTCTGGGTGATTTTGCCAAGGTGGACGAATATAAGAAGCACATCGAGGTTCGTCAGGTCTGCTAGTTCCGGCACCTTGTCTGAATAGTTTGATTATTTCGCATCCGTCTTAGACTAGGACGGATGCGTTTTTGTTTATCGGACTTGCGTGTGCAGGGGAGGCTGTTTCTTGCTAGACTTCTTGCAGATGCAATCGACAACCAATTTGATAGCCGCAGGAGGCCACAGGTATGTGCAATGTTTCGCTCAACGGTACGCACCCGACCGATGCCTCCCTGCGAGTGCTGCGTGCGCTCGAGGCGGCCGGTCTTGAGGCCTGGTACGTGGGCGGTTGGGTGCGCGACGCCCTGATGGGATGCCCCAGCCACGATGTTGACATGTGTTGCAGCGGTCTGTGGCGGGAATCCAAGGCGGCGCTCGAGGCGGCGGATATCGCGGTTGTGGAGTCGGGCATTAAATTTGGCGGAATCACGGCTATTTCCGATGGCGAGCGTATCGAGGTCACCACGTACCGTCTGGATGGCTTTTACACCGATGGTCGCCATCCCCAGAGTGTGGAGCGTGCCGCCTCGCTCGAGGACGATCTGGCGCGCCGCGACTTTACCGTCAACGCTATGGCCTGGCATCCCGAGCGCGGGCTTGTCGACCGCTACGACGGCCAGGGTGACTTGGAGCGCAAGCTGATTCGCGCTGTCGGCGATCCCAAGCGTCGCTTTAACGAGGATGCCCTGCGCATGCTGCGTGCGGTGCGCTTTGCCTGCCGCCTGGACTTTATGATTGAGCCCGAGACCAAGCGTGCGCTTGCCGAGTGCGCGCCGCTGCTCGATGCCGTGGCGCGCGAGCGTGTGGGCATTGAGCTTGAGGGCATCCTTTCGACCGGCCACGGGGGAGATGCCATGCTGCGCTACCCCGAGCTCATCTGCGCCGCCGTGCCCGAGTTGGCAGCGGGTCGCGGGTTTGATCAACGAAGTGTCTATCATGCGTTTAACGTCTACGAGCATATCGCTCGTGTTCTGACGGTGGCAGGGGAGCTGGCGCTGTGCGACGGCGTCGCGCCCTCGTCGAGTCTTATGTGGGCGGCGTTTTTGCACGATGTGTCCAAACCCGAGTGCTTCACGGTCGATCACGCCGGCAGCGGACACTTTTACGGTCATCCCGAGCTCGGTGCCAAGAAGGCGCGCGTCATTATGGATCGCCTGGCGCTCTCGCACGACTTGGTGCGCGACGTGTGCCTGCTCATCAAATACCATGACAAGCCGCTGCGCCCCGAGCGCTCCTGTCTGCTCAATATGATGCGCGCGCTTTCGGGTGAGGGCGTCGACACGGCCCGCCTGATTGACGAGCTCATGGACCTTAAGCGTGCCGACACACTTGGCAAGGCCCCGTCGTGCTTCTATTACGTTGAGACGATTGAGGAGATGCGCGCGATGGCGCACGAGCTGCTGAGGGCGGGGGAGCCCTATACGCTCAAGATGCTCGCCATCAACGGCGGCGACCTGATCCGTGCTGGAGTCAAGCCCGGGCCGGAACTGGGGCAGCTTCTCAACTCCGCCCTCGACGCCGTGATCGAAGACAACATTCCCAACGATCGCGAAGCTCTTTTGGTCCATCTCAACTTGAATTGGCTACCTAGTTTACCTGCGTGTTCCATAACCTGCCGACAATTTTTCGGCAATTTGGAATTTCTTCTTGCGCTGACGTTTTTTGTCCCGTAATATATTTCCTCGCAGCACGGCAGTGCAGATGTCATGTGGCCCGTTCGTCTAGCGGTTTAGGACGCCGCCCTCTCAAGGCGGAGATCACCAGTTCGAATCTGGTACGGGCTACCACTTCTTTTCTGCTGAGGCTTATGGCCCGTTCGTCTAGCGGTTTAGGACGCCGCCCTCTCAAGGCGGAGATCACCAGTTCGAATCTGGTACGGGCTACCACGCATCTGATACCCGGTCTTCCTATGGAAGGCCGGGTTTTTTATTTTCAAACAACCGTCTGCAATTCCCGTTTGAACCAGAGCTTTGCGTTCTGCCTATGGCCCTTACGGGTACAATATCCAAGATATTTTGACTGTTAGAAGGAGTCTCATGACGGAGTCCTCTCAGCATACGTCTAAGCCCCAGGTCGAGGTTGAGGCCTCGGGCGGAGATGACAATAAGAGCGCACGCCGCGGCGCCATCTTTATCGCCGTCGTGCTGGTAGGTTATATCGTCTATCTGGTGGTAACCGGGCAGATGGGGCAGTTCTGGGCCGCTATGTCGAGCGTCCAGGCTTCATGGCTCGTTGTCGCGTGTCTTTGCATGTTCATGTACCTGTTCTTTGGCATTGTGGCCTATGCGATCGCCGTCTGGCTCGATCCCAATTCGCCCGTCGGCATCCGCGACCTGATCTCGGTCGAGGCGAGTGGCATCTTCTTTGGCAACCTGACGCCCATGATGATGGGCTCCACCCCGGCTCAGATCTATCGCCTGACCAAGGCCGGCCAAAACGTGGGCGAGGCCGGCGCCACGCAATTCACTCGTTTTATCGTGTACCAGTTTGGCCTGGTCGCCTGGGGCGCTATCCTGCTGCTCGCCCGTATGCCGTTTTTTGCCGAACGCTACGGCGACATGACGCTGCTGTGCGTCTTTAGCTTTGGTGGACACTGCTGCATCTTGCTTGGCATCTTCGCCGTCGCGCTCATGCCTAAGACCGTCACGCGCGTCGCCCATTGCATCATCAATTGGCTCGAGCGCATTGGTGTCTCGGCCACTAAGATCGAGAGTTGGCGCACGTTTGTCGATGGCGAGATCTACTCCTTCTCCGAGAAGTTCAAGCTTTCGGCCGGACATTTTTCTTCCATGCTGCTCACCGTGTTTATCACCATGCTGCAGCTCGCGTTTTTCTATCTGGTTCCGTATTTCCTGATGCTTGCCTTTGGCCACCACGAGGTCGACTTTTTCTCGGTCATGGCCGCGAGCGCCTTTGTCCAGCTGTTAAGCTCTGCGGTTCCCTTGCCCGGTGGAACTGGTGGCGCTGAGGGCGGCTTTGCATTGTTCTTGGGTCATTTCTTTGGGTCGGCTTCGACCGCCGGCTATCTGCTGTGGCGTCTCATTACGTTTATTGCGCCGACCATTTTGGCTGCGCCCCTGCTGGGACTTAAGAGCGCCCACAACGAGAGCATCCATGCGCGCTGGGATCGCGTGATGCGCAAGCTCGGCCGCACGCCTCAGATGCCCTCTGCGCCCACTAAGCCGCACCCCACGAATGCTGTTGCCGTTGATCCCAAGAAGCACGCTCAGAAGGCTTCTGGGACCGCTAAGCCGGCTCATAAGGCCTATGTGCGTCAGACGGGAGACGGTATTCGCGTATCTCCGTCGGCACTCAATAAGAAGAAGCACCCTAAGTCGCAGTAGGGCAGTCGTGCGTTCTTCATGATGCGGGGCATATTTGTGCCGTATGGGGGATAATCCTCTTACGTAGATTATCTCTCATCTGTTGATGAATGCTCGCATATCGAAGGGACACGCCCATGGCAACCAGCAAACCGCGTCTTGACCGCCGCATCGTTCGCAGCCGTAATGCCATCCTTTCGGCTTTCGAGCGCCTGCTCATGGAAAAGCCGCTGGCAGACATTACGGTGAGTGCCATCGCGCGCGAGGCCAATGTCGACCGCAAGACCTTTTACGTTCACTTTGGTACGGTTGACGGCCTGCTCGATGCCATTGCCGTCGATGTGGTGGAGATGATTGTCGACTCGGTCGAGAAAACGCTTGCTTCTATGGACGGTGACACCAACGAGCGCGCTCTTGGCGCGGCGGCGACCTTCTTTAAAACCGTTAACGAGGCACTGTGCAACAACTTGGTGCTCAATCGTCAGCTGATCGAGAACATTCCGCTCGATGATTTTATGGCTCGTCTTCGTGCGCCGCTCGAGCATGAGATTGCCGAGCGCGATCTGCTGCCCCAAGGTCTCAAGGACGAGATGTTCGACTACTATCTGGCGTTTTTGCTGTCGGGTATTATCGGTATTTATCGCACGTGGGCACTGTCTGACGGCTCGGTTCCTATCGAGCGCGTCTCGGAGGTTGCCAACGACCTCACGCTCAACGGCCTGTCGAGTCTGGAATCTCGCTTCGAATAGCATCGATAATTCAACAACTTAAAGAAGTTGCGGTGGAATAGGGATTGTTTTGGTTATTGGAAGGCCGATCTAGTCCCTATTTCACCGCAACTTAGTAAAACTGTTTTGATGGTAAGGCGGAACAGCCTCGAAGATGTGCCTCGAGACTGCTCCGCTTCATTTCTGAGCGTTTGTCGTGTAGGGCAGCATTAATCGCCGTTTTTGAGTGTGCGGCCCTGTTTTTCGAACTTGTGCATGTTGCTATCGGCCATACCTTGTGACTTATCCTCGTGACGCTTGGCGTATAGCGGATCGTCGGAGTCGTTCCAGATGCGGTCGGCGACAGGTGACCATGCCTCGGCGCTAGCCTGGGTCTTTTCGCGCAGCTGCTCGGGTGACTCCTTCTCGATTAGGTCGGTGCTCATTGCGCCACTCTCGGCAACCATTTTGGGCAGCACGTCGGGATTCTCGAGCATGGGGCATGGTTTGAGGTAGTTGTCGTTGAACGGCATGTTTTCGTAGTACTTCATAAAGAGGGGAGAGCGCAGCGCGTCGAGTAAGCTCACATCGTGGATGTTGGCGTTTGAGTAGTGGATGAACACGCACGGCTCCACGTCTCCGGCGGCGTTGATGTGCAGGTAGCGGCGACCTCCGGCGATGCACCCGCCTACAAACTCGCCGTCGTTTTGAAAGTCGAGCGTAAACAGCGGCTTCTTCTCGCGCATTTCGCGGATAAAGTGATACATGTGCTCGCGCTGCTCGGGCGTGGGCATGAGCTCGGGGGTTGCGTTGCGGCCAACCGGCATAAAGTGGAAGTACCAGCAGAAGAGTGCTCCCTCGCCGATCATCCAGTCCATGTTCTCCTCGGTAGCTACCGTATCGGCATTGGCGCTGGTCCAACAGGTGGAGATACCAAACGGCAAGTCGCGCTCGCGCAGGAGTTTCATGGCGTGCTCGATCTTTGCGTAGGTACCTTCGCCGCGACGGGCGTCGGTTGTGTGCTCATTGCCCTCGGCGCTGATGGCGGGGACAAAATTACCTACGCGAATCATATCGTCGCAGAAGGCCTCGTCGATCAGCGTGGAGTTGGTAAAGCAGAGAAACACGCAGTCCTGATGTTTTTCGCAAATTCTGATCAGGTCGTGCTTGCGGACGAGCGGCTCGCCGCCGGTATAGATGTAGATATGCGTACCGAGCCCTTTGCCCTGCGTAACGATAGAGTCGATGTCTTCGAACGAGAGATTCTGCTTGTAGCCGTACTCGGCGGCCCAGCAGCCCGTACAATGCAGGTTGCAGGCGCTCGTGGGATCGAGCAGGATGGCCCACGGAACGTTGCACTGGTACTTTTCGCGGTTCTTTTCCTGCTCTGGCCAAGCTAGCAGGTTGGCGTCGACAATGAGGGTCTTAAGCAGTTTGGTTCGCATCTGGGGATTAAGGCTGAACACACGCATGATCAGGTCATACCAATTGCCGCGGCTCTTGATGACATTGGTGAATGCCTCTCGCTGTACAGGAAATACGCGATTGGGGACCAGCTTGTTCACGAGGTCCATGATTTTGTCGATGTTTTCTTGCGGGTTGTCGTCGAGATAATCGATGAGCTTGTTGAGCGCTGCACGCTCTGCTGACCGTGTAAGCGACATGGGTATATCCTTTCACGTGTGCTTAATGTGTGATAATACCCACTTGTGGATTAAACGAAGTCTAAAGATTTGTAGTGTGTCTATTCAACGAATCAATTTAATTTGGGGTGAAGCGTTATACGCCGACACCTTCTAAGTTGCGGTGAAATAGTGTCAGATGGGGATGCGGACGATTTCTTGGACCGCGCCTAGGCGTATCCATTGGAATCCTCCGATGCGCCTTCGCACGCTCGCATGACCTCGATACCATGCGAGCGTGCGAACTCGACGAGCTCTGCGTTGCGGGCGTTTATGGTGCCGAAGGCGGCGGGGCACACGATAAGGCGTGCGCAGTGGACGAGGAGCTCTTTGGCGCGGGCTATGGTTTTATCCCCGATTGGCTCGAAGGCGCGCTCGGCCACGCATTCCGTCGCTAGGTCGCGCGCGAGCTCGCAGTCGATGTCCCCTTCGTGCAGAACGCCCGCGTAGAACGCCTTGCCCTGCCGGATGAGCTGGCGAAACACAGCCGACCCCGTACCTGCGCCAGCGATGACGAACGTGTGCGCATCGCCGTGTGGGCGCCCAATTTCCACGCTGCCGAAGCGCTCGTTGAAGGTGCCATGCTGAAGGCCGTAGAGCTCGCCAATCGTCTCGAGCGTGAATATGTCCTCGGGTGCGCCGGCGCGGAAGACCCGGCCGTCCTTCACGCAAATCACCTTGTCGGCGCTTTTCTGCGCGAGCTCGAGTTCGTGGATGGACATGATGACAGCCACATTCCGCGATTTCGCAAGGTGGCGAAGTATTCGCAGCAGGTCGATCTGGTAGCGGATATCGAGATACGACGTGGGCTCGTCGAGCACGAGCACACGCGGATCCTGCGCGATGGCGCGTGCGAGCATGACGCGCTGGCGTTGCCCGTCGCTTATCTGCATGAAGTCGCGCTCGGCGAGCTCTTCCACATGTGCGGTTTTCATGGCCTCGCCGACCCGACTATGGTCGTCGGGCGAGAGTGTGCCCATTCGTCCGGTGTAGGGATGCCTTCCCGCCTCTACGATATCGCGGCAGGTGAGGAGCTCGGTCCGGGGGCGATCTGTCAGCATAACGGCAAGGTTCCTTGCGAACTCCGCCGTCTTCCATCGGGAAATCTCCCGCCCGTCGAGCTCGACCGCGCCGGCAAGCGGTGCCAGATGGCGTGTGATGGTTTTCAAGATGGTCGACTTGCCCGAGCCGTTCGGCCCGATGAGTGCCACGACGTCGCCCGCGCGAACCTCCAGATCGACGCCTTCTACTACGACCTTCTTGTCGTAGCCCGCCGACAGGTCGCTTATGCGGAAAAGCGGCGCTCCGTCAGCCTGCGTTTTTACCGGGGTTTCGAGGTTCGACTCCCCTCCGAGCGTTTTGGGCCGCGGCACGAATTCCCCCATCTACCTCACCCGCTTCTTCAACATGAGCGCGATAACCACCGGAGCGCCGAAGATGGCGGTGACGGCGCTGATGGAAAGCTCGACGGGAGAGAACAGCGTGCGCGCGATCAAATCGCAGCCCGCGCAGAAGATGGCGCCTCCCAAGAAGCACGCAGGAATCACGCGGATGGGCTTCGACGACTTTAGCGCGGACTTCACGAGATGCGGAACCGCGATGCCTACGAACGACACCGGACCAGCGAACGCGGTCACGCAGGCGGAGAGCATGCTCGCTAGAAGGACGAGCACCACGCGGAAGCGTTCGACGTTCACGCCGACGCTTTTCGCGTAGGCTTCTCCCAGCTGGAAGGCGGAAAGGGGCTTCGATATCGCGAATACGCATGCGCTCACGGTGATCACCACGACCGCGATGACCGCGATGTCGTCCCAGCTCGAACCCGAGAAGCTACCCAAAGACCAGTTGTGCAGGTTCACGATGGACTGGTCGTCGGCGAAGGCGATGAGGAAGTTCGTTGCCGCCGAGCAGATGTATCCCACCATGACGCCCGCCACGATGAGCATGGCCATGGAACTTATGCGCCGTGCGATGAGGAGCACGAAGCCGATGGTGATAAGCGAGCCCAGAAACGCTGCGGCCACCATGGCCGGCGAGGACATGGCCTGGTTCGCGCCTAGAAGTACGATCATCGTAAGCGCGACGACGAACTTTGCGCCCGAGGAGACGCCCAAGATGAACGGGTCGGCGATGGGGTTGTTGAAAAACGTCTGCAGCAGGAACCCGGAAAGCGAAAGTGCCCCGCCGAGAAGCACGGCTGAAAGCACGCGCGGCAGGCGAATCTCCCAGATGACCTGGCTTTCCATGGAATTGGCCGCGCCGCCCGAAAGGATACCGGGGATGTGGTCTGCGGGCACGAGCACGCTCCCGATGCACAGGTTGGCCCCGACGAGCACGATGAGGGCAACAGCGAGCAGCACCGTAACGACGCGACACCGCGCGGCGCGCCCCGATTCGTCGTATGCCATGGAAAGCCGGCTTCTCATGGCGCTAACCGAGCTTCCTCAGATAATGGAAGTCGCTCGCGTCATCGCCGGTGAACGCCCCGTGCAGCTCGTCGATAATGTCGGCGGTAGAAGTCATCTGCTGGTACATGTCGGCGCTTGTGACCCAGACGTTGCCGTTCTTCACGGCTTTGAACTGCGACAATAGCGCGTTTTTGCCTACGAAGTCGTTCAAGGTGGTAACTGACTCGTCGATGGTGCCGTTGTAGACGATGATGTCGGCATCCTTCGCCGTCGCGTAGAAGCGCTCCATTTCGAGCGTTACTGACGAACCTGACGTCGACGACGCCTGCGCGTCATCGAGCGCGTAGCTGCCGCCTGCAAGTTCGATCATCTGCGCCACGTAGTCGCCCGCCCGCCGCGTGACGGCGGCCCCGTTCGAGTTAATGTAGAAATACGCCACGGTTTTACCTGACGACGCGAGCCCCGACGTTTGCTCGACGCGGGCCTTCTGCTCGTTGAACAGGTGCGCGGCCTCGTCTTCCTTGTCGAACAGGACGCCGAAAAGCTTAATCCACTCGACGCGCCCGAGTGCTTCGGGCTCGCTCGACGACTGTTCGGTGAGCACGACGAGCCCGAGCTTCTGCAGCTTTTCCTTCACATCGGGCGTGTGGTTGATCATGGTGTTCTCGATGGCGAGCGTGCAGCCCGAGGCCGATATTCGCTCGTAGTCGGGCGCGCTGTACTTGCCGCCGTAGGCGATCGCCCCACTTTCGAGTGCGCTTTTGAAGCCCGCGACCGAGCAATCGTCGGCCTTCGTGCCCGACATGATGATATTGTCGTTCGCATCGAGCGCGTCGACCAGGCACATCGTCGCCGACGACACGAGGTACACCTTGTCGGCAGGGCGCCTTATGACCGCGATGTCGGAGCTCAACCCATCAGGTACCTTCGCATCTTGCGGCACCACGAGGAAACGTTCCCCATTCGAAACGCAGATAAGCCGCAGACCGCCTTCGAACTCGTCGACAGTGAAGTGCTCGGCGTATTCAAGCTGAAGCGCCCCTGTTGGCTCCCAGCCACAGCCCAAATCGGCGTTGTGGAAGTCGGCTGCGGCGCTTGAAGCCGTTCCCGCAGGGGAGCCGCCGCTTGCTTCGTCGCCCGATTTCTCCTTCATGGTGGATGAGTCGAAGTGGATCGTGTAGTCGATGGTGTGCGGCGTCGACATGGCGACGGTCTCGGCCGACACGGCGATGTCCTCGTCGAGCGTGACGGGTATCTCGAACGTGGAGTTGCCGCCGTCGTTTACGGGCGCGTAGTCCACGCCGTCGACGGTCATCTTGTCGTAGTTCGAACTCGACCAGGTGATGGTCGCGGTGTAGGTGTCGCCATCCTTCACAATTGTGGTGGGTGAGGCGATGCTTGCGCGCCCTGACCCGCCGGAAAGCGAGACATTCACAGTGTATTCCTGAGAGCCCGCCGTGCCACCGGTCGTGTTCGGGCTCGCACTGCACCCCGCGAAGGAAAGCGCGAGCAGGGCGACGAGAACGCAGACGATCGCGCGCGCCGCGATGCTGCGGCGCTTCCTGTTTTCCCCCTTGGGAAGAATCGACCGCATGGCGTTACTTCAGTGCGTCGGCGCGCAGATCGACGCCGGCGGATTCGAACACAAGCGTGCGGTCGTACCACTGCTCTTTTCTAATACTCCACGCGGCACAGGCGGTGTCCTCGTCGAGCGCATCAACGGGCACGTCGTAGGTGTACTTGCCTTCCGCGTTTTCCACATAGGGGATGAAGTCGGCCTCGCTCGCGGCGGCAGCCTCGTCGCCCGTGCCCATGAAGAGCTTGCCGTAGCCCGTGCCGGAAAGCGTCATCACGCAGTGCATGGAGCCGTTTTCCACGATGAGCTGGGCGTCCACAATCCTGAACATGTTCGAGCTGGAATCGACGGTGATCGGATAGGTGCCGTCGGCCACCTTGTCGGCGGTAATGGGGGCAGCGCTTGCGCCCTCGGGCGCATCGGCCGCCTGTTCGGTCTTTTCCTGGGAATCGGCATCGCTTGCCTTTGCGCTGTCGATTGAATTTCCGCCGCAGCCGGCGAGCGAGAACGCGAAAAGCGCCGCCGACAGGGCGAAGACGAGGGTTTTCTTCAACATGGAGGGGTTCCTTTCAATCGCTTCGACCGCCCGCGCCGTGCGGTGGGCGGGCGGGATGCGAATGCAACGGGCATGCGTCGTCGTCGGGGAAAGGCGCATGCCCGTTGCACGGGGACGCGACCGGCGCTCCCGTGCGCGGCGAGTTTACAGCTTGGCGATGGCGTCGTCCACGTGCGAGACGTAGATGTCGTCGACCGCGACGTTCTGTCCCAGACCCTGGAGCAGGCACGTCACTTCGAAGCCGGCGGCCACGAACTTCGCAGCCCAGCTGTCGGGGTCGGTCTCGTCTGCCATGTCGTTGTTCGCGTGGTCGCCCGCGACCACCATGAACGGCGCGAGCACGGCCTTCTTGTAGCCTGCGGCGCTCGCGGCGGCGATAACATCCTCGCAGGTCGGTTCAGCCTCGACGGTGCCGACGAAGAACTGCGTCAAGCCCTCGTTCTTGAACACTTCCTGCATCTTGGCATAGTCGGCGTTGGAATCGGCTTCGGTGCCGTGGCCCATGAGGCACAGCGCCGTCTTGCCGTCGTCGAAGGACGCCATGTTCTCCTTAATGGCTGCGGCCACCTTCTTGTAGTCATCGTCGGAGGTGAGCAGCGGGTCGCCGAGCGAGATTTTGTCGAACTTGTCGGCGTACTTGTCGAGCTCGTCTTTCACGTCGGTGTATTCCAGGCCACCCATGAGATGCGTCGGCTGCACGACGATTTCCTTCACGCCGTCTTCCACGCAGCGGTCGAGCGCCTCGGTCATGTTGTCGATCGTGATGCCGTCGCGCTTCTTCAGCTTGTCGATGATGATCTGCGCGGTGAAGGCGCGGCGGATGTCGTAGTCCTGCCAGTACTTCTCGCGGATAGCGTCTTCGATGGCGCCGATGGTGATGTGGCGCGAGTCGTTGTAGCTCGTGCCGAAGCTCGTGACGAGGATGACCGGCTTCACGGCCTTCTCCTTTTCACTCGATTTCTCGGAACTCGCGGAGGTGTTGGAGCAGCCCGCGAGCGCGACTCCGGCGAGCGCGACGGCTCCGGTTGCTGCTGCGCCCATGAAGCAGCGGCGTGACATCTGGTCGGACATGGTTTTTCCTTTCCTCGGTTTGCCGGTCCCCCGGCGACAGTTGCTTGTCGGCACAAGCGAAAGAAAAGCGCACCCCTCGGGGTTCACAAGGAGCTAACGCCACGGCGATGCCGTGAGGAAAAGGCGAAGCAGTCTGGCTTGGGGCGCGAGGCGGTTCGCCCGCGCGTCCTATACAGTAATGTCCCTTGCCCAGGATTCCCACCTGGTTCCCTCCGCAAGCCAGCGCGGGCTGTGCGGGCGCCGCGCCGGTCATTTCCTTTTATCCGATTGTCATATGCTCGTTGCCGAAACTTTTACTATGATAGTGGGCACTTGTGAACGTGTCAAAGCCAGGGCGGGCGGCATTGCGCCTCCTGCCTGCGTATTTGCGCCGATTGCCGCCGCAGGCGCCGTGTTTTGCCCGCTGCGCGAATGGCGGCGTAAACGGTTGCGATGAGTAACGGGAAGGGAAGGCTCGGATGATTCATATCGTTGGCGCAGGCTCGGGCGCCGCCGACCTTATCACGCTGCGCGGGGCGCGCCTTCTGCGCGCGGCCGACGTGGTCGTTTGGGCGGGAAGCCTTGTGAATCCCGAGCTGCTCGCTGAGTGCAAGGAATCCTGCATCGTCTACGACAGCGCGCACATGACCTTGGAGGAAGTGCTCGACGTGATGTGCGCGGCAGGTGCGCGGGGCGAGGAAGTGGTGCGCCTGCACACGGGCGACCCGTGCCTGTACGGCGCCATCCAGGAGCAGATGGACGCGCTCGACGCGCGCGGCGTGGACTACGAGGTGGTGCCCGGCGTGTCGAGCTTTTGCGGTGCCGCGGCGGCGCTTCGCCAGGAATACACGCTGCCGGGAATCAGCCAGTCGGTCGTGATCACGCGGCTTTCCGGACGTACCCCCATGCCCGCGGGCGAGGGCATGCGCACCATGGCGGAAAGCGGCTCGACTATGGTCATCTTCCTGAGCTCGGGTATGCTCGCCGAGCTTTCCGCCGAGCTTTTGGCCGCGGGCCGCAGCTCCGACGAGCCGGCGGCGCTCGTGTACAAGGCGACCTGGCCTGAGGAGCGCGTGGTGCGATGCACAGTGGGCACGCTCGCCGATGCGGGCGCGCGAGAGGGCATCGACCGCACGGCGCTCGTGGTGGTGGGCCGCGTGCTCGGGGCTCGCGGCGGGCTTGCGCACAACGGCGCGCAAGCGGAGTCGTACGAGCGCAGCAAGCTTTACGACCCTTCGTTTGCCACGGGGTATCGGAAGGCGAGCAGTTAGCGTGGCCTTCGAGCACTACATATATACCGGGACGACCCGCCTGCGCTGCGGCTACACCACGGGGAGCTGCGCCGCGCTCGCGGCGAAGGCAGCCTGCGAGATGCTCTTGTCACGAAAGCCCGTCGGCCTCGTGTCGATCGTCACCCCCGGCGGGCTGCCCGTCGAGACGGACGTGGTCGACGCATGCATCGGCGAGGGGTGCGCCCAGTGCGCCGTGCGTAAGGACGCGGGCGACGATGCCGATGTGACCGACGGCGTGCTCGTGTACGCGCGCGTGGAACATTCGGGGTCGGGCACGGGTGCTGCGGACAGCAAGGACGTGCCCGCGCACGAATCGGAAGTTTCCGTCGATGGCGGCGTGGGCGTGGGGCGCGTGACGTTGCCCGGGCTCGAGCAGCCGGTGGGGGCGGCCGCCATCAACGCGACGCCGCGCGCGATGATCACTTCGGCGGTGCGCGAGGTGTGCGCCGCGCACGGCTTTTCTGGAAATATTGCTGTGACGATTTCGGTACCCGAGGGCGTTTCCCTAGCCGAAAAGACCTTCAACCCGCACCTGGGGATAGAGGGCGGCATCTCCATCCTGGGCACGACGGGCATCGTCGAGCCTCGCAGTCTCGCTGCCTTGCGCGACAGCATCGAGCTCGAGATCCGGCAGCATGCGGCTATGGGGCGGCGCGGAGTCGTGCTCACGCCCGGCAACTACGGCGGGCAGTTCATCTCGGGGCATTTCCACCTAAACGGTGCGCCGGTGGTCTTCATCTCCAACTTTGTGGGCGATGCGATTGATTGCTGCGTTCGCGAGGGATTCACCAATGTCCTTCTTGTGGGACACATCGGCAAATTGGTGAAGGTCGCGGGCGGCATCATGGACACCCATTCGCGTACCGCCGACTGCCGCGCGGAGATTCTGGCCGCCCACGCGGCCATGGCCGGCGCGGGCGCGAAGACCGTGCGCGAGATCATGACGTCCGTCACGACCACGGTGGCGCTCGAGGTAATCGAGGCCGCCGGCGTGGGGGACGCTGCGCGCGCCTCGCTCGCTGCGGCAATCGAGGACAGGTTGCGCCGCCGCGCGGCGGGCGCATGCGACATCGCCGCGGTCGTGTTCGACGCGGAGCGCCGTGAGCTTTTCCGCACGTCGGGCGCCGATGCAGTTATCGGGGAATTGGGGGCGACGTATGAGTAAAGGCGTGCTGTATGGGGTGGGCCGCGCAATCGGCTGGCCGGGGACGAAGGTGGTCATGAAGGCGCGCCGCTCGCTTGCGGACACGAAGCGCATCCTTCGCGAGGAGGGCGCCTTCGACGGTGCCGAGCTCGTAGAGGATTGTGGGCTTCCGGGCGAGCGCGTGTACCGCTCGCTCGACGTTGTGCCCGATCGGGGTAGCTACTTCTCGACGATGGTGGTGCGCTAGATGAGGGTTTCCTGCATAGCGTTCACTGAGAGGGGGTATGCGTTGGCTGAGCGCACCGCACGCGCGCTTTCCGATTGCGCGCAGACAGGTGAAGATGACCCTGACTGGGACGTTTCCGTTTCGCGTGGGTTCGGCGAGGGGAAGGCCGACCTGCGCGCATGGACGGCGCTCGCGTGGGAAGCGTCGGACGCGCTTCTGTTCGTGGGCGCGGCGGGCATTGCCGTGCGGGCGATCGCGCCGCATGTCGCCTCGAAGGCAAGCGATTCCGCGGTTGTGGTGATCGACGAGGCGGGGCGCTTTGCCATCCCGCTTTTGTCGGGGCATTTGGGCGGTGCGAACGAGCTTGCGCAAACCGTGGCCCGTGCGGCAGGGGCCATCCCCGTCATCACCACGGCGACCGACGTCCGCGGCGTGTGGGCGGTGGATACGTGGGCGCGCTGTGCGGGGCTCGCCGTTTCGAATCCCGAGGCTATCAAGCGAGTGTCGGCGCGGCTGCTTTCGGGCGGGCGAGTGACGCTCTATTCCGATATGCCGATTTCGGGACAGCCGCCTGAGGGGGTTGACATTGCGTCCGACCGCGCTCGGGCCGATATCGTCGTGTCGCCGTTCGCTGGCGCGAATGCAGGTGCGTCCGTTCGCGCGGCGGAGACAACGGGCGAGGTCGTGCCCGCCGGTGAGACGGGGAAGCCGGCGGGCGTGCGGGCGCAGGCGCCTGCACCCGAGCCGCTTCGCCTTGTCGTGCCCTGCATCGTTGCGGGCATAGGGTGCCGCCGCGGTGCGTGCGCCGAAGCGATCGGGGAGGCGTTTCTTCTCGCGTGCGGGCAGGCGGGCATCTCGCCTTCGGCCGTGCGCGAGGCGGCGACGATCGACGTGAAGGCGCACGAGGAGGGTCTGCTCGCCTTCTGCCGCGCGCGCAATATCCCGCTTGCGACGTATTCCGCAGAGGAGTTGTCGCTGGTCGAAGGCAGCGTTTCGCCATCTGATTTCGTGCGCGCGACGGTGGGGGTCGACAACGTGTGCGAGCGCGCGGCGCTCGCGGACGGGGGCAAACTTATCTTCCCGAAGCTCGCTCACGGCGGCGTGACCGTTGCGTTTTCCAAGGTAACTATCGAACTTTCGTTTAAGGAGCGGTGATGGGAAAGCTCTTCGTGGTGGGGATCGGCCCGGGCGGCCCCGGCGGCATGACGATTGCGGCTCGGCGCGCGCTCGAGGCGGCCGACATCGTTGTGGGGTACACGAAATACGTGGAGCTCGCGCTCGCCGCCGTGCCCGACGCGGCGCATCTCGCGACGCCGATGATGCACGAGGTCGAACGGTGCCGCCTGGCGCTTTCACGTGCGCAGAGCGGAGAAGCCGTGGCGCTCGTGTGCAGCGGTGACGCGGGCGTGTACGGCATGGCGAGCCCCGTGCTGGAGCTTGCTGAGGACTACCCCGATGTAGACGTGGAAGTTATCGCCGGGGCCACCGCGGCTCAGAGCGGGTCGGCGGTGCTCGGCGCCCCGCTTGCCCACGACTTCGCGGTCGTGTCGCTCTCCGACCTGCTCACGCCGTGGGAGGTCATCGAGCGCAGGCTCGCCGCCGTGGCGAGCGCCGACTTCTGCATCTGTTTGTACAACCCGCGCAGCAGAAAGCGCGCCGACAGGCTCTCGCGCGCGGCGAAGATTATGCTCGAATGGAAGGCCCCCGACACGCTCTGCGGCTGGGTACGCAACATCGGGCGCGAGGGGCAGCAGTCGGGCATGTGCAGGCTTTCCGAGCTGGGGGAGTTCGACGCCGACATGTTCACCACCGTGTTCGTCGGCAACGCGGACACGAAGCGCGTAGGCGGCCGTATGGTCACGCCGCGCGGGTATCGGGAGATTCCATGCGAAAGGTAACGATCATCGGGGCGGGGCCCGGAAACCCCGACTTGCTCTCGCGCGCGGCGCTCGACGCGATCGACATCGCCGACGTGGTCATCGGCGCTCATCGCGCGCTTGTCGGCATCGACGTGCCGCCCGACGTGGTGAGATGCGAGCTCGTGAAGACGGCGGACATCGTCGCCGCTCTCACCGATGCGGCGTCGTGGCAGCGCGCCGTGGTCGTGATGACGGGCGATGTGGGGCTGTTCAGCGGCGCGCGCCGCCTGGTGGAGGCGCTCTCCGGCGACGCGCGGGTGGACGTGCGCGTCATTCCCGGCATAAGCTCAGCGTCGTATCTCGCCGCGCGCCTCGCGCGTCCATGGCAGGATTGGCGCTTCGCGAGCGCTCACGGCGTGGCGTGCGACATCGTGGCCGAGGCCGAGCGCGCAGGTGAGCTCTTCCTCGCCACGTCGGGCGGGGAAGACCCCTCGCGGCTTTCGGGCGAGCTTGTGCAGGCGGGCTTCGGGGACGCACGCGTGACGGTGGCCGAGCGCCTGTCGTACCCCGACGAGCGCATCACCTGCGCGACCGCAAGTGAAATCGCAGGTCAGACGTTCGACGACTTGAACGTGATGCTTATCGAGTTCGCAGGCTGCGCCGGTTCGCCTGCGGGCTCTAGCGCAGCCTCCGAGGCGCCGGCCGGCGCGTCTGCGCCCGCGGCGGCTTCTTTCGCGGCGGACTCTGCGGGCGCATCCCGCGCCGCGAGCTCCCGCTGGCCGTACGCTTCCTCGGGCATTCCCGACGAGCTCTTCATCCGCGGCGACGTTCCCATGACCAAGCAGGAGGTGCGCGCCGTCGCGCTCGCGAAGCTGCGCCTTACCGCGACCGACACCGTGTGGGATGTCGGCGCCGGCACGGGGAGCGTTTCGATCGAGGCGGCGCTCGTCGCGCGAGCGGGGTCGGTATGGGCGGTCGAGCGCAACGCGGCCGGCGTGCGGCTCATCCGAGAGAACGCGGATGCATTCGGGTGCGGCAACGTGCATGCTGTCCCCGGTGTCGCCCCCGAAGCGCTCGCGAAACTGCCCGTCCCCGACGCCGTGTTCGTCGGCGGGAGCGCGGGCGAGCTTCCCTCCATCGTGGAGGCGGCGCTCGAGAAGAACTCGCAGGTTCGCCTGTGCGTGCCATGCGTCACCGTTGAGACGCTCACCGAGGCGTGCGCGCTCCTCTCGGGTTCGCGCTTTAAGGGGTTCGAGGCGTGCCAGGTGTCGGCCGCCCGTGCCGAGGCTGTAGGCTCGCACCATCTTATGAAGGCGCAAAACCCCGTGTTCCTCGTCAGCGCACGTGGTGCAGGTGGGGAAGGCGGCGCCCGGTGAGCACGTCCATCCCGCGCTTCATGGTCACTGCGCCCTCGAGCGGGAGCGGCAAGACGGTCGTAACGTGCGCGCTCCTGCGCGCGCTCGCGCGCCGCGGCCTTGCATGCGCGGCCTTCAAATGCGGCCCCGACTACATCGACCCGCTCTTTCATCGCCGCGTCGTGGGTGCGCGCTCGGGCAACTTAGACGGCTTCTTCACCGACGCCCCGACGCTGCGCGCCCTGCTCGCACGCGGCGCCGCAGGCGCGGATGTCGCGGTACTCGAGGGGGTTATGGGCTTCTACGACGGCATGGCGCCCGGCGTGGCCGACGCGAGTAGCTACCAGGTTGCGCGCGACACGGAAACGCCGGTCGTTTTAGTGGTGAACGGGCGCGGGGCGTCTTTATCGCTCGCCGCCGTAATCCATGGCATCGCCGAGTTCCTGCCTTGTGCGAACGTGCGCGGCGTCGTGCTGAACAAGACGAGCGCCGCTGCCTGCGCCTACGCGGCGCCTGCGATCGAGAAGCACACGGGCGTCACAGTTTTGGGGAATATCCCCGCCGACGAGGCGTTCTCGCTCGAAAGCCGGCATCTGGGGCTTGTGACCGCCGACGAGGTCGAGCAGCTCTCCGCGCGCATCGACAAGATGGCCGAGCTGGTGGAAAAGAGCATCGACGTCGACCGCTTGCTCGAAATAGCGGCGACGGCACCCGATATCCGCGAGGAACCTTACCGGTTGGAGCCGATCGCGGGAGCGCGGCCCATCGTCGCCGTCGCGCGTGACGAGGCGTTCTCGTTCTATTACGAGGAGAATCTGCGCGCGCTCGAGGACCTGGGTTGCGAGCTGGCCTTTTTCAGCCCCCTGTGTGATAGCGAGTTGCCCCGGGGGACAAGCGCCCTCTATCTGGGGGGCGGCTACCCGGAGCTCCATGCGCGGCAGCTCTCCGAGAACGCGTCGATGCGCGAGGCGGTGCGGCGCGCGGTGGAATCCGGCATGCCGACGGTCGCCGAATGCGGTGGGTTTCTGTACCTGCAGCGCGAAATCGCCGATAGCGAGGGGCGGCGCTGGCCTGTTGCGGGCGCCCTTGAGGGCGCAAGCGAGAACGGGGGAAGGCTGTCCCATTTCGGGTACGTGGAGCTCACTTCCCAACGCGACGGGCTCTACGGGCCGCGCGGCACACGCATCCGCGCGCACGAGTTCCACTACTGGCAGTCCACCTGCCCGGGCGGCGACTTTTGGGCGCAGAAGCCCCGGCGCGACAAGGGCTGGCCGTGCATGACGACCACCCCGTCCCTGGTGGCGGGCTTCCCGCATGTGTACTATCCTGCGAACCCCGACGTTGCGCGCGCGTTCGCGTCTGCCGCAGCGTCGTTCACAGAGAGGAGGCGGCATGGCTGAAGCAACCGAAACCGCGCTTGCCTGCATCCGCGAGGAAGTCGAGCGCGCGTTCTCGTCGGCGCCGGGCGCCGTGCTCGAAGCCGCGCTTTCCCGGATCGCGCCCGCAGACGAATGCGCCCGTGCCGCCGCGTACGCCGCGTGGGACTCCATCGCGCACCCCTTGGGGGGATTGGGCGACTTTGAAGACGCCGTCGCGTGTATCGCCGCAGCTCAGGGGAGCGCCGAGGTGGCCGAGTTTCCCCGTGCGCTCGCGGTATTCTTCTCCGACAACGGGGTCGTTGCCGAAGGCGTGTCGCAAAGCGGGCAAGATGTGACGCGAGCCGTCGCGCGCAACATGTGCGAGGGGGCCGCGAGCGCCTGCCGCATGGCGGCGTTCGCGGGTGCCGAGGTCGTGCCCGTCGACGTGGGTATGGCCCGGGGCATAGAAGACGCGCGCATGGTGCGCGCGAACGTGCGGCGGGGGAGCGGCAACATCGCTCTCGGCTCCGCTATGTCTCGCGATGGGGCCGTGCGCGCGATCGAGGTCGGAATCGCCGTCGCGTGCGGGCTTGCCCGCGCCGGCGTGCGCCTTCTCGCCGCGGGCGAGATGGGCATCGGCAACACGACCACCTCGGCGGCGGTGGCCGCAGTGCTCATCCGGGCGGACGCGCGGAGCCTTGTCGGGCGCGGCGCGGGGCTCTCGGACGCCTCGCTCGCGCGCAAGCGCGACGTGGTCGAGCGCGCTATCGACGCGAACTCGCCCGATCCCGCCGACCCGATCGACGTGCTCTCGAAGGTGGGCGGCTTCGACATCGCTGCGATGTGCGGCTTCTACCTGGGGGCCGCGGTCTCGAAGGCGCCGGCGCTCCTCGACGGGGTCATATCCTGCACGGCGGCCCTGTGCGCGGCGCGCCTGTGCCCCAACGCCTTGGGCTACCTCGTGGGCACCCACGCATCAAGCGAACCCGCAAGCCGGGAGCTCCTTCGCGAGCTCGGCATAAAGGCGCCCCTCGACGCAGGCATGCACTTGGGCGAGGGCGCGGGCGCCATGGCGTATCTCCCCCTTCTGGATTCGGCGCTGCGCGTGTACCGGGATGGGAAGACGTTCACGGCGACTGGCATGGCTGCTTACGAGCATTTCGAGGCCGGGAAATGACGGTGACGCTCGTCATCGGCGCCGCCGCGAGCGGCAAGAGCGCCTACGCCGAGTCCCTGTGCCTCGGGCACGACGGCCCTCGCGTGTACCTGGCAACGATGGAGCCCTTCGGGGAAGAGGGCGCCCGCCGCATCGCGCGCCATCGGGCGCTGCGCGAGGGCAAGGGGTTTTCCACCCTCGAGCGAACGCGTGACGTGGGCGCCGCAGTGTCCGGGCTTCCGCGCGGCTGCACGCTTCTTTTGGAGGACGTGGGCAACCTGGTTGCGAACGAGCTTTTCGCGGATGGCGGCTTGTCCCCACGTGACCCCGACGCTGCGGCGCGCGAGGTGCTCGGAGGCATCGAACGGCTCGCTCAGGCCGCTGCGTATACGGTGGTGGTCACCGTCGACGTGTTCGCCGATGGGATGCGCTACGATGAGGGGACCGAGGCATGGAGGCGCGCGCTCGCGCGCGTGAACGCGGGCGTGGCGGCGCTGGCCGACTGCGCAGTCGAAGTGGTATGCGGGATTCCCGTGTGGATGAAAGGCGAAGGACCTACAAGGTGAAGATAGCAGAGGCAATCGGCGCGGCGTTCGGAACGTTCTCGCGCATCCCCGTCCCGAAATCGGCCTGGACCGATTTCGGGTCAACCCATGCGCTTGCCGCGTTTCCCCTGGTGGGCCTTGCGGAAGGGTTCCTCATGACGGTGTGGGGGCACGTGGCGAACCTGCTCGGCGTGCCCGCGACCATCGTCGCGGCCGTGCTCGTGGCGCTGCCTGTGGCGGTGACGGGAGGCATCCACCTAGACGGGCTCTGCGACACCTCCGATGCGCTTGCAAGTTGGGCCCCGCGCGAGCGAAAGCTCGAGATCATGCACGATCCGCGGGCGGGCGCCTTCGGGGTCATCGGTGTTGTTGTGTACCTTATTCTGCAGTTTTCCCTGTTCACCGCGCTGCCGCTTACGGCGGGGGCGTTCCTCGCGCTTCTGTGCTCGCTCGTGTTCTCCCGCGCGCTTTCGGGACTCGCCGTTGAATGCTGGCCTGCCGCGCGGGCGGACGGCATGGCCGCGGGGCTCTCGCCTGCGAAGAAGCGCGCGGCGATCGTCGTACCGCTTTGCGCTTTCGCTGCGGCTTCGGCTGCAGGGATGGTCGCGTGCGCTCAGGCCGTCGGCGCCTTTATGGCGGTGGCGGGGCTTTTGGTGCTCGCGTGGTACCGCCATGTTGCCCTGTCCCGCTTCGGCGGGGTGACGGGGGATTTGGCCGGATGGTTTCTGCAATGGGCCGAGCTCGCGATGCTTGCCATGCTGGTGGTGGGGGGCATGCTCCTATGATGCTCGTGGTAGGTGGCGCGCATTCGGGGAAGAGGACCTTCGTGCGCGAAAAACTCGGGTTCGCGGCGGACGATTTCGTCGATGCGGCGCAGCTTGCGGAGGGCGGCGTGCCCGCGGCTTTTGCCGGCCGCGTCGCATACCGTGCTGAGGAACTCGTACGCGCGCTCGACGCTGACCGGGCGCTCGAGCGGCTGATCGGCTTCGACGCAGTGATTCTGCCCTTGGTCGGCTCGGGGGTCGTCCCCATGAATGCGGAAGACGCCCAATGGCGCGAGCGCGCGGGGCGCCTGGGATGCGCGCTCGCTGCGCGCGCCGACGTCGTCGTGCGCATGACGTGCGGGATTCCCCAGGTCATCAAAGGAAACCTTGCCGATGCACCTCGAGGGACGCAGGGCGCGGGTGCGCCTTTGGAAGTCGTCTTCGTGCGCCATGGTGCCACGGCGGGCACGGAAGACCATCGCTACAGCGGGGCGGGCACCGACGAGCCCCTGTCGAGTGCGGGCGAGCGCGCTTTGCGCGACCTCGCGTGCGATCGTGACGTGTTCCGTGTTATCACGAGCGGCATGGCCCGCACCGACCAGACGGCGCGCATCCTCTTCCCGAACGCGGAGCTTATGGCGTGCCCCGGTCTGCGCGAGATGGATTTCGGCGACTTCGAGGGGCGAAGCGCCGCCGAGCTTAAAGAGGATGCGCGCTATCGCGCCTGGGTAGACTCCTGGTGCGAGACGCGCTGCCCGCATGGCGAGGGCAAGAGCGATTTCACCCGCCGCGTCATCGCGGCGTTTCGGGAGGCGTGCGAATCGGAGCGCGCCCAGGGGAGTGGGCGCGCCGTCTTCGTCGTTCACGCGGGTACCGTGAAAGCGCTGCTCTCCGAGCTAGCTGTCCCGAAAATGGGATACTTCGACGTGCATACCGAGCCGGGCGGCGCATGGGCCGCCACTTGGGATGGGCGCTGCCTTCGCGACGTTCGCCCCGCTTGGGGGGGCGATGCCCGGTGATGACGATTCTTGCCGTCGCCGCCGGGTTCGCGGCCGACCTTGCCTTCGGCGACCCGCGCTGGCTTCCCCATCCCGTCGTCGCCATGGGGCGCGCGATCACGTGGGCCGAAGGCCGCCTGCGGGGCGCATTCCCGCAAACGTCCGCGGGCACGCGCGCCGCAGGGGTTGTGCTCGCCGTGGCGCTTCCGCTTGCGTGTGGGCTTTTGACCTGGGGAATCCTGCATCTTTGCGGCATGGTTCACTCCGGCTTGCGCTTCGTGGCCGAGGCATGGGCGAGCTATCAGATTCTCGCGGCATGCGAGCTGCGCCGCCAGAGCCTGGCCGTTGCCCGCGCGTTCTCGAAGGGCGGACTTGTCGCGGCGCGCGAAGCCGTCGGGCTCATCGTGGGACGTGACACGTCTGTTCTCGACGAGCAGGGCGTCGCGCGCGCCGCCGTGGAAACGGTGGCGGAGAACGCGAGCGACGGTGTCATCGCGCCGCTTTTCTACCTTATGATCGGGGGTGCGCCCTTGGGCATGGCGTACAAGGCGGTGAACACGCTCGACAGCATGGTGGGCTACAAAAACGAGCGCTACATCGACTTCGGCTGCGCTTCGGCGCGCCTCGACGATGCGCTGAACTGGATTCCCTCGCGCTTATCGGCCCTGCTCATGATCGCCGTGTGCCCGATCGTCGGGCTCGACGCGCGCGGGGCGGCGCGCATCTGGCGCCGCGACAGGCGTCGCCATGCGAGCCCGAACGCGGCGCAGACCGAGTCGGCGTGCGCGGGCGCGCTCGGGCTGCGCCTGGCAGGACCCGCGGTGTATTTCGGCAAGCTTGTTGAGAAACCGACGATAGGCGACGCGTCCCGCGAAATCGAGTGGGGCGACATCGCCCGGGCGACAAGGCTCATGCTCGCCGCGTCCGTATGCGCGCTCGTCGTCTTCGGCGCTGCGCGCGCGGCGGTCGTGCTCGCCGTGGGGGCGATGTTATGAGGGAAGACCACGCCGCGCCCCGGGCTGCCGGGGGGATCCTGCGCGCCCGTACGCATGGGGGCAGCGCGCAATCGCTCGGCATCGCTTGCGAAAGGGGCGCCTCCGACCTCATTGACTTCTCGGTGAACGTGAATCCGGCAGGCCCCTCGCCGCGCGCCGTCGCCGCAGCTTGCAAGGCGCTTTCTCGAATCGACGCCTACCCCGATAGGGAAAGCCGCGCCCTCGTTCGCGCCCTAGCGCGCGCCCAGGGCATTCCCGAAGATACTATCGTCTGCGGCGCGGGCGCGTCCGACATCATCTGGCGGCTCGCCGCGGCGGTGCGCCCGAAACGCATCGTCGTGTGCGCGCCGACGTTCTCTGACTATTCGGAGGCGGCATCGTACTACGGCGCATGCGTGCAGGAGTTCCCGCTCTCTGAAGCGGACGACTTCGACGTGCCCGCCTCCTTCGCCCGCGCGATCGAGGGGCCGGGAGACGTGGCGTACCTCTGCAATCCGAACAACCCTACGGGGCGCCTCGTCGACCCCAGCGTGATCGATGCCGCGGCTTGCCGCTGCGAGCAGGTGGGCGCGCTGCTCGTCGTGGACGAGTGCTTCCTCGGATTTGCGCCCGACGCCTGCGAAAGGAGCGTGGCCGCACGCGCCGCGTGTTCGCGCCATGTGGCCGTGCTCTCCGCGTTCACCAAGCTCTACGGAATGGCGGGGTTGCGGTTGGGATATCTGATCAGCGGAAACGCCCAACTCATCGAGGGGATTCGCCGGGCGGGGCAGGCGTGGCCCGTCTCCTCGGTCGCCGAGGCCGCGGGCATCGCCGCCCTGGAAGACGTTGAATACGTCTCGCGCACGCGCGACGTATTGGCGGGCGAGCGAGCGTGGCTTTCCCACGAGCTCTCCTCGCTCGGGCTTTTCGTCGTGCCGTCGGATGCGAACTTCCTTTTAGTCCGCACGCCGGCGAAAGACATCCCCGAGCGCCTGTATAATCAGGGTGTTTTGGTCCGCACGTGCGACTCGTTTTCAGTACTGTCCCGTTTTTGGTGCCGCGTCGCGGTGCGCACGCACAAGGAGAACGCCCGGCTTGCGATGGCGTTCAGCCGCGCGCTTCGGGTGGAAGGTGCATCGGGCGAAGGCGAACCCGACGAACGGGGCGGCGCTTCTCGCGGCGGCGCTATGGCGGGCGCGGATGGCCGAGGCTTGGCGAAGGAGGTCGATACCCGTGGGTAGGGCCAAGCCCATCATGATCCAGGGCACCATGTCGAACGCGGGGAAGAGCCTGCTTGCGGCGGGGCTGTGCCGCGTGCTTTCGCAGGACGGCCTGCGCGTGACTCCCTTCAAGAGCCAGAATATGGCACTCAACAGCGGTGTCACGGCCGACGGGCTCGAGATGGGGCGCGCCCAGATCATGCAGGCCGAGGCGTGCGGCATCGCGCCCGACGTGCGCATGAACCCCATCCTGCTCAAGCCTGAAAGCGGCCACCGAAGCCAGCTCATCGTGGCCGGCAAGGTGCAGGGAGCCTTCGCTGCGAGGGACTACTTCGCGCGAAAGAAGGCGCTCATGCCGCAGATTTTGGAGGCGTTCGATTCGCTCGCGGAGGATAACGACGTCATCGTCATCGAGGGCGCCGGCAGCCCCGCCGAAATCAACCTTGCCGAAAATGACATCGTCAACATGGGGCTCGCGCGCGCCGTGTCCTCCCCCGTGCTGCTCGCGGGCGACATCGACCCAGGCGGGGTGTTTGCCCAGCTCTACGGCACGGTCGCGCTCCTTGCGCCCGAGGAGCGCGCGCTTTTGCGGGGGCTTGTGGTGAACAAGTTCCGCGGCGATGTGGAAATCCTGCGCCCGGGTTTGGCCCCGCTCGAGAAGATGTGCGGGGTTCCCGTCGTGGGGGTCGTGCCGTATCTTACGCTCGACCTGGACGACGAGGACTCGCTCGCGCCGCGCCTATCTGCCCGCGAGGCGCGCGGCGTCATCGACGTCGCCGTCGTGCGCCTTCCGCATTTGTCGAACTTCACCGACTTCGACCCGCTTTCGCGCGTGCCCGGCGTGGGCGTGCGCTACGTTTCCTCGACGACCGATCTGGGCCGACCCGACCTGGTGGTGCTCCCCGGCTCGAAGACTACGCTCGACGACGCGCGCTGGCTTGCGGCTAGCGGCATCGGAGCCTGTGTACGCGCGCTTTCGGGCGCGGGCACGCCGGTGCTCGGCATATGCGGAGGCTACCAGCTTTTGGGAGACGAGCTTTCCGACCCGCACGGCAGGGAAGGCGCTGGCACCGCGCGCGGGCTCGGGCTCATCCCTGCAAGTACGGTGTTCAAGGAGGAAAAGCGCCTCGCCCAGTCGGAGCTGCGCATCACGGGCGCCCAAGGCGCGTTCTCGGCGTGGAACGGCATGACGGCGCGCGGGTACGAGATTCACGACGGCGAAACGACCGTCTCCTGCGCCCCTGCGGGCACAATTGGCGGCAAACCAGAAGGCGCGGCCTGCGGAAACGTGTTCGGAACCTATCTCCACGGCCTGTTCGACGAACCGGGGGTTGCGCTCGCCCTCGCGCGCTCGCTCGCGCGCATGCGCGGCCTGCCCGAGAGCGTCGTGGGTGCTGCGGGCGCGGCGTCCGCGGCCGATCACCGTGCGCGCGAGTTTGACCGTCTGGCCGACGTCGTGCGCGGGGCGCTCGACATGGAGTATGTCTACCGCATTATCGAGGAGGGCGTATGATCCACGTGTATCATGGCGACGGCAAAGGCAAGACCACGGCGGCGATGGGCCTCGCCCTTCGCATGCTCGCTGCAGGCCGCCGCGTCGTCGTCGTACAGTTCCTGAAAGACGGCGAAAGCGGGGAGGTGCGCCTGCTCGCCGAGCATTTCGGCGTGCCCGTGTTCGCGGGGAAGGCGTCGGACAAGTTTACCTGGTCGATGACGTCGGAAGAACTTGCCGCGACGTGCGAGCTGCACGATGGGAACCTCGCTTCCGCGCTCGTCGAGCTCGAGTGCGCGCAAGAGGGACTGCTCGTGCTCGACGAGGCGCTCGATGCGCTTTCGAAGGGGCTTGTCGACGAGGCGCTCGTGGACCGCGCACTCGATATGTCCGCGCTCGGCGTCGAAGTAGTGCTCACCGGGCGCGCGCCTTCCCGCAAGATCGTGGAGAAGGCCGACTACATAACCGAGATGCGGTGCGAGAAACACCCCTACGAGCAGGGGATATGTGCAAGGGAAGGAGTGGAGTACTAGATGGATTCCAAGGAGATGGCGCCCGGCGACATCGAGCGGCGCAGCTTCGAGATCATCACCGAAGAGCTCGGCGGCCGCACGTTCCCGCCGCTCGAAGAGCCCGTCGTGAAGCGCGTCATCCACACCACTGCCGACTTCTCGTACGCCGATTCCCTCGTGTTCACCCATGACGCCGCGCACTGTGCGCTCGACGCACTGCGCGCAGGGGCCACGGTGCTCACCGACACGAACATGGCGCTCGCAGGCATAAGCAAGCCCGCGCTCGAGAAGCTCGGCTGCAAGGCCGTGTGCTACATGGCCGACCCTGATGTCGCCGCGGCTGCGCGCGCCGCGGGCACGACTCGTGCCGTTGCGAGCATGGACAAAGCTAGCGGCATCGAGGGTCCGCTCATCGTGGCCGTCGGCAACGCTCCCACAGCACTTCTGCGCCTCGCCGAGCTCATGGACGCGGGGAAGATCGCGCCCGCGCTCGTCGTTGGGGTGCCGGTCGGGTTTGTGAACGTGGTCGAGGCGAAAGAGGAGCTACTCGCACGACGCGTGCCGGCCATCGTCGCGAGGGGTCGCAAGGGCGGCTCGACCGTGGCGGCCGCCATTATGAACGCGCTGCTCTACCAGATCACGCGCCCAGGCGGCCCGAAGTGACGGCGCCCGCATCCGCGCCGGCGCTGCGCATCTTCGCCGGCACCACCGAGGGCCGCCTTCTGTGCGAATGGGCGAGCGGGGCGGGCATCCCCGCCCGTGCCTACGCGGCAACCGAGTACGGAGGCGAGCTTTTGGGCGAGCTTCCGGGCATCGAGGTGCATGCGGGCAGGCTCGACGAGGCCGACATGGAGCGTGAGCTTTCCGGCGCGCGCATCGTCGTCGACGCCACGCACCCCTTCGCTACGCTCGCAAGCGGCAACATCCGGGCCGCTTCGCTCGCCGTGGGTGCACGATGCCTGCGCCTTACGCGCCCGGTCGAGGCGCTGCCCAAAGGCGTCGTGTCGGTCGCGTCGATCGCCTGCGCGGCGCGCTTTCTCTCCGAGAACCCGGGTCGCGCGCTTCTCACGACGGGGAGCAAGGAGCTTGCTCCCTACACGCGCGTCGCCGATTTCGCGGAGCGCTTCTTCGTGCGTGTGCTCCCTCTGCCCGGTGCTATAACGAAGTGCATCGACGCGGGGTTTTCGCCGTCGCACGTCATCGGCATGCAGGGGCCCTTCACCCGCGAGCTCAACGAGGCGATGCTTCGGCAGTTGGGCGCCCAGTGGCTTGTGACCAAGGACTCGGGAACCGTAGGCGGCACGGCCGAGAAGATCGCCTCCGCGCGCGACGTGGGAGCGCGCTGTATCGTGGTCGCCCGTCCCGCCGAGGGAGGCGGGGCCCTTTCGCTTAGGGAAGTGGAAGACGCGCTCTTACGGGAGTTCGCGCGCTAGGCGCTCGCCGCGCATGCGTGCCCTCCCGCCTGCGAGGAGGAGCGCCCCGAGCAAGCTCGACCCGTACAAGCCTGTCATCCGCCAATCGCTCGAGGACGACGCACGGAACTGGCGCAAGCAGCCCTTCAATAAGTTGCGGTGAAATAGCGTCTGTTTTTGCTGCTAAATAGCATATTCAGTCCCTAATTCACCGCAACTTGTTGGTGGTGGCTTACTGGTAGCGTAGGCATTCCACCGGGTCGAGCTTTGCTGCACGGCGAGCGGGGTAGAAGCCAAAGATTACGCCGATGCCGACCGATACGGCAAACGCGATCAATACTGTTGTAATGGAGAAGCTTGGCGTGATCGTCCCGGTAGCTCCAAACTCGCTCATGATGCCCGAGCTTGCGGCAAAGAACGTGAGTCCCCATGCCAGCAGATAGCCAATCAGGACACCCAACAGTCCGCCGGTGACGCACAGCGCCGAGGACTCGGCCAAAAACTGCGCGGTGATATCGCGACGACTGGCGCCCAGGGCACGGCGAATGCCGATCTCACGGATGCGCTCAGTCACGTTGGTGAGCATCATATTCATAATGCCGATACCGCCGACAAGCAGCGAGATGCTGGCGACAGCGCCCATGATGAGCGAGAACGCGCCCATAAAGGAGTTGAGTGCATCGATGGCGCTTTTCATGGAGGTCGCCGATACACTGTCGTACTCGTCCTCCTCCTCGATGCCCTTCATCGCGCGCACCTTGGACTCGATGGTTTTGCAGAGCTCATCCATGTCTGTGCCCTCGGCGGCAAGAGCCGTCACGCTGGGGAATGAAGGATTTTCGTCGCCAAACAGGCCTGAGATGGTTTCGCGCGGCATATGCAGCGTGAGCGAGCCCATGGAGTCGTTGCCGCCATCAATCACACCTACAATCTGCACCTCGCCGTTGGACACCTTGATGGTTTTCCCCAGCGCATCCTGTTCGTTGCCGTAAAGCTGATCGGCGCCGCCGCGGCTGATGAGCGCCACGCGCGAGCCTGATTGGGACTCGGCCTGGGAATAGGTGCGCCCCGCAACGAGCTTGCTGGCCCCCACGGCGTCGAGCATGTCGCTATCGACACCCTGTGCCATGACGGTATACCTTTTATCGCCGGTCTTGTACTCGGTATACGCGCTGTCGACAATGCCGATCTGCTCTATCTGCGGCACCAGTTTTTGAAGCTTCTCGATGTCGGACTCGGTGAGTTCTTGCGACGAATAGATTTGCACCATGCGTGCCGCATTGAGGCCCAGACTGTTGACCAGGCTGTTTTGGATGCCGCCGATGAGCGAAGTCATGGCGATAACCGAGGCGATGCCGATGACAATGCCCAGGATGGTGAGCAGGCTGCGCCCCTTGTTGGCTTCGAGCGAGTGAAGGGCTTCCTGGATGAGATCGCGGGCGCTCATGCCATCTCTCCTTTCGGCGGGTTGGCGGAGGCGGAAATCCTGGGCAGGCTATCCACGGCGCTGCGCAGGGTCCGCGGTGCATGTGGAATATACGCGCCATCGTGAATGCGACCGTCGCGGATGGTCACGGCACGGTCGGCCTCGGCGGCGATGCCGGGGTCGTGTGTGATAAGCACGATGGTTTTGCCGCGCTTCTGGAGCTTATGGAAGGTTTCCATCACAAGCGCTCCGGTAGCGGAGTCCAGGTTTCCCGTCGGCTCGTCGGCCAGAATGATGGGCGGGTCATTGACGAGGGCGCGCGCGATTGCGACGCGCTGCATCTGGCCGCCCGAGAGCTCGGATATGCGGTGGTCCCAGTGGTCGACGGGCAGCGTGACAGCCTGCAGCGCGTGCACGGCGCGCATTTCGCGCTGGCTACGGGGCACATTGGTGTAGGCCAGCGGCAGCATCACATTTTCGATAACCGACAGGCGCGGCAGCAGGTTGAAGCTCTGAAAGACAAAGCCAATGCTCAGGGCGCGAACTTCGGTGAGCTCCTCATCATCGAGCTCGGCCACGTTGAGCCCTTGCAGGTAGTAGTCGCCCGCCGTCGGCTTATCCAGACAGCCTAGGATGTTCATGAGCGTCGACTTGCCCGAGCCCGAGGGGCCGGTGATAGCGACGAATTCGCCGGGATTTACCGCCAGGCTCACGTTGTGCAGGATGTGGGCGCACCCCGCCACGCTCTCAAAGATGCGGTGCACGTTGCGGATGTCGATAACGGGACGCATTACATGCCCTCGTCGGCAGACATACTGCCCGAATCCGCACCGTAGCCGCCGTCAGCCGTTGCGTCCGCTCCGGTGTCCATGACGAGGGTGTCGCCATCGCGCAGCTTGGTAACCGGAACGTTGGGGTTGATCTCGTTGCCCTGGTTGTCGCGCTTAACCTGTGTCTTGCCGACTACGGCTTCGTTGTCGTTTTGCGTCACGACGGTCACCTTCACGCGATGGGTTTGCTTGCCCTCGTCATCGGTTGCGACGTTGACGTAATAGTGTTCGCCGTCTTCGGTCATGAGCGCCATCGTCGGCACCATCACCACGTCGTCGAGCTGCTCGGTCACCACCGAGACCTCGGCCGTCATGCCCGGCTTCAGGCGCGCGTCGGGCGCCTCGATGAGAATGTCGACGTTAAAGGTCACGCTGCCGCCGCCACCGTTGGCGGCGTCGGAGTTTGCCACCGACGCGATAGCCGTGACGGTGCCCTGGCTCACGATATCGGGAAACGCGGGATACGTGACGTTGGCGCTCTGCCCAACGGCGATCTTGGCGATGTCCTTTTCGCCCACCTGCACGGTCACCTTCATCTTAGATAGGTCGGCGATCTGCATGCACTGCTTGCCGCCGCTCGTATCGCTTTCGCCCATGATCATGCCGCCTGTAACCGTGGCGCCCACTTTGGCATTGAGCTCCACGATGTTACCCGAGCTCGGGGCCGTGACCGTGCGACTGGAGGCCTTGGCGTTCGCCTGGTCGAGGTTTGCCTGGGCTGATGCGAGGCTGCGCTGCGCGGCCGATACGGCGTTCGTGTCCACTGATGCGGCGGAGACGCCAGCCGCTGCGGAAGCTCCCTCGACGTCCGTCGTTGGGGTGGCCTGCGCAGCAGCTGCGGCTTTCTGCGCGTTGGCGAGGTCTTCTTGAGCGGCAGCAACTGCACGCTGCGCCTCGGCAACGTTGCGATCGAGCTCGTCGTTTTTAATGGTCATAAGCACGTCGCCCTCGTTGACGGATTGGCCTGCCTGCACGTTGATAGAATCGACCGTGCCGTCGACAGAAGGGGAGACCACTGAGGACGAAATGGGTTTGAGCTGGCCTTTCGCCTCGACCGTTGTGGTAAACGTGCCCTCGGTCACCATGTCGGTCACAGGACCGCTAGCGCCCTGTGGCTGCACATTGATAACAAGGGTTGCAACAATGGCAATGAGCGCGACGGCACCCACGACGCCGGCGGCAATACCGCGACGAATCAGCTTTTTGCGTCGGCGTTCGGCACGCTTTGCCTTGAGCTTGGCATATGCCTCTTCATCGGAAATCTCGGCCGTATCGTTCGCGCGTCCGCTCTGCTTGTCGGCATGTACGTTTGTAATCAGAGGAAACGTTTCGGTGGCACCTTCGGGCGTGCGCTCGGTATCATCTGGGCCCGGGGTGATCGTGGGGACATTCGGCATAGCGTCTCCTTTATAGAAAGAATCTCGATAATTATATGCGCCCACCGGTTGGGGCGGGCGCATAGGACGGTTTCTTTCGGAACTGTTAGATTGGTCGCAGCGGTTCCACGTTGTAGGAATGCGCGCGTTGCACTACGAGTGGACAACCACGCACAGGCCGACTTTGATGCAATCGTGCAGTGCCTTGGCGTCGGCCAGGCGCAGGTTGATGCAACCGTGGCTGCCGCACCACTTGTACGACTCGGCGTTATCGAAGCTCTTGTCGTTTTGCCAGGTGGCGTCGTGGAAGCCGATCATGTTGCCCTCAAACGGCATCCAGTAGCTCACCGGGCTCTCATATTTGGGTTTACCGGTCTCGGGGTCCTTGGCTCCGATCAGGGTGCTGCCGCCGTCGTTGCTGTTGATTTGCCACACACCCTCGGGGGTGGCGTCTTCGCCCGGTTTGCCGGAAATAAAGTTGGCCTCCCACACGATATTGCCGCTCTCGTCATAGTAGCGCGCGTGCTGCTCGGACAGGTCGACGTCGATATACGCTTTCCAGTCGGGCTCTCCCTTTGCGGTAAAGGTATCGGCCTTCTGGGAGTACTTGATCTCGATCTCGCCGGTCTGCTTGTTGTTAATGGCGTCCTCGACCTGCTTGGCGAGCGAGCTGCTGTCGATGGACCAACCAAAGTCGCCGCCTTCGACGGCGCACTGCTTGCCATCGGCGCGCGTCCACCAACGAGTGGAGCCCACGGTATTAAAGCCGTTGGCGAGTTCGGCTGCCCAGCTGCTGATCTGCGACGTATCGAGCGTGGGGTTGGCCGGATCGGCAAAGCTGATCCACTGCAACACGGAGCTGCCATCAACCTTGCCGGCATCCTCGCCGTTGAGCTTGAGGGTCACGTTGACGCCCAGGAAGTTGTTGGCAGCATCGCATGCGGCCTGAATCTGATCATCGGTCAGCGTTCCATTAAGCGGCTCATAGGCATCGTTGCCGAGCTTGGAAAGATCTACGGTCTCGGTCAGCGAGGCAAGCTCGAGCTCGGCATACTTAATGACATGCTCGCGGTTGATTTTTTCGTTGGAGCGCGCCTTCTCGACGGTAAACTTGCCGGCCTGCTCGTCATAGGAGCTATTGGCCTCGAACGTGCCCGAACGGCCCTCGTTAAACTCGTCGATAGCGGCGCCCAGGTCCTCCTCAAACTTCTTTTGGTCAAAGGTATCGGAGAGCATGGACAGGTCGACGTCTTGATCAAGATCGACTTCGTTGGAGGTAGCAGTTGTTTTGGTCTTGCCGCTTAAGGATTCCACAAGGCGGACCGGCCAAATAAAGGCTTCGTTGTGGTTGATGATTTCTTTTGCAGCAGCTTCACCGTCGACGATGGGTTCATCGGACTCGGGCTGATAGGTCCAGCTAAAGTCATCTCCTGTCACGGTGAGTTTATAGTGCTTCCATGCCGAGTTGACCTTGGTGGCGGCAGACGACGCGTTGGAGAACGAGACGTCGACGCCGGCGACGGTGGTGTTGGGGTAGGCTACCTGCGAAAACGCTACGACGCCTACGATATAGACAATGACGATTAGACCAAGGACGACAAAGAGCGTTGTCTTTTTGCCCGACTTATTGTTCTCGGGGGACTTGCGCGCGGGGCCTCGATCGCCTCGAGCGTGCGTGGGGGGCTGCTTGGGCGCATTGCCGTTTGCCTGACGCTGCTGACGTTGTTGACGCTGTTGTCGCTGTTGGTTCGGGCGTTGGGAAGCGTTTGCTGCACTACGCTGCTGACGGTGGCTCGGCGCGATAGGACGCGGTGACTGAACGCCGCCGGTGTGCCTGTTCGGCTGCTGCGGATCGGGAATCAGTTGAGTTCGATCGTTTTGCGACATCGTATGCATATCCTTCGATTTTCGCCTTGCGGTTCATCGTGTTTTTACTGGGCTTGCATTATAGCGATTGCCCTGCTGTTTGTGGTACGGAAACGGTGGCATTCGAAAGAGCTGGGACAAATGTCCCACCTTTGAGTCGTTCATAGTCGCTATCCGCACACACCGCATTTTGCACAGGCCGAAAGTGCGGCCGGAGCCTGCGCGATGCCGCCCTTTGCCGTCTCTCGCAGCGTGGCCGGCAACGCGTGACCCACCGAGAGCATGACATGTGCCATCTGGTCAAACGGCACCAAGCTCTTAATGCCCGCGAGGGCGAGTTGTGCCGAGCTAAAGGCCGCTGCCACGCCAATGGCGTTGCGGTTTTGGCAGGGCACCTCCACGAGGCCACCGACGGGGTCACAAACGAGGCCCAGCAGGTTACTCAGCGCGATGGAACTGGCGTCGAGCGCCTGCTCGGGCGTGCCGCCGAGCATCTGCACCAGCGCGGCGGCTGCCATGGCAGCGGCGCTTCCCACCTCGGCTTGGCAGCCGCCCTCGGCGCCGGCGACGCAGGCGCTCGTGGTGAGGTTGAGGCCGATGGCGGCTGCGCAGTAGAGCGCGTCCATGACCTGCTCGTCGTCGAGCTGCAGGCGATCGGCAAGCGCCAGCACACAGCCGGGCACAACACCCGCGGATCCTGCCGTCGGAGCTGCGACGATCACACCCATCGTGGCGGAACGCTCGAGCACGGCCATCGCGCGGGCCACGGCGTCGGTCTGGACGACGCCCATCAGGCTTTCACTCAAATCGTTGCGGCCTGTGGCATCGACGAGTTTAGCCTCGCCGCCGATAAGCCCGCCGAGTGAGCGCAGCGGATTTGCGAGTGGGGCCGTGGTCTCCTCGCGCATGACGTCGAGCACGCGGCGCATGGCGGCGACGGCGTGGGCCTCGCCGGTCAGACGCGCCTCGCGAACGGCCATGACGGCGCCGATGCTGAGCCCCTGTTCCTCACACGCATCGAGCAGCTGCTCGCCGTCGTCGAAGATTTCCTTGGCCGAGACGCCGGGGGAGAGCGACGAGGCAGAACCGGGGAGCTCGATAAAGGTCGCGTAATCAACATTGTCGAGCTTGCGTAGCATCGGGATAACGGTGTCGTCGGGCGCGCCGTCGGTCTCAAAGACGGAGTAGGCCTGGCCGCCCACTTCGGTGCGGTAGGTGCGGCAGAATGCGATGTTCACGTGGGCGTAGGCGAGCAGGTTGGTGAGCGCGGCGAGTACACCGGGGACGTCCTTGTGCGCCACGAAGAGCGTGGAATACATGCCCGAGATGTCGACGCCGACGCCGTTAATGCGGCTGATGCGCATCTTGCCGCCGCCCAGGCTCTCGCCGCGGACCTGTGCCGTGGCGCCCGTGTCGTCGACCATTTCGATGTCGACGGTGTTGGGGTGGATGGAGGCGTCGTCGCCCTTGATGTCAAAGTGATATTCGAGGCCCTGCTCGCGCGCGAGGTCGAAGGCCTGCTTGATGTTCTCGTCATCGGTGTCGAGGCCCAGTATGCCCGCGACGAGCGCACGGTCTGTGCCGTGGCCGCGGTAGGTATGGGCGAAGGAGTTCCACAGGCCAAAGGTAACTTTGGTGATGCGGCCTTCCAGCAGGCTGGCGGCAACTTGGGCGCAGCGCAGGGCGCCGGCGGTGTGCGATGAGCTGGGGCCGACCATGACGGGGCCCAAGATTTCGAATGCCGAGGTCGTAGCTAGTGTTTGCGGCTTGCCTGCCATGGATGCTCCTTATCTATCCCGTCGTCCCGAGGGCTTTGGTATTTGGTCGCCTGCTCTACAGTCCTGGCTCGCACGGAGGCCACATTAAGTGGCCTCCGGCTCGTGCGGAACTCGCGACCGACCAAATACCAAAGCCCTCGGAACTAAGGATACATGGTAGAGGCGCGTGTGCTGCAAAATTCATTAGCTGGTGACGCAGCGTGGGCTCATATCGAAGCATCTTCACCACCGTTTAAATAAAAAGAAGTACCGGTTGGGAGCGGTACTTCTTTTTTAAGCGCTTATGTCGTTGAAACCTTGGCGGTTCTTAATTACAGGCCGCAGGCTGCTTTGAGTTCTTTGACTCGGTCGGTTTTCTCCCAGGTGAAGTCGGGGTCTTCGCGGCCGAAGTGACCGTAGGCTGCCGTCTTTTCGTAGATGGGGCGACGCAGGTCTAGGTCGCGGATGATGGCACCTGGGCGCAGGTCGAAGGTCTTCTCTACGGCCTCGACGATCTTGTCCTCGGCAACATGCGCGGTACCGAAGGTGTCGACCATGATTGAGAGGGGCTTGGAAACGCCGATGGCGTAGGCAAGCTCGACTTCGCAGCGGTCGGCCAGACCGGCGGCGACAACGTTCTTGGCGACCCAGCGCGCGGCATACGCGGCGGAGCGGTCAACCTTGGTGCAGTCCTTTCCGCTAAAGGCACCGCCGCCGTGACGACCGTAGCCGCCGTAGGTGTCGACGATGATCTTGCGGCCGGTGAGGCCCGTGTCGCCCATGGGGCCGCCCACGACAAAGCGACCGGTGGGGTTCACGTAGATGTCCGCGTTATCCCACGGCATGTTCTCAGCGGCCATGACCGGGGTGATGACGTGCTCGATGAGGTCGGCCTTGATCTTGCCCATGTCCTCGATCTCGGCGGCATGCTGCGTGGAGATGACGATGGTCGTGACCTCGACGGGCTTGCCGTCCTCGTAGCGCACCGTGACCTGGGTCTTGCCGTCGGGGCGCAGGTAGGGCAAGGTGCCGTCGTGGCGCACGGCGGCCAGGCGCTCGGCCAGGCGGCTGGCAAGGTAGTGCGGCATGGGCATTAAAGTCTTGGTCTCGTTGGAGGCGTAGCCAAACATCATGCCCTGGTCGCCGGCGCCAATCAGGTCGATCGGGTCGGTGGTCGCGCCGGTCTGGGTCTCGAAGGACTCGTCGACGCCCTGGGCGATATCGGGGGACTGCTCGTGGATGAGGCTCATGACGCCGCAGGTGTCGCAGTCAAAACCGAACTTGGCGCGGTTGTAGCCGATGCGGCGGATGACGCCGCGGGCGATTTCCTGCACGTCGACGTAGGCCTGGGTGCGGATCTCGCCGGCAACGATGACGGTGCCGGTGGTCACGAGGGTCTCGCAGGCGCAGCGGACGTTCTCCACGTTGGCGGGCACGCCGTTGGGCGCAATATAGCCCTGCTCCTGGAGCTCTATTTCTTTGGCGAGGATTGCGTCGAGGACGGCATCGCTGATCTGGTCGGCGATCTTGTCGGGATGGCCTTCGGTCACCGACTCCGACGTAAACACAAAGGACCCCTGTTGGGGCGGGATGGAACGAAGTTCTTCTGACATGATTGTCCTTTCAAAAACGTGTCCCGGCGACCGTTACCATTCCGCCGGTCTCTGTATGCAAGGGCACATCATAGCGCGTAAATCCAACATTCACACCCTTTCCGCACCTAGTCATTGGGGACAGGCTTAAATGAGTGGCCTTAAACTAAGAACGTCCCCAAAGACTGGTCATTTATGTCTGTCCCCAATGAGTGATGACTGGTCATTTAAGTCTGTCCCCAATGAGTGGGTCGGTGCCCTTTGTGCGGAGGTCGCATTGTTGCTTTATACTGGTGCAGTTAGACATCCATCCTGCAATCGAGGAGATTTCCATGGCATCAGACGTTCGCGTCCGCTTTGCACCCTCACCGACGGGCAAGCTGCACATTGGCGGCGCCCGCACCGCTATCTATAACTGGGCTTTCGCCCGCTCAAACGGCGGCACGTTCATCCTGCGCATCGACGACACCGACCCCACCCGCTCCACCGACGAGAACACGCAGATCATTCTGCGCGCCATGCGCTGGCTTGGCCTGGACTGGGACGAGGGTCCCGAGGTGGGCGGCGACTATGGCCCCTACGCCCAGACCGAGCGCCTGGACCTGTACAAGCAGGCTGCCCAGAAGCTTTGGGACGAGGGCAAGGCCTATCCCTGCTTCTGCACCAAGGAGCAGCTCGACGCCGACCGTAAGGCCGCGCAGGAGCGCAAGGACCCCTTCCAGGGCTATCAGCGTCGTTGCCGCGATCTTGATCCCGAGGAGGCCCGTCGCCGCATTGAGGCCGGCGAGTCCTACGTCCTGCGCATCAAGGTGCCCGAGGACCGCGGCGACGTCGTCATCCACGACGCCGTCCACGGCGAGGTGACCTTCGATGCCAAGGAGCTCGACGACTTTGTCATCTTCCGTTCCGACGGCACGCCCACGTACAACTTCGCGACCGTCGTCGACGACGCCATGATGAAGATCACCCACGTCATCCGCGGCGACGATCACCTTTCCAATACCCCGCGCCAGGTTATGGTCTACGAGGCCCTCGGCGCGCCTGTGCCCACGTTCGCCCACATCTCTATGATCCTGGGCGCCGACGGCAAGAAGCTCTCCAAGCGTCACGGCGCCACCTCGGTGGAGGAGTACCGCGACGCCGGTTACCTGCCCGATGCCTTCGTCAACTATCTGGCACTGCTCGGCTGGTCGCTCGACGGCGAGACCACGATCATCCCGCGCGACGTCCTGGCCAGCAAGTTCTCGCTCGACCGCATCTCCAAAAACCCCGCGACCTTCGACCCCAAGAAGCTCGACTGGGTCAATGCCGAGTACATCAACGGCATGTCCGACGCGCAGTTTGCCGACGAGATCATGGTCCCCGAGCTGCACGAGGCAGGCCTCATCGAGGGTAACGTCGAGTATGGCGAGGACTGGATCGACGCGCTCGCTGCCATTGTCAAGCCGCGCACCAAGATGCCGGCCGACGCCGTTACCGTCGCCGCCCCTATCTTTGCCACGGCCGAGACGCTCGAGTATGACGAGAAATCCGTCAACAAGGGCCTGGCCAAGGAGGGCATGGGTGCCATTCTGGCCGCCGCCAAGGCCGCGCTTGAGGGTGTTACCGAGTGGACGGCCGCTAACATCGACGCTGCGCTTGAGCCGCTGCCCGAGCAGATGGACCTCAAGAAGCGTGTGGTGTTCCAGGCCGTGCGCGTCGCCGTTTGCGGCAACATGGTGAGCCCTCCGCTGGGCGAGACCATGGCGCTCGTCGGCCGCGACGACTGCCTGGCGCGTATCGATCGCGCCCGCACGATGGCGCTGTAATCGCTGCGCAAACGTATGTATCCGAGCCCCGTTCACCCCGAGCGGGGCTCTTGTTTCTGTATGTGTATGGGATTGGAGGTGCTGGGGCCATGGCCGAGCAACTTTCGCTGTTTGGTTCGCCGGAACCGGAGGAAGCTCCGAAGTCCGCGGCTCCTGCCGCCGCCCCGGCGCAGCCCGAGCCCGCACCTGAGCCCATCGCCGCCTATGCGAGCGTGGTTCTCGACATCCCGACGCGTGCGCTGTCCGAGCCGTTTGCCTATGGCATTCCTCAACCCCTTGCTAGCGAAGCGCAGATCGGATCCACGGTCCTGGTCCACTTTGGCAACCGTGCCGCCGCAGGCTATATCGTCGATATTGCGCCCGAACTGGGCGACTTGCAAGGCAACATTACCCTCGACACCGCGCGCATCAAGCCTATCGAGACCATCCTCAGCAAACCGCTCTTTGGCGCCGAGTCCGCCCGTATTGCACGTTGGATGAGCCGCGAGTATGTTGCGACGCTTTCCGAGTGCCTGCGCCTGTTCTTGCCTCCGGGCGGAAGCCCGCGCGTGGTCAAGGGCGATGACGGCGTGTGGACCGTTGAGCGCCCTGCCGTTAAACCCATCCAAAACCGCTGGGTCATGCTCACGCCCGAGGGTTTCGACTACACGCCGCCAAAGACCGCGGTCCGTCAGCGTCAGCTCATCGAGGCGCTCCAGTGCGGCCCGGTCACGACGCGCGACCTCAACCTGCTCTATAACAGTATGTCGGCGACCATCAAGGCGCTCGAAAAACGCGGCGTCGTGGTGGTGGAGGAGCGCCGTGCCTGGCGCGGTTGCAGCGAGCAGACCACGCTGTCCTCGGCAAGCGGCAAGGCGCCGGTCTCTCTTACCAACGGCCAGCAACAGGCACTCGCGCAGATTGAGCGCGCCCGTCTGGACGCTCATGGCGACGTGGTGCTGGTCGACGGCGTCACCGGCTCCGGCAAAACCGAGGTCTACCTCTCGGCGATTGAGCGCGTGCTGGCGACCGGCCGTTCGGCCTGCGTGCTCGTGCCCGAGATCTCGCTTACGGCCCAGACCGTCGGCCGCTTCCGTTCGCGCTTTGGCGAGACGGTCGCCGTGTTCCATTCGCGCCTTTCGGCCGGCGAGCGTCTGGACCAGTGGGATATGGTCGCCAGCGGTGCGGCCCGCGTGGTAGTCGGCGCCCGCTCGGCGCTCTTTTGCCCGCTCAGCGACCTTGGTCTCATCATCATCGACGAGGAGCACGAGACCAGCTACAAGCAGGGCTCTAGTCCGCGCTACCATGCGCGCGAGGTGGCGGCCGAGATGGCGCGGCGCTATCGCTGCCCGCTCGTGCTGGGCTCGGCCACGCCTTCTACTGAGGCCCTCGACCGCTGCCGCCGTGGCACGTATAACGGTGCCACCTGGACGCGCGTCGAGATGCCCGAGCGCCCGGGACACGCCGTGCTGCCGACAGTCCGCATTGCCGACCTGCGCCGCGAGTTCTCGCACGGCAGCCGCTCTATGTTCTCAAAACCGCTGATGGAAGGCCTGGAGCGTGTGGTCGAGCGCCGCGAGAAGGCCGTGTTGCTGCATAACCGCCGTGGCTTTGCGCCGTTCCTTATGTGCCGCGAGTGCGGCTGCGTCCCCACCTGCAGCCACTGCTCCACCGCGCTTACGTATCACGAGCGCACGCACACGCTGCAGTGTCACACATGCGGTTCGTCTTGGCGCGTGCAGCCGTATCCCGCGCCCACGAGCCGTTGCCCCAAATGTGGCAGTCGCTACCTGGCAAAAATGGGCCTGGGTACGCAGCAGATCGAGGACGCACTGCACCAGATGTTGCCCGAGGACATCGCCATTATTCGTATGGATGCCGATTCCACGCGCGGCAAGGATGCGCACAAAAAGCTGCTTGAGAAGTTCGATGCCGCCGATTGCGCGGTGCTGCTGGGCACCCAAATGATCGCAAAGGGCCTCGACTTTCCCGAGGTCACGCTCGTGGGCGTGGTCAATGCCGACTTCGCCCTCAAGCTGCCGGACTTCCGCGCAGGGGAGCGCGCCTACGATCTGCTGGAGCAAGTCGCCGGCCGTGCCGGTCGTGGTGATCGCCCCGGCGAGGTCATCATCCAGACCTACTTGCCCGAGGACCCGGTCATTCGCGCCGTCGCTGAGCATGACCGTTCGATCTTTACCGACTACGACCTGGACCAGCGCCGCGACGCGCTGTACCCGCCGTTTGTTCGCCTGGTCAACATCTTGGTGTGGTCGGCGAACCGAGACGAAGCGCAGGACTACATCGGGCGCATTGCAAAGCTCCTCAAGCGCCGTTGGCATGCTGCCGCGCCCGACTTTTTGCGGGCGGGGAGTGCCGTGCCGCAGGTGCTGGGCCCGGCTTCGTGTGTAATCGAGAGAGCCAAGGACCGCTACCGCTTCCATCTGCTTGTGAAGTCGCCCGTGGGGTACCATGTCTCTGATGATATCGACGCCTGTCTCAAAGAGGTGGGCTCTGTGCGCGGCGTGAGCGTGAGCGTTGACGTCGACGCCTATGATTTGATGTAACAACCCGAAAGGATGGCCATGGAAGCCAACGGAATCGTACTGTCGCCTGACCCTCGTCTGCGCCAGGAGTGCGCCGTCATCGAGGAGATCACCCCGGCGATCGAGGCGCTTGCCGAGAAGATGAAGAAGATGATGTTCGAGAACGGTGGTTGCGGCCTAGCTGCCCCGCAGATCGGCGAGCTCATTCAGCTTGTCACCATCGACTGCGACTATAGCGACAAGAACGACTACGACCCGTACGTGCTTATCAACCCCGTGATCGTGGAGCAGAGCGACCATCTGGTGCCGTTTAGCGAGGGCTGTCTTTCCATTCCTGGCATTAGCTGCGAAATCGAGCGTCCCGACCATGTCGTCGTCGAGGCGTACGACTTGGACGCCAACCTGATTCGTTATGAGGCCACGGGCGACCTGTTCTGCGTGTGCCTGCAGCACGAGATCGATCACCTGCACGGCAACACCATGTTCGAGCGACTGAAGCCCATGCAGAGGCTCAAGGCAGTCAAGGAGTACCAGGACGCCCTGGCCCGCGGCGCTCGACCGGGTGAGACGGAGTAGGTTTGTCCGTCCCCGGGGCACCCGCCTATATCATACCGTGCTCAAACATTCTCGCTGCGCTGCGAAACTGCGCGCGGGACGATATAGGCGGGTGCCCCGGGGACTACGTTGACGCTGCTTGTCTCGCCCGGGTGCCGTGGGCCAGGGAGGGGCGTCTTCGCTGATAATTGCTTTGTTGGAAGAGCTGCTTTTATTGCGGCTCTTTCTTTGGTTTTGGGTATATTTGTTCTTGTTGAATTGTTATTGCGGATGGGCTGGGTACTTGGCTTTCCGCTGTTCTTTGTAGCCGTCTCGGCTTTGGTTGAGGGGAGACGTTCTTTATGCGTATTGTCTTTATGGGTACGCCTGATTTTGCTGTGCCTTCGCTGACTTCGCTTTTTGAGGCTGGGAACGAGATTTCGCTTGTCATTACTCGTCCCGATGCTGTTCGCGGGCGTGGTAAAAAGTTGGAGCCGTCTCCTGTTAAGGCCAAGGCGCTTGAGCTTGGTCTTCCGGTTGTTGAGGCAAATCGTATGACGGCGGATGTTATCGATCAGCTCGAGGCTGCGGATGCCGATATTTTCTGTGTGGCTGCCTATGGCTGCATTTTGCCTGATGAGGTGCTGCATATGGCGCCGCTTGGTATTGTGAATGTTCATGCGTCCTTGTTGCCTCGCTGGCGTGGCGCTGCTCCCATTCAGCGTGCCATTCTTGCTGGTGACGATGTTGCCGGCGTTTCTATCATGCGCATCGGGCATGGCGTTGATACTGGTGCTTATTGCGCGCAGGCCTCGACCTCGGTTGCCGGTAAGCATGCCGAGGCGCTCACGATGGAGCTTGGCGAGCTGGGCGGTAAGCTGCTGGCCGATACGCTGCCGTCGCTTGCCGATGGTACCGCCGTGTGGACTGAACAGGATGAGGCGCTCGTTACCCATGCCGCCAAGATTTCTAAACAGGAGATGCGCCTGGATCCGCAAATGGCGGCGCTTGATTGCGTGCGTCATGTGCTGGCCTCGTCCGATACCGCGCCTGCTCGTTGCGTGATTGCCGGCAAGACCGTGCGCGTGCTCGATGCTGCGCCGGCTGATGTGTCGCTTGGCGAGGGTCAGGTTCTCGTTAAGGCCAAGCGTGTTTACCTTGGTCTTTCCGATGGCACGGTTGAGCTGCTCGAGGTTAAGCCTGATGGCAAGCGTGCTATGGCTGCTTCTGCCTGGGCTGCTGGCCTGCAGGGTGCCGATTTTTCGTGGGGTGTTTTGTCATGAGCAAGCTGTCTCCCGCACGCAAGCTTGCGCTCGATGTGCTAATGGAGGCCGATCGCCGCGGTATGTATGCGCGTGACGTGCTGTCCTCTCGCGCATCGGCCAAGGCTATTGACCAGCGTGATTCCGCTTTTGCCGCCCGCTTGGCGCTGGGTGTTGCCGCCACGCAGGGTATTTTGGACGAGCTGCTCGATCAGTTTCTTGATAAGCCTAAAAAGGTTGCGCCGCGTGTTCGCATGGCGCTTCGTATCTCGGCCTTCGAGATGCTCTACCTTCATACCCCTGGCCGCGTTGCCGTAAGTCAGGGTGTTGAGCTGGTGCGCTGCGGCGCTAAGTCTGCCGCCGGTTTGGCCAATGCCGTGCTGCATAAGGTCGCGGACAACGTTGAGGACTTTGCCACTGCGTCCGATGTAGACGAGTCTGAGCGACGCTTGGTTCGTCTGTCGCGCCTGATGGGTCTGCCGCGTTGGCTGTGCGCTCGTATTATGGCTTCGTTTGACACACCGGAGGGCGCGCTTAGCTTTGCCGGTAATCTGGCCCCTGCGCCGCTGGCCCTGCATGAGAACGCCTTTGCGACCAAGCCCGATCCGTATATCTCGCAGCTCGTCGCGCCTGTCTTCCCGGGCTGCCATGCGCCGGTCGATGCGCAGGTCACCGTTGCGTCGGGCGTGTTTGAGCGTGCTGCCGCGGTAGCATCTGATCTCAACGCGCAGCTTATCGCCACAGCTGCCACGCGCCCTGGAAGCTGCCTTGAGATTGGTGCCGGTCGCGGTACCAAGACCTATGTGATGATGTGCCAGGCCAAGCGCGCCGGCTATGAGCGTCAGCATACGGCGCTCGATCTGCATGATCGCAAGTGCGACCTAAATCTCGCGCGCCTTCACAAGGCGGGTATTCAGGGCGTTCGTACGGTTTCGGGTGATGCCTGTGAGCTTGATGATGTGCTCACATCGTTTGATGCTATGCGCGGTGAGCGGGTCAAGTTCGACACGGTCTTTATCGATGCGCCGTGCTCGGGCACCGGCACCATGCGCCGTCATCCCGAGATTCCGTGGCGCCTAACCGAGAATGATGTGACGACTGAGTTACCCAAGCTGCAGCTGACGATGCTCAAGGAGGCTGCTGCGCGCGTGGCTACCGGCGGCGAGCTCATCTATGCGACGTGCTCGGTCTTCGACGAGGAGAACACGCAGGTGGTGGATGCGTTTTTGGCTTCGCCCGAGGGCACGGACTTTAGCCTGGCACCCCTCTCCGAGGCGCAGATTCTGCAACTCCCCGAGTTCGATCAGGCCAAGAAGCTCGCATCCGTACGCCAGAACGATCGAGGCTTCTTCCAGAGCGTCCCCATAAACGCCGACTCCTACGACGGCCACTTCTGCGCCCGCCTGGTCCACAAGTAGCTACCAAGTTGCGGTGAAATAGGGATTGAATATCGGCTTCTACCCGCCAAACAGACCTTATTTCACCGCAACTCAGAAGGTCGTGCGAGTGGAGATCGCAATATCGGTAAAGAGTGGGAAAAATGGCCCTGTTTCATACTTGCTGTTATCAAAAGTAGGGCGGATTACGGGGCTAGATTGGTGATGCCCGACCACAGCAAATATGGCCTAAATAAAACCGCAGGTAGATGGCTTGTTGAAATTTGTTATTTACCGGAATGGATAGAGGTTGCCAACTCAGCCCCGTAATCCGGCAGAGTTTTGAAATGATACAAACTTTGCATCAGCCCGAAATCCGATCTAAAGAAAAGTTGCGGTGAAATAGTTCCTGCTTGGCCTTTGGATGGGCTGATTCAGGAACTATTTCACCGCAACTCATCAGGAAACCTGGGTGTCTGGATCGCTTGCCGCTAGTGGTTATGCGGGCAGTTGGCGCAGCAGCCGCTGGTGGCGTTGGTGCTGGAACCACCGCTTCGCTGGTCGGTGTTGTAGAAACCGCTGCCTTCGAACTTAATGCCGCTGGCCGAGAACGTCTTGGATGCCGGGGCACCGCAGCTAGGGCATACGACCTCGGGCGTCTCGGACATGGGGTGCTCAACCTCAAACACGTTGCCGCAGCTCGTGCACTTGTAATCGTAGCGCGCCATAATACTTCCTTTTCAGCACAAAGCGGGCAGATCGCTCTGCCCGCAAAAATTCAAACAGCTGTAACTGTACCCTATATCGGGGGTTTTATCACGCTTCGCCCCAGAATCTATGAGTGTTGCGCAGGAGCTTCGCAGTTTTCTCCTCGGCTGCAGCAACGTCGGCCTCGTCAGCCTGCCATGTCCAGTTGCCTGTGGCTACACCCGGCACGTTCATACGTGCATCGTCGCCCAGTCCCAGCACGTCCTGCAGCGGCATCATCACGAGCGGTGCACCGCTTGCCAGGGCATTGCCCATGAGCTCGCTTGCCAATGTAATGCCGCTCGGCTCATCGCCGCCTGCAAAGGAGCGCGTGCACCAGCCGGCAAGTGTCGAGGTGTCGTGCGTCGAGGTGTACAGGATCTTTCCCGGTGTGGGGTGAATTCCGCAACGAACGTCGTAGTCGCTAAACTCCAGCACGTCCATGCCGGGGAAGCCGCAGGTCGAAGCCATGGCGCGAACGCCGGGCGTCAGGTAACCCAGGTCCTCGGCGATAAAGTTGAGCGGACCCAGCTCTTCATAGGCGGTCTGGAACAGGTCCTTGCCCGGGCCTGCCAGCCAGCGGCCGTCGGCACAGGCCTTACCGGCGGGAATGCTAAAGTAGCTGTGGAAGCCCAGGAAGTGGTCCAGGCGCACGCGGTCGTAGAGCGAAAACGCACGGCGCAGGCGGTCGAGCCACCAGCGATAGCCGTTCTCCTTCATGCGATCCCATCGGAAGGTGGGGTTGCCCCACACCTGGCCCTCGGGCGCAAAGTTGTCGGGCGGCGCGCCCGAAATCTCAATCGCCTTGCCGGTATCGGACAGCCAGAAGTTCTCGGGCTCGCTCCACGCGTCGGCCGAATCGTCCGAGACATACATCGGGATATCGCCGATGACCTCGATGCCCTTCTTGTGCGCATAGTTCATGAGCTCGCACCAGGCAAGGTCAAAGCGATACTGCATGTACGCCTGCAGCTCGGCCTCGTCGTGGAAGCGCTTGTCATCGATCAGATACTCGTTGTAGCGCGCGACATCTGCCGGCCAATCGTGGCGCGACTCGCCCTCAAAGTACTTCTTAACGGCCATGTAGACGCAGTACTTCTCGAGCCAGTCGGCGTTGCGATGTTTAAACGCCGTGTACAGCGGGTCGGCATCCTCGCCGCCGTGAGCCTTCCATGCAGCAAAGTCGGCGGCCAGCTCCTCGTGACTCTCGGGTAGCAGATCAATATTGCCTGCAAAGGCCGAGGGGCCGGCGTAGGGGGAGCGGAAGAAGTCCGTGGGGTTGACGGGCAGGACTTGCCAGTAGCGCATGCCCATAGCGGCCAGATGGTCGATAAAGCGACGCGTGGGCGCACCGATTGTGCCGGGCTTGCCGTCATCGGTCGGCACCGAGGTGATGTGGCACACAACGCCCGCGCCATGATCGAGCGGCTCCTGCAGGCGCTTCTCGGCATGGTGATAGATGATCGAAGAGCCCAGCGGGTACAGGTCGAGCGTGACGGTACCGTTGTGGATCTCGCACTCGTGACCGCTGATCACGTCGCTCGCGCATTCGCCGAGCGCCGGAATCGTCACGCGGTGCGAATTGCGCAGACTGCGGTTGATGATAACCGTCGCGGCCTCGCCGTCTTTGCCCGTGCGGGTGTAAGCCAAGACTTCGTCGTTGAGCGCAAAGGCCTTGATCTCGCCATCGACCATAAAGGGCAGCGCACGGCGCACGGCAGACGCGTTCTTAACGATGGCCAGTGTGTCGAAGTCGTGGAGTTGGTCCTTGGTCGGCAGGGTACGGCGGTTGCCCGGATCGGTGAGGCCCTCCAAGCCGTATTCATCGCCGTAATAGATTGAGGGTACGCCCGGGAAGGTCATCTGCATGAGCGTCGCCAGCCAAAAACGGCTCTTGGCCAGACCCATCGAGTTCTCGTCCAGGCGCCATTTGCTGCGCTCGCTCTCGGGCAGCTGCGACTCGTCGGGGCCACCGCCGAGCACCGAGATGATGCGCGGACGGTCGTGGCTCGAAAGCAGATTGAGCGCGCAGGCCAGTGCCTCGCGCGGGTAGTTCTCGCGCAGGGTTTCGATATCCTCGGCTGCCTGGTAAGCGTTCTTGTAGCCCATCAAAAAGCCGATGACCATGTCGCGGAAGGGGTAGTCCATGGCGGAGTCGAGCTCCGAGCCCTGCAGATAGCGACGCAGGTGGCCATAGCTGATCTTGTTGGAAGCGTCCTCCCAGACTTCGCCGAGCAGCAGTGCGTCGGGCTTCTCGGCGAGCACGGCCTTTTTGATTTCGGCCAGGAAGTCGTCGGAAAGCTCGTCGGCCACATCGAGTCGCCAGCCATGGGCACCGGCGCGCAGCCATTTACGGATCACGCCGTCCTTGCCCAGGAGCCGCTCGCGCACCAGTTCGGAGCTCTCATTGATGGCGGGCATGTTGCCCACGCCCCACCAGCAGTCATACGAACCGTCCTCATGGAAGTAAAATGCATCGCGCCACGGCGAGTCCTCGCTCTGCCAAGCACCGACGCCGGGATAATTGCCGTAGCGGTTAAAGTAGATCGAGTCGTCGCCCGTATGGTTGAACACACCGTCTAGAATGATGGAAATGCCAAGCTTCTCGGCCGCCTCGCACAGCTCGGTAAAGTCCTGCTCGGTGCCCAGAATCGGGTCGATCTTGGTGTAGTCGGCCGTGTCGTAGCGGTGGTTGCTCGCGGCCTCAAAGATGGGGTTGAGGTAGATGGCCGTAAAGCCCAGCTCGGCAATGCGGGGCAGGTCATTTTGGATACCCTTGAGCGAGCCGCCGTAAAAATCCCAGGTCTTGATGGAGCCGTCTTCGGCACGCTCGTACTCGGGCGGTTCGTTCCAGTCCTCGACCATGCGGCGCTGGATTCCTTTGCGTGGTTTTTCAACTTCGGCAAGCGTGCGCTCGCGCCAGTTTTCATCGCGGGCATAGCGGTCGGGGAAGATCTGGTAGACCATGCCACGCTCGTACCACTCGGGACGAACTTTGCGGTGCTTGTAGACGGTGATCTGGAAGGACGGGACCTCGGCGTAGTTGTAAGTTACGCCCTCGCCACCGGTGCGACCCTGCGGTGCGCCCAGACGGACCTCGGGCTGGCCCTCGATGTTGCAGATAAAGCTGTACCAGATAAGACAGGGCTCGGCGCACTCAAGCTCTACGGTAAATATGCCGTCGCCCTCGTGCGTCATGGGATACAGAGATTCACCGATCTCATCGACCCAGGTGCGCAGCGTAAGCGTTGCCTGGTTGGGGTCGGCATCCTCCAAAATCACCGAGAGCGAAACGGAAGTTCCAGTGGTCACAGCGCCAAACGGAGTGCGAAACTGCGGCAGACGGCTGTTGTGAATCAATCTCATAATTCGGTCCAGTTCAATAGAATCACGGCCTGCGGGCCATGGGCTTTACGCACAGGATATAAGTATATATGTTGCACACAGGCTGTATAAACAACATCCGTTTACCATCGGCGAACGGTTGTCCTAGAAAATCGTTTTACCACCCAAATTATCGCGATATTTAAAAACGTCTATACCGATACTATTTGTATCCAAACAAAAGTACTTCGGTTTACTACGACGAATTGAATGATCTCAACAACAGTCATTTTGGTGATATTAAAACCGCAGCTAGAAGCGTTCTTAATTTCGAAGATTACTCGCCGTGGTCGGCCGGAGCCATTTTGTCGTAGTAAACCGGCCCTCTTTTTAATGCGAAGTTCAACGCAAAAGAGGGCGCCTGGTTGGGGCGCCCTCTTTTGCGTTGAGGATTTAGTTTTAATCGTCCGGATTAGCGGCGCTTGCGGGCGGCCGTTGCCTTGCGGACGGAGGTCTTCTTGGTCGGAGCCTTTTCCTCGGCCGAAACGGCGGGGGAGACCGGGGTCTCCTTGGCGGGCTCGGTCTTTGCCTTAGTCTTGGGAGCGGCCTTAACCTCGGCAGCCTTCGGAGTCGGCTCGGCCTTTACTGCGGGCTTGTCCTCGGCCTTACCCTCTGCTTTGGGAGCTGCAGCCTTGGTCGTGGTCTTCTTGGCCGTCGTCGCGGCGCGTTTGCGCGTGGTGGTCTTGGCGGCCGGCTTTGCCTCGACAGCTGCCTTGGCCTCGGGCTCGGAGGGCGCCTCCTCGACCTTGACGGCGGGCTTTGCAGTAGCCTTCGGGGCCGTCTTCGCGGCGGCCTTCGTCGTAGCGGCCTTGGCCGTCGTCGACTTCGTAGCCGTGGTCTTCTTGGCTGCCGTTGCCTTCTTGGTGGTTGCAGCCGTCTTCTTGGCAGCGGTCTTGGCCGGAGCCTTTGCCGCAGGCTTAGCCTCGGCGGCGGCCTTTACCTCGGGAGCAGCCTCGACCTCGTTGGCCTTCTTGGCAGCGGCGGTCGTGCGCTTGCGCGTGGTCGATGCCTTGGCAGTAGTTGCCTTGGCAGCGGTGGTCTTGCTCGCAGCGGCCTTCGTGGTCGTAGCCTTCTTAGCCGTTGCCTTGCGGGTCGTCGTCTTTTTGGTGGCAGGCTTCGCAGCGGGCTTCACCTCAGGCTCGGGCTCGGGAGCAGCCTCGACCTTCACCTCAGGATCGGCCTTAACGGGCTTAGCTTCAGCCGGCTTCTCCTCGACCTTGGGCTCCTCAGCAGCAGCGGGCTCCTTAACGGGCGCCGCAGGCTCGGCCTCATCAGCAACCGGCTCCTCTACGGCCGTAGCAGCCTCCACAGCCGCCGGGCGCTCAATCTCCGGGTGCATAAAGAAGTACAGGTCCAGATACTTGTCGGCCGAGCGCGTCCAGCTAAAGTCCTGGCTCATGGCCTGCATGACTAGCTGGTTCCATGCCTCACGGTTATCCCAGAACAGGCGTGCTGCGCGGAACACCGCGTCGCCCATCTCGTCGCCGTTAAAGTTGGTAAACGAGAAGCCCGTGCCCTCGCCGGTAATCTCGTTATACGGGATCACGGTGTCCTTCAGGCCACCGGTCTCGCGCACGATGGGCAGTGTGCCGTAGCGCATGGCGATGATCTGCGACAGGCCGCAGGGCTCAAACTTCGAAGGCATCAGGAACATATCGGCGGCAGCGTACATGCGCTGCGACAGCGCCGGATCGAACTCGATGCGCGCGGCCATGGTGCCGGGGTACTTGTCCTGGAAGTAGCGCAGACCGTCCTCGTAGTCGCGGTCGCCGGTGCCCAGCACGGCCACCTGCACGCCGCCGGACAGGATGCGGTCGAGCGCGTACATGACCAGGTCCATGCCCTTCTGGCGCGTCAGGCGCGTGACCATCACCATAAGCGGGCGGTCGTCGCGCACCTCGAGCCCCAGTTCCTCCTGCAGCTTGGCCTTGCACACGGCCTTGCCGGAACGGTCGTCAACCGTGTAGTTGGCGGCAATGCGCTTGTCGGTTGCCGGGTCAAAGGCCGCCACGTCAATGCCGTTGAGGATGCCCTGCAGCGCGTAGGAACGCTCGCGCAGTACGCCGTCCAGGCCCTCGCCAAACTCGGGCGTCTGGATCTCGCTCGCGTAGGTGGGGCTCACCGTGGTGATGGCGTCGGCATAGTGCAGCGCGCCCAGCATGTAGTTGATGCTGCAGGCGTCGCAACGCAGCTGCGAGGCAGCCGCCGGAATGTGCGCCACGCCCAGGATGTCCTCCATCACAGTGTCGCTAAACTGGCCCTGGAACGCCACGTTGTGGATCGAGAACACGGTCTTGACGCGGTCGTACAGCGGAAGGCCCTGGTAGAACTCGCGCAAGAACACGGGCGCCAGTGCCGTCTGCCAGTCGTTGCAGTGCAGGATGTCGCACTCAAAACCGGCCGGCAGGTGCTGCAGACTCTCGGTGATGGCCTTGGAGAAGAACGCAAAGCGCTCGCCGTCATCAAAGAAGCCGTACGGATAGTCGCGCGCAAAGTAGCGCTCGTTATCGATGAACATATAGGTAACGCCGTCGTGCTCGAGCTTCTCGAGCCCGCAGTACTCGTTGCGCCAGCCCAGGCTCACGTAAAAGTCGGAGAAGTGCTCCATCTGCGCCTTGTACTCATCCTTGATGGTGGCGTACTTGGGCACCATCACGATAACTTCGGCGCCGGCGCGCACAAGCGCCGCAGGCAGCGAGCCCGCCACGTCGCCCAGGCCACCGGTCTTTACAAACGGTGCGCACTCGGCCGAGGCAAACACGATCTGCATCTTTTTGCTGGAATCTGCCATATTGTCTCCCATGTTGCAATTCGAGAATAGCCGCCTGGCGCGAACCGGGCGGCTATTCTACATGTTACGAGCGATGTTGCGGTGCCAACGTTAACGTACGATGGTGGTATCGGAAGTTAACGGAGCCTTGCCCAGCACCAGAATATTCTCGGGCGTGCCGCGAAGCTCGGTGTTGGTGGGGACCACGTTGTTCTTATCCAGAATGGCATTCTCGACGCGTGCGCCGCTCTTGATGATGCAGCTCTGGTTGATGATCGAGTTGGTCACCGATGCGCCCTCCTCGACCACGACGCCGCGCGACAGGATCGAATTGCGCACGGTGCCCTTAATGATGCAGCCGGCCGAGATGATCGAGTTGCACGCGTGGCTGCCGGTCGCATAGCGCGAAGGCGGCACGTCGTGAGCCTTGGTCAGGATCGGGCGCTCGGGGTCAAAGAGCTGGTCGGCCACGGTCTGGTCGAGCAGGTCCATGCTGCGGCGATACAGCGACTTTTCGCTAAACACGCCCACGACCTCGCCCTTGTACTCGTAGCTGCACACGTCGATGTTGCCAAAGTCGCCCTGGAGTGCCTCGAGCAGGTCCAGATAGTCGGCTGCCTGATAGTGGTCGATAATCTCGAGCAGCGTCTCGCGGTTGACGATGCAGCAGTCCATAGAGGCGTTATCGCCATACACGACGCCGGCGCTCACGCCCGTCAGGCGGCCGTTCTCGTTAATCTCGAGCTTGGTCTCGTCATCAACATTGCGCGTGGCCTTGCAGTACACCACGGTCATCTGGGCACCGGAGTTCTCGTGCGCCTCGATGATGGTGTTGAGGTCCATGTTAAAGATGATGTTGGTGCCCATCATCACGACATAGGGCTTCTCCGAGCGCTGGAACAGCGTCTTGTTGGAGATGATGTCGCGCAGCAGGAAGCGCATGCCGCCCTTGGTGGTGCCATACGCGTTGCCGGGCACCATGAACAGGCCGCCCTTCTTGCGGTCCAGGCCCCAGTCCTTGCCCGAGCCCACGTGGTCGATCAGCGAGCGGTAGTTGCCCGGCATGACGACGCCGACGGTCTTAATGCCGGCATTCATCATGTTGGACAGCGGGAAGTCGATCAGGCGGTAGCGGCCCAAAAACGGAACGGACGCGATGGGGCGGTCCTTGAGCAGCACGCTGCCGTAGGTCGAAGAGTAGTTAGCGGTGATATAACCGATGGCCTTGCGATTGATCATCGGATCATTCCCCCTTCCCGATAACGACGTCATTTCCAACGACGGCCGTATCCTTGGTGGTATCGACAGAGCCGAGCTTCACGCCCTCTTCGACCGTGGAGTTCTCGCCCAAAATAGCGCGGCAGATGTGCGCGCCGCTCTTAACGTGCGCACCCGGCAGCAACACGGAGTCCTCGACCACGGCGCGCTCCTCGATGATGACATCGGTCGAAAGGATAGAATGGCGAGCGGTGCCGTAGATCTTGCAGCCGTTGGAGACCAGGCAGTCGTCCAGGCGGCCGTCAGGTCCAATGTAGTGCGGCGGACGCGTGGTGATGTTGGACATGATGGGGAAGTTCTTGTCGAACAGATCGAACTCGGGGTTGTTGCCCAGCAGGTCCATCGAGGTCTCATGGAAGCTGGCGATGGTGCCAACATCCTTCCAAAAGCCGTGGAACTCGTAGCTGTACAGGCGCTTGTTCTCGCCGAGCAGCTTGGGGATGATGTCCTTGCCAAAGTCGTGGCTCGAGCGCTGGTCCAGGGCGTCCTCCTCGAGCGCCTCGATCAGCACGTCGGCCGAGAAGATGTAGATGCCCATGGATGCGAGGTTCGAATCGGGCTTGTCGGGCTTCTCGGTGAACTTGGTGATGCGGCCGTCCTCGGGGTCGGTGGTCAGGATGCCAAAGCGGCTGGCTTCCTCCCACGGCACGGGCATAACGCTCACCGTGAGGTCGGCGTTGTTCTCAATGTGCGTCTTGAGCATCTTACGGTAGTCCATGCGATACAGGTGATCGCCCGAAAGAATCAGGACGTACTTGGGGTCGTTGGCCTTGATGTAGTCCAGGTTCTGCGTAATGGCGTCGGCCGTGCCCGCATACCAGGCGCCACCGGTCTGCGTCTCGTACGGCGGCAGGATCGACACGCCGCCGTCGCGGCTGTCCAGATCCCACGCTTCGCCGGAGCCCACGTAGGCATGCAGCAGGTAGGGACGGTACTGCGTCAGAACGCCCACCGTGTCGATGCCCGAGTTGGAGCAGTTGGACAGCGAAAAGTCGATAATGCGGAACTTGCCACCAAAGCTAACCGCCGGCTTGGCGATCTTTTGGGTGAGTGCCCCCAATCGGCTGCCCTGTCCTCCTGCGAGGAGCATCGCGATGCATTCTTTCTTACTCATCGATTTCTCCTTCTGTCATCGATGTTCCTAAACCCATTAGCGACGGGCGCGGCGCTCGGTCGCGCCCGTCGATTAATGCCGTGCGGCAAAGGGAGCTCGCGCGCCTTTACGCGTGCCAGATCTCGTCGCGGTACTCGCGAATGGTGCGGTCGCTCGAGAACCAGCCGGAGGAGGCGGTGTTGAGCAGCGCCTTGCGGTTCCAGGTCTCCTGGTCGCCGTAGCTGTTCGTGAGCTTCTCCCATGCATCTACGTAGCTGCGGAAATCGGCCATGACCAGGTCGGGGTCGTTGTTGTTCATGAGCTCGTTGTAGATGCTCTCGAAGTTGCCCGAAAGACCCGCAAAGGTGTTGTCCTTGAGCTCGTCCATCACGCGGCCCAGACGCTCACGGTCGCCGTTGAGGGTATCCCACGCAAAGTAGCTGTTGGATGCCCAGAGCTGCTCGACCTCGGGGGCGGTCAGGCCAAAGATGGCCTCGTTCTCGCGGCCGGCCAGATCGGCGATCTCGATGTTGGCGCCGTCGAGGGTACCCAGCGTAATGGCGCCGTTCATCATGAGCTTCATGTTGGACGTGCCCGAGGCCTCCTTGCCGGCCGTGGAGATCTGCTCCGAGATCTCGGCGGCGGGGTAGATGAGCTGGGCGTTGCTCACGCGGAAGTTGGGGATAAAGCAGACCTTCATGACCTCGTTCACGCGGGCGTCGTTGTTGATGACCTCGGCCACGGAGTTAATGAGGCGGATGGTCTCCTTGGCGAAGGTGTAGCTCGAGGCAGCCTTGCCGCTAAAGATGAAGGTCGTCGGCGTCACGTGGAAGTTGGGATCGGCGATGCGACGGTTGTAGATGTCCATCACCTTCATGATGTTCATGAGCTGGCGCTTGTAGGCGTGGAAGCGCTTAACCTGAACATCGAAGACGGTGTTGGGGTCAATGACCAGACCGGTCTCGGCCTTAACGTAGGCGGCCAGACGCTCCTTGTTGGCGCGCTTGGAGGCACCCACGGCCTTCAGGAACTCGGTGTCGTTCTGGAACTCTTTGAGCTTTTCAAGCTCAAAGGCGTCTTTCAGCCAGCCATCGCCAATGGCCTCGGTCACGAGCTTGGCGTAGGTGGGGTTGGCCTCGGCAAAGAAGCGACGGTGCGAGATGCCGTTGGTCTTGTTGTTGAACTTCTCGGGCGTCAGGGCATAGAAGTCCTTGAGCACGATGTTCTTGATGATGTCGGAATGGATCTTGGCCACGCCGTTGACGCTGTGGCTGCAGATCACAGACAGGTTGGCCATGCGAATCTCGCCGTCCCACAGGATGGCGGTCTGGCGCAGACGCTCCTGCCAGCCCTCCTTCGTGGTGTCGAAAGACTCGTGCCAACGACGGCTGATCTCGTCGATGATCTGGTACACGCGGGGGAGGAGCTTGGAGAACGTACCGATGGGCCACTTCTCCAGGGCCTCGGGCAGGATGGTGTGGTTGGTATAGCTCACGACCTGAGTCACGATGTTCCAGGCGTCGTCCCACTCGAGCTTCTTCTCGTCGATGAGGATGCGCATGAGCTCGGGGCCGCACATGGCGGGGTGCGTGTCGTTGGTGTGGATGGCAACAAACTGCGGCAGCAGCTCCCAGTTCTCGCCGTGCTCCTTCTCAAAGGTGTCGAGCAGGCTGTAGATGCCGGCAGAGACAAACAGGTACTCCTGCTTCAGGCGCAGCAGACGGCCGTGCTCGCCGGCGTCGTTGGGGTAGAGAATGGCGCTGATGGCCTCGGCCTCGGCGCGCTCGGCATCGGCCAGGGCGTAGTCGCCGCGGTTGAAGGCCTCCAGATCGAAGTGCTCCTCGACCGGCTCGGCAGCCCAGACGCGCAACTTGTTGACGGTCTCGCCGGCATAGCCCACGACGGGGATGTCATAAGGGACGGCCAGGATGTCCTGCGTGTCCACCGTGCGGTAGAACGTGCGGCCGTTCTCCTCAAAGCCCTCAACATGGCCACCAAACTTAATGGTCACGGCCTTGTCCTGACGACGGACCTCCCAGGGATAGCCGTGCGTGAGCCACTCGTCGGTGGCCTCAACTTGACTGCCGTTGACGATCTCCTGCTTAAACAAGCCGTAACGGTAGCGCATGCCGTTGCCGTAGCCGGCAATGCCCTCGGCTGCCATGGAATCCAGGAAGCACGCGGCCAGACGGCCCAGGCCACCGTTGCCCAGCGCCGGGTCGGGCTCCTGGTTCTCGATGACGGACAGATCAAAGCCCATGTCGTCGAGCGCCTCGGCGACCATGTCGCGCACGCCAAAGTTGAGCAGGTAGTTGTCGAGCAGGCGACCGATCAAAAACTCGATCGAGAAGTAGTACACGCGCTTTTTGCCCTCGGCGGTGGCGCGGGCGTCACTCTTGGTGGCAACGGTGCGCGCCTTCTCGGCCACGAGTTTGGCTAGGGCGTTAAAGCGGTCGAGGTCGCTGGCGGCCTCGACGCTCTTGCCGCTGATGCTCATGACGGCATCGCGATAGAGCTCGGTAAACTCCTGCTTGTTGTCGAAGATCTTATTCATACGTTCCTTTCCCCCGGGGATGTTTCTCCCGGAACGGTTATGACTTGTATCCTACGCCCACGCGGGGCGGGTAATTACAGCTGTAACGACTTTGTTACGCATCCTTGGCAGACGGCTTAACAGAAGCAGACTTGGCCTTGGTAGCTGCCTTTTTGGCAGCCGGTTTCTTGCTCGCGGTAGCCTTAGCAGCGGGCTTTACGGCAGCCTTAGCCTTGGCCTTGGTCGTCGTGGCCTTCGCCTTGGCCGGCGCCTTCTTAGCGGCCGCGGGCTTGGGCTTTACCGAGGACGTGCGCTTGCGCGCGGCCTTCTTGGGAGCCTCAACTACCGGCGGCTTATAGCTGCTGGGACCGCGGCGCTTGAGCACCACGCCTGCCAGGCCAGGCACCTTAATCTCGATGGAGTCCATCTGCCCGTTCCAGGGATAGGGCTCGCTCGAGCAGGTGCAGGGCTCCTCGCCGGCATAGCCGCTGCCACCGAACTCTGGACGGTCGGAATCAAAGATGACCTCCCAGTCACCCTCGCGCGGCACGCCCACGCGGAAGCTCTCGTAGCTCGCCGGGTCAAAGTTGATCAGGATCACCAGGTCGTCATCGACGTCCTCGCCCTGGCGCACAAAGCTCACGATGGACTGCTTGGAGTTGTCCGCATCGATCCAGGTAAAGCCGTCGTCGGTGTAGCCGCGCTCGTACAGGGCGGGCTCGGCGGTGTACAGGTGGTTGAGCGCCTTGATAAACGCTTGATGATGACGGTGGGTCTCGTACTCCTCGGTCAGGAACCACTGGATGGACTCGTAGTAGCGCCACTCAATAAACTGGCCGATCTCGTTGCCCATAAAGTTGAGCTTGGCACCGGGGTGCGTCATTTGATAGAAAGCCAGCGTGCGCAGGCCGGCAAACTGGCGCCACCAGTCGCCCGGCATGCGTCCGATCAGCGAGCACTTACCGTGCACGACCTCGTCGTGGCTCAGTGGGCAAATGAAGTTCTCGGTAAAGGCGTACATGATGGAGAACGTGAGCAGCCCGTGGTTGCCGGGGCGCCACGGAAAATCGGTCTGCATGTAGTGCAGGGTGTCGTTCATCCAGCCCATGTCCCACTTGTAGTGGAAGCCTAGGCCGCCGTCCTGCGGCGGGTAGGTCACGAGCGGCCACGCGGTGGACTCCTCGGCCATCATCATCACGTCGGGGTAGTGCGCCTCCACAGCGCAGTTGACCTGGCGGATAAACACGCTGGCGTCCAGGTCTTCCTCGGTGCCGTACTTGTTGAACTTCTTTTGGCCGGGATCGTCGATGCCAAAGTTGAGGTACAGCATGCTGGACACGCCGTCCATGCGAATGCCGTCAACGTGGAAGTTCTCGAGCCAGTACAGCACGTTGGAGACCAGGAAGGAGCGGACCTCGCCACGGGCAAAATCGAACTTGTGCGTGCCCCAGTTGGGGTGAATCTCGTGCTCAAACAGCATGTGGCCGTTAAAGGTGGCAAGGCCGTGGGAGTCGGCGCAAAAACCGCCGGGCACCCAGTCCATGATCACGCCGATGCCTGCCTCGTGGCACGCATCGATAAAGTGCATGAGCTGCTGCGGGTCGCCATAGCGCGACGTGGCGGCATAGTAGCCGGTCGTCTGGTATCCCCAGGAGCCATCGAAGGGATGCTCCATAAGCGGCATGACCTCGATATGCGTGTAGCCCATGTCGCGCACGTAGTCCACGAGCTCCACCGACAGGTCGTCGTAGGTGTAGAACTCGCCGCGCTGCGCGGGGAAGGGATCCATAGGGCCAGGGTAGTTACCGAACCCGTCCGGCTCGCCCTGCGGCGCGTCGCCGTGGCGCTTCCACGATCCGATATGCACCTCGTAGATGTTAAGGGGCTGTGACATGTGGTTGTGGCCGGCACGGCGCTTGAGCCATGCGGCGTCGTTCCACTTGTAGCCGTCGAGGGTCCACAGCACGCTCGCAGTACCCGGAGGGCACTCGGCCTTAAAGGCATACGGATCGGCCTTATAGAGCTTTTCGCCCTCGTTGGTCTCGATGAGATATTTATAGAGCTGACCTTGTTCTGCGCCAGGAATAAAGCCTTCCCAAATAGCGCTCGTATGCACGGGCACCAGAGGGTTGGCTTCCTCATCCCAGTCGTTAAATTCGCCAATGACATGCACGCTCTTTACATCGGGCGCCCAAACGCAAAAGCGCCAGCCGCGCGTACGGTTCTGCGTGTCGGGATGCGCGCCCATCTTTTCCCAGCTGCGCTCCCACGTGCCGATGCCAAATAGATAGACATCGTCCTTGGTGAGCTCCGGTGCGTGCGGGGCGGCTTTACGGGTTGCGGGCTTTTTAGCCGTTGGCTTTAGCTTTGTATCGCTCACGTTTGATCCCATCATGACGCGGCAGCGTGTTGCCTTGGTGACTAGATGCGAAAGGTCCAAGGCTGCACGAATCGAAGGGACGGCGATAGTTCTATGATTCGTTCCACCTCGCGTGCTCGGTGGAACTTTCGGCAGAAACTACGATAACACCTGTACGTTACTTTTATGGACGAAAGAGGATTTGCGAGCGCGTTTAATCGGTAAGCGCCATGTTTATACCACTTGCAGAATTGCCGTGGTAAAACTCTTGACAGTTTTACCAAATAGGTTTTTTAGATTGTTAGTTTGACGTTTGGTAAAACGTTTTTAGCAGGATGTTTACCATTTGACATTGAAAGGTTCGTTTATGTCCCAGACCGCCGCCCCCAACGTTGCTTTTATTTTCGATTGCGACGGCACACTGGTTAATAGCACTCCCGTTTGGGCCTATGCCCAGCCCGAGCTATTGCACCGCCACGGAGTTGACGTGACGGTCGACGATTTTGCCCAGTTTGAGCATTTGTCGCTCGTGGACGAGTGCCAGGCCTACCACGACACGTGGGGCATTGGCGAGAATGGCGAGGAGCTGTATCGCGAGCTGAGCGACATTTTGATCGATGGCTACTCCAAGGTGCCGCCGCGCGAGGGGCTTCTGGCATTTTTGGAGCAGGCGAAGGCGGCGGGCATTTCCATGTGCGTTGCCACGTCCACGCCTGCCGAGCTGGTGCAGTCCGCGCTCGCTGGTGCCGGGCTCGATCCTTATATGGAGTTTGTGACCACCACCGGCGAGGCGGGACGTTCCAAGCAGTTCCCCGATGTGTACGAGTTGGCGCTGCGTCGCTTGGAGGAGCGCCACGGGTGCAAATTTGAGCGCGTATGGGTGTTTGAGGACGCCGTTTTTGGCCTTAAGAGCTCTGGCGCCGCGGGCTTTAAGCGTGTAGGTATCTATGACCCGCACGGCCGCATGAAGCGCGACGACGTACGCGTCAACAGCGATATCTTTATCGACAGCTACGAGGACCTGTACCTGGTCAGCGTTCTTGAGTTTGAGGGCTAGGCGAGGGCCGTGGCTTGCAAAGTGTTAGTGGTATGCGGCTCGCCCGTGGTAGCGAGCGCGGATCTATTGCGTAGGTTAGCAGGGGAGTGCGACCACATTGTCGCCGTGGACCGCGGGCTCGATGTGCTGCTGGGCGCGGGGCTGGACTGCGACGTGTATATGGGGGATGCCGACACGGTGAGCGACGCGGGTCGCGTGCTGGTCGATGCTGCCACCGATTTTGAAGTTGAGCGTCATGATCCCTACAAGGACTATACCGATCTGGCACTAGCGCTCGATTCCGTCCGGCGTCGCTGGCCGGGTGCCGAAGTGATTTCGACCTGCGCCACCGGCGGCCGTCCGGACATGGCCCTATCCGTGCTGGGCTTGCTTGCAGGCTATGATGACGCCCCAGTCTGGATTGCTGAGGACAAAGTAGTCGCGCGCATCCTTCACGCAGGTGAGTCGTGGACCATCGAGGGCGCCGAGGGCAAGACATTCTCCATCATCGCCGTTGCTCCCAACACCGAGGTAAGCGAACGTGGTCTAGAGTGGGAGCTAGACCACAGCCCCCTGGGCCTGTTGGCCGACACGGGTATCAGCAACGTCGTCAGGTCAACAGCCACAATCCAAGTCCACACCGGCACCGCCATCGCTTACCTATATCAATAGGCTCAATAGGCATTTAAAGTCTCACCAAAAAAGTCCTTGCACGTCGAGTCAACTTCCCCTATAGTATCTCCTCGTCACGGGGGCGTAGCTCAGCTGGGAGAGCGCTTGACTGGCAGTCAAGAGGTCAGGGGTTCGATCCCCCTCGTCTCCACCATCGTGAATGTAGAGGCCTTCGGAATTCCGAAGGCCTTTTTTCATGCCAAAATACCTCGCGCCACAAACCCATACCCACATCAACAAAAAGTTGCACAATTTATTTCCCATGTCTGTACATAGTTTGTTATCCAAACACAATTACCAGTGCAGCTCGCTGCTTCAGTTGGGCTTCAGGAACGCTCCCAATTATTGCCAGCACCACAATAACCTGCGCCAACGTGAACAACATCCCAAAACAACCCCCTTGAACACGCTAAATGAACGAAATGTTGTCCGCCATTAGCCAAATCAGTTTAACTACCAGCTTGTGCTAGGATACTTAACGTTACATGAGTTCAACTGTGCTTACGGCTCCAACAAGCCACATAGCGCAGGGTCGATCAGCATCCGGCCGTAACGGCGGTGCCAGAAACACCACGAGCTCCAATAACGATTGTCATGTGCGATTTTGCACCTGCTATTGCGGTTATTAAAAGCTCGCGTTGTCAGTGCAATACATTGTCATGGCAAAACGTAGCAGTCCTTCAGCTGTTTGCATGCGGTCCAGTTTTGAAATCACTTGACCGGCTCGCATGCAGCCAGCTGAGGTTGCAGGCATTCTTGCGATACGTGTCTGTGACCTCAGCGCTGCATTTATACATACCGTTCACGGTGGGGCAGAGCCACGTGCTTGTCTAACTGGGCTCAGGGTTTGAATATGGAGCGCCTTCGCGCACAAGCGCCCTGGCGAAGCCATACCCAAACCCCGTGAGCCACACGTAAGACAGCAAGGGGGTGGTGCTCGTGTGGTATGTGATCCAGGTCATTAACGGTCGCGAAGACGTAATGCGCGAGCGCATCGAGCGCATGGTGCCAACCGGCACCATGCAGGAGCTCTTTTATCCCCAATTTCAAACCGAGATTAAGGTACACGGTGAATGGGTCAATACGACCAAGCCGCTCTTTCCCGGTTATCTTATCTGCGATACTGCAGATCCACGCACCGTGCAACAGTATCTGCTGCGCATGGACGACTTTGCCCGGGTGCTTGCCCAGGACGGTCAGTTTGTGCCGCTGGCAAAAGAAGAGGCTCAACTCATAAGCAGCTTTACGCATAGGGGAGACCGCGTAGTGCCCATGAGTGAGGCCCTAAAAGACGGCGACCAGGTCGTAGTAACCGCTGGTCCGCTACTGGGCCACGAAGGCCTCATCAAAACCATTAACAGACGCAAGAGCACTGCTTATTTGGAGCTCGACATGTGCGGCCGACGCGTGACTACGCGCGTTGGCCTTGCCGTGCTTTCAAACGAGCAACGTGCCATGCGAAGCCTCAAAAAGGCGATCGCCTAGCTGCTGGCGATTGCCGCTCAAACCAAGGAGGACCTTCGGGTCAGGGACGTAGTGTTGGAAGAGAACGTGTCAGGTAAAACAGAATATGTAAAGGATGCGCCCGTGGATGCGGCACCGATTGATCAAGTTAGGGATTGGAGGGCAGACTCTGAAACTCCTGTTGCTACGGAGTTTCCTCTCCCCGTTGAGAACCCTGCTCCGGCGCAAGGCTTCGTTGCGACAGGAAGCTATAGGGCGCCTGCTGCCGATCCCAACGCTGCTGCCCCCAGGAAAGGTGGGCCAGGCTACTTTGCCTTCAAGCGAGCCTTCGACATCGTATTTTCTGCTGTGGTCTGCGCGGTGTTGGCCGTCCCCGTTGTAGCTGCATGCGTTGCCATTGAGATTGACTCTCCCGGCAAACCGTTTTTCCGTCAAAAGAGAGTCGGTAAAGGCGGTAAGCCTATCTATATTTTCAAACTCCGCACCATGGTTTCTGATGCTCACGAGCACCCAGAGAAGTACATGACCCCTGAGCAGCTGGCACAATGGCGGCGTGAACAGAAAGTCGACAATGACCCGCGCATTACGCACGTGGGCCGCTTTCTTCGGCACACTTCGCTCGATGAGCTGCCGCAGTTCATCAACGTACTTACGGGCGATCTATCCGTCATTGGACCAAGGCCTGTGACACTCGAGGAGACCTTCGAGTACGGTGACGCCCGCGACGAAGTGCTTGCATGTAAGCCTGGCATTACTGGCTGGTGGGCAGCGACAGATCGCAACGACTCAACGTGGGGGAGCGGTCAGCGTCAGGCACGCGAGCTCTTCTATGTACGACACCAGTCGTTCGGTCTTGACGCTCGCGTGTTTGTAAAGACCTTCAAGGCGATGAGGAAGGGTAAGTAGATGGGTCGCCCCTCATTCAAGGAATCAAAAACAGCCATCGTGATTATTGCCTGGAACTCGGATCATTTCATCGGTGCATGCGTTGAATCGGCGCTTTCTCTAAGATGTCGAACCCTTGATGTTTGGGTTGTGGACAACGGCTCGAGTGACTCCACGCCCGATATTCTTTCAGCTCTTGCTAAGGACGATAAAAGGCTACACGTTATCTCTGCTGGTAGAAATCTCGGTACAACGGTGTCTCGTAACTTAGTTTTGAAGCAGTTGAGCGTTGATACCGATTATATTTGCATTCTCGATTCTGATACCGTCGTGAACCAGTCGGCCTTTGAGTGTTTGGCGGCAGTGCTTTCTGATAGCTCTGTCGGGGTTGTCGGGCCCACGATGATTAACTCCTCCGGCGAGACACAGCTCTCCGGTAGGGCCTTGCCCACTTTGCCTATTAAGCTAGCGAAAGCATTTCCCTTCGGTGAATTTGCACAAAAGGCCGCTGATTTAGAGATTCCAAGTACTTCAGTTGTACGAGGTCTGCAAGACGTTGGCTATTTACTTTCGGCTTGTTGGTTTATACCGCGCGAGACTCTCGAGGTCGTAGGCTTTCTTGATGAAAAGATATTCTATGCGCCCGAGGATGTCGATTGGTGCTTGAGATGTCATGAGTCAGGGCTTCGTGTCGTTCGTTGCTATGAGGCTTACATCGTGCATGAATATCAACGCCTTTCGCACAAAAAGCTTTTTAGTAAAACTAATTTTGAGCATATTAAAGGGCTTTTATATTACTTTGCAAAACATCGTTATCTGATTAAGGCCCCGGAGCTGCAGAAAGGCCCATTTAATGCTTAGTAGGGATCTTATTTTCTTTTACATAGATGCCTTGGGCCGTTCTTGCCTTGGGGGTAATTTATGAAAGATCTTTCACGGATTCTCGCGTCAAACCATCGTTCTGATGGAATTCATGTCCTTTGTTATTCTGAAGCTTGGGGACAGGGCGGTGTTGAGACGTTCCTAATGTCGATATTTCGACGTTGGCAGGGTAAGGGGTTCTATTTTACGCTTTTCTCCTGCTGGGACTGGAACCTTGCGCTAGATGCTGAACTCGAGGCATTGGGGATTGATCGTTTCACAGTTTTCCCCGACAGCAAGCCCGGGCAGGTGAAGCGCCTTTGCGAGGGCTCTGCTGCTTTCGGTGCGTTAATCAACGAGATTCGTCCCGACGCCGTCTACGTTAACACCATGAACGGGATGGGCTTCCTTTATTCCGAGGTCGCACAGAAACACGGCGTTCCTGTGCGAGTGGTGCACTCGCACAACTCGGCCTTCGGGTCAGGGCAGGCTGTCGTCAAGGCCGTCATGCACAGCTTCGGCAGGGCCGCGTTCGGCGGTAGCGCCACCGTTCGTCTCGCCTGCTCCGCCGACGCAGGGCATTACCTCTTCGGTGCCCGCCCCTTCGAGGTCGTGAACAACGGCATCGACACTTCGCGCTTTGCCTTCGACCCTGCTGCTCGCACCGAGATTCGCTCGCGTTTCGGCATTCCACAAGACACGGTGCTGTTCGGCAGCGTGGGTCGCATCGCAGAGGCGAAAAATCCGCTTTTCCAGATAAGGACTTTCGCCGAGGTCTTACGCGCCGTGCCCGGTGCTTACTACCTGATGGTTGGTGACGGCGATATGAAGGGCCAGGTTAAAGCGTTGATTCGGGAACTCGGTATCAATGACAGAGTGATCATGCCTGGCTACCTTCCCGATCCCGCCCCCGTTTACTCAGCCCTCGATTGCTTCCTTATGCCCTCCTTATTCGAAGGTCTTGCCATTGTGAGCATTGAGGCTCAATGCGCGGGATGCCGCATTGTGTGCTCCGAGGCTCTCCCTCCTGAGGCCCATGTATCTGATGCCGAGGCCTTGCTGCCGCTTTCCGCCGGTGAGCGCGCATGGGCTGAAAAGGCAGTCGAGATGTCGTACATGGATGTTGACAGGCCTGCGTACGCTGCGTCGGTGCGTGAGGCAGGCTTCGATGCCGATGACACTGCTCGAATAGTTGCTGGAGTTCTAATAGGAGGTAAAAATGCCTAATTATTTGACCCCAAACGAAGTTAAGGCAGAGGAGCTCGCAATGCTTGTCGAGTTCGGGGACCTCTGCAAGAGGGAGGGGCTTAGATACTCGCTCGCTGGCGGCACGCTGCTGGGTGCGGTGCGTCATAAAGGATTCATCCCTTGGGACGATGATATCGATGTGTCCATGCCACGTCCCGATTTTGATAGTCTGGTCGCACTTGCGCGCTCAGGGGCTTTGCCGATAAACCGTTCACTTGAACCTTATTCGGGCAACTGGGGACATCCGGTTTTTCTGAAATACATTAATCGCAATATCGCTGTGGATGCCCATTACGAGAACGGGGAAGGCTTTCTCTGGATGGACGTTACTCCCGTCGAGGGGCTTCCCGCCGACGAGAAAGAGCTTGCTCGCATATACAAGCGAGCTGGTAGGCTCCAACGGATTCTCATGTTCTGCAAAGCAGACTCTAAGGAAGGAAAGACACGGCTGAAACGCGCTTTTAAGCGACTATTTGTGCCTGTTGCAAATGCTGTAGGGGCTTTCGACCGCTCGCTCTCCAAGCTGGACGATCTGGGAAGGGGATGCGTTTTCGGGAGCACCCCTTGGGTTGGTTGCACAGTATGGGGTCTATACGGAACGGGCGAGCGATACTCCTACTCGGGCTGGGAAGAAACTGTTCAACTCGAATTTGAGGGACAGAAGCTTAACGCGATTTCCTGCTGGGATGCTTATCTATCGGGTCTCTACGGCGACTATATGCAGCTGCCACCCGAAGACAAGCGCATAACGCATGAGATTAAGGCATGGAGAACCAATGATACTGAAAAATAAAGATACCTCAGTGACTGCCGTAATATTCGCCGGCGGCGTCGGGACGAGAATGCATTCGAAGGACCTTCCGAAGCAGTTCCTTCGCATACATGGCAAGCCGATTATTGCGTGGACTATAGGTGTCTTCGAGAAGACACCTTGCATCGACAATGTCGTTGTTGTGTGCAATGCCAACTGGCTCGACCACTGCCAAAGCATTATTAGCGAGTTCAGTCTGAACAAGGTAAGAGCCGTTGTCGCTGGTGGCGAGACGGGTCAGCTCTCCATCCACAACGGCCTTTTGGCCGCAGCGAAATTATCCAACCCGAAGAAGACGGTAGTTCTCATTCACGATGGCGTTCGTCCTCTCATCGATGCGGGCACCATCGAGCGCAACGTGGCCTCGGTGGAGGAGTTCGGCTCCTCCATCACATGCGTTAAGGCGAAGGAGACTATCTTGGTTAAAGCCGACGACGGAGTAGAGATTGTCCCACGTGAGAATGTGTTGCTGGCGCGTGCCCCGCAGGGATTCTGGTTGAGTGACATCCTGGCCGCACATAAAATGGCACTTGACGCGGGCGAAACTGGCTGCATCGACTCTGCAACAATGATGAAAGCGCAGGGAAATGACTTACACCTAATCGTTGGGCCCGATGAGAACATAAAGATAACCACTCAAGACGACTACTATTCGATGCGCTCCATCCTTGATTCACGCGAGAACAACCAGCTATATGCAGAGGGGGAAGATGAATAATGAGTGCATACGGGATAAACAACACCCTTGAGGCAGACTTCGCCGGAATAGATCGTGAGCTGATCGCCACCTTATCGGGTAAAGTCCTTGCCGTCTCCGGCGCCACAGGGTTCTTGGGGTCTCTGCTCGCTCGTCTTGTTATTTGGGCCAACGACGAGCTAGGATTGGGCACGAGACTAATCTTGTGTGTACGTAACGCCGCTAAACTCGACGTCGTCATGCCCGGAATTGCCGCTAGGGAGGATGTTACTGTCGCAGTCGTCGATTTCTCCGAGCCTTGTGAGGCTCTCGGCGTAGATTTCGACTGTCTTGTCCACACTGCTGCCATTACCACTTCGAAGGTTATGATCGAGCGTCCCGCAGACGTAATTAACATTATGATCAACGGCACGAGATGGGCTCTTGACAGTGCATGCTCGAATTCGAAGTCGAAAGTACTCTTCTTATCCTCCATGGAGGCCTGCGGAAGCTTTAACGATGCCGTGGACGTATACGAGGGTACGATGGGTGCTATCGATATGGGCTCGGTGCGATCTTGCTACCCCGAGGGCAAGCGGCTCGGAGAACTGATGTGCCTTGCTTATGCAAGGCAATTTGGAATCAACGCCGTCGCTGGGCGACTCGCCCAGACTTTCGGAGCGGGGATTCTGCCGTCCGAAAGTCGCGTCTTCAAACAGTTTGCCACGAGTGCCATAGCTGGGGAGCCAATCGTGCTTCATACGGACGGAATGAGCGAAGGCAATTACGTGTATTCGACCGACGCCCTCTCAGCTATTCTTTTGCTCTTATCCAAGGGCATCGCTGGGGAGACCTACAACATTGCGAACGAGGCATGTCACTCGACGATTCGCGGCATGGCAGAGATGGTGGCAGAAAGATTCGGTGGTGACCATTGTGGAGTTGTAATCGAAGGAAAAGACTCCTCACAGTTCGGATACGCTGCACCTACGAAGATGACGCTGCGTTCGAACAAACTTCGCGCGCTTGGTTGGGAACCGAAAGTTAATTTAGAAGAATCTTATTGCAGGCTGATTGGGTTTTTGACTGATAGTAACAGCAATTGTTAGCTAATCTTATTTAACTATATATAACAGTTCTAGCGGCGTTTTCGGTTCCGGATGCCATTGGTGTCCGGATCTCTCTATTGTTTAAAATTGGGATCTTGATGATAAGTACTATAAAATCCAATAAGCCCCGTGTTTTAGTTTCAGGAGTTGGGACACGTTATGGTGGCACTGAGACCGTAGTGAGCCGCTATATTGGCGCTTTGTCTGATAAATATGCTTTCGACACTATTAGCTCAAGACCATATCAACAAGTCGAGTACTCAATGGGAGACAATAGAGTCATCAATATACCGGGGTGGAAACAAAATCCCATTGAACATATAACCAGACTTCGCCGCTTATTTTACGGGCATGGTACTGAATATTGTGCTTTTTGGCATAATGCAAACTCTTATTGGAATATTGAAACAATTGAGCTTGCGGCTAAGGCGAATATTCCTGTTAGGATTTGTCATTATCATTGTTCACAAGCACTGGGTGGGCCAGCGAAAAGGCTTTCCACCTGGGCACTTAGGAAACATGTTGCGGATTTAAGCAACGTTTTACTCGCCTGTTCCCAGGAGGCTGGGGAATACGCGTTCCCTGGTCATACTTTTGACATTTTAAATAATGCTTTTGATGTTTCCTTATTTTCATATCAGGAAACAAACCGTCTTTCAGTTCGAGCTGAACTTGGTTTAAGGGATAGTTTCGTCATCGGCCATGTTGGACGGCTTTCATCAGTGAAGAATCAGATATTGTTGGTTCGTTCATTACCCGAAATTATTAAATTTAGAGCTAATGCAATGCTGGTGCTAGTGGGTGAGGGCCCCTCAAAAGAATTGATCATGGAAGAGGCACGATCTCTTGGTGTCGAAAGCCATTTGGTTCTTACGGGGCCTCGCATGGATGTAGCCTCTCTTTTGTCCGCATTTGACGTGTTTGCTTTTCCCTCGGTATTCGAAGGGCTCGGCATGGCTGCGGTTGAGGCGCAAGCAAATGGATTGCCCTGTGTGATTTCTGATCAGGTGCCTCGAGCTGTTGCCGTCTCAGACTCAGTTTGTTTTCTACCTCCAGAAAACCCCTCTTTGTGGGCTGACACGCTCTGTGCCTTTGATCGTTCTTCCTTTTGCCCCAAACCATATTTAATAAATAGATTCGATATCAATAAAGAGTCATTAAAACTTGCGGAATATTTCAAAGGCTCCAAGCCCGGATTCGGTGACTAGGATACATCATCATCCTTAGACCTTCTTGCATTAGAACTAAGCGGCAAATTAAATAATTTTGCATCGCATATTATGCCGGACTGTAATTTGAGCAGTTCTTTTTGAAACAGGTGATTTAGATTGTCAAGGTTAAAGGTCGATGAAGCTCTATATTACTTTGCATTTGCCATCTTCTCTATTCAATGCGCAATCGAACGTACGACATTTACTGAGATTCTTTTCATCCCAATAGATGAATTTACTTCACTTACTCAGGCTCTCATAGTATTCTCTCTAATCTCGAAATACATCATGCAGAGAGCATCATTTAAATGTTGGGCATTCTCGTTAGCAATTGTTCTTATAAGCTTCATTTCCTGGCGTCAATCGGGTGAAAGCTCGTTATTTTGGGCTTCTATATTTATAGTCTGTGCAAACAACGTAAGGATCCGACCCCTTGCAAAAATTGCATTAACCGTATCCTTTGCTACTCTTATTATCACAATATTATCTGCCGGTTTCGGAGTTATCGAGAATAAAGTATTTGTTCGCGGTGGAATCACTCGATATGCCCTGGGATTTAACCATCCGAATGCATTAGGCCTATATCTCTTTAATGCCTGCGTTGCTTTTTCCGCGCTTCGCTTCGGCAAGAATCCTGTACCCGATTTCGGTTTAATTGCTGTTTCTATTTTAATCAATTTAACTTTTGCCGACTCACGAACTTCTGCACTCCTCTTAGTTTTACTGGCAATATTCTTGACCATATTTTTCTTTGTGAGAACAGACAGATTGCGTAAAAAGGTATTAACCTATTTCCTTGTGGCAGTATTTATAGTTATTATCGTAAGTGCATACTTAATGATTGCCTATGATCCTTCCAATCCCATTCAATTTGAACTTAATAAACTGCTTTCTGGTAGGCTGAGACTTGCAAATGGTTATTTCGAAATGCAGCCGATTACTTTGTTTGGATCAGATTTCTCCGGCTTACCACCAATCTATTGGGAGAATGGTGTTCCGTCTGCATTCGTTGTGGACAACGCTTGGTGCCACCTATTGCTTAGGTTTGGCTTGATACCAGCATTCTGTTTTTTGTTCGGCTATATCGCTATCTTAATCAAGGCTGTACGTCAAGGTTGGTGGAATTCAATCTTCTTCGGGCTTGTCCTGATGAGCATTTATGGACTGTGTGAAACGCTTGGTATCCATTTCGAATGCAATTATTTCTTATTCGCTGTTGGAGCTGAACTACTCTATACAAACGTTTTTATGAGCGAAAAGTCATCAGCGACGGGCCGTTCGTATTCATATTTCGAGATTGGTAACGATTGTGTCTAGCATCAATACCCGCAAGTCGGACATTGTTTGGAATTATATTGGAACAATTGTTTCGATGGCGAGCGGCTTCGTACTTCTCCCGCTGCTCATGCATTTCCTTTCTAGCTCTGAACTTGGCCTTTGGTATGTGTATGTAGCATTATCCAACTTTGCCATGCTATTTGAGTTTGGCTTCAACCCAACTTTTGCTCGAAACATAGTCTATGTGATTAGCGGAGCACGACATTTATCCATTGAAGGCTGCGACATAAAATCAGTTCAAGAGGGTATCGACTGGCATCTCCTGAACACTGTAATAAAGGCTTCAAAAGTTATATATGCAATACTCGCTGTTGTAGTTTTAGCTCTGCTCTCGACGATAGGCTCTCTGTACATATCGTTTGTGGCTTCTGGAATGGGTTCGATCGATATTTGGGTCTCCTGGGGTCTATTTTGCGCATCAGTTTTTCTTAACCTTTATTTTCTATGGTCGATTACTGTTCTTCGCGGATACGGCGATATAGCTGGCGAGAATAAGGCAGTCGTTATCGGAAGAGCGGCTCAGCTATCCGTTAGCGCCATACTGCTGCTATTGGGTTACGGTCTTGTTGGCGCAGCAATCGGATATCTTGCTAACGCTATACTGCTTAGGCTTTCTGCTGTAGTCATGCTCAGGAAGCATAAGGAGATCGAGAAGGGGAGACATTCAGACACGATGCCGGTAGAGGCATCGTCGATCCGAGAAATTTTCCTTACTATTTTCCATGTAGCATGGCGAGATGGCCTCGTGCAACTTGCGGTATACGCCTCGACCCAAGCCATGAGCATTCTAAGTTCGATTTTTCTTGGGCTAGCCGAGACGGGTACATATTCAATCCTTCTTCAGTTTGCAAACGCCATTTATAATTTTGCATCAACGTATCCAAAGTCTTTCTTTCCGGCGATGCAATCTGCTTTCGCAGGGGGAGACATGGAGAGGCAGAGAGAATATGTCTCCACAGGCATCGTTGGCTACTGGGGTCTTTTCGCTATCGGGACTGCTGGTGTTTACATTTTCGTTCTTCCCCTGCTACCCCTCTTTAAGCCCAACGTTTCCGTTGATTACGGTCTATTTCTGGGCATGTGTCTCTACCTCGCGCTGCTTCAACAGCATTCAATCTTCTGCAATTACATAATAAGCATGAATGAAATACCGTATATGTGGGGCTACATCGCTGCGGCGGCACTCGGCACCGTGCTTGTTTGCCTTATGTGCGGTGTCTTCGATATGGGCGCTTGGGGAATTGTTCTGGGTCAGGCCTTCTCCCAAATTGTTTACAACAATTGGAAGTGGCCTATGTATCTTTGCAATAAATTAAATATGACTTACCGTGGTATCGTTGTTGAAGGCATTCGCAACTGGAAGGGAAAGCTCACGCGGAACAGATGATAGCCGCATCTCGCCTCATTGTGATTTGCCTATCGTTGAGGTATATAACTCAAGGCATTAGCCGGTATTCAAATAACTTTATTAACCAGCCTTAAACTAGGGTCTAGTTTGCGACCGTACAGAGTTAGATTTACGATTCATGATAGGTGCGCAATACGGCTAACTTCACATCAAACGTTCTGCTAATTTCTCGAAAGCACCCATTTGGTTTGAGTAAGAAGTTTAAGCGAGTTTCTTTTTTAATCAACAGCAAGCCCGTTAAGCCGTGCCCCGAAAATTGCTTTGTCTTAGGTACAAGAAATATCCGAATAATTAATTAAGGATGAATGGATATAACTGTGGCTTCGACTCATAAAACAGCTAAGGTTAACTATCCAAATTTGGATCTCATGAAGTTCTTTCTGGCTTTGCTTGTTGTTGAGATTCATACAAGGCCATTGAAGTGCTTTAATTTTGCAGAAACGGTGATTGAAGGGATTGATGTGCTGGCCGTACCCCTCTTTTTTCTCGCGTCCGGCTTTCTTTGTTTTCGAGATCTTAACTATGCATCTTTTGGCGTTGCTATTTCCGCTGGCACTGAACGCGTCCGCAATACCATTATTAAATTAATGCGCTTGTATTTGATATGGACTCTTCTCTATCTTCCCCTCACCATCTTCGGCAATGTGCTTCTCGGTAAAAACCTTCTTCATGGTTCTTTATCCTTCATCCGGGGAACTTTGTTCGTTGGGGAGAATTATTATTCGTGGCCTTTATGGTATTTGCTGGCGAGCATCGTTGGTTTCACTCTTGTCTTTATTTGCCTTCATAGGGGATGACGGTTTAAGCACATAATTCCGTTTTCCTTAATCTTATTACTCCTTGGCTTCGGTATTACTTACGTGCAGGGCCGGGATGGCGCTCCGGTGTATTTAGCGGTTCCGATTAGGATTTATTGTCGCGTGTTCGGCAGTTCCCGCAACGGTCTGTTTGAAGGGTTTTTCTATATTGCTGTGGGTACAGCACTTGGTTTGAAATGGGATCAACTGAACAGAGTCCCATTGTTACTTGAATTTGCAGTTGTTGCGCTTGGGCTCGCTGGCACCTATTTGGTGAGCAACGACGCGCATCTGCCATTCTGCGCAATTGCAAGCATTGGTTTGTTTTTACTATCAGTCCGCAGGTACGGTGTGAACTTGAATTCCTGTGCGCTAGCGCGCCGTATGAGCACAATTATTTATCTTGTGCATATGTATTTCGTTGTCGTGTTTGTCTACGGAATCTGCGGACAATCAAATCCAGATCTGTATGCGAGTAACATAAATCGCCCGTTGTTGTTTCTTTTTACTCTGAGCGGTTCAATTATAGTTTCTACCTTAGTAATCGGCGTTTCAAAGAAGATGCCGATAATTAAAGCGACCTTTGGAATTTAATTAGGGGCATCTCTCATGCTTCCTCCGCCCGTAGGAAATAGGCGAGCACTTATCTCTTATGAATTCGCTTGGCTGGTACCTACAAAGCTGCTCGTGTAATGCCGTTTCCCAATCAAGTTAATACGAGCGAGGCGCAAGCCGCTATGTAGATCGCCCCCCAGCAACGAAGTTCCTAAACTCGAGTGATTCGTTGCTGGGGGGCGATCTAATATTTTCTTTATGAAGACCGAGAAAGGGATGCCAAACCCCCAGGTAGTCGTATGGCGCTGTAAATGCTGTGACAATCCTCCGTCCAGACGTTGGAGGTCCATTTATCTCGATTTATATCGCGACTAAACTAAAATTTTACCGATCTTTAGCGAGAATGGCAAAAGCCAGGAACATATCTGCCCTTGCGGACCGGGTCTCTCTGTCGTCACTGCACATACGCGCGACGCATCCTAGCGAAGCTCACTCAATTCTCAATTCTCAATGCGAAGACATACGTTGCGGAAACTTTTAGAGAGAATAGCCCATAGGCATTAATGCTCATCCCAGGACGCGTAGAGGTGCACGGTTCCCGACCAGGCGCTCCAGCCGGTCTCCCACCCGTCCGGCAGCAGGCGGTAGGAGCAGCCGCCGGGGAGCCTCCCGTCCTCGAGGGCGACCCAGCCGGCCCTGCCGTCCGGCATGGTCGCCCACCAGGTGTTGTCCCAGTCCCTGTAGGCGCGCCATCCCAGGAACTTCGCGGAGCCGTTAGAGAACCCGAGCTCCGAGGCGGTCAGCGTCGGCGTCGGGCGACCGTAGGCGACCGGGGTCGACTGGGGCGAGGCGCCCGAGGCGGCGGCGCTGTGGTAGAAAACCTCATAACCAGTCTTTGGTTGATACGTCACTTCGAAATTCAGCTTTACGTTCAATTTGTTACTTGATGATGTTATTACTTTAGACGATGCTGAAAGATCAGCCTTGATGGCGTTCGACTTCCATTCCCACAGGCTTATCTTATACGCAATTATTCCGTTTTGAATGCCGCTAATACTGGGCGGAAAACTTTGGTTGTCAGCGTCTATCGAGAAGCTGGTCTCCTTGGCGTTCAAGTGCTGCTGGATGCGGTCGGCGTAGGCGCTCGCCCATTCGTCGGCCTTGCCATTTCGCACGAAGTAGTTATCTTTTAGACTGCCAGAACGCGTAGCATAGCTCTCAACAGAATATATCTTCTCGTGCCCCGGATGCGCAATTGCCATTAGCTCGTCAGTAAGGCAGAAGTAGAGATGACGCTGATCTAGATCACCGTAAAAATTATCAGACGTGTCATCCCAAGTGCAGTCAACCTGATACCATTCGTCATCGAGCTTGACCGCATTCCACGTGTGCCCATCATAGGCATCGCGGGTTTCGGCGTTTTCTATACCTGCGGCGGAAAGTAGTTTCGCATACGCTGATTCATAGGCTTGACACGTCCCAAGCCCCCTCGTAAGAGCGCTTTCTGCCGAAGACCACTTGAGCGAATTGTCGTACTCAAGCTGATCGAGAAGCCAGTCGTGAAGATAGAGAGCCATTTCGTATTCAGAACCATCTGTCTTTTGCTTGGCCTGCGACACTGCTTTATTGACAATGCTCGCAACGCTGGGATACGCATCATCTGCAAGCTGGATATACGAGCTGGTGCGCAAGTAGTAAACGCCCGACGCCTTGTCCATGAGGTAAAAGCGGAAGTTATATGATCCGGTAGCCGTCGTTGTGAACGTAAAGTCGTGGCTAGCGCACGCGTCGGTGAACTTTGTCCACTCTCCGCGGCTTGGGTCGGCAACCGACTCGTAGGCATACTCATTGGGGTTGGAGTAAGAGGGCGCATCCATGCGGAAAAGATAGCTGCCACTGCCACCTGTTGCGCTCACGTGGAAAGTCGTTGGCTGTCCAAGTACTGGATCGTTCCATTCGACGGTGAGGGTGACACTGCCGCTGGTGGCGCTATCGCTGTGCTGATATCCACTTACTGCGGCCTTTGTGGATTGTTCCGAATCAGACGACATGTCGGAAGTTAGGGAAACCTGAGGTTTCGCCTGGTGTGAAATTGGATTCGCGAGATCTGAATCATTTTCGATGGACTCATTGCCGATCTCGCTTGTATCAATGTCGCCCGTCATACTGGCGCCCGAATTGTCCGCTGCGCCAGTATCAAACTGCTCCAAGGTGTTTTCTTGAAGCCGTTCTTCTTCCGCTAAAACCCTTACAGGTATTGCTGCGCTAAGCATGGATACGCAAAGAACTGCGCAGAGCGAGCGGTAAAAGACTCGTTTCATAGCGGTGCCTCTCGATAAGGTGGGCGCCAAGGCCCGGAGGCGGCACCAGGCCAGCACTCCGTTTATATGTAAGTGGGGTTAATTTTACGGTAACGTCAGTCAACAACAGCGAACTTTTTGGACAAAGTTGGGGAGGGGAGAGGGGTGCTTGGGACAGTTTGGCACTGATTGATTTTTCATAATCATGTCTATAAATTTTGATGAACAGTGATATGGAATCATTGTTATTGCTAGGAGCCAAACATGGAAGCACCCGCCGTTCTCTATCATTATGCAAGCCTAGATACGCTGGCCTTGATTCTGCATAATCGGACTATCAGGTTCAGCCGGTTAGATAAGGTTGATGACCCACAAGAACAGCGTTCAGCAGACTCTCAAAATCTTGGAAAAATGAAGCTCGTCAGTTGTTGGACCTCTTCTGATGAGGAGAGCATCCCCATGTGGCGCGAGTATGCTGGAGCTGAATGTGGAGTAAGAATCCAAATGAAGAGTCATCCGTTTAAGCGGTACTCTGTGTCTACCGAAAGCCTAAGTAAGCTATCTAGTGACGCAGTTTTGAATACTCCTGGTGACAAGTTTGATGGACTTCAATTGCCGCTCGAAGACTTTTGGGATAAAAAATATCATTTTAAAGAAATGGCCCGAAGCGTTGAGATGCTTCATGAAGTCCAGTATACGAACGATAAGTCGCTTCTGTTTCCAAAGTTGATCCGTAACTGCGAAAACGGCTGGATAGAAGCCGATTTAAACACACTTGGGATTCACAAAGCTACTGCCTGGTCATACCAAAACGAATGGCGATATGTTTTGACGGCAGTTCCTGTGGGCATCGCCTCTGTAATCAAGGGTGATGTTGAAGCAGTTAAGAGGGCCACTGAGGTCATACTTGATAGATGCGATCCCGAAATTCCTTCCTTTTACGATTTGATTATCTCAGACGAAGCATTTTCTTCGATGAAGATCGTCGCTTCCCCAAAGATGACGCCGGGGAACCGATTAATTTTGGATGCGTTGGTGCAGAAATACGCACCGGGCGTTGAGGTTACAGAGAGCGCGATTGAGCTTTCTTAAATAGACGGTAACGTGAAGCCGAAAGTCCCCATGTGTTGCCCCTGCGACTTCATAGTGGGGAAGATGATGCTCTTCAATTCCAAAGTACAAAAGGTCAGATCGTACCCTCAGATTGCTCTAGAAGTACCTAGTAATAGTGATTATCGGCAATATGGGAGGGGCCTATGAGCAGCTGCTGATGCATCCCATCGTATTAAAACCAATTTGTTACTTCTTGGGGTACAAAAATGAGCAGGCTACATGAGGAAAATTGGCAAACTAGATGAATGCGAAAAGGCTAAGATGGAATCAGCATTTAATTTCGTCTGTGGAAGAGTTCGCTTGCTAAAACAAATTATTCATATAGTTACATGGTCGCTTGTAAAAAAGTCTTTTAAATGGTCGTTTGCAATCATTGGTGCAATTTCGACGATTATGGGAGTTGCGGGCGTGTCTCTCATCGACCTGCTTCCGAAAGATTCGGGATGCCCGTTTAGGCTCTTTGTGCTCGTCATCCTATTTGTCTTACTGGCCTTCTTCGCAGCGATCGTCACATACCATCACAATAAAGACGGAGTCCATTTGGTTATTAACGGAATGGACGTAGACATTGTGGTCGACGACCTTTTTTGTACTGAGGGCGTTAAGGTCATTCCGTTCAATGAATATTTCGACATTAAGGTTGACGACAGGGTTATTTCAAAAAATTCCCTTAACGGCATTTTTATTGAGAAGTATGCCGACCGGAACGCTCTCAAGCAGGCTGTCGAAGAAAGGCAACCGAGTTTGCTGAAACCCTATAAGGCTGGGGATGGCCGAATTTGCTATCCTCTCGGCACTATTAAGGATTGCGACGGATTCGCCATGCTCGCCTTCACCCATATGGATGAAGTGAATCGTGCTTATCTTCGTCGTGGTCAGTATGAGGAATGCTTGCTCAATATGTGGGACGAGCTCGATCGGATGTATGCAGGCAGGCGAATCGTACTTCCGTTGTTGGGGTCTGGAATAACAAGGTTCGAAAACGGAAAACCCTCAGAGGATGATCTTCTTCGTTGCATGCTTTGCACACTGAGGGCTTCGAAGCATCATTTTAAGGAAGGCGTTGTTGTCGTGTTAACGAAGAAGACCGCTGCACGCATGAGGTTATTCGAGGTTAACGGTTATGCAGAGGCCTGGAACAATAGGATTGGAGAGAAAGATGGTTTATAGGACAAGAACCTACATCGCCGCAGACTGGGACGGTGATCGAGATGCGGTCGAGCAGCTGCATAAATGGAACGACAGTAATTATTGGGGCTTTCGTTCCCGGACGCTCACGACCTACAGCAGTCGCGCGACTCCAGTTTGCCATGCAGCATAAAGAGCTCTCTGAAAAAGAGAATGGACGGATCCAAACGATTTGTACTTATCGTTGGGGATGCGACCGACACAGTAACTAAAGGAAGCTGCCAGTACTGTAGGAGCTATGATTCGGGAACTTCGAGCTGCGATCGCTTGCATAGCATCGACTATCGTAGCTACATTAAGTACGAATGCGATAAAGCCGTTGAGGCCGGCATTGACATTGTTGTTCTGTACAACTCCGCGCGCGTCACTAGGTCGAAATGCCCTTTAAAAGTTAGATTCGAAGGAAATCATGTTCCTATGAAATGCTGGAAAGATGGTGTACTCAAATGGGATTACGACGCTGTCAAAAAAGCACTCCAGTAAAGTCTTTCCACGTGTAGTGCTGAATGATGGGGCAAGAGGCCTTACCGGAAAGTCTGTTTAAATCCATCCAAATTGTCATGAAACACGCGAAAAAGGGCGTGCTCTTGGTGGCCTACGCGATTATGTTAGGCATAATCTCCTTTCACCGATTGGCAAAACGATTTACACCTAATTATTGGCGCTGCTCAGGGGCATTTTCTTTGTTTGCACCTGGATCTCGCTAAACTAATAACTGCTGCTACCAGGGCATTTTCTGGTGCACATTCTATTGGCTCCTGCGAAGATCGGAGCGGGTATGTTTGCTGCCAAGTCCCACACCAGCCGTCATTGCATTGCGATTGTTGCCATGGCCTGCCTATGCATTTTGCTGGGCGGGCCTTCTTATGCCGCGGGCGCGGAGAGCCTCATCATCGCGGGCGCGACGTACTACGAGCCGGGCGTGTCGGGCCCCGGCTGGGCCTGGACCGATGCCGACCACCTGGAGCTTAACGGCTACGCGGGCGAGGCCATCGGCGCCGACGGCGACCTGGTGCTGACGCTTGCCGGGCAAAACTCCGTGACGGAGTCGCATGCGCCCGATGCGGACATCACGCTGTGCGGCATGGAGGTGTGGGGTAACCTGACGCTTCGCGGTACCGGGACCCTGACGGCGACGGGCTCGCAGTGCGGGATCCACGTCTCGCAGGCGCTCGTGGTGGACGGATGCACCGTAGATGCGAGGGCGGATGGGGCCGATATTACGGACGAGGCGGTCGCCGGCGTGATCGCTGGCGACATGGCCGTGCGCGGCGGCGGGCGCGTCGTCGCTGCGGGCGCCGGGTCCGGAGCGGGCGTGCGGGCTTATGGCGTGTTTCTGCAGGACGCGGGCCTTAGCGCTGGTGTGGACGGCTGCCGGCTTTCCGTCGACGCCTCGTGGCTTGATGCGGCCGGTGCCGACGGCGGTGTTGCGTGCACGGTCGGGTCGCTTGTGTCCGCACGGTTTGTGACGCCTGCTGGTGGGGTCTTTGGTGCTAGTGGCGTGGTGGATGCCTGCGGTGCGGTGGCACCGCATGTAGTGGTTGAGCCCGTTGTCGCCACGCCACCGGCGGGGGAGACCGACAGGGGCGAGGTGCCGGGCGATGGCACGGACAAGTCTCCCGCCGATGCTAACTCAGCTGCAGGAGAGTCCACCACGGGGCCCACGGCAAATCCCTCGCTGAAACCCGCGGCCGCGACAACCAAGACAACAACGACAGTAACCAAGACCACGGTCGCCAAGACGACCAAGCCCAAGGCTGCCACCGCGACAACAGTGGCACTCCCCAAGACCGGCGACAACAACTGTGTCGTCGCCTCCATGGTGCTTTTCCTGCTGGGGACAGTGCTGCTAGGTGCCGTATATCGCTGCTGAAGCACCCATTTCGATAGGCTATGTAGAAGGCTATATTCGTAACGACGAATTAGTAGAATGGTTTTTACGACAATTACTCGGGATTTATCTGACATGAACTACGAATCGGATCATACAGTTGAGGCTGTCAAGAAAGTAATAGATGCCGGCCTTCTTGAGCTGATCGAGCGTTGCAATTATCTATACCAAGAGGCATTTTATGCCAACACGGAACTAGCAATCCTTCGCGAACTGTCTAAAGCATCTTCCGACTATGAGAATGAAGTAATTTGCGCTGGCTGCTTCTTCAGCTTTACACAACTAGCATTAACCGAATCCTGTTTCATGAATTGCGCGCGGATATTTGATGCCAAAAGCGACGTCAGTATTAGGAACTTGATAGAAGACGTCTCGTCTCATTCTGTTGAAATCGACGCACTTGCAATCTCTATATTCAGTGGTCGACCAAACTTTGACAGGCTTAATCCAATCGTTCACCCATCGGCAGAGGACGAGGAGCGTTTTTACCCCAAAGAAGTTGAGTCTCAACGCTCTTATGAAAAACTGTTCGGAAATCATTACGAAATGGTTACCGTGCGTATAACCACAAATGACCTTTACAATTTGTGGAAAAAACGACTTAACGGTCTCAACAAACTAACTGTCATGCTTCGCGATCAGCGAAATAAGGTTTTCGCCCATAGCGACATGGAAGCACTGAATTATGATGAGCTTGTTAGGCGACTTCCTTTAACTTACGGCGAAATTCAAAAACTAATCGACTTCGCACTCGATGTGACAATCGAATTATTGGCCAAAATTACTGGTATTGAAAAAGATCGCTTGCCCAAGAACTGCAACGATATACAAGGCCTCCTAAAATATGTGGAGGTTGGCATGGAGGCTGTTGAGCAGCATTTGGGTAATCTATAGGATTCAATCGCTTGAATCTGAGTACGATCCTTGACATAAAGTCCGACCATCGCACAATGACAGTTTTTCATGCCAAAAAGACACTGAAGTGTGAGATAGCTCAAAACTCAACAAATCAAATAATCAGCAGTTCAGGTCTTATGGGAATAATTTAATTCGCATCACGCTGCATCTAATCTGTTCTTTATACTCGGCTGTTAACACTAAGGAGGCAAACATGCTTTGGCGCTATGTTCAGCTAGATGACGGCACTCAGTTTGCCTACGCAGAGACAAGAGATGACGGAACCGTTCGCGTAGCCGTCTAGCGCCCGGTTGACTTTGGCTTTAATCATGCGGAATGCTTCTTGCCGACGGTCAAATGGTTCAACGTCGAAGGATTTACTGCTGATGACCTCAATTTCTTGACAGAATTTGTTAGATCAAACGCCCCGTTTAACTTCGAGCTTGCCGAACGGCAAAAAGCCGGACCGGCGGTTTCGGCGCTGGCCCCCTGACGCTCTACTGTTGAACGGCAAATAACCCATGATTTCGCCTACTGAAATATCCACCGTCGCCTCCCTCGTGCTGGCTCAATACGACGTCAGCGAAGCATTTTTATTTGGCTCGTTTGCCCGAGGCGAGCAAGCGCCCAATAGCGATATTGATTTGCGCCTAGTCTGCGGCAACACCATGACGTTCGGTGCGCTGTACGAACTCTCCCATGAGCTCGAGAAGGAACTTGGACGAAAGGTTGATATCGTCACCAACCCACCAGAGCACATGCGCCCGGCATTCCGCAAAAGCATCGAGCAAGATGAGGTGCGTGTCTATGAAGCTCTGTAAGCAGGACGAGGCGTTAGTGTGCTCCGGCGTGATCAGCAAGTCTGAATTTTGTCGCATACTTCCGGACAAGGCGAGCCTTAGAAGCCAGTATTGAACTCAAACTCGGTTCCAGACACCCTCTTGCTATTTGAATACAGGTATCGCTCTAGCGATAGTATGTTATACTATCGCTAGAGCGATACCTGTTAGGAGACTCGCGTGGAACTGTGGCATGGTTCTCAGAAAATCATTGAGACTCCCCAGCTTGGCCTGGGGAAAATCCATAACGACTATGGACAGGGATTCTATTGCACAGAGAGCCTCGACCTTGCAAGGGAATGGGCATGCTCGCGCGATGCCGATGGCTTTGCGAATCGCTATGAACTCGATATAGCCGATCTCAAAGTTCTCGACTTGCTATCGCCGCAATATTGCGTCCTGCATTGGATAGCGTTGCTCGTTGAGCATCGTTCTTTTCGCAAAGATACCGCCATTGCCACGGGGGCGTGCGAATATCTCCATGATCACTTTCTACCTCAGACGAGCACTTGCGACGTAATAAGGGGGTGGCGTGCGGACGACTCGTACTTTAGCTATGCCAGAGCTTTTGTAAACAATACGATCACCGTCAATCAGCTTGGACGATCTATGAGGCTCGGTAACCTGGGGGAGCAGATCATGCTCAAAAGCGAGCATGCGTTTAAGAATATTCGATTTGCTGGATTTGAGCGCGCACCGCTAGCCCTGTATGGCCCATTGGCCGGGGAACGAGACGAAGCGGCAAGAGAACAGTATCGGCAGCTGCTTGCCGAAAACCCGTTTGAGGGAATCCGTATCGTCGATATCATTCGAGAGGGGATGACGGGCGATGACCCACGCCTACAGTGAGATGTATCTCGAGGATGCCATGAGAACGCTGGGCGAGGCGGTCGATTTTGCCCTCTGTGATCAAGGGCTGACTCCAGCCGAGTTGACGGCGATCCTGTCGAACGCTCTTGAGATGAAACAATTCGAGCGCGGTATGCCTCGCGTCGTCTGCGGCATGGCGGGCGACGAGCTCGCGCGCGATATTATCGCCCATGCGGGACTGACCCCCGTCAGATGTAGGGAGACCTATCCGTTCGACCGTTCGCCTCAGTATTGGGCGGGGTGGGTTATGGCCTATACGCAATGGATGAGCAGCTTGGGCTTTAATAAGCTACTCGAAGTCGCTCCGCTCGATTGGATCATCGGCTCGTACCATCCGCTCCACGAGGCCTCCGAAGATAAATTCGCCCAGATTGTCATCGAAAAATGGAATAACGCCCAGGCAGACAAAAAAGGCCTCAAGGCGGCACGAAAGGCTGCCGGACTAACGCAAAAACAGCTCGCCGCCCAATCGGGGGTTAAGCTTCGCGCCATACAACTCTACGAGCAGAACCAGCTCGACCTACGCCGCGCCTCGGTTTCCTCGGCATTGGCGCTTGCAGACACCCTAAACTGCACCATCGAAGACCTCATCTGGCAACCAATCGCCCTGGAGTACGACTCCTAATGTCACCGTGTTGTGCTCCCCGGGATTACATCGCGCGTATAAAATCTAAGCATCCGCACGCCGGTTATTGAATGGAATGGACGCCACATGGAACTCCCTAGCACCCTGTGCAGCAATGTGTATGACTTCGCGTTTTGCCCCGAGCCCTGCTACGAACGCCTGGCCGACCTAGCCGACCCTGAGGACTGGGGTCACGGCAACCGCATCCTCAAAAACTACCTGTCGTTCTCGTTTAGCCGCGCGGTGTTCCTGACCGAGCGCGACGTGGACCAGACCGCGCCGTCCAACCTGCCGTTGGTGTTCGATGACGACCGCTGCCTGTTTAACACCGGACTGTACACGCGCCGTTACGAGACCATCTATGGCCTGTTTGAGCCCAACACCAAGCCCGACGCGCGCCAGCGCTGGTTTTTGAAGGGCTTCTTTAAGGAGAGCGACCCCATGCTGGTCTCGTTTGAGTACCTGCCGTGCCGCGTGCGCTTTGCCGAGGACCCCTCCGAGCTGGTCTTTGACTACCGCCTGCCCATCCGCTCCAACATCGACCACATTCTGGGCGATGAGGAGAACCTCACGCGTATTCCCGACAGCCTGATGGAGGAGGGCAACTCGCTGCTGCTACGCCGCGCCTTTGAGGGAGCTGTCGTCGAGGCCGCCCGCCGCGCCGCAGCCAACTACACGCTCGCCGTGCCGCAGTTCTACGGCGGTCGGATCCAGCTGCTGCTGCCGCTGTGCCTGACCGGCGACAAGCCCGAACTGGCGCTGACCATCCAGCGCGAGGACGGTTTCTACGCAGCACGCACCTGCCTCACACTCGACATGGCCTACAACAACGCTCGACTCATTTGCCGCCCCGAGACCTCGTGGATAAAGCGATAAAGGGTGGTTTAGCTGCTGTTTTACCCATTGCTTTGGTTGCTTTGGCTTGGCTAGCACTCACGAATTTAAAATCGAGGGCAAAAAGTTCTTGGTAAACCACGTACGGCTATGATAGTATCTCTTTTGCCGAAAGGCGACGGGCGATTGGCTCAGGGGTAGAGCATATCCTTCACACGGATGGGGTCACAAGTTCGAATCTTGTATCGCCCACCATCAAAAGCACAGGTCAGAGGTATTAAGCCTCTGGCCTTTTTCTATTTGACACCAAGGGTGACACCAAAACTGACACCAAATTTTCGATTTTTATTAGCATGGGGTCCTATTTTTTATTGATCGCAAACCCTTCATAGTTCCTACATATTGAATATAATTTTCGTTCGTTGACCAACTATAGAGTGACGTCGTCGAACATTTTGAAAATGGTTCACGCGCTCTTTCAATGAATTCTTTGCATGATTCATACGCAATTGTGGAGAAAAAGACCACTGGCTCACAGCTCGTACCAGCACATTCACGCCTCGTGACAACCTTTCAACACATCCCATCCATTTTTTGGTCAGCGTTTGGTCAGCTTCCGGTACTTACCCGCATGATGCCCCAGTAGATAATCGTCCACGACCACAACCGCATGGCCTACGGCCGATACCAGGGGAGGCGCAAATGGACGAAATCGTCTGCGCAAACACCGCATTCCGCTATTGGCGCTGCCCACCGCAGGTGCGCGACCTCTACCCGCGCATACCCAGCTCCGATGACGGCTGGCGAGCCCTATCCCAAGCCCCTTTCGTAACCGACGTCCTCAAGACGCCAGTCATCACAGCAGCATCAACACGAAGCAACCTGCATTCCGAGACAAGACGGACCATCCGATGGAACAGCGCCTATACAGAGAAAGTTTCCATCGACACGGGTATGGTCTTTAGCGTCACAGACCCTCTTAATACGCTATTCACCATGACTCGAAGCGTTTCTTCATGCGACTTGGTTCTGGCTATGTACGAGTTTTGCGGATGGTTCTCGGTTTTTAAACCATCGCCCGCGGTCGACATGGCACTTGAGCAGGCTAAATCAGAAGAAGAGCAGTACACCACCGAAAGTCTGTTTGAACTAGACGAAACACAAGACGAGGCCCCATGGAAGCGAGTCTATGCTCAGAAGCACCAGAAGGATAGTGATAATAATCAAAGTGGGCAGCAGGATAACGGATCCGGAAATAAAGCTAACGGAAAGGGCACATCGCTCTGGATGAGAAAGCCTCTTATTGAAATAGAAGAACTGCACAGATTTGCAGCGAAGGTTAGGGACGGGATGTGGGGAAAGCAATTCTACGAAGCCGCACAGCAGGTAATGGGTATTGCTGCATCCCCGCTAGAAGTTGCTGGAATAATGTTGCTAAGTCGTCCGAGGCGTGCTGGCGGAGCGGAGTTTAAATACATATACGTCAACGACTTAACACCGCTGTCGAATTCAGCTCGGAAAATCGCAGGTCAGAAAGTCTGTTACGGCGATATCGTCATCGTAAACCCAATAAAAATGAAGGCTGTGATTATCGAACTTCAAGGAGAGGTTATCCATGGATCGGGCGCTGTGCTTGACCACGATGCCTCTCGAATGACAGCATTGCAAAGCATGGGATACGACGTATTTCTTGTAACTCATGACATGCTCAATGATCACGAACAGCTTGATGCCATCATTCACAGTGTGTGTAAGCGATTGGAGTTGCGCTACAAGCCAAAAACCGAGGGGATGAGATGTGCTGAGACCAGATTGCGCGCAAACGTTCTGTGCAATTGGCTTGGTATTGGTAAGTAATAATGGCCTAGTGAGCATTTTTAATACTTTATATGCTGCCAGTAATTAAGTCCCATTTTAAAACAATGCCGGTTTACTACGTTGGATTGAGGGTGGCTGAACACACCGAATTCGCCGCTCGTAAAACCGCAGGTAGATTGCCTGCCCGTTTTGCGAAAGCAGGCGTGAGGTCGGAAATCCGGGAATCGTCGTAGTAAACCGGTCCGTTTATGAAGCGACCAGCTGGCGCGAGCTGCGCACGATTCAGTAAATTGACCCGAAGGCGCGGAGAGGGGCTCAGACGAAACCCTCCCGCGGAAGCACCGCGGATTGCTTTGTTCTGGCCGGCGGCACCTGGGGCGCGCCCCGCGGGCTATTTCGGGCATCGTGTGTCTCTTCGTCCTCGTGCCTGTTCCACGCGCCGCAGAATATTTCCAAAATTGTCCTTGCATCGCCGTCCGAGTTCCCGTATAGTACTTCTTCGCACGGGGGCGTAGCTCAGCTGGGAGAGCGCTTGACTGGCAGTCAAGAGGTCAGGGGTTCGATCCCCCTCGTCTCCACCCGAGCATTGAATGAGGCTCCAACGCAAGTTGGGGCCTTTTTTCATATCTAACGATTGACGCCATGTGTTGGTTGGGTAGCATCTTGGCGACATTCCCATTGTTAATTACGAATATGAATGTTAATAACTTTACGTCTCTGGATGGCAAAGCTAGTTTGCAGCGCTAATAATCAAAACCACCCCTAAAAGGGGTGGTTTGCTCTTAGGGTATAACCCTTGGATTTCCGGCACGCGTCTAAAGGCGCCGGCCCTCACGGGGTTCGGGCCGCACTGCAGGTTGACCCGTGGCGGGCCGGTCAAACCGGCGCTATTTGCGCCCCGGCCCCCTATCGAAGGGGTCCTCGTACTCCTTGACGCTCAGCCGGTCGAACGCGATGTCGGCCTTCTCCTGCTCCCGGATGTACTTCGCGATCGTGGCCTCGTTCAGGCCGACGGTGGACACGTAGTAGCCCTCGGCCCAGAACTTCCTGTTGCCGAACTTGTACTTCATGTTCGCGTGCCTGTCGAATACCATCAGCGAGCTCTTCCCCTTCAGGTAGCCCATCACGCTGGACACGCTGTACTTCGGCGGTATCGCCAGCAGCATGTGGACGTGGTCGGGCATCAGGTGCCCCTCGATGATCTCTATACCCTTGTACTGGCAGAGCTTCCTGAAGATCTCCCCAAGGTCGGACCTTATTTGGTTGTAGATGACTTTGCGCCTATACTTCGGCGTGAACACGACGTGGTACTTGCACATCCACTTCGTGTGCGACAGGCTGTAGGCCTTCTGGGCCATACGCCACCACCGCCCTCTCGACTCGGATTCCTTGCGGCCTGAACAATCGCAAGTGTCCGGCGAGGGGGCGGCTTTGTAAAGCCGGTTGTCCCCACCCGCATAGCGGGTGGTTTCTGATGCGGCGCGCTGCGCGCCCCGCACAGGCTAAAGCCTTTAACAAAGAGGCCGGGCGTAATGCCCGGCCTCAAAATACTCTGGTGGGCCCTCCGGGATTCGAACCCAGAACCCAGGGATTATGAGTCCCCTGCGCTAACCGTTGCGCCAAGAGCCCTTATGAACGGTGAATGCAATTCTAATAAAGGCATCTAAGGCCTAATTTCTTCGCTTCACGTCGAGAAATACTACCATGCACGAGCAAGTCGCACAACGCAAGATCAAGTCCAATGCTAAACAACAACCAATCTAGGCGCGTCGCAGAAAAGACGCGTTTTAGAAAAAGTTAAGGCCATTAATTCAGGGCTCCAACACATTTTGCCGCGAAATCAAGCTGATGTCATTTCAAAACACCGCCAGTTTACTACGACTGATCGGCGACTCCCGAGCACCGCGTGTTCCCCGTTTGCAAAACCGCAGGTAGGGAGCCCGACGGTTGCGTGAAAAGGCGTGCGTGGTCGAACATTCCTGATTCATCGTAGTAAACCGGCATAGTTCTGAGGCGCAGAGGAGGGGCGGTTCGCAATCGGGCCCGATAATGGGACTGGCGGAGCACGGGAAACCCGGTTGAGCGGGCGGTCGTGTTTCGCCTGTTTCGCCTGCGCCGGCACGGGCGAAAGTTTTTCCAAAAATGTCCTTGCATCGCCGTCCGAGTTCCCGTATAGTACTTCTTCGCACGGGGGCGTAGCTCAGCTGGGAGAGCGCTTGACTGGCAGTCAAGAGGTCAGGGGTTCGATCCCCCTCGTCTCCACCCGAGCATTGAATGAGGCTCCAACGCAAGTTGGGGCCTTTTTTCATATAGGCACACAAGGTCAAAGGCGGCAGCATGATCCTCCTGGTCGACAAGATCGAAAAAAGCTTCGGCGCACGCGTCCTCTTTAGCGGCGCGTCCTTCCAGATCAACCCCGGCGAGCGCTTCGCGCTTGTGGGACCCAACGGCGCCGGCAAAACCACCATGCTCAAAATCATCATGGGCATCGACAGCCCCGACGCCGGCCAGGTCCAGTACGCCAAGGACTGCCAGGTGGGCTACCTAGAGCAGGAAACTAATCTGGAGCACAAGGACACCACCATCCTTGCCGAGGTCATGGCCGCCGCCAAGGAAATCCGCCGCATGGGCGAGCGCGCTAACGAGCTGCAGGCCCAAATCACCGAGCTCTCCGAGCAGGGCAAGGACGTCGACGCACTCCTCAACGAGTACGGCCAGGTCCAGGACCGCTTTGAGCACCTGGGCGGCTACGAGCTCGAGAGCAACGCCCGCAAGATCCTGTCCGGCCTGGGCTTTAAGGTCACCGACTTTGAGCGCCCGTGCTCCGAGTTCTCGGGCGGCTGGCAGATGCGCATCGCGCTGGCAAAGCTCTTTCTGCGTCACCCCGACCTGCTGCTTCTGGACGAGCCCACCAACCACCTGGACCTCGAAAGCGTCCAGTGGCTGCGCGGCTTTATCGCCAACTACGACGGCGCCGTCCTCATCGTCAGCCACGACCGCGCCTTCATGGACGCTTGCGTCGACCACGTCGCCGCGCTCGAGAACCGCCGCGTGACCACCTACACCGGCAACTACAGCAGCTACCTCAAGCAGCGCGAGGACAACCTGGAGCAGATGCGCGCCAAGCGCGCCGCCCAGGAGCGCGACATCGCCCATATGCAGGTCTTCGTCGACAAGTTCCGTTACAAGCCCACCAAGGCCGCCCAGGCGCAGGAGCGCATCCGCAAGATCGAGCAGATCAAAAAGGAGCTTGTCATCCTGCCCGAGGGCCACAAGCACATCGACTTTAAGTTCCCTGACCCGCCGCGCTCCGGCGACATGGTCGTGGGGCTCGAGGGCGTCTCCAAGTCCTACGGCGACAAGCACATCTACAGCGACATCGACCTCAAGCTCTACCGCGGCGAGCACGTGGCACTCGTCGGCCCCAACGGCGCCGGCAAGTCCACGCTCATGAAGATCATCGCCGGACTGGAGCCGCCCACTACCGGCACGCGCGACCTGGGCACCAACGTGGGCGTGGCCTATTACGCCCAGCACGCACTCGAGGGCATGACCGAGTCCAATACCGTCCTGCAAGAGATCGACACCGTCACGCCCAAGTGGACCGTGCCGCAGCAGCGCAGCCTACTGGGCGCCTTCCTGTTTAGCGACAACGATTCCATCGAGAAGCAGGTTCGCGTCCTCTCCGGCGGCGAAAAAGCGCGTCTGGCCCTGGCCAAGATGCTCGTGGCCCCCGAGGCGCTCCTGTGCCTGGACGAGCCCACCAACCACCTAGACATCGACTCGGTGGACATGCTCGAGAACGCCCTGCAAAACTTCCCCGGTACCATCGTGCTGATCAGCCACGACGAACACCTGGTGCGCGCCGTGGCCAACCGCGTAATCGACATCCGCGACGGCAAGGTCACGGTCTATGACGGCGACTACGACTACTACCTCTACAAGCGCGAGGACCTCGCAGCCCGCGCCGCCGCCGAGGCGTCCACGGAGAGCGCGCCGGCCACGACCAAGTCCACCAAGGCCAGCGCCGCCCAGGCCGACACCCCCGTCGCCGCCCCCAAGCCTGCCGAAGGCAAAAAGACCAAGGAGCAAAAGCGCGCCGAAGCCCAGGCCCGCGCCGCGCTCAACAAAAAGCTCAAGGGCGTGCGCAACCAGCTCAAGAAGATCGAGACGGAGCTCGACAAAAAGCGCGCCCGCTATGACGAGCTTATGGAATTGATGGCAAGCGAAGAGCTTTATGCCGATCAGGATAAGTTCAACGCTGCGCTGGGGGAATATAACGGGCTTAAGCAAGAGCTGCCCAAGCTCGAGGACGAATGGCTCGAGCTTTCCACCCAGATCGAAGAGGAGACCGCGCGTGAACTCTCGTAAGGCCGCTGCCGTGGCGATGAGCATCATCGCCATCGCGTGCCGCATCTGCGGCATCTTTATGAGCGCGATGACCGTGCTGCTGTGCTTTAGCGGCCTCACCGCCAAGCTGCAGATCGTGGGCTTTGTCGTCGAGCTTTCGCGCGCACTGCCGAGCGCCATCGCCGGCTACGGCGTCATCACCTCACCCTTTGGCGGTGTGTTCCGCCTGGATTACGCCATCGTGGCCGTCATCCTGTTTGCGGCCGACTACCTGCTCACGCGCGCCTCGCGCCGCGTCCGCTAGGGGAGCGCCATGTCCAGCAGTTACCTCATGAACCTGCTCGCGAGCGCCGTCGCCGTCATCGCGGGCATCGTGATCCACGAGAGCGCGCACGCCGCCGCGGCCTGGGCGCTCGGCGACAAGACGGCCCGCTCCCGTGGCCGCGTCTCGCTCAACCCGCTCAACCACATCGACCCGTTTGGCACCGTCCTCCTGCCGCTGCTGATGCTCGCGGCCGGGGGCCCGGTGTTTGCCTTCGCTAAGCCCGTACCCGTCTACCTCAACAACCTCAAACACCCCAAGCGCGACGAGGTCCTGGTGAGCGCGGCCGGCCCCGCATCGAACATCGCACTTGCGTGCCTGGCCGCAGCCCTCATGCATACGGCATACGGCAACCTCTACGCCAGCATGTCCTTTGCCGTGGCGTCCCAGATCATGAACTTCGGCGCAACCTTTATCGTGGTCAACCTGTCACTCGCATTCTTCAACCTCATCCCGATCCCGCCGCTCGATGGCTCGTCGATCATCGTGCCGTTCCTCAAAGGCAAGGCGCTCAACAACTACTACCACCTGCAGCAATACGCCATGCCCATCCTCATCATTGTGCTGTACCTGCTGCCCATGTGGACCGGCATCGACGTTATCGGCCGCTTTTTCGACGTTACCGTGTATCCGCTGGCCGAGTGGCTGCTCAACTTCGCAATCGCCGGCATCTAAGGTAAACTTACAGGTCGACCGTGCAAAACGGTCGTAACATGCACCCAAACCGCGCCGCGAAGGCGCCGTCAAAGGAGGTCGAAGATGTCGTATCGCGTGTCGACGCAGGTCTACAGCGGACCGTTCGACCTGCTGCTGCAGCTGGTAACCCGACAAAAAGTAGATATCGGCGCTATCTCCATCAGCGAGGTGGCCGAGCAGTACCTTGCCGAGGCTGAGCGCATCGAGGCGCTGGACCTGGACGTGGCGAGCGACTTTCTGCTGGTCGCGGCAACCCTTCTGGACATCAAGGCCGCCTCTCTGGTCCCGCAGGAGGCCCCGCGTAAAATTGATGACGACGATGGCGAGTTCGACGAAGACCTCGAGGAACTCAGCGCGCTCGACGGCGACGCCCTGCGCGAGGTCCTGATTCAGCGTCTGATTGCCTACAAGCAGTTTAAGGGTGCGGCTGCGGCCCTCGGTGCCCGCATGCAGGCCGAAAGCCGCATGCACCCGCGTGTGGCCGGCCCCGACCCCGAGTTTTTGGGCCTTATGCCCGACTACCTGGCCGGCATCACCCTGCGCGGCCTCGCCGTCATCTGTGCCGACCTGGACGGCAAGCGCCAGACCTTCCTGCTGGAGGCCGAGCACGTGGCGCCGCATCGCGTGCCGCTCGATCTGACCGTAGCCTCGGTCGACCGCTTTACCATGGCGCACCAAACTTGCACCTTCCGCGAGCTGTTGGACGGCGACGCCACCACCGAGCAGCTCGTCGTCACCTTCCTGGCCATGCTTGAGCTTGCCAAGCGCGGCTCGCTCACGCTGAGCCAGGACGAGATCTTCGGAACCATCTGCATCAACCGCGTCGAGGGCTCCGAGGCATACGTGCCCGGCGAGGGCCCCGAGCTCACCGAATAGGAGCCGCAACCATGTCAACCCTTTCCACGCTGGAGGCAAACAGCCTCAAAGGCGCCCTTGAGGCGCTGCTGCTGGTGTCGAGCGACCCCGTGAGCGCACCCGCGCTGGCAGGTGCGCTGGATATCGCCCCGGGCGAGTGCGCATCGCTGCTCGCCGAGCTCAAGGTTGAGTACGAGGAGGCCAACCGCGGCTTTCAGCTGCGCGAGGTCGCCGGCGGCTGGCGCCTGTTTACGCATCCCGCCTACCACGACGTGGTCGAGGCCTACGTGCTGAGCTGGGACACGCAAAAGCTGTCGCAGGCGGCGCTCGAAACCCTGGCCGTCATCGCATACCACCAGCCTGTGACGCGCGAGGTGGTGAAGGGCATCCGCGGCGTCAACTCCGACGGCGTCATCGCGTCGCTCGTGGACAAGGGCCTGGTGCGCGAGCTCGGCCGCGATCCCCAGCGCGGTCAGGCCATCATTTACGGCACGACCAACGCCTTCTTGGAAAAGTTCGGTCTGCGCTCCACCCGCGACCTGCCCGACCTGGAGCAGTTTGCCCCCGACGAGCAATCGCGTCAGTTTATCCGCGAGCGCCTGAGCGGCCGCAGCATTCAGTCCACGCTCGAGGAGCAGGCCGATGACCTGGACGAAGAGCGCGAACTGCTCGATACCGATGTTGAAGATGTTGAGGCAGTCGAGGACTTGGAAACCCTGGTCGTCGACAAGACCTCGGAGGATTTGCATGACGAGGACTAACGAAGTAGGGGAGACGCGCGCCATGGGTAACGCAGTACCCGCCACCGACGCCCAGCCCGTCTATCCGCACACCATGCGCCTGCAGCGCTTTTTGGCGCGCGCGGGCGTGGCGAGCCGCCGTGGCTCGGAGGACCTAATGACCGCCGGCCGCGTGACCGTCAACGGCGAGGTCGCGACCGAGCTGGGCACCAAGGTCGATGTCGACCACGATCACATCGAGGTCGACGGCATGCCCGTCAAGCTCAACCAGGGCGCCGTGTACTTGATGCTCTACAAGCCGACCGGCTACCTCACCACCATGAGCGACCCGCAGGAGCGCCCTTGCGTGGCCGACCTGGTCCCGCGCGACCGCTTTCCGGGCCTGTTTCCAGTGGGCCGCCTGGACCGCGACACCACGGGCCTTTTGCTCTTTACCACCGACGGCGACCTGTCGCAGGATCTGCTGCACCCCAGCAAGCACGTCTACAAGACCTACCAGGCGCTCGTGGACGGACGGCTGTCCGACCGCGACTTGGAACCACTCCGCAGCGGCATCGAGCTCGACGACGGCCTGTGCCAGCCGGCGTTCTGCCGCGTCATCAACGCGCGCGAGGCCGAGGCTGTGGCACCGCAAGGCGTCAAGCCCGGTACCACCGCCGTGGAGGTCATCATCCGCGAGGGTCGCAAGAACCAGGTCAAGCGCATGCTGAGCAAGATCCACCATCCGGTAATCCGCCTGCACCGCTGCAACTTTGCCGGCCTTGAGCTCGAGGGCGTGGCCAAGGGCTCATGGCGCGAGCTCACCGACCGCGAGGTGCAGATCCTTAAAAGCGGCGGCATCCCGCCCAAGCAGGCGAGCGCCAAGCGCAACGGCGGCAAGCCCCAAGATACGCCCGCCAGCCGCACGCGTCACCACGGCAGCCACGGCTCCGCACCCAAGCGCAACACCTACCGCGAGCGCTACACAGGCTAGGCAACCCGCCGCGCCCCAGCGCCCCGAACCATACCAGCACGTCAACCATCGAAAGGAAGCATTGCATGATCGTCGCCATCGACGGCCCCGCCGGTTCCGGCAAATCCACCATCGCCAAGGAGATCGCCCGCCAGCTGGGCTTTAACAAGCTCGACACGGGCGCCATGTATCGCGCCGTCACGTTCGCCGCGCTCGACCGCGGCATCGACCTGGACGACGAGGCGGCCATCGACGCCCTCGCCGAGCAGATCGAGATTCGCTTTACCAACGGCACCGGCGAGGACACGCGCCTGACCATTGACGGCCAGGACGCTTCGGCCGCCATCCGTACCCCGCAGGTCGACGCCAACGTATCCAAGGTCTCGGCCTACCCGGGCGTGCGCGCCGCCATGCTCATTCACCAGCGCCGCGCCGCCGAGGACCGCGATATCGTGGCCGAGGGTCGCGACATCGGTACCGTCGTATTCCCCAACGCGCAAGTAAAGGTCTTCCTGACCGCTGACCCGCGCGAGCGCGCCCGGCGCCGCGTGCTGCAGCGTCACCAAAACGACGCCCAGCCGCTTACTGCCGAGCAGCTCGAGGCCGAGGTCGACGAGACTCTCGACGCCCTTAAGCAGCGCGACAAGCTTGACAGCAGCCGCGAGGTCGCGCCGCTCGTGCCCGCCGAGGACGCCGTGCACGTTGACTCCACCGCCCATACCATCGACGAGGTCGTCCGCATTATCGAGGACCTCATCAACCAAAGGAGGTAGCCCATGCGCCTGTTTAAGCAGACGCCCGAGGACTATTACAACGCCCCCTATGCCGAGTTCCCGGCGCTCATCCGCGGCACCGTCGTCGTGGTCATGGCCATCCTGTGGGCCTTCTCCAAGCTCATGTGGCGCTGGAAGGTCGAGGACGCTGACCTGCTGTTTGAGCGCCAGGACGGACGCGGCAGCGTGGTCATCTGCAACCACACCTCGATGCCCGAGCTCTTGGCCGTGGAGACGGCGCTGTTCTTTGGCGGCCGCCGCATCCGCCCCATCTTTAAGTCCGAGTTCGCCAAGAGCAAGATCGTACGCTGGGCCTTTAGCCGCGTGGGCGGCATTCCCGTGGAGCGCGGCACCGCCGACATGAAGTGCCTGCGCGCCGCCCAGCATGCGCTGCAGCGCGGCGAGGACGTCCTGATCTTCCCCGAGGGCACGCGCATCCGCTCGCGCGAGATCAAGCCCGAGGTCCATGGCGGTTTTGCGCTCATCGCTCAGATGGGCAAGGCGCCCGTCAACCCACTTGCCATCTGTGGCTGGTCCGACATCACGCCCACGGGCAAAAAGCTCATGCGTCCCAAGAAGTGCTGGATTCGTGCCGGCAAGGCCGTCTCGCTTTCGGACGCGCCGGCCGGACTTAAGCGTACGGAGCGCCTGGCCTGGTTTGAGTCCGAGGCCATGAACCGCGTCTACGCCATGCGAGACGAGCTGTGCGCCGAGCATCCGGGCAGGTTCTAGCCATGAGCGAGAACGTGACGAACACAGCCGCGACTGCGTCCGACCAGGACGGCGCGCCTACCATCGAGATCGCCGCCCACGCCGGCACTTGCTACGGCGTACAGCGTGCGCTCGATATGGCATTGGCGGCCGCCCCGCAGGCGGAGGAGAACGCTCGGGTCCACACCCTGGGTCCGCTCATCCATAACCCCATCGTGGTACGCGAGCTCACCGAGGCAGGCGTCGGTCTGGCCGACACCTTGGACGGCACCACGTCGGGCACTGTGATCATCCGCGCCCACGGCGTGGTGCCGCAGGTCATTGATGCCGCTCGCGAGCGTGGCCTTAACGTCGTTGACGCCACCTGCCCCTACGTGAAGAAGGTCCACGTGGCGGCCGAGCGCCTGGTGCGCGAGGGCTACCGCGTGATCGTCGTGGGCGAGCCGGGCCACCCCGAAGTCGAGGGCATCCTGGGCCACGCCGGCGATGACGCGCAGGTCGTGAGCTGCGCTGCCGATGCGGATGCGCTGCCGCTCAAGGGCAAGGTGGGCCTCGTTGTACAGACCACCCAGACCGCGCAGAACTTGGCTGAGGTCGTAGCTGCCATCACCCCGCGTGTGCAGGAACTGCGCGTGATCAACACCATCTGCGCCGCTACGAGCGAGCGCCAGCAGGCCGCCGCCGCACTTGCCAACCGCTGCGACTGCATGGTCGTCGTGGGCGGCAAAAACTCCGGCAACACGCGCCGTCTGGCGCAGATCTGCGCTGACGCCTGCGAGCGCACGTATCACATCGAGGAAGCTTCTGAGCTCCAAGCCGCGTGGTTTACCGAAGCTCACCACATCGGCATCACCGCCGGAGCCTCCACCCCGCAAGAACACATCGAGCGCGCCGTCGAGCGCATCAAGGAGCTTTGTCGCTAACCATGGACCAGACCGTACCCGCATACGCCGCCGAGGTGGCCGATTACGGGCGCAGCCGCGACCCCGAGCCGGGTGAGGGCGCGCTCGTCAAGAACGTGCGTCCCGAATCGCCCGCGTGGGATGTGGGTATCGAGCCGGGCATGCGCGTGCTCACGGTCAACGGTGAGCAGCTTACCGACATGATTGTGTGGCTCTGGGAGGCCGACGATGATACCGTCGACCTCGAGGTTTTCGACCCACGCGACAACAGCGTCACCCCCGTCGAGCTCGACCGCTTCCCGGGAGAGGACTGGGGCCTTGAATTCGATGGTCCCATCTTCGACGGCATGCGCACCTGCGTAAACGCCTGCGTGTTCTGCTTTATGACCATGCTGCCCAAGGGCGGCCGTTCAACGCTCTATATTCGCGACGACGACTATCGCCTAAGCTTTTTGCAGGGCAACTTCGTCACGCTCACGAACCTCACCGACGAAGATGTTCAAAACGTCATCCAGCGCAACATGAGTCCCATGAACGTGTCGGTCCACGCTGTGAGCCCCGACGTCCGCCGTCGTATGATGGGCCGTAACGCCCAGCGAGGCATGGACGTACTCGAGACCATCATGGCCGCCGGCATCGAGATTCACGCGCAGATCGTGTTGTGCCCCGGCATGAACGACGGCGAGGAGCTGGAAAAGACCCTACGCTTTTGCGAGGAGCACGAGCAAATCACAAGCCTGGGCATTGTGCCGCTCGGCTTTACCAAGCATCAGAACCGTTTTAGCTGGTCCTACAGCGACAAGCCCGAGCTAGCGCGCGAGACCATTGCCATGATCCGTCCCTACCAGGATCGTGCCTACGAACGCTTTGGCCGCCACACCTTCCAGATGAGCGACGAGTTCTATCTGGACGCCGGCATCGATCCTCCCGAGGCAGACTTTTACGACGGCTACCCGCAGTACTACGACGGCATCGGCATGATCCGCTCGTATCTGAACGAGACCGACGACGTGCTTGCCGCCGATACCGAGCGTCTGGCCCGCGTCCGCGAGGCCATCGCCGCCCGCAGCCAGCACCTGCTGTGCCTCTCGGGCGCCAGCGCACGCGACACGGTGGCCCGCTTTGTGGAGTCGCCCCAGGGACTCGCCGGCACCGTCACGGCCATCAAGAACCGCTACTTTGGCGGCAACGTGGACGTGACCGGCCTCATCGTCGCGTGTGACATTCTGGAGCAGCTGCCCCAAGACCTGTCGGGGGTTATGCTCTTTGTGCCTAAGCTCATGTTCAACGCTGACGGCATGACGCTTGACGAGTATCATCGTGACGATTTACTCGCAAGCCTTACCAGTCGCGGCGCCGAGGTTCATGTGGTGTCGACCATGCCGCATGAGCTGCTCGATACCCTGGAGCATATCCTTGGCATTGTGCCCGCAGACTCTACTAATTCCGCTGACCCTACCCATTAAAGGAGAGCAGATGAAACCTATCGTCGCCGTCGTCGGACGCCCCAACGTTGGCAAGTCCACGCTCGTTAACCGCCTGGCCCAGACCTCGGACGCCATCGTCCACGAGTCCCGCGGCGTCACGCGCGACCGCTCGTATCACACGGCCGATTGGAACGGCCGCGAGTTCACCATCGTCGACACGGGCGGTATCGAGCCGCTCAAGAGCGACGACGTCTTTGCCACGTCCATCCGCGACCAGGCCCTCGCCGCCGCCGAGGAAGCCGCCGTCATCCTGTTTGTGGTCGACGGCCGCACCGGCGTCACCGAGGAGGACGAGTCGGTCGCTCGCATGCTCAAGCGCTGCGACAAGCCGGTCTTTCTGCTGGTGAACAAGCTCGACAACCCCGATCGCGAAAACGACAGCATCTGGGAGTTCTATTCGCTCGGCATCGGCGAGCCCACGCCGCTCTCGGCCCTGCATGGTCATGGCACGGGCGACCTGCTCGACGACATCGTGGCCCTATTGCCCGAGGAGGAGGACGAGGTCGCCGATGAGTTCCCCGATGCGCTGAACGTGGCCATCATCGGCCGCCCCAACGCCGGTAAGTCCTCGCTGTTCAACCGCATCCTGGGCGCCGACCGCTCTATCGTGTCCAACATTGCCGGCACCACGCGCGACGCCATCGACACCGTCGTGGAGCGCAACGGCAAGCACTACCGCATGGTCGACACCGCGGGCATCCGCAAGAAGAGCACCGTGTACGAGAACATCGAGTACTACTCGATGGTCCGCGGCCTGCGCGCCATCGACCGCGCCGACGTGGCGCTGCTCGTCGTCGACGCCTCCGTGGGCGTTACCGAACAGGACCAGAAGGTCATGGGTCTTGCCATCGAGCGCGGCTGTGCCATCGTTGTGCTGCTCAACAAGTGGGACCTGCTCGACGATGACCGCAAGCGCGAGGCCTGCATGGAGACCATCGACCGCCGTCTGGGCGTCATGGCTCCCTGGGCCCAGTACCTGCGCATCTCGGCCCTCACTGGCCGCAGCGTCGAGAAGATCTGGGCGATGGTCGACGCAGCCGAGAAGACGCGCTCGCAAAAGATCAGCACCTCGCGCCTCAATACGTTCCTCACCGACCTGCGCGAGTTTGGCCACACCGTGGTAGACGGCAAGCGCCGGCTGCGCATGCACTACGTGACCCAGACGGGCGTCAACCCGCCGACGTTCACGTTCTTCGTCAACCACAGCGACCTGGTCAACGACACCTACCAGCGTTACGTGGAGAACCGCATGCGCTCGACCTTCGATTTTGCCGGTACGCCCATTCGACTCTTCTTTAGGAAGAAGGAGCAAAAGGATGCATAATCCGATTCTGCTGACCGCCATCTGCGCCGTGGTCTCGTTCTTTATCGGAGCGATTCCGTTTGGCCTGATCCTGGGCCGCGTGTTTAACCACACCGACATCCGCAAGGCGGGCTCCGGCAACATCGGCACCACCAACGCGCTGCGCGTGGCCGGCCCCAAGGTCGCGGCGCTCACGCTGCTGCTCGACTGCTTGAAGGGCGCCATCTGCGTCATGATCGCGCGTCCGCTCATCGCGGGCGTGGGCTATGGCTTCCCTGTGAGCATCATGGCACCTGGAGCCCCCGGCGACTGGATGCTCGGTGTCATTTGCCTAGCAGCGGTGTGGGGCCACATCTTCTCGCCCTACCTCAACTTCCATGGCGGCAAGGGTATCGCAGTTGGTCTGGGCGTCATCCTCGCCTGGTACTGGCCCATCGGACTCTCGCTGCTGGGCATGTTTATCGTGGCCGTCGCCATCACCAAGTTTGTGTCGGTGGGCTCGCTTGCCGCGGCCATCGGTCTTCCCATCGCCGTTTGCGCGGTCTTTCCGTACGGCAGCCTGGGACTTAAGTTTTGCATGGCGATGATCGGCATCACCGTGGTGTGGGCCCATCGTGCGAACATCAAAAAGCTCATGACGGGTAAGGAGTCCAAGCTCTCGTTTACCAAGCGCGTCACCGAGCCCGACGATAAGTAGGAGAGAGTCATGAATGTTGCGCTGATTGGCTCTGGCTCTTGGGGAACCGCCGTCGCCGGCCTTGCCGCCGCGCGAGCCGAGCGCGTGACCATGTGGGCCCATAGTGAACAGACGGCCGCCGGCATTAATGGCGATCATCGCAATCCCCGCTATCTGGTGGACTACGTGCTGCCGGAAAACGTTGTCGCCACGACGGACTTGGAACAGGCGCTCGACGGCGCCGAGGCCATCATCTTTGCCGTGCCCTCCACGCACTTGCGCGACGTCTGCCACCAGGCGGCGCCGTTCATCGCCGACGACGCCCCGGTGCTCTGCCTCACTAAGGGCATCGAGCCCGAGTCGGGCCTGCTCATGAGCGAGGTCATCGCCAGCGAGATCGGCAACGAGGCACGCGTGGCGGCGCTGTCGGGCCCCAACCATGCCGAGGAAATCTGCCGCGGCGGACTTTCTGCCGCCGTCATCGCCAGCGAAGATCCGCAGGTAGGGGAGACCTTTAAGGACTTGCTCCTATCCACGGCCTTCCGCATCTACCTGTCGCAGGACATGACGGGTGTCGAAGTCTGCGGCGCTATGAAAAACGTCATCGCCATCGTGTGCGGCATCTCCGCCGGCTCGGGCGCAGGCGATAACACGCTCGCCCTTATCATGACGCGCGGCCTGGCTGAGATCAGCCGCCTGGTGCACGCCCGAGGCGGTCAAGCTATGACCTGCATGGGGCTTGCCGGCATGGGCGACCTCATTGCCACCTGCACCTCGGAGCATTCGCGCAACCGTACCTTTGGCTACGAGTTTGCCCACGGCGTGTCGCTCGACGAGTACCAGGCGCGCACGCATATGGTGGTCGAGGGCGCCGTCGCGGCCCGCAGCGTCAGCGAGCTCGCCCGTTCACTGGGCGTAGACATTCCGCTCACCTTTGCCGTGGAGCAAACGCTCTACAACGGTGTTACTTTGGATAGGGCGCTCGAGATTCTTACCGATCGCGTCCCTTCTCAAGAGTTCTACGGACTCACCGACTAGCGCAGAAAGGCTTCTACCATGGGTTCCATCAAAATCGCTCCGTCCGTCCTTTCGGCCGACATGGCCAACCTCAAGGGCGAGCTCGACAAGATCGCCGGCGCCGACTACGTGCACTTCGACGTTATGGACGGTCACTTTACCGGCAACCTCACCTTTGGCGTTGACATCCTTAAGGCCGTCAAGCGTTCCACCGATGTACCGGTCGACGCGCACCTGATGGTGTCGAACCCCGACGAGACGGTCGATTGGTACGCCGACGCTGGTGCCGACATGATCACCGTGCACTACGAGGCCTCCACGCACCTGCACCGCACGCTCACCCATCTGCAGCAGCGCGGCGTCAAGGCCGGCGTAGTGCTCAACCCCGCCACCCCCGTGTGCGCGCTCGAAAGCATCATCGACGTCGTCGACATGGTGCTGCTCATGAGCGTGAACCCCGGCTTTGGCGGCCAGAGCTTTATTCCCGGTACCATTGCCAAACTGCACGAGCTCAAGGCCATGTGCGAGCGTCACGGCGTTTCACCCCTCATCGAGGTCGACGGCGGTATTTCTTCCAAGAACATTGCCGAGGTCGTCAAGGCCGGTGCCAACGTGCTCGTAGCCGGCTCCGCCGTATTTAAGTCCGAAGATCCCGCCGCCGAGGTTGCGCTGCTGCAGAAGCTGGGCAACGAGGCCGCACAGGAGGCATAAACCCTTATGACCCCAGGTCAAAACCGCATACTCGTGAATCTTGACTATGCCGCCTCGACGCCCATGCGCGCCGAGGCGCTCCTTGCGCAGCGCGAATATGACGACAGCGAGCTTGCAGGCGTCAACCCCAACTCGCTGCACTCGCTCGGCCGCAAGGCCGCCGCGCGCCTGGAGGTTGCCCGTCGCGAGATCGCCCATAGCTTTGGCGCACGCGTCCGCCCGTCCGAGATTGTTCTGACCAACGGCGGCACCGAAGCCAACCAGCTGGCGCTGCTCGGTCTTGCCGAGGGCGCTCGTCAGCGCGATCGCAAGCGCGGTCGTGTGATCGTTTCGGCCATCGAGCACGATTCGATTCTGGACAACCTGCCGCTGCTGCGTGCTGCCGGCTTTACCGTCGACCTGGTGCAGCCCTGCCGCGCAGGCTACGTTGAGCCTGCCACGCTTGTCGAGCTACTAGGCGACGACGTGGCGCTCGTGAGCATCATGGTTGCCAACAACGAGACCGGCGTGGTGCAGCCCATCCGCGAGCTTGCCGCGGCCGCGCATACCGTGGGCGCCCTGTTCCACACCGATGCCATCCAGGGGTATCTGCACATTCCGCTCGATGCCGCCGAGCTGGGCGTCGATGCTATGTCCGTCGCCGCCCATAAAATTGGCGGTCCTGTGGCATCCGGCGCGCTTTACGTTAAGACCCGCACGCCGCTGCGCCCGCGCATCTTCGGCGGCGGACAGGAGGCCGGTCGTCGTGCCGGCACGCAGGACTTGCGTACACAGCTGGCTTTTGCCGCTGCCGCTTCCGCGCTGTTGCCGAATGTTGCCCAGGAGTGCACAACGCTGCAGGCCTTATCCGACAAGCTCTACGCCACGCTTACGGCTCATCCGCGTATTCATGCCACCATGGGCGACTACGCACAGGCCGATCGCCTGCCGGGCATGGTGTCGATCTACGTTGACGGTATGGACTCCGAGGAGCTCATCGTCAAGCTCGATGCCGCCGGCTTTGAGGTTTCGGCCGGCTCGGCGTGCTCGAGCGGCAGCATGGACCCGAGCCATGTGCTCAGCGCCATGGGCATCGGTCGCGAGCAGGCGCTGGGCGCGCTGCGCATCTCGTTCGATGACCGCGTGAACCCTGCCGACCTGGATGAGTTCGCTCAAACGCTGCTCTCGATCGTGGGTGCCGCATGATCGTCGCCGAGCTTGAGCGCGCGCTGCTGGCACGCTATCCCAAGGCGGACGCCGAGGGCTGGGATCATGTAGGGCTCTCCGTGGGAGATCCCGCTGCCGAGATCACTGGCGTTGCCTGCGCACTCGATGCGACCAAGGCTAATGTTCGCCGCGCCCAAGAAGCCGGTGCCAACGTGCTGCTGACGCATCATCCCGTCTATATCAAGGCACCCGAGGCCTTTTGTCCGGCGGATGCCACACGACCCCAGTGCAGTGCGGCCCTCTACGAGGCTGCCCGCTGCGGGGTGAGCATTATCTCGCTCCACACCAACCTGGACCGCTCGCACGAAGCCCGTGTCTGCCTGAGCAAGCTGCTGGGTGCCGCACCCGTGAGCTCACTGGAGCACGTGGACGACCCCGAGGCCACCGGCCTGGGCGCACTTGCAACGCTCAACGACCCATGCACGCTGCGCGATCTTGCCACCCGTGCTGCCACGGCCTTTGGCAGCGACCCGCGTGTGTGGGGCGAGGTCGATCACCCGTGTCGAACCGTCGCCATTTTGGGCGGCTCCCTGGGCGACTTCGGAGAGCTCGCCATCACCGCAGACGCTGATGTTGTCGTGACGGGCGAGGCGGGGTACCACGTGGCGCAAGACCTTGCCTTGCGCGGGCTGCCGGTGATCTTGCTCGGCCACGACCGCTCCGAGGAGCCGTTCGTTGATATATTGATGAACTCTGCAGTTGACGCCGGGGTCGACCCCCGTCATGCGATTAAAATACTGAACCCTTGCCAATGGTGGACTGTGACAAAAGGAGAGAACTTATGAGCGCCGGCGCTACGCTACTCAAGCTGCAACAGATCGATTTGGAGCTCGCCCGCAACAAGAGCGAACTTGCCAATATGCCGGAGCTCAAGGAGCTCGCTTCCAAGCGCAAGACCTATGTGAAGCTCAAGTCCGAGATGACCAAGCTCTACGCCCAGCGTAAGGATCTGGACATTGAGCTCGACGATCTCAACACCACCGAGATCCAGACCAATAACGCCATCGACGCCGCTAAGAAGCGCCACGTTGACGGCTCTGACTACCGCGAGGTACAGGACCTGGAAAACGAGCTCGCCACCCTGGCCAAGCGCCTGGACAAGATCGAGCACACCCGCAAGGACGTCGTAGTCGCCCACAAGGAGGCGCTCGACCGCGAGGCTCGCGCACAGGCAATCATCGCCAAGTTCGAGGAGGGCGTGAAGGCCGACACCAAGGCCGCCCGCGCCAAGGCAGCCGACCTCCAGGCCCAGATCGATGCCGCCACCAAGGAGCGCACCGCGCTGGCCGCTACGCTGCCCACCGACGTGCTCAGCGACTACGAGCGCCTGCTCAAGCAGTTCCGCGGCCTGGCCGTCGAGACCATCAAGGGCAACATCCCCACGGTCTGCCACACCGCGCTGCAGGCGTCGTCCATGAGCGACCTCAACCACGACGGTAGCGAGATTACGCACTGTCCGTACTGCCACCGCCTCCTGGTGCTCCCGAGTAAGGAAGCCTAACGATGACGGCGGCACCCAACAATTCAATGCAACTTGAGGGAAAAACGATCCTGCTGGGCATTACCGGCGGGATCGCCGCCTATAAGTCGTGCAATATCGTGCGCCTGCTCCAAAAGCGCGGCGCGCACGTCAAGGTCGTCATGAGCGAGCATGCCACTGAGTTCGTGGGGCCGCTTACCTTCCGCGCGCTCACCAATGAGCCGGTCGCGGTTGGGCTATTCGACGACCCGTCTGACCCCATCCACCATATCTCGCTGGCGCAGGAGCCCGACTTGGTGGTCGTAGCGCCCGCGACGGCCAATATCATCGCCAAGATGGCCAACGGCATCGCCGATGACCTCATCTCCACAACGCTGCTTGCGACACCGCGGCCCGTCGTGATCGCGCCGGCCATGAACAACGGCATGTGGAAGGCGTCGGCCACGCAGGCCAATATGGCCACGCTGTGCGAGCGCGGCGTCCATGTGGTGGGGCCCGGCAGTGGCTACCTTGCCTGCGGCGACGTGGACACGGGACGCATGAGCGAGCCCGAGGACATCGTCGAGGCCGTCTGCGAGGTGCTCAATCCCGTGCAACAAGACCTGGCGGGCAAGCGCATCGTCATCACTGCCGGCCCCACGCATGAGCCGATCGATCCCGTGCGCTTTATCGGCAATCGGTCGTCGGGCAAGATGGGCATCGCCCTGGCGGGGGAGGCCGCTCGCCGCGGTGCCGAGGTCACGCTCGTGCTGGGCCCGACATCGCTCGACGTTCCCCACGGCGTGGAGTACGTGCGCGTGCAGACCGCCGCTGAAATGCTGAAGGCAGCGCTCAGCGCCTTCCAGACGGCCGATGCGGCCATTTGCGCGGCCGCCGTCGCCGACTATACCCCCGCCACCCCTGCGGACCATAAACTCAAAAAGGCCAACGAACGCCTCGATCGCATCGAACTGGTCGAGACGGTCGATATTTTGGCCGAGCTCTCGCGTCAGAAAGGCGAGCGATGCGTGATCGGATTTGCGGCCGAGACCGATAACGTTGTCGAGTACGCCGAACGCAAATTGGCTCGCAAAGGTTGCGATGCTATTATCGCCAACGATGTCTCACGCGCCGATTCGGGCTTTGGAACCGATACCAACAAGGCCTGGATCGTGAGCACAACGGGTACGCAAGAACTTCCTTTGCTAACAAAACCCCAGCTCGCAGATACAATTTTGGACTTGCTTCAAAATTTGTAAAAAAGTTCTTGCACAAGTCTAAAGTTTCGGGTTAATATACTCCCTGTTGCGAGCGAGAGCAGAGCAACAAACAAAAGCTTCGGGACGTGGCGCAGCTTGGTAGCGCACTTGACTGGGGGTCAAGGGGTCGCTGGTTCGAATCCAGTCGTCCCGACCAGAAGTTTGCAGGTCAGGCACTTAGTGCCTGACCTTTTTTGTTTTAAGCAATTGCTTAAGTTTGATTAAGCAACAGGGTGCCAAAAATCTACCTGCGCGATAATCGCCTATTGCGCCCACTTGCGCGTTTTGCACGCGCTTGAGCCGATTTATTAACGCGATATGAATCTACACACGCATAGCTGGTATACAGCTGAGTACGGGCTGTATTTATCGCGGCGATTTACACAGATATAGCGACTGTAACGAACAAGCGTGTCGCTGTATTTATTCCAGTAGTTCACTTGATCGGTGGACAAGTGGAGTGTTGCAACGAAACGCCAAGGAGGATGGGTTCTATACGAGGACGCCACAGAGGCAATGGCGGGGGGGGAGTGCGGCAGGCGCCCTGAGAGCCGCTGTATGACCCCATGTCTCCTTAACTCGATTATTTGTGTTTCAAGCCACGAATCGTTCGAGCAATTGCCAAAAGAAAGGCCCATGCAGGATTGCACGGGCCTTACATCGGATCAAATTTGAGCTAGAAGCACCAAACGGGGCAGACGCAACACCATCTCGTCGCGGCCTCGGCGAGCGACATATCGCAGTCGAGGTAGACATCGAGGAAATCGTCAGATCCCGCACAGGGGGACCGCGATGGTGGCCACCGCACCGCCCGAGGGGCCGTTGGCGAGCGAGACGGAGCCCCCGTGGGCGCTCGCGGCCTCGGAGGCGACGTGGAGGCCGAGCCCGTAGTGGCGGCCTCCGTCACGCGAGGAGCGGGAGGAGTCGTCTGTGAAGAGGCGCTCGCAGCCGCGTTCGAGGGCGGCGGGAGAAAAGCCCGGTCCGTCGTCGGCAACCTCGATGACGAGGTGCCCGCCCGCGACGTCGCAGGAGACAGCCACGCGCGAGCGTGCGTGCTCGGCGGCGTTGGCCACGAGGTTCGCGGCGGCTCGCGCCAGGGCGGTTCGGTCGAGCGGGGTCTCGGGCGCGCCCGCGACAGCGGGGCCCGTGGCCGCGTCGAGCGTCACGCCTCGCGCCCGGGCGATCTGGGCGGCCTCGGCGAGGACCTGCTCGCAGAGCTCAGCCGGCCGCATGGGGGCCCTCTCCGCCCCGCCGGACCCGCGCGAGGCCTCGATGAGCAGGCGCACGTAGCCGTCGAGCCTTTCGACACTGTCGGCTATGTCGCGCGCGGCGGCCGCGAGGTCGGCGTCTTTCTCATCTTCCAGCTCCTCCGCCACGAAGTCGGCGTTGGCGCGCAGCACGGTGAGCGGCGTCTTGAGGTCGTGGGCAAGCGACGCCATCTGCTCGCGCTGCCCCCGCTCCGCGGCCCAGCGGGCCTCGAGCGACTCGGCGAGGGAGGCCCGCATGGCGTCATTCGCGGCGAGGACGTCGTTCACCTCGCGCACGTTGGTGCTGCCGACCGCGAAGTCGAGCTCCCCCGCGCCGACGCGCCCCGCCGCCTCCGCGAGCGGCGCCATCTTGCGCGAGATCACGCGGCTCGCGCGACGCGCCACGAGCGCGAGCGCGAGCGCGCTTCCCGCAGCGGCGCCGACGAGCATGAGATTCTGCGGGTTGGGAAGCAGGCCGGCGAGGTCGCGCGAGACCCACTGCGGCAGGTACTCGCTGGCGAGTGCGCAGGCCCCGCCGCCCTTGAGCGGGAACGCGGCGTAGGTGAGGCCCGAGCCCCCGCCCTCGATCTCCACTGTGCCCGGATCCGCGGCGAGTGCCGCACGGGCCATTTCCGTCGCGTCCTCGAGCCGCGTGCCCTCGAGGTCTGTCATCAGCACGTATCCGTCCTTATTCAGGATGAGGTAGCGATACGCCGTCGGCACGTCCTGCTGTCCGCAGACGCCATCGCGTGCCAGGCCCTCCGCGACCTCGCGCGCATTGGCCGGCCCCCAGCTTGCCTCGTAGACGAAGCCCGCGTTGATCGCTGCGGAGAGCGCCATGAACGAGGCGAGCCACGCCGTGGCGACCGCCGCGAACGCGTAGGCGAAGTAGCGCGCGATGACGAAGGAGAGCGGCATGCCCCCGCGACCTCGCGCCCCGGTCTTTAGAGCTGCCACTTGTACCCCATCCCCCAGACGGTCGCGATCGGATCGGCACCGGCCTCGGAGAGTTTCCTCCGGGCGCGGCTGACCTGCATGGATATGGCCGCGTCGTCGGCGTCGCTCTCCCAGCCGAGCACCGCCTCGCGTATCTGCGCGCGGCTCATGACCTGCCCGGGGTGGCGGGCAAGGTACTCGCAGATGGCGTACTCGGTGGGCGTGAGCGGCGCTCACGGCGTAGATGGGCCGCGACCTTGGCGCGCAGCTCCGCGGCCCCGAAGGGCTTGCGGACGTAGTCGTCGGCGCCCAGGCCGTAGGCGGCCACGGCATCCTCCTCGGCCACGCGAGCGGTCAGGAAGACGATGGGCCCGTCGAAGTCCGGACGGATCTGCCGCACGAGCTCGAAGCCGTCGAGCCCCGGCATCATGACGTCGCAGAGCACGAGGTCGAAGCGCGAGAGGTCCATCCCCGGGACCGCCGTCGGGTCCGCCGCCCTGACGACCTCATGGCCGTCGCGGCCGAGGACGCGCGCGAGCGCGTCGAGGATCGCCCGTTCATCATCCACTGCCAGTATCCTCGCCATGTTCGACCTCCTGAAACTTCCGTCGGAATTGTACTAGCGCCGCGCTCAGCGGTCCAGAGCCCCGCGCGCAGCCGCGGGTGCCTGGGCCGCGTCGCACGCGCGGTAGCGCACGCCCGAGTCGCCGCGCGCCTCGATCTCGAGCCAGCCCTCGCCGTCCGACTCCCGCCCGAAGAAGATGAGCTGGAGCTCTCGGACATTGCCTCTGTCGTCCGCCGCGTCCACCAGGTAGACGTAGTTTGCCCCCGCCCCGGTGGCGTCGGCGTAGGAGCTCGCGTGACTGCCGGGCTCGGGCGCGGGCGCCCACATGGCGATCTCAGGGTTGGGCAGCACGCGGTCGGCGATCGAGCGCAGCGCCGACCCCCAGCCGGCGTCGAGCAGGGCATTCCCGCCCAGAACGAGCGCTGCGGAGAGGAGGACGAGCATGGCGGCGAGCGGCCTCCTACGCATCTGCCCTCCCGTCCTCGAAGCGGCAGAACCAGGCGAGAAGGACGGCGGCGGCTGCCAGGGTGAGCACGAGGCCAGCGAGCGCAGTCGTGAGGAGAGGGCCCGCCGCGCGTGCGGCGTCGATGAAGACCTCCACCCCGAGCGACCCCAGGCGCGCGGGCCAGGCGAGCGGCACCCAGCTCAGGGGCGTCGCCAGGGCACCGGTGAGCTCGCCGGTCATGAGACCGTGCGCAAGCCCGCCCACTGAGAAGAACGCGAGGAGCATCCCCGCCGCGCCGGCGGCGATGACGGCGTTGCGGCCGAGGCGCAGGGCCACGCCGAGCCCCAGCGCGTAGAGGGGCAGGCTGCCCAGCACGATGCCCGCCCAGGCGGCCGCAAGCGGAGCGGGCCCGAGCGGCAGGCGCCCGGCGACGGCGAGCACGGCCCCGAACACGCCGAGCGCCACGGCCAGCGCGCCCGCGCCGAGCGCCGCAAGGGCGAGCAGCTTCGCCGCGACGGCGCGCCCGCGCGAGGGGACCGCCGTGAGGTTGGCGAGGCGCCCGGCAGCGCGCTCCTCGTCCACGGCGAGCCCGCAGACGATGGCGGACATGAGCGGCATGAGGGCGCCGAGGAACTGGGCGTAGGCGTCCGCGCCCAGCGCCGGGTCCCATCGGGTTACGGAGAAGTACTCGCCGCAGGCAAGACCGGCTGCCAGGCCGCAGGCGAGGTGCACCGCCGAGAGCGGGGAGCGCGCCAGGCGCAGGGCCTCGGAGAGCAGGGCCCGCGGGAGAGTCATGCGCGGCGTCGGGTCGGAGAGTCGTGTCATGGCCATCACCTCTCCTCGGAGCGCGCGAACCAGGCCGCGCCCGCCGCCGTGAGCGCGGCGAACGCGAGCGCGCTGACCGCAAGGCCCGCCAGCGTGAGCATGCCATCCGCCGCGAGCGCCCCACCGAGCGCCATGTCCGCCGCGAGTGGCTCGCCGCTCGGCAGCACGGGGATGAAGCTCGTGGGGATGACCATGCTCGCCGACGGCGGAAAGAGCTGCGGCAGTGGCACCAACGACCAGGCGAACCCACCCACGAGCTGCACGGCGAGCGGGCAGAAGATGCCCGCGAGCATTCCGAGCCGCGCCGTGAGAAAGAGCCCTGCGGGGATCATCCACGCCACGGTCACCGTGTTGACGAGCGCGCAGAGGAGCATCGTGAGCGTGCCCGCGAGCGTGAGGCCCTGCGAGGAGAACGCCGATCCCGCGAGGTAGATGCCGAAGACCACGAGGTTCGAGAGCGTGCAGAGCGCAAGGCACCAGAGCGCCTTGGCCCACCAGGCGCGCCCGAGCGGGAAGCCCAGACCCAGAAGCCCCCGCATCCGCGTGCGAGCGTCCGCCCGCGCGACGCACGCCACCACGAGCGAGAGACACACGGGCAGGAAGAGCGCGTACCAGTAGTTCCACGCGCTGAAGATCTGCACGCCCCGGTAGGGCATCGCGCCGAGTAGCGGCATCGGCAGCGCCATGAGCACGGCCAGACGAACCGGTGCCGCGTGGCGCGACTTCAGGGCCTCGGCGCGCAGGCCCGCGTGCAGGCCGCCTTTCTCGCCCGTCATGCCGCCACCTCCCCACTTGCTTGTCGCCCTTCCCGGCAGAAGCTCATGAAGAGTTCCTCGAGGTCCTGCCCGGGACGAAGCGCATCCTCGTAGGCGAGGCGCCCCCCGCAGATGATGCCGATGGTGTCCGCCATCTGCTGCACCTCGGAGAGGAGGTGGCTCGAAACGATCACCGTCGTACCCGCCGCCGCGAAGCCGCGGATCTGGTCGCGCAGCTCCTCGATGCCGATGGGGTCGAGGCCGTTGGTGGGCTCGTCGAGCACGAGCAGGCGTGGCCGGGCGATCAGCGCCAGCGCGAGCCCCAGGCGCTGCCGCATGCCCATCGAGAAGCGCCCGGCGCGCTTCTTCCCGGTGTCCGCGAGGTCCACGGCGGCGAGCACCTCATCTATGCGGCTCTCGGGAAGGCCCAGCAGCGTGGTGCGCACGCGCAGGTTCTCGCGCGCGGTGAGGTTGGGGTAGAGCGGCGCCTCCTCGATGAGGCTGCCGATTGCGTAGAGGTCCTCGCGGCGCCAGGCGTGCCCGGCAAAGAGGATCTCCCCGGCCGTCGGCCGCAGCATCCCGCAGATCATCTTGAGCGTTGTCGACTTGCCGGCGCCGTTGGGACCGAGCAGCCCGTACACCTCGCCCTCGCGGATATGAAGGCTCACGTCGGCCACGGCGTCCTGCGCCTGGTCGCCGCGGCCGAAGCGCTTGGTGAGCCCGCGCGTCTCGAGCATGTAACCCATGGGTTTATCCTTTCTCTTCCGGGCGCGCGGGCCGAGTCACCGTGCCCGCGCGCCTTACCTTTCGGGTTCACCATCCATGGTGGGGCGCGTTTCTAACGAAGCCGTAACGGCCGTTGGGTTCTTTTAGCGCCAACCCTTCTCGACCCGCACATCATGATTAATTTGCTTAAGGGAACAACTTTCCCGATCGATGTAATCACCGAATCAAAACGTGTACATCAGCCATCAAAGATGCCGAAAAATGTCATATTTGGAGGCTGATGTACACAAATGCAGAATCCCGCACAACCCAGTAGCATCCTCCATATGTCTGGACTCTCTATGCTCGCGCTGGATAGACATCGCCGGAACGGGTATAGTATCGAAAGTTTTGTCGTTAACCAGCGGGGGAGTCCTGTGGGCATCAAAAAGAAGATCAAAAAGGAGCTTATCGGCACTTCCGATTACCCGTCGAATAAGATCTTTACGATCTCCAATTTCATCACCTTTACGCGCCTGATCCTCACCCTGGTATTTCTGTACCTGTTTGTGACGGATAACAACCGCGTCATCGCCATCGTTATCTACGCCGTTGCCGCCTCCACCGACTGGATGGACGGTCAGATCGCCCGCATGACTAAGACGGTCTCGTGGCTCGGCAAGGTCATGGATCCCATTTGTGACCGTGCGCTGCTGTTCACCGGCGTACTTGGGCTGGTGGTCCGCGGAGAGCTGCCCATCTGGGTCTGCGTGCTCATTATTGGCCGCGACATCTATCTGGGCATCGGCACGCTTATCGTGCGTCATTATCACCGTCGCCCCATCGATGTCGTCTTTCCCGGAAAGATTGCCACTGCACTGCTCATGACCGGCTTCTCGCTCATGCTGCTCGGGTTCCCCGTTATTGACGGCCTGCATCTTTTACCTTCAACCCTTACGGCCTTCCCGGGCCTCAACGGAAGCTCGGTGCCCCTCGGCATCTTCTTTGTGTACGGCGGCGTGATCTTCTCCATGCTCACGGCTGTCATCTATTCCATTAAGGGCGGAGTGGCCATTAAACAGGCTCTCGCGCATCCCGAGGACGAGGACATCGACTTTCTGAACCCTGAAATCGAAGACTGATTCGTTGGGGTATGATTACGTACGGTTCATTATTTGCGGCACGTCCGCGATAAGTTAGGGGTTGTCATGGACAACATGGTTAACAATATGCCTCAGAATGATAAGACTGCTGACGCTACCTGCGTGTTCCGCGTGCCTTCAAGCGACGTCACCGTTCCCGACCTCATGGCCAACGTGCGCATCACCGCCCCCGTTCTGTCCATTGTCAAGGGTCCGCAGACTGGTGCCGCCTTTGAGCTCGAGGACGACGTGACCACCATCGGCCGCGATCCTGCGAACGGCATCTTCCTCAATGACATGACCGTTTCGCGCAGCCACGCGCGCATTATCCGCGAGGGCCTGGGTGCCCGCATCGAGGACCTGGGATCGCTCAACGGCACCTGGGTCGACGGTGCCATCGTCAATGCAGCCCCGCTGCACGACGGTTCTTCCGTCCAGATCGGTACGTTTACGCTCATCTACCACGAGAGCACGCCGGAGCGCATCGAAACCGGTGAGTAGGGCATGGCCGAACGCAACTATCTGAGTATCGGCCAAGTCGTCAACCTACTTCGAGGCGCATACCCCGATCTTTCGAACTCAAAAATTAGATTTCTAGAAGATGAGGGGCTCATTACCCCTCATCGTACGCCTAAGGGATACCGTCAGTACTCTAAGGAGGACGTTGATCGCCTGGAGGTCATCCTGCACTTGCAGAAGACCCGCTACATGCCGCTCAACGTGATTAAGCAGCGCTTGGAAAATGCCACGGACCTGTCAACGCTCGCCTACGAGGTGGGCCTGCTGTCCGATGTTCCGCTTAAGACGGAACCCAAGGAAACTAAGCAAAAGTTGCATCCCATCGAGACCATTCCCGATATGCTGGGCGTCGAGATCTCGTTTATCCGGTCGCTCGCCGAGAACGACCTCATTCGTATCATCAAGAGTCCGCAGAATCGCGAGCTCGTCGATGGTCGCGATTTTCCAATCATCCGCTACTGCTCCGAGCTGTCGCGCTTCCATATCGAGCCGCGCAACCTGCGTCAGTACGTGTCTTCCGCCAACCGCGAGTCTTCGATGTTTGAGCAGGTGCTCGTGAGCATGCTCGGCATGGATACCTCCGATGACGAGCGCGACGCCAAGCTCGAGCGTGCGTTTAAGAAGCTTCACGACCTGACCGAGGGTGTGCACACTGCGCTGCTCAAGAACCGCGTTTTTGAATCGCTCAACGCCGTGGTCGAGGACGCCGACATCGATGCACTCGATGAGGAAATCGCTCGCTCCGAGTCCACCAAGGCCAAAAACGAAGAAACTGCCGCGCCGGCTTCGCACGAAGATTCTCTCGTAAAGCCTCTCAAGGTCGTCGCCCCTTCGCAATCCGGCACCGTCACCGCGGGCAAATAACCGCTGCTGATATTTCGGCAACCCATTGAAAGGTCATGCAATGTACGACTTCGAATCTCAAATCGTCGACATCCCCGACTATCCCGAGCCCGGAGTCATATTTAAAGATATCACGCCGCTCTTTGGCAATCCCGAGGCGCTCAAAGCCATGACCGATGCTCTCGCCGAGCATTTTGCCGGCATGGGAATCACCAAGGTCGTGGGTCCCGAGGCTCGCGGCTTTATGGTTGGCGTACCGGTGGCTGTGGCCCTTGGTGCCGGCTTTGTTCCCGCACGTAAACCGGGCAAGCTACCCCGCAAGACGGTGAGCCAGAGCTACGAGCTCGAATACGGCACCGACTCTATCGAAATCCATGCCGATGCCATTACCTCTAAAGATACCGTGTTGATTCTGGACGACTTGGTCGCGACGGGCGGAACCGTCGAGGCAACAGGTAAACTTGTGCGAGATATGGGCGCAAAGCTTGTGGGCTACGGGTGTATCCTTGAGCTTGCGTTTCTCAACCCGCGCGAGAAGCTCACGCCGACTGACGACGATGTTGAGCTCTTTAGCCTGGTGACGGTGGAGTAGCCGTTACCCTTAGTAACTGGAAAGGAAGCTACATGCGCACAGCAAACACGCACAAAAACATGGCACGCTGCGCTGCTACGGCAACCCTCGCTTGTGTTTTGGGCTTGGGCCTCGCGGCTCCTGCCTACGCCGATACCGCATCCGACCTTGCCGCTGCTCGTACGAAGCTCGAGCAGATCGGTACCCAAACCCAGCAGATTTACGATGAGCTCGCCACGCAGACGCAGGCGCTCGATCAGACTGCTGGCGAGATCACGCAAAAGCAGCAAGAGATCGCCGATGGTCAGGCCAAGCTCTCGACCTATGTCGCCGGCGAGTACAAGACCGGCGGTCTGAGCCTGCTTCAGGTTCTGACGGGCGTTGACGACCTGAGCGATATGCTCAACCGTCTGTTCTACTACGGCAAAGTTTCCGATAAGCAGGCTCAGACCATTCAAGACGTCAAGGAGCTTAAGCAGCAGCTCACCGATAAGCAGGCCGAGCAGGAGAAGAACGTCGCCGCCACGCAAAAGAAGGTCGACGAGCTTAACGCTCAGCAGGCTGAAGCCCAGAACGTTGTGAACTCCCTGGATTCACAGCTGCAGGCCGAGCTCGCTGCCGAGGCCGAGGCGAATGCCGCGCTGCAGGCGGGCATTAACGCCAGCACTGCCGAGAAGGCCACGGTGAGCAACGAGACTGCCGGTACGACCGAGAACACCAACAACGGTGGCCAGACCAGCAATAACAACAACCAGGGCGGCAACACTCCGGCTCCTACGCCGACACCCGCTCCGACGCCGCAGCCCTCCACGCCTGCTCCGGCTCCGACGCCTTCTGCTCCGAGCCAGTCCGTCGATGGCGGTTCTGTTGTCTCGCGTGCATACAGCAAGCTTGGTTGCGCTTATTCTTGGGGCGGAATTGGCCCGAACAGCTTCGACTGCTCTGGTTTTGTTAGCTATTGCCTCACGGGTCGCTATTGCCGCCTCGGCACCACCGGTACCTTTATGGGCTGGACGCGTGTGTCCGATCCGCAGCCCGGTGACGTTGTAGTCAACTCGTACCACACCGGCATTTACATCGGTGGTGGTCAGATGATTCACGCTTCAGACTACAACACGGGCGTTATCATCAGCTCCGTTGCCGCCGGCATGAACAACAACTATATCTTCGTTCGCTACTAAGTATTCAGATAAAGCAAACGGATATGGACCTCGTGGCTTTAAGTCATGGGGTCCATTCTTTTGCCTTTAGTGCAGGCCGCTATCTAGTTTTGAATACTAGATAGCGGCCCAATCGGTCTGCAAGAAGGCTATAATTGTTTAGGAACAATTAGAAAGGACCCTCTATGAGCTGGGCACTTATCTCAGATTCAAGCTGTAACCTCCGCGATTGGCAACCGACCGCACCCCATACCACCTTTGCATTTGCGCCCCTCAAAATTCGAGTGGGGGAGCGTGAATTCGTCGATGACCTTTCGCTCGATGTACATGAGCTCAATTGCGCTGTTCAGGCGGAGACGAACGCTTCTTCGAGCGCTTGTCCCAGCGTAGGGGAGTGGGCCGAGCTCTTCAAATTGGCAGACAAGACCATCTGCATGCCGATCTCTGAGGGCGTGTCGGGCAGCTACAACGCGGCAGCCACGGCTCGCGATATGGTTCTTGCCGAGGAGCCCGACCGGCAGATTCATCTAGTCAATTCGCGCGCAGCTGGCGGCAAAATGGACCTCGTTTTCTTGCTGTTCGACCGCTATCTTGCAAGCAATCCGGATGTCTCATTCGAGGACGCTTGCGCATACTTCGATAGCCTTGAGCAGAACAGCAAAATCCTCTTCAGCTTGTGCAATTACGAAAACCTGGCCAAAGCCGGACGCATCCCTAAGGCAGCCGGCGTCATTGCCAACAAGCTCAATATCCGCATTTTGGGCACGGCGAGCGAGGCCGGTAAAATCGAACTCGTCGGGCACACGCGTGGCGAAAAGAAGATGCTCAACAAGATCATCGATACCATGGAAGCCGAGGGTTTTACGGGCGGCGAGGTCGTCATCGACCATGTGGAAAATGAGGCAGGCGCCCAGGCACTTGCCAGCCGCATTGTGGAGCGCTGGCCAGGCTCCAAGACTATCATCATGCCCTGTAACGGGCTAGATTCATACTATGCCGAAATGCATGGGCTCATTATCGGCTACGGCATGGGCGTGGCTTCGGGCCAATAAAGTCCAACCAAGCAAAATTACGGGCGGGACAAAGTGACAGCTGGCTCTTTGTCCCGCCCGTTTTATACGTCGGCTAGCTATTAAATCCGTTGAACTTGAGATAGCTCATCAAGTAAGCCTTCGATACGAAGGATGAAACCGCACTGCGCACAAGCAGCGACTCGCGTGTGACCTGATGCGCTGTATCGGGTACAGGCGTCTGCTCGACGGAAAACGCCGCACGAATCGATGCCTCGAGCTGATCGACCACATAATCGAAGGCCGTCGGAGCATCGTAGCTCAAACGCTGAATATTAAAGAGCGCCTGCACCGCAGCAATAGGTAGCACCTGCTTAAAGATGCAGATAGCGATCAGACGGGCAATCTGCTCGCGGCCATATTGCTTTTTGACCGGAGCAGGCACCAGGCCGACCTTCACGTAGTTGTTGATCATCGATGGCGTAATGACGGGCTGCTCAACGCAAAGGGACAGCGGCTCCATCCACAGCGCAACATACTCAATAACCTGGTCGCGATAGAGCGTCACATTGGGCAACTGGTCATAACGCGGCAGACACAACGTATTGAGTTTGCGCACGATTTCGGACTGAATGAATGCATCGGGCAGCACAGTGGGCTGAATATCCTCAGGCTTAATACTGACCGACGAATCGGACATTGGAATAACGTGTTTAACGTGGTTCATAAAGGCCCTCCGTTCATTTTCTATATTTTATTCTAGGTTATCTAGTTTTGCATACCACATAGCCGGCAAGTAAAAGTGGTTGGACAACACATTGATGCATCGTCCAACCACTTTGTTTAAAGATAGCAACCTTACATAAGATATATTATCGTACTTATCCACGGAGAAACGCGTATGCGCTCGTTGCCGCTATGGCTCCGTCCGAAACAGCGGTCACAACCTGGCGTAAACGTTTGGAACGGATATCGCCAGCGGCAAATAGACCTGGCGTGCGGGTCGCCATGGATTCATCAGTCAGAATGCCGCCATCAGGCGCCAGGTCGACTAGATGCTCAACAAGCTCGGTATGTGGCTGCGTCCCCGTAAAGACAAAGATGCCAAACGAGCCGGGCTCAAATGACTCGGTATGAGTCTCGCCGGATGCATTGTCCTTAAAGGTAATCGTCGTTGGCATGGCTTCGCCCGATAGCTCCACAATACTAGTTTGGTACCTAACTGTAATATTGTCCTTTGCGAGTACTTTCTGAACAACACCATCGGGCGCACGGAACTGGTCGCGGCGCAGCACGATGGTCACACTGCTGGCAATGTCGGACAGGAACAGCGCCTCTTCGCATGCCGAATTGCCACCACCGATTACAAAAACCTGCTTGCCGCGGAAAAACATGCCGTCACATGTTGCGCAATATGAAACGCCACGACCGCGATACGTATCCTCGCCTGCGAAACCTGCCGGACGCGGCGTGGCACCCATGCAAGCGATAACGCTCGAGGCCAGCGTATCGCCCATATCGTGATGCACCGTAAACAACGCTGCATCGGCATCGTAATCGATACCCGTAACCATGCTCCATGTAACCTGTGCTCCCAGGCCCTCTGCATGCTGCTGAAAACGCTCGCCAAGTTCGGCGCCACTCAGGAGCGGGAAACCCGGATAGTTCTCGACCTCATTGGTTGTGGCGATCTGCCCTCCCGACATGCCCTGCTCAATCACGGTCGTCGTCAGGTTGGCACGCGCAGCATAAATGGCGGCAGCATAGCCCGCGGGGCCGCCACCGATAATCGCAACATCGATCGGCTTATCGGTAGTCATGAAGCGTCCTTTCGTCGAAACGTTGTCGTTCTTTGCGCTCGTACCCAAATTTACGTGAACGTGACACTCATGCACTACAATGATAAATCCGTATTACAAAGCTGAAGGGGAGTTATCGATGGACCAGGCGCAGACGAGTGACGACGCTCCCCTGCTCACGCACAGCACTCCCCAATCGGAGCAAACCACGCTCCTGGCTCAACAAAAACCTCTCGTGACCATCGTGCACGCCTCCGTTGGCTCGGGCCACAAGGCCGCCGCAAATGCGATAGCGCAGGCATTCGACCTCATCCGCGGCACCAATGGCATCCCCGAGGATATTGAGATTGAAGTGCTCGATATCCTTGATTTTGGACGTATTAAATTCGACGGCAATAAGACCGCGGCTTCTTTTACGGGAGCCACGCGCCCCATTTACGACCTGACCTGGCGATATACGCTTACGGGACATCTTCTCTGGGGTGGCGGAACGGCATGGTCGCGAATTATGTTCCCCGCCTTCAACGAATATATTCGTAGCCGCAGGCCCATAGCCGTGGTTGCAACGCACATCACAGCAGCCAATGTTGCCGCGGGCGCCCGCGTAATTACGGGTATCGATTATCCGGTCATCTGCGTACCGACCGACTACGAAGTCGAGGGATGGTGGCCCCACAAGGACACCGATTTATTCTGTGTTGCCAACGAATTTATGGCCGAAACGCTGCGTCCGCGCAAGGTGCTCGAGACAAAGATTCGCATTACCGGCATTCCTATTCGCGCCGGATTCGACACGGATTACGATCGCGAGGAAGAGCTAGCTAAGTTCAACCTCCCCACCGACAAGACCGTCGTGCTGGTAATGGCCGGTGCCAGCTTGCCTCAACCGTACGTTCGCTTTCGCGCGGAGATGGACCGCACCCTCCCCTTCCTACGCAGCTTCGAAGACATGCACTTTGTCTTTTTGCCGGGCAAAGACGTGGAGTATGCCACCCGGCTGAAGACGCTCTTCGATGCCATGAAGCTCGAGAACGTCACGGTGTTGGACTATGTTGACGACATGGCGGCCCTCATGCACGGATGCGACCTGGCAATCCTCAAATCGGGCGGACTCACGGTCACCGAGTGCCTATGCGCACATCTGCCGATGATTCTGCTGGGCAAGTCCTATGGCCAGGAAAAGGCCAACACCACCATGCTCACCGGCATGGGCGCCAGCATGCATGTCACCACCGCACGAGAGCTCATCGTTACCCTACGTCACTTGCACGACCATCCCGAATCACTCAAAGCCCTACTCATCAACGGCGAAGTACTACGCCGCCCCCACGCAGCCGAAGACATAGCCATCGCAACCATGGAGCTCGTAGGCAAACCCCAAAAGCGCAAACGAGCCTTCTGCCGCTTCTACTGGGGCGGCAAGCCAGCGCATATCCGCTAGCGTCTTTATGTCCGCTTACCTGCGGGAGGCCCCTATATATCATCCCATGCTCAAACATTCTCGCGGGGCGCTCGTATCCCTCCCGCCCGCTTCTCACACATATCATTCCATGCTCAAACATTCTCGCTTCGCTTCGCTCGCTGCGAAACTGCGCGTGGAACGATATGTGTGAGAAGCGGGCGGGCGACTACTCGCTTGAAAACAATAATCAATCTTTCTGATAAGCAGATGCGGCAAAGGAACAGTCCCTTTGCCGCATCTGCTTGCTGCAATTAGTTTCTTTGGTTCGCCTTCGCAGCTTCTAATATGAGGATTCGGCGCAGCTGGTAGTGCGTAAACGTAGCTGGCCGGCCCGACCCGCCTATATATCGTCCCACGCGCAGTTTCGCAGCGAAGCGAGAATGTTTGAGCATGGGATGATATATAGGCGGGTCGGGCCGGCCAGCGGACAGTACGTAAACGACTAGGCTACGCCGCTGGAGCCGAAGCCTCCTTTGCCTCGGTCGGTTTCGTCTAGTTCGTCTACCTCTATGAGGTTGACCGTGGGGACTTCGTGGATGACGAGTTGGGCTATGCGGTCGCCTTTGTTGATTTGGATGTTGTTCGTGGGGTCTAGGTTAATGAGGATGACTTTGAGCTCACCTCGGTAGTGGGCGTCGATGAGGCCCGGCGTGTTGACTATAGACAGGCCCTGCTTGATGGCCAAGCCGCTGCGGGGCTGGACGAAGCCGGCGTAGCCATCGGGCAGGGCGATGGCCAGCCCCGTAGAGACCAGACGGCGTTCGAAGGGCTTCAGGACGCAGTCCTCGTTGGAGCGCAAATCCAAGCCAGCATCGGTGGGATGGGCGTATTTGGGAAGCTCGACGGTTGAGTCGAGACGTTTAATGTTAACGGTAATGTTGGACATGAAATCACCTTAGCTTGTCGAGTTCTTGCAGAAACTCATCGACGTCTTTGAAATCGCGGTAGACCGAGGCAAAACGGATGTACGCAACCTTGTCGATCTTGGCCAAGCGCTTGAGCACCATGTCACCCAACTCATGGGACGTGACGGCCGTCAGCGTGCGAGAGCGAAGCTCGACCTCGATGTCATCGATAATCTCATTGAGCTTCTTAGTGTCGATATCGCGCTTGATGGTGGCGCGCATCAAGCCGACAAGAAGCTTATTGCGATCGAACCGCTGCTTAGTTCCATCTGACTTAATGACCTCGATAGGGTCCTCGCATCGCTCAAACGTTGTAAAGCGGTAGTTACACGAGCAACATTCGCGACGGCGCTTAATGGTGTTATTTGACTCCTGCATACGGGAATCAACGACGCGGGTATGTGCCTTGCCGCATTTGGGACAGCGCATGGTACCTCCTCTTAAACGATAACAAGGGTACCATGCGCAGCGCGATAATGATTACGAACGAGCAGGAACCTTAAGATGCGCACCGGCGGCGAGCGAACCATGCTCCAGATGATTGACGCTACGGATCATGTCGGAAGTCTCTTGCGTGGAAAGGCCTTCGATTGGATATTCTTCGGCAAGCGACCAAAGAGAATCGCCAGGCTGAATGCGAATGGTCTCGTAGGTAATGTTGGAAACGGACTCGGCATACGCGGCGTGACGAGCGCTAAAGACCGACATAGCGAGGACAAAGAAGAGCGTAAGCGCAACGGCGACGGCGACAATCGTCGGAACCTTCAGGGCAACGCAGGCCGGCGCGACTACAGCCTGCTGATTGCGCGCAGGCTTTACGGTCAAAGGCTGAAAGCCGGAGCGGCCACCCTGAACAACCGTAAAAGTGGGTTCTGCAGGCGTCTCGAGCTTAAGGGCGAGGTTTCCCTGGACCATATTCGTTACGTTCATCATGTTCTCCTCTCGCGTGTTTTGCTGAGAACAGTTTTATCAAGCCGCGCGGACAAAAATGTCTAGCGCGAGAACGAATGTTCGGTTATTATTATCTTCGAACAGTTGTTCCTGTCAAGCAAAATTCGAACATTTGTTTGACATGGGTAGAGAGGATGCCCTGATGGCTCGCAAAATTACCAAGCGTCAGCAGCAAATTTACGACTTCATCAAGGAATATCAGCAGGAGAAGGGTTATCCGCCCAGTGTGCGCGAGATGGCTTCTGCCGTGGGCCTTTCCTCCCCCAGCACCGTGCACGCCCATCTCTCTGCCCTGGAGGCGCGCGGGCTACTCAAGCGCGATGCCACCAAACCGCGCGCCCTGGAACTCTTTAACGAGGACGGTTCCTCTGTCTCAATTTCTAAATCTGACGAGCCCACCGCACCTCGCGGAACGGTCTCGCTACCGCTCGTTGGTCGCGTCGCGGCTGGGATTCCCATTCTGGCCGAGCAGAATATCGAAGACACTTTTACTATCCCGACCGAAATCGCCACTGATCAGGGTTCCTTTATCCTTGAGGTGCATGGGAGCTCAATGATCAATGTCGGCATCTTCAATGGCGATTACATCATCGTCCGTGAACAAAAGAGTGCCATGAACGGCGAAATTGTCGTGGCCATGATTGATGGTTCAGCGACCGTCAAGACGTTCTACAAGGAGCAGGGACGCGTACGTCTGCAGCCTGAGAATGACACCATGGAGCCTATCTATGCGACGAACCCCGTTATTTTGGGTAAAGTTGTCGGTTTAATGCGCCGGTTCTCGTAATGCAAAAACGCATCACCATCTTTGATACCGTCCGCGGGTTTACGATGATTTCTATGGCAGGTTTTCACGCTTGCTACGATCTCGCCTACCTGTACGGCTGGGATATGCCCTGGTTTACCCAGTCAGTCTTTCAAGACATCTGGCGCGCCAGCATCAGCTGGGTATTTTTGTTTATCGCGGGTTGGATGTGTACCCTTTCGCGCAACAATATCAAACGTGCCGCCAAATACGCCTTAGCAGCACTCGTCGTCTGGTTGGCAACAACACTTGTCTCAGTCGACGATTCGGTTAATTTTGGCATCATCTACTGCATGGCCGCATGTACCGGCATCGTGGCGTTGACCGATCCCGTCCTTAAGAAGATATCGGCGAGATGGGGCATGCCCCTATGCCTTGTGTTGTTCGCCCTCACCTGGAGCATCCCCAAAACGATCTACCCTGTCCCCTACCTTGCGTGGCTGGGATTTCCGAGCCCTGGGTTTGTTTCAGGTGATTACTACCCCATCATTCCGTTTATCTTTATGTATCTTGCAGGATACTTCGCCGCACATATAGCGCAGGGAATCGATAAGACCGTCCCTAGCTGGGCCTACGCCAACCCCCTGCCGGCGCTCGCCAGCCTTGGACGCCATGCACTCCCCTTTTATCTACTGCATCAGCCCATCATTCTGGGCATTTTGGAGCTCATCTACTCGGTACGATAACGCTCAAGCCGCGGTGCAATACGAGCCGGCAGTTTCGCCACAATGCGAACGCCGTCCTCGAGATATTCCTCGTGCAAAAGGGTTCCCTGCTCATGCACCAGCGTGATGAGAGCGCCCTCGCGATACGGAATATCAGCGGAGAGCAACACATCGGTGGCAGCTGCCTCGCGAGCAATACGGTCGACGAGATCGTCGAGTCCCTCACCCGTCTGGGCCGAGAACAGCACGGCTTCGGGATAACGACGACGGAAACTCAATCGATCGACGCTATCGAGAAGATCGATTTTATTGAATACGGTCAGCGTTAAACGCTCTCCGGCGCCGATCTCATCAAGCACGCGGTCGACAGCCTCCAGCTGCCGCTCATAATCCTCGTCAGACGCATCTACGACTTTGAGAATTAGATCGGCACCCAAAACCTCGGACAGCGTCGATTTAAAGGCATCGACCAGACCATGCGGCAGCTTTTGAATAAAGCCGACGGTATCGGTAATCGTCATGCCGCGACCGCCGGGCAGGCGATACGAACGCGTCGTCGGGTCGAGCGTAGCAAACAGCTTGTCCTGCGAAAGTACCGTAGAGCCGGTCAGACGATTGAGCAACGTCGATTTACCGGCATTGGTATAACCGGCTAACGCGACGCGAAACGCCGGTGACTCAATGCGGCTCTTGGATTGAACATCGCGACGCTGTTCAACCTGCTTGAGCTCACGGCGAAGCGCAGCGATCTTATTACGAATGAGGCGACGGTCGACCTCGAGCTGACTTTCGCCCTGACCAAAACGTGAGCCGATGCCGCCGCGCGTCTGTTCCTTGGCGAGATGGCTCCACATGCCACGCAGGCGAGGCAACAAATATTGAAGCTGTGCCAGCTGTACCTGCAGGCGTCCCTCACGCGTCTGAGCATGCAGGCCAAAGATATCCAGGATCAGTGCTGTACGATCAATAATCTTTACCGGCTCGCCCACGGCTTTCTCCAAATAGGATTGCTGCGAGGGGGTCAGGTCGTCGTCAAAAATAACGACATCGGCATCCATGCGATGCACCAGGCCGCAAAGCTCCTCTACCTTACCGGAACCGATAAACGATTTAGGATACGGCTTTACCAAACGCTGCGACAAGCGTGCCACGCACTGGGCACCAGCTGTGTGGGCAAGACGCTCCAGCTCATCAAGCGAGCGATCGAGCGGCCATGCATTGTCGCGCCACTCAACACCAACTAAAATGGCACGCTCGGGCTCGGGTGCCGTGGGAACAAGGGGGAAACGGGCCATTAGGCAGCCTCAATACGATGCAGGATATCCTCAACGACCTCATCGATCGCACATTCATCCATATCAAACCACACGATACGGTCATCGCGCTTAAACCACGAAAGCTGACGCTTGGCATAACGACGCGAACGCATCTTAATGAGTTCGCGGGCCTCATCCATGCTCATCATGCCATTGAAAGCATCGATGATCTCTTTATAACCAATTGCCTGCATCGACGTCAGGGCATCTCCCAGCCCCTGGTCCATAAGACCGCGGACCTCATCGACAAGACCCTGCTCAAACATCAGATCGACGCGCAGATTAATGCGCTCGTAGAGCACCTCGCGATTACGCGTCAGACCAAACCATAGGGCATGATAATGCTCGCGCGGAACACTAAACTGACTTTTTTGCTGTGCATAGGAGATACCATCATCATGCATCTCGAGCGCACGAATCACACGGCGCACGTTATGGGGATGAATAACAGCAGCCGATTCTGGATCGCGCTCGGCAAGCAAGGCATGCAGTTCTTCCTCGCCAATACGCTCGGCAAGCTCCTGATAGCCCGCACGGCGATCGTCCTCAAGTTCACCCGAGGGAAAGTCCATCTCATCGAGGGCGGCCTTGAGATACAGCCCCGTACCTCCGCAAAAAACCGGCAGGCAACCCAAACCAAGGAGACGTTCAACATGCGCGCGAGCGTCAGCCTGATAAAGCGCAGCAGAATATGCCACACCCGGCTCTACAATGTCGACGAGACGCAGCGGCGCCGTGCACTCATCGGGCGCCATCTTTGCGGTACCGATGTCCATGCCACGATAGATTTGCATCGCATCGCACGACAGCACTTCGGACGAAAGACGAGCTGCCAAACGGTCGGCAACATCACTCTTTCCAACCGCCGTCGGACCGACGATCGCAACGGCGGAAAGACCTGCCCCGGGAGAAACCATTAGCGCGGCTCGCCCACAACGGAGCCGGACAAATACCAGGTCTTGGCAACGTCAACGTCAACATCAACGATCTTGCCAACAAGCTGATCGATGCTGTAACCCTCGGGGATAGGCGCATGCACGGTCTGATTCTTGGGACTCTTGCCCAGCAGGACCGCGTCGTTCTTTTTACTCGTTCCCTCAATGAGCGCCGGAACCACAGTATGAAGCTCACCCTGGTTATACTCGTGTGCCGTGGTCTCGATAACCTTAACCAGGCGGTTGAAACGCTCGAGAATAACCTCATGCGGCGTAGGATCGTCAATCTCGGCGGCCGGGGTACCGGCGCGCTTGGAATAGATGAAGGTATAGGCCTGAGCATAGCGGACCGTCTCGGCAAGCGAGAGCGTCTGCTCAAAGTCTTCTTCAGTCTCGCCCGGGAAGCCAACGATAATGTCGGTCGAGAGCGCGATATCGGGCATGCGGTTGCGAATGCGATCGACCAGGCCCAGATAGTCCTCGCGTGTATAACGGCGATTCATCTCTTTGAGGATCCGCGTCGAACCGGACTGGACGGCCAAGTGCAGCTGCGGCATAACGGCAGGCGTCTCGGCCATGGCGTCGATGGTCTCGGGCAACAGGTCCTTGGGATGCGAAGACGTAAAGAAGATACGCTCCACGCCCGTATCGCCCACGGCACGCAGCAGATCGGCAAAACGAGGCTTGCCAAACAGATCGCGACCATATGAGTTAACGTTTTGGCCCAGCAGCGTAATCTCACGCACGCCCTGGCGCACCAAAGCGGTCACCTCGTCGACAATCTCCTCGAAGGGGCGGCTCTTTTCGCGACCGCGCACATACGGCACGATACAATAGGTGCAGAAATTATTGCAGCCCGTCATGATGGGCACACAGGCGTGATACTGGGTCTCGCGATGCCACGGCATGCTCATGGCATCCGTATCCTCATGCTCATTGGTGCGGATATGACGCTTACCATCAAGGAACGCCTCTGCGATAAGCTCGGCCACATGTGCAATGGAATGCGTGCCAAAGATGACATTGACGTTATCGACGTTGGTGAGCAGACCCTCGCCATCGCGCTGCGCGATGCAACCACCAACGGCAACCACGCGCTTGCCCGAAGGCGAAGGCGGCAGACTTTTACAGGAATTGCACTGGCCGTACAGGCGAGTATCGGCGGCCTCGCGCACGCAGCATGTCATGAAGACAACGATATCGGCATGCGCGGGATCGAGCGCCATGAGGCAGCCATACGAATCAAGCAAACCGCTCACACGCTCGGAGTCGTGCTGATTCATCTGGCAGCCAAAGGTGCGGATAAAGTAGGTTTTACCGGTAAGAATATCGCGTGCGGAACGCTGGTCCATGTGCATAAGTCCTAACGATGGGGGCGGAACGAGGCAAGCAGAAGCTATGCCACAGGCTTAACATCATCCATGACGACGTTATCCATAGCAGCTCGATTGATCTGGTGAACGTAGATAGAAAGGCGGATGGCCGTGCGCGACTCCCCGTTAATGAGGATGTCGGAGAACACGGGCGCGCAGGAAATATCAAAACCAGTTGGAATCAAAAAACCGCGCGCGATAGCAACGGCCTTAATGGCCTGGTTGACGGCACCGGCGCCGACACACTGGATGTTGACGGGTACACCATCCTTGACCATGCCGGCGATGGCGCCGGCAACGGACGCGGGCGATGATTTGCTTGATACCTTCAGGCAATCCATGAAGAAACTCCTGCATTTAAAAGTACGTTTTAACTGCAATAACTGTATCGTACCGAGTGGACTCGGTAAAGGCACTATTCCTCTTTGGCAAGATCGAAGGTCACGGTGATTCGATCACGCGAAACACGAATCTTTGGGTCGCCGCAAAGGTTGAGATAGTACCGGGCAGCAAGATCATTAAAGTCGCGCTCCACAGCACGCGAAAACTGTGCCATGTCATCCTTGGCAATACGTAGCCCGCGACGATCCTTCGCGAGATCGACAGGAGCAGGCGCATGCGAGGACGAATCACGCTCGCGCAGCAGACGCGCGGTCACACCGCGAACGGGCTTAATCTGCCCTGCCAAAATGCGATGGGCCGTGCGCTCGGACATCTCGAGACCCAAACCCGAACAAATACGGATAAAGTCCTCGGCATCAGAGGCAAGGCCTAAACGATCGACAACCGGAAGCTCGCTCTCGTCATCAATGAACAGGAGACGAGACGTATCGAGCCGACTTGACGCTTGAGCATAAAGGGTCGCGGCAATCTCAGACGGAGAACCAAGATAGACATCGCAACCACGCAACTCCTCGAGCGCAAACTCGCAAGCAGCGCGAATAATATTATGCGGACCGCGAGCGCAGACATAACGTCCGTCCTCATCCTTGACGGCCTGGGGCCAGCTGGACTGATCGGCACGCTCACTGAGGCGGTCGGCCGCGACGCTCACCTTAAAGGCTGAACCAAGATCGACACCGGACGTGACCACACGGGCCTCGTCGGTGTTCTGCTTGATCGAAAACAATGCCATGCCACGACCGTGAACGCCCCAACGGTCCATCTTCATGCTCTCGAGCTTGGAGGTAACACGGGCATCGAAGATTCGCTCTTGCATATCCTGCGGAACGCCCGAACCGTTATCCAGAAAGACAAGCGTGCGGACGCCGTCTTCCTTGGACGTGGCGAGATAGACCTTGTCGGCGCCGGCATCGCGAGCATTACGGAGCATTTCGATGACGATATCCTCGACATGCTGAATGTCGTGCTTTGCCTGGCGCCGCTCTGCCTCCGAAACGCGGAGGCGGACATACCCCTCGCCAAGGTTCTCCTCGACGCGAAGGTTGCCCTCCCCCGACATCGACGCGATAAATGAGATGAGCTCGTTCGCGTCGCTCATGTTATTTAGCGATATCGACAGCGCGGCTCTCGCGAATCACGACGACGCGCACCTGACCGGGATACTCCATCTCTTCCTCGATCTGATGGGCGATATCGTGAGCCAGGACCGTGGACTGGGCATCGGAGATCTTGTCCGGCTGAACCATGACGTGGACCTCGCGACCAGCCTGCATGGCATAGGTACGCTCGACGCCGTCATGGGAGTTGGCGATCTCCTCGAGCTTCTCAAGACGCTTGATGTAGTTCTCGGCAGACTCGCGACGGGCACCGGGGCGAGAGGCAGAGACAGCATCGGCGGCCTGTACCAGGACATCGAGCACCGTATTGGGGTCGACATCAGCATGGTGAGCCTCGATAGCGTGGACGATAACGGGCTTCTCGCCATAACGGCGGGCCAGCTCGGCGCCGATGACGGCATGCGGGCCCTCAACGTCATGGTCGATTGCCTTGCCCAGGTCGTGCAGCAGGCCGGCGCGCTTGGCAGTCACAACGTCCAGGCCAAGCTCGGAAGCCATCACGCCGCACAGATCAGAGACCTCGAGGGAGTGCTGAAGCACGTTCTGACCAAACGAGGTACGGTAGCGCAGGGCACCAAGGGTCTTGACGATCTCGGGGTGCAGGTCGTGGATGCCGGTATCGAAGGCAGCCTGCTCGCCAGCCTCGCGCACGCGCTGCTGAACCAGGTCGGCGGCCTTGTGATACATCTCCTCGATACGGGCAGGGTGAATGCGGCCGTCGGCGATGAGGTTCTCGAGGGCGACACGGGCGGTCTCACGACGGACCGGGTCGAAGCTCGAAAGAACGACGGTCTCGGGCGTGTCGTCGATCACGAGGTTGACGCCGGAAACCTGCTCGAAGGTCCGGATGTTGCGACCCTCGCGACCGATGATACGGCCCTTGAGGTCATCAGAGGGAATGTGCACGGAGGTAACGGTGACCTCGGCAGTGTGGTCGGCAGCGCAGCGCTGAATCGCCAGAGACAGAATCTCCTGGGCGGTCTTGTGGCACTCGGCGCGAACCTGCTGCTCGGACTCGCGAATGATCGTGGCGGCCTCGTGGGTGACCTCGCCGCGAACCTTATCGAGGAGCTCCTTGTGGGCGTCCTCGCGGGTAAGGTCGGCGATACGCTCGAGCTCGGAGGTCTGCTTTGCGCAGAGCTCCTCGAGCTCACGGGAGCGCTTCTCGACCTGACCGGCCTGGCTGGACAGCTGATGCTCGCGCTTGTCGAGAGCGTCGTTGCGGCGATCGAGGGATTCCTCGCGCTGCATCACGCGGTTCTCGAGCGTACGAATCTCGTTCTTACGCTGCTTGTCCTCGGCCTCAGCGGCCTGCTTGTTCTTGATGATCTCCTCTTTAGCCTCGAGCAGAGCCTCTTTTTTGAGGGTCTCGGCCTGACGCTTAGCATCACCGATCAGGGACTCAGCCTGTGCGTGTGCCGACTGGATTTTTTCGTCGGCCTCGTGAAGACTACCCTGCTTGGCGGTGCGCATGTAGGCAATGGCGGCGATGGCACCCAAAACGATGCCAACGAGCGCTGCGATGATAGGCATGCTCACTCCTTTTTATGGATTCGTTACACAACAAAGCGAACCGTCCTTACGAACGGCTCGCGACATTTGAGTAATATGGGCGCAGCTTATGCGGGTCGGATACAGAAAAACATATAAACAAACTCATCACAGATGAGCACATATCACAAAGCAAATGACAGTGTTTATCGTACGTTGAACCACAACAACTGTCAAATAAATGGCCCCAGCACGGCGGCTAAAACGCGGTGAACGGCAGGGCCACAATACGCATACGCCTAAACCGCACATTCCTCACGTTCGGCATCGAGACGCGCCTTAACGGCATCGGCGGCGATGTGATACGAGAAGCCCTTGCCCATCAAAAACCGAACCAGTTTTTCGAATCCGCGCGTCTCTGGAACACGCCGCTTGGCGAGCAGGGCTGACGCACGCGCCAAATCGTCTTCGACGGCAAAATAATCCTCGGGATAACCGGGAATGTCATCGAGCACGACATGACGGCGCTTGAGCTCGGTCTCGATTTTACGCTGTCCCCAACCGCGCCGCTTGCGTTCCTCGATAAAGTACGAGCAAAAGCGGTTCTCGTCTAAAAAGCGATACTCGGTGGCGCGCTCGACGGCGAAATCGATCGCGGACTGGTGAAAGCCGTAGCGAGCCAGCTTGTCACGGACCTCACCCGTCGCATGGTCGCGGCGCGATAACATCTCGGTCACCATGGTAAGCGCACATTTACGCTCGATGAGCTGCACCGCATCACGAAAGTTATCCCAATCACAGGGAAGATCGGGGCGGTTTTTGACATACAGGCGCGCGACCCGCACGGGAATCCAAATGGACCGCTCAAAACCGCCCTCAAGCTCACAATCGATATGTGCGCAAGGCTTTTTGGACGCATACCCGCTCGAGAACGAGGAGGCCGCCTTCTTATCGGGAAAGACGACCGTGGCCTCGGTCACCGTATACGACATGAGCGTAACCGCTACTCGTCGTCATCATCGAGCATGGCGGAACCATCGATGGCGTAAAGCTCGTCAAACTCCTCAGGCGCAGGCTGATCGGTCAGCTCGACCTCGGACGGAGCATCGTCATCAAACTCAAGCCCGCAGGCAAGGCGGACCTTATGCTCAATCTCGTCGGCGCAATCGGGGTGTTCGCGCAGGAACGCCTTGGCGGCCTCGCGACCGTTGCCGAGCTTGTCCTCGCCATAGGCAAACCAGGAGCCCATCTTCTTGCAGATGCCGCACTCGACAGCCATGTCCAAAATCGAGCCTTCCTTAGAGATGCCCGTACCGTACATGATGTCGAACTCAGCAGAACGGAACGGAGCTGCCACCTTGTTCTTAACGACCTTGGCGCGCACGCGGTTACCGATGACCTCATCCTTAAGCTTAATGCTGTCGATGCGGCGAATGTCGATACGCACCGAAGAGAAAAACTTAAGAGCGCGGCCGCCCGTCGTGGTCTCGGGGTTGCCGAACATGACGCCGATCTTCTCACGCAGTTGGTTAATGAAGATGCACGTCGTGTTGGACTTGGACAGCGAGCCGGCAAGCTTGCGGAGCGCCTGGCTCATCAGGCGAGCTTGCAAGCCGACCGTGGTATCGCCGATCTCTCCCTCGATCTCGGCACGCGGGGTCAGCGCGGCGACGGAGTCGACGACGATGGCATCGATGGCGCCGGAACGCACGAGCATGTCAACAATCTCGAGCGCCTGCTCACCCGTATCGGGCTGGGAAATCAGTACCTCGTCGATATCCACGCCAATGCGCGCGGCATACGTGGGATCGAGCGCGTGCTCGGCATCGATAAATGCCACCACGCCACCCATTGCCTGGGCCTCGGCCAGGATCTCGAGCGAAAGCGTCGTCTTACCGGAGGACTCAGGACCGTAAATCTCGACGATACGGCCGCGCGGCACACCGCCGATACCCAGAGCGGCATCGAGTGCCAGAGCGCCCGTGGGGATGGCCTCAACCTCAAGCTCGGGGCCGCCGTCACCATACCTCATGATGGAGCCTTGACCGAACTTCTTCTCGATCTCGGCCTTGGTGGTGGCGATCATCTCTTCGCGCTCTTTACCCGTCGTGGGTGCATGAACGGTACGTACGGGACCTGAATTCTTGGCCATGAATAGCCCTCCTCTTAACAACCTGCATCGATAATAAACGAACGGCTGTTCGTGGTCAACCGTTCAGGCCAATCATATGCAGGCAGTCTTTCCAAAACCCAACCAAACGCCGACCAAACACTGACCAAATGCTTGACCACAAAGGGCCGAATAAGAACAAGGAAGGCAAGAATACACCCATAACCAGCGCAAACGCTAAATTCGTCAGAGGTCCCTATCTCCACAATTAAGGGGCCCTAAGGCCCCTTAAAACACGTCTATTCCATAGAGTTGAGCACAAGGGCAATGCGTCCCAATGCCTCCGCGACCGCATGGGCACGAACACACGAACGGTCGCCCTCATAGTGGCAGCGCACAGAGTCCACGACCGGCACTTCCCCATCAGCCGCGCGATACGCCCAGCCAATATAGAAAGTGCCAGCCGGATCGTCCTCAGTGCCGCCGCCGGGGCCGGCATAACCCGTTGCGCTCACTGAAATATCGCTCTGATACAGCTCCAGCGAACCCGCCGCCATCTCGCGCGCGGTCTGATGCGACACCGCGGTATAGCAGTCGAGCGTCTCCTGCTCAACACCCAAAACGCGATGCTTGATCTCATCGCAGTAGGTCACCGCACCGCCACGCAGCACCGCCGAGGCGCCCGGGATATCGGCAATCGTCGAGGCGATCATACCTGCTGTCAGCGACTCAGCCGTCGAAACCGTCACGCCCCGAGCGCTCGCGCGCTCGACAATATCGCGCGCCAGCTCCTCGTTATGTGCGGAAATCTGCTCAAAAGAGTCCGTCATACCCACCAGGACCTAGACCGAAAAGACGATCTTGCGGCAGTTCCAGAAGTACTGGGCGCCCGAGATAACGGTCAGGACAACGGCAACGGCGTACAGGAAGCGCGACACCGAGTAGATGCCGAGCGTCAGCGCCAGCGGGCCAAGGTGCAAACCGGCCATCGCAAAGACGCACAGGTAACCGCAGATGGAGACCATGGTGGTCGCCGTCTTGTACTTGCCAAGCTTATCGGCGGCAACGACCACGCCGGCGGCACTCGCAACCATGCGCAGGGCGCTTACCAACAGCTCGCGGAACAAGATGATGAACACGGACCAAACCGACACGGCGCCAAAGTCCAAGAACAGCAGCAAGGCCGAGAACACAAGTAGCTTGTCGGCGATGGGGTCCAAGAACTTACCGAAGTCGGTAATCTCATTGCGCGAACGCGCCAGATAACCGTCGACCTTATCGGTGCACGACAGGATCACATACAGAATGAAGGCAGCGGCGGCGAGCGGGCCGTCGAAGGTGCTCCAATCCGTACCGGCAACGCTCGTATGAGAAAGCGCCGACACGATCATGAACACCGGGATAAAGACGATGCGCACGCACGTCACGATGTTGGCGGGCGTCCAGACACTCGTCAGTTCCTTATTGCTCTCGTTAGCCACAACGCGCTCCTACTCCACAACATGACCGATAAGCTCATAGCAGAAGCTATCGGTAAACTCGACCGTCAGAATATCGCCCACGGATGCCTCGCTGGCATCCAGATGCACCGCGCCATCGGAATCGGGCGCCTGGAACCAGGCATGGCCGATCAGCTCGGCGCCGTCCTCGGTTTCTTCGATACCGTCGACGATCACCTGGGCGCGCTCGCCCACATGTGCGGCGGTGGCGGCAAAACCGAGCGACTCGGCCAGGTCCATGGCCTCCTGGGCGCGCTCGAGCTTGACCTCTTCGTCGACCTGGCCCTCCATCTTGGCGGCCAGGCTGCCCTCCTCCTGCGAGTAGGCAAAGACGCTCGTGTAGTCAAAGCCGACGGTGTCCATAAAGTCGATAAGGTCGCGGAACTCGTCGTCGGTCTCGGTCGGGAAGCCGACCATGGCCGTGGAACGGATCACGATGCCGGGGATGCGCTCACGCAGATGGCGGAACAGGTCCTCGAGCTCCTGGCGCGAACCGGAACGGCGCATAGCCTTGAGTATGCGAGCGTCGCAGTGCTGCACGGGGATATCGATATAGGGCAGCACCTCGGGCGTATCGCGAATCGTATCGATAAGCTCGTCGGTCATGCCCTCGGGCTGCAGATAGAGCACGCGGACCCAGACGTTCTGCGGACGCACGGCCTCGGCGACGGCATGCAGCAGCTGCGCCAGATTGCGCGGCGAGCCCTCGGCGACATCCTCGTCAGCAAAGTCGGTGCCCCAAATACCCGTGTCCTGGCCGATCAGCACGATCTCTCGCACACCGCCGGCAACCAAGTCGCGCACCTCGGAGATAATGCTCTCGGCATTGCGCGAGTGATAACGACCGCGGATATACGGAATCATGCAGAAGCTACAGAAGCGGTTGCAGCCATCGGAAATCTTGACGTAAGCAACGGCGCCCTCGACAGTGCGCTTGACTTGCGGAATATAGGCAGCGATCTCACGCTCGACACCCAGCACGCCATCGATGACCGCCACAATGCCGTCCTCCTCGTCGGCCTTCACAAAGGCAGCGACCTCGGGCAGCTCGTCAGGCAGGTCGTCGCCATAGCGCGACGGCACACAGCCGCACATGACGATGGGACAAGAACGAACGCCGTCCTGAACCTCGTTGGCGAGCTCGAGCGTGGTCTCGATGCTCTCGGACGTTGCGGAGGCGAGGAACGAGCATGTATTGACGATGGCGATATCGGCATCCTGTGGGTCGAATGCCTCCTCGTAGCCCGCGGCGGTCAAAAGTGAACGCATGCGGTCGGTGTCAACCTCGTTCTTAGCGCACCCGAGGGTGATGTAGAGCACGGAGCCCAACGGTGTATCCATGTTGGAGAGCAGTCCTTTCGAATGATATTAGCGGTAGTTGGTGAACTGCAGCGGCTGGCCGTAGTCCTGGTCGCGCAGGAACTGGATAACGGCCTGCAACGCGTCCTTCGAAGCAGAGGAAACACGCAGCTTGTCGGCCTCGATAGTCACCTTGACCTTGAGCTTTTGGTCCTTGATGTCCTTATTGATCTTCTTGGCGGTCGCCTGGTCGATACCCTCGACGATATGGCCGAGCACGCGCACGGTGCCACCCGATGCCGCCTGTGGAGCATCCCACGAGACAGCCTTGAGGTCGATGCCGCGCTTGATGAGCTTGGAGCTCAGGACATCGATGATCTGCTTGGAGACAAAGTCGGCCGGGGCGTTGATCGTAAAGAGCTTGTCGCCCTTCGAAAGCTCGATCGTGGCGCCGGAATCCTTCAGGTCATAGCGCTGGGAAATCTCGCGCGTGGTCTGCTGGAAGGCGTTATCGACCTCTTGCATGTTGACCTCAGACACGACGTCGAAGCTGGAATCTTTAGCCATGATGTTTCCTTTCGCGTACGAGTGACTTAGTAGCTATCGTACGAATAGTCGGTAGAATCGGTGGACGTCTGACCGTCAGTTGCGGTATCGGTGCCATCCGTGGACTGAGCATCGGTGCCGTCCGTGGTATCGGTACCATCGGTGGTGTCGGTACCATCAGATCTTTCACCATTCTCGGAATCAGTCGTCTCCTTCTTGGGAACGGTGATCGTCACACGCGCCACGCCCGAGGTCTTGGTATCGTAACGGACCTTTTCGCCGTTCTTGGTAACGGTGACATCGGAGGGCTTGGACGTGGTAATCTCGATCGAGGACTCGGGCGTATACTCCTGCTCAAAGGGGCCAGTCGCCTGGGCACCATAGACCGACTTGCCGTCAACCTTGACCTCAATCCAGGCGGTCTTTCCCTTGGCAACGGAGACCTTGACCTTCGTTACCTCGTTCTCGTCCTTTTTAGCCATCGTCTTGGTGGCGTCCGAATTGGTCGACTCATCCGTCGCCTCATCGGCGTCTTCGTCCTCGTCGACCGTTTCGGTCTTCTTAGATGACTTCTTGGTCGTCGTCTTGGTAGCAGTGGGCGTCTCGGGCGTGGTCTCAGGCGTCGAAGATGCGCAGCCGCGCAGAAGTACCACGATGAGCACGATCAGCAGCAACGCCACGGCACCGATACCTGCGTAGACGATACGCGGATCGAGCCCGTTGTTTTGAGGAGCACGGGAACCGCCGCGCCCACGACTGGAACTGCTGCAGCCGCCTCCCTGAGGCATACGACCACGATTGCTATCGGAACGGCCGCGATAGCCACCCTGGCCCTGAAGACTGCGCTGACCCGAACGGGGCGCAAGTTCACCGCGGCCTTGATAGCCACGCTGGCCCGAACGCGGAGCCGAAGGGCGCTGGCCATACGGCTGTGGTTGAGAGCGAAGACGCGGCGTCACCTGCGTGGTGTCGGCGTCCGCATAGCCACCGCGAGAGCGTCCGGTGGAGACACCACGGTAACCGCGATCGGAATAGCCGCCGTCGCCGTAGCCGGCACGAGGGTCACGCGCCACGCCGCGGGCAGCGGGGAGTGCACGGTCCTCGGGCATCGGCGCACTGCGGAACCGGTCACGCTGCGAGCGAATCTCCTCACCCGAACCCGTCTCAGTAATATAACCGGCCTGCTGAGGACGCTGTCCATAGCGGGTCGAACGACCGCCCTGAACCATCAGGAAGCGCCCGTTATCGACCGAGGAACGCGAATTGACATAGCCGGCGGCGTCCTGAAAACGACCGCCCTGCTGCGACGTCTCGCGCTCGTATGCCATCAGCTCGTCAAAGTAGGCATTGACGACCTCGCGCGGATTGAGGCCCAAAAAGCGAGCATAGCTCGAAATCATGCCCTGCGCATAGCCGCGCGGCGGCATCGAAGCAAAGTTACCGGTCTCGAAAAACTCGATGATCTGCGGCCTGATTTTGATGGTGTTGGCGACCTGCTGAATGGAAAGGCCCATTCGGCGACGCTGCTCGAGCAGCATGTCACCAAAGCGTGCAGCCATCAGAATCCTCCAAACTCACGATCTTCACGTGCCATCTCGGCGTCGACAGATTCCAGCGCGGCAAGTCCCTCCTCGTCCAACAGGACCTCGCGCGGCTTGGAACCGTCGGGCGGGCCGACGACACCCTTTTCTTCCAGCATGTCCATAATACGCCCGGCACGCGCATAGCCAACCTTCAGGCGGCGTTGCAGGCCAGATGTGGAGCCAAGCTGCGATTCCACCACAATATGGGCGGCTTCCCAGATGAGCGGATCATCGTCTTGCGGCTCGGCGACTCCGGTGCGGACAATGCCGCCGCCACCCGCCATGGACATGGAAGCGGGCGCCACGGCGGACAGAATCTCCTCGTGGTAGTCGGGCTCGCTCTGCGACTTGACGAACTCGACAATCTCGTTGATTTCGTCGTCCGAGACAAAGCAGCCCTGGATACGGCGGGGCTTGCCCCAGTCGACCTTGGAGAACAGCATGTCGCCCAAACCGGTGAGCTTCTCGGCACCCATCTGGTCGATGATGACGCGCGAGTCGATGCCCGTGGCGACGTTAAAGGCGATGCGATTGGTGATGTTGGCCTTGATGAGGCCCGTCACCACGTTGGAGCTGGGGCGCTGCGTGGCAACGATAAGGTGAATACCGGCGGCACGGCCCAGCTGTGCAATACGCACGATCGAGGCCTCGACATCCTTACCGGCGACCATCATCAGGTCAGAGAGCTCGTCAATGATAATGACTAGGTAGGGCATCTTTTGCGGCGGGTTGTCGTAATGCTCAAACTCGCCGGCGGCCTGCTTTTCGTTGTAGGTCGAGATCTTACGCACGTTGAGACGCTCGAAGACCTTCAGGCGACGCTCCATCTCGGACACGGCCCATTGCAGAGCGCTCGCGGCCTGCTTGGGCTCGGTCACTACAGGCACGTAAAGATGCGGCAGACCGTTATAGCCCGCAAGCTCGACGCGCTTGGGGTCGACCATGATCAGGCGAACGTCCTCGGGAAGGGCGCGCATGAGCAAGGTCGTGATGATGGAGTTGATCATGACCGACTTACCGGAACCCGTGGTACCGGCGATCAGCAGGTGGGGCATCTTGGCAAGGTCGGCGACGACCGGCGTACCCTCGGCATCTCGACCGATGGCGAGCTCGAGCGGACCGCCCTTCACATAGGGAAGCACGTCGCCCAGGTTGACGTTCTGGCGCTTGCGATTGGGAATCTCGATACCCACAAGCGAGGTGCCGGGGATCGGGGCAAAGATACGCACCGACTGGGCAGCAAGCGATAGCGCGATATCGTCCTCGAGGCTCGAAATCTTGCTCACGCGCTCGCCCTCGCCAGGTTGCAGCTTAAAGGTCGTCACCGTGGGGCCGGCGATCCAGCCGACCACGCGGGCACTACGACCAAACTCCAGCAAGGTGGACTGAAGCGACTCGGCAGTTTGCTCCAGCTCCTTGTCCGAAGACGCGGAGGAAGCCGACTGCGGGTTGGCATGCAGAATCTCAAGTGGCGGAAGTTTGAGGCCGTCCTCTTCTTCGCCCTCGTTATCTGCGGCGCCGCCGTCCGTTCCCCCATCGCTGGCCGCAGCCGATTCGACAGCACTCAAGGCAGGCGCATCGGCAACCTTGGGATGCTTCAAGAAGTCGGGGATCTGAGGTGCTGCCGAGACAGGATTCACGGCAAACGGCGGCTCGGACTCGTCGATCTTATCGGGGTCGTCTTCCATCGAAAGCTGACCGGTTACCTGGTCGCGCTTTGCATGGCGACGCGGCAGCAAAGTTGTCTTTGCGGTCTCAATCGGAGCCTCGTCGTCCTCGTCATCACCCTCGGTGAGCTCAATCTCGCTCTCGGACCAAGACGGGTCGGGCTCACTCGTATTGAGTTTGGGCGCAGCCTTGCCCTTCTTGGCATGGCGGCGCGGCAACAGCGTTGTCTTGGCCCGCTCGGCCTCCACGGCATCGGACACGTCGACAAACGGGTCCTCGTCCTCGTCGTCATCGTCCAAAACCGGGTCCACATCGTTGCCCATGACCGTGGTCACGGCAGCATCGGAGCCCTTTTGACGAAGAATGCTCAGGTGAGGACGGGCAACGCCGGGCACCGACAGGGCCTCATCGTCACCCCACGGACTCGCGTTAACATCGGCACGACGGCGCTCGGCAAAATCAGCCGCACGGTCGCGAGCAGAGCGCAAAACGCCGCCCACCGAAAAGCCGATGATGACCAGGCCCACGACGACAAGGCCCAACAGGACCACCATCGCGATAGGCTTACCCAGGGCATTCTGCAGCGCACTCGCAATAAACGCACCAATGTAGCCACCCGAGGCGGACAGATTTTGCGGCGTGAACATAAGGTCGCACGAGTCGCTCGTACCTGGCACCATCAACGAAAGAATGGAGACGACGGCGATAAAGACCACGGCGCCGCCCGCAACAGAGCGCGCGTTGAGCGGCGAGTCCTCGCCTAAAAAGAGCGTGGCGGCAAACAGCAAAATGACGATCGGCAGCACGTAGGCGCCCAGACCAAAGCCCAAGTGGTAGAAACCGGCAACCGCAGCCGTAACGGGCGCAGTCGCCGGCGAAATCACGGCAATAAAGGACGCAATCGCCAAGACGGCAATGACCACGCCGGCGATATCGCGGTTGGCCGAGGGCTCGACCAAGGGCTCAAAATCATCGAAGTCCGCCTCGTGGCCCTTATTGGCACGCAGATGGGAACCGGCACCCTTAGCAGATGCCGGTTGGTTGTTGGCCTTATTGCCTTTGGCGTTTTGTGCAGATCCGCGCGCCAAACTAAACCTCCATGACGACCGGGATGATCATCGGACGAGTGCGCGTACGGCTCCAGATAAAGTTGGAGAGCGAGTCGCGCACGGCCTTGCGAATGGCATCGGAACCGCTGCTCGTAAAGCTGAACTTGCCCTTCTCGATCGTCTTCATAATGGACGCGGAGGCATCCTCGGAGAACTGGTCGTCGATGGCAAACGAGACGCCGCGGCCCGAGAACTCGATGGCCTCGATCTTCTTGTGCTTGAGCGAGACGATGGCAACAGCGGTAACCATACCGTCGTTGGCGAGCTTCTGACGATCACGCAAGACGATGGGGTCGGTATCGCCGATGCGCAGGCCGTCGACGTAAACGACGCCGGACTCGACGGGCGTACCGCGCTTAACGATACCGCCGCGCATCTCGAGCGTGTCGCCGTTGTCGAGGATAAAGATATGATCGTCCTTGAGACCCATCTTGCGGGCCAGTTGGGCATGGGCGCGCAGATGCACGGCTTCACCGTGAACCGGCATAAAGTACGTGGGCTTGGCCATGGCCATCAGGAGCTTGAGCTCCTCCTGGCTACCGTGACCGGAAACGTGAACGAGAGCGCGGTTCTTATCCCACACGTCGCAGCCGAGCTTGGCCAGGCTGTTGACGACCTGCTGGACGGCTTTCTCATTGCCGGGAACAGGAGTTGCCGAGAGGATAACGGTATCGCCCTCGTGGATGGAGAGCGTCTTGTGCTCGCCATTGGCCATGCGGGACAGGGCCGACAGCGGCTCGCCCTGCGAACCGGTGCACATGACGACAATCTTGTCGTCAGGCAGGTTATCAATGTCAAAGGCATCGATGATATCGGCGTCGTCGATGTTGAGGTAGCCAAGCTCGCGCGCCACGCGGGTGTTAGTGAGCATGGAGCGACCGGTCACAACGACCTTACGGCCGCACTTGCGGGCGGCATCGCAGATCTGCTGCAAACGATGGATGTGGCTCGAGAACGACGCGACGAACACGCGACCCGGGGCGTTCTTGATGGCGTGCAGCAGGTTGGGACCAACCTCGGCCTCTGACTTGGTAAAGCCGGGAACCGTGGCATTGGTGGAGTCGGAAAGCAGTAGGTCGATGCCCTGCTTAGCAAAGCGGCTGATAGCGGCATAGTCGGGCGTGACGCCATCGATGGGCGTCTGGTCGAGCTTAAAGTCGCCGGTGTGCATAACGGTGCCCTGATTTGTGCGGATGAACACGCCCAGAGCGCCGGGGATGGAGTGCGTCATCGAGAAGAAGTCGAGCGAGATGCCGCCGAGGTTGACATGGCTGCCGCCCTTGACCTCGCGGAACTTGGGTGCGCGGATGCGGAACTCAGAAAGCTTGCCCTCGATAAAGCCAAGCGTCAGCTTGCTCGAGAAGATGGGCACCTTATTGTTGAGGTCCTGCAGCAGGTACGGAAGCGAACCGGTGTGGTCCTCGTGGCCGTGGGTGACGACGATACCGCGGAGCTTCTCCTCGTTCTCCAGAACATAGGTGTAGTCGGGAAGCACCAGATCGATACCAGGCTGGGAGTCATCCGGGAACATGAGACCGGCGTCGACGAGCACCATGTCGTCGCCGCACTCGAAGACCGTCATGTTCTTACCGATGCCGTCAAGGCCGCCGAGCGGGATGATCTTCAAGGGAGATGATTTTTTAGCTGCCATAGGTGAGTGTTGTTTCCTTTCTTCGAAACGGGTCTGGAACAACCGACGGGGCGCTTCTGGCAAACCGACCGCCGGGCACATACAACAATGCATCGTAGAGTCGATGCAATAACCACAGTATGATACCCATTTGCACAACAACAGACCACCCATGCATCAAAGCCCCATCTGAACTGGTCTATCCCGACGGTTTCCCGTGGGGCGGGCACTGATGAAGTTTCCTGCTCTACAGTCCTGCTCACGACGGAGGCCACATTAAGTGGCCTCCTGTTCGTGCGGAACTCGCGATAAACTTCATCAGTGCCCGCCCCACGGGAAACCTGCTAAAAAAGGAACAGGTTTATTTTGGTCAGTTTTATCTGGGAAGATGCTGCTGCGGCTATCTACAGATCTGTAATCTGACTACTGAATAGACCGTCTAACTAAATAGCGAGCGGCATTGACCAGCCCTTTTGCTTGCGCCCGGGAGGGACGCATATGAAGTTTATCGCGAGTTCCGCACGCAAAGGAAAGCACTTAATGTGCTTTCCGTCTTACGCAGGACTGTAGAGCAGGAAACTTCATATGCGGCCCTCCCGGGCGCGAGCAAAAGGGCGACCCCTGTCCGGAGTCGCCCTTGTTGAGCTGCTTATGTTTAGCTGTTACTCGGCGTCGTGGTGACGGCGGGGCTTTCGGCCTCCGTTGTCGCCGGGACGGCGCGGACGGTCGCTGCGCTCAGAGCGCTCGCGACGCGGACGCTCACGGCGCTGGAAGTGCTCGCCGTCGCCCTCGGAGGCACCCTCGGCACGAGCCGGGGCCTCGGGCTTATCAAGACGATCGAGCGAGATCTTGCCGCGATCGTCGACCTCGATGACGACGACCTTGACCTCGTCGCCCACGTTGAGGACGTCCTCGACCTTCTCCACGCGGCCCTTGGCGACGCGGGAGATGTGCAGCAGGCCGTCCTTACCGGGCAGCAGGTTGACGAAGGCGCCGAAGGGCTGGATGGAGACCACACGACCGGTGTACTCCTCGCCCGGCTCGGGAACCTTGATGATGAGCTTGATACGCTCGACGGCCTGGTCGACGGACTCGCCGGTGCCGCCAACAAAGACGGTGCCGTCCTCCTGGATGTCGACCGAGGCGCCGGTCTCGTCCTGGATACCGCGGATGACCTTACCGCCGGAACCGATGACGTCGCGGATTTTGTCGGTCGGAACCTGGATGGAAACGATGCGCGGAGCGGTGCTGCGCGTGGTGTGGCGCGGCTCGGGGATCACATCGAGCATCTTCTGCAGGATGAAGGCGCGACCCTCCTTGGCCTGCTGCAGAGCGCGGGCCAGGATGTCAAAGGTGAGGCCGGTGGCCTTGTTGTCCATCTGCAGAGCGGTGATGCCCTCGGTGGTGCCGGTGACCTTAAAGTCCATGTCGCCCAGGAAGTCCTCGAGACCCTGGATGTCGGACAGGACCACGGTCTTGCCCTCCTCCTGGATCAGGCCCATGGCGATACCGGAGACCGGGCGCTTAATGGGCACGCCGCCGTCCATAAGGGCGAGCGTAGAACCGCAGGTCGAAGCCATCGAAGAGGAGCCGTTGGACTCCATGACCTCGGAGACGACGCGGATGGCGTAGGGGAACTCGTTCTCGTCGGGGAGCACCGGAAGCAGAGCGCGCTCAGCAAGGTTGCCGTGGCCGATCTCGCGGCGCTTGGGGCTGCCCATGCGGCCAGTCTCGCCGGTGCAGAACGGCGGGAAGTTATAGTGGTGCATGTAGCGCTTGCCCTCGGTGGGCTCGATGGTATCCAGACGCTGACCCTCGTTGAGCATGCCGAGCGAAAGAACCGAGAGCACCTGGGTCTGGCCACGCTGGAACAAACCGGAGCCGTGAACGAGCGGCAGGTAGTTGTCCTTCACCATGATGGGACGGATCTCATCGGCGGCACGGCCGTCGACGCGCTCACCGGTCTCGACGACCATGGTGCGCATGGCCTTCTTCTCGAGCTTCTTGAGCGCCACGGGGATCTCGCGCTCCCAAGCGGCCTGCTCCTCCTCGGTGAACTCGGCGCGGATGGACTCCTTCAGAGCCTCGACCTTACCGATACGGGAGAGCTTGTCGGCGTCGCGAAGGGCGGCAGCCATCTCGTCGTAGTGGGCGAAGATGCGCTCCTGGACCTCCTCGACGGGCTGGTCGAGCGGGTACTCCTTCTTGACGATGGGGCCGTTGACCTGCTCCCACTCGGCGACGAACTCGTCCTGAGCCTGGCAGAAAGCAGCAAGGGCCTCCTGGCCAAACTTCATGGCGGCAAGCATGTCGTCCTCGGAGATCTCCTCGGCTCCGGCCTCGACCATCGAAATAAAGTCGGCAGAGCCGCCCAGCTCCAGGTCCAGATCGGAGTTCTCGCGCTCCTCGTAGGTGGGGTTGACGATAAACTCGCCTGTCTCCACGTTACGGCCGATGCGCACGCAGGCAAGCGGGCCCTCGAAGGGCACGCCGCCAAGCGTCATGGCCAGGGATGCACCCATGACGTTGATGACATCGAAGGGGTTGACCTGGTCGGCGACGAGCGAGGTGGCGACGATGTGCACCTCGTTGCGGAAGCCATCCGGGAAGCTCGGGCGAATCGGGCGATCGATCATGCGGGCCGTGAGCGTGGCCTTCTCGCTGGGACGGCCCTCACGCTTGAGGTAGCCACCCGGGATGCGGCCGGCTGCGTACATCTTCTCGTTGAAGTCGACGGTCAGCGGGAAGAAGTCGTAGTTCTTGCGCTCCTTGGAGACGACCACGGTGTCGAGCATCGTGGTGTCGCCCTGCTTGACCAGGCAGGCGCCGGTGGCCTGCTTGGCAAGCTCGCCCGACTCAAAGGTGTAGGTCTTGCCGTACAGCTCAAAGGTCTTGGATACGAGTGTCATTGTTCTCCTTAACCCCGCAGACCCCTTGTCTGCGGGCTTCTCATGTGACGCGGGCCCCCTGCCCCCGCCACGCTTCAGAGCGTGATTGTTCGCGCCCTTACACAAAAAGAGCGCCCCGCTGCGCAGGACGCTCTTAGCATGTACAAATCCTACTGGATGTTGTCGCGGATGCCCAGAGCCTTGATGAGCTCACGGTACTCGACGATGTCGTTCTTCTTGATGTAGGAGAGAAGACGACGACGACGGCCGACGAGCATGAGCAGGCCACGACGGGTGTGGAAGTCCTTCTGGTGGGACTTCATGTGCTCGGTCAGCTCCTTGATGCGCTCGGACAGGATGGCGACCTGAACCTTGGGGTTGCCGGTGTCGACCGGGGTGTTACCGAACTGGGCAGTCAGCTCCGCCTTGCGCTCTTTGGAAACAGTCATTGTTTCACCTTTCGTTTTACGTCGCCCGCGGGCGACTCGATTCGCCTCGGACTGGGAAGCCGCCGGTGGAGCGAACAACCAAGGTCGAGGTACCAACAGGTCGGTATGTTACCACAAGCAGCCCGCGCCTGCGCATCATCACCGACCCAACATGAATTCCATCGCGCGGAGGCGCTGATCGGTGTGCGTCGCAGCCCAAACATGCGAAAGCCCGAGCAGGAATGCCGCCGTATGCGGGTCGATTCGCTCGGCCATGAGCGCATCGAAGGTCATGGACATGAGGGCGCGCAGCCATGCGGTCTCACCGGTCGATACCAACTCGGCACCCGGAACGCTCGACGCGCACGAGCCGCACATGAGCCCACCGGCCTGGGGCGAAAAATACGACAGCATGGGGTCTCCGCACAGTACGCAGGCCGAAAAATCGGGTCGATAGCCAACATGCGACAGCAGCTTAAAGACATATGCCGCCACGAGTAGATCCATATGCGCCGTGTCGAGCCCGCCGCCCACCAGGGCAAGCGCCCGCTGCGTAATAGCAAAGGTAAACGGGTCCTCGGCGTCCTCGAACGAGCATACGCGCGCGACCTCGGCGATCGCGCTTGCGGCGCAGGTCGTCTCGTAATCGGGCGCAGCGCTGAGCGGCGCCTCCATAAGTTCGGCCTGGGAAACCACGTCGAGCGACCGTCCATGCGCGAGCAGCATATCGACGGTACAGAACAGCTCGCAGCGCGCAGCCAGGCGCCCACCGGGTTTGCGGGCGCCCTTTGCCACGGCACGAACCTGCCGACCCCGCTCGTCAAGCATCGTCAGGATCAGGTCCGTCTCTTTAAGCTTCGTCTTGTCGAGGACGAGAACCTTCGTGCGATATGTCCGGGAGCCTGCCATGCGCGCCGCGCGCCCTTAGTCCTCGGCGGTGTAGCCAAAGCGGCGAATCTGGGCCTCGTCGTCACGCCAGCCGGCCTTGACCTTCACGTCCAGCTCCAAAAAGACCTGCGTGCCAAAGATGCGCTCAAGATCGCGACGGGCGTCGATACCGATATGCTTGATCATCTCGCCGCCCTTACCGATGATGATGCCCTTTTGGCCCTCGCGCTCGACGTAAATGGTGGCGTGCACGCGCAGCACCTTCTTGGTCTGCTCGAGCGCATCGCAGATCACGCCAACGGAGTGCGGAATCTCATCACGGGTGCGGCGCAAGACCTTCTCGCGCACAAACTCGGCAACGAGCGTCTCATCGGAAGCGTCGGTACCCATGTCCTCGGGGAACCAACGCGGACCCTCAGGCAAAAAGTGCGCAACGGTCTCGATAAATGCATCGACGTTGAAGTTCTTGACCGACGACGTCACGATCTCGTCGTCATATTCCATGAGTTCGTGGGCTGCCTTAAGCTGCTCCATGACCTGTGCGGGGTCAGCCTCATCGGCCTTGGTGAGCACCAGGACCTTCTTGGAACGAGCGTTCTTGACGCGCTCGGCAACCCAGGCGTCTCCCCTGCCGATCGGTTTGGTGGCATCAATCAAAAACGCGACGACATCAACATCGTTCAGCTCGAACAACGCGCTCTTGTTGAGCTCGGATCCCAAGCCGTCCTTGGGCTTATGAATACCGGGGGTATCGACAAAGACCAGCTGGTAGCCGGGGCGGTTGACGACGGCGCGCATGCGGCGGCGGGTCGTCTGGGCCACCGGCGAGGTGATGGCGACCTTTTTGCCATAGCAGGCATTAAGCAGCGTAGACTTGCCAGCGTTGGGACGACCGACCAGGGCCACAAAGCCGCTGCGGAAACCGGGCTCCAAGTCACCAAAGCCCGCGAGGTTGTCGTCCTCGTCGCACAGGGCGTCAAGCTCCTCGTCGCTCATGTCCTCAAACGGGTCGAACTCCTCGACATCCTCATAGGCCTCTAACGCTTCGGCATCCACCGCATCCAGGGACTCGTCGTCCAGAGTTTCATCGATAGGCTGCATATTGTCGGACATGAAAATCCCTTTCTAAATAAAGTCGAGCGCGTGGGCAAATACCAGCACGCCCACAATCGCGGCGGTGATGGAAAGAATGTATACAGAGGCGGCGGCGATGTCCTTCGCACGCTTGGCCAGCGGATGGAGCTCCTGGGTCGCTAGGTCGACGATAGCCTCCATAGCGGTGTTGCACAGCTCGCCGTGAATCACCAGGCCACAACAGATGATAATCGTGGCCCACTCGGCAATGTCGAGGCCCACGATACAGCCGGCAATGACGGTGCACACGCCCGCCACGAGCATGACCTTAATGTTGCGCTCGGTCTTGACGGCGGTGACGAAGCCCTCCATGGCGTAGGAAAACGACTTTAAGAAGGACGGATGGTCCTTGTTCGATCCGGGAATCATAGACGGCTCCTAGTCGTGGGCGTGGTTGGTGATGGGGCCGACGTGGACTAGCTTGGGGTCCTCGCCGCGCTCGAGCGCCAGATCGCGCAGGATGGCGTCCTCGCGGGCCTCCATGACCTCGGCCTCGTCGTCCTCGATATGGTCATAGCCCAGCAGGTGCAGCATTCCGTGTACGAGCATCAGACGGCACTCGTCAGCGGGGCTATTGCCAAAACCGGGGGCCTGACGGGCAATAACCTGCGGGGCCAAGATAATATCGCCGAGCTCAAGCGTCTCATCGGCGGGAATGTCATCGTCAAAGGCCGAATCGCACTCAAACGAGAGCACATCGGTGGTGCGGTCGATACCGCGCCACTCGTGGTTGAGCTCGTGCATCTCGTCCTCGTCGACATACGAAAGGGAAATCTCGACTCCACGTTCAACGCCCTCGGCGGCAAGCACAACCTCGCAGATGTGCTCCACCTCCTGCGCGTCGAGCAGCGTATCGAGCTCGGCATCGTTGCTGATCAATACACTCAACGGGACTCCTTTCGGTCGCGCGGGCGCTGCTCGCGCACGTCATCATAAGCTTCATATGCCTCGACGATACGACCCACCAGGGCATGGCGCACCACGTCGGCACGCTCGAGGTGAGAAAATGCGACATCGTCGACACAGCCCAAAATCTGCTCAACGTCAGCAAGACCGCCACGACGACCCACCAGGTCGCGCTGGCTCAGGTCGCCGGTAATCACGAACTTGGAGTTGAAGCCCAGGCGCGTCAGGAACATCTTCATCTGCTCGGGCGTGGTATTTTGCGCCTCGTCGAGTACCACGAAAGCATCGCTCAGCGTGCGGCCGCGCATGTAGGCAAGCGGGGCGATCTCGATCACGCCGCGCTCCATAAGCTCATCGGTGCGCTCGCGATCCATCATGTCAAAAAGGGCGTCGTAAAGCGGACGCATGTAGGGATCGATCTTTTCCTCAAGGGTGCCGGGCAAAAAGCCCAGATTCTCCCCCGCCTCGACAACCGGACGCGTCAAGATCAGACGGCCCACCTCGTGACGCTTGAGCGCGGCAACGGCGAGCGCCATAGCCAGATAGGTCTTACCGGTACCGGCAGGACCCAAGCCAAACGTGATGGTATGCGAGCGGATGGCATCCACATAGCGCTTTTGCCCGAGCGTCTTGGGGCGAATGACGCGGCCGCGATACGAAAGCAGCACGTCATCGCGAAGCGACGTAGCCTCGTGCTCACCGTCGCGCAAGACGGCCAGGCAGCAAGAGACATCGTCGGCAGACAGCGTGCGCCCGGCGGCCGCCTCGCGAAAAGCGTGCTCGAAAAAGCGCGCCACGAGTTCGACCTCGTCCGGGTCGCCGCTCACGGAGATGCTATCGCCACGGGCGACCACATGGGCGCGAACCAAGCTCTCAAGCGCACGAAGGACGCCGTCGCCGGCGCCCAAAACGCGCGAGGGATCAATTCCCTCGGGAACGGTAAGTCTAATCTTCGAGGCTTCCATGAACCTCCCTGCGTGCATGGACCAAGCCGGAATCATCGACTCCGATGATAGCAACATCGAGCAGGCACGGGGCTGTAAGTCCACAGGTATCGTCAAGACGGGCATGATGGAACGAGCCGAGCGTCAGGTTGTCACCATACTCGAGCACGGCACGCTCGACCGTGCCCACGCGACGACGAGCGTCGGCAATAGCGAGCTCCTGTGCGGCGGCCCGCATACGGCGGCTGCGCTCGGCCATAACCTCGGGTGGCACCTGGTCGGGCATGTCGGCAGCAAGGGTACCGGGACGCTTGCTGTAGCGGAACACGTGCATACGCGAGAAACCCACACGGCGGCACAGCGCCAGCGATTCCTCGAACTCCTCGTCCGTCTCACCAGGAAAACCGACGATGACATCGCACGAAAGGGACGCCTGGGGCAAGATGGCACGAATCATACGCACCGTGTCCTCAAAGGCCTCGGCGCTATAGGGACGGCCCATGCGATGCAGGGTCGCCGTGCAACCGGACTGCACGGGCAGGTGCAAAAACGGGGCGATACGCTGCGGATAGCGCGCCATAACCTTAAGCAGGCGCTCGGAGATATCCATGGGCTCGACCGAGGAAATGCGCACATGCGGAATAGACGTGCGCTCCATGATGGCCTCGAGCAGCTCATCGATTTCGACGTGCTCGTCGGTCGCGCTCTTGCCATCGTAGGCACCCAGGTTCACACCGGTCAGCACCACCTCGGGCACGCCGGCCTCCTGGGCCTCGCGAACTTGCTCGAGCACGGACTCGACGGGCACGGAGCGCTCGGGGCCGCGTGCCTTCCACACAATGCAATAGGTGCAGCGATGGTTGCAGCCGTCCTGAATCTTCACGCCCAGGCGAGAGCGACCGAGCGCATCGACCACCTCGCCATCGCTGCAGGCGGGAACGCTATCGGATTCGACACCCAGCACCTCGCAGACGCGCTCGGCGACGTCAATCTTGGACGGCTCGGCGATCACGCGATCGGAGAGCTCCAGCAACTCCTCGGGATGCAGGTTGACGACGCAGCCGGTTACGACCACGTAAGGCTCGCCCGGATAGGCCAGCGCATGACGGACGGCCTTACGGGTCTTGGCCTCGGCCTCGCCCGTAACGGCACAGGTGTTAATGACGATCAGATCGGCATCCTGCGGCTCCACAATAGCAAATCCCAGGCGCATAAGATCGGCAGTGATACGGTCGGACTCAACCCGGTTGACGCGGCAGCCGAGGTTGACGACAGAGATATGAGGTGCGAGCACGCGGGCTCCTTAATCGAGGATATCGTCGAGGGCACTCTTGATACGGTCGGTCACCGACTTCTTACCGGAAGCGACGTCATCGCCCATCTCATCGGCAAAAGCGCGGAGCAGCTCGCGTTGCTTATTGGAAAGATTGGTGGGAACGACCACGCGCAGTTGCACGATCAAGCGGCCACGCGAACCGCCACCGCCAATGCGCGGCATGCCGTAATTATTGACGCTCACGGTGTCACCGTACTGGGCGCCGGCGGGAACCGTCACCTTGACGACCTCGTCGGGCATAATGCCCTCGACCTCGATCTCGCAGCCAAGCGCAGCCTGCGCAATCGAGATATCGCTCAGGAGGTACAGGTCGTCACCGTTGCGCTTAAAACGCTCGTGGTCGGCAACACGAACGTTGACGATCAGGTCGCCCGAGGGCTCACCGCGAAGGCCTGCCTCGCCAAAGCCGCTCACGCGCAGCTGGCGACCGGTCGAAACGCCGGCGGGGATATCGATGTCGATCTTTTCGTGCGAAGGTGTGCGGCCCTGACCGTCGCAGGTCTCGCAGGGATGGTCGATGACCGTGCCCTCACCGTGGCAGTCGGGGCAAGGCGAAGAGGACTGAACCTGGCCCAGGAACGAGCGCTGGACCGTCGTGACATAGCCTGTGCCGTGGCAGCGGCTGCACTGCTTTTCCTGTGCGCCCTCGGCCCTACCAGTGCCGTTACAATCCTCGCAGGGGGCAAGGCGGTCATAGCTGATCGTCTTTTTGCAACCGAGCGCCGCCTCCTCAAGGGTCACCGAAAGGGAGATCGCCATATCGCGGCCGCGACGACGCTCACGGCGATTTCGGGCGCCACCGCCGGCACCGCCGCCAAAGAACGACGAGAAGAGGTCGTCCATGCCCATGCCGCCAAAGATATCGTTGATATCGACGTAGCCCGAACCACCAGGGCCGTCCGCGGTGCCGTAACGGTCGTAGTTAGCACGCTTCTGCTCGTCGGAAAGAACGGAATAAGCCTCGTTGAGCTCTTTGAACTTGGCCTCGGCCTCGGGGTCGTCCGAAACGTCCGGGTGTACGGTACGGGCCTTCTTTAGAAACGCGCGCTTAATCGTCCGCGCATCGGCATCCTTGTCGACGCCAAGTACCTCGTAGTAATCCCTATTTTCCGACACGACCGAATCCTTCCGACTTTCATTATTGTCACAGTGCGTCCTATACCCAAGCTGGGCCGGCCGCAAACAGAGGGCTAGATGTTATTGCATTGCGTAGGGCGAAAGCATGGCACGTTGCGAGCAGCTCGCAAACCAAACCGACACGAGCGCGAACATAAATCCGTTGGCAAAACCGTTGGCAAACTGCATCGCGCCGCGCTTCCACCACAGCAGGCTGCGGTGCAGCACGCCGTCCGAGACCACCATGAAAAGGCCCATGGCAAACGGAATAAAGCACATCACGGCAAAGGCCGAGAACACGCCCGATATGGCCGACAGCACCAAAAACGGCGCCACGATGCCCATCAGGTAAAAACCGGTACGGGCCTTGCCTTCCAGACGCTCGGCCTCAACATGGGCACGGCCGACAAGATCGCCGCCCGAGGCACCGTTGGTGCCGGCGTGACCCATGCCGCCAATGCGGACCTCGTCGCCATCGTGCGTGCCGGCAGGAAACTCAATTGTCTGCTCGGAGGTCACACGGGTTCGACCGCTGCCGCCGCAATCGGGACAGGGGTCGGCGACGACCTTACCGGAACCTCCGCACTCGGGGCAGACCGACTGGAACGTGCCGGCACCGAACAGGAAGGACAGGTCGACGTCGATGTGGCCGCGACCGCCGCAGCTCGGACAGGTATGTGCATGCTCGGACGAAACAGAACCCGAGCCTCCGCAGTGACCACAGGTATCGAAGCGCGTATAGCGAACGGTCTTGCGGGCACCGCCCTTGGCCTCCTTGGCGTCGAGCTTAATATCGACGACCACGTTGGCGCCGTTCTCGGGATTATAGGCAGCCTGCCCGCGACGCGGCTGGCCCCAGGCGCCCCCGAAGGGGAAACCGCCGTCAAAGGGATTGCCGTAACCGGCGCTGCCGGCATAGCCACCGCCATAGGGCGAAGCCGTCGGTGCACCGGCAAAGGGATTGCCCGAGCGCATGGCGTCGTAGCGCGCACGCTTCTGCTCGTCCGAAAGCACGGCGTAGGCCTCGGAAACCTCTTTAAACTTTTCCTCGGCATCAGGTTCTTTGTTGACGTCCGGATGGAGCTTGCGGGCCTTTTGCTGGAAGGCCTTCTGAATATCACGCGAGGTGGCGTCCTTGGAGACACCCAAAATCTCGTAGTAATCTTTTTCGTTCATCGTCGCCATGCGCGGCAACCTCCTGCTCACAGCAGCGTATATATTGCGGTAATTCTACCCGAGCGGCCTAGGCTAGACCCCAAAACAGCTCGAACAGCACATTTCCATCGAGCCAGCCCAAGTGGGTGGGCGCTAAACGAGCACGGACATGGCCCGCGAGGACGTCTGCCGAAGTGAAGGGTCCCTCATGGACTCCGAGCGTCTCGGGCACCCAAGTGGCAAGACCCAATTCGAGCGCGCGATCGCAGACAGCTGCCAGCTCGCCCGTTGGGATGACGCAAGCTGCACGAACCAACAGATCGGACGCAATACCGCGCGTCAAGCGACAAGCGAGCATCAGGTCTTCAGCCGCAGCCTCACGCTGCGACAGATATTCGGCCTCGAACGCCGTCGCGTCATCGTCACGTTGCACCAGACGCACGCGGTACGAATCGCCTCGAGAAGACACGCCGGGGAACAAACCTGCAAGACGATCGAAATCCTCGGCATCGAGCATGCCCGCGGCAGAGCGACCCAGGCCCAAATAGCCCTGGCCGGTCCAGTAGGCAATGTTATGGGCGCACTCATGTCCGTCGAGCGCATAGCTTGCCACCTCATACGGGTGATAGCCGGCCGCACCCAGACGCTCACGCGCCACATCCATGCACGAAGCTTGAAAATCCTCGTCGGGCTCTACCGACTCGTCGCGGCACGCCATGCGATAAAGGGGAGTCCCCTCCTCAAGCGTGAGCGGGTAGACCGACACATGATGCGGAGCCGCCGCCAGCACGCCATCGAGCGTGCGCCTCCAACTCGCTGCGGTCTGCCCGGGAAGTCCGCACATAAGGTCGCACGACACGTCAAGCCCAGCGTTCTTGACTGTCGCGATGGCGGCGAGCGCCCGATCGGCATCGTGAATACGGCCGATAGCGGTAAGTTCGATGTTATCGAGCGTTTGCACGCCCAGAGAGACGCGTGTGACACCAACCTTGGCAAGCGCAGCGGCAAGCTCGGCGGTCAGCGACTCGGGATTGGCCTCGCAGGTAAACTCAACGGGGGCGCACCACGCACGAATACGCCGCGCCAGCTCCACCAGGCGCTCCCCCGCCAGCGACGGCGTACCACCGCCAACATAGACGGTGCGGATCTGTTCAAGGGCCCTAGCCTTGCCAAAAGCATCGAGGCGCGCGAACAACTGCTCAAAATAGACATCGAGCGCAGCGCTCAGGTCGCACGGAGCAAAACTGCGCGAGTCAAAGTCGCAGTACCGGCACTTTTGGGCGCAAAACGGCACGTGCACGTACAGCGCGGTAACGGCCACCCTTAAGCCTCCAGCGGATGTGGAGGCACCGATTCGCCGGCGGCAAGGGCAGCCTCGCAGGCCACCACATCGCGCTCGATCTCATCGACCAGCGCCATAAACTCCTCGTAAGTGGAACAGCGCACCACATGGGCACGCCAAGCGGCGGCATGGGGCATGCCTTTTAAGTACCAGCTTGCGTACGTACGGGCACGCGACATGAGCGGCAGGAGCTCATGCGTCAGCGTTAGGTGCTCACGCAGGGCGTCTAGGCGCTCAACGGAGCTGCGCGCCGGCACCGGCATGCCATCGAGCGCAAGGGCGCGAGCATCACCGAACACCCACGGATTGCCGTAGATGCCGCGCGCGATAAACACCGCGCTGGCACCAGAACTGCGCAGATGCTCCGCGGCATCCTCGGCGCAGAACACATCACCCGAACCAATCACGGGAATCTCGACGGCGTCGGCAACCTCATCGACAACCGACCAATCGGCCTGGCCGGTGTAGAGCTGCGTGGCACAACGACCGTGCACGGCAACTGCAGAGGCGCCCGCCCCTTCAAGCATCTGGGCAAACGTTGCGGCGTTGCGGTCCTCGGCATAAAAACCCTTGCGGATCTTCACGGTCACGGGAACATGCGCCGCGCCCACCGCTGCCTCGACAATCTTCTCGGCCAGGTCGGGCGTGCGCATAAGCGCCGAGCCTTCGCCCTTAGTAACGACCTTGCGAGCCGGACAGGCCATGTTGATATCAATCAATGACAGGCGATCGCCCACACGCTCCTCGACGGCGGCGACGGCACTCGCAAACTGCTCGGGCTTGGAGCCAAAGAGCTGCACGCAAATCTGCTGCTCCTTGTCGGCCGGTAGCACCAGGCGCCAGGTCTTGTTGCTGGCATAGGCAAGGCCCGCCACGCTCACCATCTCGCTATAGGCGAGATTGGCACCGCGGCGGCGGCACATGATGCGATAAGCGGGATCGGTTACGCCCGCCATGGGAGCCATAAGGAACGGCTGCTCGGCATAGGCGCCCAGCAGCCGCTTGCTGTATTCGGAAAGCGCCATAGACCTACTCGTCCACCTTGAGGATCGCCATAAAGGCCTCCTGCGGGACCTCGACCGAGCCGATGGCCTTCATGCGCTTCTTGCCCTCTTTCTGCTTCTCGAGCAGCTTGCGCTTACGCGAGATATCGCCGCCGTAGCACTTAGCAAGAACGTCCTTGCGACGCGCTTTGACGGTAGAACGGGCGATGATTTTGTTGCCGATAGCACCCTGGATGGGAACCTCGAACAGCTGACGCGGGATGATCTCCTTAAGTTTGTCGCACAGACCACGGGCCAGGCCATAGGCCTTGTCCTTATGGACGATAAACGACAGCGCGTCCACCTCGTCGCCCGAAAGCAAGATATCGAGCTTGACGAGCTCGGAGGGACGATACTCGTTGAACTCGTAGTCGAGCGAGGCATAGCCCTTGGTACGGCTCTTGAGCTGGTCAAAGAAGTCCAAGATGAGCTCGGCGAGCGGCATATCAAAGCGCATCTCGACCGACTTGCTCGTGAGATGAATCATGTCGGTAGTAATGCCGCGGTGCTCGATAGCGAGCTGCATGACGGCACCCGTATACTCGGGCGGGCAGATAATCTTGGCCTTGAGGTAGGGTTCCTCGATACGCTCGATGCGCGTAGCCTCGGGCAGATCCTGCGGGCTGCGGACATCAATCATCTCGCCGTCAGTCTTGTAGACGTGATAGTCCACCGAGGGGCTCGTGGCAATGAGGTCAAGATTGAACTCGCGCTCCAGGCGCTCCTTGACGACCTCCATATGCAGCAGGCCCAAGAAGCCCACGCGGAAGCCAAAGCCGAGCGCCACCGAGGTCTCGGGCTCCCACACCAACGACGGGTCGTTGACGTGCAGCTTATCGAGCGCGTCACGCAGGTTCTCGTAGTCCTTGTTATCGATCGGGAACAGGCCCGTATAGACCATGGGCTTGGCCTCGCGGTAGCCGGGAAGCGGCTCGGGGCAGGGATTCGACGCCCACGTGAGGGTATCGCCCACGCGAACGGCCTCGGGGTCCTTCAGGCCCGTGACCACGTATCCGACCTCGCCGACCGTGAGCGCGTCGACCGGGGTCTCGGCGGGACGCTTGACGCCCACGCCATCGACCAAAAAGTCGCCCTTTGCCTGCATCATGCGCAGGGTATCGCCCTTTTTGATGGAGCCGTCAAAGATGCGCACCGTGGCGACGACGCCACGATACTCGTCGAAGTACGAATCCAGAATGAGTGCCTTGAGCGGCGCGTTCGCATCGCCCTTGGGCGGAGAGATCAAAAAGACAATGGACTCCAGCAGATCGTGGATGCCCTCGCCGGTCTTGCCCGAGACGCACACGGCATCATCGGCAGGGATCGCCAGGTCATCCTCGATCTCGGCCTTAACCTCGTCGGGATGGGCCGAGGGCAGGTCGATCTTGTTGATGGCCGGCACAATGTCCAGATTGGCGTTCATGGCGAGCGTCGCGTTGGAGACGGTCTGCGCCTCGACGCCCTGCGTGGCGTCGACAACGAGCACCGCGCCCTCACAGGCTGCCAGCGAGCGCGAGACCTCATAGGTAAAGTCCACGTGGCCCGGCGTATCGATCAGATTGAACTGATACGTCTCGCCATCGTCGGCGTCATAGGACACGCGAACGGCATTGGACTTGATCGTGATGCCGCGCTCGCGCTCGATATCCATGGTGTCGAGCAGCTGCGACTCCATGTCGCGTTCGTCGACGGTATGGGTGAGCTCGAGGATGCGATCGCTGATCGTGGACTTGCCATGGTCGATGTGCGCAACGATTGAGAAGTTGCGGATGTGGGAAATGTCAATTGAAGTATTCATGCGGACCATCTTACCCGAGCGGTACAAAAAATGGAGCCTGTTCCATAAAACAGGCTCCATTTATGCGCGTAATCTGTGTGGTGCGAAATTTACAACTTAGGCGTTGATGCTGTTCACGAGCTTGGCAAGACCGGACTTGCGGTTGGAAGCCTGGTTCTTGTGGATAACATGCTTGGCGGCAGCCATGTCGAGACGCTTGGTGACGGTCTTGAGGGCAGCCTGGGCCTTCTCGGCGTCGCCCTCGGCAACGGCGGACTGGACGTGCTTGGTCAGCGTCTTGAGCTCGGACTTGACAGCCTTGTTACGCATGCGAGCTGCCTCATTGGTGCGGATACGCTTCTTCTGAGACTTGATGTTTGCCACTTCTGGAGTTCCTTTCGAGTTCCTTGCAAAAAATGTATGACACCTCTGAGACACGGTGAGGTCATGCAAGCGCCTACTATAGCACGCTCCCCCTCAAAGGGATAGAACGAATTTGTCAAATAGGCAGGTATCATCACGATTTTCTCAAGATGTACGTAATCCAGAGCAAAAGCGCGGTCTGAGAATCGGCCGAACCCTTCAGCGCGAGCTCCACATCGACCGCGCCCTCGAGCGCGGCAACGAGCTCTGCCATCGAAAAGCGACGTGCCCAGGTCAGGTGATTCTTGACCTGCCAGGACTGGAGCTTAAGCGTTGCGGCCAGCTCACGACCCTGTCCGCGCGCATCGAGCGCCTTGGCAACGATAAGCTCGCGGATGCGGCCGCACAGCAATGTGTAAGTCCACACGTAGCTCTTGGCGGGCAGTAGATTGAAGAGCTCGAGCGAGCGTCGCATGTCACGGGCCGAGACCGCATTGAGAAAGTCCCAGGGCTGGACTTCGGCCGTGCGCACAATCCAGTGCTCCACATCAGCAAGCTCAATCTGGGGCGCCTCGACCATCTGGGCAAGCTTAGCCAAATCGTTATCGAGCATGCGAGTGTTTTCACCCGAACGCGAGACGAGCTCCTCGGCGGCCGCCGTCGAGATCGACTTGCCGTGCTGCGTCGCCATCTGCTGCACGCGGCGCGGTAGCTCCCAGCGCTTGGTACCGGAGCAATCGATCACCGCCTTCTTGTCGATCTTGGCGATCGCCTTATACAGGCGCGTGTTCTTGGCAAGCGAGTCGGCGATGATGAGACAAACCGTCGTGGGGCTGGGACTCGCCAGATAGTCGACAAGCAGCTCGGAGATCGCTTTGGCGAGTTTTGAGCAGCCGTCAAGGATTACCAGGCGAAACTCGCTGCCCATGGGAAAGGTGTTGAGCGATCCGATAATCGACTCGATATCGGGGTCTTTGGTCATATCGCGCTCGTCGAGGTTGAACTCGACCATACCCGACTTTTCCAGACGCGCTTTCATACGCGAGACGGCGTGATCGCGCTTGACTCCGTCGGTACCGACGATCAGATATGCCGGCAGCAGACCGGTTTCGGACATTGCGCTCCCCTCCCGCAGACTCTCGAATTCGTACCGTGCCATTTTAGCCCAGGGGTTGGTCCCGCGCCAACGGCAGCATCACGGTCGCTGGCATCGCATGGCAAAACCTGTTACGGTCGGCGAGACGGTAATGTCTCCTTGTTCAATGGTACATGCGAACGCGCCGCCCGCATCGCGAACGGCATCGATGCAGGCATCGGATGGATGGCCGTAGCGGTTGCCCTCGCCCGCACTCGCCATAGAGAGCTCGGGCTTAAGCGTTTCCAGCAGGTCTTTGTCGACGGAAACTTTTGAGCCGTGATGCCCCAGCTTGAGCACATCGATATCACCCACCTCCTGTACAAACTCGCGCTCCTGATCGAGCTCGGCATCACCAGTGAGGAGCATACGCAGGCTCTTGCATTCCCGGGCATAGGAGAGCAGCAAGACAAGCGAGTCCTCATTGCCCTCGCCATCCACCGTGTCAAACGGCCACATCACACGAGCCCGAAATGCGCCGATATCGACCGTATCCCCGCGAGCCACCTGCCGATACGTTACGCCGGGGCGATTCAGGACCTCAGCAGGCGCACCGTCCAGCGCATCCGCTGCAACTGCAATGGTTCCAACCGAAAACCGATCGAGCACATCGGGAAGACCACCCCAATGATCTTCGTCCCAATGTGTCACGAAGACGGCGTCGATATGGTGGACATTGTTGCGAACCAACGCCGCTACCACGCGCTCGTCGAGCCCGCAGTCGACGAGCGCTACTGCGCCGCCCTCGCGGATAAGAATCGCATCGGCCTGGCCCACATCGAGTACCGTCACCGAAGGCGGAGCGAATCGATCCCAGTAGACGTACGGAATCGCAGCCAAGAGCACCAGGCATGCAAGCCCCACCGCCATAAGACGTGCACGGGGACGCGGCCACCAGACCAGCAGAACCGCCAGCAAACACGGCACTAGGTAAATCCACATGCTATCGGGCGGCACGCTCACGGATGCACCCGGCACGGCGGCAAACAGCTGCTCGAAGAACAGCGCGCAACGGGCGGCAATCATGGGCACAACGAGCGCCCAAGTCCGCAACGGCGCCACGAGCGAAAAGGGAACCAGCACGATCGACACAGCAAGCAGTACGCTCACCACCGGACCGATGACCGCATTTGCCAACGGAGCAATGAGCGAGAACGTACCAAAGGCAGGAATGGTGATGGGGAGCGTCGCCAACTGCGAGCACAGTGTGACGGAGAGCATGCTGGCAATGCCCGACGGCACGCTCAGCTCACCCAAAGCGTAGGTAGCATACGGGCAAAAGCACAGGATGGCAAAGACGCTGGCACATGAAAGCTGAAAGCCCATCTCGAACAGCACCGTCGGCCTCAGTAGCACAAAGATGGACATGGTTACGAAGAGTGCCGATGCGCCGTGCCGACGACGACCCGCTCCGTTTACGACAAGCGTCGCGAACACCATGCAGCACGCGCGCACGGCCGAGGGAGACGCGCCCGTAAAGGCAGCGTAGCCCACAAGCGTTATCGCCAATATCACCCGCTGAAAACCACGTGAGCACCGAGTCTTTTGCAATACGCCCTCGATCACAAACCCCACGATAGCCAGATGGCTGCCCGAGACGGCGATAAGATGCGCCGTTCCCGTCACCGAAAACCAGTCGCCCGCCGGCTGGGCGCGCAGCTCGGCCGAACGACCACAGACGACACCAGCTATGAGCGCACGTGCCGGGTCGGTCGCAGGCGCGATGGACGCAAGCAGCCAATTTCGCAGCCGAAGCAGCGGCCCCGGAGAGCCCTCATCGACCGACACAATCCGAACGGCTTTAACCTTGCGCACCTCGCCTCGGAGCACGCGCAATCGTCCATACGCATCGTTCTCAAAACGTGAAACGCGACCGATAACACGCACGTGCGCCCCGACCTTGAGCTCGCGGTCGCACGATAGGCGAACCGTTGCCAAGTTCTTACCGTCCGCGCGTACCTCGCAGGTATAGGAATACACGTCGTCGTTTATGGATGGATCACCCTGCACGACAAACTCGAGGCTGCTTGCCGCTCGACCGTCGAGCGCCTTCGAGGCGTTGAGCGCGCCCGCAGCCCACCACGCCGAGACGACCGCTCCCGCCACGAGACCGACGGACGCGGCATACAGCCACCGCTTCCAAGGGGCAAGCCGCGCACAAGATTGAGCCAGCACAACGAATACCGTCGCCGCAACGGGAATGGCCCATAGCAGCCCGACCGCCGGCGCCTGCTCCCTCAGCAGCGCATCAGCGGCCACGTTGAGCACCAAGGCGCAGCTCATGCACATGCCGGCACACAGGGCCATCGTCCACGGCATCAGGGGCCGCGGAGGCATCACATGTTCGCGCTCGGTCGCACTCATACGCAGATGCAATCTTTGATTTTGGCAAGCTTCTTCTCGCCGATTCCCGACACACGCATCAGATCGTCAACCGAGGCAAAAGCACCGTTCTTTGTACGCTCATCGATAATCGACTGTGCCACGGAGGGACCGATGCCCGAGAGCGTCTGCAGCTCTGCCGCGCTTGCCGTATTGATGTTGACTAGGCCCGTTGCGCCACTCACGCCCAATGATGCGGAAGCCCCACCATCAACACCGGCTTCCGCAATGGACGCCTGCTGCTCCCCCACCGTTGGAACGTGAATCTTCTGCCCATCGACGACCTTGGATGCCCGATTGAGCCCCGTAACGTCTGCCTCGGGCGCCAGCCCGCCGGCGGCATCTATCGCCTGAGCCACCCGCGCGCCGTCCTTGACGCGATATACACCGGGCGACACAACGGCACCATCAACATCGACATAAACCTCTGCCGCGGCAGACGCCTTAGACGAAGAGCCTTCGGATGTCTTTCCGCTCGAGGCATCGCCGGATCCCGGCTCCACTAACGAGCCCGAACCATCAGTGCGCTCAAACGACACGCCGCCAGTACCGCCGCCAAGGTTCGCCATCGCCAAGCCGCTCGCCATCGCAATGACGACCAGTATCGCCATCACCACTGCCTTGTGACCGAGCAGCTTGTCCGCCCAGCGGTCCATCTTTTTGACCCGTTCGTGTTGTTCGCGCTGCGCCATAGCAAAACCTCCCAACACCATCGTGTCAGGAAGGGAGCTCCGCAACAGCCACGCTCCAAAACCGGTTTTAGCGGTCAAACCAAAAACCGACCAAAACCTTGCACAAATCTGTCCATTTATTCAGCCACACGTCAGCAAATGGACACTTAGCCGCAAAATGCCCAGATAGAAAAAGACCGACGATGCAGGCGCATCGTCGGTCTATGCACAAAATTACTCGTGATCTTGGTAAATCTCACGCGGAGCAAGCTCCGAATGTTTGCGTTTTAAGGTCTTAGGGGCCTTATACGTGTTGCTCTCGAAGTCGATGTACTCGGTCTGCTTGAGCAGGCGCTCGATCATCTCCTCATGATCGAACAACTCCCAGGCCTCATGCACGGCATCGAGTTTAGCGTGCGTCTCGGGACGGCGCGGCATAAACAGCGTGCAGCAGTCGGGAGCGGCCTCAGTCGAGATATCGAACGTACCGATCTCCTCGGCACGCGCAATGATCTCCTGCTTGTCCGAACCGATGAGAGGACGGAACACGGGGATCTTCACGGCCTCGTTGACGGCCATGATATTCTCAAGCGTTTGGGAGGCAACCTGTCCAAGCGATTCGCCCGTCACGATGGCCTTGGCGCCCTCGATGTGTGCAATGCGCTCGGCAACCGAATACATAATGCGGCGATACATGATCACGCGCAGGTTGCTGGGACAGGTGACCGAAATCTCACGCTGGCAGTCGCCAAACGGCACCACGTACAGGCGGCCGATCTGGACACCCGGCTCAAGCGCACGGATGATGTCCTGCACCAGATACTCACTCGTATCGGGCGTCTGCGGACGACCAGAGAAATGTACCGGCACGCACACCGCGCCGCGACGCGCGAGCATCCAGGTCGCCACCGGAGAATCGATACCCGACGACAGCAGCGTCACGACCTTGCCGGCAGAACCCACCGGCAGACCGCCCACGCCGCGCTCGGAGCGCGCGTACACATAAACGCTACCCTGGACCACCAGTACGTGCACCATCGCATCGGGGTCGTGCATTTGAACCTTTTTATCGGGGAAGGCCTCACACAGCACCTCACCCACCTGACGATTGATGTCAATCGAGGTAAGCTCATAGTCAGTATTGGAGCGCTTGGCGTGCACCTTAAAAGAATCGAAGGAACCAAACTCGCGCAGCGCCTTCACGGCGGCGGCGCAGTACTCCTGCGAGTCGCGGTTGGTGTGATACGCCAAAGACACACGTGCAACGCCGGGAACGGTGCGAATGACACGCGCCGCCTCATCGGCCTGATGCTCGTTAAAGGTCACGAGGATATAACCGGAAATTCGAGACACGGCATTCACGGAAAAGGCGGCCAAGGCCGCCTTGATGTTATCCATGAGGATATGCTCAAAATGTGCGCGGTTCTTACCCTTCAGTCCAACCTCGTGATAGTGGACCAGGCAGACGCGAGCCGCCATTTAGGCTTCAGCAACCTTGTGGCCGAGCGCCTTCTCGTAACGGGCCTCGTCGTAAGAGATGTCGCCGTCGACAATCTCGTCCATAGCCATCGAAATGGTATCGGCACCGGAAAGCCCGATGGTGATGTCATCGACATCCTGGACGGCAAGCACGCGGTTGTGCTGGCCACGCAGCATGCTGTTAATGTCGCAGGCGCGCTTGGAGGCAAGCGAAGCGAGCAGGAAGCGGTTGTGATCGGTCTTCTCCAGAAGATCGTCAATGCAAGGCTTTACAACGGACACGGACCTCAGATCCTTTCATGCATATCGAGAACGCGAACGAGCTCATCGGTCGCGCGGTCGAGATCGTCATTAACCACGACGTCGTCGTAGCGGTCGGCAAGGGCAAGCTCATCGGCGGCGTTTGCCATACGCAGCTCAATCGTCTCGGGCGTCTCGGTACCGCGACCGACCAGGCGCTCGCGGAGTACCTCAAGCGAAGGCGGCTTGATAAAGATCAACACGGCCTCGGGGAAACGCTCCTTCACCTGCAGGGCGCCCTGGACATCGATCTCCAAAATCAGAGATGCGCCAGAGGCGAGCTTGGATGTGACCTCGCTCACCAACGTGCCGTAGCAGTTACCGTGGACCTCGGCCCACTCAACAAACTCACCGTTTGCCACGCGGCGGTCGAACTCCTCGCGCGTCAGAAAAAAGTAGTTGACGCCGTCGACCTCACCTTTGCGTGGTGCTCGCGTGGTAGCCGAAACCGTCAGGCCCAGGTTCGAGCGGCGCTCGCGCACACGAGTGACGAGCGTACCCTTCCCTGCGCCTGACGGTCCAGAAATCACAAAGAGCTTGGAATCCTGAGCGCTCACTTATTTGGTCAGCTGCTCGAGGAGCTGCTCGCGCTGACGGACGCCGAGGCCCTGGACGCGACGGGTAGCGGAGATACCAAGCTCCTCCATGATCTTGGCGGCCTTGGCCTTGCCATAACCAGGAAGAGACTCGATGAGGGTGGAAACCTTCATGCGGGAAGCGATGGGGTCATCGGAGTTGAGCACGGACTCGAGGGGCTTCTCGCCCTTCTTGATCTGCTCGCGAAGCTCGGCGCGAGCGTGACGTGCGGCAGCAGCCTTCTCAAGAGCCTGCTTGCGCTGCTCATCGGTAAGCTGAGGGAGTGCCATTCGTACCTCCAAATAGTTGGGTTATATCTGATTCAATAATTGGCATTTTAGCACGTAGAACGTACAAAATACCCAATCGCGGCTCCATAGGTTAGACGATACCCGCAAAAAGTGCAATATACTGCGCCCAAAGTTAAGCCCCTGACCTGCGATTCCACACAAAGGATGGGAAAGTTTACGCAGGCACAGGGGCTATTTTGTGCTAATGAGACCCAAAAGTGGTGACTTAGGGGAATCTTTTACGCGATGTTTTCGACCAGCTCGGCGACAATGGCGTCAAAGGCGGCAACCGGATCGTCGGCGCCGGTGATGGGACGGCCCACCACAATGTGGCTTGCGCCACGCTCGATAGCCTGGGAAGGAGTCGCCACGCGGGACTGGTCGCCTAAGGCGGCACCCACCGGACGCACACCCGGAGTCACGATCAGGGCATCAGGACCCAGCAGCTCACGCATGTCGTGAGCCTCCATCGGCGAGCACACGATGCCATCGATGCCGTTGGCCTGAGCGAGCTTTGCCAGGCGGGCGGCCTCCTCGGCCACCGGCGACTCGACGCCAATCTCGCTCAAGGCATCCTGATTCATGCTCGTGAGCACGGTGATGGCGACGAGCTTGGCGCGGTCCTCGCGCGCCTCCTCGGCACCCTCGCGGCAGGCAGCGAGCATGGCGCCCGAACCCAAGCCGTGAACCGAGAGCAGGTCGGCACCGGCAAGCGAGGCCGAACGGGCGGCACCGCGAACCTGATGCGGAATATCATGGAACTTAAGGTCAAGGAAGACCTTAAAGCCCAGGTCCTTAAAGGTCTTGACGATCTCGGGGCCCTCAGCGTAATAGAGCGTCATACCAACCTTAAGCCAGGCGGCATGGCCCGAAAGCTCGTGGGCAAGCTCGAGCGCACGCTCGCGGTCGCAGTCGAGAGCGACGATTACGCGGTCGCGGGCATCGGTCTCTAGCATTCGAAAGCACCTACCAGTTCGTTGATGTCCTTCACGCCTTGGGACTCAGCCCAGGCCTCGAGCTCGTGCGCGATCTTGAGCGAAGCGCACGGATCGACGAAGTTGGCCATGCCGACCGACACGCAGGTGGCGCCGGCCAGGATAAACTCGGCCGCATCCTCGCCGGTCATGACACCGCCGACGCCGTTGATGGGGATATCGACGGCCTGGGCAACCTCCCAGACCATGCGCACGGCGATGTGGTGGCACAGCGGGCCCGAAAGGCCGCCCTTGGGCTTGGCCACGCGGGACTTGCGGGTATGGACGTCGATGGCCATGCCCTGAATGGAGTTGATGACCGAAAGGCCGTCGGCGCCGGCAGCCTCGAGGGCCTTGGCAATCTCGGCGACGTTGACCGGCGCCATCTTCACGAACAGCGGCTTATCGGTCACCTTGCGGCAGGCAGCCATAACGGATGAGGCGCCCTCGGGCGTAGAGCCCATGGCGGCACCGCCGGCGGCGATATTAGGGCAGCTCACGTTGATCTCGTAGCCGGCAGCCCAGGGGCACAGCTCGACATACATCTCGAGCGCGCGGACAAACTCGTCAACGGAGTGGCCGGCAACCTGACAGATGACCTGGCAGCCGTCCATGGACAGCTGTTCGAGCCACGGACCGGACTCGCGGGCAAAGGCAGCCACGCCGGGGTTCTGAAGGCCCACGGAGTTGATCATACCGCCGGGAATCTCAGCCATGCGGGGCGCGGGATTGCCGGGCCAGGGCTCGGCAGCGCAACCCTTGGTGGTGATGGCGCCCAGCTGGGAAACATCAAAGAAGTTCTGGAACTGCCAACCGTAGCCAAAGGTACCGGCTGCGGTGTTGATGGGGTTCTGCATCTTGACGCCGCCGAAATCGACGGCCATGTTCACGGTACCCACTAGAAGACCACCACCTTGGAAGCATCGAACACGGGGCCGCACATGCAAGCACCCTTCATACCGTCGACCGTCTCGACATTGCAGGTGTTGCAGGCGCCAAAGCCACAGCTCATCATGCGCTCAAGCGACACCTCGCAGTACGCACCGGCCTCGGCGGCAGCGGCGGCGACTTTCTTCATCATGACAGCGGGGCCGCAGCTGGCCACATAGTCGTAGCCGCCCTCGCCGAGCAGCTCGGCTGCCGGGTCGGTGCAAAAACCGTGCGTGCCCAGCGTGCCATCATCGGTGCAAACGTTGACCGTGGCGCCCAGCGCGCGGAACTCATCGACACCCACGGCCTTGGACGCGGTGCCAAAGCCCAGGCACACGTCGACGGCCACACCCTGCTCGGAAAGCTTGTCGGCAAGGCACAGCACGGGCGGAACACCGATGCCACCGGCGACGAGCAGGGCCTTCCTGGTGCCCTCGGGTACCATCCAGCCACGGCCACCGGGGCCCAGCAGGTTAGAGGTGGAGCCAGAGCCCATCTGGGACAAACGACGGGTATCGTCGCCCACGACGGCGTACCACAGCTCGACGGTGCCGGCCTCGGCGTCGGCGCGGTAGTAGCTCAGGGGCACGCGAAGCAGCGAGGACGCATCGCCGGGTACGGCGATGTTCACAAACTGACCGGGCTTGAGCGCACTTGCAAGCTTGGGGGCCGAGATGACGAGCGAGAAGATGCCGTCGGCAATCTCCCGGTTCGAGACGACCTCGAAGTCGTGCATGCGTGCAGTGGAAGGTGTGGGCATAGACGCTCCAATCCCCCATGCGGTTGCATGGTCCAAACTAATAGAAAGCGCGGCACCGCAAGGGCGCCGCGCACAAAAGCGATAAGGCTATGCTAGCAGATGCAGCCGTCGGCAAGCGTCTGCTTACCGCCGACAAACACATCGGTGGCACGACCGGTGAGCGTGCGGCCGGCAAAACCGGAGTTCTCGGCGCGCGACTCGTAACCGTCCTCGCCAACCGTCCAGGTTGCGGAGGGGTCGAACACGGTCAGGTCGGCAACGGAGCCCGCCTTGACCTGAACCTGGTCGAGACCCAGGATCTCACGCGGCTTGATGGCCATGAGCTCGACCATGCGGCCCATGCTCATCTTGCCCGTGTTGACCAGCTCGGTGAGTACGAGCGACAGCGAGGTCTCGAGGCCGATCATACCAAAGGGCGCAAGCTCGAACTCACGGGCCTTCTCCCACGGGGTGTGAGGAGCGTGATCGGTGACGATAACGTCGACGGTGCCGTCGATGACGCCCTGACGGATGGCCTCGGCATCCTCCTCGGTACGCAGCGGCGGGTTGACCTTGAGCGAGGTGTTGTAGGTCTCGTCCAGGTCGTTCTCGGTCAGGAACATGTGGTGCGGGGTGGCCTCGCAGGTAACCTGAACGCCAGCGGCCTTACCGGCACGCACGAGCTCGAGACCGCGAGCGGTGGAGATGTGCTGGATGTGCAGCTTGGCACCGGTCAGCTTGGCGATCTCGATGTCGCGGGCGATCTGGAGCTCCTCGCCGGCAGCCGGCCAGCCCTCGAGAGCCAGACGGGTCGAGACCTTGCCCTCGTTGATCTGGCCGTGGCCGACCAGGTCCTCGTCCTGGCAATGGCTCATAAAGACCTTGCCGAACATCTTGCCGTAGTCCATGCAGCGACGGAGCATACCCGCGCCCTGCACGCCGCGACCGTCGTCGGTGAAGGCGACGGCGCCGTGGGCGACCATATCGCCCATCTCGGACATGGCCTCGCCCTTAAGACCGCGGGTCATGGCGCCCGACGGATAGACGCGGCAGTGACCGACCTCGGCAGCGCGGGACTTGACGAACTCCACGACGGTGCCGTTATCGGTGACGGGATCGGTGTTGGGCATGGCGCACACGCCGGTAAAGCCGCCCTTGGCAGCTGCGCGGGTGCCGCTCTCGATGTCCTCTTTGACCTCGTAGCCGGGCTCGCGAAGGTGAACGTGCATATCCACCAGGCCAGGGACGAGGTACTTGCCGGAAAGGTCGCGGACCTCGGCTCCCTCGACGGCGAGATTCTCGCCGACCTCGGCGATCTTGTCGCCGTCAATCAGGACGTCAACGACACCGTCAAGCTCGACAGACGGATCGACGACGTGAGCATTCTTAAGAAGCAAGGCCATTATCGGCACCTCCAAGCAGCAGATACAGGATAGCCATACGCACGCAGATGCCGGCGTAGACCTGCTCCAGGATGACGGAGCGTTGCGGGTGGTCGGCCATGTAGGAGTCGAACTCGACGCCGCGGTTGATGGGGCCCGGGTGGCAGATGATCGCATCGGGCTTCATGAGCTTCTCGCGGTCCTTGGTCAGACCGAAGAGCTTGTGATACTCGCGAATCGTGGGGAACGGAGCGCCCTCGAGGCGCTCCTGCTGCACACGCAGCATGTAGACGACGTCCAGCTCGGGCAGGACGGAATCGAGATCGCTCGTCACGTGGTCGCAGCCCAGAACCTCGGGCGCCGGCGGCAGCAGCGTGCCGGGGGCGACGGCATAGGTCTCGCAGCCCATGATCTTCAACGCGGGGATCAGCGAACCGCAGACGCGGGAGTGCGCGATATCGCCGACGACGGCGACCTTCAGACCGTGGAAGTCACCCTTGTGCTCCCAGATGGTGTACAGGTCGAGCAGGGCCTGCGTGGGGTGGTTATGCTTGCCGTCGCCGGCGCAGATGACGCTCGCGGGCGAGTTCTGCGTGACGATGTAGGGCGCGCCGGCGTGCTTGTCGCGCACGACGATGCAGTCGATCTTATAGGCGTTGAGGGTCTCGACGGTGTCGACGAGGCTCTCGCCCTTGACCGTGGAGGTCGAGGAGCCGCCAAAGTTGAGGCTGTCGGCCGAAAGGCGCTTCTCGGCGAGCTCGAAGGAGCTGCGGGTGCGCGTCGAAGGCTCGTTGAACATGTTGACGATGGTCTTGCCCTTGAGCGTGGGGACCTTCTTGATCGCACGCTCATTGACCTCGGAGAACGCCTTGGCGGTCTCAAGGATGAGCTTGATGTCCTCTTCGGAGTACTCGGTAATGTCGATCAGGTGCTTATGGTTGAACGCCACGGTACTACTCACCTCCCAGCGGCGCGGAGCCCACATGGGAACCCGGCGCGACGTCGTTAATTTCGACGGCGGTGTGGCCGTCGACTTCCTTCATATATAGGTGCACGTTCTCCTCATGCGACGAGGGAACGTTCTTGCCGACAAAGTCCGGCGAGATGGGGAGCTCACGGTGGCCACGGTCAACGAGAACTGCCAGCTCAACACGGCTCGGACGGCCCAGGTCCATAACGGCGTCCAGAGCGGCGCGGATGGTACGGCCCGTATACAGGATGTCGTCCACCAGCACGACGCGCTTGCCGTCGACGCTGAAGGGAATGTTGGTAGCGTGGATCGCGGGAGCGAAATTGGTCGCATAGTCATCGCGGTAGAAGCTGATGTCCAGGCTGCCGAGCGGAACGTCGACGCCCTCGATCTCCTTGATCTCCTCGGCGAGCTTCTTTGCCAGAAGGTCGCCGCGCGTGACGATGCCGACCAGAGCGAGGTCTTCACAGCCCTCGTTGCGCTCGAGAATCTCGTGCGCGATGCGGGTCATCGCTCGATTGACGGCGGTCTCGTCCATGATGACCGCCTTGGGGGAAGTCGTGCCCATCGATCTCCTTCCTCACATGTCTTGACTGCTGACACAGTCAAAAAAATAGATGCCCGACCGCTCAAAGCGGACCAGACACCCACAGGAAGGGCTGCTCTTTGGCAGCTATGTAATTCCATGTGGGTATCTCGTACCCCTTTAATGGTCAAGGGATAGTGTAGCCAACCTTGAGCTTAATTGCGAGCATAAATACAGAGCAATCCGTAAACGGAGCCCTTCGCTCAATAAACCTATATATATTTGTGGGACGAGCTTGAAAACGCACGCACGAGCTGGCATAATCCCCCCTGCTGCACGCAAATCGGATCTACGTCCAGGGCCGTAGCGTGGGCACTATCGCCAAAAGGGGAATATCTCTGTGTAGATTGCGCACAGGGAGTGACTTCTGTGCTATAGTTCAGGCTTGTTTGTTAACGCGACATGTTCGTTTGTCGCCCAAGGAGGGTCAGTTATGTCCAAAGTTTGCGAAGTTTGCGGTAAGCACCCCGTTGCCGGTCGCTCCATCAGCCACTCTCACCGCGTCACCAACCGTAAGTTCCGCCCCAACATCCAGCGCGTCTACGTCGTCGTCGATGGTCACCGTCGCAAGATGAACGTTTGCTCCACCTGCCTCAAGTCCGGCAAGGTTGCGCGCTCCTAAATAAGGTCTTACCAACAAGTACCTCGGACTCTCCGGGTCAAAGACCTCGCGTTCACATAGAACTTACCAAAGGCGTCCTCCCCCACGGAGGGCGCCTTTTAGCACTCATTGGGGACAGACTTAGATGAGTGTTTGCAGATGTCAAAGGAATCATAGCCCAGCTGATATGCCTTGAAGCTTGACCAGCGGTACGCATCGAGCGAGTCGAGCGCGCCTTTCACAGGATTGAGATGGATATAATCGAACAACTGGACCGCCTGCGTGTCCGACTCGACCGCGACCCGCGAATAGCGATTGTCAAACAGGTGCCCCGTTCTCCCCGTTTTCCCATTGAAATACTCATATAAGTCTGTCCCCAATGAGCGAGGCGATGCATTGGGCTGATGGATATAGTTGAAACGTTTCAGTTGATTGAAACGTTTTAGTATGCCTTTTACGGGAATCTTACCGTTTACCGAATTATTTCTTGCTATCATGCAAGACGTAGGGTAAATCTCCGATCGCAAGGAGACACAAATGGTGAAAAAGTCACCGGAAAACACTACTCCCGCAATTGTGGACAACGTAGAGGCGCTTGAGGCTAAGCTCGCTCAGATGCGAGAGGCCCAGGCGCTTTTTGCTACGTACACGCAGGAGCAGGTCGACAAGATCTTCTATGAGGCCGCCATGGCCGCCAACAAGGCTCGTATCCCGTTGGCGAAGATGGCCATCGAGGAGACCGGCCGCGGCGTTCTTGAGGACAAGGTCATCAAGAACCACTACGCCGCAGAGTACATCTACAACGCTTACAAGAACACCAAGACCTGTGGTGTCCTGGAGCGCGACGAGGCTTATGGCATCACCAAGATCGCCGAGCCCATCGGTATCGTGGGCGCCGTCATCCCGACGACCAACCCCACCTCCACTGCGATCTTCAAGACGCTGATCAGCCTGAAGACCCGCAACGCCATCATCATCTCCCCGCACCCGGCTGCCGCCAAGTGCACCATCGCCGCCGCCAAGCTCGTGCTTGACGCCGCCGTCAAGGCCGGTGCCCCCGAGGGTATCATCGGCTGGGTCGATGTCCCCTCCATCGAGCTGACCAACATGGTCATGCGCGACGTCGACATCATCCTCGCCACCGGTGGCCCGGGCATGGTCAAGGCCGCCTACTCCTCGGGCAAGCCCGCCCTGGGCGTTGGCGCCGGTAACACCCCGGTCGTCATCGACGACACCGCCGACGTGCTGCTCGCCGTCAACTCCATCATCCACTCCAAGACCTTCGACAACGGCATGATCTGCGCTTCCGAGCAGTCCGTGACCGTCATCGACACCATCTATGACCAGGTTAAGGCCGAGTTCCAGAAGCGCGGCTGCTACTTCGTCAAGCAGGGTGCCGAGATGGAGGCCCTGCGTGCCGCCATGTTCAAGAACGGTGCCCTCGATCACCGCATCCCCGGCATGGCTGCCGCCAAGATCGCCGAGCTCGCCGGCATCGAGGTTCCCGCCAAGACCAAGATCCTGATCGCCGAGGTCACCTCCACCGACCCCGCCAAGGAAGAGTTCTCCCACGAGAAGCTCTCCCCGGTCCTGGCCATGTATCACGCCAAGGACTTCCAGGAGGCCGTCGACAAGGCCGAGCACCTGGTGCTCGCCGGTGGCCCGGGCCACACCGCCTCTCTGTACGTGCACCCCGCCCAGGCCGAGAAGATCAGTCTGTTCGAGCACGTCATGAAGGCCTGCCGCATCGTCATCAACACCCCGTCCTCGCACGGCGGCATCGGTGACCTGTACAACTTTGGCATGAAGCCGTCTCTGACCCTGGGCTGCGGCTCCTGGGGCGGCAACTCCGTCTCCGAGAACGTTGGGGTGAAGCACTTGATCAACGTTAAGACTGTGGCCGAGCGCCGTGAGAACATGCTGTGGTTCCGCGCTCCCGAGAAGGTCTACTTCAAGAAGGGTTCCACGCCCGTCGCCCTCGACGAGCTCGGTACCGTCATGGGCAAGAAGCGCGCCTTCATCGTCACCGACCAGTTCCTCTTCAAGAATGGCAACACCCGCGCCATCGAGGCCAAGCTCGACGAGATGGGCATCGCCCACGACTGCTTCTACGACGTCGAGCCCGATCCGTCGCTGCAGTGCGCACGTCGCGGCGCCAAGCAGATGGCTCTCTTTGAGCCTGACGTGATCATCGCCGTCGGCGGTGGCTCCGCCATGGACGCCGGCAAGATCATGTGGATGATGTACGAGCACCCCGAGTGCAAGTTTGAGGACATGGCCATGGACTTCATGGACATCCGCAAGCGTATCTTCACTTTCCCCGAGATGGGCAAGAAGGCCTACTTCGTCGCCGTCCCGACCTCTTCGGGTACCGGCTCCGAGTGCACGCCGTTCGCCATCATCACCGACAAGGAGACTGGCATCAAGTGGCCGCTCGCCGACTACGCGCTGCTCCCCAACATGGCTATCGTCGACGCCGACAACTGCATGACCGCCCCGCGCGGCCTGACCGCTGCCTCCGGCATCGACGTCATGACCCACGCCATCGAGTCCTACGTCTCCATCATGGCTTCCGACTACACCAAGGGCCTCTCCGAGCGCGCTGCTAAGCTCGTCTTCGAGAACCTGCCCTCCAGCTTCACGAACGGCGCCAAGGACCCGCATGCCCGCGAGGAGATGCACAACGCCTCTTGCATGGCCGGTATGGCCTTCGCCAACGCCTTCCTGGGCCTCAACCACTCCATGGCTCACAAGCTCGGCGCCTTCCATCACCTACCCCACGGCCTCGCCAACGCCGTCATCCTGACCCGCGTTATGCGCTACAACGCCGCCGAGGCTCCCGTCAAGATGGGTACCTTCTCCCAGTATCCTTACCCCAACGCGCTGCACAACTACGCCGAGATGGCCAAGTACTGCGGCATCGAGGGCAAGGACGACAAGGAGGTCTTCGAGAACTTCATCACGAAGCTCGAGGAGCTCAAGGACTTCATCGGCGTCAAGAAGACCATCGCCGACTACGGTGTTGACGAGCAGTACTTCCTCGACACCCTCGACGAGATGACCGAGCAGGCATTCAACGACCAGTGCACCGGCGCAAACCCGCGCTACCCGCTCATGAGCGAGATCAAGGAGCTCTACCTGGACGCCTACTACGGCCGCGAGCCTCAGGACTACGCCGTCTGCTAGTTTTAGCACGGTTTTTAACGGCGGGGGTGCACGGGTGTTTCACACACCCCCGCCGTCGCTTCTATCGCATCGTTGAAAGGATGCAACCATGCTGCTACCCGATTCCAAGACCGAGCTCGTCCGCCGTGGCAACAAGGTCGTTTACGACCTGGGCGACAAGATTGTCAAGGTCTTTAACGAGACCAAGCCTGTCTCCGACGTGTTCAACGAGGCTTTGAATCTTGCCCGCATCAATGAGTGCGGCATCCGCAGCCCCAAGGCTCTCGAGGTTTCCCAGCTCGAGAACGCCAACGGCTGGGCGCTCGTGACCGAGAAGGTTCCGGGCACCACCCTTGCCGAGAAGATGACTGCCGAGCCCCAGCGCTTTGGTGAGTATCTCGAGATGTTCGTCGACCTCCAGATCGAGATCCACGGCTACACCTCCCCGCTGCTCAACCGTCAGCGCGACAAGTTCGCCCGCATGATCGACAGCCTTGATCAGCTCAATGCCACCACGCGCTACAACCTTCAGGAGCGTCTGGACGGCATGACCAAGGAGTTCAAGGTCTGCCACGGCGACTTCAACCCCTCCAACGTCATCGTCGGCGACGACGGCCAGCTCTATGTGTGCGACTGGGCACACGCCACCCAGGGCTCCCCTGCTGCCGACGTTGCCACCACCTACCTGCTCTTCGCCCTCAACAGCAAGGACCAGGCTGAGGCCTACCTGGAGCTCTACTGCGACCGCGCCGACATGCCCATGCAGGTCGTGCGTCAGTGGACGAGCATCGTCGCCGCTTCCGAGCTCGCTCGTAAGCGCAACGTGAACGATGAGTTCCTGAAGAACTGGATCGACGTCGTCGATTATCAGTAATATCTGAGCGATTTATTTCGCATCGGAGGCACAAGAAAACCCCGCAGCTCATATGGGCTGTGGGGTTTTCCTTTACCCATCGAGTTTATTCACGCAACAAAATAGACTGCTCCGCATCTCTTCCTAAGAGAGATACGGAGCAGTCCCGCAATTACATCTAATAGCAGAAACGTCGATTAACGGCGGGCCGCCTTAACAAGCTCGGCAACCTTGGCGACGACCTCGTCAATCGCCACGTCCTCGCGCTCGCCCGTGGCACGGTCCTTGAGCTCAACGGTGCCATTCTTAAGGCCACGCTTGCCAAGCACCACCTGATACGGGAATCCCATAAGGTCGTTATCGGCAAACTTAAAGCCGGGACGCTCGTCACGGTCGTCGACGACGACCTCGATACCCTCGGCGCACAAGCCCTCGACGATTTGGTCGCAGACGGTTGCGCACTCCTCCTTCTTGGGATCGAGCGGAATCACAGCGACCTCGTACGGGGCAACGGAAACCGGCCAGACGATACCGTGCTCGTCGTTGTGCTGCTCCACGACGGCAGCAAGCGAGCGGGACACGCCCACGCCGTAGCAACCCATGATAAGCGGCTTCTCCTTGCCGTCCTCGTCCATAAAGGTGGCGCCCATGGCCTCGGAATACTTGGTACCCAGCTGGAAGACCTGCGAGACCTCGATGCCGCGAGCAGCAGAGAGCGGCTTGCCGCAGTGCGGGCAGGGATCGCCGGCAACGACGGTGACCAGATCTGCCCACTCATCGACGGTAAAGTCGCGCTCGGGGCAGGCACCGGTAAAGTGATAATCGACCTCGTTGGCACCGCAGGCCCACTGCTTGGACTCGCGCAGGCTCTCGTCGCACACCAGACGGATGCCCTCGGGCAAGTTAACCGGTCCGATAAAGCCCTTGTGCAGACCGTAGGTCTGGAGCTCCTCGTCCGTCATCATGCGATAGCCCTTGCCAAAGACGTGCTCGGCCTTGCAGTCATTGAGCTCGTGGTCGCCCGGGACAATGGCCACGACCGGCTTGCCCTCGGCATCGATCAACGCCAGCGACTTTCGCGTACCGTTCTCGGGGAACCCAAAGAACTTAGCAACGGCCTCAATGGTGCCCATGCCCGGAGTCTCGACCTTGGTAAGCGTACCGTCACCGGGACCCTCGGTCACGACGACCTTGGTGCTTGCAGCCTCATCATCGGCGGCAAAACCGCAGTCATCGCAATAGACGAGAGAAGCCTCGCCGGCGTCGGCCAAAGCCATGTACTCGACGGAGGTATCGCCACCGATCTCGCCGGAGTCGGCAACGACGGGCAAGGCTTTGATGTAGCAGCGCTCGCAAATGTTAGCGTAGGCCTGCTTCATCTTGTCATACTCCTCCTGCAAGCTCTCCTGCGTGGCGGAGAAGCTGTAGGCATCCTTCATGATGAACTCGCGACCGCGCATCAGGCCAAAACGGGGACGGAACTCGTCGCGGAACTTATCCTGGATGTGATAGAGGTTCACTGGCAGCTGCTTATAGGAGCGCAGCTCGTTGCGCACCAGGGCCGTGACGGTCTCCTCGTGCGTGGGGCCCAGCACGAACTCGCGACCATGACGGTCGTCAAAGCGCACAAGCTCCTTGCCATAGGCATCGATACGGCCGGACTCACGCCACAACTCGGCATCGACCATGATAGGCATCATAAGCTCCTGGGCGCCGGCGGCGTCCATCTCGTCGCGCACGATGTTCTCAATCTTGCGAATCGAGCGCCATGCGAGCGGCAGGTAGGAATACAGACCGGCGGCCTCCTTGCGGATCATGCCGGCACGGAGCAGCAGGCGGTGGCTGGCGAGCTCAGCGTCCGCCGGATCCTCTTTAAGCGTCGGCGCATAGAGCTTAGACATATACATTGCTCGGGTCATTTATTTCTCCTCAATAAGCTTGTCGACCTCTGCCATAAGCGCGTCGACAATTTGGTCCTCAGCTACTTTACCAATGATCTGGCCATGCGAAAAGAGCAAGGCCTGACCACGTCCGCAAGCAACGCCCAGGTCGGCATCAGAAGCCTCACCGGGGCCATTAACGGCACATCCCATGACGGCAATCGAAAGCGGCGCGGCATAGTTCTTAAGCCGCTCGGTTACTTCCTCGGCGATGGGAATCAGGTTAACCTGGCAGCGGGCGCACGTGGGGCAAGAGACAATCTCGGGACCACGGCGACGCAGGCCCAGTGACTGCAAAATTCCCCAGGCGACCGGCGGCTCCTCAACCGGATCGGCCGTGAGCGACACACGCATGGTGTCGCCGATGCCTTCGGAAAGCAAGATACCCAAGCCTACAGAGCTCTTGATGGTGCCCTGAAGCTTGGTCCCCGCCTCCGTCACGCCCAGGTGGAGCGGAACATGCGGTATCTCGCGCGACAGGGCGCGATAGGTATCAAGCGTCGTCTGTACGCTATGGGCCTTGGCGGAAAGCACGATGTTGGTAAACCCACGGTCCTCAAAGTGCCGCACAAAGCGCTCGCTCGACATCACGAGCTTCTCGGGCTGCGTGAGGTCGTCGCGCTCGGCGATATCCTGCTCAAGCGAGCCGGCGTTGACGCCGATGCGAATCGCACAGCCCGCAGCGCCGGCAGCGTCGATGACGGCATCGACCTTAGCCCAATCGCCGATATTACCGGGATTGATACGCAGTTTGGAGGCACCAGCCTCGACGGCGCCGATGGCGAGCTTATGGTTAAAGTGAATATCGGCGACAATCGGCACCGGGGACTCAGCACAGATGGTACGGAAGCCCTCGAGCGCGGCCTCGGTGGGCACGCTCACGCGCACGATATCGCAGCCCGCCCGCGCCAACGCGCGAACCTGCCCAAGCGTTGCCTGAGCATCGGCGGTATCGGTGCAGGTCATGGACTGAACCACGACCGGCGCGCCGCCGCCGATCTGCACGCCGCCCACATGCACGGGGCGCGTCAGCTCGCGCGGCAAAGAATGGGATAGAGACAATCCAAACACTCCCCTAGAGAATAAATCGAAGGATGTCGGAACGAAGCATATAGACAAACAGCAGCGCAAAGAGCGCGATGCCCACATAGCTCACAATCGTCTGGACCTTGAGCGGCAGCTCGCGGCCCGCAATCTTTTGAATGATCTCGATGACCAGCTTGCCGCCATCGAGTGGTGGGATGGGCAGCAGGTTCATAAAGCCAAGCGAGAACGAAATGAGGGCGGCAAACGAAAGGAACGTGGCAGGGCCGGCAGCAGCGGCCTGTGAGGACATAACGCTAATACCCACGATCGAAGAAGACTGATCGAGAATCTCCATCGTATGCTGCGGCTGGAGCAGGCGCATCACGCCTTCCGCTGTCTGCACGACATAGGAGAACGACAGGCGAGCCGACGTGATGGGGTCTAAACGGACCACCTGCGTAGAAGCATACACACCTAGGCGCTCGTCCTCTTTGAGCGCAACCGTGGTCGAATGCTGCTTGCCGTCACGCTCGTAATCGATAGCGATATCGTCCTTACCGGCAGCCTTGCCGATGGCATCGTAAACGTCCATCCAAGTAGAGCACGATACTCCGTCAACCGAAAGGATCGCGTCGCCGCCCTCGATACCCGCCTTGGCGGCAATAGACCCCTCGTCAACCTGACCGATCACGTTGGTATCCATCGGCACGGTGACACCCGCAATGGAATAGATACTCATAAGGAGCAAAAAGCCTGTCAAGATATTGACAATAATGCCCGCGAGCAGCATAAAGGCGCGCTTGAGAAAGCCCTGGCCAAGATAGGTGTGCGAACGCTCTTGTGCAAGGAACTCGGCCTCGCCGCACGGCAGCTCCCACACATCGCCCTCGGCAGTTGAATGTTCGCGATCGAAACGGCGACCGTCAAAGGTGGTGTAACCCGCCGCGTCTCGCGGCAGCGTCTGATACTTGGTGGGATAGTAGCTCGGCGAGGGCTTCTCCCCTTCCTCATACCAGGGAGCGATGGAGCCCCAGCCCAGCAAAAGGGCACAAGCCTCGAGCACATCCTCCTCGGAAAGCTCGAGCTCGACAGCAAGGTCGGCCACGGTCACGCGACCATGACGATAGATAGCCGCGAGCACGCGATCGGCGCACGAGACATCGGTCGGATCCATACCGCAGATGGCAGCGTAGCCACCCAGCAGCAGCGGGGTCACGCCAAACTTGGTTCCAATGCGACGCGACGTGTAATGGATGTCAAAGCGGCACGGCAGACCCAAAAAGAACTCGGTCACACGGACGCCGCAGGCACGCGCCGCCAAAAAGTGGCCGCCCTCGTGCAAAAACACGAGGACGGAAAGCATCAGCAGGCCCCAAAAGACCGATGAGAGAACGCTCAGAACAGTATCCATAAAACGAAAAAGCAATCCTTATGGGTTAGGAACGGGTTGCGGCGAGCACCTGCGCAGCCTTTTCACGCGCCCACGCATCGATGTCGCGAAGCTGCTCAAACGAATCGACCGCCTGCATATCGTGGGCGTCCATGCAGGATTCCACAATGCGATCGATATCGGTAAAGCTGCAGCCATCGTGCAGGAAGGCATCGACGGCAACCTCGTTGGCGGCATTGAGCACGCACGGCATGGTGCCACCCGTCTTGCCGGCACGCTCGGCCAGTGCCAGACAGCGGAAGGTATCCATGTCGGCAGCATCAAACGTGAGCTGCCCCAGCTCGCGGAAATCGATACGAGGCGCCGGGGTATCCCAACGCTCGGGATACGAGAACGCGAACTGGATGGGAATACGCATGTCGGATGCACCGAGATGCGCCATCACGGAGCCGTCGGCGAACTCGACCATAGAGTGAATCTTGGACTGACGCTGCACGACCACGTTAATGAAATCGAGGTCGCAGTTAAACAGATGCATGGCCTCAATGCGCTCCAGGCCCTTGTTCATGAGGGTGGCGGAGTCAATGGTGATCTTGGCACCCATGGCCCACGTGGGATGCGCGAGGGCATCGGCACGCGTCACGCGATCGAGCTCGTCGCGCGTGCGGCCAAAGAACGGACCGCCCGAGCAGGTGAGCCAAATACAATGAGCCTCGCGCGGGTTCTCCCCCAGATAGCACTGGTAAATGGCGGAGTGCTCAGAGTCGACTGGAATAAGCTGGCCCGGTTGTGCCAACGGCATAAGCAAGTCGCCACCGACGACGAGGGACTCCTTGTTGGCAAGGGCAAGGCGCTTATTCGAGGTCAAGGCCGCATGGCTCGCCTCGAGACCGGCGGCGCCCACAATAGCGACGAGCACGCAGTCGACATCGTCGCGACGCGCGAGCTCGCAAACCGCCTGCGCGCCAACGCCGAGCTTCGTTCCCTCGGGCAACTCCTGCAGCACGGCGTCATCGCCATGAGCGGCATCGGCCACGGCAACCGCCGGAACCGAGAACTCACGGGCAGCGGCAACGAGCTCAGAGGTACTGGAGTTAACGGACAGCGCCGTCACCTGCAGGCGATCGGCATGCTGGCGGCACACATCGAGCGCCTGGGTGCCGATAGAGCCTGTACAGCCCAGGATGGCAACGCGGAGACGTCCATCGGAGCCATACGTCGTCTGGAAAGACATTACAGCACGCCTCCGATCATCAGCAACAGCTGCGCGGTGATACAGCCGAAGATAAGCGAATCGCTACGATCGAGCATGCCGCCGTGGCCCGGGATAAGGTTGCCGGAATCCTTGACGCCCACACCGCGCTTGATGCGCGACTCGATAAGGTCGCCGATAACGCCCAGAATGGACACAACCACGCCGCACAGCAGCGCATAGGGCAGGCTGAGCTTGTAGAAGTGCGTCGCCCACAGGATGAGCCAAATCAAAACCGAGCCCAGGATGCCGCCGACAAACCCCTCCCAGCTCTTTTTGGGAGAAATCTTGGGAACCATCTTGTGCTTGCCGATACGGCTGCCCACGATGTAGGCAAACGAATCGGAGACCCAAAGGGACGCGCAAACGCCCACTGAAAGCAGGGCACCGGCAAAACCGGGCACGGCATCGCGCAGCAGCACGATAGCCGACAGCATAAAGCCAGTGTAGATGGGACCCATGAGCGTCACTGCCACATCAGAGATGCGGGTACGCGGCGACCAGACATACCAAATGCCCACAGCGAGCATCAGGGCAAAAAGCAGGGCATTCAGCAACATCGAATCGCCCAACGCCGACAGCGGAAAGAGTACGGCGGCAGCGATACCCATGCGCTCGTTAGCCATCTTGCCATCGAGCCTTGTCATACGGAAAAACTCATAGCAGCACAGACCGCTCATGACGGAAACAAAGATGGCCGTGGGCACGATACCCAAAACCAGGCACAGGATAAAGACAACGGCGTAGACGATACCGGCGGCGGCACGGGTAATAAAGCCCGCCAGCCACGAACCGGTGCCGCTCTTCGCTGCAGGCGCTCCCGCAGTGGCAGCTTTGCGCGCAGGCGTCTTGGGAGCAGATGCCTTGGGACGATCGGACACGATTAAGCCTCCTCGGTCTTGCTCAGTCCACCAAACCTACGGTCACGGCCCTGATAGGCCAAAATGGCGTCGACAAGGCCCCAACGATCAAAGTCGGGCCAATAGGTATCGGTGACGTAGAACTCGGAATAAGCCACCTGCCACAGCAGATAGTTCGAAAGGCGCAGCTCACCAGAGGTGCGAATCACAAGCTCAGGATCGGGAAGGCCGGCAGTATAGAGGTGGGAAGCCACCATGTCGTCATCAATTGCGGCAGGATCGATCTTACCGGCGGCAGCGTCGAGTGCAATCTGACGGACAGCGCGGGTAATCTCGGCACGCGCGCCGTAGTTGACGGCAAGAGCCAGCGTCATACCGGTGTGATCGGCGCACTCGGCAAGACCGCGTTCAAAAACGTCGCGGGTCTTCTTGGGCAGCGCGGAAATGTCGCCCAAAAAGACAACGCGCACGTTTTCGCGCTTCAGAAGAGGCAGCTCGTCGATAAACGTCTTGGCAAACAGATGCATCAAGACGTTGACCTCATGCTGCGGACGGTTCCAGTTTTCGGTAGAAAACGCATAGGCAGAAAGCACGTCGACGCCCAGGCGCACGCAGGCGGTAATGATCTCGCGCAGCGAGAGGATACCTGCCTTATGACCCTCGGTGCGTGCAAGACCGCGCGACGTGGCCCAACGACCGTTGCCGTCCATGATGCACGAGATATGGTGCGGAATGTTATTGAGGTCAAGGTCGGAAAAACCGACGCCCGCAGGGGCGTCGGCAAAGTACTCGACCAGTTTATGCTCGTCGTATTGCACCTTAGATCTCCATGACCTCGGCTTCTTTTTCCTTCAGAAGCTCCTCGACCTTGGCGACATACTCATCGGTGTGCTTCTGGACCTTGGCCTGCTCGCGACGGACATCGTCCTCGGTGAGCTCCTCATCGCGCTCGAGCTTATTGTTGAAGTCGCGACGGATGTTACGGATAGACACCTTGGCCTGCTCGGCGTACTCGCGGCACTCCTTGACGAGTTCGCGACGGCGCTCCTCAGTGGGCGCCGGGAACGGCAGACGAACGACGGTGCCATCAGAGTTGGGGGTAATGCCCAGATCGGAAGCGCCGATGGCCTTGACGATAGCGTTGATGAGCGCCTTGTCCCACGGCTCGATGAGCAGCATGTGAGCCTCGGGGGTCTTGACGGCGGCAACCTGCGTGACCGGCGTGGGGACACCGTAATAATCAACGGTGATGTCGGACAGAATGTTGGCGTTGGCGCGACCGGTACGGACCTTGGAGAAGTTATGCTTGAGGGACTCGAGCGACTTGTCCATATGGGCGGTGATGTTCTCTGCCATGCTTAATCCTCCTGATAGACGAGCGTGCCGACGGGCTCACCCGAAAGCGCGCGCTTGACGGTGTCCTCGCCATCGATGTTGAGGACCAAAATCGGCATACGGTTATCCTGGCACAGTGCCGTAGCCGTGGAATCCATAACCTGCAGGCCGCGGACGAGAACCTCGTGATAGGTAATCTTGTCAAAACGGACGGCATCGGCGCACTTGACGGGATCCTTGTCGTAGATGCCGTCGACCTTGGTGGCTTTAATCAGAATCTCGGCGCCGATCTCGCACGCACGAAGAGCCGCGGCGGTGTCGGTCGTAAAGTACGGATTGCCCGAACCAGCAGCGAAGATGACGACGTTGCCCTTGGACAGATGGTTGATAGCGCGGCGACGAATATAGGGCTCGCAGATCTCGTTCATCTGGATAGCGCTCATCACGCGGCAGGGAACGTCGTTATGCTCGAAGGCATCCTGCAGGGCGAGCGCGTTCATAACGGTTGCAAGCATGCCCATGTAGTCGGCCTGAGCACGCTCCATGCCACCGGCAGCGCCGGCCATGCCGCGGAAAATATTGCCGCCGCCGACAACGACGCCGACCTCATGGCCAACGGCGAGCAGCTCCTTGACCTGCTTGGCAAGATGGTCGGTAACCTTGGGGTCGATGCCATATTGGCCGTCGCCCATCAGTGCTTCGCCGGAAAGCTTAAGAAGCACGCGTTTATATCGGATGTCGGACAAAGCGATCCTCCTTTAATTAGACTCTCAATATGATAACAAAGGCTTAACGGGGAGCCATGAAAAAGCAGGCTGTGAGTAAAACCCACAGCCTGCTCATTACCAGCTACAAGAGCTTATTTACTCGCCACGGACCAGACGGTCGAAGGCAACGACGGTAATGGTGTCGCCAAGCTCCTTGGAGACCTGCTCAGCGTACTTCTTGATGGTGAGGGAGCTGTCCTTGATGAACTCCTGCTCGGTGAGCACGGACTGCTTGTAGAACTTCTCCAGACGGCCGACAGCCATCTTCTCCTGGATAGCCTCGGGCTTGCCGGACTCGGCAGCCTGAGCCATGTAGATCTGCTTCTCGTGCTCGACGGTCTCGGCCGGAACCTGATCGCGGGTAGCGCAGATCGGGGCGACGGCGGCAACCTGAAGGGCAACGTCGTGAGCGAAGGCCTTGAAGGACTCAGCCTGAGCAGTCTCGGCCTTCTCGAAAGCAAACTCGACGAGGACGCCGATCTTACCACCCATGTGGATGTAAGAAGCGAGAGCGCCGTTCTCGGCCTTGCGGGCGGCGAAGCGGGAGATCTTCATGTTCTCGCCCATGATGTGAATCATCTCGGTGAGCTCGGAGGAAACGGTCTCCTCGCCCATCGGCTTCTCGAGCAGAGCGTCGACGTCAGCAGGCTCGGTGGTAGCGACAACCTCAGCGACCTTGGAAGCAAAGCCGGTGAACTTGGCGTTGGAGCCAACGAAGTCGGTCTCGCAGGAGAGCTCGAGCAGAGCGCCGGTCTTGCCATCCTCGGAGACGAACGCGGCGACAGCGCCCTCGTTGGTCTCACGGCCAGCCTTCTTGGCAGCCTTGGCAAGGCCGTTCTTGCGCAGAACGTCGACAGCGGCGTCCATGTCGCCGTCAGCCTCGACGAGAGCCTTCTTGCACTCCATCATCGGGGAGTCGGTCATCTCGCGGAGCTGCTTGACCATAGCGGCGGTAATCTGGGCCATTGTGGTTCCTTTCAAAGAGATGAAAAAGAATTAACTAAGACTGATTTACTCGGCCTTGGGCTCAGCGGCCATCTCGGCCTCGGAGACCTGCTCCTTGCCGGAGCCAGCGAGGCAGGCGTCAGCCATGAGCTCGCACATAAGGGTGACAGCGGAGATAGCGTCATCGTTGCAGGGGATGCCGTACTCGACCTCGTCGGGATCGGAGTTGGTGTCGATCAGGGCGACGACGGGGATGTTCAGGCGCTGGGCCTCCTTGATGGCGTTCTCCTCGCGCTTGGTGTCGATGACGAAGAGAGCCTGGGGCAGACCCTTCATGTCGCGGGCGCCACCGAGGTTGGTCTGGAGCTTGGTGAGCTCCTTACCGAGAACAGCCTGCTCCTTCTTGGGCAGAACAGCCATGCGGCCGTCCTCGACCATGGCCTCGAGCTCCTCCATGCGGTTGATGCGGGAGCGGATGGTAACGAAGTTGGTCAGCATACCGCCGAGCCAACGCTGGTTGATGTAAGGCATGTTGGCGCGCTCAGCAGCGTTCTTGACGGCCTCCTGAGCCTGCTTCTTGGTGCCGACGAACAGCACGTTGCCGCCCTTGGCGACGTTCTTGACGAAAGTATAGGCCTGGTCGGCGTCGAGGATGGTCTGCTTGAGGTCAAGGATGTAGATGCCGTTGCGCTCACCGAAGATGAACGGCTTCATCTTGGGGTTCCAGCGACGGGTCTGGTGACCGAAGTGGCAGCCGGCCTCGAGCAGGGTGCGGATATTAATCTTGGTAGCCATGTTAAACCTCCTGTGGTTTGCCTCCGCGCGGGGTCATCCTCCAAAACCAACCCGGACATGTGCTACCAAAGCCCGGGCACCACGGTATGAAGTAGCCGCGCGTGCGTGATAAAAACCTGTTGCCGTGAAGCAACCCGATGAATGATAGCAGGAATGCTTCTTCCTGCCAACCCGCAATCAAAACCACACACCTGAGTGCGGCGCGGGACGTCCCAGCCACTATTCGCCGCGGGGATGGGCTTGAGCCACGGCACGTTTGAGCCGATCGGGTGTGAGATGCGTGTAGATCTGCGTCGTGGACAGGCTCGCATGACCCAGCAGCTCTTGAACCGAGCGCAGGTCCGCGCCGCCCTCGAGCAAGTCGGTCGCAAAGGTATGGCGCATCGCATGCGGGGCGATGTCGGCCGGAATGCCGGCGAGCGTCGCCAGCATATGAAACCGCCGCCTGAGCATGGCGGCACTCATGCGATTACCGCGCGCCGATATAAGCAGCGGATGCGGCCCGGTAACGGGGTCACGACGCTTTGCCTGAGCGAGCAACTCCGGCCTCCCCTCCTCAATATAGAGACGCGTCACCTCGAGCGCACGACGATACAGAGGGACGATACGTTCTTTGCTCCCCTTGCCCCACAGGCGCAGCGTGCGTTCAAACCACGCAATGGACTCCACATTGAGTGCTGCGAGCTCAGAGATACGGGCGCCCGAGGCATAGAGCAGCTCGAGCATCGCCGCATCGCGCAGTCCCGCGGGTGTTGAGGTATCAGGCGTCTTGAGCAGCGCCTCCACCTGTTGGGTCGTCAGCACACCGGGCAGATCGCGCGGGAGCTTGGGCGAGGAAATTGCCGAGACCACATCGCCCTCCACGACCCCCTCGGCAGCCAGCCATCGATAAAGCGATCGGATAGCCGACAGATGCGCTGCAAGCGTTCGGGGAGCCACCTGCTCACGCGAAAGCTCGGCAAGATAGCGACGAATGGTGCGCACGTCGGCAGCGAAAGCATCTATATCCTCGCGCTCGCACCAGGCAGCAAAGCGCTCCAGCCTCGAGCCATAGGCCGCCACCGTGTTGGGAGAAAGTCCCTCGACACGTGAGATATAGGCGATAAACGAGTCAACGGTGTCGTACAGGTCAAAGGCTATGACCGGTCGCCTCCAAACAGATCGGGGCGAGTGGCCAGATAGGCATCAAGGGCCTCGAGCGCACGGTCCGCATAGGCCTGGTAGCGGTCGCGCTTGCTGCGGCGCTTGCCATCCTCGAGTGGCGGCACCAGGCCAAAGTTGACATGCATAGGCTGATAGCCCACGGTGGCAGGATCGGTCGCATAGCCCACGAGCGCACCCAGGGCGCCCACACGTGGCAACTCGACGCCCGCGGCACCGATAGCCTCGGCATAGGTGTTGAGCGCCGCGAGCAGACCTGTCGCCACGGCTTCCATGTACCCCTCGGTGCCGGTGATCTGACCGGCCAGGCGCACGCCGGTACCGGGCACGGCAAAGGTGCCATCAAGCACGTGCGGGGCGTCGACAAAGGTATTGCGGTGCATGACACCGTAGCGGAAGAACTCAGCGTTCTCCAGGCCCGGCACCATATGGAAGACGCGCTTCTGCTCGCCAAAGGTCAGGTTGGTCTGGAAGCCCACCAGGTTATAGGCGGTCTTCTCCTTGTTCTCGGCACGCAGCTGAATCGCCGCCCAGGGGCGACGTCCGGTTCGCGGGTCGGTGAGGCCGACGGGCTTCATGGCGCCAAAGCGGATAGCATCCTTGCCGGTACGGGCGACCTCCTCGGCGGGCTGACAGGCCTGGAAGAGGTCGCCGCCCTCAAAGTCCTTGAGCACCACGCGGTCGGCCGTGGTAAGCGCCTCGATAAAGGCCTCGTACTCCTCCTTGTTGAGTGGGGCGTTGAGATAGTCGCCGCTCCCCTGTTCCTCGTAGCGCGACTGCGAGAACAGCACGTCCATATCGAGCGTGGAGGCATCGACGATCGGCGCCGCGGCATCGAAGAACGCAAGGGCGTCGCCACCGACGAGCTTTATGACCTCTTCGCTCAGTGCCGGCGAGCACAGGGGGCCGGCGGCAATGACCACATGGCCTTCGGGAATCTGCGTGACCTCACCGCGAACGATCTCGATATTGGGACGAGCGGCAACTTCGGCCTCGACAAGCTCGGAAAACTTGACGCGATCGACCGCTAAGGCGCCACCGGCGGGAACAGCCGCGCGATGGGCGCAATCGAGCAGAACTGAACCCATGCGCTCAAGCTCGGCCTTCAGCAAACCAGCCGCGGAATCCGGACGGGTCGACTTAAACGAATTGGAGCAGACGAGCTCTGCCAGGTGATCGGTATGGTGGGCCGGGGAGCTCACCTGGGGGCGCATCTCGCACAGCTTTACGGCAAACCCGCGATCTGCCAGCTGGATAGCGCACTCCGAACCCGCCAGACCGCCACCGATAACTGTCACCTGATCGAACTGCATCTGCAAACACCTTTCTAATTGACACGTTTTCCATTGTGACCGAAGGGTGTCTGGGCGTGAAGGGCAAACTTGGAGGGCGCATACCTTCCATCCATCATGCGCTCGATAAGGCCCTCGAGTTCAAGCGAACCCAAGAGTTTGAGTACGCCGACAGCATCGAGCGAGACGAGCGCCGCGATGTCGTCGACCTTGAGCGGAGAGGCGATGAGCGCATGCATCACGGTCTGCTGCGTTGAATCCAGGTCGGCAATGCCGGGAGCATCGGGGCGCGAGTAGCGCAGGGTTCCATAGATGCGTGAGATAGCCATCTCGATAGATTCCTCGTCGATGATGCAGCAGGCACCGTTCGCAATGAGGTAATTCGTGCCACGCGACTCGGGCGATAGGATCGACCCCGGTACGGCAAGAAGTTCTCGCCCCAAATCCATAGCAGCCTCGGCTGTAGAAAACGTCCCGGAAGGCATACCCGCCTCGGATACAAAGAGGGCTTGCGACAGGGCCGCGATCACGCGATTGCGGCGCGGAAAGGCAAACTTGCGAGGACCCATGCCCCACGGGGAGATCGACACGACCGCGCCACCCGTATCGAGCGTGCGCGTAATAAGCCCCGCGCTCGAGCGCGGATAGACCACGTCGGCGCCCGTCCCCAGCACCACGACGTGTTTGCCGCCAGCGTTGACCGCAGCCCAACCCGAGGCCTGGTCGCAACCGACCGCGCCGCCCGAAACTACCGTCACTCCCGCCTCGACCGCCACCTTTGCCGCAAGCTCTGCCACGGCAAGACCATACGGCGAGGCTTTGCGCGCGCCGATGATGGAGAGCGCGGGCGTCGAAAGCACCTCGGGGTTGCCGCGCACATAAAGCGTCTGGGGTACATCAGAAAGCTCCAAAACGGTCTCGGGATACAACGCATCACCTGGATGCAGCTCAAAGGTTCCCTCGGCCATCATTGGTCCCTCCTTCCCTGGTACATCGCCGCCTCGAGCACATGGTCCTGCGTCACCTGCTCGCTCTCGGCGACGTCAGCGATTGTACGCGCGATACGCACCAGGCGCACGATGCCGCGGCCCGTGAGATGCGTGCGTTTGGACAGGCCGAGCACACACTTCTCCGCCGCATCATCGAGCTCAAAGGTCGAAACGACGCCGTCAATGGACCGTGTCTCGTCATCCTCGGCCTCGGCATCCGCATCGTCCATACGGGACTCGCGCCAGGCGCGAAAGGCGCGACCGCGCACAACGTAGTCACGTAACTCGGCCGACGACATGCCCTCCGCTCCCTCGATAATCACCTGGGGGTCGGGACGGGTCACATCGATCATCATGTCGATACGGTCGGCCAAAGGGCCGCGCAGTTTAGACCGATAGCGCTCGACCATCGCCGCTGAGCAGCGACACGGTACCTCGCGATCGCCCAAAAAACCGCAGGGGCAGGGATTGCTCGCAGCCAGCAGCTGAAAGCGCGACGGGAAGGTAAAGGCCCCGTCGACGCGTACGATCCTCACATAGCCGCGCTCGATGGGCTGACGCAGCGTCTGCAGCACACCCGTGGGAAACTCGGCAAGCTCGTCCAAAAAGAGCACGCCGCCATGAGCAAGGCTGATCTCACCCGGATGCACCGGGCGTCCTCCGCCAATGAGGCCCGCCGTTGAAATGCTGTGATGGGGACTGCGGAAGGGCCGGTGTCCCGCCAACAAGCCATCAATGTTCTCACCCAAAACCGAATGGATGCACAGCGCCTCCTGCTGGTCCTCAACGGAAAGCTCGGGCAGAATGCCGGTCATACGGCGCGCGAGCATGGTCTTACCCGAACCGGGCGAGCCGATCATGAGCAAGCCGAGCTCGCCGGCGGCCGCAAGCGCCATGCCGCGTTTAGCGACTTCCTGCCCCAGCACATCGGCATAGTCGAGTTCGGGCTCAAAGGTCGCCTCAACACCCTCGGAATCCAGATAATGACGCACGGCATCGCCCATGCCGCGAGCAAGCTGAGACAGATGGTCGATAAAGCCGCAATCAACGCCCGCAAGCGGCACATGCTGATCGGACCTGCCGGCGATAAAGGACAGCCCCATATCACGCGCCAATAGCTGAAACGCCACCTCGCCCTTGACAGGAAGCACCGTACCGTCCAAGCCAAGCTCACCAGCGATAAGACAACGATCGAGGTTGTCGCGGGGAATCTGACCATCGGCCGCCAATACCGCGATTGCGATGGGCAGATCAAAGCCGCTACCGGTTTTGCGAATATCGCCAGGCGCCAGATTGACCGTAATGCCCGAGCGCGGGATCTCGAACCCGGCGGAGCGCATCGCGCAGCGAATACGACCGCGTGACTCCATCACCTCCATACTCGGAATGCCGAGCATCTGGATGCCCGGAACGCCACCGGCAAGCGAGACCTCGACCGTGACGTGAATCGCTTCGACGCCGCGGATGCAGGCCGCGTGAACGGCAAACGTCTCGAACGCCATCACGACACCTGCCAATCGAACGCGTTGTACTGATGCTCGATCTCGGCGATATGCCCGCCACGAATGGTGACACCCACGGCATCGAAGCGAATCGCCTTGAGCGGATAATGCTCCATGAGGTAGCAACTTGCGATGCGGCGGTAACGGCGTTGCTTTTGGGCGTCCACGGCCTCCTCGGGAAAGACCCGCGTGTCGCAATCCAGTGCAACGCGTCTGGTCTTGACCTCGGCCATCACCACGACATCGTCGAGCTCATCGAGCAGCACCAGATCGGCCTCGCCCTCAGTGCAACGATAACCCTGCTCCAGCAAGGTGTAGCCGCGCTCGTTAAAGTAATCGATGGTGATCAGCTCGCCCAGCATGCCCAGCTCGCGGGGACTGAGTCCCTTGATAAACTCGGGCGTCATCGCCCCGCAGTCGAGCTCGCCGTTTTCCCAACGCTCCTTGAGCTGCTGCGTCTTGCTCTTTTTGCTTGCGGCACTCATGGGGTCTCCTTTCCCGCACACTGAATTGCCCCGATGATGAGGGCACCTTTCATGCGGGTAAGTACCAGAAGCAAACCAAAAGCTGACCAAATGCCGTCAAAAAACGGGCCGTACGCAGCAATGGTGTTGCATACGGCCCGCTACCAGCAGGTTTATAAAACCCCAGAGGTCCCTGTCTCCACAATTGACCTAGAAAAGGCGCTCAGTCTGCAGAAAGTTTCCGCAAAAGCTCACGCGGTGCAGTTGACAAAGTCCATGTTTGCGAATGGCCTCGATATGCTCGGGACTTGCATAGCCCTTCGACTCGGCCAGATGGTACTCGGGATACTCGGCGTCGTACTCGACCATCATCTCGTCACGCGTGACCTTGGCCATGATGGACGCCGCGGCGATGCAGGCGATTTTGGCATCACCCTTCACCACATCGCGCTCGTTAGGAACGGCGCCCAAGGGGTTGCCATCCATGAGGACGCAGTCGGGTTCAAGTCCCGTATCGGCCACGGCGCCCGCAACGGCAGTACGGATAGCACGGGCCATGCCCATCTCATCGATATCCGCAGGAGCGATATGGCAAAAACCGATCGCCGTCGCCACCTCGGCAATCTTCACTGAGAGCAACTCGCGGCGCGCGGGCGTGAGCTTTTTGGAATCATTGATGCCCCAGACGCGCGGCTCCATAGGAAGACAGACGGCGCATACCGTCAAAGGGCCGGCCACCGATCCGCGACCCACCTCGTCGACACCAACGACCACCCCATCGCCGCCAAGCTCGTGCATAAGCTCGTACATGTCATTGACGCGCTCGCGCTCGGCAAGCTCTTTGGCGTGGCGTTTGAGGGCGCGTTCACAAGCCTTGATCACCTGCTGGCGCGGGTCCTCGCGATAATGCTCCACGAGGGCGGGAATCTCCTCAAACGTAGCGCTCGCCAACTCACCGGCAACCTGCGATGCCGAAACCGAGCTCGTCATGTTGGCCATACCAGGCCCTCCTTGCATGCAAATCAGATAAAAAGAAGGGCCACCCGAAGGTGACCCTTGTGTCCAAACGAGTGGACAGACGCTGCGATCTTCTTAGCGCTTCTCGGGGATGCGAGCAGCCTTGCCCACCTTGTCGCGGAGGTAGTACAGCTTGGCGCGACGGACGCGACCATGACGGACGACCTCGAGCTTGGCGATCTTGGGGCTGTGAAGCGGGAAGGTACGCTCAACACCGACACCGAAGGACATCTTGCGGACGGTGAAGGTCTCGCGGGCACCGGCGCCGGCCATGCGGATGACGTCGCCCTGGAAGACCTGAATGCGCTCGCGGTCGCCTTCCTTAATGCGGTAGTGAACCTTGACGTTGTCGGCGACGCGAACCTGAGGAATGTCCTCGCGGATCTGCTGACGCTCGATTGCGCGGATGTAATCCATGTGCAATTCCTTACTCTTCTAGAGGTGCCGTACCACCTTGGCCGGCACGTAGTTGAACAAACGTATTCGAGTATACACGCGCGGGTTTGCGCTGCAAGAACATTTTTTCACGCAGACAAAAAGACAAAACCCGCACATGATAACCGCCCGTCTCACGAATGAGACGGGCGGCATGAAGGGGGCTACGCTAGGCGCTGATGCGCGGGGCACTAGGCGTTGCGCTTGGCCTCGAGCTTGGCCTGAGCGGCAGCTAGGCGCGCGAGGGGCACGCGATAGGGCGAGCAGGACACGTAGTCCACGTCGGCCACGTTAAACAGACCCTTGATGGACTTGGGGTCGCCGCCGTGCTCGCCGCACACGCCAAAGTGCATGCCGGGGTTGGTGGCGCGACCCTTCTCGACGGCCATGCGCACGAGCTCCAGCACCGCCGTATCGATGGTCTCGAAGGGGTTGTCCTTCAGGATCTTCTTGTGCAGGTACAGTGGGATAAATTTGGCCTCGGCGTCGTCACGGGAAAAGCCGAAGGTCGTCTGGGTGAGGTCGTTGGTGCCAAAGCAGAAGAAGTCGGCATGATGGGCGATCTCGTCGGCGACCATGCAGGCACGCGGCAGCTCGAGCATCGTGCCTACGGGAATGTTGAGCTCGACGCCCTCCTCGGCGGAAACCTCGGCGACCACGCGCTCAATGACCTCGCGGGTCTGGACATGCTCGGCCGTGATGGAAACGAGCGGAACCATGATCTCGGGGCGTGGGTCGACGCCCTCCTTGATAAGGCGGGCAGCAGCCGTGGCGACGGCGCGAACCTGCATGAGCGGCAGATCGCTAAAGACGACGGAAAGGCGCACACCACGCAGGCCGAGCATCGAGTTGGACTCAACCATGCCGTCGATACGACGCAGGCGGGCGCGCAGGGCAGTGAGCTCCTTCTCGGGAGCGCCGGCGGCCTCCTTCTTGGTGATGGCGACCTCGAGCTCGCGGGGATCGTCCAGGAACTCGTGCAGCGGCGGATCAAGCAGGCGAACGACCACATCGCGACCGGACATGGTCTTGAACATGGCCAGGAAGTCCTGGGTCTGAACCTTGAGCAGATCGGCCAGGGCCTGCCGCTTCACGGTCTCTTCGTCAGACAGGATAAAGCTCTGGATGATGTTCTTACGATCGCCCAGGAACATGTGCTCGGTGCGGCACAGACCGATGGCCTCAGCGCCAAACTCAAGAGCGAGCTCGGCATCCTCGGGGTTGTCGGCGTTGACGCGCACGTGGTTGGCGTGACCGTCGCTCTCGTCCAGACGGATCTCGTCGGCCCAGGACAGGATGGTGTCCAGGTCGCCGGTGAGCTCGGCCGAAACCAGATCAACGGCGCCGTCGACGACGATACCCTGGGTGCCGTCGATGGAGATGACATCGCCCTCGCGCAGCACGCGGTCGCTGCTCTCGATGCGCACGACCTTCTCTGCCGCGTCAATGTGGAAGCGCTCAACGCCGCAAACGCAGGGCGCACCCATGCCGCGCGCGATAACGGCGGCATGGCTCGTCTTGCCACCGTGGCTGGTCAGGATGCCCTCGGCGGCAACCATGCCCTTCAGGTCGTCGGGGTTGGTCTCCCAGCGAACCAGAATGACCTTGTGGCCCTCGGCGGAACGCGCGACGGCGTCATCACTCGAGAACACGACCTCGCCCACGGCGGCACCAGGGCTGGCGTTAAGGCCGCTGGCCAGGGCCTCGTACTTCTTGGAGGCGTCGAACTGCGGGTGCAGGAGCTGGTCGAGCTGTGCGGGGTCGATGCGGCTCACGGCCTCCTCGCGGGTGATCAGGCCCTCCTCGACCATCTCGATGGCGATACGCAGGGCGGCGGTAGCGGTGCGCTTGCCCACGCGAGTCTGGAGCATCCAGAGCTTACCCTGCTCGATGGTGAACTCGATATCGCACATATCGCGATAGTGATCCTCGAGCGTCAGGAACACGCGCTCGAGCTCCTCACCTGCAGACTCGAGGCCCGGGGTGGTCTTGAGGTCGGCGATGGGCTCGGTGTTGCGGATGCCGGCGACAACGTCCTCGCCCTGGGCGTTCACCAGAAAGTCGCCGTAGAACTCCTTAGTGCCGTCGGCCGGGTTGCGCGTAAAGGCAACGCCGGTCGCGGAGGTCTCGCCCTTATTACCAAAAGCCATGGCCTGCACGTTGACGGCGGTACCGAGCTCGTCGGAGATAGCATGCTGTTTGCGGTAGATGCACGCACGCTCGTTCATCCAGCTGCCAAAGACGGCTTGGATGGCAAGGCGCAACTGGAGCTCCGGGTCGTGAGGGAAGACAGGCTTGCCATCGACAACCTCGAGCTCGGGGTACAGGGCGGCCTCGACGTTCTCGGAGAAGATGCCCTTAAAGGTCTCGACGAGCTCCTGCAGGTCCTCGGCCGAAAGCTCGGAATCGACACGAACGCCGGCGACCAGGCGGGCCTGGGTCAGGGCGTTCTCGAATAGGTCGGCGTCGACGCCCATGACGACGTTGGAGAACATCTGGATAAAGCGACGGTAGCTGTCCCAGGCAAAACGCGGGTTTTGCGTCTGGGCGATAAGGCCCCGGACGGAGTCGTCGTTGAGGCCCAGGTTGAGAACCGTGTCCATCATGCCGGGCATGGAGAACGGAGCGCCCGAGCGAACCGACACGAGCAGCGGATCGGAGGCGTCGCCGAGCTTCTTGCCGCAACGGGCCTCGAGGTCCGCCTCGGCGGCAACGATCTCATCGAGTGCGCCTTCGGGCCAGACGTTGCCGGCACCGGAGTACTCGACACAGGTCTGGCAGGTAATGGTAAAGCCACCGGGAACCGGCAGACCGATGCGGCTCATCTCGGCAAGGTTTGCGCCTTTGCCGCCAAGCACGAAGTTCATGGATTTGTCGCCCTCAGTGACACAGGTGCCCTGGGCGTCGGTTCCAAAACGGTAAACCCTCTTGCAATCGCTCACGATACTTCCCCTTCCATGCGCTTACGCGCACGACCGTGGTAACGAATCGACCCGCCGGATGCGGGCCGTGAGGGAACTATACGGCGGGTTTTGGACAGGCTTGAGCAGAGGGTGCGCGGTTTGGTAAACGTGCTAAAACCGGCGGTAAACGGTAGGTAAAGGTGGCTACCTTATGAAGATACCACTACAAGGAAAGTGCAGGTCGGATGCGATGTTTTTGCTAAATCGCTTTAGCATTTATCAGCATTATTTCCAAGTATTCTCTTTGGTTAGCTAAAAGAGCCCCGTCCCAAATTAGCTACCCAAACAACCTTGTCCCAAGTGAGCTACTTTTGTTGAGCGCGGCGGGCGGCACGGCGGGCTCTTGCCTCTTGAATCTCTTCGAGGTGAGCAATGATCTCGGCAGCGCTTTCCTCGATGGCTTTGCCGTCGGTACGCACAACAAAGCAGCCTAAGCGCTTCATGAGGGCACGAGCTTCCTCAAGCTCGCTGCGCACGCTCTCAGGCTCGGCATAGGAGCCGGCAACGGCACGGGCGTAGTCATCGCCCAAGCGGCTATCGCGAATCTCAGAAATAACGTCGACGGTCGAAATCAGGCCGAACAGGTGCATCGGGTCAACCTCGTAAATCGACTTGGGCGGCTCCATGCCATGCGCCAGTGGGACATTGGCGACCTTGTAGCCCTGATAGGCTAAATACATCGACAGCGGCGTCTTGGATGTACGCGACACACCCAGCAGCACGATATCGGCACCCGACAGATCGTCGCAACCACGACCGTCATCGTGCTCAACGAAATACTCCATGGCCTCGATACGATGGAAATAGCGGTCATCGGTCTTGTGAATCACGCCCGCAACGCACTTGGGCGGCACACCGATGAGCGACGACAGCACGGCAAGCGTCGGGCCGATCAGGTCGACCGAACGGATATGCAGCATACCCAGGTAATCGAGCACGCGGGCGCGAAGCGCCGGATCGACAATGGTATGGAACACGGCGACATCGCGATGGTCGGCATCGACGCGCGGCCCCACAAATGACTTGACCTGCTCCACGGAGGTCACCTTGGGCAGGCGCAAAACGCGAAAAGCCCCTTCATCAAATTGCCCGGACGCCGCAAGCACCACCTCACAAGCGGTATCGCCGAGCGAGTCGGAGATAACGATAACGGTGGGACGAGCGGTGACCGGGCAATCCATGCGGGGCTCCTTTTGCGCTTATGCGCAGGCTGGCTTACTTTTTGCGGGCAAGCTCACCGATGTTGGCAATGCCGGAGAAAACGGCCTCGAAGCGGTTGAGCAGCTTAAGGCGATTATCGCGAAGCTGCTCGTCTTTGTCCATGACCATGACCTCATCGAAGAAACGGTCGATGGGCGCGCGCAGGGCGGCGAGGGCGGCAAATGCGGCCGGGTAGTCCTCGACAGCAAGGGCGGCATCGACAGCGGTCTGAGCGGCCTCGGAGGCGTCGGCGAGCGCGAGCTCGACCTCGCCCATCAGGCTGCGGTCATACTCCGCACCAAGCTCAGGCTTGGAGATATGCGCGGCGCGGGCATAGGCGGTCGCCAGGTTGTCGAACGTCTCAGCGTCGTTCTTGCGGGCCTCGTCGAGGGCGGCGCAGCGGGCGAAGAAGACGGACGGGGCGATAATGTGCACCGCGGAGACGGCGGCAACGGTATCGGCCGGGATCTTTTCGTCGCGGGCCATGCTCACCAGGCGGCCATGGAAGAAGTCACGAACCTGCTGGGCGACCTCGGCGGCGTCGAACTCAATGCCCTGCTCGCTATAGAGCTCGAGCGCAAAGTCGATGAGCGACGTGGGATCGATCGGCAGACGGTCGCGCAGGATGTTGATGATACCGATAGCGGCACGACGCAGCGCGTAGGGATCGGAGGAGCCAGTCGGGGGCTCGCCGATGGCAAAGATACCGGCGATGGTATCAAGCTTGTCGGCGCAGGCCACGATGCAGCCAGCGGTGCCCTCGGGCAGCTCGTCACCGGCAAAACGGGGACGATAGTGATCGCGAATGGCGTGGGCGACCTCGTCGTTCTCCCCCATCGCGGTGGCGTAGTAACCGCCCATCACGCCCTGCTGACTCGTGAACTCGACGACGGCGTTGGACACCAGGTCGGCCTTGCACAGGTGCGCCGCGCGAGCAGCGTCGGCGGCAAGATGGGCGCCCAGATGAGCCTCGCGAGCAATAGCGAGCGCGAGCTGCTCGATGCGCTCGGACTTGGCGAGCACGCTGCCGAGCTTCTCCTGGAAGGCAACCTTGGCCAGACGCTCGCGGAACTCGTCGAGGGAGATCTTCAGGTCCTCCTCGTAGAAGAACTTAGCGTCGTCTAGACGGGCGCGCACGACGCGCTCGTTGCCGTCGATCACGCGCTCGGCGTTCTCGGGCTTGCTGTTGGAGACGACCACGAACTCACGCGTCAGCTTGCCCTCGCCGTCGTAGATCGGGAAGTAGCGCTGGTTGGTAAGCATGGACTCGCAGATAATCTCGTGCGGGACCTTGAGGAACTCCTCGTCGAAAGTACCGACGAGCACCGTCGGCCACTCGCAGAGGTTAATGACCTCCTCAAAGACCTTCTTGGGCGTATCGACATGGCAGCCGGGGCGAGCGGCCTCGACCTCGGCGATACCGGCGAGAATCGCCTCGCGACGGCGCTCGGCAGAAAGCACGCCGGCATCCTCGAGCACCTGCTCGTAAACAGCGGGGCTGGCGACCACATGGTCACCGGGGCCGAGCACGCGATGGCCACGCGTGGTGTTGCCACTCGTCACGTCGGCAAACGACACGGGCACAACATCCTCGCCCAGAAGGCAGCAGATCCAACGGACCGGACGAACAAAGGTCGCGTGCTCGTGGCCCCAGCGCTGGGAGCGGTAGTTGGGCCACTGCAGGCCGGCGATGGTCTTCTCGCACAGAGCGGTCAGAATCTGCGTAGCCGGTGCGGAAGGGATATTCTTCTCGGCAAAGACGTACTCACGGCCGTCGGTGTCCTCGCGACGGACCAGATCCTCGGCAGCCACACCGCACTTGCGGGCGAAGCCCTGGGCGGCCTTGGTGGCGTTACCGTCAGCGTCGAAGGCGATGTTGGCCGCAGGGCCACGCTTGACCTCGTGAACCTCATCGGTCGCGGTGGCGACGTCGGCAACGAGCGCAGCCAGGCGACGCGGGCTCGAGATCACGCGGACCTCGCCATGGGCCAGACCGGCCTCGTCGAGGCCCTTGGCGATCATGGTGCCAAGCTGCATGACGGCATTATTCAGCGGTGCAGAGGGCATTTCCTCCGTACCGATCTCAAACAGGAAATCCTTAGCGTCTGCCATGGCTTACGCCACCTCGCCTTCCTGGTCGGCATTCTCGTTGACTCCGGCGACCTCGGCCATGTAGGCCTCGCAGCACGCCTTGGCGACGGCGCGGACGCGCAGGATGTAGTTGGCACGCTCGACTGCGGACAGGGCGCCGCGGGCATCGAGCAAGTTGAAGGCATGGCTGCACTTCATGACGCAGTCGTATGCGGGCAGCGGCAGCTTGCGCTCCAGGCAAGAATGGCACTCGGCCTCGTAGTCGTCAAACTTCTGACGCATCATCTCAACGTTGGCGACCTCAAAGTTGTAAGCGCTAAACTCGCGCTCGTTCTCCAGGAACACGTCGCCATAGGTCATGGGCGTGCCGTCGGGCAGGTAGCTCCACACCAGATCGTAGACCGAGTTGACGCCCTGAGCGTACATGGCGATACGCTCCAGGCCATAGGTGATCTCGACGGGCACGGGGTCGACCTCGATACCGCCCACCTGCTGGAAGTACGTGAACTGCGTGACCTCCATGCCGTTGAGCCAGACCTCCCAGCCAAGGCCCCAGGCGCCGAGCGTCGGGCTCTCCCAGTCGTCCTCGACAAAGCGGACGTCATGGTCGTTGGGGTCCAGGCCAATGGCGGCCAGCGAACCCAGGTAGAGCTCCTGGGCGTTGACCGGCGAGGGCTTGATGAGCACCTGGAACTGATAGTAGTGCTGCATGCGGTTAGGGTTCTCGCCGTAGCGGCCGTCGGCGGGACGGCGGCAGGGCTGCGCATAGCAGGTGCGCCACTCGGCGGGGCCGAGCGAGCGCAGCGTGGTCGCGGTATGGAAGGTACCGGCACCGACCTCGGAGTCATAGGGCTGCATAATGACGCAGCCCTGCTCGCCCCAGTACTGCTGGAGGCGCAGGATGATGTCTTGGAAGGAAAGCGATGAAGCGTTCATGCCTCTAATATCCCCTCGTCGAAACGATTACACGGTTAGGAACTGTACTATAGCGGTTTTTAGTCGATAGCGCCCAGACGGTTAAGCGGCCAGTAACGCACGAGTGCCACGGCGATCAAATCAGAGCGATCAACGGGACCAAAGTAGCGTGAGTCGGCTGAGTTCTCGCGGTTGTCGCCCATCACCCACACGCAGCCGTCGGGGACGGTGTAGGGATAGCTCACCTGGGCGGCGGGCGCCTGGACCGAAAGCGGCCAGCTCATGCCGGTCGAATAGTCCTCATCGAGCGCCTGGCCGTCGACGACGACCTTGCCGTCCTGAAGGTCGACCGTCTGACCGGCCGTGGCGATGACGCGCTTTACCAGCACGTCATGCTCGGACGTGGCATCGGGGTTATGGAACACCACGATATCACCCTGTTTGACGGGCTGACCGAGCTCGAGGCTCACCTTTTGTGCCAGGATCTGGTCGCCGATCTCGATCGTGTCCTCCATGGAGCCGGTGGGCACCACAAAGGGCTCGACCACAAAAGTGCGGATCAGGAAGGTGGCCACGAGCGCGATTGCGATGACCGCGATCCACTCAAAGGCGCCCCTCAACGCGGAATGCTGCGATGGAACCATTCTCACTCCTCGCTCTGCGAATACGAAGCGTCCAGAATCTCCTGCGCGTATGCGCGCTCCTGGGGCGTAAGCCGCGCTGTCTCGATCAGGTCGGGACGCCAGCGGCAGGTGCGCTCGATGGCATTCTTACGGCGCCAGGCGTCAACCTTGGCATGGTCACCGCTCACGAGCACCGGCGGCACGCCCTCGCCGTTGAATTCGGCAGGACGGGTGTACTGCGCATACTCGAGCAGGCCTCCGTCCTCGGCGGTCGAGAACGACTCGTCGACGTTGCTCATCTCGTCACCAAGGGCGCCGGGAATCAGGCGTACGACGGCATCGGCCACGACCATAGCGGGCAGCTCGCCGCCTGTGAGCACGTAGTCGCCGATCGACAGACGCTCATCGGCATACGCATATGCGCGCTCGTCGACGCCCTCGTAACGGCTGCACACAAACAGCAAGCGCTCGCTTTTGAGCAGGCGCTCGGCCACATGCTGTGTAAAGGGCTCGCCACAGGGGGTAAAAAACACCACGGTGGGCTTAGGACCCTCGGAGCTAATAGCCTCGATGGCCTCGGCAATAGGCTCGACCTTCATGAGCATGCCCTGCCCGCCGCCGTACGGCTCGTCATCGACGGTACGATGGCGGTCGTGCGTCCAGTCGCGCAGGTTATACGCCTTAAAATCAAAAAGGCCGGCCTTGCGGGCGCGGCCCAAAATCGATGTGGACATGACGGGCTCAAACATCTCGGGAAAGACCGAAAGGGTCTCAATCAGCATGTTGTCCTCCCTACTTGTCCATATCAATCAGGCCGTCCATAACGTGGACGGAAATTGTTCCTGTGTCGGGAAGATCGAGCACAACCTGCTCGATCACGGGAATCAGTACCTCGCCGTACCGATCACCCTCGACAACCCAAACATCGTTAGCGGGCGTCGACATGATCTCGACGATCGTGCCGAGTGAACCGAAGCGCTCGTCGACCACCTCGCGACCCATCAGGTCGGTATAGGCGGCGTCGAGTGAATCGAGCTCAAAATCGTCACGATTTGCCAACACATAGCATCCCGTGATGCCCTCGGCGGCCGTCAAGTCGTCAATGCCCTCAAACGAGACCAGATCGCCATCGCCCGTATCGGTGACGGACACGACCGTGCAAAAGCGGTCGCGCTTGAGCGCCGGCGGCGTCAGGGCGACGCGCATACCCGGCTCTAATACAGAAGGAAGCCCCCGCAGCGGCTGCGCGAGGACCTCCCCCTTCCTTCCGTGCGGCTTGACCACACGGGCGATGTTTTTGTACTGGGACCTCAAGGTCCTAGCCCAGAACCTCTACCTCGACAGCAGTGTCGAGGCGAGCGGCCAGTGCACGGGCGAGCGTGCGAATGGCCTTGATAGTACGGCCACGACGGCCGATGACCTTAGCGACGTCATCCTCGGCGACCGAAACCTCAATCGTGGAGGCGTCGTCACCATCGATGACCTCAAGGCTCACGGAATCCGGGTCGTCGACGATCTGAACAACGAGATATTCGACGAGATCGGCGATGCGATCTGAGAGCATTGCCTCACCCTCGAGCTGTGCAGCGTCAACCTCAGGCACGATTTACTCCTCGGCGCCCTCAGCGGCCTCAGCGGCAGCCTTAGCGGCCTCGGCCTCTTTGGCGAGCTGCTTCTTGGACTTCTTGACGACGGTCTCGGTCTTCTCGCCCTCGTTGGCGGCCTTGACCAGAGCGGCGACGGCGTCGGTGAGCTGAGCGCCCTTGGACTGCCAGTCGGCGATCTTCTCGAGGTCGAGGTTGATGGTCTTGGGGGCGGTCATCGGGTTGTACCGGCCAACCTCCTCGATGATACGACCGTCACGCGGGGCGCGGGAATCGGCGACGACGACACGGTAGTACGGACGCTTCTTAGCGCCGTGACGAGCAAGGCGAATCTTGACTGCCAAAGGAAACTCCTCCAACCAAGCAGCTTTAGGCTGCAACTACAAACAAACAGTTGAACATAATACGCCATCGACGCGGGCAGGTGAAGTCCGTGAGACCAACTTCTTCGGTGTAGTCGAGGGCAAATCCATATCTTAGACAAGAATTCGGGATTTGCAAGCACATACACGCACCCCACATGAGCTGCGCGGTATACTCATGACATGGAAAGACGCGAACATACATACGGTTATGAGGATGCCATGGGCGTCACGCCGCCTCCCTGGACGGGTCCGGCGGTGGGCCTCATGGACCTCGATGCGTTTTTTGCGAGCGTGGAGATGCTCGATCATCCCGAATGGCGCGGAAAGCCGCTCATCGTGGGCGGGGACGCCGATTCTCGTGGCGTTGTGTCCACCTGTTCTTACGAGGCACGTCGCTTTGGCGTACACTCTGCCATGGCCTCGGCCGAGGCACGGCGCCTGTGTCCGCAGGCCATTTGGACGCACGGGCACTTTGATCGCTACCGCGAGGTCAGCGCGCAGGTCATGGCGATTCTTGCCGAGGAGACGCCGCGCGTGGAGCGCGTATCCATCGACGAGGCATTTATCGATATCACACCGGGTCGCTTTGCGCCCGAGGACCCGCTGCTGGTTGCACGGCGTATAAGCGACCGTGTGGCAGCGCTGGGAGTAACGTGCTCCATTGGCGTGGGCTGCAACAAGACGGTCGCAAAGATCGCAAGTGAGCGGGATAAGCCGTTTGGGCTGACCATCGTGCGACCCGGAACCGAGCAGCGCTTTTTGGCCGCGCTGCCGGTATCTGCCATGAGCGGCATCGGGCGCTCGGCCGAGGAGCGACTGCGCCGTATGCGCATCTACACCCTCGGCGAGCTATCACGTGCACCGGAATCCACCTTGGCCTCTATTTTTGGCGTCAACGGCGAACGCATGCGCCAGCGTGCTCTGGGACTCGAAATCTCCGAAGTCACAAGTCTCGATGAAGAGCGTGAGGTCAAGTCGGTCAGCAATGAGCGCACCTTTGCGAAAGATTTGACTGAGCGCGGGGACATCGAAGCGGCGATTGCGCTGCTGGGCGAGTCAGTGGGACGCCGCCTGCGCCGTCAGGGACTAACGGGCGCCACGGTGACGCTCAAGCTCAAGTATTCGTATGGAAGCGGTCGCTCGGCACAGCGCCGGCTGCCTCATCCGACCGACGATGAGAACATCTTCGTGGCAGTTGCGCTCGAACTGCTCGACAACATCTGGCAGGAAGGCATGCATGTTCGCTTAGCAGGCATCGGCATGAGCGACTTTGACCATCAAGGCGGCATCCAGACCGACCTGTTCTGCGAAGTCGACGACCGCGGAGCCCAGTCGAGCGACCGACGCGACCTCTCCGTCGCCATCGACGCCGTCCGAGACAAATTCGGCGACACCGCCCTATCCTTCGGCCGCCAATCCCGCTTCAACGATTAACCGCCTTTGGGCAAAAAGAAAGCCGGGCAGGTGCGGAAAACCACAACTGCCCGGCGAAATGCGCGAGGATAACTAAAAAGCCCCGTATCAAATGAGCCACTAGAGGAGGTCGAGGGGGAGCTGGGGGGCGTCACCCCAGAGCTTTTCTAAGCGGTAGAAGTCGCGGGCTTCGGGAGTGAAGACGTGGACGACGACCGAGCCGTAGTCCATGAGCATCCAGGTCTTCTGCTCGCGGCCCTCGATGGAGAACGGGTGCTCACCGCAAGCCTCGGCGACCTTCTCCTCGATCTCGTCGACGATCGAATCGACCTGGCGGTTGTTGGTACCGGTGGCAAGCACAAAGTAGTCGCACACGTCGGAAAGCTCGGTCAGGTCGAGTACCTGCACGTCCTCGCCCTTCTTGTCGTAGGCGGCCTGCGCGGCGGCGCGGGCGACATCCTCGGCGGCGACACCGCTCGCGGACAGCGAGGCGGCGGTGCGGTCGGACGTGGCAACGAAACTCTTGTGCTCCACACCTTCAAGAATCTGCTCGTCAGTCATGGTCTCGTCGGCCATGGAATACCTCTTTCTAGACACACCCGAGCTAGCGCAGCTGGGCGTAATGGTTGTAAATCGTAATAGCCGTGGGATAAAGATAGCGCCCGGACTGGATCACATAGACCAGACCCTGCGCAAAACAGGAGAAGAACAACTCGTCGAGCGTCGACTCCCCCACCATCTTACGCAGCGCATGGGCATAGTCGCCGTGGCGGTTGGGCTCGATGGCATCGGCCACAAAGACCACCATATCGAGCGGCGTCATGTCGCAGGCACCCACGGTGTGACGGTCGACAGCCTGGAAAACGGCCGGCGACAGCTCGGGGAAAAGCTGCGGAAGCTCATAGGCGGCAACAGGGCCATGCAAAAGCGGCGTCGCGGCGGAAGGAGAGCCGGCAACCTTGATGCCATAGTGAAGCGCGCGGGCCACAAGCTCGTCATCGGAAAGAACCTTGTCCCAGTCGTGAATTAAGCCGGCGGCAGCGGCATCAAAGCGGTCAACGCCGTAGACCTCGGCCAGATGAAGTGCGGTCTCGGCAACACCCAGCGAATGCACATAGCGCTTGCGCTTATCCTTCATGCGAACATCGAGCAGCTCTTGAATGCGCTTGAGCAGCGCGCGCTCATCGCCCTCAAACTGATCCTCTACCGACAACGTAGACCCCCATCACTCAAAATCTTCTTGGCCCAGATCGACATACAAACCGCGCTTGCGAATGTAGCCGAGCACAGACTCGCTCGTAAGATAGCGCACGCTCATGCCGCGGGCAACTCGCTTACGAATGTTTGTCGAGCTGATCGCCAGCGCCGGAATCTGAATATAGCGCACGTCGAACGGCAGCCCCGACTCTTTGATTCGGGCACGCGCCGTATCGATATCAAAGCCCGGTCGCGTCGCCGCAATAAAGGTAGCAAGCTCAGCGATTCGTTCGGCATCATGCCAGGTCACAATATCGATAATCGCGTCGGCGCCCGTAATAAAGTAGAGCTTTACCTGCGGCGGGTAAAAGTCGCGAAGGGCATGAAGCGTATCGGCCGTATAGGTTACGCCCGGACGGTCAATCTCGAACCGGCTCGCCAAAAAGGCCGGGTTCGCGGCGGTGGCGAGGACCGTCATGGCATAACGGTCCTCGGCAGGCGTCACCGGCTTGTCAAGCTTAAAGGCGGGAGAGCCCGCCGGCATAAAGAGCACAGCGTCCAAGTCGAGCGACTCGCGCGCCTGCTCGGCAGTCACCAGGTGCCCGTAATGAATCGGGTCGAATGTGCCGCCCATAATGCCAAGCCGAAACTCTTTGCCCTCTTTTATGGGCAGCTCGGGCAAACCGATTCCACCGCGCAGCGACATGGCTTACTCGCCCTCCGAGGTCTCGGCATCGTCCGCGGCATCCGCCGCATCGACAACCTCGACGCCCTCATCCGCAGCATCGGCCACGTCAATGGCCTCAACGGCAACGTCCTCGCCAGCGTCCTCGAGCTCCTCGTACTCCGAGAAGTCCTCAGCGCCCTCAAAGTCAAAGGCACGCTGGCAAATGCGGACCTCGTTGCCCGCACGGCAACCGGCCTTCTCGAGCGCGTCGTCAACACCCATACGCGCAAACTTATGCTGCAGGTAAATGACGGCTTCCTCGTTTTCCCAGTCGGTCTGGATGACCATGCGCTCGATGGCACGACCGACCACACGGAAGGCACCGGGCTCTTCCTGGACAATGCGGAACCGCTTCTCGCGCTGCAGACGGCGGCGCTCCCACTCCTCGTCGCGCAGATCGACCGGCTCATCAGAAACCGCCAACTCGGCGCGCAGCTTAGCCACCTGCTCGCCCACGGCAAGCATCAGCGTGTTGAGGCCGGCGCCCGTCACGGCGGACACGGCAAAGAACATATGCCCATCGTCGAGCGCGGCGCGCTTGAGGTCGGCAATCTTGTCGGCCGTGCCCGGCGCATCGCACTTGTTGGCGACGACGATCTGCGGACGCTCCGAAAGCTCGGCGCCATACTGCTCGAGCTCACGGTTGATGATGCGGTAATCCTCAACCGGGTCGCGATCCTCAAAACCGCCCGTCATGTCGACGACGTGCATGATGAGCGCCGTACGCTCGATGTGGCGCAGGAACTGGTGGCCCAGGCCCTTGCCCTCGCTCGCGCCCTCGATCAAACCAGGAACGTCGGCGACGACGTAAGAATACTCACCGGCACGCACCATGCCGAGGTTCGGCACGAGCGTAGTAAACGGATAGTCGGCGATCTTGGGACGGGCGGCGCTCATGCGCGCGATAAGCGAGGACTTGCCCACCGAGGGGAAGCCCACGAGTGCGGCATCGGCCATAAGCTTCATCTCGAGCTCAATCCAGTGCTCCTCGGCCGGTTCGCCCAGCTGAGCGAACGCGGGCGCGCGGCGCACCGACGTCACAAAGTGCGTGTTGCCCAGGCCACCGGCACCGCCGGGCGCCACGACAACGCGCTCGCCATCGTGCACCAGGTCAGCAATCTCGAACATCGGGGTCTGCGTCTCGGGGTCGAGCTCGCGCACCACGGTGCCCATGGGAACCTTCAGGATCAGGTCCTCGCCGCTCTTACCGTTACGACGGGCACCCTGCCCGTGCGTGCCGCGTTCGGCGCGGAAGTGATGCTTAAAGCGGTAATCGATCAACGAAGACAGATGAGCATCGGCCTGGATGACGACATTGCCGCCACGACCGCCGTCGCCGCCATCGGGGCCGCCCTTGGGGACAAATGCCTCGCGCCTAAACGACATGCATCCGGCTCCGCCGTCGCCGCCGCACACGTTAATGCGGCTGATATCGGTGAACTGTGACAACAGAATCGCCTCCTACAAAAAGAGGGAGACCCTTGAATCCTAAAACTCAAGTGCCTCCCACATATGTGCTCTATGAAGGGTGAATTACGCGTTCGCGAGCGGGCGTACGCTGACCCTGTGCTTGATACCCTTGTGGAACTCAACGGTACCGTCGACCAGCGCGAACAGCGTGTCGTCCTTGCCACGGCCAACGTTCTCACCCGGGTGGATGTGCGTGCCGTGCTGACGGACGAGAATCGTGCCCGTGGTTACCGTCTGGCCGGCATAGCGCTTCGTGCCAAGGCGCTGACCGCGGGAGTCACGGCCATTACGGGAGGAACCGAGTCCTTTTTTGTGTGCCATTGTGTATACCTACTCTTTCGTTACGAGTGTAATCTACTCGGCGACGGGAGCCTCGGCAACAGCCTCGGCCTCTGCCTTGACAGCCTTCTTGGCGCGGGACGTAGCCTGGACCTTCACGATCTTCAGCTTGGTGAGCTGCTGACGGTGACCCTTCAGACGACGATAGCGCTTACGCTTGTGGAACTTGAAGACCAGCTGCTTCTCGCCCTTGAACTGCTCAACGATCTGAGCGGTAACCTTGGCCTTGGCCAGCTTGTCGGGATCGGTGACGATCTTCTTACCATCGTTGAGGAAGATGACCGGCAGGGTGACCTTGTCGCCCTCATTGCCCTCGATCTTCTCGACGGTGATGACATCGTCGGTGGCGACCTTGTACTGCTTGCCGCCCGTGTTAACGATTGCGTACATGTTTACTTGCCCTTCATGCATCAGTTAGTGCAACAGCCGAATATAGTAGCAGGCGAAAATACCCCCGTCAACGAGTATGTGGAGCAAATCCACAAGTTCGCACAGGTATGGGGCTGACGAGTCGGCCCTCGTCGTCCTCGCATGCTTGATTCTGACGCTCGACATCGTAGGAGCAGATGGTCACGAGGTCTTGCATACCGGTGGAAACAATAGGTGCATCCACGCCCGGGGTCAAGCCCTGCAACAAAACATCAGCAGCGGAAAGCAAAATTTCCGGACGCATGGAGCCCTCGTTGTCGGCATGGGTGTCGAGCATGAGCACCAAATGGTCCGGGCGCTCCCCCGCCGTGAGCTCATAGCCCACGAGCGTGTGATCCAAATCCAAGCGCTTGCTCTTTTTGCCGCGCGCGTAGTCGATGCCATGGCCCGCGCGCAGCGTGTCGATCGCACGACGCACCTCGTCGACGCTTACGGGCGCCTCGGGATCCAAGTGCAGGTCGATGCGATACGACAGGCGCGTGAGTTGCGCCGTCAACGCCGGCGTGCGCACGTCGATGTACGCCGCCTCGATGGGCGCCAGATCGGCCGGAGACGCCGCAGCCAGGCGCCCAAACGCCTCGTCGAGCGCCACGAACTCGGTCATAAACAGGTCATACCACTCGCAGGTCGACGACGTACCCACCGGTAGCGCCGAAGAGAAGCCCACGCGCATGTGCGGAGAGAAGCCCTGCGTGACGGCATAGGGAAGTCCCGCACGGCGCACGATGCGCTCAATGGTATGGATTACTTCGAGATGGCCCAGGTACTTAAGGCGATCGCGCTTGCCATAGCGAACACGAAGCCTAAAGAGCGTGGGGTTGTCGGTCAGGCGCTCACTCATGCGCGATCACCCATCAATACATTCTTGGCGTGGAGCGTGGGGCAGATTCCGCAGCCGGTGCACGACGTGCGGGTGCAGTCGGGAGTCGTAACACCCTCAAGCGAGCGACGGTACTCGCGCTCGAGGAAGCCGCGCGTGCAGCCGGGGCTCACATGCTCCCACGGCAGACGCCAGTCCAACTCGTAGGGCAGGTGCACGAGCTCATTGAGGTCGATGCCGTTTTTGGCAGCAGCCTCCTTCCAGTTATCGAGCGAGAAATGCTCTACCCAGGCGTCAAAGCGAGACCCCGAGCGCCAAGCATCGATGATGACGGGCGTCATGTCACGACCAGCGCGGGACAGAGCGGCCTCAATGAGCGAGGTCTCGGCATCGTGGTAATGCACGCGGACGGCGCGGTTGCGAACGCTCGTGATAAGCAGCTTCTGGCGACGCTTGACGTCGTCGTAGTCGAGCTGCGGGCACCACTGGAACGGCGTGGCAGCCTTGGGGATAAAGACCGAAACCGAGATGGACACCGAGATCGAGCCGCGACGAGCCCTGGGCACCACAGAACGACCGAGCTCCAGCACGTGATCGGCCAGATTGGCGATGGCCACGATGTCCTCGTCGCGCTCGCCGGGAAGGCCCATCATAAAGTAGAGCTTCATGCGGTTCCAGCCGGCCTCGAAGGCCGCCTTGGCCGCACGGTCCAGGTCCTCCTCGGTCACGTTCTTGTTAATGATGTCGCGCATGCGCTGGCTGCCGGCCTCAGGCGCGAACGTCAGGCCGCCCTTCTTTTCGCCGGCGACCGACTCGGCCATATCCACGCCAAACGAATCCAGGCGCTGAGACGGAATCGACACGCGAATACCCGTATCCTCCAGGCGACGGTTGAGCCTGCCGAGCACGTCGCGAATGCAGGAGTGGTCGGTCGTGGAGAGCGAGGTCAGCGACACCTCGTCATAGCCGGTCTTTTCCAGACCCTGAATCACCGACGAGACGATCTGGTCGGCCGAGCGCTCGCGCACCGGGCGATACGTCATGCCGGCCTGGCAAAAACGACAGCCGCGGGCGCAGCCGCGCAGAATCTCGATAGACAGGCGATCGTGGACCAGCTGCGCATAGGGTACGCACGACTGCGACAGCGGATTCGTGGCGCCGAAATCCTCGACGACGCGCTTGTAGACCACGGCCGGAGCATCCTTGCCCTCACGCGGCACGGTGTAGCCATGCGGCGAGCAGGGCTCGTCGTGACGAACCTCATAGAGCGACGGCACGTAGTTGCCGGCAATGGATGCAAGCTGCTCAACAATCTGCGCGCGCGGGACTCCTTCGTCACGCAGGCGGCGATGCAGCTGGCAGGTCTCGAGCAGCGATTCCTCGCCCTCGCCGATGAGGATGGCATCGAAGAAGGCCGCGTACGGCTCGGGGTTGTACACCGAGGGACCACCGGCGATGATAATGGGGTCGTCCTCGGTGCGGTCGGCCGCCAACAGCGGAATGCCAGCGAGGTCGAGAGCCTCGAGGAAGTTCGTCACCGCCATCTCATGCGGCACATGCAGACCGACGATATCAAACGAAGCGACGGGGGCGGCACCCTCGAGCGACAGCAGCGGAATACCCGCCTCGCGCATGGCGTCACCCATATCGGGCCACGGCACATAGCCGCGCTCACAGGAGATGCCCTCGGCCTGGTTAAGGATGTTGTAGAGGATGGCGATGCCCTGGTTGGGCAAACCAACCTCGTACACATCCGGGTAGATCAGGCAGCAACGGTAGTCGGCATCGGGCTTGGAAAGCGTGCCCCACTCGTGATCGATATAGCGACTCGGCTTTTCGACCTTGGCGAGCAGCGGCTCAATTAAATGAAAACAGTCTTGATACGGAACGCGCAACGGAAAACCCCTAAGCAGCGAGATCGGATGCGTCCTCGTAGGACGCCATAGGACGGGTAGCGCCCGCGACCGTGGTCACCAGATCGCGAACGCGGGAGAACGTGGCAGTGACCACCTCGTTGGCGCGGCTGTAGTCGACATCGCGCTCGTAGAGCGAAACGAGCGCACGGCCCATGCCATAGGTGCCCGCGGCAGCAGTAAGCGCCTTGACGGCAAAGCCGATATGCGGCGTCTGCTTGACGAGCGCACGAGTGACCGCGCGGATCACAAGACCGCCAGCAAGCACGCCCGCGACCTCGTAGCCGCGCTCAGGCTTAATGCCGCGTCCAAAGACAGCAGCGAGCTCAAAGAGCATGCCCACCTGCGCCAGCGCCATCACGGGATAATCGGCGCCCGGCAAAAACACCAGCGCACCGGTCGCCATATTGGTGAGCGCGCACGAGGTGATGATACGATTGGCCGCCGCGATGCGCATGAAGGCAAAGTTCGCCGCAAAAGCCGTTTCCTTTTCGGTGCGATCGAGAATCCAGCGGGCAAGCGTCTCGAGCAGATACGTCTTATCGGTTGCCGCCACCACGCCGAGCATGGGCGTGGACTCCTCGATAAACGGCACCTCCACAGCAGACTCGGCAAGCACGCACACGGGCGCGCCGGCGATCACGAGCTCCTGCACGGCACTCTCCAAGCGGTCGGAGCCGCACGAGAGCACCAGTACCACATCGGTATCGGTCTTTGGAGCAATTCGCTCCTCCCCCAGACGCTCGACGCGCACAATGCCCGAGGTCGTCTGCGGCACAAAGGCGTCACGCACCGTCTCGGCCAGAAAGCGCGAGGCGGACGAATCCAGATAGACCGAGACGCGCACCGGCGTATCGGAATCCTTCTTAACGGACGCGCCCATCTTAAAAGCGCGGGTCAGCTTATCTACGGGAATTTTCATAGCAAACCCCTCCAACGGTTACGCGGCGCCCGAACGATGCCGCCATATGGATTGTACGATACCCACCGTCAGCAGCTGAATCATCATCGAAGACGAACCGAAGCTAATAAACGGTAGCGGAATACCGGTAATCGGCATCATACCGATGCACATGCCGATGTTTTCGAAGGTCTGGAACGCCCACATGCCAACGATGCCCACACACGAAAGACGCAAGAACAGCGACTCACACTTAAAGGCGACGCGAATCGTCGAAAAGATCAGCAGCACGTAGAGACACAGGAGCAAAAAGGAACCGCAAAAGCCAAAGGTCTCGGACAGGAAGGCGAAGACGAAGTCGGTGTGGAACTCGGGCAGAAAGCCGCCGGCCGACTGCGTCGCATGGCCCAAGCCCTTACCAAAGAAGCCACCCGAGCCAACGGCGATAAGCGACTGCTGCAGGTTGTAGGCATCGTCCGAATCGGCATTATCGGGGTCGATAAAGACCGTCAGACGGTTCATCTGATACTGCTTGATGAGCACATCGTGGCCGAGCAACGAATCAAAGACCGAATCGAGCGCCAGGACGAGGGCCACCAGGCCCACGAGCAGGGCCAGGGTCGACAGCACCCATTCGCGGCGTGCACCGCTCATGCAGATGACGATGGCGCCCGAGACCAGCACGACCAGGCCCGAGCCCAGGTCGCCCATGGCGACGACGGCCAAAAACGGGATGGACAGCATGCCGCAGAGCTTGACGTAGTCGCGAACGGTATCGATGCGGCCGTTATACTGCGAGCCAAGCGTGGCAATAAAGAAGATGGTGATGAGCTTGGCAAGCTCAACCGGCTGGAATGTCAAGCCGATACCGGGAATCTTGATCCAGCCCGTCATGCCCAGACCGCCCGTATAGGACAGACCCGGAATCTTGGGCGAGAAGATCACGATCAGGTCGATGACGAGCAACGCCGTCGAGAAATTGGAAATACCGCGCAGGTCGGAACGCCAGACCAGCACCGCCAGCACCGCCCCGATACCAATTCCCAGCAGATGGCGTGAGAACGAGGCATCGGCCTTAAACTGCGAAGCCGACCAGATAATGATGGCACCGTAGGCGACGAGCGCCACTGTAGCCACGAGCACACCGATATGCACCTTTTGACGAAACGTGCCGCGCGAGGCCGAAAGTTGCTTGTTGACGCGGTCCAGGCTGCTGCGAGAGCCGGTCTTGGTTGAACGGAACAGATCCGCCGGAGAAAAATCCATCGCAACCTCCTATCGAACCGAAGAATCGCCCGAGGCCGAAGAGGTATCGGGCTCGTCATAAATCACGCCGAGCACGTCGCGCACGACATGCATCGCGGTATCTGAGCCACCGCCGCCCTGCTCCAAGACAGTAGCGATGACATACTTGGGATCATCGGCCGGTGCATAGGCGCAGAACCACGCGTATTCGTCCTCGCCGCTTTTCTCGCCCGTGCCCGACTTGCCGTATACCTGCGGCGTCAGGGTGCCAAAGTGAGCCGCCAGGGACGTCGATGCCGTGTAAATCACGTCGTGCATGCCGTTGCGAACAAGAGTCAAATCCGAATCGCTGTTGATCTTGGCCTCCAGGCGCTTCTTCTTTCCCTTGCCGTTGTACTTATAGGCATCGCCGTCGCCATCGCGCGATACTGCAGACAAAAACACGTGAGGCACGTACTGTTTGCCGCCGTTGGCAAGACCCATATAAGCGCACGCCATCTGCAGGGGCGTCACCAGAATGTCGCCCTGGCCGATGGCAATGTTGGTCATATCACCGGCATTCCACTTGCGGTCCTCGGCAGAGGCGTCGGTAAAGTACGACTCCTTCCACTCGGCATCGGGAATACGGCCCGCGCCCTCACTCGGCAGATCGATACCGCAGGTCTTGCCTAGGCCCCAGCGACGAAAGATCTCCTGCAGGCCCTCGGAATGTTGCTCGTCATAAAAGAACGCCTTGCCCATGTCGTAGAAGACGGGGTCGCACGAGTTGGCGATACCCGACTGCAGCGTCATGGTGCCGTGGCCGGAATGCAGCCAGCAGTACTTGCCCCAAGCCTTGCCCAGACCCGTCCAATAGCCCGTGCAGTTGGTCGTCTGCCCCGACGTGTAGGTTCCAAACTCAAGACCGGCCAGTGCCGAGAGCGGCTTGATGGTCGAGGCCGACATGTACTGTCCGCTAATGGCGCGGTTGAGCAGCGGGTGCGAACCCTTGTCATCATTGAGCTCGGTCCACACGTCATTTGAGACGCCGCCGATAAAGACGGACGGATCGAACTTGGGCTCGCTCGCCATGCCCAGGATCTCGCCGTTGTTGGGATCGAGACACACCACAGCGCCGTTGCCGGCATTGCTGTAGCCAGTGGTCTTGGCAAGCTCGATGGCGCTCGCCAGCGCCGTCTCACAGGCCTGTTGGATCTTGAGGTCGAGCGTGAGCTTAATGTCGGAGCCGGCCTTGGCGGGCACGGCGCCGGCCTGACCGGTCACATTGCCCGAGGCATCGACCTTGACGGTCTGCTCGCCACGAATACCCTGCAGCAGGTTTTCGTAGTAGCTCTCAACACCCGCCTGGCCCACGATATCGCCCGACTGGTACGTAATCCGGCCAGCAGAAGCATCATCATCGCCAGAGGTTTTCTTATTCTGGGCCTCAAGCTGCTCGGAGGTAATGGTGCCGGTATAGCCCAAGATATGACATGCCGTCTCGCCGTACGGGTACTGGCGCTCGGTACGCTCGGCAATCTTGACGCCCGGGAACTCGCCGGCGTGCTCCTTGATATAGGCAACCGTGGAGCGACGGACGTCCGTCGCGATGGTATGCAGGCTCTGGGCGCCCCCGGAATTGTCCTGAATATTGCGCAGCACCGCCACGTAGGGCATACCGAGCACGTTGGCAAGATGGCGAACCAGAACCTCATCCTCGGCAAGGTCGCGGTAGGCCACGACAGCAAGTGAGGGACGGTTCTGGACAAGCGCCACGCCATTGCGGTCGAGGATGCGGCCGCGCACAGCGGGTGTGGTAACGGTGCGCGTCTGATTACTATTAGCCTGCTTTTCGTAATAGTCCGACGAGACCATCTGCATGCCCCACAGCTTGACGGCAAGCGCCGCGAACATCGCGCCCACACCCGTGGTGAGGATGGAAAAGCGGCCCTTAAAGGCGGTCGCCGCGGTATTGCCCTCGCCCTCGGTGGCGCGCGGGGCCGTTCCATGCTGCGTATCGTAGGTAAAACGGGAATCGCCGCGACGCATGATGACCAGCGCGACCACGATGGCCACAACCAGCACGATACCGGCGATAATAACCGTCATCTGGGAAGACATCTACAGGCCTCCCCTATTTGAGCTTACGGGTCTTGGGCTTAAAGCGCATGCCCGTCTGGCGTCCGCCACGTGCGGAGAATCCATAACCGGACTGCGGCACGACGCCGGACATCAAAAACGGAATGGCAACCAGACCCGTCAGGATCGAAGACGGCAGCGCATGGCCGAAAATCGCCACGACAAAGCTCGTCTCCAAACCCATAAACAGCAAGATGATGCTGTAGATCACATTAATGACGAGCGCGAAAGCACCCACCGTGATGCCGCGCGCACTCGGACTGCCGCCGGTCTGACCGGCAGCGCTGTGCACCAGGGCAAAAGAACCCGCGGTCAGCAGGAGCGACATAACTCCCACCGGCACGGCAGCGGACAGGTCATAAAACAAGCCGCTGCAAAAACCGCACACGACGGCACGGGTCGGGTCGCCCGAGAACACGCTTAGGCACACCAGGATAATCATGAAGTTGACACGACCGCCCGCAATGGAGATCTGCGGCGCCAGGCCTGCCTGCAGCAGCACGCACACGATGGCGGCGATTACAAACGTGCGGGAGCTCATCCCCTGCTCGTGTAGATCCATGGACATGCCCCCTATTCGCTCGAGCCGGAATCGGTCGTCTCAGACGTGTCGGAACTGTCATCCGAGCTCTCGTCCTTCGTCTTGGTCGCAGCATCGCGCGACGTTCCCTGCGGCGTGCTATTAGCGGTGTTCACGTCCTCATCCGAGGCCGACTGTTCGTCGGTCAGCGAGGTGATGACCAGCACTTCCTCGTTGTTCTCGGCCGTCGTCTGGGCGCGCACCACAATGGTGTAGTACACGTCGTTTGCCGATTTCTCAACCGACGAGACGGTGCCGAGCGGTAGACCCTTGGGGAACACACCGCCAATGCCCGAGGTCACGATGATGTCGCCAACCTTAACGTCGGAATCGACGCTCACATACTCAAGACGCAGCGTGCCGTCAGCCTGACCCTGCAGCATGCCCTGGGCGCGCGTGTCCTGCACCATAGCGGACACGCCCGAGTTCTCGTCGCCAATCAGGCGCACGGTTGACGTCTTGGCCGAGACCTCGATAATCTGGCCTATGACACCGGCAGAACTCGTCACGGGCATGTTGATGGTAAGCCCGTCGGCAGAACCCTTATCGATGGTAACGGTCGAGGTCCAGGCATCGCCCGAAGCGCCGACGATACGAGCTGCAGTGGACTTGAGGTTGTAGGTCGACTGCAGACCGACCAGACCCTCCAGTCGCTCAGCGGTCTTTTGAGCCTCAGAGAGCTCGGCGACCTTAGAGGTCAGTTCCTCGTTTTGCTTCTTAAGCTCGTCAAGCGTGTCCTGTGACGCCGTAAGGTTAGAGAACACGTTACCGATCGCATTGAAGGGAGCCGCCACAGCCGAGCCCAGAAAACGCACCGGCGAGGTAATCGTCGTCACGCCCGAACGAACGGCATGAATCGGCCCCGTCTCGCCCTCACGAATATAAAACGTGAGCAGCAACACCGAAATCAGGCTGAAAACAATCAACGGGCGCATACCCGTTGATTGTCGCTTGGTATTCAGATTTGTGGAGAAACCCGAAGATCGTGCCAAATGGAATCCACCTTTTGGAAATTAAGCATTGGTCTGGACGAAGCCGCCATCAAACGCATTGGCCTCGAGCACGCGGGCACAGCCGTTAACAACGTTATCGAGCGCCGTGGGGCTGACGTTGACCGAAACGCCGGTCTCATCGCGCAGGCGCACGTCGAGACCGCGCAGCAGCGCGCCGCCACCAGTCAGCAAAATGCCGTAGTACATAAGGTCCGAGGCAAGATCGGGAGGCGTAGCGTCGAGCGCGTCCTTGACGGCCTTGGCCATCTCGTCGAGCGGCTTGTTGAGCGCGCGACGAATCTCCTCACTCTCGATGCGCACGGTCTTGGGCAGACCGGTGATCACGTCGCGGCCGTTGACCTCGACGTCGAGCTCGTCCTTGAGTGGCACGGCGGAACCGACCTTGATCTTGATGTCCTCTGCCGTACGCTCGCCGATGGCCAGGTTGTAGGCATCACGAACGTGCGTAAGGATGGCCTGATCGAACTCGTCGCCGGCAATACGAATGGACTGCGAGACGACGATGCCGCCCATAGCGATAACGGCAACCTCGGTGGTACCGCCACCGATGTCGATGACCATGGAACCGGTAGGTTCCTCAACGGGCAGGTCGGCGCCGATAGCGGCGGCCATAGGCTCTTCGATCAGATAGGCCTGGCGGGCACCGGCCTGGATCGTGGCCTCAAAGACAGCGCGCTTCTCGACCGACGTGACACCGGAGGGAACGCAGACGACAACACGCGGACGCGGAGTCCACGGATAGCGCTTCTCGGACGCCTTGTCGATAAAGTAGCGAAGCATGGCCTCGGTAACATCGAAGTCGGCGATGACGCCGTCCTTCAGGGGACGAACGGCCACGATGTTGCCGGGCGTACGGCCGAGCATGCGCTTTGCCTCGATACCGACCGCCAGGATGCGCTCGTCGTTCTTGTCGATGGCGACAACGGAGGGCTCGCGAATGACGATGCCCTTGCCGCGCACGGAGACAAGCGTATTTGCGGTGCCGAGGTCGATGGCAAGATCGCCCGCATAGCTACCGAAGAACATATCCATCAAAGAAAACAACGCAACTCCTGATGTGTTGGATGATTGCTGGAAAACTACTAGCTCATCATACTAGCGCAAGCCCGGCACCTCACTTGCGGTGAAGCGCCGGGCAAAGCTAAATCCCATAAGGTCACTACTGGTTGTCAGCAGCCGAGAAATCCATATCGAGCGAAGAAACGGCCCAGCCGATATGGTTGTCGGAGCGCACGAATTTGACGGTGTACTCCTGCTCGCCGCCCTTGGACAGCGATGCCTTCACCTTGGCGGTCGTCTCGGTCATGGACTGATCCATGCCCTCGACGGACACGGTGGCACCCTGCGGAATCGAGGAGATGATCATCGACTTAGCGTCCTCGGACAGGTTCGAGGCCAGGCAAGACTCGGCCTTTGCGGTGTCACCGTCGCCGGCAGCCTGGAACAGATCGGTAACGATAGACTCCTGAGACGGGAAGCCAAAGCCGCGCGTGTAGGCAAAGCCCAGACCGCCCGCGGCGATCAAAATGAGCAGAAGCAGCACGATGAAGACTTTGAGACCCGTGTGGCGATGGCGACGACGGACCTTGGCCTGCTTACGATCCTGACGGTCCTGCTGGACCATCTCGGACTCGGACAGCGTAAAGAAGCCGGTGTCCGAGGGATCGGGCATAAACTGACCGGTCGCGCCCGTAGGATCGAGCGGATCGACGGCAGGAGCATCCATCGCGGGCGCCGGAGCCGTGGCCATAGCCGTCTGGGCGGACAGCGCGGCAAGCGAATCGTGCACGCGGGCAAGCTCATCGGCCTGCTCGGAGGTGAGCTGGTAGATGCCATCGGCAGTAGCGGCGTTAAAGGCATCGAGTGCGTCGGAGGGACGGCCGGCGGCAGAAAGCGCCTGACCCATGCCGGCGTTAAGCGCACGCGTGTCGTCGCGGGGGCCGGCAAAGTCGATAGCCGTGCGGTAGGTCTCCACGGCATCCGCCGGACGGCCGAGCTTAATGAAGCAACGACCGAGCTCGCCGAGCGCGGCGGCAGGAGCCGGATTGGCGCCGTCGATGGCAGCCTGACGGAAGGCAGTACCCGCGTTGGCATAATCGCCCGACTGGAACAGCGCGTTACCCAAGCCCAGATAGGCCTTGAACGGCGTGGCATAAGAAGCGTCCTGCGTGGCAGCAGAGAACGCCTGAGCGGCCGTCGTGTAGTCGCCCACGGCGGCGAGTGCCTTGCCGCGGTTGGTGAGCAGCGCGCCGCGCTTGCCATAGGTGCCGTCGTTGAGGGCGGCGGCATAGGCCTCGGCGGCCTCGGCATACATGCCCAGGTGCATCAAGGCGTTGCCACGAAGGTGATCGGCCTCGCCCATAATCTCATCGGGAGTTTTTGCCGCCCCAAGCATCTGGGCTGCAGCGGAAAAATCACCCGCGCGGTAAGCGGCGCGGCCCTGTTGGATCAGCTGGCTATTCAAGGAAGTCCCCTTTACTCGTGAACGATCTCGACATGGACGATCTCGTCGCCGGCACGCAGCTGCGAAATCACATCGAGACCCTCGACCGTGGTACCAAAGACGGTGTAACCGGAATCGAGGTTATGCTGGGCACCCAAGCAGAAGTAGAACTGCGAACCCGCGGAATCGGGATCCATGGAGCGTGCCATGGCAAGGGCACCATCGACATGGCTGTTGCGCGGATTGGTGGCAAACTCGCCCTTGATGCAGTAGCCGGGGCCACCGGTACCGGGCATGCCGTCGGGGCCCTCAAGACCGGCAGCGACGTCGGCGCCGGACATATCGCGGGTATTGGGGTCGCCGCCCTGAATGACAAAGCCGGGCACATAGCGATGGAACTTAAGGCCATCATAGAAACCCATCGTGGAAAGCTCGCAGAAGTTCGCGACATGAATGGGAGCGCCCTCGCCGTCAAACTTGACCTTGATGGTACCCTTCGACGTCTCGATAACGGCGCACTCGTCGCCGGCAAGCTGATACTCGGGCGTGTAGAGCTCTTTCTTAAAACCAAACATGTGGTTCCTTCCTCGTGCGTTTAAAGCATATTTGTACGAATTGTAGCAATAAGCATGCGCTTACATCAATTGCGCACGTAGGTTATGCCGACTATGGCGAACTAATTTTAGGAACGCTGCTGCGGCTTCCAGGAGCCCACGTTGGCGTCGTACTGATTCAGCGCGCTGTTGCCGCTCTGCGCGATGGGCGCCAGGATCTCGCTTTGGTGGGAACTCATCGACTCGCCATCGGGAATGGCCAGCGAGATATCCCAGCTCTGGCAGATCACGTCGACGCGCTCATACATCCACTCGGCAAGCTGCTTTAAGTGGGCGATGTCATCTGCATAGACCGTATCGTCCTGGTACTTAAGGTTGTTGAGCTCATCTTGCGTCTTTTTAATCTGGTCGCGCAGGGCGTAAGCACTCTGCGACAGCTCCTGGCGGGTGGACAGCGGCGTTCGGAGATAGCCGTTGTTAAAGGAATCGATGACCTCGCCGATCTGGTCCTCATCACCGTAGGACACGATGGTCTGATACAGACCGTCGAGTCTGGTATAGAGCTGATCATCGGTGAGCACGGTTTCTTCCTGGACCACCTTGGCAGAATCGTCCTGCTTGGTATCGTCCTCAGTCGCCTCGCCCTTTTGGCGCGTGGGGAAGGTCGTCTGCGCAGCCTGGCCAAACTGGTCGTAGAAGGCAGGCATGACACCCATGGGATCGGCCGTCACGAACCAATAGGCACCGCCGCAAACGACGGCAAGGACCGCGATGACGATGAGCGGCTTGGGGATATGACGCTTGTGCTTGTGATAGGCGTCCTCGTCGGGATGCACCTTGCGCTTGGGTTTTTGAGCATCGTCATGCAGGGAAACGGGCGTGGGAATATCGACCTTGGGGATACCGAAATCCTTATCGAAAGCCGGCAGCACGCAGGTCTCGTTAGGATCGGCGGCGTCCGAAAGCACCGCAGCGGCAGAGGCCGGCGCATGCGGCACCTCGGTATCGATCTGCTCTTGCGTTAGGCGCGGAAAACCCGCCGTGCGGCCCGCAGCCAAGTCGGATGCGGCCGCGTCCTCGGAGAGGATACCCGGAGCCGGGCGTCCGCATTTGGGGCACGTACGGTCATGCGGAGAAAGACGGGCACCGCAGCCCTCACAGAACACGAACTCGGTGTGCTCGGGGCCATCGCCCGGACCCACATAGGCGTTGCAGTAGGGGCAGAACGAGGCGCCGTCCTCGATAGTCTTAAGGCAATGCGGGCAGATCACGGCATCCTCTTTTCGAAGCAATTCAAACAATCGAGGTTAGAGCATAACATCGCCACGGCCCCACAGGAGCAAGGCACCAATTCAACATCGCCAGGGCGCGTAGTTACTTCTTCTTTTTGCTTGGCATCGAAACTTTGATGCCTTGGGCGGACTTGGTCACGCGAGAGCGCTTGGCTCCGGTACTCTTCTTTTTCTTGGGCTGGGTCTGGGCCACTCCCTCGAGTGCGCGGGCCTCGGCCTCGCGAGCGGTGCGATCTTCGCGGCGCTGCGCCATGTCGGCGGCGAAGCGCTTGGCAAAACGCTCGGCCGTCGAACCCGTCGAGCTCACCTTGCCGCCACCGCGACCCAGGTGGACGCGCACACCGCGGCCAAAACCAGTTGCAGCATGACGACGACGCGGCTTGAGCGAATCCATCATCGTGGCGAGCTTAAAGAACACCGAGCAGGTAAAGACCACGATGACAGCCAAGATAACCATCTGGCCCATCGACAGGTTGGCAATAGACAGCAGCTCCGGGAATCCGATAACGCCCACCAAGATGCCGGCGACTACAAACACAAAGAGCACCACTCGTAAGGGTGTGAGCGGCTGCGAGATGCGCCAGATTAGGCTGACGCTCGCCGAGCACGACGTAAGCAGGCACATCGTAGACAGCGTGAGCTGGCTAAAGCCAAACACGCGCGCCACAAAGATATCGAGCGCCGCGGCCAAAATGACCGCAATCGACGCCGGCAGTGCCCGCTTGAGTACGTTGGTCAAAAACGCACCCTTCACGCGAGCATTGTTGGGCTCCAGGCCCAACACAAAGCCCGGAGCGCCGATGCAGAAGAAGTTAATGAGCGTCATCTGGATGGGCTCGAAGGGGTACGGCGGCAGCGCGATGCACAGCGCCGCCAGGCCCATCGAGAACAGCGTCTTGGTCAAGAACAGCGAAGCCGAGCGCTGCAGGTTGTTGATGGAGCGACGGCCCTCGGCCACCACGGCGGGCATCGAGGCGAAGTCGTTGTCGACGAGTACGATCTCGGCCACGTTGCGCGCGGCATCGGAGCCGGCCGCCATGGCCACGGAGCAGTCGGCCTCTTTGAGCGCCAGCACGTCGTTGACACCGTCGCCCGTCATGGCCACGGTGTGCTCGCGGCGCTTGAGCGCCTGCACGAGCTCGCGCTTCTGCTGCGGGGTCACACGACCAAAGACATGGTAGCGGTCCACTGCGGCATCGAGCTTGGCCGGCGTATCGAGCGTCGTGGCGTCCACATAAGCGTCCGCCCCCGGCACGCCCACCACGCGCGCGATCGACGACACCGTACGCGGGTCGTCGCCACTGATCACGTTGAGGGTCACGCCCTGCTCGTTAAAGTAGCCGATGGTCTCGGCCGCCGAGGTACGAATCTCGTCGCGGATGGTCACAAAGCCCACGGGCTCGGCCTCGCCCACCATATCGCCATCGGGCGTAAAGCCGTCAACGCGCGCCACCACGAGCACGCGGCAGGTATCGGCAAGCTCGGCGACACGGTTCTCGACCTGCGAAAACACACGATCAGAGAGCACAAACTGCGCGGCGCCCATCACATAGGAGCCCTGCGCAAACGACGCGCCGCTCCACTTTTTGGAGGACGAGAACGGAATGACCGACAGCGGCTCAGACACCTCGACCGGGCGATCGGCGTAATAGTTGAGCAGCGCCTGGCAGGTCTCGTTGGCATCAGCCGAAGTCGCACGTGCCACGTTAGCCAGCGCAAAATCGAGCACTGTGGTATCGACGGGAACAGCCGCCTCCTCCGAGTCCACGCCAAAGCCAACACCCTCAACCGGCAGCGGATACGTGCCCTCGACCTCCATGCGACCCGACGTGATGGTGCCCGTCTTGTCCAGGCACAGCACGTCGACGCGAGCGAGCGTCTCGATGCAGTAGAGCTGCTGCGCCAACACCTTGCGGCGGGCCAGGCGCACCGTGGCGATGGCGAGCACCGACGAGGTCAGCAGCACCAGGCCTTGCGGGATCATGCCCAGCAGGGCGCCCACCGTGGACAGCAGCGCCGACGAAGGCACATGACCAGCCAACAGCTCGGAGAAGCACCACGAAAGCGCGCTATCGCCCGGGGTTCCCGCGGCATCCCACAGCTCGCTCACACTCGAGGCAAACAACGCCAAACCGAGCGGGATCATGATGATGCTCGCAAAGCGCACGATGGCGTTAAGCGCGTTCATGATCTCGGAATTGACCTTTTTGACGTATTTGGCCTCGTTATTGATCTTAGCCACGTAGTTGTCGGCGCCGACATGGATCACGCGAGCGCGCAGCAGGCCCGAGTCGATAAAGCTGCCGCTCATGAGCTCGGAACCGGGCTGTTTCTTGATAAGGTCGCTCTCGCCCGTCAGCAGGCTCTCGTTCACGAGCGCTTCGCCGGAAACCACCACGGCGTCAGCGGGAATCTGGTCGCCGCGCCCCAGGCGGATGATGTCGTCGAGCACGATCTGGTCCAAGTCGAGCTCCACCTCGGCACCGTCGCGCACCGCGATGGCCTTCTTAGAGGTCAGCAGCGTGAGCTTATCGACCATCTTCTTGGACCGCATGGATTGAATGACGCCAATAGCGGTATTGAGGAACACCACAAACAGGAACGTCAGGTTCTTAAACGAACCGGTCAAAATGACCAGGAACGCCAAGATCACGTTGATCAAATTGAACAGCGTGCAGAGGTTCTCGATGATGAGCTCTTTGACCGACTTGGTCTTGAGCTCCATGTTGCGGTTGATCTTACCGGCGGCGATGCGCTCCTCGACCTCGGCGGTCGAGAGTCCGCGCTCGATATCCGTTGCTGCCATACCACGTCCCATCACGTCGCGTCGGTATAAGAAAACCGCCCGGACCATGCGAGGTTCGGACGGTCTTACGTTCGATGGTGCCCCATGTTGGATTCGAACCAACGGCCTTCTGCTCCGGAGGCAGACGCTCTAATCCCCTGAGCTAATAGGGCGAACGGTAGGCATTATACCCAAGTACGCCACGGGCTAACAAAATAATAGAAAAAGCTTTGCAATTACGTGGGAGACGCGCCGCGACGGCGCGCTTTAGACGGCACAAGCGACTCAGATAGTATAAACTCACATGCACCATATAATGCGGCTCGCGATGCGGGCCGTTTTTGCAAGGGCCATCCATCGAGGTGAGAGGCACACCATGATTGCAATTTTAAAGCAGAGCGCCAGCGACGAGGCCGTAAGCCACATTGTCAGCTGGATCGAGAAAAAGGGACTCAAGACCGACGTCTCGCGCGGCGAGAACGAGACCATCATCGGCCTGGTGGGCGATACGACCAAGATCGATCCGTTCCTGCTCGAGTCCATGGACGTCGTCGAGCGCGTGCAGCGCGTCTCCGAGCCGTTCAAGCGCGCCAACCGCAAGTTCCACCCCGAGGACTCCGTCATCGACTGCGGCCACGGCGTCAAGATCGGCGGCGACCAGTTCCAGGTCATCGCCGGCCCGTGCTCCGTCGAGGGCGAGAATCTCATCCGCATCGCCCGCCGCGTGAAGGCCGCCGGCGCCACGATGCTGCGCGGCGGCGCCTACAAGCCCCGCACCTCCCCGTACGCCTACCAGGGCATGGGCCCCGCCGGCCTGGACCTGCTGTGCGAGGCATCCGCCGAGCTCCACATGCCGATCGTCACCGAGATCATGGACCCGCGCGACGTGCAGGTCTTCCTCGACAAGAAGATCGACGTCATGCAGATCGGCGCCCGCAACGCCCAGAACTTCCCGCTGCTCAAGGAGGTCGGCAAGACGCAGACCCCGATCCTGCTCAAGCGCGGCATGTCCGGCACCGTCGACGAGCTGCTTATGGCAGCCGAGTACATCATGAGCGAGGGCAACGACAACGTCATCCTGTGCGAGCGCGGCATCCGCACCTTCGAGACCCGCACCCGCAACACCTTCGACCTCAACGCCGTGCCGGTGCTGCACCACCTGTCGCACCTGCCCGTCGTCGCCGACCCCAGCCACGCCACCGGTTACACGCGCTATGTTGAGCCCATGGCGCTCGCCGCGACCGCCTGCGGCGCCAACGGTCTGGAGATCGAGGTCCACGACGACCCGAGCCACGCTTGGTCCGACGGCGCTCAGGCCCTTACCCCCGACCAGTTCGACGACACCATGCGCCGCATCCGCGCCATCCGCGAGGTCGTCTGCCAAGAGACCGTTCAGGAGTAGCCCATGGGTACGGTGAGAAACGCACGCGTTAACCAAGGTGGACCCAAGTGCGCCGGCATCGTGGGCCTGGGCCTCATCGGCGGCAGCTTTGCCCGCGGCTATGCGCAGGCGGGCGTCCGCGTGCTGGCCTGGGACCCCGATGACGACGTCATGACGGCCGCCAGCATGGGCACCGTCGCCGGCGAGCTCAACGACGAGACGCTCGGCGAATGCGACATCATCGTGCTGGCATGCTACCCCGAGGCCTGCATCGAATGGCTCGAGGCGCACGCCCAGGCACTCGCCGACGCCACCGACACCGAGGCCATCATGGGCCCCGTGGTGATCGACACCGTGGGCGTCAAGGGTATCGTGTGCGAGCGCGCCTTTGAGCTTGCCCGCGAGCACGGTTTTTACTTTGTGGGCGCGCACCCCATGGCGGGCACGCAGTTCTCGGGCTACGCGCATTCCCGCGCCGACCTGTTCCAGGGCGCACCGCTCGTGCTTGTACCGCCCGCGGTGGACGACGCACTTAAGCTGGAGCTTTTGGGCCAGGTGCGCGAGATGGTACGCCCCTTAGGCTTTGGCAAGTTCAGCGTAACGAGTGCCGCCGAGCACGACCGCGTGATCGCCTTTACGAGCCAGCTCGCGCACGTCGTCTCCAACGCCTACGTTAAGAGCCCGACCGCCCAGGTCCACCACGGCTTTTCGGCCGGCAGCTACCGCGACCTCACCCGCGTGGCGCACCTCAATCCGCAGATGTGGTCCGAGCTCATGATCGACGACGCCGATGCGCTCGCCTTCGAGATCGACCATCTGATCGACTCGCTCGCCGCCTACAGCCGCGCCCTTAAGGACCGCGACCAGCGCTATCTGGAGAATCTCCTTGCCGAGGGCGACCGCATCAAGCGCGCGCTCGACGACGAGGCCTCCCACTAGACCACCCATCACGCCAGGTCGAAAGGACCGAAGCTTATGGCGATTACCATCGACATCGACACCGCACGCCCCTACAAGGTGTATGTGGGCACGTTTTTGCTGGAGCAGGCAGGTCCACTCGTACGCGCCACCGCCGGCGGCGCCCGCGCCGTCATCGTGACGGACACCAACGTAGGCCCCCTCTACCAGATGCCCGTTAAGCAGAGCCTCGAATCCGCAGGCTACGAGGTGAGCATCTGCACCTTCGAGGCCGGCGAGGCCCATAAGCGTGCCGAGACCTATGTTGCCATTTTGGAGTTTGTGGCCGAGCACGAGCTTTCACGCTCCGACGTGATCGTGGCGCTCGGCGGCGGCGTCGTGGGCGACGTGGCGGGCTTTGTGGCCGCCACCTACATGCGCGGCTGCAAGTTTGTGCAGATTCCCACAAGCCTGCTCGCCATGGTGGATTCGTCGGTCGGCGGCAAGACGGCCATTGACCTGGCAGCCGGCAAGAACCTGGCCGGCGCCTTTTGGCAGCCGAGCGTAGTCGTCGCCGACGTGGGGTGCCTTGCCACCCTCACGCCCGAGCAGTTCGCCGACGGCTGCGGCGAGGTCGTCAAGCACGCCGTGATCGCCGACCCCGAGCTCTTCTCCGAGCTGGAGAAGACCCCGCTCACGCTTGAGCTGCTCAACCGCGACGTGGCCCGCGTGGCGCTCATCATCGCCCGCAATATCGACATCAAGCGCGCCGTGGTCGTTGCCGACGAGCGCGAAACCAGCCAGCGCAAGCTCCTCAACTTTGGACACAGCGCCGGGCACGCCGTCGAGGCCTGCGAGCACTATGAGCTCGGCCACGGCAACTGCGTGTCGATCGGCATGGGCATCATAACGCGTGCCGCAGCCCTGCATGGCGTTTGCGATGCCGAGCTGCCTGATCGTATTGAGGAGCTCTGCGCCCGCCACGGCCTCAAGACCCGCTGCAAGCTTTCCGCCGATGCTGTCTTTGCCGAGGCACTCCACGACAAAAAGCGCGCGGGCGACACCATCGACCTGGTAATTCCGCACGGCATTGGCCGCTGCAGCATCGACCGCACACCGCTTTCCACCTTCCATGATTTGATTGCCGAGGGCCTCGGCCAGAAGGGAGACGTTTCCGCATGCTAGCCCGCATCACCCCCTCCCCGCTCAAGGGCACCGTTCCCGCCATCGCGTCCAAATCGATGGCGCATCGTCTCATCATCTGCGCCGCGCTTGCCAACGGCGAGACGCACGTCGCCTGCAACACCACCTGCGCCGATATCGAGGCCACGGTGCGCTGCCTCACGGCGCTCGGCGCCCGCATCGAGACCGTCGAGGACGGCTTCCAGGTCCACCCCACCATGAAGAGCGTTGAATTTGGCCTGCTCAAGGCCCTTGCTGGCGGCACGCTCGACTGCGGTGAGAGCGGCTCCACGCTGCGCTTTATGCTGCCTGTCGCCTGCGCGCTGGGCGCGGAGGCCACCTTCGTGGGCCAGGGCCGCCTGGGCGCCCGCCCGCTCTCCCCGCTTTCGGACGAAATCATCGCTGCCGGTTGCGGCCTGCAGGGCCTGGGCGGTTTTCCGCTCATAACGAGCGGCCGCATGCGCCCGGGCACCTTTGTGCTTCCAGGCAACGTGAGCTCGCAGTATATCTCCGGCCTGCTGCTGGCGGCCCCGCTGCTGGCCCAGCCCTCCTGCGTGCAGGTGACCGGCCTTATCGAGAGCCGCCCCTATATCAACCTGACGATCCAGGCCATGAAGGCCTTCGGCGTCGAGGTCAACGTCGAGCGTATTCCGGCCAAGGACGGCCAGCCCGAGGTCACGAACTTCCGCGTGAACAGCGGCTCGTACCGCACGCCCGGCAGCGTAGCCGTCGAGGGCGACTGGTCCAACGCCGCCTTTTGGCTGTGCGCCGGCGCCATCGGCACCGACCCCATCACCGTCGAGGGCGTGTCGCTGAGCTCCGCACAGGGCGACCGCAACGTGCTCGCCGCGCTTTCGCGCTTTGGCGCCCGCATCGTGCGCTCCACGAACGCCGCCACCGTCCAGTCCGACAAGCTCGCCGGCTTTGAGATGAGCGCCCACGACATTCCGGACCTGGTGCCGGTTATCTCGGCCGTGGCATCGCTGGCTCAGGGCCGAACGTTCATCCGTGACTGCGCGCGCCTGCGCATCAAGGAGTCTGACCGTCTGGTCACCACCACCCGCGAACTTACCGCGCTGGGCGCGCAGGTGCGCATCGCCGGCGATGACCTCATCATCAAGGGTGTCGATGCCTTCACCGGCGGCGAGGTCGATTCGCACAACGACCACCGCATCGCCATGATGGCCGCCATCGCCGCGAGTCGCGCCACCGGCGAGGTCGTGATCCACGGCGCCGAGGCCGTCAACAAGTCCTATCCCGATTTCTTCGACCACTACCGCCTGCTGGGCGGCAAGGTCACGCTCGAGGAGGAATAGCATGTCCTCGACCTTTGGCAACGTCTTGCATGTAAGCGTCTTCGGCCAGTCGCACTCCCCCGCCATCGGCTGCTCGCTCGATGGTGTTCCGGCAGGTATCGCCGTTGAGCAAGAACAGCTGCAGACCTTTTTAGACCGTCGCGCCCCCGGCCGTGACGAGACCGCGACCAAGCGCCGCGAGGCCGATGCCGTCCACATTATCGCCGGCATAGTTGATGGACACACCACTGGCGCACCCATCGCTGCGATCATTGAGAACACCAACACGCGCTCCAAGGACTATTCCGAGCTGCGCCGCAAGCCCCGTCCGGGACATGCCGATTACCCGGCGCGTGTGAAGTACCACAACATGCACGATGTCGCCGGCGGCGGGCACTTCTCCGGTCGCCTGACGGCCCCCTTGTGCATCGCCGGCGGCATCGCGCTGCAGGCGCTCGAGACCCGCGGCATTAACGTGATGGCGCACGTGGCGCAGATCGGCGGCATCTCCGATCTGCCCATGGACGACATGGTCTATCGCGAGGCCGACCGCAAGGCGATCCTTTCGAACGATCTGCCGTGCATTGATGCCGCCGCAGCCGGCCGCATGCGCGAGGAGATCCTGGCCGCGCGCGACGAGCTCGACAGCATCGGCGGCATCGTGGAGTGCGGTATCTACGGCCTGCCCGCGGGCATCGGCGACCCCATGTTCGACGGCATCGAGAACCGCATCGCGCAGATTGCGTTTGGGATTCCCGCCGTGAAGGGCGTGGAGTTTGGCATGGGCTTTGCCGTGGCCGCCATGCGCGGCAGCGAGAACAACGATCCGTATCGCATCGACGCCGAGACCGGCGAGATCGAGGTCGAGTCCAATAATGCCGGCGGCATCCTGGGCGGCATTTCGACCGGCGCACCCGTCATGTGGCGCATGGCTGTAAAGCCCACGCCCTCCATCGGCCGCGAGCAGCAGACGGTGGACATGGACGCTATGGAAAATGCCGAGCTCTCGGTCCACGGCCGCCACGATCCCTGCATCGTCCCGCGCGCCGTCCCCGTAGCCGAAGCAGCCGCAGCGCTGGCCATCTGGGACGCCCTCCTAGAAGACGCCGCCCAGCGTTAGTCCACCAACCCCAAGGGTAGTTAATTTGGGACGGGGCTATTTTAGCTACCCCCCATATGCCAATTGATATTTGCGCTGACACCCATCGATTCATCGACAGTCAAAGGGTAGCTAAAATAGCCCCGTCCCAAATTAACTACCCCCGTATAACCATTCACGAAAGGGGTCCCTATGGACCTTGCTGACATCCGCCAGGCCATCGATGGCATCGACACCACGCTCCTCAACAGCTTTGTCGAGCGCATGGACATTGCCACCGAGGTCGCCAAATCGAAAATCGAGATAGGCAAGGCCGTCTTCGACCCCGCCCGCGAGCGCTCCAAGCTCAACAACCTTGCCGGCCGCGCACCCGAGCGCTACGAGGCGCAGACCATCACGCTGTTCCGCCTCCTCATGAGCATGAGCAAGGCCGAGCAGCAGCGCTATATCAACGAGCTCAAGGGCACCACGGTCTCGCAAAAGGCCCACGCCACTGCCGAGGCCTTCGACATGCCCTTCCCCCAGACTGCCAGCGTCGCCTGCCAGGGTGTTGAGGGGGCCTACAGCCAAATCGCCGCGTGCAAGCTCTTCGACGTGCCCGATATCGCGTTCTTCGAGACCTTCGAAGGTGTCATGCGCGCCGTGCGCGACGGATTCTGCGAGTTTGGCGTACTGCCCATCGAAAACTCCACCGCGGGCTCGGTCAACGCGGTCTACGACCTGCTCGCGCAGTTCGACTTCCACATTGTGCGCTCACTGCGCCTCAAGATCGACCACAACCTACTCGTCAAACCCGGCACCAAGCTGCAGGATGTTCGTGAGGTCTATAGCCACGGTCAGGCCATCGCGCAATGCGCCGGCTTTATCGAGGCGCACGGCCTGCACGCCACCAAGTATCTCAACACGGCCATGTCGGCCGAGATGGTCGCCAACTCCGAGCGTGCCGACGTCGCCGCCATCGCCTCGCGAAGTTGCGCGGCGCTCTACGGTCTGGAGGTGCTGGAGCCCAACATCCAGGACTCGGACAACAACTACACGCGCTTTGTCGTCATCAGCCGCGAGCCGCGCGTCTACCCCGGCGCCAACCGTACCTCGCTCATGATCACCACGGCCAACGAGCCGGGCGCCCTCTACCGCGTGCTCGAGCGCTTCTACGCCCTCAACATCAACCTCATCAAGCTCGAGAGCCGCCCCATCCCCGGGCGCGACTTTGAGTTTATGTTCTACTTTGATCTGGACTGCCCCTTTGGCAGCAAGGCCCTCAACGACCTGCTCGACTCGATTGACGACGTGTGCGAGAGCTTCACCTACTTTGGCAGCTACACGGAGGTGCTCTAGATGAATGACGTCGCCACAACCCGCCCCTACGGCGTACTGGGCCGCGTGCTGGGCCACAGCTACACCCCGACCATCTACAAGGAGCTCGCGGGGCTTGAGTACGTGCGTTTTGAGCGCGAGCCCGAGGATCTTGAGGCCTTTATGAAGGGCGACGAATGGGAAGGCACCAACGTGACCATACCCTACAAGCGAGCCGTCATGGACTACCTAGACGAGCTGAGCCCGCTCGCCGAACGCATGGGCAACGTCAACACGATCACGCGCCTGCCCAACGGCCGTCTGCGCGGCGACAACACTGACTACTTCGGCTTCCAGTGCCTGGTCGAGGAGCTGGGTGTGGAGATTGCCGGCAAGAAGGTCCTCGTGCTCGGAGCCACCGGCGGCGCCGGCACCACGGCAAGTATGGTGCTGGGCGACCTGGGTGCGATCGTGGTGCCCGTGGGACGCGCGAGCGAGGTCAACTACGACAACATCGCACGGCAGTCCGACGCCGCGTTGCTCGTCAACTGCACGCCTGCCGGTATGTTCCCCCACTGCCCCGACGCGCCTTGCACGCTCGAGGGCCTCGACGCACTCGAGGGCGTCATCGATATCGTCTACAACCCCGCCCGCACGGGACTCATGCTCGAGGCCGAGCGTCGCGGCATCCCCTGCATCGGCGGTTTGCTCATGCTTGTGGCCCAGGCGGCGCAAGCCGTCGAGCGCTATACCGGCCAAGTCACCGACCGCGAGCGCATCCTGGACGTGACGGAGCGCCTGTCTCACCGCGAGCAGAACATCGCGCTGATCGGCATGCCGGGCTCGGGCAAAACCCGCGTGGGTGAGCAGATCGCCCTGCTCACCGGCCGCGAGCACATCGACCTGGACCGCGCCCTCGAGGAGCGTCTGGGCATGCCTTGCGCCGACTTTATCGTTGAGCGCGGCGAGCCGGCCTTCCGCGAGCAGGAAACGGCGGCCCTGGCCGACCTCTCCAAGCGCAGCGGCCTGGTGCTTTCCACCGGCGGCGGCGTGGTCACGCGCGACGAGAACTACCCGCTGCTGCACCAGAACAGCCAGATCGTGATGCTTAACCGCAAGCTCGATGAGCTCGCCCACAAGGGTCGACCCATCACCGCCCGCGACGGTATCGACAAGCTGGCCGAGCAGCGCATGCCGCGCTACCGCGCCTGGGCCGACTACATCATCGACTCACGAGACTGCGCCGCCAACACCGCCCGTGCCATCCTCGACACCCTCCCACCCGCTCTCTAACCAAAACCACCACAAAGGGGACAGGCACCTTTGTGGTGGTTTCTCGACTGCAAAGGAAGCAACCATGAAAGCACTCGTCATCAACGGCCCCAACCTCAACATGCTCGGCATTCGCGAGCCGGGCATCTATGGCAGCGACAACTACGACCGCTTAGTGCAGATCTGCCAGGAGGCAGGCGCCGCACAGGGCTTCGACGAGGTCGAGGTCTTCCAGTCCAACCACGAGGGCAACATCGTCGACAAGATCCAGGAGGCCTACGGCAAGGTCGACGGCATCGTCATCAACCCGGCTGCCTACACGCATACGAGCGTGGCGATCCTCGACGCACTCAAGGCCGTCGCCATCCCTGCCGTCGAGGTCCACATCAGCGCCGTCGAGACCCGCGAGGACTTCCGCCAGGTGAGCTATGCACGCCTAGCCTGCTTCGCCACCATTACGGGCGAAGGCCTGATGGGCTACGCCCACGCGCTGGAGCTGCTGAGGGAGTGTCTCGAAGAGTAGCCTCGCGATCAAATCCATCAGCGCCGATTCACACGCCAATAAAACCAATGCCGGCAGTAGCACCTCGCTGCTGCCGGCAATTTATTACTGACATATAATCGTTGCAGTCACACAACGTCTGGAGACGCGTATGTTAAGCATCCATCTGGGAGATTACCCCGGTTCCATCTACGATACCGAGACCTATTTTAGGAACTCATACTTGGACTCATGGTTCGAAGATCCCATGGCCGCACAGATCATTAAAGGTGTTGACGGTTCGGAGCTCATCGGCCCCCACAACATCATCAGCAAACAGCTCGGTTCGATTACACCCCTCGAGCTTTCCGGCGGCGTTAAGACGCTGCTGCTGGTGCGCAATCTCCCAAACATGGTGTTCAATGCATCCACTTGCGGAGATAACTGCGCCCGCTGGCTGCTCAAAATTGGCAAAGAGCAGGATGTGCTGGTAACCCTTTACCACATCATGAAATTTCCCTGGAAGCGTTTTGAGATTCGCATCAATAACGACGGCCGCATCGTCAGGAACATGCAGGAGTTCGTCGGTGCCACCAATGATTTTCTGGATGTTGATGAGTAATGAAAGGATCACACACCGTTGTCGTGGAGCGCGCAAAAGTCAAATACACGCTCACCTTTAAACGCAATATTTCCTTCATCCGCGGCAACAGCGGCACGGGCAAAACGACGCTCATCTCGATGATTCGCGACTACAACGACCGAGGACCGGAAAGCGGCGTTGCACTCAGCTGCGACGTGCCTTGTGAAACGCTTTCCGGCAGACGCTGGGAGCGCGAGCTTTCGATCATCGAAGATTCAATCGTCTTTCTAGATGAGGGCAACGAGTTTATCTACTCAAAGGACTTCGCCAAAACCGTAAACGGCTCGTCCAACTATTTTGTTCTGATATCTCGTCGCGATGCCAACGAGCTCCTCTACAGCGTTGATGAGATCCTGAAGTTAGTCAACACGACGAGTAAAACAATCAATGGCCGCAAGAGCGACAGGCGCTTCTACTCGGTGACCAAGCCGCTATATGACCACACGGCAAGCATGCTGTATCAGGATCTAAATGTTGGATTCGAGGTACCCGACGCCGTAGTTGTCGAGGATAGCAAATCTGGCTATCAATTCTACGACGCTCTTTGCAACCGGCTCGGAATCCCCTGCTATACCGCCACCGGCGTAGCAAATCTAAAGCGGACAATTCACGAATGCCCCGAGCAAAACGTTCTTGCCATTGGAGACGGCGCAGCGTTTGGTCCCTACATCGAAAAGGTGCTCGGACAGCGCGTTTACAAGAACGTTCGCTTGTTCCTCCCGGAATCATTCGAGTGGACACTTCTGCAATCTGGCCTCATTCCCAGTAACGACATTCCAAAAATCCTCAAGGATCCTTCGAGCTATATCGAAAGCCGCGACTACCTAAGCTGGGAACGATTCTTCACCGACGTATTGATCAAGTACTCGGCAGACACTCGCTACGCCTACAGAAAGGCAAAGCTCAATGAGCAGTACCTGAGGCCGCAGGCGATGAATGCAGTTGCAAACGTCTTGCCCGAGTGCCTGAAGGCAGACTAGACAGACTAGATATAGTGGGGAGGGCCAAGTTGGTCCTCCCCGTTTTTGTTACGCCTTCTTGATCACGTACACCAACCCTATGTCGCACCCGCAGCGCACAATCGACGCAAAGAGCCATGGTACTGGCAGCGTTAAAAGCAACGGCATCGTCTGCCAAGGGATAAACCAGTCAACCGCATGAAAGGCAAAGACGGCAAGGCTTGCCTGTCCGCAGAACGCTCGCACCACCGCTTCGGCCTAAACGTATACCCGGCAAGAATAAAGAACACCGGCATGTGAAAAAGCCCAGACCACCAAGCGGTCTGGGCTTAATAAACGATGGTGCTCCATGGCGGATTCGAACCGTCGACCTTGGGATTAGAAGTCCCCTGCTCTATCCAACTGAGCTAATGGAGCAAATAACCGCACGCCCAAGCAAGCGCAAGCCTGTTAGGCACAAGTAATTATAACCTAGTTGAACTGCTCGCGATACGCCTTACAGACCTCATCGACTGGGCCGTCCATGCGAAGGTCACCCTTCTCAATCCAAACGGCACGCTGGCAGATGCGCTCAACCTGCTCCATGGAGTGCGAAACGAACAGAACCGTCACGTCGCCGCTCTGGATAAAGTGCTGGATGCGGTCCTCGCACTTCTGCTGGAAGAACACGTCACCGACGGACAGCGTCTCGTCAACGATCAGAATATCGGGCTCGGTAATCGTCGCGATTGCAAAGGCGATACGCGCCACCATGCCCGAGGAGAAGTTCTTGAGCGGCATATCGACAAAGTTCTGAAGCTCAGCGAACTCAATAATGCCATCAAAATTGGCATCGATAAATTCCTTGGTATAGCCGAGCAGCGCACCGTTCAGGTAAATGTTCTCGCGCGCCGTCAGCTCGGGGTCAAAGCCGGCACCAAGCTCAATCAGCGGCGCGATGTTACCGTGCACCTTAACACTGCCCTCGCTAGGCTCAAGCACGCCAGCGATAATCTTGAGCATCGTAGACTTGCCGGAACCATTGGTGCCGACCAGACCCACAACCTCGCCACGATGAATATCAAACGAGATATGCTTGAGCGCCCTAAACTCCTCAAAGAACAACTCGTGCTTGGCAAGTTTGATGAAGTACTCCTTGAGGTTGGTCAGCGACTCGGACGCCATGTTAAAGATCATGGTGACGTCGTCGACCTCGACAGCCAGAGGCTGCTCGCTGTAATCAACAACAGATTCAGTCATCACAGCACTCCTTAGATGTAGAGGATGAACTTGCGCTCGGACTTATGGAACACGGTGTAGCCAATAACAAGCGCAAGAACCGCCCAGGCAACGCACATACCAAACGTCATAAGCGAGGGCGTAGTCTGGAACAGAAAGATATCGCGCATAAACTGCAGATAGTTATACATGGGGTTCGCATAGACCAGAATGCGCACGAGATGCGGCATTTGCGCAACAAAGTCAGTCGTCCAGAAAATAGGCGTGATGTAAGTCCACGCCGTGATGACAACACTCCACAGATGCATGACATCGCGGAAGAAAACCGTAAGGGCAGAGAGCATCATGCCCAGGCCCATGCAGAAGCACATAAGCAGCAGCAGGCAGACCGGCAGCAGAATCAGGTGCCAAGAAGGCATGACGCGGAACCACAGCATAACGATGGCGACGGCGACAAGCGAGAAGGCAAAGTTGACCAGCGAGAAAAGCACCTTCTGCACCGGGAAGACCCAGCGGTGTACCTTAACCTTCTTGAGCAGCGGAGCCGCACCCACAATCGACGTCAGCGCCTGGTTCGTAGACTCGGACATGACGGCAAAGGTAACGTTACCTACGATCAAATACAGCGGGTACATTTCGGGCGTAATCGAGCCATTGCGGCCCTGGGCGAAAATCGTCGAGAACACGATAGCCATGACGATCATCATCAGCAGCGGGTTGAGCACCGACCATGCGACGCCCAGAACGCTACGGCGATACTTGATCTTAAAATCCTTGGTAACCAGCTGACGAAGGATAAACGCGTCCTTCTCAAACTCGTTCTTAGCAAACGTCGCAGGCAGACTGCGAGCTTCTTGTTGCTTTGTCTGATCCGACACGGATGCAACTCCTTTACTCGTAATCGTTGACGAACGAACAGTATAGACCCGACGGCCATGCAAAAGATTCGCGCAGCAAAACTGGAGAACTAACCCACATCTTAGGATGCCATGACCAAACGGCTATACTTTCAAGGATTGAATGTATAAGGAGCATTGAGTGAATTCTGAATCCATCGCCGTCATCATCCCCTGCTACAACGAAGCGCTCACGATCGGCAAAGTCATCGACGACTTTCACCGCGAGCTTCCGCAAGCGACGGTCTATGTCTATGACAACAACTCGTCGGACGATACCTCACGCATCGCCACCGAGCACGGCGCCACGGTCCGCTTTGAGCCCCGTCAGGGAAAGGGCAACGTGTGCCGCCAGATGTTTCGCGACATCGACGCCGATTGCTACCTGATGGTCGACGGCGACGACACCTACCCCGCCGAGGCGGCCAAAGCCCTCTGCGAGCCTATCCTCAGCGGCACGGCCGACATGACCGTAGGCGATCGCCTTTCCAACGGCACCTATGCCGAGGAGAACAAGCGTGCCTTCCACGGCTTTGGCAACAATCTGGTCCGTGCCATGATCAAGTGGATCTATGGCTACAGCTTCGATGATGTCATGACCGGCTACCGTGCCATGAGCCGCCCGTTCGTTAAAACCTTCCCCGTGCTTTCCGAGGGCTTCCAGATCGAAACCGAGCTCTCAATCCACGCCGTCGACCACCGCTGGCGCATCAAAGATGTGCCCATCGAGTACCGCGACCGTCCGGAAGGCTCCGAGTCCAAGCTCAATACCGTGAGCGACGGCATTAAAGTCGTTGCGATGATCGGCACGCTGTTCAAGGACTACCGCCCGCTGAAGTTCTTCAGCCTCGTCGCGCTTCTGTTTGCGGTGATCGGCCTCGCCTTGGGCATGCCCATCGTTGTCGAGTATTTCCAGACCGGCCTCGTTCCGCGCTTCCCCACCGCCATGCTCGCCGCGTCGTTTATGTTCCTGTGCGGTCTGAGCCTTGCAACCGGATTCATCCTCGATTCCGTGGCAAAGGTCGAAAAAAAGCAGTGGGAGGTCAACGTGTACAGCAAATACACCTTTGGTGGCTATCGCAACGACAACACGAACGCGAGGTAGCACGTCATGCCGATCATTTCCATCGTCGTGCCGTGCTACAACGAGCAGGAATCGCTTCCCGTCTTCCTCAAGGAGCTCAATTGCGTTGTCCATACACGGCAGCGTCGGCGAGTTTTTGACCCGCTGTGCTGAGCCTATTTTTGCCGTCGACGCTCTGTCCTGACCACCGCACTGCTGAACTGTAATCCGGAGTGTCAGTCGATATTGACAGATAAGCGTAGACACAAAACCCTCTCAGCCATGAAGGTTGAAAGGGTTATATTTGTTATACGTTTTAAATCACTATTTTTGTTAAATCGCTAAAACACGGATAAATATTGAATGTTTCTTCTCCACATATAGCTGTGAACATCTCATGCTCATAACCAGTCGTTATGAAAGAATACTGTCGATACCTCAATTCGTGTTCATCATTTAGTTTATACGTCTCCGTATCATCTGGCTTTAGTATTCCAACAATTTTATCTGAGCCCATCTCTCTAAGCATGATTATCTGATATGGAGAATTGCAACAATCCAGAGATTGCTCATCTTTGTCAGTTCTATCCATTCTATCGCAGCTAAGCATTATCTGAAATTTGTCAGGTATGTTCGTCGGGTCTACCTCAACATAATGATAATGATTCTTTGGTGAGCGCATCGCATTGCAATCTTCTTCAGATTCAAACAATAAAAATGTCTTAGGATTATATGTTCTATGCGAAACATAATTATTATTATTTGTTGAGTAATACTGTTCTATAAAGGTTCTTGAATCTCCGAGTAAATCTTTGCAGTAATCCAAACTTTTTTTCAAGACATCAAGTGCATCTTCCTTAATGTGGAGACGGCCATCCTTAGTAAACGGAGGAATGCTCACATCTCCTGTGACGGATAGTATATCGATACGATTCGATACATAAATTTGATATCTATGTTTCAATGTATTATTAAAGTCTGCAATATAAAGATATTGGTCTTCATTTGGTATAGAAGATACTTTTCTAACAAACGCACCTGCATATTCCGGATAAGAAAGTAATTTCTGCGAAATACTCACTAATGTTGCTCTTTTAATTGGAAGAGCATCTTCTCCCAGAAGAGATGAGTTCAGCCACTGTGCGTATGTATCAAAGAAGCTATGAAGCAGACCCATGATCTCCATCGTCAATTTATCCATAGCTGATGTGACGTTCATTTGAACACCAAAGTAATCAACAGCATTATCGTGAGCGATGTATTTCCCAACGCCAGTTGTAACGGCATCTGAATACACTTTATTAACTCTTTTCGTTTCTGTTTGCTGATATTTATTGATAATATTCTCTAACGCTTGAAAGCTGGACTCAGCAAAATACAGCTTATACTCACAAGATGTGTAAAACTGATAAGAATCAGCCACCTTTTTATCTTTTAATAGTTTATATAAAGAATCCTGCATATTTCTCGTTTCCTCTTTTGCACCTTGAATATCAACTTCATCTGAACACCTCCCACATTCATCCGTACATGTACGGATGAATGTGGGAATCCGATACCCTGAGGGCCGGATCGGCAGGCCCCGGGAGTTCGGAGGGCGTCATGTCCGGAAAGAGCGGGAAGGGCGCCACGAAAGCGGTCTCGAAACATACCTATCGTACGAGAATACTTGCAGTTTATTACAAGCACCAGCCCCTAAACAAGAATTGGTTCATTGGTTTAAAATTCAGACAACCTTTGAACCAGTATCAGATACAGGAGAGCAACATGTTAAATAAAATCAAACAATTCCTGCCAGGCTCGTCGAGATCACTTCACTCAATGCACGAAGACCTTCACGCAATGCACGAAGACTTTCACGCAATGCACGAAGACGTTTTTAAGTTGTGCGAGGAGGTAAATCGCTTATACCAGCGAATAGAAATGGCCGAAAATGGCATAAACTATCAGTTTGATGCTAGGGTAATCCCTATGATTGAATCGCTTACGAGCGATGTTGATGCGCACGACGAACATATGAAGATGTTTGCCTGGGAGAACTACCGGCAACAAGGGGAAAGCGTTCAGGAAGCAAAAGAGCGGTTTTTTAGAACGCTTCCCAAAGCAACTGGGGGTTTAAGGCTTTTGCAGCTTGGATGCGGAAAGCTGCTTGGAGAATTCGATGCGTTATGCAAAGAACACAATATTAACTACTGGATCAACTTTGGAACCCTAATAGGGGCGATTAGGCATCAGGGTTTTATTCCCTGGGATGACGACACCGACCTTGGAATTATGCGCGACGATCTCGACAGGCTCAAAGAAATTGTAAAACATGACACCCGATATAAAATCACGCTTATTTATGACCGTTATGTCCATTGCCGCCAGGTTAGGTTTTTATACAACGATGAAAATATACCCTGCTTCTTAGATTTGTTTATTTACGATTGGGCGCCCTCAACCGATAACAAATATGCTGAACAGCAACGAGAGCTGCGTAAACAAATGATAAATGAAATGGATTCAAACGACGAGCTTTCTTTTTGGCAAAACGAACCCTGTTATTCGGGCATTAAAAACTCGCTAATCCAGGCTTATTACGACCGCTACATTGAATTATCTAAGGAAGCTGGCTTTATATGTGAAAAAGAGCAGGCCAAAGCAATAATGTGGTCCATTGACAATCTGGATGATGGCAAACAAAAACAATGGGTCTACCCCATCAACGACCTATTTCCAACAAAATCTATGCCTTTTGAAGGAAATGGACTTGAGGCACCGAATCGTCCCGAAACATTCCTGTGGAGTCGCTACGGGGATATCTATAAACTTCCAAACGACATCAATAGCCATTTTGAACATGTCGACCATAACAGCTTGGAAACAGGTCTTTCCAATCAAGCAATGAAATCGCTTCTTGAAAGCTAGAGTAACTATGGCCCGTGCATTCCCGACAAATGCACGGGCCTTTTTAATGAGCAAGTCTGCCCTTAACTTCAGTCGTAGAAATGCCGGGGGTGCGGTCCAAATAAACGACATCGCAGTATGGCCTAAGCGATTCAAAACGAGAATCCCCCGCCCAGTCTCCTCCCATACAAACGATGTCGGCGTGATACGTTTTGATATCGTTAGGCTTTTGATCCCATGAGTCTTCGGGAATGACAAGGTCAACATAACGTAAGGCCTCAAGCATCTCACGCCGCACATCATAGGAATAAAAACTTCTTTTGCCCTTTAAAGCATTAAACTCATCGGTCGATAGGCCAACAATCAAGTAATCGCCAAGCTTAGAAGCCTGTTGAAGAAGACGTACATGACCATAATGAAGTAAATCAAACGTGCCGTACGTAAGCACCCGTTTTAACGAATGACGTTTTTCTTCACACGGCAATCCAGCCTCAAGCAAATCTGAATTGGCTTCAATTTGAACAGAAGAAAGTGTACCCATTACATAACTCCAAAAGAAAAGCCGTCAAAGCGACGGCTCGTAAAATCAAAGGATACCCACGGCGGATTCGAGCCTTCACCCCTGGAAATAAAAATCTTCGACTCTATGCAACTGAGCCAATGGAGCATAACGCCGCGTGTCCAAACGCATACAAGTTCGCACGGCACAAGGATTATAACCTAGTTGAACTGCTCGCGGTATGCCTTGCAGGCCTCATCGACCGGGCCGCCCATACGAAGGTCACCGAAAGACACGCCTATCATTCGTTTAAGAAATCTAAATCGCATTAACAAAAGGCGTTCTCCCTGTCTTATTAACTCGGAGAGAACGCATATAAGTGCAGCCTGAACAGCGGTAGAATACGCGAGCCTGCTCACACTCCTGCTTGCGCCTCCAAGATACATTACACGGCTATTTCAATGTGTCCTTAGCCATAAAGCGCGCATACTCACCTTCGAACTTCATGCACTCACGAACACAGAAAGCATCGTCAATTGCATAAGCATCGTCGAGAGTAGCATCTTTCTTGCTATGCGGAATACCAAAGAAAGCTCGAACACTGGATGCAATGTCCGCGCGAACACATCCCAGCGCAGCTCGACGACCATACTGCGCTGCTGTATATGAGTAAAAGGATCGACGAGAAAACAACGTGCACGGATCGCTCCCTTCCATAACGGCTTGCGACCAAATTCCGCTAGGGCATCCAGAAAGCTCGGAAAACGATCCAAATTCTAAAAAGTACCGAAGAAGAATCGCCCGATATCGATCGCAGAGAGAACAAAGGTCGGAAGTCATCTTAATTTCAAAGAGGTCAGGGACGATGAAGTCGGATACAAACCGCGCCATCTTCATTGCGCTATCCCCTTCCATTCGACCCTGCAATTCCCACTCATCCAAAATGGCAGATGCAACGGAAAGATGGTGTCCAATTCGAGCCGGGTAGTTCTCCGCCAACATAGCCATCGCAGAATCTTTTCGTGAAACACGATAACGGTAAAGCCGAGCAGAGGAAAACATTACGCCAGAGGCTCGTGAAACAGTGGCGAACGAGAACACTTGGTCCTCGCCCAAGGGAAGTCCCTCTGGAAAATGAACCCCAGCATTCTTGATAAACGAAGCCCGATACGCGCCATTCCAGGGAAACGGCCTGCACGGCTCATCAAACATGAGCGAATCCGAATACGAACGAAACACTCGATCCGGCAGGCGAAGCGTATAGGACATCCATTCATTTGGAAAAGGCACCGGGAATGGATCTGCGGAAAACTTCACAATATCAATCGTCTTATTGCGAAACAGTCGAACGATCGTCTCACAATGCAGCGGACTCACTCGATCATCAGCATCAACAAAACAGAGGTAATCGCCACACGCCGCATCAAGTCCAACGTTGCGCGCATGGCTGACCCCGTGATTCGGTGTGGTAATGACGCGAAACCGAGAATCAACCCGAGCATAGCGCTCGAGCAGCTCGCCCGATTCGTCCGTCGAGCCATCATTTACGCAAATGACTTCAAAGTCCTCAAAAGACTGTTCACGAATTGAATTGAGACACTGGGGTAGATAGTGGGCGACGTTATAGACCGGAACTACGATTGAGACAGCAGGCATCCAGACTCCTAGTGAACAAACTTGTCACGAAATACCCTCAAGACATACTTCATTCCGCCCGCCTTGAAGTAGTTGATCAATGTTCCAATCTTTCCTGTATCATCGCAAGCAAACTTAACACCAAAATAATGAGAATCGAATGCGATATCATGCGCATCTTGGTATTCCTCTTTATTGAAAGCATAACGAGCACCCTCCCCCTCATCTAGTGCTATGACAGAGTCCATCTTAAACTCATTACGGAACTCCTCCGAATAACGTGCAAGGAACTCAAGCTTTAGAGGATTTGCAAGCCTATGCAGATTCCACTGATAGTTATAGAACTTCATTTTTGCGCGAATCATATTGAGCTCAGGCTTCAAATCAGGACGATCCTCGGTAAGGAAACGCTCAATCTCAGCATGCTCGTCACAAACGCAGAATACCTTACCCGGATTGTTGACGGACGACTTCTCATTGTCCTGTCGATAGTGAACGAAAGCGCGGGACGAGCAGGCAAATCGCTCGGCTTGGGAAAACGCTTTAAAAGAAAAACTCGTATCCTGGAACGAAGCGCCCGGAGTGGGAAGGAAACGGATATTGTTCTCGTTCAAAAAATCTCGGCGATACAAAGCAGACCAAATGGACGCCTTTGCCCAAAAAATCTCAGGGGTATCAACAGCACGATGAACACCCATGAGCTCCATCTCGGGGCTCACGGCCGTAAAGAACCAATTATGACGATAAAGAAGCTCTTTTCCTGGATTGGACCAATAGAGCCAGAAATTGCACTTCAGTAAATCAAGCTCCTCGGATTCGCACCTGTCAACCATGTATTCAAGCGCATCAAGCTCCATGAAGTCATCGGACTCAAGAATCGCAATGTACTTACCCGAGGCCGCCTCGATTCCCTTATTCATAGAGTCACCGTAGCCAGAGTTGGGCTTATCGATCACCTTGAAGCGATCATCGGCAGCAACATACTCATTGATGATCGCGAGCGAACTATCCGTCGAACCATCGTTGATGCAAATAACCTCAATATTCTGGAGGGTTTGGTCACGAGCAGAATCTAAACAATCACGAAGATATTTTTCCACATTGCAGATGGGGACAAGAAGAGAGACCAGCGGAGTTTCTGCCATAGAGATAATCCATCCTCCAAAAGTGTTTACAACATGCAAAGACGTAGCGAAAAGTACTGTCGCGGCGGTTATTGTGCTGCATGCACAATAACCTTCACTATCCTACTCGACAACAAATTCGAGACAAGACACCGAGGATATGCCACTAAACCATCATAGTGGACACGATGACCAAGCCGGAGGAAAACCTGTACAGCCCCGCCAGGGACCCGGGGAAGTACGTTCCCGAGCGCAGCTTCGGTATCCTGAGGCTAATGGTGCCCACGCTGGTGGTGAGCTTGCGCTCGCGGTAGCCGTTTCGCCGGTTGCCGGCCTCGCAGGCGTCGTCGGCCTGTGCATCCATGATCTCGTTGACCAACGATTCGGCCATCGTCCTAATGAGCTCGGACATGTTCGATGGCGTCGTGGCCGGGCACGAGCTTATCCAAAAGCCCGGTGTCGCAGATGTCGCCCACCACGAGCTCCATGCGGTCGGAGAGCAGTCCCGCGATGTTCTCGGGGTTGCCGGCGTAGGTCAGCTTGTCCAGGACGGTCACGTGCACCTCGGAGTGGTTGTTCACGACGTAGTGCACGAAGTTGCCACCGATGAAGCCGCAGCCGCCCGTGACGATGATGTTGGTGGGTACGAAGTTCTCGGACAACGTCGTACTCCCCTATCGCCCGAGCTTATCACGAGACTTAGACTTCCCTTGTTTGCGAAATGAAATCAGACAAGACATAGCATCTGAGCCACACCATAGAACACGGACGGACATGTACTCGCCAGATCGCCATAACGATCGGGAGACAACAAAATCCAAAACCCCAAAAGGATTGTCAGTCCGATAAGTGGAACCGCAATCCTAAAAATCACACCATTACCTTCCACAAAACCGGGGGCCTGAAGCAGCACTCCAAACACAAGCAAAATCAATAACCATGAGAAGTCACTGAAGTACCGCATTGTAATACTCGCAATCTGGAAATCCGCAAAAAGGATTACCGATGCGACAATGAGCGAAAAGATGATGGCAGCCTTCTGGCTCTGCTTACTCTTGGAGAACACGGACGGAATACAAGCAAGGCCCACGAGCAAAAACGGAGCGATAGCCAGCAACCCTCCAAGATAAGGCTCATAAAACCAATAGCCCTGGTAATCAACAGCCATGTCTACGCCGAAAACATACGGGTATCGCGCGCAAATATTCAAAGGCTGAACCAAATACTGGAACAAAGCGGGAAGGGACCGCGATAGGTCAATTCCTCGCGAAGTCATATCGCTACCAGTCAGGTTATATGCGGCACCAAAATCAAAGACCGATCCAAACCTAATGCCGTTATACAGCATGACTGGAATTGCAACGAGAATAAATGGCGCAATTACCGACACTGTGTTGATGGTCCCCTTTTTTGAGAAAAACAGACGTTCCCGAAATATCGCATTCCAAAAAATCGGGAAGGCAAGCAAAGAGACCAGCACGTATTGGGGCCGGCAGCCCAATGACAGGGCAATCAGAAATGAACCAAGCATGAGGTAACTCTTCCTGAAGCCCCCGTGGTCTCCATCCAAACGCTCCGCAGACACCCAACACGACAAGCCCAGGAACACAACAATTAAGCCAGATAAAATAGGGACAGAATAGAGCTGAGGGAGAAAAACAAGGTACAGAAGTCCGCTCGCAACAAAAAATGACACTGAAGAAAGCGCGAACAGACCAAGGGAGACATCTCGTCGATAGCGCTTTGCCAAGCAATACAGCAACGCATTAAAAGCGAAAATGAAGATCACTCCCAAAGCGAGAACGGCTTGATCCGTTCTAAGATCACAACCAGTTAACAACTTGAAGGGAACAAACGCAACCAATGCCGGAAGCGCACCAAAATACGAGTAGTAATGCCCGTTATAAAAAGCGTAATCAAGGTAGTAATACTCACCAGCCTGAGATAATTCCCGAGCTCGGGCTGAAGTATCGTACGGATTTTCCATATCAGAGAGAACGGCGGACACGGGAAGGTCTAAAGAAACCTTGCCCGACAAAAACGCATCCGCAAGATGATTGTACTGATTGAAGTCAACTGCAACCGGCCCGCTAATTGTTGGACCGTTAGCCGGATTGTCAACAACCCCAGACAATCGGCTGACAACAACAGATCCCGCCACCTCAACGGTCATTAACGCGACAATGCATCCGATAACAACAGGACGAATTGGAAACAATCTAGTCCTGTAAAGACTAGACGAGGGTCGGAAAGCAAGGAGCGCACAAACCGATAATGCAGCAATCCCAAATCGGATGAGCTCGAAGCAAAACGGCCTCATGACATTAATAGACGCGCCTCGGAAATCAAAGCTGAACCCCGATTCTTCTTGAATAAGCACCCGCATCTTATGTGAAGCCCCAGAAAGATGCAGGCGAACGTATTTCGAGCTTTCCATACCGCCGCAGTAATTGTAAGAAGGAAGTTCAAAGAAAGATGAGTTCGCTTCGTCAGTAGCAAGAACCTTTATTGCCAAATAAGGGCCAGTCGACGTTCTCCATGACGAAGATGTCCAGCCTGGAACAGCAATATCAAGGTAAAGATTCTCGACATGGCATCCATCGGCATCGAATTCAATATAGGCGGTTTCGGGATCTACGACCTTAATCGTCCTGTCATCCTGAATCTCCAGTCCAGGACCAAGGTTCCAATCCACTTCTTTCGCGTTCCCATATAGCAGAGATTCCCAGAACGGAAAGTTGAATACGAGAATCTCCAAAGCCATTGCAACCATAAGTGAAATAGCAACACAGCGAAGAATCTTCTGCAAAGCACTGGAACCATCGTGGCCAACAGGCTCAATGTTATTTCTTGCGCACTCTATAGGAGTCATCAAGTTCTCCAAACTAAACTATGCGGACTTCGCACGTCTGGCCGGATAAAACAAACCAGACAGGAAGGGCGGTAAACAATAAACCACGCCAGCGAACAACCCCGTACACGCAACTTGCATCAATACCACAAGAACCCATGCATGCGGAATCTGAGACATGGTCTCCCAAATCAGATCCCACCGAATCACATCTAACTCAACGAGATGCATGCAGAAAAAGGCAAGGGAGTTCTTTCCCACGAACTTCAACATGCTGGACAAGATGGGAATTTTGGAAATGCATACATCAGACAGCTTTAGGAGGCAGATGGAACCACACACTCCACCAATAACATCCATTGCCCCTGCAGCATACGTGTTGGAAACCATGTACAGAACACCATGGTATCTAGCGCAATACAGCCAAATACAGAAGGAAAAGTCCCATAGAATTGGAGACATGCCACCCCGCCTCAAAAGAGACGATTCCTTGATCTTGAACCCAATATATAAGAACAGAACGGCGCACATTGCGGGCTGAACAGCCAAGGGCAACCAGATAGAGTCCGCAGAACCAATGCCAACGATAAAGAGGGCGAGGCATACCAAGGCTGGATAGTCAGTCTTCAACGCCGCATTTAGCAACAACCGCGACCAGAATAACGCAAGTAGAAACCAAATAGCCCCAATCGCCATTACCCCTTCCGGCATAGAGTCAAGAACAGCCCCGGATCCGTATAAAGCCGCCACGGTCCAGGAGCGGACAGTTTCGACAACTAACCCACCGTCAAATATGGTTCTAAATACCATTAAAACAATCAGGATGAGGCTTGTCCCCAGATATGGAACCAGCAACCCACTCACACTCTTCCGAAGCAGGGCTCTCTCGTCTTCCTGCTGTTTAAAAAAATAGCCGCTCACAATAAAGAACAGTGGCATGTGAAAGGAGTAGCACGCTTTTACAATGCCTTGGGGCACACCGGCAAAACTGCAGTGCCCAACGACAACTGCAATCAAAGAGACCGCCTTCGCGATATCAAAAGAGGTAAGTCGTTTCGACATATCATTCACCAACGTTCTCGCTCAAACCGGGATCAACCATTCTAAAAACTAATTTCGCTTCCGCATCGGCGACTTCATCATCATGACCGCTCTTCCCAGAATTCGCCATCCCGAGAATCCAAGGCAGCGCCAACAACAACGGCGTAGAGTATACCGGGGTTGCCATGTAACGAGGTAACGCAATTGGACCTGCGAGCAGAGACAAATACACAGCAATAACCGGCGCAAAAGAGAGGAGGACCTCCAGAGGAGATCGCTCAGTCGTCATTCTTGCTCTAGACATGCAGTAGCAGAGCACGATTATTGGAATATACAAGGCATACGCAACCTTATGAAATAGCAGTGGAACCAGCTCGGCGATCTTGAGGTAAAAGCTATCAAAAATGTCGGAAATCCGAGCAACTACCGGAATACGGAACGAGCCGGCGAACAAAGAATCCATATCGCTCGCGGAAGCCGGACCGCCAGAATAAGACTGGATAGCCCCCACTAGCCCCGGATCCCCGGTAGCGGCCGACGCAAGGTTATCTCGATAGAAAATGAAGCTCTCATCACCCTCGGTAACCCCATCTGGATAGAACAGGGGAAGCATTGTTGCCAGAGCACCGTCGAGAAATGTCTTCGGATGCTTGAGCGCCGTCCTGAAATACCAACTTAGAAATTCAATCTTTGCCTCAGTGGTCGACGTGTCTTTCCAGTACATCTTCGTTGCATCAGCACGCGCAGGCTGATACACAGCCCCAAGCACTTCGGGTGAAGCATAAACACCTTCAAGAACCCGCCAGTCATCCTGCGTCACTTCGTCCGAATATCTAGATAAGTAATACCCCACCTGCTGCGATGGAATCGACATCATCTCAGCAGAGCTGCCTTTCACAACGCCCCAAGCAGGCAGTGCGATGTTAGTCCAAACAAAAAACAAGCACACCACGGACCCCATGAGCAGAAGAAGCCGAGCCTTATTAGCCCGACAGATAAGAATCAGGGGCACCAGAGAAAGCGCGAGCAAATATATTCCGGTCTTTTTCGTAAGCACAATAAGACCCAAGAGCAAAAACCCACCAGCAACCACACGAAAGTTCTTAAGCACTTCCCCCTTTGTGCGAACGGTCTCAAAGTAGAACAGAAGGAAAAGAACCCACACCGCTGCAAATAACGTGTCCTTCGCCATTGTTTGTGCAAACATTGGAAAAATCGGGAGAAGAGAGACGAGCGCAACAATACCCCTCCGCAAAACACTGGGAACTTCCAGCCATCTAAAATAACAAAAACAAACAGCAAACGAAATCGCAGTGAGCACAGCCTGCGACACAGAATACGCCAAGAGCGAGAAGGCATGACTGCCAAAAACATCCCCGATAGACCAGAAGAGGCCAAACAAGACAGTGTCGAACCAAGGATGGTGATCGCTTGTCAAAGCGAGGCCCCGGGTCTGGAGGAGCTGCCAAAACGTATCCGGATCTATGTTTCCAGGAAAACGAATGAGCATGACCGGGAGCCAGCATGCCAGCACAATTAAAGAGTAACGAAGCAGGTTTGTTCTAAGTACACAGGAAAACGGAGAGCGACCGCGAACCTCGTCCTCATCCAGAGATTTTCCTGGGTGAGCGTCGACCCAAGTAAAGACGCAATCGATCAAGACATATAGAACAAGGACGAGCAGGGACGTCACGAGAATGCAAAAGACAATAGAGCCGACACCCTGAATCAAGGACTCATTTAAATATACGGAATGATAGACCTGAAGCCCGACAACAAAGCAAACTGCAATCAGAAACGCTGCAACCAACGCAGCAACATCGATTTCGCGAATGCGCTCCTTAAATAACATAAGCCTCCACATGCATATAGAACTTCTTGATGTCAGACACAGTCGCATCCGACGATCAGCCCTTCCATTCATTATGACGAAGTCTCCAGAATTATAATCCAGCTCGGATTCGCATCATCATGGAACAAGACCGAGAGGCGTGACGTAATTACGCAGATAGCATGCAAGGCGAAATAACGGTATATTCTTAAGCAGGTTTGTTCCACTCTGAAAGGTACCTACTTGACTATCTCTATCGACGCATCACGCGTTGCCGTCATCATCCCCTGTTATAACGAAGCCGTCACTATCGCTAAGGTAGTAGCCGACTTCCGCTCCGCATTGCCAGGCGCACCCATCTACGTCTACGACAACAACTCAAGCGATGAAACCGCAAAACTTGCGAAGGAATCGGGCGCAATCGTTCGCCACGAACCCAGGCAAGGCAAGGGCAACGTCGTGCGGCAGATGTTCCGCGATATTGACGCAGATTGCTACCTCATGGTCGACGGGGATGACACCTATCCGGCGGAAGCTGCCGCAGCGCTCGCCGCCCCAATCCTCTCTGGTGAAGCGGATATGACCGTGGGCGATCGACTCTCTAACGGTACCTACGCAGAGCAGAACAAACGCGCCTTTCATGGCTTTGGTAACGACCTCGTCCGCACTATGATTCGCTGGATCTATGGTTATTCCTTCGACGATGTCATGACCGGCTACCGGGCCATGTCTCGCCCCTTCGTAAAGACTTTCCCAGTCCTCTCCGAAGGCTTTCAGATTGAGACGGAACTCTCCATTCATGCGGTCGATCGACGCTGGAGAATTGCCGACGTCCCCATCGATTATCGCGACCGCCCAGAAGGTTCGGAGTCCAAGCTCGATACCGTTGGAGATGGTGTAAAAGTTGTGTGTGCCATCGCCAGCCTGTTTAAGAACTATCGTCCTCTCAAGTTTTTCAGCCTTATTGCATTGGTACTCGCTCTCGTTGGCCTGATTCTCGGCCTTCCAGTCGTTGGAGAATTCCTCGCAACCGGTCTTGTTCCACGGCTCCCCACTGCAGTGCTTGCAGTGGCCTTCATGTTCCTGTGCGGACTCTCACTTGCTACCGGCCTCATTCTTGACAACGTCGCCAAAACTGAGCGCAAAGAATGGGAGCTTCAGGTCTACCGAGTATTCCAAGAGGCCAGGAAAAACTAACCATTCAATTAATAAGAAGAAAAGGGCTGAAACCAGATGGTTTCAGCCCTTTTGCATTAGCGTTCAAATAACAGGCTAGTTGCCCAAATACTGATTTGCCTTCGCGACCAGCCAGTTGACATCCGTTCCAGCAGGGCAGCTCGTCGATGAATACCACTTGTGAATTCCAACGTTATCGCCCATCGTCAGATGTCTCCAACCCTTAGACCTTGCAAGCGCGGCCATAAGCTGCGCACTAGTATCAAGGGTAGCATACGAAGGCGGATTTGCCGTAGTCCCCACATGCTCAATAGACACCGAACGATTATTCCACTCCCAGTTACCTACCGCCCATGCCGTATCGTTAAGGCCAACGTACTGGTGAATCTGTCCCGGTGCCACGCCATAATGAGCCGAGGCTTCGCGTGTACCCCAAAAAGTATTATCAATTTGGGAAAGCGATGTGCACTCCGAAATATGAATCACGATCACGCTCCAGTCTTCGCCATAACGAGTCGACGAATAATGAGCGCAACCCTTCCACTGCACGCCGGTAAGAGTTGCCGGAATGTAAGTCGCATTCTCAAACGCAAATCGCTGATCGGCAGAACCATTGTCCTGACACAGAACAAGAGCACCGTTAGAGAAGCCTAGAACCAGCCCACCTGACGACCGAATCGTATAGCCCTCTCCCCTGTTATAAACCAAATTCCATTTTTGAGCGCCGCCTTCGTTACGGGTCCAAATTTGAACACCGTTACCGACTGACTGATTACCATTCTTGATATCAAGCGGCTTGCAGGATTTTGCACTTGATATCTCATATGTTCCGTCGGAGTTCTTGCGGACATCCCAAATTTGAGCCGGCGTTCCATTCGAACCATAAAAGCCTACCGATGTGCCAGCAGTCGTTGAGCCACCAGAAACATCGAACACCTGAGAGCGATTCGACATTAGTTGAATGGTATATGACCCTTCAGAGAGAACCCCCACGCTCTTTGCATTAAAACGAACGCCGGGCAATTCAAGAGAATCAACCATGCCCAATGTCGAAGAGGAACCCGAAACACAAAGATACTGGCCTGTGGCTGCATTCTGCAGCGCGATCTTGCCACCAGAAAGCGCGCTGTGCCATCGCTGAGAATCGACACCGTTAGCTGTCAGTTGAACAAGCTTCCCATCATCGGTAAGAGAGAGTACCTTTGCGGAACCGATGCACTCAATCTCGTACGTATTTTCCAACCCAGACACTTTGCTCACATACCATTTTTGAGCAAGCGTATCGTTCGATGCAAATAGCTGAACCGAAGCGTCGTCCTCCATGGATCCACCGGAAACATCCAAAACTTTCAAAGCCGTAGTCGACTCAAAAGTAAACGCTCCCTCACTCAAAAACTCGGTAACCTGATGAAGCGAAAACTTCTGTGCGGAGCTTCCATTGGGAAGATATGCGTCCAAATTCGCCTAAGCGCTATCAGAAGCTCCAACAACATCCAAAACGAAACCGGTTGACTTGCTTACAAAGGAGAACGTGCCGTCTCCATTATCTACTGCGGAAAAAAGCCTATTCGCATTAACATCATCGCAAGCCCACTGTTGGATGTTGCTGCCCGGAATAAGCTCACCGCCAGCAACATCAAGCGCTTTCTGAGACTTTGCATTACGAATCAGGTAGTAGCCGCCGTGATATTCAAAACTAAACAGCTGGGCGAGCGTACCATTGCAATCATTAATCTGAGCATTTGCCCCATTAGAGCTTGAACCCCCTGCAATATCAATGACCTTACCGGAGGAACTGCAGGCAGGACTCAGCGTAAAATACCCTTTCGGTAGAATGTCTTCGCATTTGGCAACAGAAGGAGCCGTGCTGAGCAATGCGAAGCGCGAATTGTCTTGATTTGAGCCTAGCTCTACATTCACGCCATTAGACGCTTTTCCTCCCCTAGGTCCAAGATAGAATCCAGGCCTAAGAGCGCTCTCGATAAGATATGAGCCATCAGACCGCTTGGCAACAATCCACTTTTGGGCATATGTGCCATTGGAGACATACTGAGCAATATTAGTTCCAGAGGAAGCGTTTCCACCAGCGACATCAATCACCTTATTGGAGCCAACGTTCGAGAACGTAACATAGCCCTTTTCGTCATGGGAAACGGTCCAGCGCTGAGCGTTGCTCATATTCGACATATACATCTGGATGTTGGCGCTGTTTTCTTTCGACCCACCAGAAACATCCAAAACAAAGGAATAGTTCATGCTCGAGCTGACGACATACTCGCCATCTGGCAAATCAGACATATGAACCGCAGCGTCAGCATCCTGTTCGGAGCGCAAACATTTAAAGTCAGATGGGGCAAACGTAACTGATAGTTCACGCGTGTCACCCTTGGAAACCGTAACGAGCTTGCCAGAAGTACTTACACCCAAAACATTGCCAGTTGCAGCGTTAACGATACGATACAACCCGTTACCTGCATCTTCGATGGCCCAATTATAAATCGGCGTCGAGGGCGACAAGTTGCCTTGCTTGACCGCGGCCCCAGGAACAATGTCCCCGTCCTGAGCATATAGGTAGCGATAGGATTTCGCAGACTTAATTGCATAAAGACCTGCTTCAGTATCAAATTCAAAGCCAAACGACTGCGCAATGGTCCCATTGGCGCTATAAAGCTGAAGGGCTGCTCCGCTATCCAAACTGCCGCCGGACACGTCAAAAACGCGACCATCGGAAGCCATTGCAACAGCAGATTGAGAATCAATTGTTTGAACCTTAGAAACTTCTCCGGCGGTATACAGTCGGAATCGCTGCGCAGCAGTGCCGTTGTCGTCATAAACCTGGACATTCGCACCATTTGCAGTGGAGCCGCCGTCTAGATCCAAAACAAAGCCTGCCCTAATCGCAGAGCAAATTTTGACTGAGCCGTCAGCACAATCGACAAGGATCCATTTCTGAGCCCAAGAGCCATTGGGTGCATACTGCTGAACGTTAGCACCAGCTTTTTTGCTGCCGCCAGAAACATCTAGTACTTTCCCCGATTTCACATTCGTAATTGTCGCATAACCATTCTCGTCATAGGAAAACGTCCAACGTTGGGCCTTAGTTGCATTAGATGCGTACAGCTGAAGATTGGCTCCGGAATTCGTAGATCCGCCAGTAATATCGAACACCTGACGCTCAGAGACAGAGCCGATAGCATATTCAACGCCCTCTTTTACAAGACCCTTGCTCGAGGCGGCGAGATCATTAAGCTCCTGGCGAACGGTACGCGCCGGCGCAAGCGTCCATTTCTGCGCATCAGATGCGTTGTACGTATAAATCTGAAGCGCGGACCCACTCACGCCATTGCCGCCGGGAACGTCAACAGCTTTACCGGACTTTGAATTAATGAACGAGTACTCGCCATTACCGTGATCAATGACAGACCAATGCTGCGCGCACGTGCCGTTGGATGCGTATTGGGAAATCGCTCCCCCATTGGAGACGGAACCGCCCTGTGCCTCGAAGGGCTTACCAGAGTTAACGTTTACGATTTCGTACAGGCCATTACCAACCTGCTTAAACGTAAACATCTGAGCCTGACTATTATTGGCGTTATAGATCTGAAGCCGTGCTCGGTTATCAGATGAACCACCGTAGATATCCATGACAAGCTGCGGATCGAGAACGCTCTTTATGGCAAAAGCAGTATCAGTTTTTATGGTTGAAGCGGAAGCGAACGTAAAACGCTGCGCGGCAGACTTATTCGGAGCCCAGATGCGGACCGAAGTACCATCTGCCGTACTACCACCACTCACATCGAGCACCCAATTGCCCAAAGCGGACTGGATATAGAACCCATTATCGGCAGTACGAACGTGCCACAGCTGATGTTCGTCCTGGGCATATGCCGCCTGAACAACCGCCGAACCACTTTGAGCGTTACTATCCACCACAGAGAGATACCGCCCAGTTGCTTCATTCTTGATCCGATATGCCCCCGAGCCAGCTAACTCAAGGATGAAACGCTGATTAGCCGTTCCCTGGGCGCCATATAAAGAAAGGCTTTCATCTTCGGCGACAGTAACGCTCGAGGAATCTTTTGCAATCGAATCGATGTAGTAAGTTCCATCAGCAAGAGCAAAATCAGGCAGGTTGAGCACATTGACAAAATCTGCTGAGGAAAAAGCGCTCATATCGACCGTGTTGGCGGTAATACCGTCAAGGCGCTCAGAAGACGTGTACTGCCATCCATACTGACCGGCGCAACTAAATGAAGTTTTGAGTTTAGGGCCGTATTCTGCAATCCAAGACACACGGGGGCGCACGCTTGCGGCCTTTAAATAGGTATCCGTAAACCATCGGCCGGAATAAATAGAAACGTTGTTAATCCCAAAACCAGAAAGCGTATTAAAATACGCATTCACAATGCCCTCGTATGCCGAAGCGCTATTTGGAGACAACGGATTACCGTTGCTGTCATAGAACGCCTCAAGGTCGTAGAAAATCGGTAAAGACAGATCGTATAGACCGTATTTGTTCACGATTTGCTGGGTAAAGTACGCTTCACTTGTGGCGTCATTCGAATTCCGGGCGGTACTAAAGATGTACAGGCCAAACGGAATTCCCAGACGACGGACCTCGCTCAGGTTGCGCTCAAATTGCTTGTCAAAATGACTCGTTGAATGCGCAAAACGCAAAATAACAGCATCCACGCCTGAGTTTTTGACCTTATTCCAATCAATCGTCCCCTGCCATTCCGAGACATCGATGACCTTAAGGGCAGGCGATGAGAACACCTCGTCGTAACCGTTATAGAACGTTTTAGAAGCGTTGGAGCCGCCCCAATACGGGGAGCCATTAGTCGAACGAGTATCGAGTGCCGCGCCAAGCGGCTCCCCATCCATCGAGCTACCGGCAGTATAGGTACCAAGGTCATCGTCGGGATGCGCCTCGCCATAAGCTAAACGCTCCTCCAAGGAAGCGTCAACAGGAAGCGGGGCATCGTCAGCAAAAACAGGGGTTGCCCCCAGTCCGCAAAGCAGACCGAGGGCAACTAACAGAGACGATACAAGACGAGCATTCTTGCGCATTGTAATCAACCAAAACCTAATCTAACAAAGGGCGATATTACGGTACCAACCCCAAAGCGGCGTATACGTTGTCCCATAATAATTAACCCAGTCATCAAGCCCACGGACGTTAACGCGACCAATGTTCTCAATTACTTTGCCATCTCCAATATAAATTGCAATATGGCCCCAGATGGACCCTGCCCACGTATTGGAGTGAGACGGGACAGCAATAATCATACCAACTTTCAAATTAGCGCGGTTGCTGTCGTGGCAATAAGCCCAAAACATGTCGCAGGCATCGCCATTTGCATAACCGTAACCCGCCGCGTTAAACACGCGCGATATCCACTCAGAGCAGAGGTTAAATCCAGGAGAAGGAGTGGAGTAAGCAATGTCGACGAGCCTCCGTTGCGCACCGTTAGCGTCAGCGTAAGGTTGCTCAGAAACAATCGTAGTATCAAAGCGCCATGAGTCGCCACCACCGTTGCCAAGAACAAGACCGTTATCGCTGTCCATCAAAGCAAAAGAACCGTCAGCAAGCATCGAATAAATTGCGATGCCGCCGCCATCGGCAAGGCGAAGCAGCCACTTTTGTGCACCAGAACCATTCCAGTCCCATTGCTGAACAGAAGCGCCATTAGATGCGTTAGCGCTCGGCACGTCGAGCGCCTTCCCAGATACAAAGGCAGTCAGACTGTAGGCACCGTTTCCCAAAGAACGGACAAACCACTTTTGCGCGTTCGTTCCATTAGCGGCATACAGCTGCACTCGAGCTCCGGCGCTGCTGGATCCGCCGGCAACATCCAGAACACGATTACCGCTCGATTGGTTCACCACAACGTAATAGCCATCGTCAATAAGCGAAGCCGCAACAAAACGCCATGCCTGAGCTGCCGTAAAATTATTGGCGTACATCTGAATCGCGGTGCCTGCAGTGGTATTGGCGCCGGACAAGTCAATCACAGCGCCCGAGACTGCATTCACAAGAACAAGACCGCCCATTGGAGACACGCGCAGAATCCAGTGGGAACCTTCCGCTGCCTCCTTAACACTCATCAGCTTGCCGTCGCTTTGCGAAAGGTACTTACCCGAATTTGCACCCTTGATAAGAACCGACCCATCGTCGCAAACACTAACCGACCATTTCTGTGCCAAAGTGCCGTTACGATTCCATACCTGCAATTTAGCGTCGTCCGCTTTCGATCCACCAGATACATCGATGAGACGGTTACCATCTACGCGAGAGTGGATCTCGTACATTCCGTCACGCAAAAATACCATCGGAACCGAAAGCGTCCATTTTTGCGCGAGCGTTCCATTTTGTGAATAGAGCTGCAGCTTAGTTCCGTTGGCAGAATTAGCCCCTGTAACATCAAGGGCCAAACCGCTTTTGGCGGAAACAAGAGACACGCTACCGTCGGCATTCATAACGACGCGCCACCATTGAGCAGTCGTACCGTTTTCGGCATATTGTTGAACCGCAGTTCCATTAGAAACGCCGCCACCACGACAATCAAGGACCTTACCCGACACCGCAGAGCGAACCGTATAGTATCCCGTCGACTTGTTATACGTAAACGTCCAATACTGGGCAAGCGTATCGTTGGAACCGTATAGTTGAACTTGCGCCGAATCACTCAAAGAGCCTCCGGCGACATCGACAACTTGACCGCCGTTAAGCATAGAGCCAAGTCGATACAAGCCGTCATCGATAGTCCGAGCGACCTTTACGAGATTCCAAACCTGTGCACTCGTAGCATTCCAGCTATAAACCTGTGCGTTTCCCCCGTTGGCAACGCTGCCGCCAGAAATATCGAGCACATAGTCGCCAAGGCAGGATTTAATAAAATAGCCGCCATCTTGGCGGGCAACAAAGTCCCAAAGCTGCGCATTCGTGTGATTGAGGGCATATTGCTGGACATTCGTACCGTTTGCACCGTTACCGCCGGACACGTCGAGCGCCTTGCCACTCGCGACATTTACGAGCAAATAATGCCCATTAAACTTTTCGATTCTCCAGCGCTGGGCAGGCGTGCCGTTTTGACCATACTGCTGGACGTTGGCGCCGTTGCCGCATGAGCCGCCCGAGACATCCAGGACCCTATTAGAGCCGGAGTTAGAGATCTCATAGACGCCCTCATCGATATCCGCTGCAGGGAGGTCGGAAATCTGCGGATTCGAAGGCAGAGCAGAAGGCTCGGCAGGAATATCTGAAACTGGATTAGAAACGCCAGCCTCATCATCACCCACGGCAGGGGTCTGGGCATCGTCAGGAGTGATATCACCAGCATCTCCTGTGGAACCCGAGGAATCCTTTTCAAAAACACCATCGGCTTCAATCAAATCATCTTTAGTAGACACTACCGAAGAAATTAGGGCCTCATCATTCGGGGTGACAAACTCAATTGAGTAGGCCTGAATGGGAGAGCACAAGGCAGCAACCGCGAAGCATGCGGGAATAAAAGGCACGAACAGGACTGATTTTTTCATCTCAAATGAGCCTCGATTAACGGAATAGGATTAAACAAATGGACGAGCGGCACCTATAGGATTCCCGCGCTCGTAGACGCCATGAATACCGACGCCCTGATTAGGCCAAGAGTCAATCATGCGCCCACCGCCCAAATAGATGGCAATATGACCGCGGTAGTAGATGACGTCGCCGCGCTGCATGCCGCCAACGCTCACCGGCATAAACGTACCGTTGTTATACCAATTCATAGAATTGTAGGTTTGCCACGCAAGCCAACGATGGTTGTAGGGGTTATAGATTCCCATGTCCATACCCGTAGCATAGAGGCATTGCAATACAAAGCCCGAACAATCGACGGCACCGCCAGGGGCTGTAGAATACGGCTCGATATAGCGCGTACCAACATACTCATAGGCACGCTGGATAAAGGCATTAACGCAATCATCTCGCGTGGCGTCAATTGCAATGCGAGACGGCGTCACATAGGTAAATTCACCTGTGCAATAGCTCGGAAGCCTAACCGTTAGACTACTAACCTGCGGATAGCTCGCAGGATTCTGATAACCAATTTTCGCAGGACGCTCTGCAGAAATAGCGCGCCAGCCCTGAGCGCTGGACCCGTTATAAGACCACAGTTGGATATTGGACCCATTCGCAGTAGCCGCACCGCTTACATCAAGAACTTTATTGCCGCAGGCAGAGGTAATCTTGATTCCACTCTCCCCCATTTCGAAGCGCCACTTTTGCGCATTCGACCCATTCCACTGCCACTGCTGAACATTAGTGCCATCCGCATTGGAACAGTTGAGAACATCAAGAGGGTAAGCAGAGCAGCAAGCCGTAAGCGAGTACCAGCCGCCGCCAACGCTACGGACCCACACACGCTGGCTTAACGTACCGTTAGAAGCATATATTTGAACGTTTGCGCCATTCGAGCGAGACCCACCAGCCACATCAAGTCGTTGCCCAGTCGCATGCATGGGGGCGAACTCATAGAATCCATCAGAAATCAGGGAGACGGATGCGATTGCCCACCCTTGTGCCGCAGAGCTATTCTCGTCAGTGCAAACAATGGAGTTGCCAGATCCCGGAGCAGTCAAGACCTTGCCAGTCTTTTTGTTCTTTAACTCGATACCTTTACCAAAGCAGACACCAAGCGACCATTTAGCCCCATCAGAATCCTTGTCCGAAATCTGAATAACAGCGCCGTCAGATTCACGCGCCGAGAGATACTTGGCAGAATTGACACACTGAAACGAGTAGTATCCCTGACCGTCGGCACGAGCCCAGAACTTCTGAGCCAAAGTCCCGTTCCCCGCATAAACCTGTAGCGGGGCGCCCTCTGCATAAGAGCCGCCAGAGACATCAACGTTTTTACCTGCCGAGTCCGAATAAATTGAGTAGCAGCCCTCGTTGAGCGTCACGGTAAATGATTCAAAGGTCCATTGCTGCGAAGCGCTACCGTTTTCAACAGCAGTCGTTACGGAGCCGTCGGGCTTTCGCTCCAGTACCAAATTACTCGCAACGGATCGGATTAAATAAGTATCCCCGTCAGACTCGATACGCCACTGCTGATTTGAGCCAAGCCCGGGGAAATCCCACTGTTGAACTTTTGCGCCAGGAATAATATCGCCGCCATCAAGATCAAGTCCCTTACCGGTCCTCGCAGGGCGAATCGAATAAAAACCTGTAGCAGGGTCATATGAAAGCTTGAAGCACTGCGCTAGCGTGCCATTTGCAGAATACGTTTGAACGCGAGCACCATTAGAGGTGGAGCCCCCTGCCACGTCAAGGCATTTTAAAGGATCCGAAACGGAATTAATCTGGTACATGCCATCCGCAACCGTTTGGGCGCCCGCCTCAACATGAGGATTTGCGTTGATGGCAATAAAGCGCTGCGCTACAGAACCATTTGCCGACCAAATCTGAACATTGGCACCGTTAGAGACGCTACCGCCGCTTACGTCTAAAACAAGATTGCGTCCAAGACCAGAATAGAATACAAACGATCCATTTGCCTGTTTAACAGGAATCCAGCGCTGCGCGGCGGTGCCATTCGCACCGTATTGTTGAACGTTAGCACCAGCTTTTTTGCTGCCGCCGGAAACATCAAGGGCCATAGAGGTCCCCGCATGAGCGATCGTTACATAACCAGTAGGTTGCCCATCCAAGCCAAGAATATTTTTGATAACCCAACGTTGGGCGTCAGTGTTATTAGAAGCACAGATTTGGATATTGGCACCGTTTGCCGCAGAGCCGCCAGAGACGTCAACGACACTTCGCGGTGATGGCTCCATGCAGAGAGCATAGGTGCCGTCTTCGACCTGTAGCCCCTGCGCAGCGGCGAATGCATCGACATCCGCTTGCGTCCAGGTAAAACTGTTGGTCTGGGTCAAAGTCCAGGTGACGGCTTCAGTCGAGGTAACGGCAACGCCGCTTTCAAATGAAAGGTATAACCCATTAGCGGCGTTTTTGATGGTAAAGCCTTCACCGGAAGGCTCGAGGACCCAAAAGCGATTCTTCGTATAGGAGCCAGCATCATCAAGGGATCCATAGAGATGGACAGCGCCGCTGGGTACGACACTACCGTAATCGGCGTCTATCAACTTGCCCGAAACAAGCGAAGCGATCGTGTAATAACCGGATGCGCTGTCATATGTAAGACGGAAAGCCTGCGCCACGGTGTCGTTCTTCTTATATAGCTGAAGATCGGCACCGGATTCAGCAGAAGCGCCCTTTACGTCGAGTGCCAAACCGGCAGATTCAAAACAATAAACACCGTCGGTAATCTTCTGGCCCATGGAGTCAACGACAGGATTGGAATCGAGCGGAAAAAACAGCTGCGCGGCAGTTTGGTTGGCCTTATACAACTGGACATTAGCTCCATTAGCAGAGCTACCGCCCGCGATATCAAGCACATACTCAACGTTGAGGGCGGAATGTATCGTCAAGCCCCCATCGGCGCCCTTAACGGCAACCCACTTTTGCGCACGCGTACCGTTAGCCACATACTGCTGAACATTACGACCCGATTCGGCTATACCGCCAGAAACATCAAGCACCAAACCAGAACCGGTGTTTTCGAAAGTTAAAAACCCGTTCTCGTCCTCATGTACCAAACAACACTGAGCTTTAGTCATATTCGAATCGTACATCTGAACATTGGCGCCATTTGAGGAAGAACCGCCCGCAACATCCCACACCCTGCGCGATGCATTACTGCATGCAAAAACATAGGTCGCACCGTCAGAAAGTGTCCCTTTGTTTTTAACGGCTAAGTCCTCAATGCTCCCAGCATCTTGAGATGCCGTATCAGTCGATTCGGCAGTAGGCGCCGACGAGTCTTCAGATTGCCCCTCGTTAGACAAGGCGGACAAACCGTCCGGAGCGAAGCCGCCATCGTCACCATTAGTAGCATCAGAATCGATAACCCGGTTAACATCGCAACCGTTCGTGGACGCCTCATCCGCAAATAACGGAGACACGCCAACGGAGGAAAGACGATATGAGAAAGCCATTGGGGGCCGCCTCCCCCGCGGCGCAGCTTCTTTCCGCGGGCTCGGGGTGCCACAATGGGCTTTGAGTATCGGCCCGTGCGGTAGCCCTTACCGCACCTGCGGGGAGGAGGCTTCCCATGCCCCATGTTACCTCCATCGGCCTGGACGTCCACGCGCGATCGGTCGCCGCCGCGGCGTTCAACCCCTTCACCGGCGAGGTGGTGCGCCGCAGCTTCGGCACCGACGCCTCCGAGATCGCGGAGTGGGCCCTCGGCTTCGAGGACCCGAGGGCGTGCTACGAGAGCGGCCCCACCGGCTTCCACATGGCGCGCGAGCTGCGCGCTGGCGTGCGAGAGGAGGCTCGAGGCGCGCTTCTTCACGGCGTCCTCGCTCGTGATGCGCCTGAGGCGCGCCCGCGACGACGGGAGGCTCGACCGGGAGGCCGCGCTCATCGGCAAGGCCCGCCTGCTCGTCATCGACGAGCTCGGGTTCCTCCCGCTCGACGCGGACGGGGCGAGGCTGCTCTTCCAGGTCTTCGCCGACGCATACGAGAGACAGTCGGTGGTGATCACCACGAATCTGGAGTTCAGCAGGTGGGGGTCGGTGTTCGGGGACGACCAGATGGCCGCCGCCGTGATCGACCGCATCGTCCACCACGGGAGGCTCGTCCAGTTCCGCGGCGAGTCCTACCGCGTCCGCCATGCCCTCATGCAGGAGGGCTAGCCGCTCAAAAAGCGTGCGCGCTTCCGATGCTCAGGCTGCTCAATTTCCGATGCTCTTTTTGCTCAAATCCTCTTGACGAAACACACCGCTCGGCGCCGGCCTTCGCGAGCTGGTGCGGGCTGACCCCGTCGGAGCACTCGAGCGGCGAGTCCGAGCGGCGCGGCGGGATAACCAAGGCCGGCAACGCGCTCGCGCGCACGGCGCTCATAGAGTCCGCACGGCACTACTCCACGTGCTCCCCGAGGCCCAAGGCCCCAGCCCCCGGCACCGACGTGCCCCCGGCGATACGCTCTAGGGCGGACGACTGCACCGCCAGGCTCCACCGCCGCCGCGAGGCGCTGGCCGCGGCGGGCAAGAGCGCGTGCAAGGCCAACGCCGCCGTGGCGCGCGAGCTCGCCTGCTGGGTCTGGGAGATCGGGTGCAGGTCCGAGGGGACCGTCCTCTAGCAGCCGGCGACAACCGACTCCCGCCGGGAGGGCCCGCGCCTCGACGCATCGCCGGCGCGAGTTCACGACCTTTTTGATGGGCAGCCCCGGGGCCGCGCCCGACAAAAGACTGGATTCGTACGATAGCGCCGGACGGAGAATCGAAATGCGGTGGGGTGCGCGGACATACCGGGCTGACCGCCGGAAGCGCACCCGCAAGAGCCCGCGGATATTAGCTTGCCAGGCAAGCGTCGACTAAGCCATGCAGCGTGCGCGGGCTCTCCCGACGGGAAACGAAAAAGCCCGGTTTCAAACCGGGCTCGAACGAACATGCCTATTGACAATGGCTTTCTCATATTATTAAAAGACCCGCAGCCAAAGCCACTACCGAAATAGCAGCAAGGCCACAGGCTTTACGACTGCAGCTCATATCAAACCCCCGATTCAAATTAACACTGAATCTATAATAGCTGATACAAGCCATGACAACGTAGCGATTGGCTACTTAATAACAACCGCTTGTGCGCCTCGTTGCTGGTAGACCCAGGCAATCCAATCTCGATCGTAGCTGGTATAGCCATCAATGGTATCTGAGATCATAACTTTATTTGTTTGGGGGTCATAGCCCTTCAAAACCACCGTATGTGAGTTAACGCAGGCAAAATAACCTCCCTGTCGGGCATAAATGTTACCCACGTTGCCCTGATGGACTGTGGTCCAAATAATGACCGGGTAGCCATCGTCCAAGTATTTACAAAGGTCATACAAAGATGTTCCCGAAACGTCGTACGAACGCAAGCCACTCCCCCGGCTCGCTAAGAAATTATTAGCGGCCTTATTGAGTCCAGGAGCACAGATCTCGTTACCGTTGGAATAGCTATGAGGATCGCCCCAGAAGCACCAAACAAAATCCCAAGAGCTACGAGGGATCCAGCGATCAGCCATCTCGCAAGGTCCAACACCAAAACCGTAGTAATTTAGAACGTTGGTCAGGGCAGCCGATTCGCAACCATTGGGCAGTCCGACGGAGTACTGATTATAAACGGGGACAGCCAGATCTACCGCCTCGGGCGCATAACTTGTCTGAACAAAAGTGAACCCCTGGGCACCAGAATTGTTGGAGTTATAAATCTGAATATTGGCACCGTCGCCAAAAGCTCCCCCGCTCACGTCCAAAACAAGGGTCTCGTTGAGTACGGAGCGGATGACGAAAGAGCCCCCACCCACGTAGTCAACGCGCCAACGTTGCGCAGAACTTCCATTTCCCTGCCATTGCTGAACGTTGGTACCCGAAACGCCCTGGGCATTAAGCACATCAAGGTACTTCTTGCTTCGACAGTTCTGAATCGAAACAGTTCCGTCAGAATTGGCGCTAACGTTCCATTTTTGAGCGCCAGAACCGTTGGAAGACCAAAGCTGTACATTGGCGCCATTGGAACGCGATCCGCCCGCCACATCCAACGCTTTAGAACGATCAGAGGCGACGACAATGGTATAAGTGCCCGAATCAACTAACAAGCAGGTAGACAATTTAAAAGACTGCGCTGCGGTACCATTAGAAGCATACATCCCAATATTAGTTCCATTGCTTGTTAAGCCCCCTGCAGCATCAAGCACCTTTCCCGTTGCCACGTTGGTAAGGACAGCACAGCCGTTATTAATCCGAGCGGTCCATAACTGAAAATCATCATTGGTTTGAGAACGAACGCAAACGTTATCGTCCTCATCCGCCGTTAAAACCTTGCCAGATACCAGGCTCTCAATGGTATAGGTGTTATCCCGTTCGGTAACCTTTGTGATTTTCCACTTCTGAGCAAGCGACTTGTTGCTTCCATAAAGTTGCACGTTGGCACCGTCAGCAGCAGAGCCGCCTGCAACATCAAGAACCGCAGAAGAAGAGGCGGAATTCGAAATGGTAAAGAAACCCTCGGGCAAAAGCGAGGTCACTTTTGTGAACGCCAAACTTTGCGAGCCGGAATCAGTCGGGGAATCTCCGAATACGTTAGAGCTTCCAACGGTCAACACCAATCCGGTCGCTTTATTGGTCGCTGTATACGAACCATCATCATTGCGCACAATGGAAAACAATTGATTTGCATTATTGCTGCCGATATTCCATTGATGGACATTGGTTCCAGGGCACAAATTGCCGCCATCAACATCAAGCGCTTTGCCAGACTGGGCACTCACAATCCGGTAGTATCCGCCCTCATATACAAACTTAAAGTCCTGCGCAAAGGTAGTGCGCACAGATGTGGTGTAAGAGCCGGCGGGGAGCGGGGGCTTGCGCCCGCGACCCGGGGCAGATGGGAGGGACATCGCCTACAATCCGTCGTTGACTCAGATAACGGA
>CABIZD010000002.1 GCA_902363125.1 Coriobacteriaceae bacterium
TTATCTGAGTCAACGACGGATTGTAGGCGATGTCCCTCCCATCTGCCCCGGGTCGCGGGCGCAAGCCCCCGCTCCCCGCCGGCTCTTACACCACATCTGTGCGCACTACCGTCCCTGCGCCGGCGTGCGGCCTATTTCTCCCCCATTTTGGCCATTTTGCCCTCCAAACGGCACTACCGCCGGCAACATCCAGCAGATACGCTGAATCTAGTCGTATAGGCCCTATGAGAACGGGAGCAACCATGGCAGCCTTGTTCACGACCCCCAAACGCAATGACACTACCGCCGGAACCCATGTTGCCGAACCCGACGTTCGCCGTCGCATAGGACTCGCGCACGGCAGCTGGCGCCGCGTGACGCGCCGCATCGTCTGCGGCCTGGCCTGCGCGCTCACGGTGAGCTCGCTGCTCATGCCGAGCGTCTCGCTCGCAGCGGAATGGGTCAAGGTCGGCGGCAACAAGTACAACACCGCGGCGAGCGACGAGGCCGGTACCTGGTCGTGGGACGGCGCCGACGACTTGAAGCTCAACAACTATAACGGCGGCGAGATCCAGGCCGCAGGCAAGCTCAACGTGAATTACTCGGGAACCAACATCGTCACTGCCGAATGGATCGAAAGCATCAACGTTTCTCATGGCACTAACGAGAATGCCGAGCTCAATATCCAAGGCGACGAGGGCGGCACGCTCAGCGTGACATCTACTGAGGACGCTATCCTCACCACGGGTAATATCAACATCGACGGAGCCGGATCCGTCAACGCCACGAGCACTGGGTTTGATGCCATCAATGCCGGAGGTGATCTCGCTATCAAAGGTTCGGGCAACGTCAACGCCACGGGTGCATCGGATGGCATCAGGGCAAACGGCAATATCACGATTGACGACAGCGGAGCCGTCACCGCCAGGGCTACCAAGGACAAGGGTATTGGAGCCGACAAGAACCTCACCATCAAGGGTGGCGGGACGGTCGAGGCAAGCTCAGCCGATGGTGAGGCCCTTTGGAGCGGCGACAATATCAACATCTCGGACGGCAGCCAGGTCAAGGCAAGCTCCGAGGAAGACGCTGCCGTCGAGGCCAAGGGCAGCCTCGCAGCCACAAACGCCTCCCTCAACGTAAACGGTGTTGAATATGGCGTCTATGCCCACAAGGGCATCACCCTCGATCATGCAAACGTGACGGTCCGTGCAAGTAAAGGCAGATACGGTGGCGCCAACGCCCTCTTCACCTACCAGGACGACATCGTCGTCAAGAACGGCTCCACCGTGGACGCGTTTGCGGAAGGCGAGGTTTCGGCTGCATTCTCCACCAGAAACGATCGACCCAACGAGAAGGGCGGCCACATCTACATCAGCGACTCCGTTGTCAAGGCCATAGCCCGCTATGTCGAGAACGGCGACGGCCCCATCCCCTACAGCGAAAACCAAGATGGCGAGACGAGGCGCGAACCCCAAGGCGAGAACATCGGCATCATCGCCCAGACCAGCGAGGGCGTCACACCCGCAGTCATCTCGATCATCCGCAGCAAGGTAACGGCCGAAGGAGATACAGCGGCAATCTTTGCCCGTGCCATGAGCGCTGACGGCAAGACAATCGGCACCATCAAGATTGAGAACGCCGCCATCCAGACGCCCGAAGGCGGCAAGGTCATTGACTATCGCAAGCTCCGTGACGGCATCTACGAGGCAGGCCAAGCCATCGGCACGGGCGACGCCACGGTCGACTCCCTCTATATCAAAGCAGTCGCCAAAAGTACGACCATCGCACCTCCCGAGGTAGCCAAGCCGGAAGACCCCAAGCCCGACGAGACCAAGCCCGCAGAAAGCAAGCCCGCGGAGTCCAAGCAGAACCCCAAGCCTGAGGGCTCAAAGCCGACCAAGGCCGTTGCGGCTTCAACCACGAAAGCCAAGACTACCGGCGTGCTCGCGGCAACCGGCGACACCTCGGGTGCGGCCATCGTGGCAACCGTCCTTGCGGGAACAGCCGCTATCGCCGCAGGCACCATGGCGAGCCGTAAGCGTTCTTAGACGCCTCTGCGCACATGGCAGCTCCCGCGAAGGCCCCGAACCCCAGCACCGTTTAACAACGCCACCGCCGAGCTCCCCTCCGGCGGTGGCGTTTTCCATATGCGTCCGCAGGGGATGCACGAGATTGTCTTTGGTCTAGCCCAACCGGCATACGCTGGCGTGCGACAATTGGGGCTGCCGATATCACAACACTGAGAGAAGCCCGTCATGGAAGCGCATCAAAAGCAGATAACCGTTTATTCGAATCATACGGAAAGCGCGCCTGTCATCTACCTTCCTGTGGTCGTGGGCGACGGCAGCGAGGTTTATAAGTGTTGCCGAGAGCTCGACTGTCCGCCATTCGCCCTCGTCACCATTGGCGGGCTCGATTGGAATCGCGAGCTGAGCCCCTGGGCATGCGACGGGACCGTACGCGATGCCGAGCCTTTCGGCGGCCAAGCTGCCGATTTTCTTGATGAGCTGCTGAATCAGATAATCCCCCAGGTCGAGTCGTCGCTTCCTCAGCCGCCCACCTGGCGCGGCATTGCCGGTTACTCGCTCGCGGGCCTCTTCGCACTCTGGTCCCTCTGGCAAACCGACGCCTTTGACCGCGCCGCGAGCGCATCGGGGTCGCTATGGTTTCCCGACTTTGTCGACCGTGCCAGCACGGCCCCTTTTGCCGGCAGCCCGCAAGCCGTCTACCTGTCACTCGGCAAAAAGGAAACCAAGACGCCCAACCGCATGATGCGGCATGTACTCGACGACACACGCGCGATGGAAGTGTTGCTCGACGAGCGCGGCATTCCAACAACGCTGGAGCTCAACCCCGGCAATCACTTTGCCCAAACCGACTTACGCATGGCCCGCGGCATCCACTGGATACTGACACATTAAAAATGGTGCCCACACGCATATATGCATGGGCACCATATCTTGTTTTAGCTGAACGCAGCTGCTACTCAGCAGCCTCCTCAAGCTCGGAGACATCAAACTCAAAGTCGTTACCCGGCAGGATGGCGTTGAGCACAATGCCCACCAGTGAGCCCACGGCAATGCCGGACAGCGAAATGGTCACGCCGCCCAGCTCCAACACGATGGCGCCGGCGGTGCTGTACGCGATGCCGAGCGAAAGCACGAGCACCAGCGCGGCAACCAGCACGTTGCGGTTGTTCTGGAAATCGACCTGGTTCTCGATGAGGTTGCGGACGCCCACAGCGCTGATCATGCCGTAGAGCACGAGCGACACACCGCCGATCACACACGCCGGCATGGCCGCAATGACAGCCGCGAACTTGGGGCAGAACGAAAGCACGATGGCGCAACACGCGGCAATTCGAATTACGCGCGGGTCGAACACGCGCGTCAGGGCGAGCACGCCGGTGTTCTCACCATACGTAGTGTTGGCCGGAGCGCCAAAGAGCGAAGCCAGAATCGTGGCAAGGCCGTCGCCGAGCAGCGTGCGATGCAGACCGGGATCGGCAATGTAGTTGCGCTCGCAAGTCGAACCGATAGCAGAGATATCGCCGATATGCTCGATCATGGTCGCGAAGGCCAACGGCATGATGGTGATGATGGCCGTCGTGGCAAGACCGCTATCGAACTGCGGCCCAAAGAGTGCAAACACGGTGTTGTCCCACACGATGGGCAGACCGACCCACGGAGCGGCGGCAACGCCCGAGAAATCAACCTCGCCGAGCGCAGTCGCAACGGCATAGCTCACCACAACGCCCAGCAAAATCGGCACAATCTTGACCATGCCGCGGCCCCAGATGTTGCAGATCACGATAACGGCAACGGCAATAACAGCCACAAACCAGTTGGTCTGGCAGTTGGCAATAGCGGAGCTCGCCAGAATCAAGCCGATGGAAATGACGATAGGGCCAGTCACCACCGGCGGGAAGAAGCGCATAACGCGCTTGGCGCCAAACGCGCGGAAGAGCGCCGCCAGCACCGGATAGAGCAGACCGGCGCAGGCTACGCCCAGGCAGGCGTAGGGCAAAAGCTCGGTCTCGCGGTTGGGCGCGATTGCGGCATAACCGGCAATAAAGGCAAACGATGAGCCCAAAAATGCCGGCACCTTACCGCGCGACAAGAAGTGGAACAGCAGCGTACCCAAGCCGGCAAACAAAAGCGTCGCCGAAACCGAGAGACCGGTGAGCACGGGCACCAGCACGGTGGCGCCAAACATGGCAAACAGGTGCTGCAGACCGAGCAGGAACATGCGCGGGCGGCCAAGCAACGATGCATCGTAGATGGCATCGGTGACGGCGGGCGTCGAGGATTGGGACATGGATGTCCTTTCGAATGGAAGGGCGATTGGGCATATCGGATAACCTGCCCGAACGATACGATCTGAACCATTGTACGCGATACGCCATGTCTCGCACGCGCCGTCACCTGCGAACGTTACCGCTATTTCCAAACGCGCTTGGCAACGCGCTTGACCAGCGCGATCTTTGCCCATTGCTCGTCCTCGGTCAGCTTGTTGCCAATCTCGCAGCTGGCAAAGCCGCACTGGGGCGACAGATACAGATTCTCGAGCGGCACGTACTTTGCGGCCTCGCGGATGCGCTCGACGATAATATCCTCGTTCTCGAGCTCTGCCGCCTTGGTGGTCACCAGGCCCAACACGACCTTCTTGCCCGGGGCAACGTACTTGAGCGGCTCAAAACCGCCGGCGCGCGGCGTGTCGAACTCCAGATAGAACGCATCGACATTCTCATGCGCAAACAGGTACGGCGCGATGGGATCGTAACCGCCCTCAAAGGCATAGGTAGAGTGGTAGTTACCACGGCACACGTGCGTGTTAATGACCAGGTCGTCGGGCTTGCCCTCGATGGCGGCGTTGTTGAGCGCCACGCCCAGCTCACTCACCTTTTGCAGATCAACCGGGCTCATTCCGGTCTTGGACACAAAGTCGGTATCGCAATAGATGCCCCAGGTGCAGTCATCAAACTGGATGTTGCGGCAGCCTGCAGCGTACAGGTCGGCGATCACCGTGCGATAAGCGGCTGCAATGGCGTCGGCAAGCTCCTCATCGGTCTTATAGACAGCGCGCAGGCTCTCCTGCTGGCCGTCGCAGCGATCGAGCGTGACCTCAGAGAACGTCTGGATCGGCGCCGGAATGGTTTGACGTGCGACCTGACCCTCCCCCTCAAGCGCCTTGACAAACTTAAAGTGCTCGACGAATGGGTGGTTCTCGCCGCTAATGGGACCGGTTACCACGGCGGTATCGGCCGTGGTCTCCTCGTCGTGGAACATATAGCCCGTACGCGAGGTACGGCGTTCAATGCCGTTGAGCCCCCACATAAAGTCGAGGTGCCAGTAACTGCGGCGAGACTCGCCATCGGTGATGACCTGCAGACCGGCGGCCTTCTGCTTTGCCACCAAATCGCGAATGGCATCGTCCTCGACGGCCTTAAGCCCCTCGGCATCAAGCGTGCCTGCCGCATAGGCAGCGCGGGCGTCCTTTACGGCCTGCGGACGAAGAAAGCTGCCGACGATATCGGCGCGAAACGGCGCGTTCGGTTGAATTGAAGTGCTCATAGATATCTCCCTTTGCATTGGTTGCTTTACTGGGACAGAGTATGAGCGCTCATATGGACATCGTAAAATATACGTTTATATCAGTTTGATATAGACGTTTCCTATATCAGTCTGGACTGCCATAAAGAGATTTGACCCGCGCGGAGCACAGCAGCCTAGATATGCTGGCGAATCGCGTCGATATAGGCCTGCCCGTAGCGCGTAAGTGTCGTGTTCTTGCGCGTGATGATGCCAATCTCCATGTACTCGTCTACATCAAGCGGAATCGAGATGATGCCGGGACCGTTAAGCTCATGGCTGATCACACCCGAACACACCGTGTAGCCGTTGAGGCCCATGGCCAGGTTGAACAGTGTCGCACGGTCGCGCACGCGGATATTCTTGCGGCGCTCAAACGTCGAGGTCAGTTCCTCGGAATAGTAAAACGAGTTGTAGCTGCCCTGCTCGTAGGACAGGAAGGGATAGTCCTCCAGGTCCTCGAGCGTCACGCTGGAGCGGCCCGCCAGCGGATGGTCGGCACACACAAAGACGTGTGGCGTGGCGCAGAATAGTCCTTCGAACACGAGCTCGTTGGCCGCCAGCATGCGCTCGATAACCTCGCGATTGTGCTCGGATAAGTACAGGATGCCCAGTTCGCTCTTCATATGCGCGACGTCCTCGATAATCTCGTGAGTCTGCTCCTCGCGCAGGGTAAAGTCGTAGCGCGCGGCATCGAACTCACGGATCACATCGACAAACGCATTAACGGCAAAGGAATAATGCTGACAGCTCACGCTAAAGTGCGGCACCTGCTCGGACGCGCCCTTGTACTTGCCTTCAAGCAGATCGGCCTGGTCGAGCACCTGGCGCGCGTAGCCCAAGAAGGTCTCGCCCTCCTCGGACACAATGACACCCTTGTTGGTGCGCTCAAAGATATGCACACCCATCTCGTTTTCGAGATCGCGAATCGATGCGGTGATCGAAGGCTGCGACACAAAGAGCCGGCGCGAGGCCTCGGTGATGCTGCCGCATTCGGCAACTTTGACGACATACCTGAGCTGCTGAAGCTTCATAGCGCCCTCCCTAGACGTTCGTGACGTCGAAACCCGTCGCATCCATCTGACGCATAAACGGCGGCATCTCCCCCGTCGCGGCGCAGGCGGCAATCTGATGCAGAGCCCCAGCGACCGCATCGTCTACCGCAGCGCCGATATGCCAGCGCGCGGCAGCCGTGACAGCCTCGTTGGCATTGGCGACTGCAACGGAGTTGGGAACGGCATCGATCATGGGCAGATCGTTATCGGAATCACCGAATACGGCCACCTCGTCGAGCGTCAGGTCCAAAGCGCGTGCCAGCTCCAGCGCGGCGCAACCCTTGTCCCAACCTGCTGGAAGGATATCGAACAGGCGCACACGATTGTTGGGAAACACGAGTGAGAGCTCCGGTACCTCAGCGGCAACGCGCTCACGTAGCTCCGCGAGCTCCTCACGCGAGCGGGCGCTCCAGATATTCGCCTTGTATACCGGGGCATCATCGACAACGGGACGGCACGGAGCCTCTTCGCCTTTGAGCCATGCGTTGCCGCCCGACTCCATGGCGCGACGCACGCGCTCGGGGTCGCTCGTCACGCAATAGGCATCGTTATCCCAAAAGTCGTCACCCAGGCTATAGACCTTTAGATAGGTATCGTCGGTCTCTTGTTCGAGGTAATCGGCCAGACGCATCAGGGCATCGTTGTCGGTCGCGCGCGAAGCGACCGCCTGACCGTCGACAAACATGACTTGGCCGTTGCAGAACGCACCGGTCGAAAAGCACTCGGAACGATTTTTGAACATCCAGCCCATCGCGGACGGCTGGCGACCCGAAACCGGGCCAAAGTGCAGACCCGCCGCCTGCATGGCATGAATGCCCTCAATGGCGTAGTCACTGGCACCGTCATGCCCGGCTGGAATCAGCGTATCGTCCATATCGGTCAGCACAAGTTTGATCATAAGGCCCCCAGTCATTTTCACCGTAACCATTGTAACGACCTGCCAATAAGGGACAGGTTTATTTTGGCAGGTTTTATCTGGGAAAATGCAGCACCCCTGTTGCCACCTGCCAAAATAAACCTGTCCCTTTTTGGCAGGTGCGTTAGTATAGGGAGCAACAGATTCGATGCGGGAGTGCCGGCGGTGCAAACCACAAGGCTGAGAGGGCATAGGGCCCAATCCTTTGAACCTGTCAGTTAATGCTGGCGTAGGGAGCATGCCGCCTTTACAGGGGCGCTGTCTATGCACAGCGCCCCTTTTCTATGCCAAGGAGGCATGTGCAGTGATTGATTCGGAACAGCTTAAGCAAAATGTGGTCAAGGCCGTAGAGGAGATTCGAGCCACCAATCCGATGGCGGGCTCCATCACCAACACGGTGACGATCGACTTTGTCGCCAATGCCCAGCTCGCCGTGGGCGGTTCGGCCGCCATGGTCTATCTGCCAGACGAGGGCGAGGCACTCGTTGCCGGCGGCGGCGCCATCTATCTCAACATGGGCACGCTCTTCCCCATCTACGAGCAGACGATTCCCCGCGCGGCCAAGGCGGCACACGACGCCGGCAAGCCCTGGGTGCTCGATCCGGTGGGCCTGGGCATTGGCAGCCTGCGCACCCAGCTGGTAAACGAACTCAAGCAGTACAAGCCCGCCATCGTACGCGGCAACGCCTCCGAGATCATCGCGCTCGCCGGCCTGTGGGGTCTTGAGGGCGAGGCAGCCGATTTGAGCCGCGTGCGCGGTGTCGATACCACCGACACGGTCGACGCCGCCCGCGATGCCGCCGTGGCGCTCGCCCGCTACACCGGCGGCGCTGTAGTGGTCTCGGGCGAAGTCGACCTGATCACCGACGGCACGACCGTGGCCAAGTCCCACGGCGGCAGCCCGCTCATGTCCAAGATCACCGGCTGCGGTTGCTCGCAAGGCGGCGTACTGGCCGTGTACGCCTGTGCTGCCGATCCGTTTACGGCAGCCATCTGCGGCACCGCCGTCTACAACGTCGCCGGTACGCGTACCGCCGCTGTCGCCGATGCCCCGGCAAGCTTTAAGGTCGCCTTTATCGACGAGCTCTACCGCGCGACCGCCCAGGATATTGCCGACAACCAACTCGAACTCGAGGAGGCATAAGCCATGTCCGAGTCCACAACCAGCGCCGGCATGAACACACTCGTCGCCGTGGCCATCGCCCCGTGCGGCACCGGCGATGAGCTGTCCGCCGAGGTCGCCGAGGTCGTGCGCGTCATTCACGAGAGTGGCCTTCCCAACCGCACCAGCTCGATGTTCACCGAGATCGAGGGCGACTGGGACGAGGTCATGCAGGTCGTGCGCGACGCAACCTTTGTGCTGGCGAGCAAGGGCATCCGGACCGAAGTCGTGCTCAAGGCAGATATTCGACCCGGATTTACCGACACCATGACCGGCAAAATCGAGCGCATGGAAGCACAGATCAAGAAACAGGAGGAAGCACGATGAGCATCCGCGACAACCTTGATATCTCGGCCTATCTGGTACTCGGCCCCGAAAACACCCTCGGGCGCCCCGTGGGCGATGTGGTGGCCCAGGCACTCGACGCCGGCTTTACCTGCATCCAGGTGCGCTCCAAGGTGGCAAGCGCCCGCGAGATCATCGCGCTGACGGGCGATGCCGCGCAGGCAATCGCACAGGCCGGCAAGACCGGTCAGGTCGCCCTGCTGATCGACGACCGTCTGGATTGTGTGCTTGCCGCGCGCGAGCAGGGTATTGCTGTCGACGGCGTGCACGTGGGTCAGAGCGATATTCCCGTCGAGGTCTGTCGCAAGCTGCTGGGCCCCGATGCCATCGTGGGCCTTTCGGCCCGCTGCGAGGAGATGCTCGAGTACGTCAAGACCGCCGACATGAGCCTGGTCGACTACCTGGGCATCGGCCCGCTCCACGAGACCGAGACCAAGCGCGACTGCGGACGTGCGGCCGACGGCTCCATCATCACCAAGAGCTTTGAGGACCTGGCCGCACTCCACGCGGCAAGCCCCGTGCCCATCGTGGTGGGCGGCGGTGTTAAGACAGCCGACTTGCCGCAGCTTAAGGCCACCGGCGTCGATGGCTTCTTTGTGGTGAGCGCCGTCTGCAGCGCCGATGATCCCTACGCCGCGGCCAAGGAGCTTGTCGACACCTGGCAGCAGGCATAGGCATAGGCCGAGCAGCTGATTCGCAACCTCATATCTTCAATAGCGGAAAGCGCATCCCAGTTTGGACGTCCATTCTGGGATGCGCTTTCCGTATGTGAACCTTACCCCGCCAGATACGCTTCCAACGCCGGCAAAGTCGCCTCCGCATCGTGGCGGCCGACCTGGTAGATGCGCTCGAGCTCATCCGGTTCGCGGCACAGCGACGGCACCTTCACCGATTCGCTCGGCCGCACCACAAAGACCTCGCCGGCAGCCTCGCGACGTGCCAGGTCATCGAGCGTGGCATTGTAGACCTCATGCCGATGCTCAAGCGCTGCGACAAACTCCGGATAGTGACGGAACACGCGCCGCAGCATGGACATCACACTGTTGGGCTGCTTCACAAAGCCCGCCGGCTGCGTGAGCACCACGATATTGCGGTCATACCCCTGCGCAAACAGCCATGCGCTGGGGATAGAATCAGCCACGCCACCATCCAGATACTTATGCCCGTCAATAGCAACGGGACGCGTCGCCACAGGAATAGCAGACGACGCCCGGATCCACTCGATATCGCGCTCGTCGCCATACGGCAAATCGTGATAGACAGCCTTGCCCGTCTCGATATCGGTACACACGCACGTAAATCGCATGGGACAGGCGCGATACGCCTCCAAGTCGATGGGATCGCGCTCAATGGGCACCTCGTGATAGGCAAAATCGGCATTGAACATGTCGCCGGTTCGCAGCCAGCTTGTCACGCTCGCATAGCGCTTGTCGGCACAATAGGCCTTGTTGTAGCGAATGGCGCGCCCAATCTGCCGCGATTTAAAGTTGTAGCCAAACGCCGCGCCCGCCGAAACGCCCACCATATGGTCGCAGGTCAAACCGTGCTCCATCCAAACGTCGAGCACGCCCGCCGTATACACACCGCGGTAGCCGCCTCCCTCGAGCGCAAGCCCCACCGTGCGCGTCGTATCCGGCTGTGCCATGTGACCATCTCCGTTCCTGCGTTTTAAAACGGGACAAGTATACCCGTCAACATATATCGACTCAGTCGCATTTTCATCGAACATCACATTGTCGCGCTACCGCTTGGCGAATAGTAGCCGCCAACAGCATGGACACCCATATATAATTGCGTACTGTTGTTTACACTACTCAGCAGTTATCAACAGCGAACATTAGCCGGCAAAGTAACTCAACAACGCAGCAAGGCGGGGGCCTGGATACACGCAAGGCGCGGAGCAACGACGCGTGTACACTACGAGCTCGCCCGACGCCATCCGCCCCGACCCCAGAAAGCCGCTTACAACATGGACACCGTCAGCAATTACACCGAAACGCTCGAAAAGACCGTCCGTGACCTTCTCGAGCGTCAGGATGATCTGATTAGGACGGCCTTTACCGACCAGCTCACCGGACTTGGCAACCGCGGCGGCTTTGCCCGTTCCCTAGAGGAAATCTGGGAGCAGGAACTGCCCGTGACCATGGCGTTTATCGACATCGATAACCTTAAGCACTGCAACGACGTCTTTGGGCATGACGAGGGCAACCGCTATATCTTGCAGGTAAGTCTCTATCTCAAGCTGTATATGAAGGTGGACGAGGCGGCGTTTCGCATAGGCGGCGACGAGTTTGCCATCCTGTCTACGATTGCGACCGAGGACGACCTCGCCGAGCGCCTGGAACACTGCCGAACGGTCCTACTCAAAAACAACGATTCCGAGATGCCTCACTCGTTTAGCTACGGAGTGTCGCACGCCGACCCCGCCCTGGGTGAAGTCTCCAATCGCATGACACTCGATGCCGACCATCGCATGTACGACTACAAGCTACGCCATGCCATGCATCTTGATCGACGCAATATCGCGCAAGACCACACCGACGACTTCGAAATAAGCGATCGCGTTTTTGACGCCTTTTCGATGCTCAACGAAGGCCGTTATTGCTTTATCGAGAACTTGGACAAACATCGTACCCTTTGGTCACAAGGCGCCTCGCGCGATCTCGGTCTTCCTTCTGAGCATGTAGACAACTGCCACGATTACTGGAAAACGCGCGTCCACCCCGATGACCTTGAGGCCTACATCAACGACATCGACCAAATCTATAATGGCTCCAAACACCGCCGCGTCATGCAGTACCGCATGCGCAATGCCGCGGGCGACTACGTCCTCTGCCGCGCTCGCGGGTTTCGCATCGACGGCGACGGAAATACCCCCTCGCTCTATGTCGGCGAACTTGTTAACCACTCACTCGCCGAGACCGTCGACGCCGCCACGGGCCTCGGAACGCAGCGTATGCTGATCAACGCTATCGATGCCTGCCGTCGCGACCGTTGCGAGACGGGGCTTATAGCGGTCCGCGTTTGTGGCACGGCAAAGTTCAACGAGCTCTACGGGGCCGAGGCTGTCGACAACATGCTCGCCGAATACGCAGGTCGCATGTTATCGATCACCCGCGGCAGAAGTCGCGTCTTCCGCTCGCGAAACGCCCAGTTCGTCGTGCTCAGCAACGATCTGGACCACGAGGCATTCGAGCAACTGACCCATCATCTTAAAGAGGCCGTTTTCGCTCCTGTTCGAATCGCGAACGACACCATTACCCCCGTCTGTCTTGTCGTCCCGGCCTTTTACGAGCGCTTGATCAATCAAGCGACCGCTGTTTTAGGCGAACTCGACCGCCGTCTTCGCGCCGCCGGCGGGCTTGCCCCCAACGACAGCCTCCCCATACCCGAGATTGAGCGTAAAAGCGCCGTCGCCGAACGCATCGATACGCTCACGGGCCTCTATCGACCCAGTGAGTTTATGCGGCGTGCCAACGCATTTCTTAAGACAAGGCACGGCGGCGCTTGGTGCATCGCCACCGTCGACATGGGTCATATGCGACTGTTTAACGAATGGCACGGACAGGCCGAGGGCGACCGCGTGCTCGCCGATGTGGGCACGGTCCTCAAAGACATCGAGAATGCCGAGATGGGCGTCGCAGGATACTGGGGCCAAGACGACTTTTGCATTCTCATCCCCTTTGAGCACGACACCGTCCATCAAATCTATAACCGCGTTCGCGCCGCCGTGGCCAAGCATGATGACGGTGTGGGTTTCTGGCCGTCCATGGGCGTTTGCCCCATCGACCCCAACGAGGAAATCACCATCGACGCGCAGGCCAAGGCCATGTTTACCAATCGGCGCGCAAAAAACGACTTTAAGGAGCGCGTCGCCATTTTCCGCCCCGAGGAGTACGAGCGCGAAACCGCGTTCCACCGCACGCTGACCGAATTCCAGTATGCGTTCTCAAACGGCCGCATTACCTACTACCTGCAGCCCCAGGTCGACATGGAAACTGGCGAGATCGTTGGCGCCGAGGCGCTCACGCGCTGGATTGGCAAGGACGGTTCCCTCATTTCGCCTGTAACGTTTATCCCCGCACTCGAGGAAAGCGGCTTTGTAGTGACGCTCGACAAGTACATTTGGCAGGGCGTCGCCTCGTGGCTGCGCGAGCGCATCGACCGGGGGCTTCGCGTGGTTCCGATCTCGCTCAATGTGTCGCGCGTGGATATCCTTGCCTGCGACGTTGCCGAACATATGGGAGCGCTTGCCGCCCAATACAACCTACCGCCCGAACTCATGCGCATCGAGATCACCGAGACAGCCTATACGGGAGAATCCGAGGCCGTGGATAAACTGACTGCCGACCTGCACACCCGCGGCTTCTCAACCTATATGGACGACTTTGGCACCGGCCAGTCCACGCTCGCGATGCTCAAGAACGTCAACGTCGACGTTATCAAGCTCGACCGCACGTTTGTTCCCGCCGACGGAGATCAAGGCCGCAGCGCGCAAATCATTACATCAATGCTCGATATGGCGCAGTCGCTCCATCTGCCCGTCGTGGTCGAAGGCGTCGAGACAAATGAGCAGGCGAACATGCTACGACAGATGGGCGCCCGCTACGCTCAGGGCTTCCTCTACTACCGCCCCATGCCGGCGAATGATTTTGAGGCATTGCTCGATGGCGGCAATAACAACTGATACGCTCGCGCGCAAAACGCCACCGCCGAAGGGGGCATTTGTCTCCATTAGCTAACTTATATCCCCAATTCAAACCGAATTGGGGATATGATACAAACCGTTGTTCTGCCCAAGGAGGTTATTCATCATGAACGAGTCATATCGCTTGGGCGAGCAATCGATTATTGCCTATCTTCAGCGACTTGCGAATGGTGTCTCGACCGCCGAACTCGATGTTTCCGCGCTGCCTGCTGAGCTACGCGCCGTTGGTGAGCAACTGCAAAAGACGCATGCCATCCTGCAACAAGAGCGCCAGCTACTTGAGTGCAACGCCTATATCGATCCGCTCACCAACTTGGGCAACCGCGGCGGACTCGACCGTCACGTCGAGCAGCTCTGGCGCAAAGGCGACCCCTTCACCTGCGCCTATATTGACATCGACCACCTTAAGCACTGCAACGATAAGTTTGGCCACGCCGAAGGCAACCGCTATATTCTGGGCATCTGCCGCGCGCTCACCGAGGCAATGGAGCGCGATGAAATGCTGTTCCGTATCGGTGGAGATGAATTTGTACTCGTGTCCCCCACGACAGGCGAAGCCGAGCTCGAGCAGCGCTTGGAGCGGACACGCACCGATCTTGTCGAGGCAACCTCCGGCGGCAAAGCGCCCATGATCGCTAGCTTTAGCTTTGGCTGCTCGCGCGTTGATCCACTTGCCGGCGACACGCGTCGCCAGATGACGATGGATGCCGATCGCAAGATGTATCGCTATAAGCTTATGCATCGTGTGCAGCAGCCGAAAGACAATGGCGCGCCGCAACACCCAATTGCCGAGCAGCTTCCGTGCAACGACCGGGTGTTCCAAGCGATCTCCATGAGCTCCGAGACGCGCTATCCGTTCATCATCAATCTCGATACGGGCGAATCGCAATGGTCGGTTAATGCCGTACGCGATTTTGACCTGCCCTCCCAGCATCCCTACAACTCACTCGACTTGTGGCTTGCCCGCGTTCACCCCGAGGACCGCGACAACGTACGCGCCGAGCTCGATATGGTGATAAACGGTACGTGGCACTTCCACTACATGCAGTATCGCGTGATGGATGCCACCGAAGCATACGTGCTTTGCGACTGCACGGGCTACCGCTTGGACGGCACCGATACCGAGCCCAACATGTACGTGGGCATGATTATCAACCGCAGCTTGGCAGATACGACCGATTCCGTGACCGGCCTGGGCGACATCCACGCCCTGGTCAACGCCATTGGCGAAATGCGTCGCGTCGCGCGCAAGGCGGGCTTGGTCGCCATTAAAATCGACGATATCGCTCAGGTCAATGCCCGCTTTGGCCTTGATGCAGGCGACCGCGTTTTGGCGGAGAGCGCCGCCTGCCTCATGGATTGTTCGCGCGGCAAGGGTCGTCTGTTCCGCTCGACCGGACCGATGTTCGTGGCGCTTTTCGACGAATTCGATCCCGAAGAGACCGACGCGATCGCAGAGGAAATCGAGCGGTTCCTGGGCTCTCCCGTGCTCTTTGGCTCATTTGAATATCAGCCGCCCATTCGTGTGGCGACGCTTCATCTGGACGCTGTCGATCGACAGCCTGTTTCCATTTTGAACGAGCTCAAAGCGTTGCTCGGGAAAGCCGTGCAGGTGCCAGGTACCAAACTGGATTAGCACCGCGCCCGCACCGCCTCCCCCATCGTGCGATAATCCTCTGCAGAAGTCACCAACAGCAGAGGGAGTTTGTGATGAAGGTTCTTTTGGTCAATGGCAGCCCCAAGCCAAACGGCAACACCGCCCGCGCACTCGCCGAGATCGCCGAGCAGCTTAAAGCCGAGGGTATCGACAGCGAGGTATTCCAACTAGGCGCCAAGCCCATCCGCGACTGCATCGGCTGCGGTCAGTGCGGCAAGCTTGGCGGTCGCTGCACCTTTGCCGACGACGTGGTGAACGAGCTCATCGCTGCCGCCGAGCAGGCAGATGGCTTTGTCTTTGGCTCCCCCGTCTACTATGCGCATCCCAGCGGCCGCATCCTCTCGGCCCTCGACCGCGCATTCTATGCCGGCAGCAAGGCCTTTGCGCACAAACCCGGCGCCGCGGTCGCCGTCGCCCGTCGCGGCGGCACGTCGACCACCTTCGATGTACTCAACAAATACTTCACTATCAACCAGATGCCCGTGGTGGCCTCCACGTACTGGAACAACGTGTTTGGTGCCATGCCGGGCGAGGCCGCCCAGGACGCCGAGGGCCTGGCCACTATGCGAAACATCGGCAAAAACATGGCCTGGCTCCTGCGTTGCATCGAGGCAGGACAGGCCGCCGGCATCGAAGCCCCCGAAGCCGATCGCGCCCGCACCAACTTCATTCGATAAGTCCAGCGGTGGTCACCTCGAAGTTCTATCAATGTCAGCGAAAAGCCAGCTGATGAGGCAAGGTGCCTTGAAAGAGGAGGGCGCTGGGCTTTTGCCCGCGCCCGACGATTGAAAGGCAGATTGCCCATCAGATGGCTTTGCAGCGTCGAGGTGACCGCCGTTCGTTAGAACGGCGGAACATAGATATGAACGTGCAAATTTTTGGCACCAAGAAGTCCTTCGGCACTAAGAAGGCCCAGCGCTATTTTAAGGAGCGCCGCATTAAGGTGCAGTTTATTGACCTGAAGGAAAAGGAGATGAGCAAAGGCGAGCTCACGAGCGTGATGCAGGCGGTCGGCGGCATCGACAAGCTGCTCAACCCCAAGGCCAAGGACGAGGAGACGCTCGCGCTCATCCAGCACCTCACCCCTAGTCAGCGCTTCGACAAGCTGCTCGAAAACCAGCAGGTTCTAGCTGAGCCCATCGTGCGCAACGGCAAAAAGGCCACCGTCGGTTATTGCCCCGATGTATGGGGAGCCTGGGAGTAGCCTGTGTTATTTGCCGGCGCGTGGGTATAAGAGCAGGCGTTTGGCATAAGATTCAACTGTAAGCCATGTCTAACAAAGGAGGGCACATGCCCAACAAACCCGTGAAGATCATCATGCTTACCGGATACCTCGGTGCCGGTAAGACCACACTGCTCAACCACATCCTCGCTAACGACGGCGGTATCCGCGCCGCCGTGATCGTCAACGATATCGGCGAGATCAACGTCGACGCCAGCCTTATCGCCGACGGCGGCCTTTCCGAGACCGACGACCTCATCCCGCTCACCAACGGCTGCATCTGCTGTACGCTTTCGGACGACCTTGCCAACCAGCTGCAGGGCATCGCCGATTCGGGCAAGTTCGATTACATCATCATCGAGGCCTCGGGCATTTGCGAGCCCATCCCCATCGCCTACACCATCTCGAGCTTCTGCGACGAGGCCAAGGTGGGCGGCGAGCCCAAGCTCGCGCTCGACAACATCGTGGCCGTGGTCGACTGCGCCCGCATGTACGACGAGTTCAACGGCGGTCGCGACCTGCTGGCCGAGGACATCGACGAGGACGACATCGAAAGCCTGCTCATCCAGCAGATCGAGTTCTGCTCCACGCTGATCCTCAACAAGACCGACACCGTGACGCCTGAGCAGATCGCTGAGCTCAAGGCCATCGTGCGCAGCCTGCAGAAGGACGCCGTGATCGTCGAGGCCCAAAACGGCGAGGTCCCCATGGAGGAACTGCTCGATACCGACCGCTTCGACTTTATGCGCGCCTACAACTCCGCCGCTTGGATCGAGGCCATGGAGCATCCCGAGGAGCACGACGACCCCGAGGTGCTCGAGTACGACATCGAGACCTTTGTGTACTCGCGCCGCAAGCCGTTTGACCTGCAGAAGTTCACTGATTTTGTTGAGCAGGAGTGGCCCGACGAGGTCATCCGCGTCAAGGGTCCGCTGTGGCAGACCGGTGATCCGGACATGTGCTACATGTTTGAGCAGGCCGGCCACCAGATGCGCCTGATGGAGAACGGTCTGTTCGTTGACTCCGCGCCCGAGGGCGAGAAGCAGAAGATCATCGACGAGAACCCCGAGATCATGCAGATTTGGGACGACGAGACGGGCGACCGCATGACGAGCCTGTGCATCATCGGCCGTCACATGGACAAGGATGCGCTCATCGCCTCCCTCGATGCCTGCCTGACCGACTGGCACCGCGCCTAGGTTTATCGAGGCGGATTTGTCCGCCCGTCACGCAGCCGCCAAACCACCACGAAGGTGCCTGTCCCCTTCGTGGTGGTTTTTCGTTCTGAGCCAAGGAGATTCATGTTCAACATTGTGCTGTATGCGCCCGAGATTCCGGCCAATACGGGCAATATCGGCCGCACCTGCGTGGTTACCGGCGCCCGCCTGCATCTGGTGGAGCCGCTGGGGTTTTCGCTCGATGACAAGACGGTGCGTCGCGCCGGCCTGGGCTACTGGCAAAACTTGGATGTGACGACCTATGCCGGCTGGGAGGATTTTCTTGCGCGCAACGACCTCTCCCCCGCCGACGAGCGCCTGCATCTGCTGACCAAAAAGGCACGCCGCACCTATGCGCAGAGTACCTACCGCGATGACAGCTACTTGGTCTTTGGCAGCGAGAGCTCGGGCATTCCCGAGGAGCTGCTCGCCGCGGCGCCCGAGCGCTGCGAACGCATCCCGATGCTGCGCGATTGCGATTCGCTTGACAACGCCGAGGCCTGGGAAGCCCACGAGGAATCGCTCGGGCATACTGAGGACGGCCATGAGGCCATCCTTCGGCAGGATATCTGCGGCAACTTCGTCAATCCGGACGACTACCGCATCAGCGCACTCAACCTCTCCAACAGCGCCGCCATCGTCCTCTACGAGGCCCTGCGCCAGACAGGCTTTCCGGGAATGTGACAAAGGCACAGTCCCTTTGTCACATTCGGCCGGCTATCACTCTGCAATGCAAATCTCATCCCCGCTGTCCTCGGAGGTCGTCTCCATGCCAACCAATGTTGCAATCCGTTCCTGTTTTTCAATGATGAACCGTTTATGGTAGAAGATATTGGCATACTGCAAAACACGATTCATTTGCGAGGCATCAAACAGAGCACCGACAACGCCGCCAAATACAGGGACGGCTTTACCAAGAGATTTTTGGGTGATATTCCTGCCAATTTGCTCGAGTACGTTTTTGAAAACATTGTTCTCGAGCGACTTCTTGCCGGCATTTTCGATTGCCTTGCGTGCAGCGGCATTTGCAAGGGCGCGAATCTGCGCGATAAGCGCGGCAGCGCCGCCCCGTGCCGCCATGGCCGTCCAACCCTTTTTGACTGTCTGCTTCACGCCCTCCATCTCGGCTACAAGCATCACTTTGCCGATTGCGGCAGTCATGCCATCAGTAGAACCTGCTGACGGAGCCATCGCGTTTGAAAACACATCACCCGCAATGACCAATTCAGCCGGATCCTCTTTAACGTTAAATCCATACATCATGGCGACTGACTGCACCGCGCGATAATAGAGAAACATGCTGAACACGATGTTGAAGGGCAGGCCGGCAAAACCGGGAGCGCCTGTCGCCGCACCCTCGGTCGCCGCAAGCAGCAGGTGCCTACCGTTCTCGCCTGCCGCAATCTTCGCGACGTCAAAACTGCGAAGCATGAACAGCTCATCAATCGACCGGATAGTAACACCTTCGAGCGTGGCGTTTGCAACCTCAACAATCTGTGCCTCAGTGACGCTGTACTTGGCAGCTTGCTCCTCGATGATCTTGAAACCATCGACAACTTGCTTCATGACCTGCGCATACAGCGCTTGTTTCTGAATCTCACCCGTAAGGTCGTCGACCGCACCCCCAATGGTAGCGCGAAGATTCTCCGGTACTCTTGACCCGGCCTTATCAGCCAGCTGTTTGAGCTTTGAAGGCGATACCATCTTTTCGTATTGCTCGGTTAATACCTCAAGCTCGCCAAGCTCGCGATTGGACAGTAGCGGATCGGGCAACACCCAATCACCGTTATCGTCAACGAGCGTCGACGATAGGCCGAGTTGCTCTTGTCGCTTTGCGTTGTAGCGCTCGTTAGCCGCGGCGGCTGCCGTAGAAGCAATCCCGTTTGCGAAATCCGAAAAACCTTTGAGTGCACTATCTGCCAAAGGACCAGCGGCTTCCGCCAGTTCCCCCGATTTCTTTTGAGCCTCCTTGGTCGCATCCTTAATGGCGTTTCCAGCACCATTGAGTACTCCAGACATCATGTTCTCCAGCGAAGAAAAGCTGGCACCGGACTTCCGCCATTTTTCGAGCTCCGCCCCAACGGTCTGTTGCCGTTTATCCAACATGCTATTCACCCCTACTCAAACGCAACGTCAACATTGACGTCATCGCCGCATAGGGCTTTGACCTGTTTTTCGATAAGGGCGCAGGCTCTATCATCAGATTCTTGGAGCATATTGCTTTCCTTGACCTTCTTGGTCTGCTCTTTCTTTGCCTGTTTCAATAACGTGTTTAGATCATCCGTGCTTACTTGATTCCAGTTAAGAAAACCATTGTCCTCAACATATTTCTTAAGCGTATTGGGGTCTGTCGAGAACGAAGTGATCTCCGAGTGAGGCAGTATAACCTTTACGCTCTTGACCTCTGAATTCTTATCGGCCATATTAGCCCGTACGATTGTAACCTTCATCTTATCGGCATTGATCCCGATGTCAGCCTTGCCGTCAATCGTTGCGACATATCGCTTAGACGTAAAGGGGTTTTCCCACCCAAGCGGATTGCCCGCCTCATCAATTGAAAGTAGCTGGGTGAAATTGTACTCGTACGTCACGAGCTTAACGACTGGCGTGATCTCCTCGCGAATCGAATCATCGCTGATCGTTGTAGGATTACGCGTCAATGACATCCAGATACCCCAGGCAACCGCTAGAACCGTAACAACGACTAACCCGCCAAAGGCAACCTTTTGCGGTATCGTTGTAAGAAATTTTGTTTTTGCCATCCTGTTTCACCTTTCCTTTATTGCCCCGACGTTCCCATCATCTTCCAGCGCGAGTATGATGGCACGAATCATTCCGTCAACGGCTCAATGCAAAGCGCGACCGTTCGGAGAAAACGGCCGCGCTTTCTTTTCAATTCCCGCGAACTATTCCTTGACGCTGTAACCCGACACCGTCGGCGCAAGCCTCGAGGCGTCAACCTCGCTCATTACCTCAAACTTCACCTTCTCGCCAGGCGCCCAGGCAGATGCATCTGCGTAGCATTCTTCCGCCCTCACACCATCGGCATCGTAAAGGGCAACGTTTAGATAAACGTTTTCGAACGATATGTCAGAGGTGTTTTCGACGATTGCAGTGTACGTATAGAGACCGTAGCCATCATCACTTTTCTCAAAGTTCGCCGATGAGAGCAAACCGTTGATAACCTCATCGTTATGCGTCTTCTCCTCTACGGTCCTACCGTTCTTAATCAGCTCGTCAAACTCATCTTGATACTCGTCACCGACTGTTAAGTCATATCGATCAACCAGTTTCTTAAGCTGTGCGGATCGTGCGTCGTAGGCCTTTTCCCATTCCTCGTAGTACTTAGGATCAGATTCCGCATACTTCTTGGTAATATCAAGCTGATCGTCAAGCAGGTTGAGATAGGCGATGACATCTTCCTGCATCTTAGTGTCTTTAAAAGGCGCCTTTTTGAGTTCTTTGTCGTTATCGATCTCGGTTTTAATTATCTCTTTTCGCACTTTATTCGAGCTTAGATCAGCATCTTCTCCAAGCGATTCGATATAATCCGACCGCTTTTGATAACCTTGAGCGATCACAGCCATTGCACGGTCATCGGCATAATCAGGTTCAGCGTTTTTCTTCTCAGACTGCGAACAGCCGCTCAGCAGAAGCGCCCCACAAAACACCATCGCAAATAGCGCGGTCACCAGAGCCATTCCATAACGCCTTTTCATTTCGTCCTCCTTTAAATACAAAACACGATATCTTGCCCCTCGTCAAAAAGCAGACGAATTGGCAACGCGGTGGCACTATTTGGTTCAAGGGCGTGAACTGGACAAACATCGAGGGAAGGAGTGAGCTCTGTTCAATAAACCCCCCTCGTCAAAATGTCTAGCTAAAGAAGACGGACAGACGACGAACGGTCAAAACTAGTCGCGTCCGCCCGTCTCCAACGATCGAATGTCGATGCGCTGACGTTCAAAAGCGCAGCAGCCTCTCGCCTCGTAACCTCACCCCCTTCGAATAATTTGATGACATCGCGATAGCTATCTGGACGTTCGAATGCCGGCCTTCCAAATTTCACGCCACGCAAACGCGCCGACGCGATGCCCTCCGCCTGGCGTTGCTTGATGTTTTCGCGCTCTAGCTGCGCCACGTAGCTCAAGATCTGAAGGACCAGATCTGCCATGAACGTTCCCGTGATGCCATCGGGCTGCTCGCGCGTATCGAGCAGCGGCATATCAAGAACCACGATGGCAGCGTTCCTATCCACCGTGATACGTCGCCACTCATCGAGGACTTCGCGATAATTGCGACCCAAACGATCGATACTTTTGATCACGAGAACGTCACCCGCGCGCAACCTGCGAAGAAGACGTTGGTACTGGGGACGCTTAAAGTCCTTACCGCTTGCCTTGTCAGCATAAATCTGGCTCCGTTGCACAGGAAACCTCCCTAGTGCGTCTAACTGGCGGTCCAAGTTCTGGTCCGCGGAAGAGACACGCGCATACCCAAAGATTCGATTGTCCATAATTGCCCCTATCGGCTACCTCTTGGCAGCATCAGCTCAAGCGAGAGCCCACTCACTATAGGGCGTGCAAATTTCGCGAATGGGTTGAGGTCATTTTGGCCCTCAGGCACAAGCTATTCAAGTGCCATGCCGACAGATGCTGGCTTTTATTTTGAATGTGACAAAGGGGCTGTCCCTTTGTCACATCGATGCACCAAATAACGAGCCATCGCTTTTAATCAGAATTAACTAGAATAAAATGAAGTTAAACGGCGATGTGAAAGGAGAGCCTTGTGGAATATCTCGAGAACCCTTTTACCCCCAGTTTTGGTGAGGTTCCTGCCCATCTCGCCGGCCGACAACAGATTATTCGGGATTTGGACCGTGCCTTCTTGAGCCAGCGTAGACGCCCGGAATTGACCTCGATCTTCTCGGGCGCGCGTGGAACCGGTAAAACCGCTCTCATGTCGTCGCTCGCGACAAGGGCGGAATCCCACGGCTGGATAGCGGTAAAGACGACCGCGCTCTCAGGAATGCTTGAGGAAATCGAGTTCGGGGCGAAACGAGCTGCAGGCCATCTCATCGACCCGTCTAACAACTTCGAAGTCACCGGTCTCGGAATTGCACCGCTCGGCAGTATCGAGGTCAATCGCGTTCACGATGCCTCGACCTGGCGGTATCGTATGAGCGACATCATCGACCAGCTCAACGAGGCGGGCACGGGTCTGCTCGTCACGGTTGATGAGGTTGACCCGACGCTCGACGAGATGATCCAGCTCGCAGCCACGTATCAACACTTTGTGACCGATGGGAAACGCGTCGCCCTACTCATGGCGGGACTTCCCAACAACGTCTCGACGTTGCTCAACCACAAGACGGTCTCGTTCCTTCGCCGCGCCCAGCAATATCATCTGGGGCGTATCGCCGACTACGATGTGCGCGAGGCCTTGATCCGAACGATCCAGGAAAACGACCGCTTGGCAGATGCCGAGGGAATCGATAAGGCCGTTCGCTCGATTTCGGGCTTTCCCTTCCTTTTGCAGCTTGTGGGTTACCGCGCCTGGGATCTCACGAGCAACTCGAAGGAAATATCATCTCGCGACTTTGATCAGGGAATCAAAATCGCACGCGATGAAATGGACGACCGGATCCTCGCGGCAACCTATCGGGAACTCACTGCAGAGGACAAGCGATTTCTTATCGCCATGCTCGATGACGAGGAAGAGTCCACCACCGCCGACCTTGTCGAGCGCCTTAAGCGTTCGCCGCAACAGGTCTCCCGCTACCGACGCCGCATGATAGACGCAGGCATTATTGGGGAACGCGGGCGCGGTATCGTCGCTTTTGAATTACCGTTCTTCCGCGACTATCTCGCCGCTCAATGCGTGAAATAGGCATCAATGTGACAAAGGGACAGTCCCTTTGTCACATTCGGTTAGAGGTAGCGACCGGTGATGCTTGCGGGGCAGGCTGCAATGTCGCCAGGCGTGCCGGCGCAGACGATTTGCCCGCCCGCGTCACCGCCGCCCGGGCCCATGTCGATTACGTAATCGGCGTTACGGATAAGGTCGAGGTCGTGCTCGATCACGACGACTGTGGCGCCCTTGGCAACGAGGCCGTCGAACACACTCAGCAGCACCTGAACATCGAGCGGGTGCAGGCCAATTGTGGGTTCGTCGAACACGAATACGGCATCGTCCTGCACGCGGCCCATCTCGCTCGCAAGCTTAAGACGCTGCGCCTCGCCGCCCGAGAGCGCTGGTGTGGGCTCACCGAGCGTGAGATAGCCCAAGCCCAGGTCATGCAAGGTCTGCAAGCGCGTCTGAACCTTCTTGAGTCCCAAAGTGGCGTCCAGGGCCTCGTCCACACTCATATCCATGAGCTGCGGCAACGTAAGCAGACTCCCGTCCTTGCCCTCGCGATGGATATGCGAAGCCGCGTCTGCATAACGTGAGCCGCGACATGCCGGGCAGACGATCTCGACATCGGGCAAAAACTGCACGTCGAGCGATATCGAGCCCGTGCCATCGCACGTAGGGCAGCGCAGAGTGCCAGTGTTGTAGCTAAAGGCGCCCGCCTTGTATCCCGCCGCCTTAGCCTCGGGCGTACGGGCGAAGGCGCGACGCAGCTCATCATGGATGTCGGCATAAGTCGCCACCGTCGAGCGCACGTTGGCGCCGATGGGCGTGGCGTCAATCAGGTTGGCGCGTGCGATGCCCTCGGCGTCGACCCAGCGCACATGGCTTGGCAGGCGCTCGCCAGTTGCCTGAGCCTTGAGCGCCGGGATGAGCGTCTCGAGCACCAACGTCGTCTTACCCGAACCCGAAACGCCCGTCACCGCGACCAAGCGACCGCGCGGAATATCGACTTCGAGCGGTTTTACGGTATGAATGGTATCGGTCGCCATGCGGATATGGCCCCGGTCGAACATTTCCTCGTCAGTCGCCTGCGGACGCAAGCGCTTGGGGTCTGCGCGCAAAAACGGCGCGATGCGGCTGCCCTGCGATTGTTCGACCTCGTCCACCGTACCCGCAGCGATCACATTACCGCCGCCTGCTCCGGCAACGGGGCCCATCTCGACCAGATAGTCAGCTTCCGCTAGAACGCGCGTATCGTGGTCAACGACAACCACGGTGTTGCCGTCATCCACCAGATCGCGCATTACGCCCACCAAGCCGTCGACATTGGCAGGATGCAAGCCAATCGAGGGCTCGTCCAGCACATACAGCACGCCCGTCGATCGGTTGCGCACCACGCGGGCGAGCTGCACACGCTGGCGCTCACCCGTGGAGAGCGTAGCACCGGCGCGGTCGAGCGAGAGGTAATCGAGACCCAGGTCGACCAGGCGACGAGCCGTGCTCAAAAACGAATCGCAGATATCCGCTGCCATGGGCTGCATCTCGGCCGGCAAGGATGCGGGCACCCCGCGCACCCACTCAATCGCCTCGCCCAGCGTCATGGCCGCGGCCTGCGCCAGATTGATACCACGCACCTGGGGCTGGCGCGCAGCCTCGGAGAGACGCGTGCCGCCGCAGTCACGGCACGGGCCCTCGCGCAAAAAGCGAGCCACGCGCTTAAGTCCCTTATCGTCCTTAACCTTGGCGAGCGCATTCTCGACCGTATAGACGGCGTTGTAATAGGTAAAGTCGAGCGGCGTGGCGCCCTCGCCGTTTTTGGGAACGTAGAGAATGTGCTTCTTAACCGCCGGACCGTGGAACACGATGTCGCGCTCTTGAGGTGTGAGCTGGTTAAACGGCACATCGGTACGCACACCCATCTCGCCGGCCACCTGCTTCATCAGGTCCCACATGAGCGTGCCCCAGGGAAGCACTGCGCCTTCGTTGATGGTCTTTGACTCGTCGGGCACCAGGCTCGCCTCGTCCACCTCGCGCATAACACCGGTGCCGCCGCAGGTGGGACACGCGCCGCCGCTATTGAAAGCCAAATCCTCGGCACTCGGCGCGTAGAACTCGCGGCCGCATGTCGGACACGTGAGCGACAGGCCTGCGGCCACGTTAAGGCTCGGCTCCACGCGCGCCCCGCAATGCGGGCACACGTGATGGGCGCAACGGCTAAAGAGCAGACGCAGACTATTGTTGAGCTCGGTCATGGTACCAAAGGTCGAGCGCACACCCGGCACGCTCGGACGCTGGTGCAGCGCGAGCGCCGCCGGCACGTGCAATACCTCATCCACCTGGGCGTGCTCGGCCTGTGTCAGACGACGCCGAGTATAGGTGCTGAGTGCTTCCAAGTAGCGACGCGAGCCCTCGGCATAAAGAACCCCCAGCGCCAGCGAACTCTTGCCCGAACCCGACACGCCGGCAATACCCACGAGCTTTCCCAGCGGAATATCGATATCGATGTCCTTGAGGTTGTGGACACGTGCACCGCGCACCTCGATAGCCTGCGGGCTCATCTTCTGTTCCGTCACCTTTATCACCCTACTCATGCCATAAAACGCGGTCGCGGATATACTCGCCCAGCATGGGCACGGTAAACCGCACAAGGCCGTATCCGGCGGCCTCGATGACGCGCTCGCGAATCAGGCTTGCGCGATATTTACTCGCCCAGCTCTGGGTACGGTCGCAGCGCTCAATGATATCCGCCGTGCGCGTCGGCTTGTCCTCGTCAACCGCCATAGCCTCGATAAAGAGGCGCTGAGGGCTGCGCAGACCGTAATACAGAGGTGCGTCAACCGCTTCGTAGAACTCGGAGACGGCATCCGCATGGCCATTCTCGACATCGCGCCTTTCGATGACCTGCGGGCCACGCCGGACAGCAGACCGCCACATGTAATAGCCCACCAGCTGAACCATATAGGGATGCCCCATGCTCTTGCGCGCCGCAAGGTCCGCCGTCTCCGCGTCAACGTAAAGACCAGCGTCTTTGACCGTCTGGATATACGAATCGCGCACTTTGGGCAAAGATATTGCCCCCAACGTACGCTGCTGGGCACGCCGCAAAAACGTCACGCTCGGCTCTTCGAGCAGATCGTCAACCATACTGGGCAAGCCGGCGAACGCCAGCGCAAGACCGCGCTGGTCGCTATCGGGCAAGCCCGTGGCATCCTGGTCTCCGAGCACCTGCTGATAGAGGACGGCAAGAGCCGCCAGTTCCTCGATAGACACCGATTGTGCCTCGTCAATCGCAAACAAGACGCCCTTGCCCGGACCGAGCTTCTTGAGACGCTCGTTGACCAGCCCTCGCAATGTCTCGCCTTTTGCCCGCGCCGCCTCGACCGACATCCGGCCAAACGACGGCCCAAACTCCATTGACGTCACAACGGGTTTATTCGAGCGAAGCGCGTCGGCCAAGCGGTCGCACAAACCAAGCGAAGCGGAATCGGAGACAACCGCCCATCCGCGCTCGCTGGCTAGACGTTGCAGCTCCCGCAGGAGAACCGTTTTGCCACAGCCGCGGTTTCCCGTAATGAGCATGAGCCTGCCCGGCGCTCCGGCGCCGTTGTCGAGCCCTTCCTCAAAATCTTCGATGACCGACTCGCGACCGATGAGTATCGGAGGCCGCTTACCAGCTGTGGGCTTAAAGGGATTTGGATTCATATCGGCCTCCTCGGATTGGCAAACCCTGGTAACAGTTATACCAACTTATACTGAGTTATACCAATAGCATGTGACAAAGGGGCTGTCCCTTTGTCACATGTGGCCGAAAAACTCGGCGTCGGCCGCTCGCCAGGGGCGGAAGGTGGCAGGATCGACCTTTACGTGCGCCGCGGCGGGCGCGTCGTACCATTTGACCGTGTAGCCGGCGCCTTGAGCGCAAAAGACCGAGTCGGGCGTGTTGGGCAGATCGGCCTCGGGCTCGTAGGCGGCCGTCTCGATTACGCGCTCGTCATCATGGCAAGCCGCATAACCGGCGAACTCCAGGTACAGATGTCCGCGACCGCTCGTGTAGGCGGCCACCTCCAGCGCGTAATCCTGCACCTCGGATGCCGGCACGCGACCCACAAGCTTTGCCCGGTCGCCCGCCATCGTCGGCGGTTCGTACTCGGCACCCATGCGCGTGGCATCCGAGAGCGCCCGGCCCACGCACTCCCCCGGCACCTCGAGCTCAAAGTGGTACCACGGCTCCAGCAACACCGCAGCGCCGGCCTCACGCGCTTGCATGAGTCCCTGGCGAATCGCGCGGTACGTGGCCTGGCGAAAATCACCGCCCTCGGTGTGTTTGGCATGCGCACGACCGCCCGTGAGCGTAATGCGCACATCGGTGATGGGCGAGCCGGTCAGCACGCCCAGGTGATCGCGCTCCATGGCGTTGGTGAGCGCCAGACGCTGCCAGTTAAGATCGAGCTCGTCGGTCGAGGTCACGGTGCCAAACTGCACGCCCGAGCCCGCCGGCAACGGCTCCAGGCGCAGGTGCACCTCGGCGTAATGGCGCAGCGGCTCAAAGTGGCCCACGCCCTCGACCGGCTGCGAGATAGTCTCCTTATAGAGAATGCCGCCGGGCTCAAACTCGACCGCAAGGCCAAAACGATCGGCCAGCACGCGCTGCACGACCTCGAGCTGCACGGCACCCATCAACTGCAGGTGAATCTGCTCAAGATGCGTATTCCAGCTTACGCCGAGCATGGGATCTTCGTCCGCCAACTCAGTCAATGCTTTGAACACCGTATGGACGTCGTGTTCGCCCGGCAGCACCGTATAGGTGAGGACTGGCGCAATGACGGGCGCATCGCCCGCGGACTCCGCGCCCAGGGCGTCCCCTGGGCGAACGTGCGCAAGGCCCGTCACGGCGCAGATGCCGCCAGCGGCAACTTCCTGGGCAAGCTCATACTTCTCGCCGTTATAGATGCGCACCTGGTCGATCTTTTGCTCCCAAGTGGAGGCGCCAGAGCATCCCTCGACAACTTGCTTTGCGCGCAGCATACCGCCCGTCACCTTGACCCAGGCAAGACGCTCACCACGGTCTCCACGACTCACGCGATAGACGCGCGCGGCAAACTCCGGGAGCCACGCCTGTTCACGCATCAGCGCGCATATGCCATCCAGCAGCTCGTCCACGCCTTGGTCCTTGAGCGCCGAGCCGGCAAAACAGGGAAAGAGCTTGCGCTCGGCAACCATGCGCGACAGCGTTGCGACGGAAAGCTCACCCGCTTCAAGAAACTCCTCGAGTGCCGCCTCGTCCAACGCAGCAGCATCCTCCCAGGCGGCACCGCCCGCCAGCAGCTCGTTGGCATCCAGGCAGCCCTCGGAAAGACGCTGCCCGAGTTGTGCCAGCAAAACATCGCGGCCGGGATTCTCCAAATCGATCTTGTTGATGAAGATGAACGTCGGGATGTCATAGCGTGCAAGCAGGCGCCACAGGGTTTCGGTGTGCCCCTGCACGCCATCGTTGGCGCCCACCACCAGAATCGCGTAGTCCAGGGCACGCAGTGTGCGCTCCGCCTCGGCAGAAAAATCGACATGGCCGGGAGCATCCACGAGCATGACGTGGGTATCGCCGTGGTCGAGCACGGCCTGCGACGAGAAGATCGTGATGCCGCGCTCGCGCTCGATCGCGTCAGTGTCCAGATGCGAATCGCCATCGTCCACGCGGCCGCGCTTGCGAATGCGACCCGCGTTGAACAGCATGGCCTCGGCCAGCGTGGTCTTGCCGGCATCGACATGCGCCAAGATTCCAACGACCGCTTGCTTCGACATGGCTCTCCTCTTATTGCAAGCCCATCGCACGCGGCGACGGGCATCCTCGTTCCACACTGGATGATACAATTTACGGGCCGGCGGGCGAAGCGGGCCCTATCCCCCGACCGAGCTCATCGCCCTGCGTTGCCGCGCGGCGATTTTCGTAGGTTCGCGCCTTGCGAAAGCCGGCACCTCCCCTTTTTGTCTGCCCGGGCTTATCTGGGGCAGTAACAACGCGAGCCCCACAACGACGCGTTTTACCAAAAATGGCCCCACTCGGGGCCATTTTTTATTTGAGCTGGGTGATGATACGTGCCTTGGCTCCTACGCCTCGCGCAGCCAATCAAACGCGACACGCGGCGTACCGTCCGACACATATACGGTACCGGCACGCTTAAACCCGGCCTTGGCGATGACGCCCTGCATGGGCAAGTTGTCCTCGTGCGTGTCGATACGCAGATGGTCGGCGCGTTCCTTGGCAAAGGCAAACATCGCAGCCGCGATACCGTGCACGGTGCCGTCGGACGCCACACGGTGCAGCACGGCGTACGGAGTGTCGCTACGCCATTGACCGTCCTCAATTACGTCATAGCACTCGTCCGGGCCCGGCAGAAAGGCAAACGTCGCCACCACGCGGCCGTCGATTTCGCACACGTAGCTGCCACCAGCGGCGATATCGGCAGCCAGCTGCTCGGCCGAGGGCGTGCCTACCGGCCACTGCGTGGCGTTGCCATGCGCGCGCATAAAAGCGCGGGCCGCGTCATAGATGGCCATAACGGCGGGAATGTCGGTATCGAGGGTTTTTCTGATCATCACGCGGCGACCTCACGTTTATTGGTATCACTTTGATTGAGCAATGATACCAGCGTTTGAAGAGGGGCGCGAAGCAGATGGGTAGCAAAAAGCGAGCCGCCTGGTCAAAAGCCAAAAGCAAGTTTTTGGGCGCTGCCACGGGCGGCGATATGAGCGACCTGTTTGCACGCGAAGACGAGCGCCGCGACGCCCTGGACGCCGAGCGCGATGAAGCCTGGCGCTACAAGTCGTGCGAACGCAAAAACCGTTACGACACGCGCGCCGAGGCCGAGGCAGTTATGGCCGACTGCGAAAACCGCGGGCGGCGCGGCCTTGCCTGCTACAAATGCGAATACTGCGGCGGATGGCATCTGACGTCGCACCCCTGGAAATAGGCCCCGCATCGGCACGGCGCTGACGGAGCGCCAGCCATCGCACGCAAGCTACGGGCGCGGCGGCACCAAAACATCGTAACGAACGGCCTTGCCCGCGAGCTGATAGCTCGGCTTTACGCCGGCGAGCAACGGGCCCTTCACCGGCCGCTTGATAACGACCTTGCGCGGATACACCGCAAGTGCTGCCTGGACCAGCGTCTCCTCGTCGGCGCACGGCTGCTCCAGATGATGCAAGAGTTGGAACTTCTTTTTCACCGCCGCGCTCTTGGTGCGCCCGGGAAACATGGGGTCCAGATATACCACGTCAGGAGCGGTGAGCTCGCCCTGCCCGATCAGCTCAGCTGTATGGCGAAGGCCGGCAACGCTATCCTCGCCCGCATGTAAGCGCATGCGCGCCACGGCTATCGCAAGCGCCGGATCATCTGCCGCGCGATCCAAGGCATCCTTGAGGAGCGCCGCGATCACGCAATCCTGTTCATACAGATCGACGGTAAAGCCCGCGGCCGCCAGCAGCAGCGAATCCTCGCCAAAGCCTGCCGTGGCATCAATCGCCCATGGGCGCTCGATGCCTTTTGTGCGCGCAGCCTTTACCAGCAGCTCTTGCTGCAGGCGGCCCTGTTTGAGTCGTGGCAGCATGCGGCCAAAATCGGCGCGCAGCTCCATCGTGCCGTCGGTGAGCGTGAGGCCCTCGGACTTCCCGGTCAGCTCAAGCCCCGCGGCCCGAGCAACAGAAAAGGGATCGACGACACCCATGGACACTCCTTAACAAGCAAAACGAATACGTGAGTGCCGTTTATGTCGGCACCCAACCGTCCGCTATTGTCCCACATGCGACATGGCCCACAGCATCCCAATGCAAAGCACCGCCATCAATCCCGTGCACACGGCAGCGATCACGGAATCACCCATGCGCCTTCCCAACGACTGCGGCTCACGCACTTGCCCTGCTCCGTACATCATGGCTCCTCCTTCGGTCCAGCCCTTACCATGGCCTCATCATCGCAGCGCCGCGCATACGCTGCCATCGATTTTGCTTACGCCCAGCTTTCCTTTTTGAAAGGTTGGGCCGCACAGGCTCAAAGCGCTTTCAAACGCATGCATCGCTCCGTTGAACTACAATGTGCTTCACCATATATGCCGCAACCTGGGTGCGACAGATTCACCGCGCCCGCATCGAAAGGACCAGTTATGAGCGCCGCTCGCAAGACACTCAAAATCCTTGCCCTGATTTATTTTGTTCTGGGCATCGCCAGTCTCGTCATTGGAATCGCCGGTATCGCGACCGGCAAGCTCGAGTCCACCTACGGATCGAACGCCATGCTCGCCGCGGTCGTGCTGGTCGCCAAGGGCGTTGTCGATCTTGCCGCAGGTGTTGCGGGCATCAAGGGCGCCAACAAGCCTTCGCAGGTGGATGGCGCGTTTAAGCTCGGTATCGTTGCCGCAATCGCCACGATTGCGCAGGCCGTGCTCACGCTTCCCGCGCTCGGCGGCAGCTCCGTCAATATCGTCGCCTTTGTCATCGTGGTCTACGACCTGTTCTTTGTTCAACAGGCACACGCCGTTAAGGCTGAGAACAAGGATCGTCTGTAAGCGCTCGCTTCTCATAACCTCTGCAGCCAAGCAACTAAAAAGGGCCGATCGCGCAGCAACGCGGTCGGCCCTTTACGTTTGCCCAGATAAAACCCGCCAAAATAAACCTGTCCCTTTTTTGGCAGGTTGTTAGCTGTGGCGGTACTCGGCGATGATGAAGTCGATATCGGTTTGAAGGGTGTCCAGGTTTGCCAGGCGCTCTTTGTCGGCGGGGCGCGTGCGGTAGTAGTACGGCGTCATCTGGAACACCGCCTCGATGTCGGCCTGGGTCCGGAGCGTAATATTCGCAGACACCCGCTGCGTTCCGACCAACTCGAGCTCGGTAGTCTTCGGCAGCTTCTCGTCGTTGAGATATGGCGTGTCGTAGAGCACCTCCTTGAGCCCAAACAGATGACGGGCACCCGGCACCACGGTATAGAGCGAGCCCTCTGGCGCCAGCACGCGGGCAAACTCACGCTCGTTAAAGGGAGCAAAGAGCTCGGTCACCATATCGAAGGCGCCATCGGCCACGGGGATGTCCTTCATGTTGGCCACGAAGTAGGTCGCATCGCCGCGCTTGGCGGCCAGGCGCACCATCTCTTTGCCCAGGTCGAACCCGTAAGCATCCACGTCCGGCACCGCACCAATGGCGCTGGTGTAGTAGCCCTCGCCGCAGCAAATGTCGAGCAAGGTCATGGGGCCGTTCGCAGACGTAGCGCGCCCAGACACCTGTTTGCGGGCCAGCTCGACCATTGCATCGCGCAACGGCGCGTAGTATCCGCGGTTCAGAAAGTCACGACGGCTGCGCGCCTGCGACTTGGGATCGCCCATGGAGTCACCGCTCTTGGACGAACGCAGTAGGTACAGATAGCCCTCGCGCGCACGATCAAATCGGTGTCCACCCGCGCATGCAGCACCGCGCTCGTCGTCCACCAACGGTTCATGGCAAACGGGACACAACAACATGGCAACTCCTTAGCGCGAACAACACAACGCCCACCATTGTCGCACGCCTTCCCCACCTAGTCATAGAAGAGACAAGGAGTGTCCCCAGCTGCCGGCAGAAAAGGAACGTCCCTAAGTGCCGGCTGGCTGCATTAGGAGTATCATCGTCTGCGCAAATAAGCACGAAAGAGCATATTAGAGATTGAGAGCGTATGGCAGACACCGCATCTAAGCACATTGACATGACCACCGGCTCGCTGTGGCGCAATATTCCCCTGTTCGCCTTCCCCGTAGCCGCCACGAGCATCTTGGAGCAGCTGTCGAACCTCATCGCCACCGTCATCATCGGTAACTTCTCGGGCGACCAGGGAACCCTCGCCATGGCAGCGGTCGGCTCCAACGTTCCGCTTACCAGTCTTATGCTCAACCTGTTTATCGGCATGTCGCTTGGCTCCAACGTGGTCATCGCCAACGCTATCGGCCGCAACGATCAGAACATGGTCAACCGCGCCGTCCACACCTCGATTCTCATGGCGCTTGTGGGCTTTGTCGTCATCGCGCTGGGCGAGATCTTTGCCGAGCCCATGCTCGCCGCGCTCAACGTTCCCGCCGAAACCATGCCGCTCGCCTCGCTCTACCTGCGCGTCTTTTTGCTCAGCATGCCCTCGATCTTGCTCTACAACTTTGAGGCCGCGATCTTCCGCTCCGTCGGCATCACCCGCATGCCGCTGCAGGCGCTTGCCGTGTCCACCGTCCTCAACATTGGCCTGGACCTCATCTTTGTCCCCGTACTCCACTGGGGCGTCGCGGGCGTCGCCATCGCCACCGCCATCGCCTACACCGTCAGCGCCGCTACGCTCTTTATCCGTCTGCTCAAGACTGACTCCGTCGTCCGCGTCACTCCACGCGACCTGGCTATCGACCCCGTCGCCCTCAGGCGCATCGTCAAGATCGGCCTGCCCGCCGGCATCCAGAGCGCCGTCTTTGCCGTCGCCAACATCATCATCCAGTCCGCCATCAACAGCTTGGGCACCGAGGTCATGGCGGCATCGAGCGCCGCCATGAGCCTGGAGTACGTGTGCTACAACCTGCTCAACAGCTTTAGCCAGGCTTGCACCACCTTTGTGGGGCAAAACCACGGTGCCCGCCAGATCGACCGTTGCACCAAGACCCTTAAGGTCTGCCTGGTCGAAGGTGGCATCATCGCGCTCACTACCATCGTTATCATCGTCGGTCTGGGGCGCGAGATCCTAGCGCTGTTTAATAGCGACCCCAACATCGTCTCGATCGGCTATATCCGCGTGTGCTCGATCTTCCCGGCATACGCCTTTAGCATGTTTTACGAAAACATGTCCGGCTACCTGCGCGGCTTTGGCATCTCGCTCATGCCCGCCCTCATCACCATGATCTGCGTCTGCGGCATTCGCTTCTATTGGGTATTCTGCGTGTTCCCGCACTTCCGTACCTTTGCGAACATCATGATGGTCTACCCCATCAGCCTGGGCACCACGGCATTCTTTATGGTCGTGGCGGTATTGCTCTGCCACCCGGCACGCACCTATCGCACCGCCCAAGCCAAAGCGACAGCCCGCTAAACACCGCACTCAACGTCACGCCAGTCATTAATTGACAATATGCGAGCTCATATAGTCGATAAAACGCCTCGTGGCGATAGGCATGGTGTCCCAGCTGCGCCAAGCTGCCACCACGTCGCGCGAGGGAGCATGCACGATGGGACGTACGCGAATATCAGCCCGCATGCCCTCGACGGTACGGCGATACAGCATACTTACGCCTAGGCCCTCCTCCACCATCGCCATGATGGTGTAGTCGTCGGTGACCTCACTCGTCACGTGCGGCGACAGCCCGTGCGCCGCGAATGCATCGAGCACCAGGCTCTGCTCGCCCTCATCCAGCAGCACAAACGGCTCGGACGCCAGGTCGGCGAGCGTTACCTTTTCCTTTGCCTCCAGCGGATGCGCTGCCGGCAACAGCGCAACCAACTCGTCGTGATAGACCACACGCTTCTCGAGCCCGGCGGTAAATCCGCGTGCCGTAAAGCAAAAGTCAACCACGCCATCGTGCACCCACTGGGCGTTGCGCGTGTAATCGCCCTGCTTGAGGGTAAAGTGCACGCCCGGATGCAGAGCCCCAAAGTCGCGAATCACGCGCGGCAATACGGTGCGGCTCACGTTAGTAAACGTCGCGATTCGAATATCAGTCGAGGAGAGTCCCAGCAACTCCTGACGCTTGCCCTCAAGCTCGGCCTCGGCAGTTACGATTTGGCGCAGATACGGCAGGTACTGCTTGCCGTCGCGCGTAAGCGAAACGCCCTGCTTACCGCGCTCGATAAGCGTGGTACCCAGCTCGCGCTCGAGCGCTTTGACGGCCTGGCTCACCGCACTTTGCGTATAGCCCAGTTCGTCGGCCGCGCCCTTAAGACTGCCGCAATCGACCACCATACAAACAATCTGATACCGCGATGCCATCGTGCCTCCACATCAATGCAGCCGTAAAACGTTTTGCCAGGGCTTTTTCTACTAGCATTAGTATTTCTTAATCATACTGAAGATACATTCGCTTTACTACATCCATATCTGGGAGCAGAATCCTTTTTGCGAAACCGTTCTGTAACAAAAGGAGTCCCATGGATCGCAAAAAAGCAATCGCGCTCTCGTTTTCCGTTCCCGTCGCATGGGGCTTTTCGTACCCCCTCATGAAGATCGGCATGGACAGCATGAACGCCACGAGCATCGTTGCGCTGCGCTGCATCATCGCCTTTGTGGCCTGCCTGCTGCTCTTCCACAAGCACGCGCTGCGCATCAACCGTGACCTGATGGTTCGCGCCGCCATCATCGGCGCCATCATGGCAACCGAGCTCACCTGCATGTGCCTGGGCTCTAGCCTCACCTCCGCCTCCACCGCCGGCTTTTTGCAGAGCCTGACGGTCGTGATCGTGCCGTTTGCCAACGCCGCCTTGCTGCGTCGCGCCCCCGAGCGCAAGGTGCTCGTCGGCACCGCCATCGTCACCTGCGGTATGTTGCTGCTCTCGGGCGCCGACTTTACCAGCCTGAATCCCGGTGCGATCATCATGTTGCTCTCGGCCTTTATCTATGCCAGCCACATTATCGTAGCCAAGCGCTTTGTCGAAGAAGTCGACCCACTGGCCTTGGGTGTTTGGCAGCTGGGCTTTGGCGGCCTGTTCTCGGGCATCGCCGCGTGCACCTTTGGCGGCTTCACGCTTCCCAGCACGCCCAACGAGATCGTCGTGGTCGTCGCGCTCGCACTCATCTGCTCTGCCTACGGCTTTATCACCCAAACGCTCGTGCAGCCCCACGTGCCTGCCGAGACCACCGGCTTCGCTTTCTCGCTCGAACCGGTCTGCTCCGCCGTCTTCTCGTTCTTCCTGGTCGGCGAGGTCCTGAGCCCCATCGCCTTCTTTGGCGCCGCCCTCATCCTCACCGGTGTCATGGTGGCAACCGTCGAGCTTCCTCGTCTTCGCGCACATGAACACGCTCGCATGGCAGGAGCGCCCGAGCGCGTCTCGTAGACCCCACTCTTCATACAGCCGTGGCATAAAGGCAACCGGTGCGCCTTTACAATAGATGCCAACAGAGCATCTGCCATAAAGGAGCCCCATGGACACCGCAACCCGCGACCGCAACATAGCAACTTGGTTGGGCGATGCGCCGCAGCCGGTACGTGACACGACGAACCAGCTGCTCGAGCGCATCGCCCTTTTACGTGCCGAGCAGACTATCTACCCGGCGCAAGACGACATCCTCAATGCCCTCGCCTACACGCCGGCCGACCAGGTCAAGGTTGTCATCTTGGGTCAAGATCCCTATCACGGACCGAACCAGGCCATGGGACTGTCGTTCTCGGTCCCCGCGACGCAAGCCAAGCTGCCGCCGAGCCTGCGCAACATCTATAAGGAACTCAACGCCGATCTGGGCTGCCCCATCCCCGCCACGGGAGACCTAACCCCCTGGGCACAACAGGGCGCCCTGCTCCTCAACACCACGCTCACCGTGCGCGAGCATGCCGCCAACTCGCACGCCAAACTGGGCTGGAGCACGCTGACCGACTACGTTATCGAGCGCTGCTGCCTGCTGCCCCAACCGGTCGTCTTTTTGGCATGGGGCCGCTTTGCCCAGCAGATGGTCGAGGGCAAGCTCGCCGCGACTGGCGCGGGCAAGGCAACCGGCAAGTACTGCTTAGCCTCCACGCACCCCTCGCCACTTTCGGCCAACCGTGCCACGGCAGAACTCCCCGCTTTTATGGGGTCGCGCCCCTTCTCCGCTGCCAATCGGCTACTCGAGCAGTACGGCTCGACCCCCGTCAACTGGACTTGCCTCGGCTAAAAATCGATACATCAAAAACGCGCCCGACGGCTTTCCATCGGGCGCGTTTCCTATTCGGGCCAAATAAATTGTGTGCGGCCGGCCTCGCCGCCATCGATCAGCAGGCTCTGCCCGGTCATAAACCGGTTGGTCACGCCCACAAAGTAGATCCACTCGGCGATCTCTTGGGCGGTGGCCCAGCGTTTAAGCGGCGTGAGCTCCATAATCTGGTTCCACAGGTGCTCGTCTTCCATCACGCAACGGTTGAGCGGCGTGATAACGCCGCCCGGGTCCACACTGTTGGCGATGGCCTGCGGCGCCAGGCGGTTTGCAAGGTTCTTGGTGTAGGCGATAACACCGCCCTTGCTGGCGGCATAGGCGGGAAACTCCGATCCCGTATGTCCACTCGCCGAGCCCACATTGACCACGGACTTGATAGCCGGCGCCGGCTTGGCAGCAAGACCCTCCTCTACAAAGGCGTAACGCTCGGTCACGTTGATGGTGCCACACAGGTTGGCGGCGATGTCATCGGCCGAATCCTGCGTACCGGCAACGTTCACGATCACCTGAGGCTCAAGGTCGCCTGGAAACGAGTTAGGCTCGCGTACATCAACGATCAGATGGCGGTAGCGCTCGTGCTCGATCGCCGCCGGCAGCAGGTCAAAGCCCACGACCTCGTGGTCCTCGTCCAAAAAGCGCCGCACGCATGCGGCTCCGATGCCGCCCGAAGCGCCCGTGATCAAAACCCGCATACTTGCTCCTTAGGCGGTCGCGTGGCGCTCGAGGTACTCGGAGCCCACATTCTCGCGCTCCCAGCCACGCACGACCTTGTAGCCCACGGGGCTCAGGAAGACCTCGCACAGCAGCTCGGCAACGGCGCCGGTCAGCGAGCACATAAGGACCTGCACCCAGGTCCAACCAAAGAACGTGTGGCTCACCACAATGGCAAAGACCAGGTTGTCAATAAACTGGCCAACACCCGTAGACACATAGGAGCGGAAGGCAAAGCTCGCAAAATTATTCTTTTTGAGCATACGGCCGAGCGACTGGTTGAGCGTGGAGTTAACCACGGCAGAAACGAGCATCGCCAGCGAAGAGCCCAGCACCACATACCAGGTGCCGCCGATGGTGGCGTTAAGGGCGTTGTTGACCTCGATCATGCCCGTGTCGTAGTAGGCGCCCCACATGCCGGGCGTGAGCGAGCATGCCCAAAAGCACAGGCTCACGGCCAGGTTGACCAGCAGCGCGAGGATAGAGATTTTGATGGATGCCTTGGCGCCAAAGCGCTTGCAGATCATGTCCTGGCACAAAAACGAAACCCAGCTCACCACAAAGCCGCAATCGAGTGCCAGATACGGCAGGCTGATGAGCTCTTTGTTGGCCAGCAGGTTCATCATGATGACGCTCACGAAAAACAGCGAAACCGTTGCCGCGGGAATGCTCCGCAACAGGACCTTGTAGTCCTCCATGACCTTCTTGATCATTATGTACTCCTTTGGTTTTAGGTTTAACGAGCAGGATATCGGACACGAACTGCTCGGACGCCCCGGTCTTGAGACGACGGTGGGTATGATAGCCGCTCACACGGCATCAGGCAAGTAAACGGCGCGGCAGCCCCGCAGGGCCACCGCGCCGATGCGTTAGAAGGCTACGTTGCCAAACTCCGACAGGATAAGATCGGGGTTGTGGTCGGTTGCCCAGTCCACGTTCCACGGGCTCGTGAACAGCAGCAGCTTACCGCCGCGCATGTCCTCGACGCGCAGGGTGTCGCGCGTGAGCGAAAGGCCCGGGATATCGATGGTATCGGGGTCATTCTGGATCCAGCGGATGTCCGTATAGGGCAGCGGCTGGCGACGAACCTCAACACGATACTCGGCCTTGAGACGGCGCTCGAGCACCTCAAACTGCAGCACGCCGACCACGCCCACAATGACGCTCTCCATGCCGGCACCCAGCTCACGGAAGATCTGGATGGCACCCTCCTGGGCAAGCTCCTCCATACCCTTGACGAACTGCTTGCGCTTGAGCGTATCGACCTGCGTAATGCGAGCGAACATCTCGGGGGCAAACGTCGGGATCTGCGGATACTGCACGTGGCGCTTGCCGGAGCACACGGTGTCGCCGATGCTAAAGATACCCGGATCGAACAGGCCCACGATATCGCCCGCGTACGCCTCGTCCACGATGGCGCGGTCGTCGGCCATCATCGAGGTGCCCGTCGCCAGCTTGAGCTTGCGGTTGCCCTGCACGTGGAAGGCGTCCATGCCGCGCTCGAACTTGCCCGAGCAAATGCGCACAAAGGCGATGCGGTCGCGGTGGTTCTTGTCCATGTTGGCCTGGATCTTAAAGACAAAGCCGCTAAAGTCGTCGCGGCAGGGATCGACCGGCTCGCTGGTAAGCGTATCGGTATAGGCGCGCGGCGTCGGGGCCAGACGCAGGAACTCCTTGAGGAAGGGCTCTACGCCAAAGTTGGTAAGCGCCGAGCCAAAGAACGCCGGGCTCAGCTTACCGCAGGCCACGGCATCCAGGTCGAGCTCGTCGCCGGCACCATCGAGCAGCTCGATATCGTCCATCAGGTTCTTATGGTTCTCCTCGCCGATAAGCTCATCCATGGCGGGGTCGCCCAGCTCGGCCTCGATCTCGGCAACCTTCTTGGTGGCGTTGGCGTGGCCGTCGCCCTCAAAGGCGATAACGCGACGGGTCTGGCGGTCGAACACGCCGCGGAAGTTGCGGCCGCTGCCGATCGGCCAGTTCATGGGATACGTATTGATTCCCAGGACATTCTCGATCTCTTCCATAAGCTCAAAGGGGTCGCGAGCCTCGTGGTCGAGCTTGTTCACAAAGGTGAAGATGGGAATGTGGCGCAGCGTACAGACTTTAAAGAGCTTTTTGGTCTGGGCCTCGACGCCCTTAGCGCCGTCGATGACCATGACTGCGGCGTCGGCGGCCATAAGGGTACGGTAGGTATCCTCCGAGAAGTCCTGGTGGCCGGGGGTATCGAGGATGTTGACGCAGGCGCCATTATAGGTGAACTGCAGCACCGAGGAGGTAACGGAAATGCCGCGCTCCTTCTCGATGTCCATCCAGTCCGAGACGGCGTGCTTGGCCGAGCTCTTGCCCTTGACCGAACCGGCAGTCTGGATGCTGCCGGTATAGAGCAGCAGCTTCTCGGTAAGCGTGGTCTTACCGGCGTCCGGGTGGCTGATGATCGCGAATGTGCGGCGCGACGAGATTTCATCCGACAGGCTTGCCATGCGGATCCTTTCTTGCATTGAGTGCATTACGTCGTTGTAACCGCACTATTGTAGCCGCGAAATCCCGCTCTAGGGCGCCTATCAGGACAAATTCATCAGTTAGGGCCCGGGTAGCCGGCCCAATCCGAATTTGTCTCTTGCGTAACTGTACATAGTGTATATATACTGTGCTTACCGGTTATATACACGTGTAGCCCATCAGCTAAGGAGCCGCTGTGGACATCATCCTATCCAATTCGAGCGACAAGCCCATCTACGAGCAAATAGCCTCGCAAGTCAAAGCTCAGATCCTTTCGGGCACGCTCGCGGCGGGAGCCAAACTCCCCAGCATCCGTGCACTCGCGAGCGATCTTGGCGTGAGTGTCATCACCACCAAGCGCGCCTACGCCGACCTGGAGCAACTCGGCTTTATCTGCACCGTGCAGGGCAAGGGCTGTTTTGTCGCCGAGGGCAACCAGGAGCTCTTGCGCGAAAACCAGCTCTGCCATATCGAAGAGCTGCTTGCGAAAGCGGCGAGCCAAGCCGAAGCCCTGGGCGTTACGCGCGACAAGCTGCACGAGATGCTCGACCTGGTAGCCCCCGAAACCATGCAGTAGCCATCTGCAAGAAAGGCTATACCATGCAAAACCTTCTAGAACTCAAAGGCATCTCACGCCGTGTGAGCGACCGTTTTTCGCTGCGAGACGTCACGCTTGCCGTGGAGCCCGGCCAGATCGTTGGCTTTGTGGGCGCAAATGGCGCCGGCAAGACGACGACCATTCGCGCCGCGCTTGGGCTTATAAAGCTCGATGCCGGCGAGGTGCATCTGCTTGGACAGCGCTGCGACGCCAACGCGCCCGACGAGACGCAGCGCCACCTGCGCTCCCGCATCGGGCTTGTCCTGGACACGTGTCCCTTCCCCTCCACGCTCAAGGTGGGCCAGGTCGAGAGGCTCGTAGGCCCGGCATACCCCACGTGGAGCTGCGAAACGTTCGCCAGATTCATCGACCGATTTGGCCTCGATCCCAAGACGAAGGTCAAGGACCTCTCCCGCGGCATGGGCATGAAGCTGCAGCTCGCCTGTGCGCTCAGCCACAATGCCAAGCTGCTCGTTTTGGACGAAGCCACCGCGGGCCTCGATCCCATGGCGCGCGAGGAACTGCTCGACGAGTTGCTTGCCTTTGTCGCCGACGGCCAGCACAGCGTGCTGCTCTCGAGCCACATTACATCCGACCTCGATCGCACTGCCGACCGCGTCGTCTGCATCGATAACGGCTCGATTGTGTTTGACCTGCCACGCGAGGACATTACCGACCGAGCCGGCATCGCCCACTGCACCCAAGCACAGGCCGCAGAGCTTATGGCTTGCGTCGAAGGCGCCCGTGCCGCCCACCACGCCTATAGCGTGGACGTGCTCGTACCCAACCGTCGCGAGGCGCTCGAGGCCTTCCCCGAGATTCCCTGCGACCGGGCAACCATTGATGACTATCTTCGCCTCATACTGAAAGGGGCTTCGAAATGAAACGCGCCTTTATATCTGAGCTCGCCATCGTCCGCACGCTTGTCCCGAGCATCGCGGGCGTCGGCCTGTTCATCTTCGTCGTACTGACCCTCGCCAACGCATCGGATGGCGATGCCAGTATGAGCGCCGGCGCCTGCGCGGTCAGTGCCATGTCGCCCATCGTGGTCATGAACTCGCTGGCCGGCTACGACAATCAAAACGGATGGGAGCGCTATCGGGCAACGCTGCCCCTCTCGCGCAAAGACATCATCTGCGCACGTTACCTGAGCATCATTGTCTTCTCGGCCGTCATGGCGTGCGCCGCCGCGCTTCTGAGCATCGTCTCCATCCCGCTCTTCAACAGCGTGGGTATCCCCTCGACGGGACAGACCGTCTTTGAGACCGCAATCGCTTCGACCGCGTCCATGCTCATTTCCCTCATGATGGTGTTTCTGGCACAGCCGCTGTTCTTTCGATTTGGACACATGGAGGCGCTGCGCCTTTCCGTCGGCCTGTTTGCCCTGCTCGGATGCCTTGCCATGGCCACACTGAGCTCCTCCAGCCCCATCAGCAACTGGCTCATGTCGATTGCTGGGGCGAATCCCGATCCCGCCGTCCTCGGCTGCCTGTGCGCAGGAATTGCCGTACTGGCCCTCGCGCTATGTGCACTTAGCTGCATCGTCAGCACCAAGGTCTATCGGGCACGCGACCTGTAGGCGGGCGAATCTCGACCCACGCAGGTCGTAATCGGCCACAATCGCGCCCCTCGAATCCGTGACAAATGGCATTTCCCCGGCCCGTGCGCAACGTTCTATAATCAAAGCGTCATGGGCCTCGGCCCAATTTCGATCATCCAAGGGGATGTCTTTTTGGTCATTGTTCTTTAGGGAACGGTCAATCGCATACAAATTGAAAACGGCCGTCCAACGGCCGCGGTTTGTTGCGCCGTTCCGCCTCCGTCATCTGCCACATATGCACCTGATAGGAAAGAACAATGAACTCTGCGAAATCTCAATCCTTCCCAAAAGCCACCAGCTTCGACGCGGCACTTGTGCACTCTAAGATTATGGGCCCCAATCCCCTCAAACTCTGCGAAGAGCTCCTTTGCGATGCGAGCATTCCCCGCGGCGCCCGTGTCTGCGACCTGGGGTCGGGCACCGGCATTACCAGCGCCCTGCTTGCCCGCGAATACGGATTTGACACTTATGCTGTCGACCTGTGGAGCGATCCCGTCGAAAACCGCGCGTTCTTCGATTCACTCGGTATTCCCCGCAACACGATTCACCCTGTTAAGGCGGACGCCTCACAGGGGCTCCCGTTTGAGCACGACTATTTTGATGCGGTCGTGAGCATCGACTCGTACAACTACTACGGCCGCGGCCCGCACTATCTGAGCGAGCGCTTGCTCCCCTATGTCAGGCGCGGGGGCATGCTGTATTTGAGCATCCCTGGCATGGCCTGCGACTGCCACGATAATCTGCCCGAATGCCTGCTCAAATCCTGGGCACCCGAGCAGCTCGACTACATGCACGACATGGCCTGGTGGCGCGCCATGATCGAGCCGACCCCCGGCGTCGAGATTGTCTCGATGCAACCTATGCTCTGCACGGACGAAGCGTGGGAAGACTGGCTCGCCTGCGACAACGAGTACGCAGTAGGCGACCGCGCTGCCGTTGAATCCGGCGCGCTCGAATACCTCAACACCATCGCCATTGTGCTGAGGAAGCTCTAAACAATAGCCGCGCGAGGCCGTAAACAAACGGCCTCGCGCGGCTTCTTTAAAACAAGTTCTGAACAACCGTAAAGCGCAATACGCTACTTGCGCAGCGGCTTGGGCAACGGAATGCCGGCGGCGATGACGGCCGCGATGATCATGCAGACGATACCCTTGAGCGGGAAGCACATGAGCAGCAGGCCCACAACCATAACAGGCTGGCGCATAACGGCGCCCATCGTCGATGCCGTGCAGACGGCGACGCAAAAGACCGGATCTGCGCCGGTGAGGATGGCAAGACCGTAGCCCAGGCTCACGCCCGAGAAGATAACCGGGAAGAAATGGCCGCCACGCCAGCCCATGTTGATGAGGGCGGGTGTCAGCATGGCCTTGACAAGACCGGTCGCGATGAGCACACCGGCGGGGATGGTGAGGTAGGTCTCCATAAGTACGTCGGCCTGGGTCTCACCGGCAAACATGGTATAAGGCAGAACTGTGCCGCAGATGGCGAGCGCCAGACCAGCCAGCATGGCCTTGACGACGGGGCGCTCCCCTATTGCATGGGACAGCGCCTCGCTTGCATGCTCGGAGACAAAGTACAGCCAGCCACAGACCGTACCGACGAGAGACAGGGGGATAAGCCAGGCAAGCTCCAGGTTGCCCACCTCGGCGGACTCGAACCTGGGCATGCCCATGCCGCCGCCCACAAGCTGGCCAAGCAGCAGGTAGGTGCCCAGACCGCCGGCAATCGCAATGCCGTAGACCACCGTCTTTTGCGCCTTGGGGAGCTTGATGATGATCTCATCGGATGCGGGGTCCTCGTCGCCGTCGGCGCTACCGGCGAGCGGCGCCACAAAGCCAAACACGGGCGCGGTAAAGAGCGCCGTCAGGGCAGCCTGGGTGCCCAGCAGCGTGAGCTCCCTAAACTCGGCGCCAAAGCGACGCATGCGGTCGCCGACCCAGCTGCACAGACCCGCGATAACGCCGGTCAGGCCGGCCTCCGGTCCAATACTTCCGCCAAACAGCAGCGGCAGCAATGCCGCGAGCGAAAGCTTGCCCAGGTTGTCGTACGGGTAGCGACCGTCTTGTTTAACCTTGGCCATGACCTGATTGAGGTCGTCGGTCTTGGTGCCCGTCATCTTTTCGTACAGACCGATCAGCAGGCCGCCCAGCAGGCAGACGAAAAACGGGTACGGCAAAAAGCCAAACGGGCCGCTAGCAAGCTCGGACGAAGCGACGCCCAGCGCGTGCGGAATCTCGGTCCATAGATAATCGATACCGTGCTCCATCGCAAAAAAGAACAGCCAGACCGCGGCGCCTGCGAACGCACCGGTCACGGCAACGCTAACTAAAAACAGCGCACGGTTTTTGGGTTTTGCAAGGTTATCCATCGGGACCTCCCGTGGTCAAAATCGACAAAGATACGTTTTATTGTAGAGCGAGCGTTGCCCGAACGAGCCAACCGTCTGCGCTGCAAACGGCACCATTGGGAGTCATAGTGGGGCAGGCTCAAGACTTATCCGTTGATAATCGAGGCAATCTCGCGCAAATCGTCGGCAAAGTAGATGCCGTGCTGCCGCCTCGGGCTCGAAAGCCCCTTATCAATCATGTGCTCGAGCAGCGCCTTAAGATCGTTGTAGTAGCCCCCGAGGTTGTACAGAATGCACGGTGCACTCAAGTGCCCCAACGACACGGCGGACATGACCTCGGCAATCTCCTCGAGCGTACCCGTCCCGCCGGGGAAGGCAATGAAGGCATCACCAAGCTCGATCATCTTGGCCTTGCGCTCGGCCATGTCGCTCGTCACGATGAGGTCGTCGATACCGTCATGTTGAAACTCGGCCTCGATAAAAAACTCGGTTCAACACCCGTCACGTGTCCACCTGCCTCGAGCACGCTATCGGCGAGCGCGCCCATCAGGCCCGACTTGGAGCCGCCGTACACCAGCGCATGGCCGTTCGCGCCAATCCAGGTGCCAAGCTGCCGCACCGCAGGCAGAAACGCCGGGTCGTTGCCGACGCTCGCGCCCAGGTACACCGTGATGTTCATATTCAGTCCCCCTCATCGTGACGCGCGGCGCCCGTTCTAGCGCTGGCGTCGGCGATATTCGCGCACACGGCGCGATAGGTCGGCAAGCTCGTCACGATCGAGCTCTTCCAAATGCTCAAGATCGTCCATAAAGCGCGCCATGGTGTCCTTTTGGCGCATCTTGATGAGCGTATTGCAGTAGTTCACCGCCACACCCGTGAGCATGGCGATGTAGAAGATGCTGATGACGCTCAGGACGACGGTAATAGCGCGGGCGACCGGCGTTTCGGCCGGGATATCGCCAAAGCCGATGGTCGAGACGGTCTCAAAGCTAAACCAGAGACCATCGCCAAACGTTAGGGTCGTGGGCTCGGACAGCCAGACAGCTGTCGAGCACAGCAGATAGAAGATAAGGAACAGGCCCGTGATGCGCGCAAAGCCAGCCTGGCGCAACACGTCGGCAAGCGTCCTCAACTTGTTCATCGCGACCCCTTTTTCCAGACGCCCAATCACATTCGCTCGGTATTGTCCCACGCCTCCCCCGCAAACGGAACTAGTCATTGGGGACGTTCTTAAATGACTAGTCAAACAAGAACGTCTCCAATGACTAGTCGCCGATGCCGGGCGGGACCGTTTTGCGGTGCAGCTGCCGACCCGGTGGGCTGAGCTGGTATCCTTATGTGATACTGTCTCGACTCGATAGGATTTCATGTGAAACCTTCCACCGTCCTTCGTTTGACTCTATATCGCACCCTGGCCGTCGCGCTTGCCGCACTCGCCGTACTGAGCGCCGTCATGCCCGCCCCCGCCTTTGCCGCCGACTCCGACCAGCAGGTCAAAACGGTCCGCGTTGGCTGGCTCGTCAACAACAAAGGCTTCCAGGAAGGCACGCCGGGTGAGCGCCTCTCGGGATGGGGCTACGAGTACCTCCAGACCCTCTCGTATTACACAAAGGGCTGGCAATACGAATACGTCTCCGGCACCTTCACCGAGCTTATGGACATGCTCGAGGCGGGCGAAATCGACCTCATGCCCAACATCTCATATTCACCAGAACGCGAGCAAAAGCTGCTCTTTTCCTCGAACCCCGAGGGCACCGAGCGCTACTACATCTACGCCAGGCCCGATCGCGACGACCTTGCCAGGGGCGACCCCCAGGCGCTCCAAGGCCTTACCATCGGCTGCAACGCCGGCGTTATGCAAACTATCGTCGGCCAGCAGTGGCTCGCCGACGAAGGCGTTACCTGCACCTATAAAGAAATCGACACCGGCAGTGCCCTCTTTGAGGCGCTTGCAGACGGCGAGGTCGACGCCGTCATCATGAACGACACCATTTCGTCGCCCGATGCGTCACCCATGTTCTACGTAGGCTCGAGCGACTACTATTTTGCCGTTCCCAAAAGCCGCCCTGATCTGATGAACGACATCAACGCCGCCATGACGGCAATTACCCGCGTCAACCCACGCTATAGCGACGAGGTCAAGGCGAATTACTCGGCCCATAACAGCGGCTCATCATCGCTCACCGGCACCGAGACCTCCTGGATCAAAGCAAACGACAACACCATCACGCTCGGCTATCTTAAAAACCAACTTCCCTACTGCACGCAAAATGACGACGGCGAGATGGAAGGGTCGCTCGCCTCGCTTGCAAAGACGCTGCACGACAAGTTTGGCATTACGGTTAAAACGGTCGCGATCTCAAATAACCAGCAAATGTTCAAAGCCCTTTCCAACGGAACCATCGATGTCGCCCTGCCTCTGTTTCGCGACTACTGGCTTGCCGAACAGAAAGGGGTCATTCAGTCAAACCCGATGGGAACGGTTTCCCTAACCGCCATTCACAGCAGCAACAACCTGAACAGCGACCTTAAGAAAATTGCTTGTACACAGGACGCGATCGTCAACCATTCTGAGCTCGAGAGCCTCTTCCCCGACGCAACGATAACCGATTTTCCGAATGGCAACGAGGCACTCGAAGCCCTCAGTAAGGGGGAGGCAAGTTGTATCATTGTCCCCAGCACGCGCCTGAAAACCATCCGCGACACCTACGACATCGAGGATTTCCAAACACAGGAGCTCACCGACACGGCACAGCTATCGTGTTTGATTTCGCGCGGCAAGCCCGAGCTATTGGGAATCATCAATAAGGGCATCGTCAATGCCGGCGAATCGCTCTCTGCAAGCAGTTATTCCCCCACATCGTACTCGGCGCAAGAATCGGATGCGTTCCGACTTCTCTACCGCAACCGCATCGTCATTGCGGCAGTTGTCATCTGCATTTTGCTCACCGGCATCGTCATCCTTGTCTGGTCGCTTCACCGCGCGCAGAAAGAACAGCAGAAAGCCGATGCCGCCAACGCCGCTAAGACAGCATTCCTCACGCGCATGAGTCACGACATCCGCACGCCGCTCAACGGCATCCTGGGTCTTATCGAAATTGAGGAATTGAAAGACGGCGATATGCAAGTCGCCCGCGAAAGCCGCGCCAAGGCGCGTATTGCCGCCAATCACCTGCTCTCGCTGATCAACGATATCCTCGAGATGGGCAAAATCGAAGACCGCAAGCTAACACTGGAACATGCTCCTTTTAACCTCAAAGAGCTCTGTGACGATGCGCTGGTGCTGTGCAAGCTCCGCGCGTCCGGTAACGGCATCACAGTGCAGGACAATAGCCTGCCGTACGCCACGGGGCCATACATGATCGGCAGTCCCACCCATATCCGACGGATCATAATCAACCTGCTAGACAACAGCATTAAGTACAACAAGCGCGGCGGCTCCGTCACCTTTAGCTCACAGACCAAGCCACTCGATGATGGGCGCGCGCTCTTATGCTTTAGCGTTTCGGATACCGGCATTGGCATGGCTCCCGAGTTTTTAAAGCATATCTATGAGCCGTTTGCCCAAGAAGGTGACGATGCGCGCAGCAAGTTCCAAGGAACCGGCATGGGCATGCCAATCGTCAAATCGCTCATCGACATGATGGGCGGCACGATTGAGATTTCGAGTGAAGTTGGCGTGGGAAGTACGTTTAACGTCCAGATTCCGCTCGAGATCGACAAGAACCCTCAGGCAAAAGAACGTACGGACGAGCAGGCATACAGTTGCTCGCTTGCCGACATGAACGTTCTTTTGGCAGAAGATAACGAGCTCAATGCCGAGATTGCCCAGGCTCTGCTCGAAAGCGAGGGCATCGTCGTAACTCGCGCCGCTGACGGCAACGAAGCAGTCGACCTATACGTTGGCCGTCCCGCGGGTAGCTTCGATGCGATTCTAATGGACATCATGATGCCGGGCATGAACGGCTACGAGGCAACCCGCGCGATCCGTCTGAGCGAAAAGGCCGATGCGGCCGACATCCCCATCATCGCGCTCACCGCCAACGCCTTTGCCGAAGACGCCAAGGCGGCACACGACGCCGGCATGAACGCTCATCTGCCCAAACCGCTCGACTTTAACAAGCTCAAAAACATACTCGCCTGTATCAAGAAAAACGGGGCTGTTTCGCTATAGTTTGTGCTCAACCACCATGCGCAGTAGAAAGGAAGCCAACGATGTTTGGGCCCTTACGTCGAAAGAAACGCGCCATCACCGACGAGGAAGCGCGCGAGTTGCTCGCCGCCTGCAAGCGCGGCGTCTTTGCCGTCAACGGCGACGATGGCTACCCGTACGCCATTCCCGTCAACTACTTCTTCGACGCCGAGCACGACAAGATTTATTTCCATGGCGCCAAAGCCGGCCACAAGGTCGACGCACTCAAGCGCGATGACAAGATCTGCTTTACCGTTTACGGCAACGAGTGGTACAAGGACGATGACTGGGCTCCCTACGTTATGAGTACCGTGGTCTTTGGCCGTTGTCGCCTGGTAGATGAGGCGCCTGCGTTTATCGAGGACAAAGTCCGCCAGCTCGCGCTTAAGTACTACCCTTCTGCCGAAGAAGTCGAGGAAGAAATCGCCAAAGACATCAAGGGCGTCCAACTCTACGAGATTTCGATTGAGCATCTTTGCGGCAAGCAGATTCACGAAAAGTAAGCCCCTCAGCAGGCCTCATCAATAGCAATATGGCCCGGTTCCAACCCACCTTGGAACCGGGCCATATGCTTATGAAGCGTCGGCGGCTATGTGCGCAAGCGCCTCAACGAGCTCCTGCGAGCTCACAGGCTTGCTCAGGTGCGCGTTCATGCCCGCCACACGCGAAAGCCTGCGATCGTCGGCAAAGGCGTTGGCGCTCACGGCGATAATCGGCGCGGTCGCGGCATCCTCGCGATCGAGCGCTCGAATCCGACGCGTGGCCTCAAGGCCATCGATACCGGGCATCATGATATCCATCAACACCACGTCGTACTCGTGCGGCGCGCTCGCGGCAAACATCTCGACGGCAGACTCACCATCCTTAGCATGCGTCACGACGGCACCGGCGCGGGCGAGCGTAAACTGTGCGATCTCGGCATTCAGGTCGTTATCCTCTACGAGCAAAACGCGCAAGCCCTGGAGCGCATCGCCGTCGCCCGCATTCACGCGCACTGCCTGAGGAATCTCGGAGCACTTGCACTTCTCAAACGGCAGACGGATGGTAAACGTCGTCCCCTGCCCCAAGATGCTCGAAAAGCTCATGGTTCCGCCCATAAGCTCGACCAACTGTTTGGCAATAGGCGCACCCAGGCCAGTTCCCGATGAAGCGCCTTCCACCTGCTGCTCCTCGCGACAAAACGGCTCGTAGAGGTGCTGTTGAAACTCCTCACTCATGCCAATACCGTTATCGGCGATCGTGTATTCATAGACAGGAACGCCATCCGCTGGCTCCACCTCGCGGCACGCCAGGCGAACATAGCCGCCCCGGCGATTGTACTTGACGGCATTGCCGGCAATATTGAGCAACAAGCGTTTGAGGTGCGTCACGCTCACCCGCGCATAGGGATGATTAAGCGTCTGCTGATCGCAGATAATTGTCACCAGGCGCTCCTCGGCCTGGCGCTCCAGAATATCGCGCACCTCGTGGTTGAGGGTCACCAAATTTGTGGGAACAAGCTCCAGGTCGACCTGCCCGCTCTCCAGGCGACTCATATCGAGCGCCTCATTCGCAAGGTCGAGCAGCAGTCCCGATGCCGTCCAGATCTTTGAACGACACTCGGTCTGCTTTTGCAGATCGTCCGCATTGGCATCGCCGACCTCAACCATACCGCGGATGCCGTTGATGGGCGTGCGCAGATCGTGGCTCATGCGACGCAGGAACTCCGTCTTTGCCGAGTTGGCAGACGAGGCCTCACGCGCCGCCTTTGCCAGCTTGTCGCCATAGTCGCGCTCCTGCTGCAGCAAGTTCGTCAAACGTCGACGATCAGCGCGGCGACGCACCATCACAACAGTGGCTACAACACCGCTGTAGAGCACCAGCACGCCGGCAGCGACAGCCGCGACGACCTCAAAGTAGCGCTGCGCCGAGGCATAGGTGTACACGTAGAATTTTTGCGCTTTGCCGTATGTGCCCAAATACCACTCGCCGTTGACGTTGACCAGTCGGACTTTGCCGGGCAGGCATCGATCCTTAATTTCGTCAACAATGATGGCGTCCGTCGCGGGCAGGTCGAACACGCCCAATACGGTGGGTTCGACGGCATTGGTCGCAACGACCTTGCCATCGTTTTCGATCACGATATTGCCGCTATCGATGGTTTCATAGCCTTCGAGCAGGCTCTGCAGTTTGAGTGTATTGCTTGCAACTGCCTTCGCGCTCTGATGCCTTACCGCGATAACGATACCCTCGCCATCCTGCCGAGTCACGCAACCGATGTCTGCAACCGAATCATCCGCAAGCGTAATACGATCGGTATAGGACTTAAGCGGATGGGTTGCCACCTCCAGCACGGGCGCTTCTTTGAGATACGTAGCAAGCGATTCGTAGCCCACGTCATCCGTCGAGGACTCGGACATCAAGTTGCCCGATGCGTCCGTCACGATCAGTGCGCTCACGTTGAACTGGTCAGCATATTGCTCCAGCGCGGCGTTATCCACCGAGCCGTCGCGCTTTATATCGCGCGCCACCTCTCCGGCAATCTCCATCACGCGAGTCAGGTTTTTGGTCGCATAGGCGCTGTTAAACGCATCGTAGGAAAGGCTCTGCGTCGCCACGTAATCGACAACGTCGGCAAAGCGCTGCTCGGCCTGGGCCGTCGTGTAACCGTAGCTCATCATGCCGGCGACAGCCGAGAGTGCTACCCCCACCAGGGCGGCAAGGAGCCATACCCAGGTCGAATGATTGCCCTGCTCCTGAGCGGTGTAGTCGGGCGCATCGATCACGACAGGCCCTCCATATTCAAAAATGGTGAGGGGTCATCAAAGTACTTTGACACCAGGCGTTCCATGGTGCCATCGGCAAGCATTTCTTGGTAGGCATGGGTGAGTTTAACGTCGATACCGCGCGTGTCGTTGATATCGAAAGCGGTGCCCAAACCAACCTCCAGCAGCGGCTCGTTCAGAATGCGATACGTCACGCCATAGTCTTTTTCATAGGTGAGCAGCGAGGACTCATGTGCGGCGATAGCGTCGACCAGGCCCTCGACGAGCGCCGGGTTCAGGTATGAGCGGTCCGAGAAGCTGTAGAGCCCCTTGATTTGCGGAACCTTTCCATTGGTACGGTTGAGCAAAATGCCCTCGGGCTTGGTGGTGGACTGCACCCCCACGACCCTGCCCTCAAGATCGGCGAGCGTGTAGATGTCGCTTTCGGGATTGACCGCGACCACCTGGCGGCTCGCAAGGTACGGACCGGCCCAGCGATACTCGCTTTCGCGACCCGTCATACTAAAGCTACCCATGACACAATCGAGCTCGCCGCTCGCCAGCAGCTCTTTCTTCTTTTCCCAGTCGATCAGCTGGTATTTTGGCTTGTAACCAATGCGGGCCAAAGCCTCGGTCAATATCTCGACATCCAGGCCAACGATATCGCCGTACTCATCGGTATACACAAACGGTGGATAGAGGTCGCTTCCGACGTTGAGCGTCTTAAGGTCGTCGTCTTTGACTTGCGAGGCGTCCAGTTCTTCTAATGCAGACGTCGAGGCTCCGTCATTCGACCCGGAACAGCCGGCTATCGCTACGACAAAGGCACACGCTACCGCAAGCGCACCAAACAACGATATGGCAACCGAGCGGCGAGGTCTTTTCATCGAGCTCCAGACGATCCTGCTTACAGACTCAAATGGTTAAAAATAATAGCAAATGAAACCACTCGAGCGCCCAATGGTTACAGACGCTTTACCCTGCGGGGCCTTCTAGCCGACTTGGCAGAAGGCCCCGCATGCAGCGCACACTTACCGTGCGTTAAAAACGTAGCGGTCCAGGCGGTCGCACGCTTCCCTTACGCGCGAAAGCGGCAGCGCCAGATTCACGCGAATGTGGCAGGGCCCGTGGAACGGGCGGCCGTCCTGATACCCCACGCCCACGCGCGCCCCCTCGTCGAGCAGCCACTGAATATCGCGGCCATGCTCGCGGCACCACTCGGTGCAGTCCAGAAACACCATGTAGGTACCCTGCGGACGCGAATAGGACACGCCCGCAAAATGCTTGTCCACGTAATTGCAGAAGTAGTCGACGTTGCCCTCGATGACCTCATTGAGCTCATCGAGCCACTCGTAGCCCTGCTGCTGGTAGGCACCGATAAGCGCATGCATGGAGATGACGTTCATCTCGTTGTAGCGGGTCTTGTTGGACACGGCGCACACGCGGTCGCGCAGCGTCTCGTTATAGATGATGTGGTAGCTGCCGACCAGGCCCGCCAGGTTAAACGTCTTGCTGGGCGCGTAGAGGGCAACCGTGCGCATGCGGGCATCTTCGCTCACCGACTGCGTCGGGATATGCTTGTGACCAGGCAGGATGATATCGGACCAAATCTCATCCGAGATCACCACGCAATCGTGCTGGCGATAGATGTCCATGGCACGTTCGATCTCGTCGCGCTCCCATACGCGGCCGCAGGGATTGTGCGGCGAGCAGAACACCGCGGCATGGATGTGATTTTGGGCGAGCTTGCGCTCCATGTCCTCAAAGTCCATGCGCCACACGCCCTGGTCGTCGAGCCTAAGCGGGCTGTGGACAATGCGATAGCCCGCGGCTTCGATGGACTTGGTGAAACCAATGTAGGTGGGGCTATGGACCAGCACCGCATCGCCCGGCTGGACATACGCGCGCAACGTCGACACGACACCGCCCAGCACGCCGTTTTCGTAGCCGATATGCTCCGGCGCCAAGCCCTCAACGCCGTTGCGACGGCTCTGCCATTCGATGATGCGGTCGAAGTACTCGGGGCGCGGATTGAAATAGCCAAACATGGGGTGCTGGGCGCGCTGAATGATGTACTCCTGGACCGTGGGCACCGTGGCAAAGTTCATGTCCGCCACCCACATGGGGATGCGGTCGAAGCCCTCGTCGGGTGCGTTCGGAGCCATGCCGGGGATCTCGCCCCAGGAGTCAACGGCGATGGCGTCCATGCCGTGGCGGTCGATGATTGAAGTGAAGTCGTATTTCATGCTGAGCTCCCGTGCGAAGCGGATTGTTTTGGTAGGCGTTATTGTCCACCAGCGCGGGCGGTTTTGGCATGGGTTTTGGTCTTGAATTTGGCGGGGTCGGACGAATCGCCGGTTAGTCCTGCGCCTCTTTGACGGCGACCACCGTTAGCCTGGTTCCGTCAACGGTAAAAGACACGTCGAGTCCGGCGTATGCCAAGTGATAAACGCGGTTTGGCTCGTGCTTGCTGCCTGCGCGGCGCGGATCTTGGCGAAGGACCTCGACCAGGCCGGGGAGCTTTGCGGGCGGGACCATGTCCTGCAGCGTTTGCGGGAGCTCGACATCGAGCTTTTGCCACGGCGCATCCTCAATCCAGCCACCAGTCGCATCCGGGTGACAGTCTGCAAACGGAATGTAGGGCTTGATGTCATAGATGGGCGTGCCGTCGCGCAGATCGGCCCCCAGCACATGGATGATGGGGCCATCGTCGGTAAGCTCGACGCGGTCGAGCTTGACGCAGGTGAGCCCGATGGGATTAGGGCGAAACGGACTGCGCGTGGCAAAGACGCCCACACGCTCGGCTCCGCCCAGACGCGGCGGACGCACGGTTTTCGACCACTTGGCATTAGTTCCGGACCTGTCCTGCGACTTGGCATCGGCGGCTATGTCCTTAGCCGTGCCGCCGGGCGTGCCGTTTTCAAAACGCCACAGCAGCCATAGGTGAGAGAAGGAGTCCAGGCCCTCAACCGCTGCATTGGAGGCAAATTCCGGCTCAAAAACGATACGTCCCTGCAGATGAGGCGCCAAAAAGCTGTTGCGTGGAATGCCGAACTTCTGCGGCAGATCGGTATGTATGTGTGCAATAGGTTCCATGCCGGTCATTGTACGGCATGGAGGCGTGGGACGTTGTACGCAATTCTTCGCCGCGGCCCCCGTCGCGCAACCAACGGTTGCTTGGAAGGGCACCTGCCGCCGCGTATGCTTAAAGCCAACAACCAGCAGAAAGGAGCCGTTATGGCCTTCGCAGAAAAGCTCATTGCTGTCCGTCGCGCCCATCATCTTACCCAAGAGCAACTCGCCGCCAAGCTCTTCGTCACACGCCAAGCCGTCAGCCGTTGGGAACGCGGCGAAGTCACACCGGGCATCGACATGATGAAGCTCATTGCCGCCGTGACCGGCGAGCCGCTGTCTCACCTGCTCGAAATGCCCGAGCACTATTGCCAGAGCTGCGGCATGATACTCACGCCCGACGACTGCGGCACCGACGCCACGGGCGCCACGACCGACCATTACTGCAAGTGGTGCTACGACCACGGCAAGTACACCTACGACACCACCATGGAGGCAATGATCGAGGATTGTGCCCCGCGGCTGGCACAAAACACCGGCATGTCGCTCGACGAAGCCGTCTCGCTCATGGGCGCCGTCCTGCCACAACTGGAGCGCTGGCGCACCGTGCAGGAAAACGAGGAGCGCTACGGCGCCGAAGCACGGGCGCGCTATGGCGATGAGGCTATCGATGCAGCAAACGAAACGTTACTGGACATGGATCCTCAGACATGGAACGACATGAAAGAACTCGAGCGCGCTATTCTGGGTCAGCTCTCGATTGCCATGGGCGACGGCGATCCAAAGAGCAGCGAGGCCCAAAAACTTGTTGCGATGCATCGTCGTTGGATTGGCCTCAACTGGGGAAGCGAACCCCAAGACGAGGCATACCTGGGGCTCGCTCACGGCTATCTTGCCGACCAGCGCTTTGTTTACTACTACGACAAGCCCTGCGGCGCCGGGGCCACAGCGTTTCTGGTCCAAGCAATCGAGTCATCGCTGACGCGCGCATAGACTGCAGCGGCTTTGGGTATTTCAATCGAAACCTCAACCGATTGGAGACACCATGGCTACTGATCATGAGCTCGTGTTGTACGTTATGACCGGCTGCCCGTATTGCATAAAGGTCAAGCGCTTTTTGGCCGATAACGGCGTGACCATCCCCGAGCGCAATATCTCGACCGACCCCGATGCCGAGCAGACGCTCATCGCCGTCGGCGGAAAGCGCCAGGTTCCCTGCCTATTCATCGACGGCAAACCGCTCTACGAATCGAGTGACATCATCGCGTGGGTACAGAAGAACCTGCTCTAGCACTCATTGGGGACGCACTTAAATGAGTAGTTCCACTCATTGGGGACGTACTTAAATGAGTAGGTAGGAATTCAGTTTCTCATATTTATAGAACATACGTTTGCTTATATGCTATACTCGCCTCAAGGCATGAGACTGGTCGAGAGATCCCGCGGAGGTCCCCAATGACACGCTGGAGCGAGCTCGGTAAGTAAGATCGGTGGTTACTGCACTCGTCCATCTCAGACAGGTTGCGCTCCTGTTCGCCGTCGCCATCAAAGAACGGCACTCACAACCAAACGTTTCCGTTATCCGTGAGTCACACAGGAGTGCATCGTTATGGCTAAAAAGATTCCAACCCTTTCACCCGACATTATTTCAAACACCTGCTCAGATATCAGCAGGATTGTCGAGGCCAAACACCTCGGCCAGAAAGGTATCAACCATGAGACCTCCTCGGAAGGGGCTCTGCTCATCGGGCGCCGTCTCGAGCAAGAGATTGCCGGATACCCCATCTCCAATCTCAATGGCTTACTCTCGCCCATCGCTTGCCACCTCAAGCAGCACTTTAGCCCAAGCCTGGGCCCGACTTATCTCAAGCGTTGCATAAAGCTCGCACGAATTGTTCCGGAAGACATGGGTTTTCGACCGGAGCTTGATCTGGAACACTATCAGTCGCTCGCTCACATCGCCGACAAAGATCTGCGCATAGATCTGATGAACGTTGCCGCGGATAACCATTGGAGCGCGTTGCGCATCGATCGTCATGCCCGCTATCGAAGTCCGCAGGACACTTTGGATGCTTGGGAGCGCCGTGTGCTTGAATCAAATCAAGAAGTACGGCGCTTCGCCCGCGCCTACACAGATGCCTGTGGAATCATTTCACTCGATGAACTTATTGAGCTCTACAACTCCTGTGCCCCCAATCCAGTCTCGAGATTTGAGATAAATGAGACTATTTGGCAAATCAGGAACGAATCAGGACAAATCGACAATCCCTGCATTATATCCAGAGATAGAAAACTCTATCTCATAGCGCCAGAGCTCGATGACGCTGTTGATGAAGCCCCTTATTACTATGATGACTACGGATACTCCTATCGAAAATATGAACGGCGCAGCGAATACACCGGTGAGATGCGCGCGCTGCGCGAACGGCGCGTTGGCATCAGAGTAGCAGCCATCTTCGCCGGTCACGAACGTCTTCCAATCAGAAGGCTCAGCTATGACGAAGTCATCTGCGGGCATATAAAGTGCAGTCGATCTGTCGAACGACTCAAGCAGTACGTCCTGAGAGACCCTGAGCTCAAGGCATCTGATTTCCATGCAAGAGAAGATGAGTTCGATTTCATCATGACAAAGCTTTTGCGTTCCGTTGGACTCAACGGTATGCCGACAGCCCAGCAAATTGCCGAAGACGCAGCTTTCTTATTGATTGTCGTACGACCCGAGCTTTATGAACGCAAGAAAACACCCGAGGTCTCCAAGCTCCTCTTGATAATCTATGAAGACGCTCCCCTCTGGGAGTTCAACGGACGCTCACATTCCGAGCTGAGAAGCGAAGAAGTGCTGGAGCCTCCGGTGCCAATTTCACATCGAGAAGTCCAATCAAAACAGGCCGCTTAACCCTATTAACTGCTTGCATTTTTGTCTACAAAACTGTATACAAAAAGAGAGGCCCTTATGGAGCTCATCGCAATCCACCCCCATGCCCTCAAACACGGGCTGACGGAGACGGATATTAGATGCGCCTGGAACTCCGCTTTCGCATGGCTCAGGCGTGATCTTGAAAATGGAGGCATCGATTACGTTCTCGTTGGACTTGATGGAAGAAACCGTCTTATGGAGCTCATCGCTCGATGTTGCCCCGATCGAGATGGTTACATCATTTACCACGCCCTTGTCCCTCCTACGCGCAAGGTGCTCAGAGAAATCGGGGTCGATCGATAGGAGGCGCTATGGACGCTAAGCAGCTCGAGAAGATGATGGGGTTTGCTCCCGGAGAGCTGGAAAAGGCCGCAGAGGCATACGAAAAAGATGAGTGGCCAAAGGGTCGCACCATCAAGTTGGGAAGGCCGCCGATCTCCGATGAGCCAAGCGTTGTTTTGTCGGCACGCGTGGGTGAATCGGTTCTTGAAGCGTTTGACGCAAAGGCAAGGCGTCACGGGCAAACACGCACGGAGCGACTCAGAGAGCTCATTACGCTCGATGCAATGATCGCCTAGCCCCCGCCGAGCCAAACATGTACGCCAGCATCCAAAGTCGACATTTTTCGACATCTTTGGATGCTGGCGTACAGCTTTTTTGCGTGGGTCCCTCACAACCGCTCATTGGGGACGCACTTAAATGAGTAGTCGTTTAAGAACGTCCCCAACGACTACCCGATGACACGGCGATCCTATTCCTCGATCTCTTTCCAGCACTGAGGATCGGCTTCGTACATATCGCCTGTGTAGCCATACGTCACAGCGGGGCAGCCTCGGCACCAGCCGAAAAGCTCGCATTTGGAGCACTTCTTGAACTTTTTAAAGTCGCGCTTTGCCTCCATCTGCGGCGAAAAGAACAGCTCCTCGAGCGTGTTCTCGGCAACGTTGCCCACCTTGCTCTCCATGCGACGACATGCATAGACGTCGCCCGTAGGCAGCACCGTCATATGGCCCGTACCGCAATGGCAGCCGTCATAGATCATGCCGGGCTTGGCGCTCGTGGGGATGGTGAACTTGCCCTGCTCCCACAAAAGAAGCGTCCACAGGTGATCTTTGAGCTGGAAGAACGTTTTGCAGCCCGCAGCCTGGTGAAACTCCATACGCTCTTGCGCGGCCAGCAACGCGTCGCGATATTCCAGCGGCTCCAGATGGAACTCATCGCGCTTTTGGCCCGAGGTGGGACAGTATCGTCCAAAAGCGAACACGTCGACTTCGAGACTTGCCACAAGGTCAATGAGCTGCGGCAGCTCGGCGGCATTCATGCTCGAAACCGTGTTCATAACGGCAACCCAGATACCTGCGCGCTTAAGGCACCCAATCGCACGCAAGGTCTCGGCAAACGAACCAGGCTTACGGAAGTAATCGTGCGTTTTCTCGAGTCCATCGAGCGAAAGCTGGTATTTGCGGCACCCCAACTCTTTCATGCGGGCGCAAACCTCGTCGGTCAGATGAAACGGATTGCCCATTACGCACCACATAAAACCCCGCTCGTGCAAAAGCTCGGCAAGGCGCCAAAAATCGGGATGAAGAATGGGGTCGCCGCCCGTAACGTAAAAGTACGGCTGACGACCGATGCGCTCGCAGAGGGCCTGGGCCTGATCGACGACCTCGACCATCTGCTCCGACGTCATTCGCTTAAAACCAGCGCAGGCACCGTTGGCGAATATATAGCAATGTTTGCAACGCTGATCGCATTCATCCGTAATATGCCACTGGAAGGAAAACGCAGGCTTTTGCATCGTGGGGCTCCCTTGGTCGATGTTCAAATTGATGACGGTATTGGGCTACAGGCGCTCAACGGCGCCGACGGGGCAATTCTCTTCACAGGCGCCACAGTGCAAGCAGTGCCCAGGCTCTATGCGATACGAGTCACCCGGCTCGATGCACTTCTGCGGACAGTGCTCAAGACAGGCACCGCAACCGATACACGCATCGGAATCAATACGAAAACCCTTAACGGGCGCGGGCGCCATGTCCTCGTCTAGGGTAAAGACAGCGCGCTCAATAGGACGAACCCCCAGGTTAAAGTAGTCGAGCACGATGTTTTCGACCTTAAAGATAATGTTGATATCACGCGTATCACCGGGATAAACGTTGGCAAGATACGGCTGCTCGGCATAAATAACGTCACGCCAGTAAACTTGCTCGGAATCCAAGGCGGGAGTGGCAACGCCGGACATGCGGATCATTTCGTTAAACCGCGTGTGGACGAGCGTTTGGACGCGCCCATCGGCCATAAGCTGGCGGGCCATCTCCTTGCCGCGCGCCGTGAGGAAGTAGATGGCGCGGGACTCGTAATGTACAGCGCTCACGCAGCGAATTTGCGGCGCGCCATTTTCGTCCACAGTTGCCAGCGAGAGTGTCCCGGCAAGCTGCATCTTCTTGAGACAAGTCTGAGCATCCATTACGAGTCCCCTCCTAGCGATTGCCTACTGAGCGTCCGCAGCGCCGCAAGCGGTGCCGCAGGCCGGAGCAGCCTTGGGATCGGCGGAGCCGCAGGCGGGCGCGGGATCGGCGGTACCGCAAGAAGCGAAGGCGGCAACGTTCTCGAGATTCTCGGACATGGCAATTCCTTTCGATTGAGGGCGGCTGGGCGAAGCCGCCCGGACGTAGACGCTTTTGCGCCTAAGCACATCATGCGAGGAATGCACCCCACCCAAAAGAAGGCACTAATCTATTAGCCAGTTACCAAAAAGTAAGTTGTAGCCGCGGGCGCCAGCAGCTGCGATAATGCAAGCAACCTACCCGATTGCGAGGTTACCATGCTCACCAAAGAAGAACTGCCTCCCTGCCCCGTCGCCACGTGTTTTCAGCTCTTTGGCAACAAGTGGAAAATCTATATCATCCAGCAGCTCATTGAGCAGCCCCTGGGCTTCAACGCGCTACATCGCTCTATTCCCGGCATCAGTCAAAAGGTGCTCTCGTCAAACCTAAAGGAAATGGATGCCGCGGGACTTATCACGCGCACCGTCATTCCCGAAACGCCCATCCGTACCGAATACGCGCTGAGCGAGCTGGGTCAAAGCCTTATGCCCATCATCGATTCTCTTGTGGAATGGGGCACCGACTACCAGCAGCTTGTGCGAAGCTCCTAGCAGCTACGGGCTTTTGCAAATTGAGCGCCGTGGGGCATACCGCTCCACGGCGCTTACCTTTTTGTGCCTTCTTTTGAAGAAGCGGTCCGGGTTGCACACTGCTGTCAAACACGCCCAACTCAATTGGACAGGAGGTCAGCCATGAATCAAGCCGAGCGTCGTATTTGGCTTATCGACGCATTGCTCAACGAGCGACCGGACGGGCGCGGCGTTGCCGTTCTCGCCGGAGCCGGCGAGCAGCGTGATTTGCTCAGGGCCCTTATGAACGTGCGGTCGCCCGAAGCGCTCGCGACAGAGGTGCTCGATATCCAGGATGCCTACTTGCAGCAGCGGCTTGTTGAGCGCGGCGGAGCGACCGATGCCCGCACGCTCCCCTACCGAAATCGCATTGCCGTCTGGCGTGGCGACATCACGCTGCTTAAGGCCGACGCCATCGTCAACGCCGCCAACAGCCAAATGCTCGGCTGTTTTGTGCCGGGACACCACTGCATCGACAATGCCATCCACACATACGCCGGCATGCAGCTGCGCCTGACGTGCGCCAGCCTCATGTGTAAACAGGGGCATGAGGAACCGACCGCATGCGTCAAGGTCACGCCAGCCTTTAACCTGCACAGCAGCCATATCTTCCACACCGTCGGTCCCATCGTGCCCAACCATAAGCCTGGCCCGCGCGAGGAACTGCTACTGCGCCGTTGCTACACCAGCTGCCTGGAAGAAGCGACGAGCCGAAAGCTCGACACGCTTGCCTTCTGCTGCATTTCGACGGGCGTCTTTGGCTATCCCCAACAAGCCGCCGCGCGCGTTGCCATCGATGCCGTTCGTCATCATCTAGACCACAACGACCCCAACCTTAAGGTGATCTTCAATGTATTTCTCGCGTCTGACGAGTCAATCTACCGCGACCTTCTCCAAGCGGATCGCTAAACTCCGAGCCGCACTCGATGCATCCGACGCCGTGATAATCGGCGCCGGCGCGGGTCTTTCCACCGCGGCTGGCTACGCCTGCGCGGGAGAGCGCTTCGAGAAGCTCTTTGGCGACTTCGCCGCACGCTACGGCTTTACCGACATGTACTCCGGCGGTTTCTACCCCTATGACTCCCTCGAGGAATACTGGGCATTTTGGAGCCGCTATATCATGTGCAACCGATATGACCCCATACCCAAGCCCATCTACGAACAGCTTTTGGGCCTGCTGCGCGACCGAGATTACTTTGTGCTGACCACAAACGTAGACCATTGCTTCCAACGCGCCGGTTTCGATAAACAGCGACTCTTTTACACGCAGGGCGACTATGGTCTATTCCAGTGCAGCAAGCCCTGCTGTCAGGAAACTTGGGACAACGAAGAGCTCGTACATTACATGGTCGCCGCCCAAGAAGACCTGCGCATTCCTTCTACGCTAGTGCCCCGTTGCCCCCATTGCGGCTCCCCGCTCACGATGAACCTGCGCGCCGACGATACGTTTGTGCAGGATAAGGGCTGGTATGCCGCGGCCGACCGTTACCAAGATTTCCTGCGCCGCCACAGCAATATGCGCATCCTGTTCTTGGAGCTTGGTGTGGGCGGCAACACGCCCGTCATCATCAAGTACCCGTTTTGGCAGATGACCGCCAAAAACGAGCGCGCAACGTACACATGCGTCAATTTTGGCGAGGCAGTCGCTCCGGCAGAAATCGCCGATCGCAGCATTCTAATCAACGCCGACGCAGGGCGTGTGCTGGACGCACTTGCCGTCCAAGCCGTCAGATGACGAAGCCGATGCTCAACATAGTCATTGGGAACGTTCCTGAATGACTAGCCGTTAAAGAACGTCCCCAACGACTTCATTTAGCCGCAAAAGCGGGCTATGGGCGCGAGCGGCTGCTCGCGAAAGACGCGCTCGACGGCGGCGCGGTATTCGTCGACCTTTTTGGTCTTGCGCACGATCTTGTGAACGGTAGCAGGATCGGCGAAGGCGCATTTGGCGTAGAACCACCACTCCTTCATGCGGAAGACCGCGTTGCCCCCGATCTCGTCCGCATAAGCTGCAAACAGCGTGTCGTGGAAGCGCTGCAGCTCAGCTGCCGTGGCAACAGGACCGCCCTTAACCATGCGAGCCAGCGCGGGGTTCGCAAGCAAGCCGCGCCCCAACATGACGTGACGCGTTCCGGGATAGGCCTCCACCAGCGCATCCATGTCCTCAAGATCAAAGATGTCGCCGTTGTAGGCCACCGGGAACGGCGCCCGCTTCAGCGTCTCACCGTAAAACTCTTTGCGCGGCGAGCCCGCATAGCGGTCCTTTTGCACGCGCGGATGCACGATCAGCTCTGCCAGCGGCATGCGGCAATAGAGGCCAAGCACACGCTCGTATTCGTCGTCGCTTTCCAACCCCAGCCTGGTCTTGACCGACACCGGCAATGGCGAGCGCTCGCACACGTCACTCAAGAACACCTCGAGCTCATCGAGATTGCGCAGAAAACCCGAGCCCTTGCCCTTGGCGACAACCGTCCCCGAGGGGCAACCCAAGTTGAGGTTGACCTCGCGATAGCCCATGTCGGCGAGCACCTGCGCCGCCCACACAAACTCGTCCGCGTTTTTGGACATCAGCTGAGGCACCACGTTAAGCCCCTGGTTATTGGCGGGATCGACCTCTTTAAACGCCTTGCCGCCAAAGCGGTTGCCCACCCGTGGCGGAGGCAAAAACGGCGTGTAATAACAATCGAGCGCACCGAAACACTCCGCATGCACGCGACGGAACACATGCCCGGTAATCCCCTCCATAGGGGCCAGCGATAAATACATCAACATCCACTCTCACATCAATGTGACAAAGGGACTGTCCCTTTGTCACATTTGCAAATCATCATTCGGCTGTTTATTTTGGCACACATACGTATCGGGCGGCATCATCGCGTGGGCACAGGAGCAGCCGCTCTAAACCAGGGCTGCCGTGGCACTTTTGCCGTATGACCTGCGCTCACTGATGGCGGGATTCTCTATACTGAGTCGCATATGACGGCATCGTGCCGCAACGACCGCCACGACACCAAGGACCAGCCATGGCAGCACTCTCCGAACAAGAACGTAAGCGCATCCAGCGATACTGCATCTGCCCCAAAGTTGCCGGAGCGGCGCTTGCCATGGCATTCGTGCTGCCCTTATCGATCATTCCCTTCGAAATGATCGACGACATCGTCTTCCATCACGAAGGCTTCCAAGAGACGGGCATGATGACCGCCTTGGTGCTCACCGCCATCGAGCTCGTCATATTCTGTTATTGCGCTCTCGCCCCGCGCTTTGGCATGCGTGGCAAGCAGTGGAAGGAAATGCAGTATCGGCTCGCCGTCGAGCAGAGCGAGAAAGACCGCTCGGCACAAATCGCAGGCGTTGTTGGCACGCAGGCCGCCGCACGCCTGCTCAAGAACAGCGACAACGAGGCTGCACGCAACCTAGGCGGCGCGGCAGAAGTCGCCGCTGCCGTAGGCGCCGTCGCCACCGCAGCAGACGTGCTTGCCGAGAGCTTTACCAACGCGAAGGCCATGGCAGAGGCCTGTGGCGTGCCCATCCCCCATGCAAAAAAGTGGATCGTCGCGCTTGTGGCGCTGCCCCTCGCAATCGTGTGCGGCGCCTATATCCCACAGCTGGCGCAGGGAAACATCGAGATGCAAGAAAACGCCGCGGCTGCGGCCGAGCAGATCGCCATCGCTCGCAAGGCTCTCGAGCCCTCATGCGAGTACGTGTCCGCCGATGACCCCTACGAGCGATATCAAGACTACGGCTATCACGTCCGTGGCTATCTACACGACGGCGACTCCGATGCCCAGAAAACCTATACGTACCTGGATTTTGACAACAAGGGGACGCTCACGGAAGTGAGCTACGCGGCAGAGGTCGACCCCGACGCGAGCCTCGTGGACAACCTCGCCCGTATCGAGCTCGACCTTGCCGAGCTCTCTTCTGCCGTCCAAGCCATAGACGTCAAAACCGCAAGCCCCGAGCTCCTAGCACCGCAGAAGCTCCCCGAAGAGTTTAGGCAGGCTTTTTTGAACGGCTCGCTCTACGAGAGAATCTCTATCAGGACAAGCGATGACCCCGTCAAAGCGTACTACTCGTTTGATACGGATCCCAAGGACGAGTTTGACGAGTACACCCATCCAACCATCCGCATCACGCTGATGGGCAAAACAAGCTAGGTGCCGGGAAAGGAATGTGACAAAGGGGCTGCCCCTTTGTCACATTATTCGGAGCGCAGGGCTTCCACAGGGTCTTTTTTGGATGCGCTGCGGGCAGGCAGCAGGCCGGCAACGACCGTCAGCAGCACCGAAATCGCGATGAGCACCAGCGCATCCTGCACGGGCAGGCTCATCAGATTGGGTACCTGTTTGGCAGCAAGCGCCCAGGCATTGACCGGGAAGCTCACGAGCACCACAACGACAATGGCAAAGACGCCGGCAATGAGGCCTTCAATAAAGGTCTCGGCATTGAATACGTTGGCCACGTTGCGCTTTGACGCGCCGATTGCGCGCAGGATGCCAATCTCCTTTTTACGCTCCAGTACGCTGATGTAGGTGATGATACCGATCATGATGGAGCTCACCACCAGACTGATGCTCACGAACGCGATGAGCACCAAGCTGATGGTGTTCACGATGTCGGTCACCGAACCCATGATGATGCCCATGTAGTCGGTGTACGAGATTGCCTGCTCGTCGTGGCCGGCGGCTTTGGCCTGCTTGTTGTACGCATCGATATGATCGAGCACGCGCTCCTTGGCCTCAAAGTCGCGCGGGAAAATCTTGACCGAGATGGGGTCCGCCTCGTCCGCATAGCCCAACGTGGTCAGGTTGTTATCGTAAGTGAGCTTTGACGCCTTGGCATAGCTCATCATGAGCGAACTCAGGTCCTCGGCGTCCATGTTGAAATGGATGGCACGAGCAAAGGCACTCGCATCCACGTGCATGGCGCTCGCCAGGTTGGCAAAACTCGAAGACATCTGCGTTGCCATCTGGTCCATGAGCCCTGCCGCGCCCGCCTTGAGCTGAGCTGACACCGTCGCCGCAATCTGATCGCTGATCGACTTCATCACCTGATCCATAGCCTGTTGCAGATACGGAGCCAGCTGCTTTTGCACATAGTCGGTCATCGCCTGCTGCAGGCGCTCGGCCAGGGCATCGCCGCCGAGCGCTTTGAGCTGGGCCAGGATTTGCTGGGCTGCCGTATCACTCTCAAGATACGCCGAGAATGCGGAAGCAAGCTTTGACGCGTCCTTAAGGTCTTCGGGCGTCAGGGCCTTAAACTGATCAGACTGCAAAAATCCCTCAAACAGTTGGTTGGCAAGCTTTCCCACCTGCTGCATTTGCTCGGGCGTGAGTTCCAGACCGTCAAAGATGCCCGAGAAATCTGGTGCCGGCGCTTTGTCCATGATGTCGCTGAAGTCGATGTCCTCCCCAACACCCGAAAGGTCAAGGTCCAGCCCGGACAAGTCGATACCAGAAAGGTCCATACCGCCGGCCGCACTCGAGAGCGCAGACGTATCGAACGAGAACGCATCCTTGAGCGCCGCCTCGTCCACACTGAACATGCTGCCCAGATCCACGCCCTGTTTGGCCTCGCTCTGCAGTTCGGCGAAGGTTTTACCCGTAAAGACATCCGTCTCGGAATGGGCAAGTTGCTCTTGCACAATCTGCGAATCGGCGGCACGCTCCATAAGCTGGCGAGTCAGCGCATGCGTATAGGCAATACCCGGGGACAACGCACTCGCGTTGGCGGTCTCGTTAGGTCGCACCACGCCCACAACGTGCACGTCAATACCGTCGGCAACCTTGGCGGCCATAAAGTCGGCGTCGCCAGACATGTCAGTCCACATGCCGGTCTCTTCGTTTTTGCGATAGGCATCGGCCGGCGACAACACTTTAAACGCCGTGGACAGCGCATCGTCGTAGGTAAAGTCGGTGCCGGTCCCGGGCGTTTCGACCCCACCGTCAGCCGTCATAGCGCTGTTTACCAGATCGTTGAGCTCATTGATATCCAGCGCACCGATGCTGTAGAGCGTATAGTCGCCCACCGTTCCACGGCTCGAAAGCACCATCACGGCTTCGTTAGCAGACGTAGGCCAATGCCCCGCCACGACATCGTACTGGCTGTCGAGTAGGCTCTGGTCGTCGATCATCTCGTTAAAGACCGAGGTCCCCATGGACTCCATGCTCACCGTTGCCGCCGAGCTCGCGCCTCCGCTCATGGCCTCGGTCATGGCGTTGGGAACTAGCCGAACGGGCTTCTCATCACCCTTACCCGCACGATAGACAACTGGCGCCACACCATAACCGTACTGGATGGCATTGACTTCTTTATCGATGCCATCGCCACCAGCATCGAGCCATGCCTTAAAGCTCGTCATGTCGTTGGACTTAACGCTCGCGAACATATCCTTTACGGCCGTGACCACAGGAATCTTATCGGTTCCCTTAGCCTTGCCGCCGACACTGTCGTCGGACGAATCCACGCTTTCAGGCGAGTCATTATCCGCAGCCCCCTGCCCGCCCATCATGGACGACAGGTCGTAGTCCTGCTTGGAGATGGTAAGCGGGTAGCTCGAGAGCGTGTCCTCCTCGACCTTTTTGATGTAACCGTTTACGCCGTTGGAAAGCGCCAGAATCGCCGCGATGCCGATGATGCCGATGGACCCCGCAAAGGCCGTCATGGCCGTACGGCCTTTTTTGGTCATGAGGTTTCGGGCAGAAAGTCCTAGCGCCGTCACAAAGCTCATCGAGGTTTTGCGCGTAGGCTTAGCCTCGCGACGCGCGGCCTTTGCTACATCAAAGGGATCGGAATCGTCGGTGATCCTGCCGTCTGCCAGGTTAACGATGCGCGTGGCATATTGGTACGCCAGCTCAGGATTGTGCGTGACCATGATGACCAGGCGGTCGCGCGCCACGTCCTTGAGCAGATCCATGACCTGTACGGATGTCGTTGAATCCAAAGCGCCGGTCGGCTCGTCGGCAAGGACGATCTCAGGGTCATTAATCAGGGCGCGGGCGATAGCCACGCGCTGCATCTGCCCGCCCGAAAGCTGGCTCGGACGCTTGTTAACGTGCTCGCCCAGGCCGACTTTCTCCAACGCCTCGCGCGCACGCTGGCGACGCTCGGCATGCCCCACGCCCGTGAGCGTCAGCGCCAGCTCCACGTTTTCCAAAATGGTCTGATGCGGAATGAGGTTATAGCTTTGGAACACGAAGCCGATGCGGTTGTTACGATAGGCGTCCCAGTCGCGGTCACGGAAGTCCTTGGTCGAGATGCCGTCAATCAGCAGGTCACCAGAATCAAAGTGATCCAGTCCGCCGATAACGTTGAGCATCGTGGTTTTACCCGAACCCGAGGGACCCAGAATGGCCACGAACTCGTTATCGCGAAAAGCCAGGCTCACGCTGTCGAGCGCCACCTGCGCAAACGACTGCGTAACGTACCTTTTGCAAATTCCTTTGAGCTCCAACATGGACGGCAACCTCTCCTGCGCAGGCACCCTGCCCGCTCTCCCCCGCCGTTCGTATTCGACGCGTTTGTCCTACTCTATCCCCATTTTTTGCCGACGCCAGTGAGGAATGTAGGGAACCGCATCAAAAAACGAACGGGACGGTGCCTAAAAGAAGAGGTCCCGAGCGGGACCTCTATATGGTGGAGATTATCTTGAAAGGCAGCGGACTACTCCGCACAGCGGCGCACAATCCTCGCCATGCTTTACGCGTTTTCTACTGCTCGCTATTCGCAATCGCCTGGTCGATAAGCTTGTCGAGTGCCGCGCGCTGCTCGGCGGAGCTGATGGCTCCCACGATTGGATCCCCTACGATGTTGCCGTTCTGATCTATGACATACGTTGTCGGGAACGAGAACAAATTTGACGTAAACTTACCGGCCTCGCTATCCGACTTGAACCAGATGTTCTTATACGTCACGCCCTTCTTGCTCAGCACGTCCTTGGCATCTGCGATCTCGCCCTTGTTGCCATCGAGCGTAAAGGAATTGACGCCCACGACCTGGCCGCCCTTCTCGGCAAGCTCCTGATTCAGCTTCTCAAGATCGCCCAGCTCGCCCACGCACGGCTTGCAAGTGGTGAACCAGAAGTTCATGACGGTGACCTTGTTCTTAGAGAACAGCTCGTCGCTGTTCACGTCGTTGCCATCCAGGTCCTTGCCCGTAAAGCTGGGGAACTTCGTCGCCTCGCTCGAAGCATTGGCACCAGCCGTCATGCCAGCGGTCGAAGCGTCGACGCTCTCGCCTGCACTCGGCGTGCTTCCACAGCCGGGGAACTCCTTCTCCAGGCTCTCGAGCTTGTCCTCGATCTCCTTGATCTGCTGTGCACCGGCCTTGAGTGTCTTAAGCTCATCCGCCGTGAACTCATCCTTGGCGCCGTCGATGGTCTTGAGCAGGAAATCGCCGTAATTGCTGCCGTCCTCAATCATTGCCGAGTCTTTATTTGCCGCATTGAATACCTTTTCCCACAGCGCGTTATCACTCGAAAAGATCTCGTTCTCCTTCTGCATGAGCTTCGTATACAGCTCGGCGGCCTCGTCGGCATTGGCCGGCTTCTGCGCAGTAAGTTCTGCGATCTTAGGATCGGAGCTCGCAGATTCGCTCACATTGCCACCGGGCGCCGAACATGCCACAAGGCACAAGGCCAATACCGGCACCATAAACAGGGCCGCAATCTTAGAAAGCTTCATAGTCATTCCTCCGTTTTGTCGAAGCTTGTTTACTTTTTATCGGCGGTCAAGGGAAGTTTTTCCGCCGACACATCCAGGCCATAGCGATAGCTGATGGCATCGACGGGACAGGCCCCGATGCACTTTCCGCACCGGATACATTCGGCATGATTGGGCGCGCGGACCACATCAACGTCCATCTGACAAACCCTTGAACACTTGCCACACGAGACGCATTTGCACGCGTCAACCTGAATCCCCAACAAGGACACCCTATTCATGAGTGCATAGAATGCGCCGAGTGGACAAATCCATTTGCAGAAGGGGCGGTAGAACAAAACACTCAGCACTACCACGGCAATGAGAACGACAAGTTTCCAAGTAAAGAGATGTCCCAACGCAGATCGAATGCCGGCATTGGCAATGGCCAGCGGAATGGCGCCCTCGAGCACACCCTGCGGACAGATGTACTTACAAAAGAACGGGTCGCCCATGCCCACGTCGTTAACCACCAAGACAGGCAGCAGCACCACGGCAAACAGCAGCACGGCATACTTGATGTACGTGAGCGGCTTGAGCTTTTTCGTGGAGAACTTTTTGCCGGGAATCTTATGAAGCAGCTCCTGCAGCCAGCCAAACGGGCACAGAAAGCCGCATACAAAGCGTCCCAGCAGCACGCCGAGCAAAATGAGCGTACCGGTAACATAGTAAGAAAAGTTGAACTTGGATGAACCTACCACCGACTGGAACGAGCCGATGGGGCACGCACCCGATGCCGCGGGGCACGAATAGCAATTAAGTCCAGGTACGCAGACTGTTTTTCCCGCGCCCTGATAGATGCCACCTTTGGCAAAGTTTGGCAGATGAATATTGGTCGCAAGCGTCGCCGCCGCCTGAATGAATCCGCGAAATCGAGCCAAAACATGCGACGCAGTGTTTTCTCTTTTATCCAATTCCGATACACTCCAAGCACAGCCTAATCGCTTTGGCCAGCACGGCATCCGCCTCGCCACGCATAACACCAAAGCACACCATGGTAATTCCGACGATCAACAAAGCGACCTGTACCACGGGTTTTACCGCTTTGAACAACCCAACCACTCCTTTCGTTACGCGACCATTGGACCATATCGGCTATAAAATCCGTGTTAAGCGCGATATGGAATGTGCAAGGAGACTGTTATGCGTATTTTGATCGTCGAAGACGAGCGAGCACTGTGCGATGCAATCGCGCGCAGCTTGCGAAACTTGGCGTACAGCGTCGACTGCTGTCACGATGGACAGGAGGCGCTCGACCTACTGGGCGTCGAAGTCTTTGACCTCGTGGTGCTCGACCTCAATCTCCCCCGTATCGACGGCATGACCGTGCTCAGGGAACTTAGGAAAACCGACTGCGAGACCAAGGTACTGATTCTGTCCGCACGTGGCGAAGTATCCGATAAAGTCGCCGGACTCGATGCCGGCGCCAACGATTACCTTACCAAGCCGTTTCATCTGGACGAACTTGCGGCAAGGATCCGCAGCCTTACCCTCAGGCGCTTCGCACAAAGCGACATAGTATTAACCTGCGGAAAGCTCAGCTTTGACACCAAGGCGCGCATCGCTTCCGTGGACAGCGAGGCTCTATCTCTTACGCGCAAGGAAACGGGAATCTTGGAATACCTGATGCTTAATCAGGGGCGACCGGTAAGTCAAGAGGAGCTTATCGAGCACGTTTGGGATAGCACCGTGAACAGCTTTAGCAACGCAACCCGCGTTCATATCTCGTCACTCCGAAAAAAGTTGCGCAGCGCTTTGGGATACGATCCGATTCGCAATCGGATTGGAGAGGGCTACGTTATGGAGGATGGCGAATGAAAGGGCTTTCTCTGCAATGGCGTATAACGATCATGACGGCACTGTTAACGTGTGCGGCATGCGTGCTGACGAACTGCCTGGTCGGCTATACGGGCATGCGCTACATGGATGCCATCGGCAGTGACATCTCGGCCTTTAACGCAACCGGCGAAGATTCGCCCCAGGCGTTCGACCCAACGAAAGCGACCCTCGATGACAAGGTCACGATCGTCGTAAACGACGCACAGGAGTCTTTTGGCACGACAACCTGGTGCATCACGGCTGGAGTCACACTCCTTGGCGGGGTGCTGGCATACTTTGTGAGCGGCCGTGCACTCAAACCGCTACGTGCTTTTGCAGCCCAGGTTGAGCGCGTGCAGCCTGACAACCTAAGCGAAATTAAGCTCAGCAAAGATGTACCCACCGAGCTACAGCGATGCAGCGCCTCATTCAACGACATGATCGCCCGTCTTGGCGAAGGGTTCTCTGCACAGCGTCAGTTTACCGGCAATGCCGCACACGAGCTGCGCACCCCGCTCGCCCTTATGCAGGCACAGATTGAACTATTCATCTCCGAGCACTCCGGTTTGCAACCCGAAACAGCCGAGCTGCTCGGCCTGCTACAAGAACAAACTGAGCGGATGTCGCGGATGACCAAGGTGTTGCTCGAGATGAGTGAGCTCCGCAGCGTTCCTTGCGAGGACGATGTTGAACTTGGTCCCTTGTCCGAAGAGGTCCTCACCGACCTTGCGCCACTTGCCGAAAATAAGGGCATAGCCCTCAATTGTGCTGGAGACGCTTTAGTAATCGGGAGCGACACGCTCCTCTATCGGCTGGTGTTTAACCTGGTCGAAAATGCCATCCGCTACAGCCGCCCCGGCTCGACTGTCAACGTCTCCATCTGCGACAGCGACAGCCACGTACTCCTGCGAGTCAAAGATGAGGGACCGGGAATACCCAAGCAGTACCGAGAGAGCATCTTCCAACCGTTCTTTCGTCTAGACAAATCCCGCAGCAGGGCATACGGCGGCGCAGGACTCGGACTAGCACTCGTTTGGGAGATTGCAGCGCTTCACGGTGGCGCCGTAGAGGTCGAAGCAAGTTCCGAGGACGGAACCGTGATGCTCGTGACCCTCTCAAAGGGAGCCACCACGTGATCCGACTGTCCAGGGGTCCCACTCGGCATTGTGAAACGCGTCCCAAAACTTGGACATGAGAAATGGGAGGCAGTTCGCATCTATGCCGAGGACGAAGTCCTGGCGGGGATTCAGGATGCGCAGAGGAAGCTTACGGCAGAAAACCCCGACAGAGTCGTGACCGTCGGCGGCAACTGTATGGTGTCGCTTGCCCTCTTCGATTACCTGCACGGGAAATACGAGAACGTTGGAATCGTCTGGATCTATGCGCATCCGGATGTATCCACGCTGAATGATGACTACCCCAACGCTCACGCCATGGTACTTGGCAGCCTTTTGGGAGAAAGTCACCCCGGTCTTCGGCGGCGAATAACGCGAATGTCCGCAGGCAGACTCCAACCTGTGCGCGGAGAAGCTGGGCGACGCAAACAAGATTCCTCGACTCGAGCATGGAGATGAATCCGTCTATCAGTCTAATCGCATACTCAGAGGAGGATGCCAGATATAGATCCCATTGGGTAAAGTCGCCGTTCATGAAGAGAATCACTGCATTGCGCTCGGCGACTCTCAAGGCACTCAGGCTTTGTTCTATTTTCTCAGCTTCTTGTTTGAACTGTTCGCTATCCAAAATGCCCCAAATGCCGGCTTCTCAACAAATCAGAAAAAGCAAGAGAGACAGAGATTAGGTTCATGCTCCGCTGAACCCGCGCTTCCAGTCGAGGCGCTCCTCCAAAAGTTCGACAAACGTCTAATAGTACGACATCCGCCGAACAGTCGGGGGTACATACCACTACAGAAGGCCCACGGAACGGGGGGCGAGATGGTTGGCGACGGGTTCAAGGCACTCTCCGGCCCCACGCGCCGCCAGGGGGGCGTCGGGAGGGAGGCCGTAATGGGTGAGAAGGGCGAGCGGCCGGAGCGGGTGTTCCCCGGCAGGACAGACCCGTGGTTCATAGCGGCCATGGTGATTGTGGCGGGCGGTTTATCCGCGGCGTGTATCGCGTGTTTCCTGAGCTCGAGTCCCGCGCTCCTATGGGGCTGGCTCGCGCTGCTGCCCATCCCTGCCCTCGTGGCCCTGGCTGCCCTTCCCGTCCGCAGCAATCGCCTCGAACTCTACGGCGACCGCCTCGTCGTCGTGTACGCTGGGACGCGTTCGGTGATACCCTACGCCCACGTGCGGGGCGTCCGGCGCACCAGGACGCTCTGGGCGGGGACGGCCAACTCGCTCGACCGCGTCTACATCGAGGCGCCCTACGACGGCGACGCCATCGTCTCGGTCAGAGACAACGACGCCCTCGTGGCGGAGCTGGGGCGCAGGTGCGGCCTTGGGCCCGGCGCCTGACGCCCCGAAAGGAGGAGAGGACGGACGTCCCGCACTGGCCCTACTGGAGGAAGTATTCCCTCGGCGGCACGCAGGTCTGGTACGCGGACTGGGGCGACTGCCCCTTCGACACTGGGCTACATGAGCCCAGTTGAGTTCAAGAACGCAGGGCTGTCCCTGTAAAAATTGTTTAAGCAACCGTTGCAAATCCATTCTCCCGCGCGGAGAGCCCCGGGTAGGCCGAGCTCGCGTCGGGCATGTAGCCCATACGCCTCCGGGCGGCGGCAAGCCCGCGCCCGCCGCGCTCGCCGAACAGCTCGACCGAGCCCGAGCTGGGGCTGGCGGTGTCAGTGACGATACGGATGAGCGTGGACTTCCCGGTGCCGTTCTCGCCGATAAACCCGTAGACGCGCCCCGCCTCGAGGGCGAGGTCGATGGGGCCGAGGACGGTCCTCCCGCGGTACGCCTTCATGACCCCGTGAAGGTGGAGAGGCACGGCTTTCGTCATTGCGTTCTTTTCTCCTCGGATGGATTTTGGGTATGCGTCATGGGCCCCCGCGCGGGGCGGGGAGCGAATCGACGCAGGCTCGAGGCCGGTTGGGTTGGGGTTGAGGTTCGGGTTCCACAGGCTTGCACAGCCCGACGGACGGGGCGTCCGAGCGCGCTATGCTTAGGGAGCGGTGGGCGCCTACCAGGCAGCAGGGGCCTCGGACGCGGTGACGCCGGAGGTGTCGACCTCGCCGATTCCGGCGAGCTGCTCGATGAGGGGGAGGCCCGTCGGATCGTCCATCTCGACGCCGCCGAGCACGATGGTGTCATCGCGCATGTCTATCTGGGTCGTGAACACGGCCGGGTCGAAACCCGAAGCGATAAAGCCAATGCCCGCGAGGACAACACCCGCAGCAACGAGCCCGCCCGCCACGGCGAGGTAGATCTTCTTCGCGCTGGTCATGGTACTCACTCCTTTCTACGCCGCGAGATGCGCGGCAGCGCCGCCCTTCTCGCCCTTACCCTTCCAGAAGGGCGAGGCGGCCTTCCTCGCCCAGAGCGCCGAGAGGCGCGCAATTTGTTTTGAGGCGGCCCAAGCGCCAGCACCAACGAAGAGCGCCACGCCGACGAGGCCGAGCCCCGCGCCCGCCGAGGCGAGGGCGTACGGGAAGTGGCCGATGATGACGCCGCTTATGGCAAGCAGGAGCTCAACTACGCCCACGCCCCCGAGTGCCGCCGCGACGATCCACACGCAGAGCGCCAGCACCCAGATGCAGATATAGACCGTGACGGCCACGGCGGCGAAGGCGGCGAGCAGCGGCACCCACACCGGGGAGCCCACGATGGTCAGCACCCACAGCAGCGCGGTGCTGCGCCGGCGCGTCCTCGCGATCGCGCGCGGCACGGCGGGCAGGTCGTCGAGCGTGGCCTCCGCCACCTCGCCGGGCGTGCCCATGGCGGCCACGGCCTCCTCCTCGCTCATACCGTCCTCCATGCGGTCGGCGATGGCCTCCGCATAGAACGCCTTGGTCTCCTCCACCTGCTCGGCCGGCAGGCAGGCGAGCAGCTCGCCCAACCGGCCCAGAAACTCATCGCGCGTCATGGTGCGCCCCCTCAACGTATGCGTAAATCTCCCGTACGGACGGCCACTCGGCCAGGAACTCCTCGATGCGCGCTCGCCCGTCGTCCGTGATGCGGTAGTACCGGCGCAGCCGCCCGTTGTGCTCGGCGGAGCGTGCCGTGATGCACCCGGCCTTCTCCAGGCGCTTGAGCAGCGGGTAGAGCGTCGACTCTGTGAGCCCCATGCTCGCCGGTACGTCCTTCACGATCTGGTAGCCGTAGGACTCCTCGCCGGAGACGGCCGCGAGCACGCAGGCCTCCAGGAAGCCGCGCTTCATCTGTGCCTCCATCCGCACACCTCCTCTCGTCATATACTATGCTATACACACTATACGATGCAAGGTATTAGACGTCAACTCTCATCGCGAAGATTCTCCGGCCCCTGCGCGCTGCGAACGTGATGTCGCGGGGCGGTTGGCATTATGCATGAAACGTCAAGTAACGCTCTTTTGATCCACTTCCGCTCGGCCCCATATGCCTTGTACAACGCCCTCTTCGACCTCGGGTTCAAGAGAGCCGCTAGGCTGGACGTGCCGGACGGTAAGGTGCTGGACGCCATGGTGGACTTCTCCGATGCCATGCGGGTCATGGGTCTTCGCCGATGGAGGCCCACGCACGCGGCAGGGCTCGCCCGTCACCGCTGGTCGCCGGACGGTCCCCACGCCCCGCTCGCCAACGCGCAGGCGACAGCAGCAGTCCAGCGCTGGCTGGAGACGACGGAATGCCTAGAAGATGCGTTTCCCATCGCTGCGGCAGAGCTTTTTACAGGGGTGGCATTTTTTCCGAATGTCGAGGTCAGCTAGGCTTCGGTAGCCACCTTGGGAGCATCGCCAATAGACTCTTCCTTTATACGTTCGGCATAATCGCAGGCGATACCCACAAATTCCAGTCCCGAGCAACAGGAGTACAATTGCTGCTATTGTTGCCAGCTGTTGGGAGATGGAAGATGGACTGCGATGGCTACCCATGCGTTCCCATGCCGTTGATGTGCACTGCCTTTGCGCCGGGGCAGATTGACGCTGCGGTTGCAGGCATTTCCGACCCCGATTCACGCACCATCGCCACGGCAGAAGCGCTGTACTTTCGCGGACAGGCCACCCTCGCTGCCAAGACGGCGCGCCCCTATCTTGACGCCAACGATCCCGCGCTGCGCTATTCCGCATGCTTTATCTGCGGATATGCCAGTCTGTCGCTCAACCGTATCGCCGATGCCCGCCGTTGCCTTGCGGGCATCCTCGATACGCCAACTGACGAGGAATCGCCCACCGTCCACGCCACGCATATCCTGTTCGCCTCGGCCGCGAGCGTCCTGCTGCACTTGCCTTCCCCGTATTCCGCCGAAGAGTTTTATCCGCTTGCGGCGCATCTGCCCGAAGGCCTGCGCCTGTTCGCCAGCTACGTGATGGCGCACGCCTTGTACCTGCGCGGCGAATATGGCCGCAGTCTGGGCATGGCGGAAAACGCCCTGATCATGAAACAGGGGAGTTATCCCATCTCGGAACTGTTCCTGCACCTGGCAGCTTCCATGGCATGCATGAGCCTCAAGGACATCGACACCGCAAAAACGCACTTCGGAGCTGCTTGGAACATTGCGCGCCCCGACGGCCTTATCGAGCTCATTGGCGAGCACCACGGCCTTTTGCAGGGGCTTATCGAGGCATGCCTAAAATCGCAATACCCTGACGATTTCGCACGCATCATCGAGATCACATACCGCTTCAGCTACGGCTGGCGGCGCATCCACAACCCCGATTCGGGCGAGGACGTTGCCGACGATTTAACGACCACAGAGTTCACCATGGCCATGCTCGCCTGCCGCGGATGGACCAACGCCGAAATTGCACGCCATATGGGAGTATCGCCGGGTACCGTTAAAAATCGGCTGTCCAACGTGTATGCAAAGCTTGGCATCGGCACGCGCGCCGAGCTGGTCGCGCATATGTTGCGTTAGCGACCGGGCTGCCAAGCGCATCGAACACGTTCCGGAACCCGACGCTTCGCTCGATCAATTTGGACATTTTGACCCTTGAACGGCACTACCGCCACGGGGCGCCTTCTCGCAAAATTGGATTATTTCCACCGATATTTGCGGGATGGGAGCCCAAGATGCTTGATCGCCGTTCGTTACTTGTTGCCGGAGCGTCCTCGCTAGCGAGCATCATGTTGCCTCGCGTGCCGGGAAGCGAAAATGCCTTCCTGCTGCCGTTCGCGCCCACCGAAGCCTATGCCGACGAAAAAGACCCCTTCAGGGTGCTCGTTCTCTCGCGCACCATGTTTGGTGTGGTCGTGGTCGACGTCGCCAACAAGAATACGCCTATCGCAGGTGCCAAGGTCACGCTCACGTCGCGCTACGCCGCAGGCAAGCAGCTCGCCGCCACGACCGATGAAGAAGGCACGGCCATCTTTGAGGTCGCCCCTCTTTCGGAAGGTTACGTAGACGAGGCAACGCTCCTCGACGCATACGACTTTAACGGCGGCATCTCCATTAGCATGGCAGGCTACCGCGATGTCGAGATTCCCCTTGCGCGTATCCAGGGCGGCACCGCCATAACCGCACCCACACGTCCGCTCTCCGATGGCGAGCCGTACTTCCGCCAGCTCACGTTCGACGAATGGGACATCCAGTACGCCGACGCCACGTTTATGGCAATGCCAGCGGACGAAGCAGCAAACGACCAGCCCGATACGCACTCATTTACCGTGCAGGCACATCTGCCACAGGGCGGACAGGCAACGCTGCGCATCAACAAAGTGACGCCTGCCGCAGGCAGCTCACACGAAACCGTCACGCAGATCGGCCAGATCAAGGCCAGCGCATCGGGCGCGGATAATCTGGCGACGTTCACACTCGAAGACAAGTTCCTCGATGCAGCGTCGGGCCTTCTGGAAGAAGGATGCAAGTTGCGCTTTGTCCTCGACTACCAGGGCAAGACCTACACACTCTCCTCCCCCATGGCCGTTGTCACTGCGCCGGCCGCAAAGGCAGAATCGGGCTCGACCACTATCGTCCCCACTACCATGGACCAAGAGATCACTCCGTTTGATTTCCCCGCGGCGTTTCCCGGCATCGGCGGCAATAAGTTCACGTGCTGGATGCCCACATTTCCGATCCTCTTCGATTTCTCGTTTGCTGGATACGTGCTGTTTGGCGGAGGATACAAACCAGCCAGCTATATGAACGATTCGGGCAATCCGGATCCGGAGTACTGGAAGAAGTCGCCGCGCGAGTCGGGCGCCAAGCAGGCAAACCGCTACCTCGACGAGATGGAGGGGAAGTGGAATCAGTACAAGAGTATGAGTGCCGGTTCGGGCACCGATCCAAGAAACACCAAGCTCCTTCGCCACCATTGCACGCCGCTGTTCACGATGGATATCGCCACACAGCTGTACGGCTCGCTCGCCTACGATTGGGTGGGCAAAACCTGGGGTAACAACAACGACCCCGCATACGGCAATATTAAGGCCCTCTTCCAGGTAAGAACCGACCTCAATTGGACCGAACAGTTTACCCTAGGACCGGTGCCATTTTTCCTAAACGTCAACCCCTGGGTGCTGGCAAAACTGGCGCTCGCCGTGGGCGCCCACACGCACGGTAGCGGCGCAGCGTTTTTTAAAAACATTTCGCTTGACTATTCAAACACGTCGGGCTCGTTCACCATCCAGATCGGGCTTGCCGTCACCTTTGGCGCCGGCGTTGCAGGCGTCGCTTCGTCTGCCGTGCGCGGCGCCGCATCCCTCACGCTGTTCATTGGGTACGAGAAGGCAGATGGACACCAGCTTCCGCGGCTGCGTGTAGGTGCAGACGTCGATGTCGATGTGATACTCCAGTTCGTAATGTTCAAGTGGACCACCAAGGCTTGGTCGGGGTCGTGGCCCACACTCATCGATTCGTGGAATATGTCGGTGAACAATGGCGACCAGTATGTGCTCCAACGCTCTGAGCTGGCATTGGGTGGAGATACGCCTTATACGCTGGATGCCTGCTTCAGCTCGGCCGGCAACATTGAGGCGGGCGGCGTGCCGCAATTTATCGCATCGGCCACCATCGTCACCAACGCCGAGTTGCTCGCACGCGCCGAAGTTAAGGCCACTGCCGTAAACGCCGCGCCTGTCGTGCGCGATTGGGATCAAGCGGTCACGCGCATTGAGCTCGAGGCGGATGCAGAAAGCGACGACACGGGACAGGTTGAGCATTTCGTCCACGCACTGATGCAAAACGACGAAAACGCCGCGCCGATGTACGAGTACACCTATATCGGCCAGGCGACGAACGCCGTTGCGGACCCCAACGCCAATTCTGCCGACGTGTCGGAGGACGAGCGTGGCGGCATAAAACCCTCGAGCGACAACGTGCTGTTTACCGGCGTGCTCAGCGAAGCTCACATGAAGCTGGCAATGATTGCCGACGTAGAATGCCTGTTCCGCATCGCCTCGGTGCGCTACGGCGACAATGGCCGCTCGCGCCTAGTGGTGCACACAAAGGCAAACGACACGTGGTCCGCTCCCACGCCCGTGGACTTCCCCCTTGGGTTTGGCGAGGGCGACGTGGAGCGCGACGGCATATACGATTACGACTTCGACGTGGTGGAATATACGGACGGAAGAGGAAACCAGGACGCCTACGTGTTGCTGGTCTCGGGCGAGCGCCCCGCCGGCGACAACACCCTTTTCGATACGGCGAGCACATCCGGCATACTGTCCGTTGTGCGCCTGAGCATAAGCAACGACGGAGTTCGCGTGATATCGCACACGTCGTGGCGCAGCATCTCGCGCGGCCGCCTTCAGGAGGATGGCTACCATTGCCTGCAGTGCCCACGCATCACGGTGGGCAAGACGCTGGTCGACGGACGCCTGTCGGGTGCTTACCTCCACCGTCGCGGAACCACCGCAGAAAAGGCGCTCGGCAGCGAGGCCGAGGTTGCGCTGGAATGCTTTACCCTGTGGTCGGATGATTTGGGCGACAGCCTGACGTTCCGCCAAGTTCTTCGCTTTCCGCAGGCACCGTCGAGTATCGAGCTGAGCGAGCCCGAGAATATCAACGGCAAAATGGTGGTGCCCGTTGCGTACGAGACCGCAGACGGTTGCGGCTGCGCATCGTACGCCGTGATCGGCCAGTCCATTGCGGGCTGGGGCGTTATGCCACCAGACGCCACGGTGCCCCATGCGGTGCCGTGGCCACAACATTCGGGCTTTTTGGCCACCGTCAACGAGCAACTGCAGCATATTACTTGGACGCGAGGCGCATCGGCATTTGCAACGCAGCCCGTGGGTGCCGCAGGCTGTGGCCCGGCATCGTTTAGCGTAAGCAACAACGGCAGGTGCGCGCTCTATGTAGAGAACACCGATGGCAAGGTGGGGCAAACCTACGACGAAGAAGGCAACCCGGTAGCAGTGATGGGCAAGCACTTCCGCATCTTCGCCAGCACCTTGGCAGGCGATCTGTTCACGGAGCCGTTCGTGATGTGCGAGCTGGACCATCCCGTCGATCAGATAACGACATTTTTGACGTCGGGAGGCATGCTCTCCGCGCTCGCCACGCACATTGTGAGCGCGGAGAAGAGTGAGGCAGAGCTGCACGGCATCGAAGTGCCTCTGGTGGCGTGTGCCACTCCGACGGGCGCGGTCGCTACCTCAGGCGCGGTGGTGCCCGGAGCAGCAGGCGAATCCTTCATGGTCACGGTGCGAAACGACGGCAACACTTTGCTGACTGCCGGCACGATCGATCTGTACCGAGAGGGCTCCAGCCAACCGTTCTCCAGCGCATCCATCGGATTCGGAGCGAACGCACGCACGGCATCGATCTACGATCCAGAGCTTGCCGAAGATGCTTCGGCCAACGACATGGCACACGTGAAGTACGCGCTCGAGACGCTGGGCGCACGTTTTACAACGCACCCGCTGGTTGCCGACAACGGCAACGCCGTGCTGGCACCGGGTTGCACGGCACAGTTCCGCATAAGCTTCGCCATCCCCGAGAGCTGGAGCGACGAAGTGGGCAAACGCGTCACGCTGTATGCGAAGGCGCGTAATCTGGTGGCGCTCGATCCCGTAACGCTCGAGGAGATCCGACCGGGCGCAAACTCGGCGCTGAGTGCCGTTCTGCACGAGTTTCATGTGCCCGACGCGGCATGCGAACGCTCAGAAGTGCAGGTCGGCGTATGCGACAGCGCGGATACGACAGGACTTCACGACGCCCCGATGACAGCAGACGGCGATGGTGGCTCGAGTGGCAGCGGTACTGACGAGGGCGGCGGCTCCGGCGGAAGCAGCTCCGGCAGCGGCAAGGACCACGGCAATAACAAGCGCTCCGGAAAAGCGGGCGCGCTTGCGGGCACGGGCGATGTCAACGCTCCCCTTACGGTAGCCGCTGCAGCACTCGCCGCGGCAGGCGCCGGCCTCGTCGCCTACAGCGCCCGCCGCACGGCATTCGAAAAAGACACCGCCGATGAGGTCAATTCGGATGAGCCTCGCTAGCTCCTAGTTGCTTTTACGAGAGACGCCGACTCGGCTCATCGAACATCAAAATGGGCTGGTTCTGAATACCCAGAGCCAGCCCATTACGCATTAAATGTGGTCAGATGAGTCGAGTTCTGCCTCGATCTTGGCGCGACGCTTTTTCGCCGAGAAAAACGTTGCGCACAGGACAGCAAACGTGGCCGCGAAAATCGTCGCACCGCAGAACACGCCCGTGGCCAGGTTCGCCAACCAAAAGACGCTTTCGAGCGGTACGATCTGCGCCTCAGCGATACAGCGCATTGCGGCAATAACAAGCGCGAACGCGGCGCCGCTAAGACCGCTGACAAGCAGGAAATATCCAACAGGAAGATGCTCGGTTTGCCCAAAACGATTGGTATCGACATAGCCCTTCCGCGTTTGCAGTCCTGCGCAAATCAACATCACGAGAACGAGCCACAAATACATGGCTGCCTCGAACGGCGTTGCAAAGCCGTGCGGCATTTCACTGGCGTCGCTGTGAACCCACGCAACCTGTCGAGCTATAAACTGGTAGAAAAAGATCATCAACATGCCAAACGAAAGCAGCACGAAACCAATCTTGTAGATCTTCGCGTTCTCAGCCTCCAGGCGTTCATCCTTTGGGCCGGCATATTCACGCCACTTTTGCACGAGTTTCAGATCTTCATATTTCATAGTGAACTCCTAAAGAGTATTAGGGTCGGCGTCGGTTTCGTCTTCCCAAAACAAGTCGTTCAACGTAACGCACAGCGCCTTACAGATTGCCACGCACAAATTGAGCGTGGGGTTGTAGCCGCCCGCCTCGATAAGGCCGATGGTTTGGCGCGTAACGTCCACGGCTTGAGCTAAGTCAGCTTGCGAAAGGCCAGCCGCCGCGCGTGCCGCCTTCATGCGGAGGTTCTTTTTGCCCGGCATGGAGTTCCTTTCGTAAATGTGGACAGATATCCGTTGCAACATGACAGAAATATATTGCATCCTTCACAAGATGTCAACTATATCTGTCATTATAGAAACCATGTTCGCCATCGCCATGTGGACATAACAATTTCGATTCGCTATTCAAACTTACTCGGACAGAACCGACTCGGTTTTGTCCGGGTAAGATTGGGCATCCGCGAACTCATCGAATTTCTGAATCGTGTCACCCATAATCGTTCGATTTTGTTTAGTAAAACTAGGTCCCTATTAAATAAAATTCGTTTGTATCCAAATTTGTTTAACAATGCCGCGCTACCACTAAACACTATACACGTTAATTCGAACGATTGTTCGATGGATTTCGTGTTGGTTGGAATCGCCTATGGGCCGGGCTATGCTACCTTGACTATCTATATGACTTAAACGCAGCAAAGGAGCATCGAGAGAGCGCGCATGGCAAAAAACACCGCAAACTATGGTAACGACAGTATTCGTCAGCTCAAGGACGAGGAGCGCGTACGCCTGCGCCCCGCCGTCATCTTTGGCTCGGACGGGCTCGACGGCTGCGCGCATGCCGCCTTCGAGATCCTGTCCAACGCCGTTGACGAGGCGCGCCAGGGCTACGGCAAGCTCATCACCCTCACCGCCTTTCGCGATGGCTCTATTCAGGTAGAGGACAACGGCCGCGGCTGCCCGCTCGACTGGAACCCTTCCGAAAAGCGCTTTAACTGGGAGCTCGTCTTCTGCGAGCTCTACGCCGGCGGCAAGTACAACAACAACCAGGGCGGCGACTACGACTTCTCGCTCGGTACCAATGGCCTGGGTTCGTGCGCGACCCAGTACGCCTCCGAATACATGGACGTCACGGTTTGGCGTGACGGCAACAAGTACTCCCTGCACTTTAAGAAGGGCAAGGTCGTCGGCGCCAAAAAGAAGGCGCTCGAGATTGAGCCCAGCGACGAGAACCGCACCGGCACCACCATCAAGTGGCGCCCCGATCTTGAGGTCTTTACCTCGATCAGTATTCCCCACGAGTGGTATCGCGAGACCATGCGCCGCCAGGCCGTGGTCAACGCCAACGTTACCTTCCGCCTGCGCATCGAGGGCGACGATGGCGAGTTTTCCGAAGAGGACTTTTGCTACCCCAAGGGCATCGAGGACTATGTGCTCGAGAAGGTCGGTGCCGACTACCTCACCGAGCCCTTCTTTATCGAGGCCGACCGCCGCGGTCGCGACCGCGAGGACCTGCCCGACTACAACGTAAAGATCACCGCGTGCATGTGCTTCTCGCGCACTTTCATGATGCAGGAGTACTACCACAACTCATCGTGGCTCGAGAACGGCGGCTCGCCCGAGAAGGCGGCCCGTAACGCTCTGACCAGCGCCATCGATGCCTACATCAAGCAACAGGGCAAGTACAACAAAAACGAGAGCGGCATCAAATGGCAGGACGTCCAGGACTGCCTCGTACTGGTGACCAACTGCTTCTCCACCCAGACGTCCTACGAAAACCAGACCAAGAAGGCCATCAATAACCGCTTTATCCAGCAGGCCATGACTGCCTTCTTTAAGGAGCGCCTCTCGACCTACTTGATCGAGAACAAGGACGCCGCCAACAAGATCATGGAGCAGGTGCTCATCAACAAGCGCTCGCGCGAGAACGCCGAGAAGACGCGCCAGAGCATCAAGACCAACCTGCAGCAGAAGACCGACATGGCCAACCGCGTGCAGAAGTTCATCGACTGCCGCTCCAAGGACAAGAGCCGCCGCGAGATCTACATCGTAGAGGGCGACTCGGCAGCAGGCGCCATTCGCACGTCGCGCGATGCCGAGTTCCAGGGCGTTATGCCCGTCCGCGGTAAGATCCTCAACTGCCTAAAGGAAGATTATCCGCGCATCTTTAAGTCCGACATCATCATGGACCTCATGCGCGTGCTGGGCTGCGGCGTGGAAATCAAGGACAAGCGCATCAAGAACCTTGGCGCCTTTGACCTGGACAACCTCAACTGGAACAAGGTCATCATCTGTACGGACGCCGACGTCGACGGTTACCACATCCGCACGCTCGTACTCACCATGCTCTATCGCCTGGTGCCCACGCTTATCGACGAGGGCTACGTGTATATCGCCGAGTCGCCGCTTTACGAGATCAACTGCAAAGAGAAGACCTACTTTGCCTACACCGAGCTCGAGAAAAACGGCATCCTCAAGGAGATCGGCGACCAGAAGTGCTCGATCAACCGCTCCAAGGGTCTTGGTGAGAACGATCCGGACATGATGTGGCTCACCACCATGAACCCCGAGACGCGTCGCCTGATCAAGGTGGAGCCCGAGGACGTCACCAAGATGGAGACCATGTTCAACCTGTTGCTGGGCAACGACGAGGCGGGCCGTAAGCGCCATATCTCCGAGCACGGCAAGGAATACCTGGACCAGCTGGACCTGCAGTAGCAGCAAATCGATAACGACGGCCCATAAGAAGTTCAAGAGGAAATCGTGGCAAAGAAGAAGACGAAGAACCAGCCAAAGAAAAAGCAGGTCAACGCCGAGAACGTCATCGGCCTGCACTCCGAGGTCACCGACCAGCCGATCACGCAGACGCTCGAGGTCAACTACATGCCCTACGCCATGAGCGTCAACGTCTCGCGTGCATTCCCCGAGATTGACGGCTTTAAGCCCTCGCACCGCAAGCTGCTCTACACCATGTACAAGATGGGTCTGCTCAAGGGCGAGCGCCAAAAAAGCGCCAACATCGTGGGCCAGACCATGAAGCTCAACCCGCACGGCGATGCCGCGATCTATGAGACGATGGTGCGCCTGGCCACCGGCAACGAGGCGCTGCTCGCCCCCTTCGTGGAGTCGAAGGGCAACTTTGGCAAATACTATTCGGGCGACCTGAGCTACGCCGCCTCGCGTTATACCGAGGCCAAGCTCTCCCCCATTAGCGCCGAGATCTTCAAGGACATCGACAAGGACCCGGTCGACTTCGTCGACAGCTACGACGGCGCCATGAAGGAGCCGCGCCTGCTGCCCACCACGTTCCCCAACATCCTCGTCTCGGCCAACAAGGGCATCGGCGTCGCCATGGCATCCGATATCTGCGGTTTCAACCTCAACGAGGTCTGTACCGCCACAATGCATTACCTGCAGGATCCCGACTGCGACCTGCTCGAGTACATGCCCATGCCCGACTTCTCGACCGGCGGCGAAATTATCTACCGCCGCGAGGAGATGGAAAAGATTATCGAGACCGGCCTCGGCAGCTTCCAGATCCGCTCCCGCTGGCGCTGGATTCCCGAAGAGCGCATCATCGAGGTTTACGAGATCCCCTACACCACCAAGACCGATGTCATTATCGAGCGCATCGTCAAGCTCTCCAAAGAGGGCAAGGTCAAGGAGATCGCAGACATTCGCGACGAGACCGACCTCTCGGGCCTGCGCATCGCTATCGACCTTAAGCGCGGCGTCGACCCCGACAAGCTCATGGCGAAGCTCTATCGCTCGACCACACTGCAGGATTCGTTCTCGTGCAACTTCAATGTGCTGGTCGATGGTTACCCTCGCGTTATGGGCGTGCGCCAGATCCTGCACGAGTGGGTCAAGTGGCGTATTGAGTCCACGCGTCGCCGCATCAACTTTGACCTGGGCAAAAAGTCCGAGCGTCTGCACCTGCTGCACGGCCTCGAGGCTATTCTGCTCGACATCGACAAGGCGATCGCCATCATCCGCGGCACCAAGCTCGAGGCCGAGGTCGTGCCCAACCTTATGAAGGGTTTCGACATCGACGAGACCCAGGCAGAGTTTGTTGCCGAGCTCAAGCTCCGCAACATCAACGAGGAGTACATCCTCAACCGCACCAAGGACATTGCCAAGCTCGAGGGCGAGATTGCCGAGCTTGAGGAGATCCTCTCCAGCGAGGAGAACATCAAGAAAGTCATCAGCGATGAGCTGGCAGCGGTCAACAAGAAGTACGTGATGCCGCGCCGCACGGGCAGGATCGAGCCCCATGAGGTTATCGAGGTGAGCCTGGAGCCCGAGGTCGAGGAGTACCCGGTCACCATCATGCTCTCGCGCGATGGCTACCTTAAGAAGATGACGGACCGCGTGCTCAAGAAGGCGACCACACTCAAGTACAAGGACGGCGACAAGCCCTTTATCGAGTTCACGTCCTCCAACACCCACGAGCTGCTGGTCTTTACCAACAAGAGCCAGGTGTACAAGAGCAAGGTTGCAGCGTTTGAGGATACCAAGTCGGCCCAGCTGGGCTCGTACCTGCCGACCGATCTTGAGATGGAACCCGACGAGAGCGTCATCTGGGTCATCGACCCCGAGGATTACAAGGCCGACGTGCTGTTCGTCTTTGAGAACGGCCGCGTGGTGCGCGTCGCGCTTTCTGGATACGTCACCAAGACCAACCGCAAGCGCCTCAAGAACGCCATCTACGGTGGCAGCAAGCTGCTGTATGCCCAGGTGCTCAAGGAAGATCGCGACATCGCGCTGGTCTCGAGCGACTATCGTTTGATGAACTTCAACACGTCGCTGCTCAAGACCAAGACGACCACCAACACGCAGGGCGTCCAGGCTTTCACGGCCAAGAAGGGCCGCTCGGTCACCACTGTCGGCACAACCGAGGACATCCTTGGCGCCGGTGTCTCGGCCGAGAAGTTCACCGCGCAGAGCCTCCCCTCTGCCGGTGCCCTCATGAAGGAAAACGACATGCCGAGTTTGTTTGACTAAAACAACGGTGGCCAAACCGTCATGGGTTCACAAAGCAGCGGGGCCCGGAGCGCATCAGCATTGCGCTCCGGGCCCCGCTCGTTGCAACGTATATCATATGCCCCACACGGGAATCGCTTGGACATCCTTGGTAATAAGGTATGGATCCGGGGTTTGACAGACAACGTGTCCAAACCCAATTTCATAGCCGGTCAGGCCCTCGAGACAGGAAAAATTCTTTACTGCATCTTTGCCCACCGTGGCTGACATCTTCACCTCGACGGGATGGAGAATATGGCCCTCTTGAATGAGCAAATCAATTTCGCGCTTCTTTTGGTCTCGATAGAACCATACGTCGCGAAGGCTCTTCCCCGCGCTCATAAAGCTCTTCAAAATTTCCGAGACAACGAACGTCTCAAATATATGCCCCGCCGCAGCCCCGTTGCGCAATTGCTCCGGCGTTATCCACCTCGTTAGATGACAAACAAGACCTGTATCCATAAAGAATATCTTAGGGGTCTTGGTCAGACGCTTATCGACATTAGGCCAAAAGGGCTCGACAATCCGAACGATGTTCGACGCCTGCAAAACCGAGAGCCAAGCCTTCACCGTCTTACGGTCGACGTCAACGGTGTTTCCAATATCGGTGGCATTTAACAGTTGCCCCGTTCTCGCTGCGCACGCGACCATAAAGCTGTAGAACTTCGCCTCATCCTTCACGTTTACAAGATCGCGAACATCGCGTTCGAGATATGCGGCAACGTAGTCGGAATAATAGGAGTCCCAATCGATATTTGGGTCTTGCAGTTCGGGCATCGAACCCCTATGAATGATGTTCCAAATATTTCCCGAAGACATCTTAGAGGCCAAGGAAACCTTTTTGGGGATATACGGACGAGGGCCCTGGGAACCACCAACAAGCTCTCGCAAGCTTAAAGAGGGCATCTCCAGAATTCTAATCCTCCCCGCCAAAGATTCGCTCACCCCTTTCATGAGGTGATATGTCTGGGATCCCGTGAGGACGATTCGGCCCTTCTCCCCTGATTGATCGACAACCCACTTCACCGGAGAAAAAAGCTCAGGCAAGCGCTGAATCTCATCAATGATGATCGGCAAATCATGAGACTCGAAAAACAGGGCAGCATCCTCTTTTGCAAGAAGATAATCCCGCGGGTTCTCCATCGAAACATAGTCGAATCGGTCGCCTAGATGTTGCTTGAGAACCGTCGTCTTCCCAACTTGGCGCGCTCCGGTCACCAGGACAACTTTTCCCTGTCCCAGCATCGAATCTATCGTCTGTTCAATTTCGCGCTCGATGTACATAGAATCGCCTCCCGTTATGAAGCCTATTATCTCGTACAAACGTTAATTGGTCAAAATCGGGAGCGCTACTCCCGATTTTCACTCACAATCTTCTGCCTGATTCTGGATCCAGCAGGGTCTCGGAGATCGCCAAGCGTATGGGCGTCGCCAGCAACTACGCAAGCCAGTACAAGCGCCGCCTCCTCGAGGACGGCGTTATCGGGAAACGTGGACGTGCCCTCGTCGGCTTCGACATCCCCGCGTTCAGGGAATTCTTGAGCGAGAAGGCGTTTTAGCACACCGGAATTGTCCGCTGGGGCATCGACGCATGGCAATCAGCATTTCTCTTGATAAGGACAGCAAGCATTTCCACCAACACCGATTGCCATGCGTTCTTCTTACCCTTAGGCGAGCTTGCGGGCGAGCTCTCGCACCTCTTCCAGCTTGGGCGAGGAGGCCATGCTGTCGCGCTCGGTCTCATTGCCTGATAACTCCTCAACTGTCTTGATTCTCTCTCCGAGAATTGAACAGCAAATCGTTGGCCGCAAAGTGTCGACTGTGGGAAAATTAACTAGAGCTTTCTCCTACTCGCGTGAGCGTTCGCGTGTATGAGCCTGGCCGAATCGGGCAGGCGCAATATAGATCCACGGAAACCGGCCTACGAACAAGGAGCGCCTTATGTATGGACAGCATGTTGCACCACAAACCCATTACAAACGCACTGGCCTGTCTATCCGCAACGTCAAGCTTCATGCAGGCGCCAGAGTCGTTGCCTTCGGAGTAAGCATTCTTATGGCAGGGCAGCTTTTGCTACCCTGCGCAGCACTGGCGACCGAAATGCCCGAACCCGATGTCGCAACACCCATCACCTGCGACGAAGTCAACGCGGAAGGCAGCCTCACAGCAACCACCGTCGATCATTACTACGATTTGGAGCTACCCCCTGCTTTCGAGTTGGTCCAGAACGAGGCTCTTGTATACGATTTTCCTGACAAACCCGAGGACTTCATCTACGGGCTTAACGACACCGTCCATCTCTTCAAGATCGACACCGATACCGAAAGCCTTATAAAAACTGAGAACCCCAAAGAGGCCAGCGTCTCTATTGCCCTGACCATGATCGACAATCACGTTAGAGCAACCGTAGTCTTTACAGGCAGTTACGCCGACGACCAAATCCCTTACAGGCTGAACCTCAACAGCTCAACCTACCTTGGCACACACGTTGACAGTGGGCAGGGGATTACGCACAATTACAACATCCGTTGCTTCTTCGACAGTGATGTGCACTTGATTGCAACCGATACGAGCGATTCCAAGCTCGAACCGAAAACCAAGCCCGAGCCCACACCGCAGCCCAATGCAAAAAAGCCCACGGCAAATCCCGTTTCCACCAAGGCAGTAGCGGCGGTTAAACCAGCCGGGACCACCCTACCCGCGACGGGCGACAACGGTGCGATGGCAGCCGCCCTGAGTATTGCCGGTGGTGTAGTTGCGGCATTTGGCATTTCTGCAACAAGGCGTCGCAACCGCTAGCCAGCATTTCGTACCCCGTAGACAAAGCTCTATCCCCGCTCCGATGAGCTTTACGCACCGAGAAGTTTCTTCCCCACGGAAATGAGCTTTTTCCAACGGTCGCCTTCACGCCATCAACGCCCCGCGAAACCGTCGAAACAGACTGTGCCGAACCGTCATCGAGCTCTGCCCCATCGCAAACAGCGTCGACGGCGTCTTCTGGCAACATTTTTGATCGCCATAGCTCCGATTCGGCAGGGCCCAGTCTCCGCTCGATCTCGAGCAAGACTTGTAAGGAGTCCACAGTCAAGATCAACTACGGGAATCGTGACGAGCCGATACCGCTCGCATGCCCCCTTCGGAATAGATGTTGAGCAGTTCCTGGGCGTGGGCAAACTCGGGCCCTCGTCTCCAACCAAGCAGACGGTTGACCGCGAGATTTCCCTGAACGCTATGGACAAAGAGCAGATAGGCGTCCTCACGCGAAAGCCCGGTCTTCTCCATAATCGAGGGAACCATCTGCTCTGCCCCGCGATCGATGACGCGCTGCGCCACGCGGGCGTACGCGTCGTCATCCGAGTAGAGCAGATAATAGTCATCGTTTGCCGGCGGGCGCTGGCAAAGGGCTCCCGACCCCGTCCCCTCGAGCGGAGGTGCCGCCGCCAGGGCCTCATCGATAAGCGCATCGAGCAGCGCAAACTTGTCCTCGTAATGCAGATAGAACGTACCGCGGTTGATATCCGCGCGACGGCAGATATCCGCCACCGTCATCTTTGCAAAGCCGACCTCACCCAGCAGCGCGAAGAACGCCTCCCGTATGACCGAGAGCGTATAGCGTCGGCGACGATCGACCTTCCCTGCTTCCATGGCTCCTCCAATTGCAACGCTCGACAATGCCCAGCAAACGTTCGTTTATTGACAGTGCCTCAAAGCTGTTCATTGCTCTGACGCAAATCAACATGGATACTTTTTATAGACACCTGTTCATTGTAGTTGAAAGAGAGCTTTGGATGACTATTTACGAGGAACTCGTCATCGAACTCACCAACCGGTCGTTTTCCCATCAGGCAGCCTATCGCAGCGGTGGCACGCCCTACGACCTGAGTGACCGCGAGCCTAAGCCCTACGACCAGCAGATCGAGGACTTTGCCCGCATGGTCGAGGAGGCAGACTGCGTGCTTGTGGGCGGTGCCTCCGGCCTCTCCGCGGCGGGCGGCGGCGACTTCTACTACGAGGACAACGCGACCTATCGCAGGCATTTCGGCAAGTTCGCCGAGCGTTACGGTTTCAAGGGCGCTTTCGAGGGCTCATTCTACCGCTGGCCCACCGCCGAGGCGCGCTGGGGCTATCTTGCCACTTTCCTCAACACCACGCTCAACGCCCCGCTGCGCCAGCCCTACAAGGACCTCGACGCCATTCTTGCCGAGAAGGACTTCTTTGTGCTCACCACCAACCAAGACACGCAGCTCGTAAAGATCTACCCTTGGGAGAAGGTGGCGGAGATCCAGGGCGACCACCGCTTCTTCCAGTGCTCCCGCTGCTGCACGGATGACGTATGGGATGCGACCGAGCCCGTCTCCCGCATGATCGAGGCCATAGGAGATGACCTAAAGGTTCCAACAGAGCTCGTGCCGCGCTGCCCGCACTGCGGGGCCGAAGCGTTCCCCTGGGTTCGCGGCTACGGCAACTTTTTGCAGGGCGAACTCTACGAGGAGCAGTACCGCAAGGTCTCCGATTGGCTCGACGCGCACGCAGATCAGAAGGTTCTTTTCCTTGAACTGGGCGTGGGCCGCATGACGCCTGCGTTTATCCAGGAGCCGTTCTGGGCTCTCACGGCGCAGTTGCCGCAGGCGAGCTACATCGCCGTGAACAACAAGACACGTTTTCTGCCCCGTGCGATCGAGGGCCGTGGCATGGCGATCCGCGCCGACATCGCCGACGTGCTCGCCGACGTGCGCAAGACGCTGGGAAGGTAGCGCATGGAAACGGTAAAGGCCGCTCGCATCGGTCGGGCACTTGCCGAGGCGGATCTGATCGTCATCGGCGCCAGCAACGGGCTCGACATGGCGGAGGGGCTCAACCTCTTCCGCGCCGATGATCATTTTTGGGAGGCGTACGGGGACCTCGCCCAGGCCGACGTCATCAGCTGCATACTGCAGGGGCTCGCCTCCCCAGATGCAAACGTACGACGTCGATGGGCTGAGCGATTCCATCAAAAGGAGTATCTCGAATATGAGCCCAGCCCGCTCATGAACACGCTGCGGCGTCTTACGGAGCATGCGGACTCTTTCGTGATCACCTGCAATATCGACGGGCATTTTGCTCGCGCAGGGTTCGACGAGAACCGCGTGCTCGAGACGGAGGGGAGCACGCGCACGTCGATCGACGAGCTGCGTCTCACTCATCCAGACGCCATCGCCGCGGCCCAGCTCGAAGAGCTTGCGCGCCTTGTCCGAACCCATCGCAACGACAGGGTTGCCATCCTCGAGCTTGGCGTGGGGCTGCACAACGGCGTCATAAAGCGCATGCTCGCTCAGATCGCAAACGCCTGCGAGCACACCACCTATATCGTGTTCAACTACAGCCAGGCTATGGCGCCCGATGCTTCATGTGAGACCATTCTCGTTGATGGCGATATGGCACCGGCTTTTGAGGAGGTCGTCCAATGCCGTCTCTAGAAAGAGCAGCAGATAGGCTTCGAAGCCTTATCGACGATGCCGACGCCATCGTCGTCGGCATCGGCTCGGGCATGTCGAGCGCCGCCGGGTTCAACCATTACAACCGCGCGGGCATGACGCGTGCCGGAATGGAGGACTGGCAGCGAGCATTTGGCTTTAAGAGCCTTTTCGACGGCTTCTACCACCTCTACCCCAGCCTCGAGCAGCAATGGGCCTACTACGCGCGATACATCCATTTCATGCTGAGCGAGCCGGCCTCACAGCCCTATCTCGACCTGCGTTCCCTCATCGCCCACAAGGACTACTTTATCCTGAGCACCAACGTGGACACCCAGGTCGAGAAGACGTTTCCCGCCGAGAGAGTCTGCAACTACCAGGGAAGCTTCGCGCACCTTCAGTGCAAGCAGCCATGCTGCGATGAGCTCTTCGACGCAAGCCCCCATGTCGAGCGCATGCTCGCCGGCATGGCAGGGTTCGAGATTCGCAGTGAGGATATCCCCCGATGCCCGCACTGCGGCTGGCAGCTTACGCCGTGGGTGCGCGACGACACGTTTTTGCAAGGCGAGGTATGGCGCGAGAACCTCGAACGATACGAGCGCTTTGTGCACGAGCGCAGCAATGGCCGCGTGCTGCTGCTGGAGCTCGGCGTGGGCGAGATGACCCCTGGTATCATCACGCTCCCGTTCTGGAGCATGACCGCAAAGCTGCCGGATGCGCACCTGTTGAGCGTCAACATCTCGAACGGCTCGGCTCCGCTGCAGCTCGGAAGCAAGGCAGAGGCGATTCAGGCAGACTTGAGCACACTGCTCTCGGAGGCACGGACGGCGAAGTTATTTAAGCCTCTTTGTTAGTTGCTTTGAGATATTCCTCGTCGTTCACAGGCTCCAGCCACTCGTTGGAGGCATCCTCGCCCGGAACCTCCAACGCAAGATGCGAGAACCAGCTGTCGGGCGCGGCGCCGTGCCAGTGCTTCACCCCCGGGGCGATGTTGACCACGTCGCCGGGGCGCAGCTCCTGTGCCGGCTTGCCCCACTCCTGGTAAAACCCTCGACCAGCCACGCAGACGAGGATCTGTCCGCCACCGCTTTTGGCGTGATGGATATGCCAGTTGTTGCGGCAGCCAGGCTCAAACGTCACGTTGTAGACGCCAACCTGCTCGGTGGAAAGGGGCGCGAGGTAGCTTTGACCGATAAAGAACTTCGCGAAGGCGTCGTTGGGGGCACCGATGGGGAAAACCATCTCGTTTTGGTGCTGAGCCTTTGCGTCGACGGCATCGTCGTTCGCCCAGACCTCCTTCGCCATGCGGAAGGCAGCCCACGCCTTGGGCCAACCCGCATAAAACGCTGCATGCGTAAGGATCTCCGCTATCTCCGCCTTGGTCACGCCGTTGTTCTTTGCGGACGTCAGGTGATATTTGAACGAAGAGTCCGTCAGTCCCTGCGACATCAGGGCAACCACTGTCACCACGCTGCGGTCGCGCAGGGAGAGCTCACTCTCTCGGCTCCACACCTCGCCGAAAAGCACGTCGTCGTTGAGCTGTGCGAATTTGGGAGCGAACTCCCCCAGGGCATCTCTGCCCGCCGTCTGTTTAACTGCCATGATCGATTTCCTCCTGTCGATAGTTTTGGCACAAATCTGCTTCCGCGCTGTCAAGCAGCCCGGCTAGATTCCCATGCCCATTCGTCGCGCCCGCTCCAGAGCGGGATGCCCGGCGATTTCGCCCACGCCGTTCACGCCGCCGGCGAAAACCGTTCCAGCGAGCGTGCAGCGGGAGAAACAGTCAACCCATCCCTGCACTGCCTTTTTCGCGCCGTCGAAGGTCGAGCGCCCGTTCTCCGCCGCCGTCGCCAACAGATATGCCTCGGTGAATGCATAATCGGAGCCAAAAAGCGGGTTAGCGCGGTCCAGCATGGTTTTGAGCTGGCCACAGACGCTGTAGTAGTAAACGGGCGTTGCGAACACCAGGACATCAGCGTCGTGCATCTTGGCGGCAATTTCCACGGCATCGTCTTGGATGACGCAACGCCCCAACTTTAAGCAGGCAAGGCAGCCCCTGCAGAAGCCCATTTGCTTCTCGCGCAGACGCACGGTCTCAACGCTGTGACCTGCCTCCCGCGCGCCGTTAGCGAAAGCCTCCGCCAGCGTCTCGGAATTGCCATTCTTTCGTGGACTTGAAGAAACTATCAAAACCGTTTTGCCCATTACGGAATACCCCTTGCGCTCCCGATTTGTATTGACGAGAATGAAGGTAATACCTAAACCTGACTTTAGGTCAAGGAATGAATTCGACATTGTTTCGGAGGAGCCATGTACACAATCGGACAGGTGGCGGAAATGTTCGGTTTGCCCGCTTCAACGCTGCGATATTACGACAAGCAGGGATTGTTCCCGGGATTGGAGCGGGCGTCCGGCATTCGCCGATTTGGCGACAAGGAACTCGAGGCGCTTCGAGTCATCGAATGCCTAAAGAAGGCGGGGATGGAGATCAGGGATATCCGGCTGTTCATGGAATGGTGCGCAGAGGGCCCATCAACATACCCCCAGCGCAAGGCTATGTTCGAGGAGCGGAAGGCCCACATGGAATCGGAGATCGCGAACATGAACCGTGCGCTCGATATGCTGAAGTTCAAATGCTGGTACTACGAACAGGCGATGCAAGATGGCGGCGAGGACAGGCTTAAGGCACTGATTCCCGATGGCTTGCCAGAAGAAATCAAAGAGGCCTACGAAAACGCGCACGCTCGATAGTGGCGCCCGATGCTCAAGGGGCTTCAGCGAGGAATCCTGTTCGGGGTAGGAGTGCAAATCAGAACCACCCTTAAAAAGGGTGGTTTGCTCTTAGGGTATAACCCACGGGCCCCGGGCTCGCGTCTAAAGGCGCGGGCCCGGACTTCGTCCAGGCCTAGTGCATCTTGACCCGTGGCGCGCCGGTCGAACCGGCAGGATCACCTCCTCTTGAAGGGGTCCTCGTACTCCTTCACGCTCAGCTTGTCCAGCGCGATGTCGTGGGACTCCTGCTCCCTGATGTACTTGGCGATCGTCGCCTCGTTCAGGCCGACGGTGGACACGTAGTAGCCCTCCGCCCAGAACTTCCTGTTGCCGAACTTGTACTTGAGGTTGGCGTGCCTGTCGAATATCATCAGCGAGCTCTTCCCCTTCAGGTAGCCCATGACGCTCGCGACGCTGCACTTCGGCGGGATCGCCAGCAGCACGTGCACGTGGTCGGGCATCAGGTGCCCCTCGATTATCTCGATCCCCTTGTACTCGCACAGCTTCCTGAGGATCTCCCCTATGTCGCTCCTGATTTGGTTGTAGATCACTTTGCGCCTATACTTCGGCGTGGACACGACGTGGTACTTGCACATCCACTTCGTGTGGGAAAGGCTGTAGGCCTTCTGGGCCATGGCGACCACCCCTTCGACTCGAATTCTTGACGGCCTGAACAATCGTCAATATCGGCCGGAGGGGTGGCTTTGTAAAGCCGTTTGTCTCCACCCGCGTAGCGGGTGGTTTAAAGCTGGCCGCTGCGCGGCCAGCAGACTAAAGTCTTGAACGAGAGAGGGCCGGGGCCTATGGCTCCGGCCCTCCTTCTGGGCGTTTCCCTCGCTCGCACTACCCGGCCGACGGCGCGGTGAACGACAGCTTGTCGTATGCGAAACTGTAGTTCTTCTTGATCGCATAGAAGGCGACCGACGCCATCAGCGCGGCGACCGCAATGGCGGCCTGCTCCTTCGTTGGGTTGACCTCGAGCGCGTACCCGATGGCTTCCCTGACGGTCTTCAGCGCACCCTCGGGCGAGTCGACGAGCTCGGTGGCGGCCTTTGCGATGTTCTTGCTGTCCATGGTCGTTCCTTTCGTGGGGTTAGTCTAGGCGAGCAGCTTGAGCGTGAGGGCGATGTGGCATGCCATTCCAGCGAGGAGCGCCACGGTCATGCACGTCACGGCGGCGGCCATCAACCTGAAGAACCACGTGTCCATGTCGCGGCCACTTCCCGCCTTTTCGAAGTGCTTATCTTCCAAACGGCTCTTGTCGGTCATCAGTTCCTCCTCCTCTACGGGTTTTACTGAGGACAGTTTCTCGAATAAGAGCCCTGCCGTTCGAATGCAGACGCTCTAATGACCTACAATATTTAATGTCATTCAATAGAAACGAGGAAACCATGTCGAGGAAGCTGACGGACATTGAGATAGCGGCTTTTCTCGAGAGATGCGGCACGATTGAGAGCGGAACGCGACAGCGCTTGCTGGCAGTCGCGCGCCTGCTATGCGATTTCACCGACGAGAACGAGGGACTCACCTCGCAGGAAATAGCTCGGGTTCTCTCGCGACTGTCGGGGAGCAATGTGGCCGAAAACTCCGTCCGCGCCGATCTCGACGCTTTGGCATCATGCAGCCCCTTCGGAGCCGAAGTCATAAAGCCCGGGCGGGGCGAGAAAACCGGGTACCGCTGCGCGGCAAAGCCCTTTTCATCGCATGACTCTTCGCTCCTGATGGGCATGGTGAGAACGAGCAAGTTCGTCAATGAGGAGCAGCGCGCTCGCCTTTGCGCGAAGCTCGAGGAAATCATGTCCGACCGCGAGCTGGAAGAGATGGTCGAATCGATCTTTGTCGATGAGCGCGAAACCCATGAGGGCATGAACGCACTTGCGGCGATGGTCGCCGCCTCCTCCGCGATTCGCAACAACGAACAGCTCTGCTTCCGTTATCGCCGCCACTTGATGAACGGGGATGAGCTGATTGACCGCCAGATCTCGTCCGAAGACCCCGTTTGCCTCGTCTACAGCTTCGGACACTACTATCTTGAGACCTGCGTGACAACTGACAAGGTTCCCGAGGGCGAACCCTTTTTCCGCAGGCTGGACCATATGACGAACGCGATGGTATCGGGGAAGAAGCTCCGCAACCCCGGCAGGGTTGACGAGCTTAGGAGAAGGGTGGCCGCCGACGTCCGAGAGCGGATTGACATGTACGGCGACGGGACCAGCAGGACGCTTTTCCTCAAAGTCGAGGGGCGTTGCGCCCAATATGCCTACGACAGGTTCGGCCACGACTTGGTTTTTTCGCACGTCTCCGAGGACGATGCCGGCAATCCCCATGGCTACGCCTGCGTGAGGACGCAGCTGTCTCCAACCCTCTACCGTTGGCTTTTCGGTATGGGAGGAGGCGTTTTCCTTGCAAAGCCGAAAGGCCTCACCTGGGCCAGGACCTTTCGAGGCCTTTCGACATGCAGCGCCGATACGCTTCGGCAGTTCGTCGAAGATTACGAGGCGGCGCACGAGGGCTATATCTCCATGCTTGAAAGCGCTCTGGGAGCCGAGCGAGATGCTATTGCAAAGGGACATGAAACGGCTTGGATTTAACGCTAAAGACGACGTACTCGGTCAGAACCTCTGCAAGGGCATCAGAGGCGCACCTTTCCGAGCGGTACCTTCTGAATAGGCGATCAATGTTTTCCAGCTCTTCATCCTGCGACAGCCCGCGCAGCGGAGAGTAGTAGTAGGAGTTATGGATGTCGATCCCGTCACCCATTATCGACAGGGCGATGGACCAGAGGTGGGTGTCGTCATGATGCTCTATAGCGATGAGATGCGCGCTCTCGATTGAGCTGACGGTTAAACCATCGAGTCCCTCATTGAGGACCTTTGCCATCTCCGCGAGGTCGTCGGAGCTCGATTCGCCCTGGGCTCTCATGCCGTCAAGATACTTGAGCTGTTCTTCGTCGAGCCGTAGGCCGCCGAGCAGCATGAACATGATGTCAAGAACCTCGTCCCTGATTTCCCTAACCTTGCCCAGGTCGTAGAAGTTGGACTTATGGAGCTTCCCATTGCGGGTGTCGTCCATGAACGACCGCAGCCGCCCGAACAGGAGCTCGCGAAAGGACTTGTAATCAATCTCAGGATCGTAGATGCGCACGTTGAAGTATTTGTGCTGGTAGCTTGCAAATAGATAGGCAAGCGGGCCCAACGTTGCCTCTTTGTCCTTCTCCGCCAGGAGGGCTGAGGTGAGCGGGACGGCAGGGTTCCAGGCCTTTACGGCGCCAAACGCCACCTTGTAGTCCCTGTTCGCCCAAAGCGGAAGAAGGTCGAACATCATCTGCTCTATCGCCTTGATGTAGCCAGCGACCGTCCCGGTCTGCTCGACATTCTCGGAGAGGGTGTTGAGCCTGTAGCGCCACTCTGACGACAGAAAGCTGACGGCGAAGCTGGCTTGCCCGAAGAGTATTTCGAACAGATCTTTGCGCTGAATGTTGCGCGCCAAGATATCGATGTCGCGCTCCGACATCCCTCTTCCCATCAGACGGTACCTGATAAGAGGAAGCTCGATCGCCTCGTAGTCGTGAAGGAGCTCTCGTCTGAAGGAGCCGAGCTCATGCTCGGTGGGCAGGGCAACAACCGTGAACCCCTGGACAAGTCGACCCTCCGTCCTCACCCTGCCAGCCACGTCGGTCAAACGGTCGGCCTCTTCCTTTCCGAAAGTCCTCTCGAACCAATCTGTTGCAGAGACGTGCTTGACGCCGCGCGGAGAGAAAGACTCGTACCAGTAGCCGAGACTCTCGCGGAGCTTGACGTTGGCCTCATCCGCAAGCCATACAAGGTAGACGTCGTCAACCTCCCCGTTCTCCACCAACTCGAACGCCCAGAACATGGAGTTGCTCTTAGTGTGGTTAAGCGGGCTATGGTCGATGCTTGGCCACAGCATGACGCATGCATGCTTCCCCCCGTCCGCAATGTAACCGAAGCCGGCGTTCTTCCATCTTGACGTGGATGGCAGGTCGAAGGTTTCGATGGAATGCCCAGATGCCAGCTTCCTTGCAAAGTCAGCGAATAGGCCAGGCGCCGCTGCAGCCCAGTTTCGCTGCATCTGCTTCATGCTTGCGCAATTGCAATCATCGGTTCCAAAAAGGAATCCGCTGTTGAACTCATTGACGCCTGCGAACTTCTTCGATAGCTTGATGTCCGCCAACGCCTTGTCCGCGAACTCGTCGTACAGAGACTGGCAATCCATTTCCCACCCACTTTCTCGATAACGCCATTATCCCAGAAAGACTATGGGGTGTTCGGGATAGAGGAGCTGGCGCCCGGCGAGCTCGACCTCACGCCCGGCTGCATCGACAGGGCCAGGGCCGCGAGGGGCGAGGGGCCGCTGACGGGGTAGGCGTCGGGCCGGGACATGGGCCGGAGGGCCCGTTGCGCTAAGTCCGGAACGGCTGCGCGGCGGGCTGGCGGAGCATGCGGAGGCGGCATGGGGGCACCGGCCTCCATAGCCTCTCCACCTGCGGAAACGGGGCGGTCGCCAGGCGCCGTGAGCTATTTCCGCGTTGCGCTAGCTGCGGAAACGCGGGGTACGCTCAGACTGTTGCGTTGAGATTGAAAATCAACCTGATATCGTAGCGCACCGCAGACGCTGATGGCGATGGCTATGCACGGGTACGGGCGCGCCGTCGCACTTCATAGCTTGTATCTCAAGTATTTGGGGCGCATACGCGGCGTTCAAAAATGCGGAGCGACTCCGCATGGCTCGAGACTGAGCCGAGGCGCCCTACTTCTCGCCCTCCAGCAGCCCCACGATGCGGTCGATGTCGACGGCAAAGCGGGGCCTTCCCTCGCGCTCGTAGCGGTCGAGATACGCCTGACACTCGGAGACAATGCGCTTGGTGTTGCTGTCGATAATGCGCTGGAGCGTCTCATAGTATGCCGAACCCTCGGTCCTAAAGCGACGCTGGTAGGCCTTGGTTATGGGGAACATCTTGACGTAGTGGATGCCGTGGCGGCAGCCGGGACGTGTCGTGGGGCGGGGCGGTAGCGCAAAGTACTGGTCTTTGGGCACGTTGGGAGCGATGTTGGAGCGCAACGGCACGGCGAAGTCCCTGCGCTTCCCGCGAAAACGCAGCCTCACCACCACGATGCAGGGGCGATTGTGCTTGAGCATAAGTTCGCGGTCGCCCTCGACGAGGTTGAAGAAGTCCTGGGAAATGGATACGATCTTCACCGGTTGCGCCCCCTTCATACGAAGCGGGGCCCGCATCGCTGCAGGCCCCTACAGGTGGGCGATATTCTACGCCTTGCGGCACCCCGTCGCCCGCGGAGGTTAAACGTACACGTAAGCCGTACTCTGAAAGCCGCGGCTTCCGGCAAGTAGTTTATACCACGAAAGGTCGCTTTCAATGCGCATAGCTCTCAAAATAACACTCGCTGGGCCGTCACCCCTGGCCGTTACCCCCCAATCTTCATTGGAGTCAGCAGGTCAATTCATATAGTCATGAGGGTTTATCCTAAAGGGAATCAAATTTATACCCCCATAACTAAGGAATTTTCTATTCCCCCTCAATGACTAGAGCCCTGGTGTAATTGGCTGGATCACCGTTCCGGGAACCAGTATCGATCTACCTGTCCGCCAAGCTCCTTTTTCAGCTCCAGCCTAGTATCTGAATCGTGCCGTTATAAGCGAAAGCCGAAGAGATGCGTCTTTGCCGAGAAACTGAAGTTAGTCTTCCCTTACTGCGCGATTTATGCGCTACAGTTAGATAGCTCTAACTGATTGGGGGCGATAGCCATGCACGAACGCAAGGGCTTCTGGGACAAGAATGCCGGTCGGTACGACCGTTTCATGCGAAAGGACCGGGCGGCGTATGAGAAGATGTATGGGCTGATCAGGCCGGTGGTGAAAGCAAAAACCGTGCTGGAGGTTGCCACCGGCACGGGGCTTATCGCAAAGAGCATCGTGAATGCGGCGGCGCACATCGAGGCTACAGACGCTTCTGCAAAGATGATCCTTGAAGCAAAGCGGGACAATCAATCCGCAAAGCTGCACTTTTCCGTACAAGATATGTTCCGCCTGCCCTATGCACAGAAGTCCTTCGAAGTGGTGATCGTGTCCAACGCGCTTCATATAGTGCCTCATCCGGAAAAGGCCCTGCAGGAAATCAGGCGGGTGCTGAAGGACGACGGCGTGCTCATCGCACCAACCTTCACCCACGCGGAGAACTCGGTTTCCGGCAAGGCAAAAGCCTTTTTCATGAGTATGGCGGGATTCCCCCTCCACAGCAGGTGGACAAGCGAGGAATACCTGCGTTTCCTGCGTCAAAACGGCTGGGCGGTGCAGAAAAGCGCGGTGCTGAAGGCCTCGTTCCCGTTGACCTATGCGGAATGCACGAAATCGGAGGGGCCAGATGTCGTTCTTTGAAAACACTCGCAAACCCGTAGGCCTCGGCGGAAAACTTATGGTTGCCATGATGAATCTGGGCCACAGCCCTGTGGCGCGGTGGGGACTTCGATTTCTACGACTTGCGCCAAATGCCAAGGTGCTGGATTGCGGCTGCGGCGGCGGGGCGAACATAAAACGGCTGCTGAAAAAATGCCCGCATGGCGTCGTCAAGGGCGTCGATTATTCGCCCGTCAGCGTGGAGAAGACTAGAAAGCTCAACCGAATTGCAATTCAGGAGGGGCGTTGCGCCGTTCTGCAAGGCAGTGTGGCGGATATGGTGTTTGAGGATAGCTACTTCGATGCCGCCACGGCCTTTGAGACCGTCTATTTTTGGCCTGATTTGCCCCGATGCTTCCGTGAGGTCTGGCGGACGCTGAAGCCAGGCGGGACAATTCTCATCTGCAACGAAAGCAACGGCGATACGGACAAGGATGATAAGTGGACGGAGATCATCGGCGGCATGACCATCTACAAAGACATTGAATTAAAGGCGTATCTGGAGCAGGCGGGCTTTCACGAGGTGCAGATTCGCAAAAAGAAAAGCTGGCTCTGCGTCACGGCGCAGAAGTAAGGGCATCAAGCACGGGCATTTTTCATCCATCCCGCACATGGCGATAGACATGACGGTCATAGCGGCTGTGCTGGCGGTAATTATGACAGTTTTTATTCACTGAGGAAGAAACCTATGAAATGCAAAATTGAGAAAAACACCGTGCAGGAGACGCTGATCCTCCCGCTGTATTCCCGAAAGCTGTGTACGGAGCTGTATCCGAACCTTTACAGGGATGAAACAGCGGTTCGTCTGCTCGACCAGATCGACTACGACTTTTCAGAGGCAGAGAAAAACTCCCGCAGCCTGATACAGCGCTTTGGTGCGCTGGAGGTGGCCATGCGGCAAGGTGATCTTGCTTTCGAGGTGAGGGATTACCTGAAAGGCCACCCCAATGCGGCGGTGGTCAATCTGGGCTGCGGGCTGGACAACACCGGCAGAACCTGCGACAACGGTAGATGCAAGATCTACAATCTGGACTTCCCGGATGTGATTGCCTTGCGGCAGCAGCTACTGCCCGCCGGGGATCGGGAACATAATATCCCCTGCGACCTGAAAGACACCGCATGGTTTGGCAATATCGATGCCTCCGGCGGGGCGGTGTTCTTTGCTTCCGGGGTGTTCTATTACTTTCTGACCCAGCAGGTCCGGGAACTGGTGCGGGGGATGGAGGACGCTTTCCCCGGCGGTGTGCTGGTCTTTGATGCTGCCAATCGGACGGCAGTAAAGATGATCGCAAAAACATGGCTAAAGACCGCAAAAATCAAGGATGTGGGGGCATATTTTGCGGTTTCGGATGCCGCCAAGGAAATCGGCACGTGGGACAGCCGTCTGCAGGTCACAAGTCGCGGCTATATGCTGGGCTACAACGATTTGAGAGACCCTGCTGTCAGCGGCTTTTTCCGGTTTCTCGCAAGGGTCGGTGACAACGGGATGAAAATGCAAATCGTGAAAATAAGATTTTGAGAGGCAAAAACGAAGCGCATTCACTTTGACGTCGAAGAAGACGGCTTTTACGGCGCATATTGGGCGTGCAAGGACACGCATACAGCAGCGGGCACGGATTCAATTGAAACCGTGCCCGCTATCTGATACTAAATTATTTTATCGAACGTCTGTTCTATTCCCACTCGATAACGAGCGCCGCAGCTAGAAAGGCCGCTCACTTTTTTACAATGCAAGCTAACAGGCGTTTCTTTAACGGAATATGGTCCTCATTTGGTCCTCACGCATAAAACGAAAAGGTTGATTCGAGATCTTTAATCAGCTGGATCATCCTTCGTCAGACATTTGACCCAGCGATAATTTTCATCATCAAGGCGCGAAACCAACTCATGGCGATCTCTGTAGCGCAATGCTATAGGTTTAGGAAATAGATCGTCTTTTACAGAAGCAATCAGCTCGCGAGGCGCATTGTTATCTACCAGCGAGATCATTGCAAGAACGTACCCGCTATAGAGACCATCTACATAGCCTATTTGATGCAAATTTTCAATAAGTAAATCATTCGGCAAGCCGCCATACCCACTTGGCACTAGGCCTTCTTCTACGAGTTGAGAAGACCAGAGGGACATAATCTCGTCCTCGTCTTTCTTGCTCAGTTTTCCTAGAAGATCATCAAAATCGATACCCTGAACTTTATCGTTAAGGTATGCAAACAGGATTCGAATGAAACTCTTAGCCGTCGAAGACAGCTCGCGATTAATTTCTTCCTTTAGCTCATTGGCGACTCCATCGCCCAATTTCGTTTCTTTATTCATATCCTCTTCCTTCCCAACAGCTTGCCCCAAAGCAATATGTTCCGACCCGCCAATGGCAGAAACTTGCTAAGCAAGCGCATATCCCCTTTTGAAACGTTCGTCGAAGGGACAGAAATCGCTATAAACATGACCGTCAATAAGCAGCGAACCATTCGGTTGGCGTATCGTATGCTGTCGAAACTTATCGACATAGTCATCGGACTTATCATGTTCGAAATAGCTGAACCGATCGAGCCACTCGTCGTATTCATCGGCCCGCTTCACACGAGTCTCGTACTTCTTTGCCCATTCAAAAAGAAAAGAGTCGGAAACAGGTCCCCTCGCGAGGAGCACTGGGCCGTCTTCCAGCTGAACCGGAATCAACCCATATGAGGCCGAAAGCTGAAATAATGCGTGGGCCGCTTGGACAGGACTACCGAAATCGGTAAATACAAGCGCCCCTCTCTTCACGCCAAAAGCAGCAGACAGTTTTTGGAGTGCAGCGAATTTTGGCACCCTAGCCCCTTGTTCATACGAACGTAGCGTTGCAAGGGAAAGATCGGTCTCTCGGGCCAAATCCGGCTGAGTCTTCGCAGGAGTGCACCGCGCCCTTAGCTCGGGCAGTTTCTTCGACTGCATTCTATTCTGCCAGGGCGTAATCAGTATCCAGGACTCTCGCGGATCGTACTCGTAGCGCAAGGGAAACTGGGACGGGTCAAAGTCAGCCGCGAAGTTGTCCTTCCATCTTTCATAATCATCCCGGTCGGAGTCGCTCTCAACCTGAGCATACTGAGCAGCCCATTTCTTCAGGAACGCCTTCATGAAAGATGAAGTCGGCTTGAGCGCAGAATAGCGCTCATTTGCAACGGGCTCGAACCCGTATGTCGCAGCAAATTGAAAGAAAGCCTGAGCAATTAGGTCCGTATCACTGAAATCGTAGTAGCGAAGCGCCTCGGCTCGTATGCCAAAGGCGTTCGCAAGCCCCTCAAGATGCTCCTCTTTCGGGGCCGACTTCATCAGCTCGTAATTCCTTAAGGCCGATTCCGGGATTCCCGCCGCCTGCGCAGCCACCTTTCGGGTCCATTTACGCGCCGAGCGGAGGCAAAACAGCTTCTGAGATAGTTGCTGCCTCCCCCAGCGCTTGCTCGTTTGTTCCCACTCCCTGTCGGCCGCAAACGACGACAGGGCCTCCGAGATTGTACCGACGTAGTCGACGGCAGTCATTCAGATACACCTCCAAAGAATAGCTGCCCTTAAGTCTACACGCGAAATCTAGTGCGTACAAAAAATGTAGGAGATGTGTCCAGATTGGAAATATTCCAGTTTTCGTCGTAGCTAATACCTTTCTTGTACATAATCGAGACAAGGGGCAACAGGTGTCCCATCCTAGAAAGGAGACTACATATGACACGTCAGCTTATCGGCGCGGAGGAGGTTGCCGAGATCACGGGCATGAGCAAGTCCTATTCGTTCAAGCTAATCAAGACCTTGAATACAGAGCTTGCAGCTCAGGGAATCATGACCATCCCCGGGAAGGTCCAACGCTCGTATTTCGAGGCACGTCTTCTCTCCGCCCCTTCTAAGCAGAAGGCGGCGATGACTAATGTCAGTTAGCCGCGACAAGAAGCGCGGGACTTGGACGGTTGAGTCTTGGTACCGCAACTCCATGGGCGAGCGCCACAAGAAGACGAAGCGCGGGTTCGTCTCCAAGAAGGAGGCTGTGGCTTGGGAGCGCGACTTCCTCGCCTCCTGCAACGAACGTGTCGAGGTCACCGTCGAGGCCTTCGTTAAAACCATGTACGCGCGTGACATCTACCCTCGACTGCGAGTCGGCACCAGGCTCACCAAGGATGTCATTATCGACAAGTACATCCTGCCCATTTTTGGCCCCATGCGCCTTTGTGACGTCAAGGCTGCGGACGTGGTGCGTTGGGAGAATTGGCTCCTTGAGCAGAACCTGTCGCAGAGCTATCTCCACACCATCTGCAACCAGTTCTCAGCCATCTTCAACCACGCCGTCCGCTTCTACCGCCTGCCCAAGAATCCCATGTTGGCGGCGGGAAAGGTCGGCTCCAAGCGCCCCGAGAAGGAGATGCTCTACTGGACCCCTGCCGAGTTCAAGCGCTTCTCCCGGGCCATCGAGGACAAGCCGCTCATCTACCTTGCATTCCTCACGCTCTACCTCTCGGGCTGCCGCGAGGGCGAGCTCCTCGCCCTCCGTCCGGAAGACATCGACTTCAATCTCAACGTTATCCGTATCCGTCATTCCTACGCCCGCATCAAGGGTGAGGACGTTATCGGTCCGCCCAAGACGCGCGCCTCGAAGCGGGACATCGTCATGCCGAGCCTCCTTCGTGAGGAGCTGCATGATTATCTGGCAACACATCCTGAAATCGCTCCCGTTGACCGGCTCTTCCCCGTCACGAAGCATGCCCTGTCCCACGAGATGAAACGGGGCTGCGAAATCTCGGGCGTCAAGCGCATCCGCATCCACGACATCCGCCACTCGCACGTCAGCGCGCTCATCAACAGCGGCTACTCGCCCACGGCGATCGCCGACCGCATGGGTCACGAGACCGCCGAGGTCACGGAGATGTACTCGCATCTCTTTCCCTCGACCCAGCACGACCTCGTGGAGGCGCTGGACGAGGTGATGTCGGATGTCTAGGCCGATTGTGGACGCCAAGGGACGCCGCCGCTGCAAGACCATCGCCTTCCGCATGTCGCCCGCAGAGGCGGACCAGCTCGACCTCCGCGTCGCTTTGAGCGGCCTGTCGAAGCAGGACTACATCACGGGGTGCTTGCTTGAGGGCACTTTCACCGTGGTCGCGACCACCCGCATGCGCAAGGCGGTCAAGGAGCGTGTGGGACCTGTCGTAGCGGAACTTCGGCGCATCCGGCGCGCAAGAGACATGAACGACGAGCTCGTCGAGTCGCTCGAGACGCTCGCTGCCTTCGCCGGGTCGTTCGCGCCCGAGCGCTCCCCCGTGGAGCTTGAAGACGCCCTCATCGCAAACCTTGGAATGGGCGACGGCCTCCCCTACCAAAGCTCGGCCGTCACCCAAAAACAAGAGCCCACACATAAGGAGGACCCTGTCGATGAATCTTAGCATGATGAATTCCGCCCGACGCCGCGCCGTCTTGCGCGACCACGGCCTCGACCATCCACCGTCAGAGGAAGAGCTGGTCGAACGCCTTATCGTTACGGAGCTTCGCCTCAGCCGGCTCGAAGCGCTTGTCTCCGGCAAGACCTGCCCCGTCAATGGCCCTCACCGCCTCCAGTCTCGCGGGGCGGCCTGATGGGCACACAGAAGCGCGACGACGCCCCCGATCCGCAGCCCCCGGAGCGCCGCTCTCCGCCGACGGTCAACGAGATCGTCGAGGAGCTCAAGTCCCTCCCCCTGAACGTCGGCTATAACCGGCTCGCGAATGAGCTCTTCAAGACCGGTCCTCTGCCCTGGGACACGGATGTGAGGGAACGCCGGTGGCGCGACTCCGACGACGCACGGCTCTTCGCCCTCCTCCAGCAGACAATCTCCCTCCAGAAGGAGAAGTTCATGCTGCTCGCGTTGACAATCGTCGGCGAGGATAACACCTACGACCCGCTCGTCGCCATGCTCGACACCCTCACCTGGGATCGCACGCCGCGCGTAGGAGCGCTACTAAGCACCTATCTCGGCGCGGAGAGGAGCACGTACGTTTCCGAAGTCGAGCGCATCCTGTTCTGCGAGGGCATCGCCCGCGCCTATCACCCGGGCTGCAAGGCCGACTACATGCCTATCCTGTGCGGTGCCGGGGGTATCGGCAAGTCAACCTTCACAAGGGCCCTCGCCATACGTGACGATTACTTCAGCGATTCCGTGATCAACCTCGGCGACGTCAAGCTCACAGGCGAGCAGAACCGAGGCAAGTGGATTGTCGAGATCCCCGAGCTCAACGGCATGTCCGAGCGCTCCGTCGAGAGCGTGAAGGCCGGGATCACACGTCAGGTAGATGAGTTCCGGGGAGCCTACTGTCGACGGACGGAAGCTTTCCCCCGGCGCGTAGTCTTCGTCGGCACCACGAATGAGGCCGACTTCATCCGCGAGCGGACGAGCGGCGCAAGGCGCTTCCTCCCGGTGCTCTGCGGCATCGAGCGCACGGAGAAGTCCGTCTTCGACGAGGGCTTTCCTACCGCCATCCGGCAGGCATGGGCAGAGGCCCGCACGTGGATGAAGACGGGCGACCCCCGTTTCTCGACCGTCCTCACGCCCGAGATGGAGGTCGAGGCGGCCGCACAGCGCGGACGTTTTGTCGAGGAGGACCCCTGCGTGCAGAAGGTCCTCGCGTATCTCCCCGGCAACACCGACCGTCCCATGTGCACGTTCGAGATCCTCGACAAGGCCCTCCATCTCGAAAAGACCAAGGCCAACTGCAAGATGGTCAGCCGCATCCTGTCATCGCAGTGCCCTGGATGGGTCCCGGGCAACAAGCGCCTCTGTCCCCCGTACGGCAAGCAGCGCTGCTGGGTGTACCGGGAGACGGATTAGGGCCGATGGAGGTGCCACAGCATTCCGTTGCGGCACCTCCCTCGCCGCCCCTCACCTGCAAAGTCTCTCGATGGTGCCAAAGGTGCCATTGGCCCAGAAACTCTTTCCTGTTCTTTGGCACCTTCGGCACCGCAACGTTTCGCCGCAGCTAGAAGCGTTACCAACGAAGAAGCTCAAGCGAATTGCCGGTACCCGTGCGGCACCGGCAGAAAGGAAACACACGATGAAACTGATCGAGAAAATGAAATCGCGCCTCGCCGACCTCCTCGGGGCAATCCCCGAGCACAAGGGCGACGCTGTCGGCTCCGTGCTCTCCCATCTACTGGAATCCGATCCCGGCCTGAGCTTCACGCGAGCAGCGCGGGTCAACGAGCGTCCGGGTTTCACACGCGTCGTTCGCGCCGGAATCGCCTACTATGCGAAGCTGGAGTGCAAGGTCTTGAACCCGTTCAAGGAGGGTGGGAACGGCGTCTACTTCGTCAAGGGCTGCAACGACGACCCCACCGGCATCTTCTTCACCGACACCTTCAACGTCGACGACGTAGAGTACAGCAATGCCATCGCGGCCTATCTCTTCGCCTACGGAATCCCCCGCGACGATCTCGTCATGGTACCCATCACCTTCTGGCCCAAGACCTACGAGCGCACGCCTGAGAACATCGCCGCCCTCCGTGCCGTCGGCGCGCCCCTCCCGAACGAAGGGATCTAAGATGACCACCGGCAAAGACAAGTCAAAAGTCATGAGCCTTCGCCTCCCCGACAAGACCTATCGCCGCCTCCACGCCTACGGGGTTTCCAAGGGACTCAGCGACAGCGCAGCCGCCCGCGAGCTCATCGCGGGCGGGCTCGCCTCCGACGGCCTCGCGCTCTACTCCACCGAGCTCGGAACCTATCTGCGCGGCGTCATGCAGCCGCTGCTCGAGCAGCTCGACCACACGCTCGGTGAGCGCAACGCCGAGCAGGAGGACCGCATCGCCCGCGTCGTCCATCGCGCGACCCGCGCCTCGATCGTCGCGGCCATCGCGGCGGTCGAGATCGAGAAGGGCACGTTCGAGGGCCTGGATGGCGTGAGCGCCTCGGACATCTACGCCGCTTACGACAAGCAGGCCGGCCTCATGCAGCGCGGCATGACGCTCTCGGAGGCGAGGGAGCGCCTTTCAGATGGCAAGTCGTAGCAGCCTCGTCGTGAACGCCCGCGTGCACCTCTCCGGATCTCGTGGGCGTTCCGCCGTCATCACCAACAACGTCGAGTACGTCGCCACGCGCGAGGGGGCCGACAAGTCAGCCACCGTCGACGACCTCAGGCGCTCCGAGCTCGCCGAAAGGATGGGAATCGTCGGCTATTATGCCGAGAGACCCGGGTCGACCGCGCTCTTCGACCAGAACGGGGCCGTCCAGCTCCGCACGGCCCGCAGGGAGCTCGAAAAGGCCGACGGCGCGATTGCCACCGTTGTGCTCAGCGTCCGCAGGGACGAGGCAAGCGAGCTCGACCTCGCGTGCAAGGAGGACTGGCAGCGCTTCTGTCGCCTAAACCTCACGTCGGCGCTTGCCGAGGCAATGGGCATCCCCGAGTCCAGCGTCCGTTGGGTAGCCGCCGAGCACGAGAACCACCCGAATTCCAAGCACGTGCACGTTATAGCGTGGTCGTCCGACGGCTCGTTCGATTCACTCATGGCCCGCAACAGGCTCGACCGGGCAAGGAACGCGCTCACCGACGCGGCCCTAGCCCCGGCGCTTGCGGCCGAGTATGAGGCCCGCGACCTCGCGAGGTCGCGGGCGGTCGACGCCGTCCGCCATATCCCCGCCGTTGAGATTGGCGTCACGCTGCCTGCGGACGGCCGCATTTCCTACGCACACCTCCGCCGCTGGCACCCAGATGTCGCCAAGGCCGTCGATGTCGCAATCGCGGAAGCAGCGTCGAGGCATCCTGAAATCAAGGGGACGAGCGCCGCCTACGGCAAGTCCGTGGAGCGCTGCGCCGGCCTCAAGGGTCTCGAAGGCGTTGCGCGGGACCGCTACGTGAACGACGCCATGCGCGAGCTACGCGCGCGCCAGGGCAACGCCCTGCTGAGGGTCATCGCACCCGACCGGGCGACAGTCCCCGAAATGGAACCGATAAGGTCCGCAAGGCCGAACGACGGGCCCGCGACGGAGCGCAAGCGAATGAAGCCGCTCGTCGGCGAGGTCCGCGCCTGCGTCGCCGGTAAAGACCTGGAGAGGGCACGTGAAGCCGTGCGCAAGCGCAGGCCTATCCCAAAGAGGTGCCTCCGATCATGCCCGTCCTACGCGCTTTCTATGGCAAAAGTCCCGGTTGCCGCGAGCAGAGCCATTACCAAAGCGCTCGCGTTCGCAACGGAGAGCCCCAGAAGCAAGAAGGACCCGTCAGATGAGGTCGGCCAGAAAGCCGAGCGCGCGCTCGCAAGGGCGCTCGCAGCCGCCGCATCGGCCGCGGTCAGGGGCGATACGGCGGGCATCGTACTCGACCCAGCGAAAACCATAGTGAAGGGAATGATTCTATGAGCAAGCAGAAGAGCTTCAACGTCGACGAGGGCGCACATCTCAGGCGCTGTGTCGCCGCCGGCACGGCCGCTGGGACCGCGATCGCGCTCGTCCTACTGCCGGCGGTATGGCGCTGGCTGAAAGCATGGGTCACCGGCATCGCCGCGACGCTCACAAGCTTCGGGACGGCCGCAGCGCCCGAACTCCCCGATACCATGTTCCAAAACCCACTCGAAGTCCTGCCGGAGCTGATCCAGGACGACGCCTTCCTCGTGGGATGCGTGGCGACCCTCGCCATCTCCACGATAGCAGGCGTCTGGAGCCACTTCGACTGGTCGCGCTGGCTCCACGACGGGACCTGGGTCGGTGGGCGCCGCGCGCCGGGCGCGCCCATCCACGGCGACGCGAGGCTCATCTCGGCACACGGCGAGCTTAAACGCAAGAGCAAATCGTGGCAGGAGGGCGAAAGGCCCTCGGGTGGCACACTGGTCGTGGGCGAGATCGGGAGGAGCGTCAGGCTCATCGACTCGGTCCACGCTTGCATCCTTGCCGAGAGTGGCGAGGGCAAAAGCCGTCGAGTCGCCATTTTGTCAGCCATGGCTAACTTCGAGCAAGGCCGTTCCCTCATCATCAACGACATCAAGGGCGAGCTCAGGGCCTTCCTTGAGCCTGCGTTCGAGAAGGCGGGCACTCACCGCATCGTCGACGTGATGTTTGACGCGCCCGCATCCTCGGTTCGGTTCGATCCGCTCGAGAGGGCAAAGGAGGCCTTTAGGGCGGAGGGGGCCGGCGGCTGCGCGCGGGAACTGCGCGAGCTCGCGCGCTGCATCGTGCCCGCGCCGTCGAAAGGCCAGCCGTTCTTCTACGACGGCGCTCGGAACCTCTTCGTCGGTATCTCCCTCGCCCTCATCGAGGACGCGTCCATCCCGGAAGACGAGAAGACCGTCATGTCCGTCGCGGCCGCAATCTCGCCGTCGGGCGATCAAGGCCCGCTTGACCGCATCGCCGCCCTGGCGGCGTCTTTGCCCGCCGGAGACCCCGCCCTCCCCTTCCTCGGCGGACTCAACGGTGAGCACGGAGGCGGGCCTGGCATCGTCTCGACTCTGAGCAACTGCCTCACCGAATACGTCGACGGCAACGTTGCCCGGATGCTTCACGACGACGAGTGCGGCCTCGGGGACATCGGCGAGGAGCCCACGGCGGTCTTCATCTCATCGTCCTCGGCAACGGGCAACTACAAGAGACTCGTCCAGACGTTCGTTTCCCAAGCGCTCTCGGCGCTGCGCTCCTGCGCTGCGGGCCATGCCGGGCGCTGCCCCGTCGAGACCGTCCTCCTCCTCGATGAGGCGGCATCCCTCGGCCGCAACGAGAGGATCGTCCAGGACCTGGGAGAGATGCGCTCGGAAGGCGTCCGTGTTCTCTGGTTCTGCCAGTCGCTCCTACAGCTCCAGTCCGTCTCCGGCTACAGCCGAGAAGAAGCCGAGACGATACTCGACCTCCTCAAGGACAAGGTCGTTCTCTCCTGCTCCAACCTCGACACCGCACGCAAGCTCTCGGAGTCGATGGGCTCCTACACGGCGGTCGCTCAGTCCACGAGCCGAACGAGGGGAACGAACACCGGCTCGACGGGCACGAGCGAGGGACTCGTCCGCAGGCCGCTCATCACGCCCGACGAGCTCCAGCGTTGGACTGGCCGCGAGACGGGAGCCCTCGTGATCCACGACGGCGTACCTATGGCCTTCCCCAGCAGAGACGTCACCGAGACCTTCGTCGGGCCCATGCTCGGGATGACGTCCCCCGAGGCCGAACGGGCACTTATGGAGCAATCGACCGCTCGCCGCGAAATCAGGAACGAGACGGTACCGAAGGTTTGGCAGGGCCCGACCGACCCCGGCGGCGCGGCGACAGCGCCGACGAAGCCGAAAACGGTCGCAGGATACGTTCCCGAGGGCTTCTAGCCGCGTAATCGCCCATATCCAGTGGAAACGCCTCGATCAACTACACTTCCGCACCCGCGTACCACACGCGGGTGCGGAAGATTTTCGTTTTAGGTGCAGGCATCTACCTGCGCCTTCGAACTCGGCTCGCCGAGTTGCGCCGTTTGCCTTCGGCGAAACGTAGTGGAGCCTTATCCTGCACCGCCGCTTCGTGGCGGAAAACCGCGGTCAAAGACCCCATGACATTCGGATTGCAGTGAGGAAAGGGTGGGACTATGCGTACCCGGAAAACGCCGTTGGAATCCAGCCGCCAGGTCACTCCGAGAACAGGTCGGAATCGAAAAACCCTCTCAGGGAAACGCCGAGACCGCTTGCTATGCGCTCGATATTCTCGATTGAGACGTTGCGCTTACCGGTCTCGACTTCGGCGAAGTAGGTACGGGACATCTCGATGGAGTACGCAAAGGCCTCCTGGCTCAGGCCGAGCCCGGCCCTTAGCTCCTTGATGCGGAGCCCCACGCGCATCTTGGGGTCCAGTTGAGTCATCGACACCTCCCGTCCTTCGGTGTCAATGATTCAAGCCAACCCTATATAAGTCACACCTATATAAGTGACAATTTGAAATACAATGCAAATACTGAAGTATCGCAATCAGGAAGGAGCCATGGTGGTTACGGAGATTCCGAAGGTGACGGACGATATGGTCTCCGGGGATGCAGCGGAAAAGGAAGAGGGGAAACCTTTCGTGCTCTTCGGGCGCGAGTTCTCCCGTAAGCAGGTCTGCGTGGCTGGTGCGGGAATCCTCTGTGCGGCGCTTCTCATCGGCGGCGGGGCTTACGCCATCTCACATGCCAGTTGGACGGGAGATTCCAATGCCCCTGCGGTGTCCCAGTCAAAGGACGATGAGAAACAGGACATGGTACTTACCCTTGAGGTAAAGGCCGACGGCTGGGATGCGGACACTTCCACGCCCGTTATCGCCCATATAGAGGATGCGGACGGGGAAGTAGACTTCTACACCGCCATCGCCGCGAACAAGCAGGTGACCGTAGAGGTCGGCAAGTCAGGCACCTACACCGTCACCCTCATCCCGCCGGTGAACGCGGACGGCTCTACCTATAAGGCCGCGTCCAGTAAGGTCAAGGCCGGGAAAGATGACAAGAAAACGAACGGTACCGTCATCACGCTCGAAAAGGTGGATGCGGACAAGGTGACGAAGGATGACCTGACAGCTATTGCCAAGGACGTTGCAGCAGCCGTGAAGATGGGAGATTCAACGCTGAGCGGAGAGCGGGGCGTGAAGGTGGTTAACATCTTCCAGACCAATATCAGCAGCAATCCGAACGCCGATACGGATGCCGTCGAGAAGGAGACCGGGAAGGCCGAGGAGACCGCCAAGGAGGACAAGTCCGATGCGAAGACACCGGAGACCTCCGACAACAAGAAGAACGATAGCGGAAACAACGGCTCTGGAAATAAGTCGGACAGCAAGCCGAGCGGAGGTAGCGGAAACTCCGGCTCCGGTTCCAGTTCGGGCGGCTCATCAAAGAAGGATGACACCACGGCGCATGTCCATAAGTACGATATCTATCATCCGGCAGTAACCCACACGGAGACCGTGCATCATCCGGCAGTAACCCATACGGAGACCGTGCATCATCCGGCAGTAACCCACACGGAGTCACATTCCATCTGCAATGGGTGTGGAGCTGATATTACAGGTTATGAGCGAAACCATGCGGAAAGTGCCATGTTGGCCGGGAATGCAGCGTGTGGAGCATGGCATTCGGAGCCGCGAACCGTGACGGATTCGGCGGCGTGGGATGAAACGGTCACCGTGACGGATTCCAAGGCGTGGGATGAAACGGTCACCGTGACGGATTCGCCTGCGTACTACACCTGCTCCTGCGGTGCCACGAAGTAGCGGAAGCCGCCGAATTCTAGGTCGTAGCGGTCAAGCATCAGATTGAGATCTATTGATGCCACCCGGGCGCACGAGTCTCAGTATCCTCCATGTTCCCGAGTCACCTTAGCCAAGGTTCCAAGGGGCGCCGCCCCTTGGCGCGCAGGGGTGCGGGGATGGCGCGAGGCATCCCCGGAATAGCTGGCGCGGTCACGCCGATGGCATGCCCGCGCTCTCTGGATGCGCCTCACCCCTCTCCGGCGACGTACATGGTCCGCCCACTCTCGCAGTCGATGCTTTCCACGTCGCCGCGCCCGATGCGGACGGCAGCCCATCCGCCCTCATCCCCCACCAGGGCATCGGCCTCGCCGCACGCCTCCGAGACGAGACGCTCGAGCGCGGACGACCCTTCCGGCGCGGCACCCACCTCATACGCCCCTCCCTCGAGGTCCGTCTCGTACTCAACGACGACCGTCAACTCGTCTCCCTCGCCCGGAACCTCGTCCGAGCAACCTACGGCGCTGCACTCGAACATCCCCATGGAGTTACCTCCTCCTGACGGCGCTGAGCGGCTTCGGGGAGAAGTGCTCGTCGCGCTCGACGACGGCGAAACCCATCGAACGATTCAGCTCGGCCATCTCCTTGAGACTGAAATAACCCAGCTCGTCGTCGTAGCCCTCGACGAGGCCGAACGCCTCGTCCGTGCCGTCAAACTCGAGCAGCCACCAGTCCCATCCGTTCACGCACGAGAAGTAATGGACGTAGACCGTGGGGTCCTCCGCCCCATCCTGCTCGTAGAGCCCCGGCAGCCCCTCCGCAATCTCCCTCGTCATCAGTTCCCGCATGTCTTCCTCCGTTTCCGGGCACGTTGCCCTGAACATCTCGCCCTTGCGGGCAAAGCCGAATGGCGACGCCGCGCGTCGTCGTCGGCTTTGCTCCCTGCAAAGCCGCACCGGAGCGAAGACGGGTCAAGGGAGTCCATGACGACCTCCACCAACCGGAGCGAAGTGGAGGTTTGTGCGGGGTCTCATGGGCCCCTTGACGCGGCGTAGCGGAGGTGCCACTCGCGTAACGGATACGAGGCCATGACCGGCGAATGCCACCGAAACGTTGGAAAGCATGGTTCAAGACTGGAGAGAGGCGGCCGCCCCTAACGGACGGCCGCCTTAGCGAGCCTTACTAATTCGGTTCTGGCGTATGATCCGAGGCGCCCACCGGGCAAATCCCGACGCTCCTAGTGATAATCGTTTGCGAAGGAACCGTAGAAGAGCGCCTTACAGTCGACGTCGCTGTAGGCCATGACGGCATCCTGAACGTCGGTGCGTAGCAGGTTGAGCACCTTGTACACGCCCTCACCCATATCCCCGACGAAGAGCACCTGCTTGAACACGTCGGGATAATCGCGCAGATAGGTCACATAGCCCCTAAGCTTTGCCAGCGTGTCGCTGAGGAACTCGCCATGCGGGTCGACGATGGACGGCCTGATGACGCCCTCTTCATCCTTCACGAAGAAGAGGAAGTCTGGATGCAGGGCTTTGCGTCCCACCGAAGACATGTACGGAATCGAAAACGCCTTGGCAGACATGCTGCCCGACGGATTGCGATAGAAGGCAACCGTGCGGTTCTTTGCCAATTCGTTCCTAACGATATAGTCTTCCGCCGGGTTCAGGTCGAGCGGGCAGAGGCCATCCTCTTTCTGCACAATATGGCACGGATACTTAGCGAAGTCGTCCGACGTGCTGGCAGACGTGGGCCACTCTATCTTTGTGAGGCGCTTGCCTTCGGTTTCACGAGCCAGCTCGTCGTAACGTTGTTTTGCCGCGTCGTTAAGGTAGTCATAATCGCCAGATCCATCGACCTTATCGAAGTATTCCTTTCGGCATTGAGCCGCCCAGCCCTCGAGCGCATCAACGATGCCCTGCGTGCGCACCGCTGCGGCAAGGCGCAAGTCGCACTCGGGGCGCCCAAGCTCCTTGAAGTTGGCGCGACGATACTCATTCGCAAACTCCTTAGTGAAATGCATGTCGGCGTCGCGGGCGGCCTTTCTGAGGCCCTCGGCGTCCGTGCGGGCCTCCTCCTGCTCCTGGTCCTCGGTCTCGTTGAGCTTGTCGAGCGTGATCTTGACGGTCTCGGCAACCTCTACGTCGTGTTTGGCTTCGCGGTACTCGTCCTCGTTGGCAACGATGTATCCCTTGAGCTTCTGGACGAACTGTTTTTTCACGTCGGCCGCGGCATTGACATCGAGGCCGGTCTCGACAAGCAGAGTCGCCGTCTTAACCAGGCTCTGGAATTCGTTTCTGGCCTTCTTCGGAATGCGCTGCACGGGGATGGAATCGAAGGCTGTGCGGATGCCCTGCCATTCCTGATGCGTGAAAGACTGCTCGCGTTTGGTGGGCGGCTTGGGCTTTGCCATGGGCACGGGTTTTACGACCGAGACAGGCTGGGTCGGCTCGGTCTGTGTGGAACTCGGCTCAGGTGTCGCAGGTTGCTGCGGGGCAGACGCTGCAACGTAGTTGCCCGTTGCGGGCTGAGGCGCCAGCTCCGCTTCTGGCGCCGAGACGTCGACGGGGCTGACCGCCGAGGCAAGCGAGGGCTGCGTTCCCTGCATGTCCAACGGCTCTTGAATCGCGATGCCGGCAAGCGGCGCCTGAAAGCCGGGTTGTGCCTGCCGCGCCGCCTCGATGGCCTTCTCGTTCTCCTCGTACGCCTTGAGCTCCTGTTGGTAGTCGGCTTCGGACTTGGGCGCAGCCGCCGTGATGGTCACGGGGTTGAGAACGATGTTCTGTTTGCCGATGGAGCTCTCGCCCATGTCGTCCTTGCGGCCCATGAGGTAGTCGACCACGTCCTGAGTGCTCTCGGGATTGAACTGGGGCAGGTAGCAGGCGACGGAGTTCAAAAGGTCATCGGATTCGATGCGCCGCGCAAGTGGAGTGCGTACCATACGTCCCACGAGCTGTGCGATATAGGTCGAGTCCGAACGCCTGCGCTGCGAGAAGATGACCTCCGCTCGCGGGCAGTCCCATCCGTTGGAGACAGCCTCCTTGGCGAAGAGCACGCGAATGCGCGAGGTGTCCTGAACGAACTCGGGCTCGACATAGGGAATGAGGTATTTTCCCGCCGCGATGTCCTTATGCTCGCCGAAGACGTTGGCGAACGACATCGCCTCGGAAAGGCCGGGGACCAGGCCCGTGATCTGGTCGCACATCTCAGCCAGGGCCGAGCTGCTCACGTTGTCCGCCGCTTGGATGAGCAGCAGCGGGTTGACGGGGCTTTCGCCCTCACAGGCACAGTACTCGCCCCACTCGCGGCAGGCCAAGGCATAGCGCTCGCACGCCATAGTGAGGTACTGGTGCTCGACTGGGTCGTCCTTCTCTGGCACGCGCAACTCGATGATGTCCTTGAGCAGACCTGACTCCTGGACCTCGCGAGGGGTCACAGCGACCTTTGGCATACGCACGCGATCGGCGCGCTGGTCCATGGCCGCCTCGAACCTCTGCGGCGTGGCAGAGACCCCGACGACGACGGGCATCGCGGCCCGGCTATCAAGCCCATCAATAAGGTTTGCGTAGATAGTCGCCGTGCCGCGCTCGCTCGAGGCATTGGCGCCCAAGCCGCGGTGTGCCTCGTCGATGAACAGATAGAGGTTGCGCTCCGGGTCCCTGATGGTGCGGTCAAGGATGTCCCAGAACACGCGGCCGGAGTTGGCCTCACTACCCTTGGTGAGCAGGCCGTTCTTGCTGAGCAGGTCCTTGCTGAGGAAATAAACGTGACGGGGCTCGAGAATGTCGTGCGCGGCTCCGAAGTCGTTGGTAATCGTGACCAGATGGCGCCTATCGAGAACGCTGTCCGCGAGCTTGTCCGCCACGTTTGAGAAACGCACGCTCGTCTGCTCGTTCAGGCTCGGGGAATCCGAGAGCCAAAGAACGACGGCATTCTCGTCGGGTATGAGGCTCAGATCGTCATCTCCGAAGAAGAGCGCTTCGATCGTCGCTGCGCACATGACCGTTTTGCCCGACCCCGTGGGAGATGCGAGGCATATCGAGGACAGCTCGCCGTCCTGCTCGTAGCGTCGGCGCATCGACTGCAACTTGTTCGCCAGGGTCGCGACCGCACCGGCTTGGAAATCCTTAAGTTCAACTCTCATGTTTACCTCACCGCATCCTCGGCGGCAATCTTGAACGATTGCAGGTAGTTCTCGTACAGGCGGACGACGTCGAGTCCGGGGAGCTGGGCCTTGACCCCAGCGAAGCGCGCCGTATCATCGGTGATTACAAACGCGCAGGCAACCTCGGGATGGCCTTTAAGCACCTTGATGAAATCGCCGACAGCGGCGAAATCGAAAAGCACCGCATAGCTATCGGAGATGGCATAGCCTGGCTCCTCATGCTCGATGACGCGCCCGCGAGCGCCGGCGCGCAGCCACAACAAAGGTGCGATCTCCTCAAACGCCACACCAAGCTCAACGGCATCGGGGTCCTCGTAGGTGAGGTCGAAGAAGACCGCGTTCTCCTCGAACCCGTCGGCCATGGGGAACTCGTCCGTAAATTTATAGTCGCCCTTGATGGGGTCACCCGCAGGCGTCTTGCCCGTGATGGCCGCCGTGACGCGCGGCTTGGTTATGTACTGGCAAATGCCCTGAGCTTCCCACTCGGGATCGCCTTGGCGCAAACCTCGTTTAATTAACCTTTTTGATTCTTCATCGGAGACTTCGTTGTTTGTAACGCTGATGGACCTGCGACGGCCTTCGTCTAGATTATTTAGTCGCATGACGGCATGTGCCGTTGTGCCTGAGCCGGAAAAGAAGTCAACCACAAGAGCATTGGGCTTGTCTGCGACGAAAAAGCGAATAGTGTCTTCGACAGCATAGAGAGATTTGGGGAAAGGAAACTTGCGATCAGGCATCATCGAGAGGAGTAAACGCGACCCATAGTACGTTGCGTTGTGAGAGGGAATATCCCATTGACTTCCAGGGATATATCCTTGCTCGGTAGCATTTTCATCCGGTATTACTGAACCGTCTGTTCGGCGACCAACAATAGCGACCTCGCCAGATTCGATTTTTTTGACCTCTCCAGCCTTCAGATAGGTTAGACGCATTCCTTTTTCTGTTAACTTTCCGAGTTTCACAAATCCGCGTTTGTAGAGAGAGCGCAGCTTGGCGGGGCTCACTTGCCAATTGCCCTCGACTCCATTCGCCTTTATTGGCCATATTACGCGGGTGCCCGGAAGTGGAAGTATGCTATCGCGCGGCGTATCCGGGGCAACGGGTTCTCCGATTTCAATAATGTGACTGCCGTCTTCCGCAACATAAATGGGATAAAAAAGGTTGGGCCTGTCGAGGCGACGTGAATTGGTGCCAGCCCTGGCGAGCTGATTCCAAGTCAAAACTTGCTTTTTATTCTTCACTTTTCCGTGCCATTCGTCTGGCAAGACAAGTTTGCGCGGTGCGGCGGATCCGAACATGACGAAAAACAGGTATTCATTGCTGCGGGAAAAAGAGTCCCCGCGTGATACGCCGGCAGAGTTAATAACACTGCTGATCATTTGAATTCGCTCTCCGGGAAATACGTTTTCCAACAGCAAACCCAATCTCAGGTACTCCTTCTCATCGATTGTGACGATAAGTACGGAATCGTTGGGATTGAGCAGTTGCTTGGCGAGCTTGAGGCGACGCTCCATGAAAGCCAGCCACTTGGAGTGCCGATAGGCATCGGAGCCGTCTACATAGTCATTGTTGTATTTCCAGTCGCGAGCACCTGTATTATATGGGGGGTCAATATATATACAGTCCACTTTGCCAGCATAGGCAAAGGCCAAGGTTTCAAGAGCATGGTAGTTTTCGCCGTTAATGACTACTTGATAGGGCTTATCGCCACCGCGCTCGACACGCCCAGTCTCTTTAAGGCCAGCATAAATCGGCTGGTCATATTCAGCAACAGGCACGACACCGTCGACAGCAACGGAGCGGGGCTCACATTCGTTTTCGTCATATGAGGGCGATTGATATGGCTTTAGATCAGCAACCCCCCCCCGAACGGTATTTACCAACCAAAGCAGTTGGGAGTTAGAGTCCTCTTTTTTACCACGCTCGGGAAGCACCTGTACGATATCGCCCTTCATGACAGGTTTGCCATAAAGGCGAAGTCGTTCCGGGCGGTTGTGTTCAAACACAAGCCCAAACTGGCGCTGCGCAGCAAAAGCGCGGATGTCGGCAGCGAGCTGACGATCGCCCAGCTTGACAGCGCGATCAACAAGGTTCTGAACGACCGCTTGCGCTGTTTGAGACATCACTTCTCCCCCTTGCACTTCTCGTCAATCCATTCGCGCAGGACTTTAGCCACCGTCTTATCCTGGCGCGCGGCATAGGACTTAAGAGCCCGCTTATCCTCGCGGGTTATCGAGAGCGTGAACTTATCCAGCTCCCTTTCGGCATGAACAGCCTGATCTTCCTCCATGGTCGCCCCTCCGAATTGAACTGTTCTACGTTCCTAAATTGACCGAAATCATTTTACGTCAGAATACGTAATTACGTAATTACGTAGGCTAATTTGAGCCATGCAGCACTCAATCACTAGTCAGTATTCGTTGACGAATCGTTGGGGATAACGAATATATCGAGGTAGACAGCCGTTTTTACCGTCTGTGAGTACCAGCATATCGATACTCAAAACGTCGTGAGTACATTTTGAGTACCAGTCTGAGCGGCCTCTTACGGGCGGACGCAATCTGCCGGTCAGCATTAATTAGAAATAAATCGATGGCGTTGCTTCGGTAATTGAAAGCACTCTAAAACGTACCAGCAAACTATCATCCCAGCTAAACAGCTTGAGAGATTGCGTAGCTGGTTTGCATGTACCACATACACCACGGTGCACAAGCACCCATGGCACGCAAATAAAAAACGAGGGAGGCCGTATCCGACCTCCCTCGCAAAGGGCTATTTACTATTCCCACTCGATGGCTTCGGTTCTGTCGTCCCGTCACTCCAGTTGCGCCCAGTTTTCGGTTCCGTCTCGAGCCGAGTGCCGCCAGGTAACGCCATGTCGTGTTTCATCGGCTTCGGGGACAAAAGCTGGGACAACTCCAAAAACTTTTTGCAAACTCAGGGCTTTGAGTTTTTGTTTTTGTCCCAAAGGAGCTTCCGGCCGTGATTCGGATGCCCGATTGGGCGGAATCGGCCGTTTCTGAAACTCAACCGCAGCATCACGCGCAAGCCACTCGCAACAACTGCAAATGATTGGTCGCGGGCGGCTTCCAACGCGATTCCAAATTCGCAGGTCAGGCGACTGCGCTGCTGACAGGGAAAGGGAGTCGTATCGGGCGGCTTGCCCATGAGTCGACGATGAGGCCTCCACCGAATGTCGAGAACATGCTGGTAAAATAGGCAATACTTTTTATGACAGGAGACCGAGCATGGCCGAACCCCACGATAGGAAGCCGATCCTCACGATCGAGCAGCAGATAGAGCACCTCAAGCAGAAGGGCGTAGCCTTCGAGCTGTGTTCCGAGGAAGAGGCCGCGGACTACCTGCGCGACAAGTGCAACTTCTTCAAGCTCGCATCCTACCGCAAACTCTTCTCGAAATACGAGGGAGGCCCGCGCGACGGCCGCTACGTAGACCTCGACTTCGGCCAGCTGCGCCTGCTCGCGGCGCTCGACCAGGAGCTGCGCCACGCCCTGCTCGGCATGACGCTCGACATCGAGCACTTCCAGAAGGTGACACTGCTTCGCGAGATGGAGGACCGCGGAGAGGACGGCTACGCCATCGTGGCCGACTACATGGCATCGCTTACCGCTGCAAACAGGGAGTACCGCCTGCGCGAGCTCAAGATGAGCGGCCGCAGCCCCTACAGCTCGAGCCTCTACGCGAAGTACTCCGGCGACATGCCCGCCTGGGCCTTCCTTGAGCTCACCTCGTTCGGCACCCTCATCGACTTCGTGCGCTTCTGCGCCAGGAGATGGGGCGACAGGCGCCTCGAGGCCTCCCACTACGACCTCAAGCGCGTGAAGTCCGTCCGCAACTGCGCCGCGCACGGCTCGTGCCTGATCAACTGCTTCGCCGAGAGGGGCGCCGCCCGGGGCTCGGCGTCCAGCGGCGTCTCCCGAAGGGTCGCCGCCGTGGGAATTCCCAAGGCGACCAGGAGGAAGTGGATGGGGAATACGGCCATGCAGGAGGTCGCGACCGTGCTCGTGGCGCACTCCGGCTTGGTACCCGAGGGCTCCTCGCGCTCGCGCGCCGCATCCGAGCTCGCCGAGATGTTCGCCAGGGCCGGCGGCGAAACCGAGGCGCTGCCCGACAAGGGGCCCGACGCCGCAGCTCGCTCCGCGCTCGAGTTCCTTCGCAGGTTGACAGAATCGCTCGGGCTGGTAGAATAGCCTGCAGATAGCAAAACCTTCACGGTTTTAGGGGCGGACTTGCGCAAGCGACTCTGCCCTATTTTTATATTCACTCGCTATAGGAGACGGGTGATACCTGGGTCAATGACAGAACTGAGAAGCCCGGAATAATGGATGCGGTATATCCGATTTCACTGAGAGAAATTCTCCTAAATCCCGGAACGACAACGCGGATCTACTGGAAAGTGAGCGCTGTCGCGAATATTGCCTTAGCCCAGAATCAAGCCCGGAACGATTCGATCCTGATGGGCACTTGGTCAACGAGAGCGGTACGAGAATGTTCGACCCAGAAGACCCGGAAAGGCTTGGAGAAGAGGTCATCGGCATGAGGAATAGGGTGCGAATGGCGAAATGCCTGCTGATAGACGACCAAATGGCCATGGTCCGCGAGGTCTGGCCTCAAGCCGTTCAGCTCGACGAGGGCGTGGCGGACCTCGGCGATATTGTCGTTCGGGCGACCGAGAACAGCTGCAGGGTAACGGAGAAGCCCTAATCGAGCCGTCGACGCCCGCTCGTCCATCCCAGCTTGCCCAGACGGCCCTCCCGCAATGTCCTTGTCCCAACGGATGGGTACCATTTACCCGGGTGCACCTGGGGCAACGGGTCGGCAGGCCCGCGCAAGGTCGCTCGCAGAACACGCAACATCAAACACGACAGAAGAGGCGAACGACAGATGCCGGACCCCGGACGACAGCACCGCGAAAGACGAGCATTCCGACCACAACTGAACAATCTTCGATTCTAGGCAGGCGCCCGCATGGGCGCCTTTTACTTTTCAGGGACTTAGCCGCGAGCTAAGGCGCGCGGCTCATGGCCGTTTCGTGAAGGCCCGACCAGCTCGACCCGTCTCGACCCATCTCCGCTCGCGCCGTGCTCACTAATCGCCATCAGGCGGTTCAATCGTCGCGCAGACGAAAAGGCACACGATGTCGTGCGGTGTCCTCGCGCGGTGCCGCACGGGAAGATTGGAGGAACCATGGCACGCACAGCCGAATGCGCCGCGCCCGAGGGAAGCCAAGACCGCGACGAATGGATGACGGTGATCGAGATGCAGGAGTACATGAGGGCAAGCCGAAACAAGGCATACGACCTCATCTGGTCGGGAGAGATCGACTCGTACAGGCTCGGAAGGAAGCTCCTGGTGTCGAGGGCGTCAGTGGACGCCTACATCGAGTCGAGGAGCGGGAGAAAATGACGGCGGCGACCGCCCCAGGAGCCGCCCGCGGCCGGGCACGCGAGGGAGCCTCGAGACGAAAGGAGCTCGAGGGCGACCATGACCAAGAGCATTAGCAGGAGCCAGGTGAGGCTCATCGCATCGACCAACGCGATATTCGGCGCCGACGAGGCGTGCGCGATGCTGCGCATCAGCCGCGACGCCATGTACCGGCTCGCCAAGGACCCCGACGACCCGTTCCCGATCCGCTACATCGGCGGCAAGACGCGCGACGGCATCGTGCTGCACGACGAGCTCGTCGCATGGGTCGAGCGGAACAGCATCGTCGGCTCGCCCAGAAGGGGCTAGCGCCGATGGCGGCCGCAGGCCCGAAGGGGCGCGACGGCCCCTCCCCGCGCGAGTTCACGACGGTACGGCACTTCATGATGGCGGACCTGGGCCTCTCCGGCCTTCCCCTGCTCGTCTACGCGCGCATCTTCGGCTTCTGCGACGCCGGGTGCGGCTACTTCGAGAGCAAGGGCGGCCTGGCCCGATTCCTCAACGTGCAGGAGCGCAGCGTCCACCGCGCCATCCGCGACCTGCTCGACCAGGGCCTCATCGAGGAGTGCGGCATGCACGCCCCGGCACGCGGGCACGCCACCAAGCGGTACCGCATCGTGCGCGAGAGGCTGCCGCCCGGAGCGCTGGCAACCCCTGACGAATCGTCAGGGTTCCCGGCGCGAAAGGGTGACGAAATGACAGGGTTCGCCGCGAACAAGGGTGACGAACCGTCAGGGTTCGCAGCCCGAACCCCTGACGAGATGTCAGGCAAACCCCTGACGATATGCCACCCAATAAGCAAAAGGGACAACAAGGACTTCAGAAGATAAGGAAGGGGCGCCCGATGGACCGAGCGGGACTCATCACCCTGGAGCAGGCCCGGGCGGCCGGGCTCTCCTTCGACGAGCCGGAGCCGAGGACGTGCCCGCACTGCGGCGCCGCCCTCGATCCGCTCGGCGCGGCGCTGGCAGGAAAGGTCGCCTGGGTCTCCGCCGCCCCCTGCCCGTGCGAGGGCGCGGCCCGCGAGCGGGAGGCCGAGGCGCGAAGGCGCGCGGCCCTCGCCGCCAAGGAGGAGGCCGCCCGCCGGGAGAAGGCGCTCTCGCGCGCGGGCATCCCCAGGCGTTACTGGGCCGCCGAGGCCGACCGCCCCGAGTTCGCCGAGTACATCGCCTCGTTCGCGGGCAACGGGGGCGCCGGGCTCTACATACACGGGGGCGTCGGCGCCGGCAAGACGCACGCCGCCTCCGCCATGGCCAGGCTGTTCGCCGAGGCCGGCTACGACGTCGCCTTCACGACGGCCAAGGGCATGCTCGAGCGCGTGAAGGCGACGTTCGACGCGGGCGGCACCGAGGCCGCCGTCGCGCGGTACGCCAAGTGCGACGTCCTCGTGCTCGACGACCTCGGCAAGGAGGACGCGACCGAGTGGTCCGTCGGCACCGTGTTCAGCGTGCTCGACACGCGCTACGAGGACATGCGCCCGACCATCGTCACGTCGAACTACGCGCCCGGCGTGCTGGCGGACAGGCTCGCGAGGCGCGGCGAGCGCGTCACGGCAGAGGCCATCGCGAGCAGGATCTCCCAGACCTGCAGGCCCGTCTACCTGGGCGGAAGGGACAGGCGCCGGAGCGGCTAGCTTGTGCGCTTCCCGTGGAGGCGCGGACGGCTCGACCCAGCTCGACCCATCGCGGGCGGCCCCGATGCCCGCCGCAATCGAAATCGCTATACACGTCTTGGGCGGCGCCGGCGCGCCAGCACGCACGTCTGCTCCGACTCGCACCGTGCCCCCATCGCGAGGACGCCGCCCGCCAAGCAACAAACGAAAGGCGGAGGGCCCATGGACGGCTTCGAGAGGATAACCGGCCGCGAGCACGAAGAGCTCGTGGAGAAGTGCCAGGAGAACGGCTGGCTCAAGGTCGGCGGCTTCGACTGGCAGGACGACCCGTTCCTCGAGGAGTACCCCTACGAGTTCTCCCGCACGGACAGCGTCGACAGGCTCCGCGAGGCGCTGGGCTCGGGCAACTGGGCCATACGCCAGGGGTTCTGCTACCGCGACCTAGCGTTCATCCAGCAGGTGAACGGCGGCGACGAGTGGTGGACGCTCAAGCGCGACGGCGACGCGTGGACCGGCTTCGAGAGCTGGAGCTTCGGCGCCATCGCCCAGGAGCCCGAGCGGTTCGAGCGCGCCATGCGCGACATGTGCGAGGCGACGCCGGAGCAGTGCCGCAGCGGCGAGTGGGCCCATCTGCACGAGAAGGCGCCCGAGCCGCTGGCGCAGCGCGCCGCGTCCGCCCGCGAGGCGAGCCGCGCGCACGCCGGGCAGGAAGCCCGCGCGCCCATGGCGCGAGAGAGGGCCGTCGGGGCCGAATAGGGACGACCGGGGCGCGAAGGCGCCCCTTTTTCATCTCGACTGGAAGGGAGGCGCGGGATGGCGAGCGACTACGGGGACGAGGCGGGCGGCAAGCTGCTCGACTGGATGCTGAGGATCGGCCAGGAGGCCGGCGCCGAGGCGATGGTGCGCAGCGCGAGGGAGCTCTCCGAGCGCCTCGCGGGAATCCGCGGGACCATCGCCGGCGGGCGCGCCGAGGCCATCGCGGCCGAGGGCGTGCCGACCTACGCGAAGCTCAGCCTCGAGGAGCTCTCGGGGCTTCCCGAGTACGCGACGATCAAGGAGGTCGTCTCCGACAAGCTGCGCGCCGCGTCGGTCGAGCACCACATCATCCCCGGCGAGGGCCGCGACTGGCTGCTCTTCAAGGTGGAGGACGCCCCCGAGGTCGACGAGGCCTTCCGCCAGCTGAAGCAAGAGACGGGCAAGGCCGCCGATCGCGCAAGGGAGCGGCTCTCCGAGATAGCCGAGAGGCGCCAGGCGCCCGAGCGGCTTGCGGAGCGCGCCGAGCGGGCGCGCGAGGCGTCGAGGGCCCACAGCCAGGGCCTCGGCCGGGAGCGCGGCCCGCGACATATCGAGGGGCCCGAGAGATGAGGTGGCAGGCGGCGGCAGCGCTGGCCGCGGCGGCGTTCGCCGCGGGAGACTTCGCGGCGGCGGCCGTAGCGGCGTCGGGCGCCAACCCGATCATCGACCCGGAGGCCGCCATGGCGGCAATCCTCGCGGCGCTCCGCGCGGGGCGCGTCTTCTCCGCGGAGGCGCTTCCCCTGTGCACGGGGACGGCCTGCGCGTGCGCGGCGCTCCTCGCCTGGGCGCGCTCCCTGGGGTCCAATGGCGCGCGGCGCGACGGCGAGGAGCACGGGAGCTCCAGGTGGGCCACGCGTAAGGACATCGCGCCCTTCGGCGACCCCAAGGACCCCGACAACAACATCATCCTCACCGACAACGCGCGCATCCGCCTCGTGAGCCGCAGGTTCGACCTCTCCACCGACACCAACGACAACGTGCTCGTGGTTGGAGGACCCGGCACCGGCAAGACGCGCTACTACGTCAAGCCGAACCTCCTGCAGGCCAACGCCAGCTTCTTCGTGACCGACCCGAAGGGCACGCTCATTCGCGAGATGGGCGGCGCGCTGGCGGAGCTCGGCTACGAGATCCGCGCGTTCGACACCATCGACTTCACGCGCTCCATGCGCTTCAACCCCATAGCCTACATACGCGACGAGGCGGGCGTCATCCGCTTCGCCCGCGGCATCGTCGCCAACACCGAGGGCGACGCCGACCACAAGGGCGACCCCTACTGGGAGAAGGCCGAGCGCCTGGTCTACACCGCGCTCACAGCCTACCTCGTCATGCACTGCGAGCCCGCCGACCGGAACCTCGACGGGCTGCTCACGCTGCTCTCGCTCGCCGACGCCCGCGACGACCCGGGCTACATGAGCCCGCTCGACATGGTGTTCCGCGAGCTGGAGACCGGCGAGCGCTACGTCAGGCGCGGCGGCGCTTCGGCGGAGGGCGGATCGCTGCGCGGCTTCGCCGAGGAGGACGGCGCGTGGGAGTGGGTCAAGGTCCGCGAGCCGGCGCCGCCCGACGACTTCGCGCTCGCGAGCTACCGCGAGTTCCGCGTCGCCGCCGGCGACACCATGAAGTCGATGCTCTCGAGCTGCAACGTCCGCCTGAAGCCGCTTTCCATCCGCGCCGTCCGCGACCTCACCTCCAAAGACGAGCTCGACCTCGCCCACATGGGCGACGAGGGCGCCAAGGTCGCGCTCTTCGCGTCGATGAGCGACACCGACTCGACCTTCGACTTCCTGTTTGCCCTGCTCATGGACACGGCCGTGAGCGCGCTTTGCGCCGAGGCGCTCGAGGCGCACGGCGGCTCGCTGCCTACGACGGTGCACTTCGTCTTCGACGAGTTCGCCAACATCGGGCGCATACCCGACTTCGAGCGGACCATCGCCGTCACCCGCAGCAGGAACATCGCCGTCTCGATGATCGCCCAGTCGCTCTCGCAGCTGAAGGAGACCTACGGCGACAACAACGCCGAGACCATCGTGAACGCCTGCGACACGCTGCTCTACCTGGGCGGCAAGGCGAACGAGACCAACGAGGAGATCAGCAAGATGGCCGGCAAGCAGACGGTGGCGAGCGAGACGCAGAGCGACTCGCGGGGCGCCGGCTGGACCCGGACCGTGAACCGCGGCGTCTCCGAGCGCGACCTCATACAGCCCGCCGAGGTGGCGCGCATGCCGCGCGAGGACGCGCTCGTGCTCGTGAACGGGTGCATGCCGCTCATGGACCGGAAGTACCGGCTCGAGCGCCACCCGCGCTCGCGCCTGCTCGAGGAGGCCGCGCGCCGCGGCCCGTTCGACTTCGCAGAGTACCGCAGGCGGAAGGATGGCACCTCGTGACGGGGCCGCGGAGGGCGCGGGCCTCCCCCGCCGCGGGGGAGGAACAGCAAGGAACATCGTCAACCGAAAGCAAAGGAGAGCAGCATGCTCGCAAACGTCATCAAGCTCGTGTCGGGCTGCGTGACCTTCCTCGGCGGCTTCCTGGTCGTGTGGGGAGCGGTCTCGCTCGGCCTGGCCATCAGGGAGCAGCAGGGCGGCCCGCAGATCGCGACCGCCATTTCCACCATCGCCGGCGGCGCGATCATCATCGCCGCGTCGGTCTACTTCGGGCAGCTGGACACGTCCTGGCTGCCGGCATAGGGGGCGTCGCGGATGGCGCTCCGGATACCGGTGCAGAAGGACATCGGCGAGTACGAGGAGAAGATCGTCGGGAAGATGAGCCTGCGCACGCTCGCATGCGTGTCGCTCGGCTTCGGCAGCGCAGTCGGGGCGGCGGCCTTCGTCCACCTGGGCCTGCACGCCGACGTCGCGGACGCGGCCTTCCCGATCATGCTCTGCAGCATGCCGTTCTGGCTCGCCGGGTTCTGGCGGCCCTTCGGCATGCGCGCCGAGGAGCTGCTGCCTCTCCTGGCGGCACACGAGCTCTCCCCGCAGCTGCTCGCGTACGAGCCCTGCCTCGCCGCGAGCCTCCCCGAGGGCTCGCCGCGCCCGGGCCGCCCGGGACGGCGCGCGAGGCGCAGGGCCAGGAAGAAAGGAGCCGAGCTCTATGAGCCGAGCAAGAACCAACAAGGAGAATAGGCCGAAGCGCCCGAGCACCCTCGGGCTGCTCCTCGGCGGCACGGGCGGGCGCAAGGACGCCTCGAAGGGCGCGGAGGCCGAGCGGCAGAGGCGCCGCCGGGAGCGCGACCGTTCGCGCGAGATGGCCGCTTACGTCGGCTACGACGCCATGTACAAGGACGGAATCGCCCAGGTGATGCCCGGGGTGTTCAGCCAGACGGTCGAGTTCTCCGACATCAGCTACCAATCCGCGCGCAAGGAGGCGCGCGAGACGGCCTTCACCGTGATGAGCTCGCTGTTCAACTACTTCCCGGCGGACTCCCACGTGCAGCTCCAGGTAGTGAACGCGCCCATCCCCGCCGACGAGGTCGGCCGCAAGGTCTTCTTCGAGCCCGGGGAGCGCGCCACCGCCGGGCTCGCCGAAGAGTACAACCGGATCCTCAACGACAAGATGCGCGAGGGCGTCTCGAACCTCGTGCGCCACCGCTACCTGACCTACGCCGTGGGCGCCGACGACGTCGACGCCGCGGTGCCCAAGCTCGCGCGCATCCGGGGCGACGTGGAACAGACGCTCGCGCGCATACGCTGCTCGTCGCGCGCCCTCGACGGCGCCGAGAGGCTCGATCTTTTGCAGGGGCAGCTGCGCCCGGGGTCGCGCTTCGAGTTCTCCTGGGACAAATTGTCCCCGACGTCGGGCGCGCGCACGAAGGACTTCGTCATGCCCTCCACGCTCGACTTCAAGCCCGAAGGCAGGTCCGACTGCTTCTGCAGCGACGGGCGCTACGGCGCGGTGCTCGCGGTGCGCAGCTTCGGGTCGGTCATCGAGGAGACCTACCTCGCCTCCATCATCGACCTGCCGCTGCCGCTCAACGTGACGCTGCACGTGCAGCCCATCGCGCAGAGCGAGGCGCTCGCGCTCGTGAAGCGCCAGATCGACTGGATGGACAAGGAGATCATCGACGAGCAGATGAGCGCCGTGAAGAAGGGCTACGACTACCAGATCCTGCCGCCCGAGCTGCGCTTCTCGAAGGAGGAGGCCGAGGAGCTGCTCGACTTCCTGCGCAACAAGTCCGAGCGCCTGTTCGTCTACACGGGCCTCGTCTACACCTGGGCCGACAGCCTCGAGGAGCTCGACCGCCGCGTCCAGCAGGTGACGAGCGTCGCGCAGGGCTGCACGATCGGCCTCGAACCGCTCCACTTCCGGCAGCGCCAGGCTCTCAACTCGGTGCTCCCGCTCGGTGACAACCACGTCACCGTGAGCCGCTACCTCACCACGGGGCAGGTGGCTATGCAGATGCCCTTCGCCAGCCAGAGCCTCGACGAGGCGGGCGGAGGCTACTACGGGCAGTCCAAGGAGAGCGGGAACCTGGTGCTGTGCGACCGCAAGCGCCTGGCGAGCCCCATGGGCTTCGTGTGCGGCAAGCCCGGCTCGGGCAAAAGTTTCTCGGTGAAGCGCGAGATAACCAACACCGTGCTCGCGCACCCCGAGGACGAGGTCGTGATCTTCGACCCGGCCGGCGAGTACGGCAACCTCGTCGGCGCGCTCGGCGGCGCGAACGTCGAGCTCGCCCCGGGATGCTCGGCGGTGCTCAACCCCCTCGACACCGCCGACGTCGCGGACCGCGCCGACGCCGCCAAGCTCGCGTACAAGACCGACGCGGTGCTCGCGCTCTCGAGCGCGCTCATGGCCGAGGGCCGCGAGGGCCTGCCGGAGCGCGACCGCTCGATCATCGCCCGCTGCGTCGGCGAGGCGTACCGGGAGTGCGCGAAGGACGGCCGCCTGCCCACGCTCGGCGACTTCCACGCGGCGCTGCTCGCTCAGCCCGAGCCCGAGGCCGCCGACATCGCGCTGCGCTACGAGCGCTACGTGAAGGGCGCGTTCTCCTTCTTCAACGGCCAGAGCAACGTGGCGCTCGACAACCGCATCACCAACATCGACATGCACGGCCTCGGCCAGAACATGCGCGTGTTCGGCATGATCACGGCGCTCGAGATGGTGCGCAACCGCGTGATGGTCACGCCGCCGCGCCCCAACTACACCTGGCTCTACATCGACGAGGTGCAGAGCCTCTTCGCGCACCCGACGGTGGTCGAGTACTTCGCCCGCCTGTGGCGCGAGGGGCGCAAGTTCGGCCTCATCTGCACCGGCATCAGCCAGAACACGAGCCACATGCTGGCCAACGCCGAGGCACGCGACATGGTGCTCAACTCCGAGTTCTTCCTGCTGCACAAGCAGTCCACTGCCGACCTCGACGCATGGGCGGAGATGCTCCAGCTCTCCGCCACGGAGCGCGGCTACATCGGCGACGCCGTCAAGCCCGGCGAGGGGCTGCTCATCAGCGCCGGGATCCGCGTGCCCATCACCGACGACTTCCCGAAAGGCTCGCTCTACGACCTGTGGAACACCAAGCCCGCAGAGGTCGCCGAGCGCGAGATGCGCCGGGCGGCGCGAGAGGCGGAGGAATAGGAATGGCCGGCCCGAGCGAGGGCGGCGGGATGCTCGAGGTGGTCGGGGCGCAGCGCCGCGACGTACTCACCGCGGGCGACGTCGCGGAGACCGAGCGCGACGCCCTGGGAAACGTCTCGGAGGGTGCCGGCCCGCTCGACGAGGCGGGAGGCCCCGCCGCAACGGCGAAGGGGCGCCCTTCCAGGCCCGACGCGCCGGAAGGCGGGCTCGGGGACAAATTGTCCCAACCAGCCGGCGACCGGCGCGCGGCGGCCGCGATGCGCTCGCGCGTCGATGCGGCGAAGCTGGCGATCGCTCGGGAGGCCGTCTCCCAGCTCGACGACTCGGAGGAGCTCGAGGGCGCCTCGGGCATGTACGACGCGGGGCGTGCGGCCAAGAAGGCCGCGGGAAGGCTGCGGCAGAGGAAGGCGAAGAAAACAGCCCAAGGCAGCCGCAAGGCGGCGACCGCCCTCAGCGCCCCAAAGGGAGGCGCGCGCGGCCCCGAGGCAGCCGGCGCGACCGCCCCGGCCAAGCATCAAGCGGCCCAGGCGGCCGCGCAGGCGTCGGGCGAGGCGGCCCGCGCTGCGGGGTCGAAGGGCGCCGCCTCCGCGATCGCGGGCGCGGTCTCGGACGCAGCGCCCGCCCTGCTCGGGGCGGTGGCCGGCATCGTGGCCTTCGTCGCCTGCGCGCTCGCCGTCGCGCAGCTGCTGAGCGCGCTGTTCGGCTTCTGGGACGACGCGGCCTCCAAGCAGGGCCTCGAGGGGCTGCCGCCCTACATCACCTACGAGATGGTCGAGGCGGCGCTCGAGTGCCAGGAGGAGTACGGGCACCCGGCGGGCTGCACCATCGCGCAGATCATCCAGGAGTCCGGCCAGGGCGACCGCATGAGCCAGCTCGCAGAGCGCGACCACAACCTCTTCGGCATGAAGTGGTGGTCGGGCTACGCGGGCTGCCCCGAGGTGGCCGGCAAGGCGAACTGGGCCACCAGCGAGGAGTACGTGCCCGGCGAGCACACCCAGATCACAGCGAGCTTCATCCGCTTCACCGGCGACGCCGAGTGCATCCGCTTCCGCAGCAGGGTCTTCCTGCAGGCGCAGCGCTACTCGGGCAACGCCCTCATCCGCGAGGCGATCGAGAAGCGCGACTCGGACAGGATGGCCGAGGGGCTCAAGGACGCCGGCTGGGCGACCGACTCGTCCTACGTCGAATCCCTGAAGTCGATCATGGCGCAATGGGGCCTCTACAAGTTCGACTCCATGACGGTCGAGGACCTGAAGGACTCGACCGCGAACGGGAACGCGATCGTCGAGGCGGCGTACAGCCAGCTCGGCGTGCCCTACGTGTGGGGAGGCTCGACCCCCGGCAAGGCGCTCGACTGCAGCGGGCTCACGCAGTACTGCTACGCACAGGCGGGCATCCGCATAAGCCACTACACGGGTTCCCAGTACGAGGAGCTCAGGCGCATACCGCTCTCGGAGGCGAAGCCCGGCGACATCCTCTACCGCTCGGGCCACGTGGCCATCTACATCGGCGACGACAGGTACATACACGAGCCGCGAACGGGCGACGTGTGCCGCATAGCGAGCGGCATCAGCAGCTTCAGCTGCGCGCTCACCGCGAGATAGGAGAAACCAATGCAGGGAAAGTCAAGGGTCATGGCCGCCGTCGCGGCAGGCGCGCTCGTCGTGGCGCTCGGCGCGGGCGCGGCGCGCTGCGCCATCGCCCCGCAGGAAAGCCCCCAGGAGCAGGCGCCGCCCGCGACGGCCGGCGCCCCTGAAGGCACTGACTCGGAGACTGGAAAGGCGACATCGGGCGCCGAGGCGCTCTGGAACACCGCGTGGACGGGCGCCAACGACCCGACAGCCACGCTGCGGATCGTCGAGGGCGCCATGGTGGAGAGCTCAGGCGGCACCGAGCGCGCCTGGTTCTTCTCGGCCGAGGAGCCCTCCGAGGCCGGCGGCGCGCTCAGCGTGCCCATCGACGTCAAGGGAGCCGGCGACAAGGCGGGAGGCCTGTCGCTCATCCAGGTCTCGGGCGACGGGGACGCCCGCACCCTGGCCTGCGACCTCCTGACGCAGGCCTACGTGCCCCAGAAGGCGCAAGACGGAGCGTTCTCCGTGACCGGCACCGACGACCGCCTCTCCGAGGCGCTGGGCGCAGACGTCGCCGCCATCGAGGAGGCCGTCGCCGGGAAGGCGGCGAAGGTGTCCCCGCAGGCGACGGGAGCCACCTGGGACAAGGAGGTGTGGCTCGACTACGCCGGGAACGTCGCGTCGACGACCTTCACGCTCGACGACCCCGCCTCGACGGTGGTGACAGTCGTCTCGCGCGGCGGCTCGCTGGAGGCGATGTAGCCATGAGGGCGCTCAAGGCGCAAGTCCGCAGGGTGTTCGCCATCTCCGCCGCGACGGCGTTCGCCCTCTGCGCGTTCCTTCTCGTCCCCGCGCAGCCGGCATACGCCGACATCGCCGGGGACGTCAACGAATGGCTGTGCGGCCTTCTGCGCGACTGCTGCAACTGGATGTTCAAGGCCCAGACGGGCGTGCTCGGGTCGATCGGCGCGAACGGGATCCTCTCGGCCGACTTCGCGCACATGCTCACGAGCTCGAGCGACCTGACCATGCACGACGTCGCCCGCGGCGTGTGGCAGGTTGCCATCCTGCCGATCGGGTGCGGGGTGCTCGGCCTGGTCTTCACCCTGAAGCTCATCGAGATCTCCCAGCGCATGGACGGCAGCCAGAGCCTTCCCGGCGTCAAGGAGGTCGTGTTCCTCCTCGTGTTCTTCGCCGTGTTCCTGTTCCTCATACAGAACAGCTTCGACCTGATGGCGTCCATTTACGAGGTCTGCGGGCTCGCCATCGACCGCGTCGAGGCGCTCTTCGGCGCCGGAGGCGCGCTCGACCTGCCCGAGGTGTCAGTCGTCACCACCGACGACGACATCCCGTCGCTCATCGCCATGCTTGTCGTGAGCCTCATCAGCTGGGTCGTGGTGCTGGCGGCCTACGTCGTCGCCCTCGTGGTCTGCTGGGCCCGCGCGCTCCAGCTCTACATCATGGCCGCGTTCGCCCCGATACCGCTGGCGTTCCTCGGCATGGACGCCACGCGCCAGATAGGCGTCGGCTACCTGAAGAGCTTCGGGGCGGTCTGCATCGCCGGCGTCATCATCCTCGTGCTGCTCATATCGTTCCCGCTCGTGCTCGGCGGGCTCACCGGGGCGAACCCCGGGACGGGCACCCCGGCCGACGCGGTCGCGAACGGGCTCACCTACGCGCTGCAGTACCTGGCCATGTGCGTGCTACTCATCCTGGCCCTCGTGAAGAGCGGCTCCTGGGCGCGCGACATCGTGAGCGGCTTCTAGCGGAAAAGCGAGGAAGGGGGCGGTCGCCATGAGATAGGGGCGCCGCGCCGGGGCACGCGTCCCGGCGGATGAAGACAAGGACCGATTGAAAATGAAAAAGGAGGAAAGACATGGAAGAGAGGAAGAACGTGTACCTCTCGCTGCACAAGAGCTTCGTGCGAGAGGGCATTGAGTACACCGACCGCGCGACCGGCGAGGCCAGGACCTTCAACTCGGCGACCCTTCCCAAGGGCACCGTCGTCGACGGCGTGGACGTGGGAGGCTACGAGTTCAGCCCCATGTTCGTTAACGAGAGCCGCTTCAAGGGGGCCGACTTCCGAGACATACCGCTGCTCGCGAACCGCGAGGTGTGGCTGAGGAAGACGGTGATGGGCCCGGACGGCCAGCCCGAGCTCGACGAGGGCGGCCGCGCGGTCAAGGATACCGTGAAGGTCATGCCGGCGCAGCTCAAGGAGGCCGTTGACGCAGGGCGCTCGCGCTACCTCGCGGAGCGCGCCGAGCACGCCCGCCAGGCGAGCCGCGCCGCCGAGCACGAGGCGCCCCGCGCACAGCGAAGCGTCGAGAGATAGGGAGGCGGAAAGATGAACGCAGCGAAAGACTGCACCCTGCAGGAAAAGCTCCTCCGATGCGCCATGGCGCTCATCCTGGCGGCGGGGGCGCTGCTCGCCTCCGTGGCGGCCTCGCCCGCCTACGCCGCGCCGAGCACGGTAGACGTGTCCATCGGCGGCAAGATCCCCTACGGCGGCTTCGCCACCACGTGGATGAGCGCCGACGGGAACATCGCCTACTGCGCCGAGCCCTCGTCCCCGACGCCCGCGCCGGGCTCCTACTCGACGAGCCCCGTGCCGAGCGGCGACGTAACAGCGGCGATCTGGTACTCGTTCGGCTCTCCCGGCTTCGACGCGTCGATGTTCCCGGGCAGCTGGTACGACGGCGGCGGCTGGGACGACGCGAAGTACGCCGCGGCGAGCCATGTGCTCATCGCCTACGCCTACTCTGGGTCCGAGTCGGCTGCCACGCACGGCACGAGCGCCGAGTTCGCCTCCTGGGCGAAATCCGAGCTGATCGGCGGGACCTTCGCCAAGATGAAGGCGGGCGCCGGCAAGGTATCCGCCGGGTTCGAGGCGTTCTGCGTCAGGACCGGCGGCGGCTCCCAGACGCTCGTGAGCTTCAGCTGGTCCGCAGGCGGAGTCAAGGTCGCCAAAACGGACTCCGAGGCGGGCGCGGAGCCCCAGGGCGACGCCTCGCTCGACGGCGCGAGCTTCTCCGTCGTTAACGAGACCGGCCGCTACGTGCTGGTCGGCGGCAAATACTACGCCGACGGTGAGGTATGCGCCACGATCAAGACCGCGCCCGAGGACGGGTCGCACGTCGCCGCGACCGGCGCCGACGCGCTTCCCGCGGGCAATTACCGCATCGTCGAGTCCGGCGCGCCCGAGGGCTACGACGCCAGCGACGCCCCCGTCACGTTCACCGTGAAGGCCGGCGAGCTGCGCGACCTCACGGGCGACCCCGTGACCGACGAGGTCTTCCGCGGCGGCGTGCAGGTGACCAAGTCCGACAAGGAGCTGCAGGCGTCCGAGGCGCTCGCGGGCAGCGGCCACAAGGAGGCGCCTGGCGAGCACCCCGGCCTCGACGGGATCGAGTTCACCGTCACGAACCGCTCGGCGCACAAGGTCCTCGTTGACGGCGAGTGGCGCAAGCCGGGCGAGGCCGTGGCCACGCTGACCACCGCATGGAACGACGAGGCCGGCGCCTACACCGCGCAGACCGCGGCCAACGCACTGCCGTACGGAACCTACGACGTGCGGGAGACGGCGACGAACGGGAGCTACCTGCTGACCGACGGCGAGCCCCGCACCTTCGAGGTCCGCACCGGCGGCGAGATCGTGAGCGCCTCCGCGGACGGCGCCGCGCTCGAGTTCCGCGACCAGGTGGTGCGCAACGACCTCGAGCTCTCCAAGAAGAGCGAGTCCGACAACGCCGGCCTCAAGGTTCCGTTCGCCATCGAGAACGCGGCTACCGGCGAGATTCACGTGCTGGTCACGGACCGCAACGGCGACGCGTCGACCGCGAGCAGCTGGAACAAGCACTCGAGGGACACCAACGCCAACGACGCCCTGCTCGGCCATGAGGGCCCGATTGCTGTCGCCGACATGGACCCGAAAGCCGGCATCTGGTTCTCGCTCGGCGAGGACGGCTCCTCGGCGCCGGTCGACGACTCGCTGGCGGCCCTGCCGTACGGCGCCTACACCATGACCGAGCTGCGCTGCGATGCCAACGAGGGCCTCGAGCTCATCACGAGGAGCTTCTGGATCGATCGCGACTCGACGGTCGCGAAGGCCGTGTGGATGGGCCTTGACGACCAGGAGGGCCCGCGCATCTCCACCACGGCAAAGGACGGGGCGGACGGCGACAAGGACGTCTCGGCCGACGCCGAGGCCAAGGTCGTCGACGCCGTCGCCTACGAGGGCCTGAAGGCCGGCGAGGAGTACGAGCTCTCGGCCACCCTCGTCGACAAGGCGACCGGCGAGCCCGTGACCGACGCCTCGGGCATGCCCGTGGAGGCCAAGGCCGAGTTCGCCCCCGCGCTCTCGACGGGCAGCCGGGACGTCGAGATTTCCTTCGACGCGAGCCTGCTCGGCGGCCGCGACCTGGTCGTGTTCGAGAGCCTACGCAAGGACGGAGCCGAGGTGGCGTCGCACGCGGACCTCTCCGACGAGGGCCAGACAGTCCACGTCGCCGTCGAGGTGGGCACGCAGGCGGCCGACGCGGCCGACGGCGACCAGGTCATCGAGGCCGGCAAGGCCAAGGTCGTCGACACGGTGGCCTACAAGGGCCTCGTCCCCGGCGAGACCTACATCGCCGTGGGCACGCTCATGGACAAGGGCACCGGAGAGCCGTTCCTCGACAAGGACGGCAACGAGGTGACCGCGCGCACGCCCTTCGAGCCCGAGGCGCCCTCCGGCACCGTCGAGGTGACCTTCGAGTTCGACACCGAGGGCCTGGCCGAGGGAGACGAGCTCGTCGTCTTCGAGAAAGTCCTGGACTCCGCCGGCAACGTCGTTGCGGCCCACGAGGACATCGACTCCGCCGAGCAGAGCGTCGTCGTGGACAACCCCGACACGCCCGAGGTGCCCGAGGAGCCCTACGCCAAGACCGGGGCCGACGCCCCCGACGGCACTGGCTACGCCGTGGCCGCGGGGCTCGCTCTGACAGTCGCTGCGGGCGCGGGCGGAGCGCTCGCGTACCGCAAGCGCAAGACGGCCGGCGCAAGCAAGGACGCGACAGCCGAAGAGCCTGCCGAAGAGCCGGAAGAGTAGCGGCGCTGCATCGATACCGAACCGGAGGCCCTGGGCGCCCGCCCGGGGCCTCCCCTGCGAACGGGGGAGGACATGAACAAAGGGAAAGCCGCCACGGCGCTCGCCATTGCCGCGGCGTTGCTGGCGCTGGCGGCGCTCGCCGTCCTGCCGCTGCCCGAGAGGAACCCGTACGTGGTGCGCGAGGTGCCCGCTGCGGAAGAGGACGCAGCAATGGAGGCTCAAGAGACGGGAGGCGGAATCGACTGGGACGCCCTTCCCGCCTCAGTCGTCGCATGGGTGCGCGTGCCGGGCACGACCGTCGACTACCCGATCGTACAGGGCCGGCCCGAATCGCCCGACTTCTACCTCACGCACGACGCCGGTGGCGAGCGCTCAGTCTGGGGCGCTCCCTACATAGACGCCGGGTGCGCACAGGGCGCCGAAAGCCCGCTCGTCATCGTGTACGGGCACCACATGTCCGACGGCACCATGTTCGCGCCGCTCGCGCAATACTCGTCGCGCGGTTTCGCCGAGGGGCACCGCACCATCCAGATCTTCACCCGCGAGAAGGCGATCGAGCTCGAGGTCTTCGCGGCCGACGTGGTCGACGCGAGCTCGGAGGGCAAGCGGACCGACTTCGCAGACGCGGCGGCGCTCGACTCCTATCTTGGGGACAAATTGTCCCGATGCGAGGTCGTCCTGGAAGAGCCGAAAGACGTCGCCCAAGCCTGGGCCTTCGTCACCTGCAGCTACCAGACGAGCAACTCCCGCACCGTCGTCTACGCGAAGGAGGTGGAAGCATGGGATTCGCGCCCTTCGGAATAGGGCTCCTCATGGGGCTCCTCGCGCTCACGGCCTACGCTTGCTGCGCAGCCGGCGACGACGACCGAGACTAGCCGTGGGAAATCGAAATCGCACAACGGAAAGAGGCGGGCAATTGCCCGCCTCTTCTCACATCACCCACTTGAACACGGCGCGGAACAGCCAGACGAAAAAGCCCAGCGTGACCTTAAGCGCCGCCATGAGGAACCTACCAAGCCTCTTCATCGACGTCACCCCAATCTTCCTTGACCTTGCGGGCGCCCTCGTCGGCGCCCTCTTCCTTCTCTTCCGCGAGCAGCCTCGCCAGCTCGTCCGGCACGCCCGGGACCTCCGCCCTCCCCAGCGCGCGCTGCAGCTCCCTTATCTGTGACTTCAGCGATTTTGAGGGAGGGCCCACGTGCTCGCGGTAGCAAGCGGAAATTGCAGCCGCGTCGCACAGGTACCCTCGCACCCGGGCGAACGCCTCGTCGCCGTCGAGCAGAACGCGGCGGGCGCGCCCGAGCTCTGCCTCCGAGGCCAGCATGAAGCGCCACCCGCGGGACCTCCGCGCGGCCGGGATGCCGTCCGCGGGCGCCTCGGCGCGCCAGTCGTCGCGCACCTGGTGCCAGTTCGCCGTGAGCCAGAGCCCCTTCTCGGGCTCCTCGCGCATCTCGAGCTCGAACTCCGTGAGCATGTTCGCGCCGGAGAACGGCGAGCCCTCCGTGAACGAGAGCGTGTCGAACAGCGTCGTCCTGCCGCCCTCGTACTCTATCCTCACCATCATCTCCGGCCCCTCTCCCTGCGCTGGTCCTGCTGGGCCCGCTGGCGTTCGGCGGCGAGGATGCGCTGTTGCTCGTCCTCGCGGCGCCCGTCGCGCGAGCTCCCCTCGGCAGCACCGCGCCCGCGATCGTCCCCGTAGCGGGTCTTGAGCGGCATGAGCCCGTTCATCGCCATGTAGTCGCGCGCCGCCTCGAGTCGACGGTAGCCCTCGCCGCCCGCCTGGCCGCGCCGCTCGAGCGTCGACATCCTGAGACCGAACTCCTCGATGGACTCGACGTCGAACTTCGCGCAGGTCTCGAGCGCCGAGGAGAGCCTGCTCAGCTCCGAAAGGTCGTTGAGCTCGAGGGCCCGCTCGGCGGCCTCGCGGATCCGCGCGGCGCTCGCGTCCGTGGGGCGGTAGGCGCCCTCGCGCTCGAAGCGCCGGCGCAGCATCTCCTTGCCGTAGACGAATCCCAGCCGCTCGCCGCTGACCTTCTTGGACGGCTCCTCGGCCAGGCTGAACACCCAGTCGTCCCGCCGCGCCTTGGCCGAGTTGTCGGCGACGTGCACGCCAAGGGCGTCGAGGACGCCGAGGAACTCCGCCTCGTCGCGCGCCGTGGTCTTGGCGAGCGCGACGCGGGCGCGGATGTCGCCGACCCACGAGTAGCCGCCCGAGCGCATGATCTCCTTCTCGGCCCGGCCCAGGTAGACGTTCCTGCGGCTCCTGGGCCCGCCCGCACCTGCCCGCCCGCGCGCCTTCGAGGGGGATTCGGCCGCCCGGTCGTTGGAGAGCCCCGACAGCCCGCGTTCGCGCGCCATGTCCTGCAGGTCTCGGTTGAGGTCCTCGGGGTGCTGGGTCTGCATACGGTAGCCGGTGCGGAGGTTGGCGTTGTTCACGACGATGTGCGCGTGCGGTATGCCGCGGGCGTTGTCGTCGTGGTAGACGATGGCGATCTCGTGGTCGCCGAAGTGCTTGAGCGCCCACGAGCACGCGAGCTCGCGCAGCGCAGCCAGGTCGATGTCGTCGCCGGGGTCCGGCGAGAGCACGAAGTGCTTGAACGTGCGCGCGGGTTTACCCCTCCAGGGTGCGTCCGTGCCGAACGCGGCGCGCGTGGCGTCCATCTCGGCGTCCCAGGCGCAGACCTCCTTGGCGTCTTCCCCCAGCGCGCCGGCGTCGCGCTCGTCGTAGCTCAGATTGAACAGGTCGCGCGCCAGAGCGCGGCCTCCCTTCTCGAGGTAGCGGCGGATGCCGCCCGTCGAGCCGTGGCCGCTTATCGGCTTCAGGATCGGCATGGCGAGCCCTCCACGAGCGAGTCGGCGCCGATGCGACCGAGCTCCGCCGCCATCTCTCGGGCCGCGGCGTTCACGTCGGCGAGCTCGCGCTCGATCGTCGGGACGCTCTCCGCGACGAGGTCGCGGTCGACGCGCCCGTGGCGGGCGTGGAAGTTGATGAGGTTCATCGCGTGCACGGCCTGGTTGTAGTGGTAGCCCCACTTCGTGAGCTCTCGCGACATCGCCCACAGGGCCCTGCGGTCCACGAGTATGCGGTGCTCGTCTCCCGCGTTGGCCTCCGTCGACAGCGGTATGCGAACGAGGTAGCGCAGGTACTCCGACTTGCTGAGACCGGCGCGCTCGCACCGCTCGCAGAGCGCGTCGTAGTCGCCTCCCTCCATGCGGAACGTGATGCGGCGCTCCTTGCCTTTGGCGGCGCCGGCTTCCTCTTCCATGGCGGATTCCTTTCCTCGGGCCCGCCGCGCGGCGGGCGCGTCTCTCTAGGGGCGCGGGGGATCCCCCGCAGGCGGCGGCCCGGCTCGGGCGCCGCCTCTGGGACCGGGCCTCGCGAAAGCGGGCTCCCAAACGGCCCGCGGCATGACGGGTCCGAGGCCGCCCGGTCCCCAAGTGCTATGGACGCCCGACGCGATGTCGGACGCCATAGGCTACTTGCTGGATTTCGAACCTGAAGCCCTTCTGCGGCGCTTTCGGACATCGCTGCCCGCATCCGCGTACGGGGCGGTCATGAGCGCCATCTCGCGCAGCAGTGCGAGATCGGCCGCGCTCGGGTTATCGGGCGGGCTCTCCAGGAAGTCGGCGACGAGCCTCGCGGCCTTCGCGATGCGCCCGTCGGGGCCGGCCTGCGTCTTGCTCTCGCTCCTCACGTAGTCGGAGAGCTCCCGCTTGGTGCGCCGCCAGGGCTCCATGGCGGCGTGCATCTCCGCTTGGCGCTCCTTCGGCATGCCTGCGAGCGAGCGCACCGTCTCGGCGCTGAGGTTGCCGCGGTCGGCCTCGGCGGCCCACTCGGGCGAGAGGTCCTCGGCGATCCGGCGGGCCAGCCTCTCCTCGCGCGCGATGGTCTTGCCGGAGACCTTGCGGCCCGTCTGCCGCTCGATGATGGCGGCCTTCACGTCGTCGACGCGCATGCCGGAAAGCGACGGGTCCTCGGAGCGCAGGCGCACGGCGTCGCCCCTGAGAGCCTCGGTCGCAGCGGCGCGCTCGGTCACGGTGAGCGCGCGGGTGAAGTAGTTCGCGGCGTGGAGCAGCGTCACCGCCCGCTCGTCGTCGATGCCCTCGATCACGCGGCAGGGCATCCTCTCGTAGGCGGGGTCGCCCTTCGCGAGCAGCGCGTAGGCGGCCTTGCGGCGGTGCCCGGAGACCATCTGCCACGAGCCGTCGCCGACCTTGCGCACGAGCGGCAGGTCGGTGAGGCCGTCCTGGCGTATGGACTCGGCGAGCTCGGCTATGCCGGCCGGGTCCATGGAGTACGCGGCGTTCGCCGGGTGGTCGGCGATGTCGGCCACCGCTATCTCGGACACCGGGTAGCGCCCGCGGGTGCGCGACGCGCCGTCGAGCAGCCCCGTGATGGTGAAGCCCGCGGCCACCTGGCTAGGCGAGTTCACGGGACACCTCGTCTGCGAGCGCCTCGTAGTCGCGCGCGGGGCGGCTCCCCGGCTCGAAGGCCGCCACCGGCTTCCACTGCCAGCTGCCCTCGCAGACCTTGCTGCTCGCATGTATGACCGTCTCGAACTGCTCGTCCGGGAAGAACCCGTCGAGCACGGCCGCGCCCGTGGCCTCGGCGTTGGTCATGCGGCCGGGAACGCACGTGCGCAGTATCCTCCAGCGGGGCGTGGGCATACGGAGCGCATCTGCGATGGAACGCGTCGCCTCGACGGTGAGCGCCGTGCCGCGCATCACGGTGGAGTCGAGCTTCACGGGGATGGCGACCATGCCGCCCTCCGCTGCGGCGAGGTAGGCGTTGAAGGCGAGCCTGCGCATCACGGGGCTGCAGTCGATGAGGCAGACGTCGTAGGAGCCCGAAGCGTCGTCGAGGGCGAACTTGAGGCGCTGCTCGCGCAGGAACATCTCGTTCTGGTCGACGAGGTCGATGGTCGAGGCCACCACGTCGAGGTTCTCCGCTGCCGCATAGGCGACCTCCTCCACGGGCGCGCCGCCGTAGAGCAGCTCGACCGACGTGCGTCGCTCGGAGGCGGCGCGGTCGTAGAGGCCGAAGAAGTCGGTGGCGGACGCCTGCGGGTCGAGGTCGACGAGCAGGGTCCGAAGGCCCCGGGCGGCGAAGATGGCCGCCAGGTTGACGGCGGTCGTCGTCTTGCCGACGCCGCCCTTGTAGTTGGAAATGGCTATCGTGCGCATGGGTCGCGTCCTCTCTAGCGTGGGGCGCGCCTCGCCGCATCCGGTCCGGCGCGCCCCGAGTCTCGGAGCGTCGGGACTAAACCGTACGGATTTGTCCGACAAGCGGAGTGTACCACGAAAACGTACGTACTTGTACGTTTTCGTGGTACAAGGGCCGGGTTTCGGGGAAAACCGGCCCCGGGAGCCCGGGGCCGGGCGCGCCGCCTAGGAGAGCGGCTCCATCTCGCCGAAGCAGTTGACGTGGTGGCGCAGGAGCGCTCGGTTCTCCTTGACGACCATCATCGCCACCTCGTCGAAGCGGACCGGGGTGTCGGCGTAGTCGTCGCCGTTGCCGGCGAGCCACGTCGCCGCCAGCGCCTCGCGCATCCCGCGCGCCCTGTGGGCCTCGGGGAATCCGTCCGTCCCGATGCGGACCGTGGCGTCGACGAACACCAGGGTCCCGTCCTCGTCCACCGCCACGAGGTCGATCCCGCCGATGCCCTCGGGCCCCTGCCAGGCCTCGTCGACGATCTCGTAGCCCTTGCGCTCGAGGAAGGTCCTGACCGCGCCCATCGCCTTTTCCTTCATGTTGTTCATGTCTTGCTTCTTAGACTCTGAGGCCCGCCCCTGTGGCGTGCCTTGCGCCGCGTGAGTCGCATACAGCGCGGGCGTGCCTGCAAGGGAGGAAGCGAAGTCGGGCGTGGTTATAGGAATCTCCCGACGGCAGTTTTTCGCGTTGTTCGCGCGCGGAGCGCATGGGGCGAAGAACCCGAAAAAGTGTCGCGGCCCTTGCTGGCCGCCCGCCGGCGTGCGACCCTGCGCGCCCAAGGAGCGCCAGGGCGGGTTTCGGATCGGAGGGGCGGAGGCGTGCGGCATGGAATCGGGCGTGGGCGCCGAGGCCTTCCGGGCATTGGATGCGACCCGTCGGCGGTTGCCGGGGCACTCGCGAGGGTTTACGTCGGAACGTCACGGCGAGGACGGAGGCGGGCTCCCGAGTCGCGACGCTTCGGTCCGAAGCAGGACGGCGTTTCCCGCGCCGCTTGCGGCCGATATGCGCACGGGACCGCCGGCGGCGAGATGGTTCTCTATGCGGAACGGCTACGGTGCTGCGCAATACGTCCGTTGGGAGAAGGAGGCAAGCAGATGTTGGGCTACGAAGAGAAGTTGGAGCGCATCGAGCTCGTCGATGCCGTGAGTGATGTCGGGAGGCTGGCAAGGGGCTTGGACCAGCTGCTCGAGTCCCTGGCGCACGCCGACCAGCTGGACCCGCTCGACGTCGGGGGAATCCTGGCCCTGAGGTCGATAAGCGAGAGGTGCGCCGAGCGCATCGGCGACGCTGCGCGAATCTTGGAGGCTCAGAGCGAGGTTCTCTACGCCGAGGAGCGGGCAAACGCCAAGCCTTGCGGAAACCAATGAGCGCGGCTCGAATCGGAAGCTGTTCTCTGAACCAACTGGGGTTTCCTTTGCCACTCGCATAAAGCTTGGAAAGCGGCTGTCCCTCTTATTTCCAGTACCGCGCCGTACCGCTGCGTTATAATGCTGAAAACGCATTTGTATTGCATTTCGAGGGATTGAGGCGCAAGTGTCTGACGGTTACAAGGAACTCATCAAGGGCAACCCCGACGAGACCGAGATCAGGAGCTTCCTGGTAAACGGCGATCAGGTATCCGTGACCCTGCGCATCCCCGATACTCTGCGTGACGCGGCCAAGGAGGAGGCAGCCCTTCGGGGCATGAGCTTCTCCGCCTTCGTGCGTACGTGCATGATCGAAGAGCTCGCGAAGAAGGGACAATAGCCCGTGACCGAGCCAACCCACGACATCTCGGTCGAAGGCTTCATAGAGTCCTTCGACCGACGATACCCGACTTTCATTCTCAAGACGTTGCTGTGCGACCGCACTACGGGGTGCAACATCATATGGGCCGACAACGAATACGAGGCTCTGGGCGACGGCTACATGGGCGACGACGAGATAACCGTCGAGAAAATCACGGGAATGAACTCCGGCGTCATCAAGCCGCGCATCGCAAAGGAGCAGGAGAAACAATCCCAGCGCACCAAGAGCCGGGCTGAAGTGTTCACTCCGTCCTGGCTATGCAACCAGATGAATAACGACCTGGACGAAACCTGGTTCGGCCAGCGCGACATCTTCAACACTGAGACCGTTGCGGATAATGGCGCCAATACATGGACGACGACTGATAATTCGATTGAATTTCCCAAATCCAAGGGACGCGGCTGGCGAGCATACGTGGAAGCGCCGCGCCTCGAGATCACGTGCGGCGAGGCGCCGTTCGTGTGCTCGCGCTACGACACCGTGACGGGTGACGAGCTGCCCGTAGGCGAGCGCGTGGGCTTCCTTGACCGCAAACTGCGCGTCGTGACTGAGAAGACCAAGACTCGCAAGGAGTGGGTGCGCCGCGCCCTCGACGCGCTGCGCGCGACGTACGGCTTCGAGTACCAGGGCGACAACCTGCTTATCGCTCGAATCAACGTGCTCGAGACGTTCGCCGAACATCTACGCAATCGCTGGGGTTCTGACCCCCAACAGGACGAGCTCGAGCAGGCAGCATGGATCGTTTCCTGGAACTTCTGGCAGATGAACGGCTTCACCGACGCCGTGCCCACCAACAAAATGGGCGCTGAGGTGGAGTCGACCTTGGGGACGTTCGAGGAGCCCGAGCCGGAGCCGATTCAACCGTCGCTTTTCGATCTGTTTGATGACGTATTCCCCGACGAGACAACCGAAGAGACCAATGAAGAGGAGCCGAAGGAAACGGTTCCTCTCTGCGTGATATACGACTGGCAGAATGGCGAGCCTTTCGAGTTCGCCTCATTGAAAGGTAAGGCAGCAGCCATGGGAAAGAAGTTCTATGCGGTGATCGGAAACCCCCCCTACCAAGAGAGTCGCGAAACAACGAAAGATATGCCCGTCTACAATGTTTTTATGGATGCGGCATATGAGGTATCAGACAGGGTGGAGCTTATCACGCCTGCCCGTTTCCTATTCAACGCTGGAGCAACTCCTAAAACATGGAATCAAGCAATGCTCAGTGACGAACATTTCAAGGTTTTGCACTATGAGCCCGATAGCTCCAAAGTCTTCTGTGGGGCCGAAATTAAAGGTGGGGTTGCCATACACTATCGAGACTCGCAAGCGATATTGGGGCCCATCGACACCTTTACTTCTTATCCGGAGTTGAATTCGATTTCACAGAAGGTTAAGGCTCTCTTCATCTCGGATCTTGGCAGCATAATGTATCCGTATTCAACATACACGCTTGCAAATCGGCTGTGGGAGGATTTTCCGAACCGCAAAGCCGAAGTTGAGTACATTGCAAAAAATCGAAATAAATTATCAAAAGATGAGAAAGAGGGTAAGTTAAGCAATCTCCGGATTATTACAACTAATATATTCGACTTACTTGCTTTGCCTAATTGGGATGAGAATCTATTTTTTGATGCAAAACCGAACGACGAGCACGAATACTGCAGAATCTTGGGGCGTGCAAATGGACAACGATGCTCCAAGTGGATTCGTTCGAGTTACATTGATCTCGCAGAGAATTACAACAAGTATAAAGTTCTGATCACTGCTGTTAACGGAAGCGGTAAATTCGGAGAGACATTGAGCACACCCATTATTGGCACGCCTGAACTGGGGTATACGCAGACATTCCTTGGGATTGGCTCTGTTGATTCCGAAGAAGAAGCACAGGCTATCTATAAGTACATCTGCACGAAGTTCGTCCGGGCTATGCTTGGAGTTCTTAAAATTACGCAACACAACCCTCCTGAAAAATGGAAGTTTGTCCCTCTCCAGGACTTCACCGTTAACTCTGACATCGACTGGACGCAGTCTGTGGCCGACATCGATCGTCAGCTCTATGCGAAGTACGGCCTCGACGAAGAGGAAATCGAGTTCATCGAATCCCACGTGAAGGAGATGGACTAGCTATGGCAAGTATCGACATCTCCCAAATCATCGAGACCACCGCTCCCGCGGTGCCACAAATCTATGCCTACACCACGCCCGAGATCGCCCGCCACAACGGGTGGACCAAGATCGGTTACACCGAGCAGGACGTGCGCGAGCGCATCAAGCAGCAGACGCACACCGCCGACGTGCAATGGCACCTGGAGTGGAGCGGCAACGCCACGTGGGAGCACCGCGCAGGCACGTTCCACGACACTGACTTCCACGCATACCTCGAGAAGCAGGGCGTCGAGCGCGAGCCCAAGAAGGAATGGTTCAAGATCAGCGGCGAGGAATCTCACCAGCAGTTCTACCGGTTCCGCGACACCGACGGCGTGCTGGACGCACCCGGCGCCGCCTCCTACACCCTGCGCGCCGAGCAGCAGCGCGCAGTGGAGCAGACGGGAGCCTTCGCCCGCGCCCATTGGGACGAGGGCGGCGCGCACGGCGGCGAGTTCCTGTGGAACGCAAAGCCGCGCTTCGGCAAGACGCTCACCGCATACGACCTGTGCCGCGACATCGGCGCGCAGAAGGTGCTCATCGTCACCAACCGCCCCGCCATCGCCAACTCTTGGTACGACGACTACGTGAAGTTCGTCGGAGTAGAGGGCGGCTACCGCTTCATCAGCGGAGTGGACGCCCTTGCCGGCAAGCCTTACTGCCTCAACCGCGAGGAGTACCTTCGCGCCATTCGCAACGACTCGGAAGGCCCCAAGGGATTCATCGAGTTCGTAAGCCTTCAGGACCTCAAGGGCTCCATCCGCTTCGGCGGCATCTATCAGAAGCTCGACGAGGTTGCCGATCTCACCTGGGACGTGCTCATCATCGACGAGGCGCACGAGGGCGTGGACACCTTCAAGACCGACGTGGCGTTCGACCACATCAAGCGCCGCTTCACACTGCACCTCTCCGGCACGCCTTTTAAGGCCATCGCCAACGAGAAGTTCGCCGACGACGCCATCTACAACTGGACATATGCCGACGAGCAACAGGCCAAACGCGACTGGCCGGCCGACTCCGAGCAGCCGAACCCCTACGCCAATCTCCCCAAGCTCAACCTGCTTACTTACCAGATGAGCGACATCGTCGAGCAGGAGGCCCGCGGCGGCATGGAGATCGACGGCGAGCAGACCGAGTTCGCCTTCGACCTCAACGAGTTCTTCTCGACCAAGCAGAACGGCGGCTTCGTGCATGACGCCGACGTGGACAAGTTCCTCGACGCGCTCACCACGCAGGAGAAGTTCCCGTTCTCGACGCTCGGGCTGCGCGACGAGCTGCGCCACACGTTTTGGATGCTCAACCGCGTCGACTCCGCCCACGCGCTTGCCAAGAAGCTGAAGACGCACCCCATCTTCGGGGACTACGAGGTGGTGCTTGCCGCCGGCGACGGCAAGATCGACGCCGACGACGAGAACGAGAAGTCGCTCGACAAGGTGCGCCGCGCGATCAAGGACCACGACAAGACCATCACCCTTTCGGTCGGCCAGCTCACCACGGGCGTGACCGTGCCGGAGTGGACCGCCGTGCTCATGCTCTCGAACATGGCGAGCCCCGCACTGTACATGCAGGCGGCCTTCCGCAGCCAGAACCCGTGCCTGTTCGACCTGGGCGGCGGCAACTACGCGCGCAAGGAGAACGCCTACGTCTTCGACTTCGACCCGGCGCGCACGCTCACTATCTTCGAGCAGTTCGCCAACGACCTGTACGGGGAGACCGCGCGCGGCGGCGGCGACGTGGAGACGCGCGAGCGCCACATCCGCCAGCTGCTGAACTTCTTCCCCGTCTATGGCGAGGACGATGAGGGGCAGATGGTCGAGCTCGACGCCGAGCAGGTGCTCAGCGTGCCGAGGCGCATCCATGCCCGCGAGGTGGTCAGACGCGGCTTCATGAGCAACTTCCTGTTCCAGAACATCGCGAGCGTCTTCCGCGCGCCGGCAGAGGTCGTGGAGATCATCCAGCGCTTCGATCCCTACGAGCAGGGCAAGGCACAGAACGCCGAGAAGAACAAGGTCGAGATCGATGAGGGCACGGCCGACGAGCTCTCCATCAACGACGAGGGCGAGGTGGAGATCCCTGACGAGCAGGTCGTAGGCAAGGCTGCGGACATCTTCGGGCCGAAGGTCTACGGCGACATCGCCGTCGAATTCTCAGGCCACATGGACGATATCGCGAAAGCCCACGAGGCCGATGACGACGACCGGGCGATGCTCGACAACCTCAAGGAGGCCTTCAAGCAGAGCGTGACCGCGCCTCTGGTACAGGCCGCCAAGGAGAGCTACGGCAGCGAGCTCAAGCCACGCCAGCAGCAGCAGATCGAGCGCAAGGTCCAGGCGGACGCCGACATCCAACTCAACCGCCAGGTCGGCGACTACCAGATCCAGGCGCGACGCATCGAGCAGTCGCGCAAGGACGAGCTCAAGGCGGCATCCAGCGCTGCCGAGCGGGCCGAGGTGAACCAGCGGCATGACGAGCAGAAGGCCGAGGCGTTCCAGGCGCTCGCCCGGAAGCTCGAGGACTCTCGCGAGGAGCTCGTGCAGAGCGCCGGCGAGACCGTGGTGCGCGAGGTGGAGACGGCAAAGAAGGAAGACGAGAAGCAGGGCATCGAGGACAATGTTCGCGCCCACCTGCGCGGCTTCTCGCGCACCATCCCGTCGTTCCTCATGGCCTACGGCGAGGAAGGCACGACGCTCGCGAACTTCGACACTGTGATCCCCTCCGACGTCTTCCTGGACGTCACGAGCATCACCGTGGACGAGTTCCGCTTCCTGCGCGATGGCGGTGACTACACCGACACCAAGACTGGCGAGGTTAAGCACTTCGTCGGGCACCTCTTCGACGAGGTGGTGTTCAACGACTCCGTAAGCGAGTTCATCAAGCTGCGCGAGCGCCTGGCCAACTACTTCGACGAGTCCCAGACGGAGGACATCTTCGACTACGTGCCGCCCCAGAAGACCAACCAGATCTTCACGCCGCGCAACGTCGTTGTCGAAATGGTGGACCTCTTCGAGAAGGAGAACCCAGGCTGCTTCGACGACCCGAGCCATACCTTCGCCGACCTGTACATGAAGTCGGGCCTCTACATCACCGAGATCGTCAAGCGTCTGTACCGAAGCGAGGGCATGAAGGCCGCCTTCCCGGATGACCGCGAGCGCCTGGACCACATCCTGGAGCACCAGGTGTTCGGCATCGCGCCCACCAAGATCATCTACGAGATCGCCACGCACTTCATCCTGGGCTTCCACGACGAGGTCGGCCAGGGTTGCGACTCGAACTTCGAACTCGCGGACTCCGCGGAGCTTGCCAAGGAGGGCACGCTTGACGCCTATGTCGAGCGCGTCTTCGGGCCCAAGCTGGGCGAGGCGTAGCGCGTGGTAGACGTAGTCGACAGCCGGCAGGGCGGACGTGCGGAGGCGGCGCGCGCGGCAGCTGATGCCGTGCGGCGGGATGGCGCCGAGCTGTGCGCCCGCCTGGTCTTCCGCGCCTCGCGCAACGAACTGAGGCGCGCGGGGATCACCACGCCCATCGCTCTCTACGATGAGCTGAAGCAGGTCTTTTGGAACGCAGACGAGGGCGTCACCCTGGGCGACCACCTCTCTGTCGGGTTCGGCAAGGTCGACCGCCGCCGTCAGGTGCGCGCCTTCGCCGAACGCCATGCGGACGAGCCCAGAAACGTCGCCGCGAAAGCCTATGAGCGCGAATACGGCTTCAGCGCAGGCATCGCCGCGATATGGCTCGACCTGTTCGCCGAGCCCGCGGACGTGAGCTTATCGGAGTGGCTTGGCGTCAAGGTCGCTGAATGCCCGACGGACGCCCCGGCCTCCCGTGCGGATGTGCCCGTAGCCCTCGACACCGAGCGCGAGGCACCCGCCCTCGAGGGCTTCCTTGCCCGGGAGCTTGCCGGCCGCATCTGCGACGAAGGCCTCGTGCGCCGGCGCTTCGCCTTCGAGTTTCCCGACGATCCGCTCGAAGCGCTTGAGCACGGCATCGAGGATGCGGGCTACTACGAGGACCGCGGCTTGCTCTTCCGAGAAGGGAGCACCCCGAACGACCACTTCACGCGGCTATTGGCCGAGCATCCGTCTTTCGCGAAGGGCGACGCCGGCTTCGAGAACGCCGTGTGGCAGCACCCCGCCTTCCGCCAGGTGCTGCGCCAGGCGCTTTCGGACCACCGCTTACTTCTCTACGAGGGCGACAGCTACATCTCGTTCTCGCGGCTGCACGACGTGCTAGACGCGCGCATGGCGGACATCGAGTCGTACGCGCCCGCGGTGAGCGTGGATGCGCCCGAAGGCGAGCCCTTCACCGTGGCGAGCCTGCGCGCGGGCGGCGCCACTCCGCATCCGCTGTACGGGCTGGACATGCCCGACGACTTCTACGAGGGACTGCTCGACGCGGGAGGGCTCCTGCGCAGCTGTACGCTCGCCGGAACCAAGGTGTTCGTCGCCGGAGGCGAGGGGCGGCTTTCCGCAGCCGACCTCATCGAGTGGATCGTCGCCCACCATGAGGGAATCGAGCGCGATGACCTGCCGAGACTGCTCGCAAACGATCTGGGCATTACGTGCCCGGCACCGCTTCTGACGACGACCATTTACAACTCCGACGTCTACTACGACGACATCGGGGACGCATATTACTCATCCATGGAGGCATGGAAGAAGGAGGCACGAAATGAGCTTGCTTGAGGAAGGGATCGCGACCGGCAACGTCCTGCCGACGGGGCGCAAGGAGAAGCACTCCATCGACAACGTGACGCGCGACTTCGACATCTACCGCATCAAGTGCGACCTTCTGTTCTACAACGACCAGAATGATCGCATCGCCACTTGGGTAAGCGAGTACAACTCTGCGCAGAGTGCGGACCTGCTCGCCCTCGGCCGCGACGAATATAACGGCGTTATCGAGGACTTCATCGTCGAGAGCAACCCCGGCGCGCTCAGGAAGACCGAGAAGAGCATCGCCCTTCGCGGCCAGCTTAGGCCGGGCATCGTGCTCAACGATGGGCGCGTCATCGACGGCAACCGACGCCTGACCTGCGTCCGCCGCCTCGCGCGGGCGAACAACGAGGCGGGCTGGTTCGAGGCCGCCATTCTCGACGACGCCACCGGCAGCGACCCCAAGCGCATCAAGCTGCTCGAGCTCGCCATCCAGATCGGCGAAGAGGAGAAGGTGGCGTACGACCCCGTCGACCGACTCGTCGGCGTATACCGCGACGTGGTTAAGAACCACCTCATAACCCCTGCGGAGTACGGCAACGCGACGGGCATGACCGAGGCGGAGGTGAAAAAACTCGTCGACCGCGCCCAGTACATGGAGGAGTTCCTCGAATTCTGCCAGGCCCCCGAGCAGTACCACCTCGCCCGCGCCCTCAAAGTCGATGGCCCCTTGGGCGAATTCAGCCGCGTGCTGAAGAAGTACGACAACAGGCGCGACAAGCAGCTTGTCAAACGGCTCATGTTCGCCAACATGGTGGTGCAGCCCGAGGGCGACATCACCCGATACGTGAGAGACTTCGGCAGCGTGGCAGGCACGGATGCGGAGGCCGACTTCAAGGCCGCCGAGCTGCAGGCCATGTCCGAGCTCCTCGAGAAGATGGGTCCCGACGCCCTCACGCGCGAGAAGGTGAGCGAGCTGCGCTCGGACGGCAACCTCGTCGACGGCTTCAAGCGCGCAGGCGACCGTGCAAGGGAAACCGTGCGCCGCGTCAAGCTCATGGACACGCCCGCCAAGAAATCCGCCGACTGCCTCTCCGAGCTCGAGAAGATCCTTCCCGAGATGCTCGACGTGCTGGGACCCGACGAGCTCGAGAAGGTGCGCCGTAACCTCGTTGCCGTCGCCGACAAGGTGGAAGAGCTGATCGGTGAGATCGATGAGCGCGCCTAGGGCCGTCGTCTGCTACGACGAGGCGCGGCCAGGCATGTACCTGCGCATCGAGGGGCAAGACGTCGCCTCGTTCATGGCCTCGGCCGCATGGCGCGCCTGGCTGTACTACCCGGCGAGCGCCGTAGACGGCACCGACCGCGACCGCATTCTGCTCGATGGCGACATGGGCCTTCGCGAGTGCCAGGACATGCTCGAGGCGATCATGGAGGCCGACGGCCACGGCGTCGAGGTTGCGCTGGACCCGAGCTTCGGCGCCTTCGTGAACGCCGGCGAGACTTACATCCGCGAGCGCTCCGAAGTGGGCTTGGCCATCAAGTCGCAGACCGCCGAGTGCATCGCCGACGACCCCCAGTTGGGGCCGCGCTTCCGGGAGTTCCGCGACGTGGTGAACGCATCGATGGTGCGCCCCCTGCGCGACCGGCAGATGCTCGACGCCTTCTTCATGGCGACGGTTGGGCGCGCGGCCGACTTCTCGGTGCCCGGCGCCGGCAAGACCGCGACGGTGCTCGGCGTGTTCGCCTACCTGCGCCATTTGGGCCACGCACGGCGCATCGTGGTGGTTTGCCCCAAGAACGGCTTCGAGTCGTGGGAGAAGGAATGGGTCGCCACCTTCGGGGATAAGCTCCCTTTGAGCTGCTTCTCGCTGGGAGACCCCGCCATAGCGGCGATGTCGACCGAGCGCAGGCGCAACGCGCTATCGCTCGACAGCGGCGCATGCAACCTGTTCACGTTCAACTACGAGTCGCTCTCGGGCTACGTGCGGGAGCTGCATTCCATCATCCCCGACCAGACCCTGCTCGTCTTCGACGAGGTGCATCGGGTGAAGGCCATCGGCGGCAGGCGCGCGGAAGCCGCGCTCGAGGCGGCCGACGGCGCGAAGTTCGTGATCGCCCTTACGGGAACGCCCATCCCGAACACCTACCAGGACATCTACAACCTGCTGCACATCCTGTATCCCGAGGACTACGACACGTTCTTCGGCTACGAGCCGGGCGAGCTCCGCGCGCCCGATGCGGACCTCCAGGCAAGCCTCAACGACAGCCTGGCGCCCTTCTTCTGCCGAACGAACAAGGATGAGCTCGGCGTGCCGCGCCCGGAGCCCGACGAGATCGTGGAGGTCGAGGCGACGCCCGATGAGGACACGTTGCTGCGAGTCCTGTACGCGTCTTGTCCCAACGCGCTCGCGAGGATCATACGCACCCTGCAGCTCGAGAGCGATCCCGAGATGCTCTGCTCTGCAGTGGACCCAGGCGACCTCGAGTACGTGCTCGACCAGGTCGGCGACGACTACTCGGACATCGACTACGTCGACTTCTCGCAGACGTTCTACGAGGCCATCGAGCGAAGCCGCCCGAGCTCGAAGCTCGTGGCGTGCGAGCGGCTCGTGGAGCGCGTCGTCGCCGAAGGCCGCCCCGTCATAGTATGGTGCATCTTCGTCCGCAGCATCAGCAACCTCCGCCGCGACCTCGCCGCCATGGGGATTCCGGTAGAGGCGATCTACGGCGCCACTCCTCAGGAAGAGCGACGCGAGATTCTGGACGACTTCCGCGCGGGGCGCTTCAGGGTGCTCGTGACCAACCCGCAGACGCTTGCCGAGTCGGTCTCTCTGCACAGCGTCTGTCACGACGCGGTGTATTTCGAGTACAGCTACAACTTGGTGCACCTGCTGCAGTCGAAGGACCGCATACACCGTCTGGGCCTGCCCGACGACCAGAAGACGCGCTACTACTTCATGCGAGAGAAGTTCATGCGCGACGGCAGGGAGCTATCCCTGGACGCCGTGATCTACGACCGCTTGAAGGAGAAGGAGCAGACGATGCTCGACGCCATCGACCGCGGCTGCCTCGAGGGCGGCTACCTCGATGACGAGGACCTGCGTATCGTCTTCGAGCGCCTGCTGGGAGAAGATGCCAAGAGCCTGGAATACTAAGAGGCCGAACGGCGCACTGACGATATTGGCTCATAAGTAACAACTGCGAAGGAAAGATAGGGCTTTAAGGATGGATGCAGGAAAATCTACGATAAGCGGCGTGTTCAACGGATCGCGCCTGCTCGAAATACCCTTCTACCAAAGGGCGTACGTCTGGGGAGAAGAGCAGTGGGAGCGCTTCCTTGGCGATATGGAGTTTGTCACGGCCTCGAAGCGGCCCTACTTCCTGGGCTCCATCATCCTGAAGCAGGAGTCTTCCGGCTACACCTGGTCCGAAGTGTCGGAGGTTCGCACCGTCATCGATGGCCAGCAGCGCCTCACGACCATGGTCATCTTCTTCAAGGCGCTTTGCGCGAAAATCGACGCCAACAGGCTGTTCGAGCGAGATTTCGTTCTAGAGACTGGCGAAGTCGCCTTGAGGCACGGCAAATATGACCGGCAGGATTTCGAGAAGGTCGTCAATGCAACGGGCAGCGAGCCCGTCGAGGGTTCCTCGGCCATCATCGGCGCCTACAACTACTTCCTCAAGAACATCGACCCGGAAAAGGTCGACAGGAACACGATCAAGTCGAACGTTCAGTTCGTCTGCATCGACCTAACCGAGGGCGAGGACGAGCAGCAGATATTCGACACCATCAACTCGCTCGGCGTGCGCTTGACCACGGCAGAGCTCCTGAAGAACTACTTCTTCAACCGCGAGAACGAGCAGGCGTTCAAGGATAGCTGGGAAGACGTCTTCGAGCCGACGGCAGAGAAGAAGAGCTTTTGGGACCAGGAGGTCGTCACCGGCCGCATCAAGCGAACGCTTATCGACCTCTTCTTCGACGCGTTCCTGCAGATCATGGTGCAAGATAAGGCGCGCTGCGTGACCGCCGAGGACAAGCTCTACTACTCGCGCACCTCGAATCTCTTCCAGTCCTACAAGGATTTCATCAGCAGGTACTGCGACGGGGGCAAAGACGAGGTCCTGAATGCAATGAACGCCTATGCCGCAGTGTTCGAGTCGACGTTCGACCCCACCTGCTGCGATAGGAACGTCCCGCCCGCACCGTCGACCGAGCGCATGAACGTGCTGATATTCGGCCTTAAGAACTCGACGCTCATCCCATACGTGCTGTACGTCCGAAAGAGCGTGGAATCGCCAGATGAGCAGGCGAAGGTCTTCGCCACGCTCGAGAGCTACATCGTCCGCCGCATGCTGGTTCGGGCGACCACCAAGAACTACAACAGGCTGTTCACCTCGCTGATCCTAAACGAGGTGAAGGACGCTGAGGCCCTGAGGAAGGCTCTTGAAGCCAATGATGAGGCGACGACCTACATGCCCGGCGATGCTGAGGTTCGCTCGGCGTTCGAGGAATCGTGCCTGTACAACCTCCAGTCCAAGGGCGTCCTCTATCTGTTGGAAAGCGCCATACGCCCGGGCATGAGCAGCACGGCCCTGCTCGGGTTCAACCAGTACACCCTCGAGCACATGATGCCCAAGAAGTGGCGCAACAAATGGGGAGCCCTCGACGAGGAGGCCGCGACGCGAAGGGACAGGAAGCTCCTCACGCTCGGCAATCTGGCCATCATCACGCATTCGCTCAACGCCTCTATCCGCGACGCCGATTGGACCACCAAGAAGCAGGGAAAGGGGTACAAGGACGGCCTTGCCCTCTGCGCCGCCGGCCTTGCGACGATGGCCGGCGCCTTGGAGAAAGAATCTTGGGGCGAGGACGACATCGCCGATCGCGCCGAATGGCTTGCGAACAAGGCGTTGGAGGTCTGGCGATAGGCCCTACCTGCGTCCCATCTCGAAGATGCTTGCGGTGTCGGAGCCTGCGTCCATGACGGTTGCCGTCGGCTCCTTCAAGGGTGCGGCATGTTGTGATGCCTCAACCGCCGGCACGTCAACAGACTCGCCGAGCGCCAGGAAGAACCTCATCACGAGCTCGACCCTCTGCTGCAGGGACTCGCTCAGCTCGCCGTAGGAGGCCGCCAGACGGACCTCCTTGGTCAACTCTGCCATCGAGTCCTTGAGCGCCTTCTGCACGCCCACGGAGGGCTTCACGACCACCTGCGTGTCGGTGAGCTTGGCGATGATGTAGTCCTGTCGGCTCATGCCGCTCCAGGCGGCCATGTCGCATATCAGCTTGCGCTCCTCGGGCGTGCAGCGGAACGCCATCGTCTTGCTGCGCCTGCGGGCGCTGTTATCGCACGGCATCCTTCTTACCCCCTCGCCCCGTCGAGCGCGGCTGCCATCTCGTCCTGCTTCGTGGGGAACAGGTGCGCGTATCGGTAGGTGATGTCCACCGCCTCGTGGCCCATGCGCTCGGCGATTGCCAGCGCGGAGAAGCCCATCTCGATCAGCAGGCTCACGTGGCTGTGGCGTATGTCGTGCACGCGGATGCGCTTCACGCCCGACGCCTTGCACCCTCGCTCCATCTCGTGGGCCAGGAAGTGCTTGGTCACGGCGAACAGGCGCTCGTCGGGGGCGACGTCGTCGCGCATCTCGATGAAGTCCGCCATCTCGTCGCGCAGGAAGGCGGGCATGACGATCGTGCGCACCGACTTTGGCGTCTTGGGGTCGGTCACGGTGTCCACGCCGTGGAGGCTCTGGTACGACTTGTTGATGCGCAGCCGCGAAGTCTCCAGCATGAAGTCGGACGGCGTGAGCGCCAGGAGCTCGCCGCAGCGGATGCCCGTCCAGTAGAGCAGCTCGAAGGCGTGGAACGACAGCGGCTTGTCCATGACGGCCTCGCTGAACCTCAGGTACTCGTCCTTGGTCCAGAACTGCATCTCGCCGCCCTTCTTCGAGCCTATTTTGTCGACCCTGCGCACCGGGTTGTCGGCGAGGCCGTAGTAGCGCTCGGCGTGGTTGAAGATGGCGTTGAGCTGGTTGTTCACCGTGCGCAGGTACGTCGGCGCCCAGGGCTTCCCGTCGGCGTCCCGGTGCTCGGTGAGCTCGTTTTGCCACCTGATGACGTCGATCGGCCTCACGTCGCACATGCGCATGTCCCCGAAGAACGGCACGAGCTTGTCGTTGATGATGTACTCCTTGGTGATCCACGTGTGCTCGCGTACGCGCGGCTTCACCTCGGAGGCGTACACCTCCACGAACTCGGAGAACGTCATGTCCATGGCCCCGCCGTTAAGGCTCTTGAACTGGCTCTCCCACACTGCGGCCTCCACCTCGGAGGAGAAGCCGCGCTTCGTCTTGTGGCGCTTCGAGCCGCGGGCGTCGCGGTAGTAGCACTGCACGTAGAACGTGCCGTTGTTGCCATCCTTGTACACGGGCATGTCAGTCCACCTCCGGGAAGTACAGGGCGTCGAAGACGTCGCTCCGGACGCGCCCGCGGATCACCACGCGCCCGCGCGCCTCCTGCTCGGCGTTTATCCTCCTGATCACCTCGTAGGCGCTGCCTTTCTTGATCCTCAGCAGCTCCGCGACCTCGTCGGCGTCCAGCATGTGCGGCCTCGGCGTCTTCGCCACCTTCTCGTCCATGGATCCTCCTATCAATAGCGTACGGATACGTACGGTTTACAGATTGAGAGTAAACGTACGAATCTGTACTGTCAATAGAATTGCGTACATTTGCGTACGCTGATAAGATGTGCGGGTACGTATTTCCAGGAGGAGGGCGCATGTCCGTAGGCGAGAACATAAGGCGTTACCGCAAGTCGCGCGGCATGACGCAGGCGCAGCTCGCCGAGGCCGTCGGCCTGACCGAGGGGGCCGTGCGCCACTACGAGAGCGGCATCCGCGCAGTGAAGCCCGAGCTGCTCGAGTCCATCGCCGATACGCTCGGCGTTTCCGTCAACGCCCTCAAGGACTACGGCGTCGAGACCGCGGGCGACCTCATGTCGCTTCTCGTGCGGCTCGAGGACTCCTTCGGCATCGTGCCCGCAGCCGACGGCTCGGGCCTCTCTCTGAACCCCAAGGCGCCGCACGCGCCCAAAGCCTCGATGGCGATCGAGCTGTGGGCCGAGAAGCGCGCGCAGCTCGAGAACGGCGAGATCGACGCCGCAGAGTACGAGGATTGGAAAGCCTCGCTGTAGCGGCTCTCTGCCTTTTGCAATCAACGCAACCGAATCAGGACGCCAAGCTAGGCGGTGAGCGCCGCTCGCACCTGCGTATGCTGAGTTTTTACTCCCCATTGCATACGCGAACATTTTCAGCGTGCCCCGGGAGTAAATGCTGCGGTGGCTTACACGGCATCACATGGCGGTACGCCGCGGCATTTCCCCTGGTTACTCCCGTTTTCCCTGAGATGGCGAGATTCTTTACTCCCCATCAACCACCTGGGGTAACGCCGTGCGGAGGCTGCCGAAAAGCCTACTGAGTTCGATTTGAGTTTCACGGGCCCCGAAACAGCCTTTTTTCGCCCTCGGGGACAAAAACAGCGCGTCCATTCACTTGGGATGAATCCTTACTCCCATTCCTCCGAATACCGCCCCGTACCTTGTTGTCTTGAAACACGGGGAGTAAATGGCGAAATCGCAGGTGAAAGGGAGTAAAACGGCAAAGAAAAAGCCTCCGTCCCAACATGGGAACGGAGGCTAGATCATCGTATTTACTCACCGCCGTCGCTGGCGGCTTTGCCGTGACTTTCGTACGAAACGAAACTCAGCAGCACAGTGCGGCACTCAAAATTGCAGGTCAGAACCCTGTCAGCCTACTCCCACTCGATGGTCGCGGGCGGCTTAGACGTGATGTCGTAGCACACGCGGTTGGCGCCGGGGACCTCGGCAACGATGCGGCCGGAGATCCTCGCCAGCACGTCGTAGGGCAGCTTGGCCCAGTCGGCGGTCATGGCATCGCTGGACTCGACGGCGCGCAGGATGATCGGGCGTTGGTAGGTGCGTTCATCGCCCATAACGCCGACGGACTTAATGTCGGGCAGGACCGCAAAGTACTGCCAGCAGCTGTGCTCGGAGTTGCGCTCGCCGGTCTGCTCGAACAGGTGCTGGTTGTAGGCGTCGAGCTCCTCGCGCACGATGGCGTCGGCGTTCTTGAGGATCTCGAGCTTCTCCTTGTCGACCGCGCCGATGATGCGGATAGCAAGACCCGGGCCCGGGAAGGGCTGACGGAACACGATGTGACCCGGCAGGCCCAGCGCCAGACCAAGCGCGCGAACCTCGTCCTTAAAGAAGTGATCGAGCGGCTCAATGAGATCGAAGTGCACGCCCTCGGGGAACGGAATCAGGTTGTGATGACTCTTGATGGTGGCCGTCTTGCCGCCCGTCTTGCGAGCGCCGGACTCGATGATGTCGGGGTAGATGGTGCCCTGAGCCAGGTACTTGACCGGCTTGCCATCGGTCTCGAGCTGCTGCGCCACGGCGAAGAACTCTTTCCAGAACTGCGTGCCGATGATGCGGCGCTTCTCCTCGGGCTCGGTTACACCGGCCAGAAGCTCGGCATAACGGTCCTCGGCGTGAACGTGAATAAAGTCGACGTCAAACTGCTTGGTGAAGACCTCCTCCACCTGCTCGGGCTCGCCCTTACGCAGCAGGCCGTGGTTGATGAACACACAGGTCATCTGCTTGCCCACGGCGCGAGCGCCAAGAGCTGCCACGACGGAGGAGTCGACGCCGCCGGACAGGGCCAGAATCACGCGGTCGTCGCCGACCTTCTCGCGGAACTCGGCCGTCATGGTCTCGACCAGGTTGTCCATGCTCCAGTTGGGCTCCAGGCCGCAGATCTCAAACAGGAAGTTGCTCAGCAGCTGCTGACCGTACTCGGAGTGTTTGACCTCGGGGTGGAACTGCGTGGTGAAGATCTTGCGCTCAACGCACTCCATGGCGGCAACCGGGCACACGTCGGTGCTGGCGGTAACGGTAAAGCCCTCGGGCACCTCGGAGACGGCGTCGCGGTGGCTCATCCACACGGTCTGCTCCATGGGCGTGGAGTTAAAGAGCTTGGCGCCGGCCGTGCGCGTGATGGTGGCGCGGCCGTACTCGCCCACCTCGGAGTGGCCGACCTTGCCGCCGAGCGTCACGGCCGTGATCTGATGACCGTAGCAAAAGCCCAGAACGGGAAGGCCCAGGTCAAAGATGGCAGGGTCGATAGACGGAGCGTCCTCGGCGTACACGGAGGCCGGGCCGCCGGAAAGGATGAGCGCAGAGGCGTTCATCTCGCGAATCTCATCGGCCGAGATGTCGCAGGGAACGATCTCGGAGTACACGTTGAGATCGCGGACGCGACGGGCAATGAGCTGACCGTACTGCGCACCAAAGTCGAGTACGAGGACCTTTGCGGAAGCCTTTTGATCCATGGTTTCCCCCTCCTGTTGGCGGGGAGCCGGTGCCCGCCCGCGCGAATAAACGAGATAACTTTCATAGTGTACACGTTATATGGGGTTTCTCGTCCCTCGCAGCCATCAGCGCACGGCAAACGCACGACCTGCACCCTTTTTGGTGGCGATGAAATGTTACTAAACGTCACAGATGATGTAATACGTTTGAACATTCGACGCCCTGTGCCACAATACTGCCGAACGACTCCGCCCTTGCGGCGGCAAATACGATAGGAATACCAGCATGCAGCGCATCCTTCTCATCGCCACGGGCGGCACCATCGCATCGACCGAGGACGGCAATGGCCTCTCCCCCGCTCTGACCGGTGAGGAACTCGCCCAGAGCGTCCCCGAGATCTCGGGCCTCTGCGAGCTCGATGTCGTGCAGCCCATGAACATCGACAGCACCAATATGCGCCCCAGTGACTGGATGCGTATCCGCGACGTCATCGTCGAGGGTTATGCCGACCACGACGGCTTCGTGATTCTGCACGGCACCGACACCATGAGCTACACTGCGGCAGCGCTTTCCTACCTGATTCAGGACAGCCCCAAGCCCATCGTGCTCACCGGCTCGCAAAAGCCCATGGGCAATCCCTTTACCGACGCCAAGCTCAACCTGTACCAGAGCCTGCTCTATGCGCTTGACGAGCACTCGCACGACGTCTCGATTGTGTTTGGTGGCGTCGCCATTGCCGGTACGCGCGCCCGCAAGCAGCGCACCATGAGCTTTAACGCGTTCATTAGCGTCAACTATCCGCCCATCGCCTATATCCGCAACGACCGCATCGTGCGCAACGGGCTTCACGGCACGCATCAGGGCGAAAACCCGGTGCGCTTCTACGACAGCATCGACCCGCGCGTATTTGTACTCAAGCTTACACCCGGCGTAAACCCGGGCATCCTCGACGCCCTTGCCGATAGCTACGACGCCGTGATTCTGGAGACCTTTGGCATTGGCGGTATCCCCGAGTTTGGTGAGTCGGGCGAGTCATTCCAGGAGGCGATTTTTCGCTGGGTCGATTCGGGCCGCACCGTCGTTATGACTACGCAGGTCCCCGAAGAGGGCCTCGATCTGGGCGTTTATGAGGTCGGTCGTGCCTACGCCGATCATCCGGGCATTTTGCGCGGCGATGACATGACCACCGAAACGCTCGTGGCCAAGACCATGTGGGCGCTCGGCCAGTCACGCGATGCCGCCGAGATTCAGCGCCTGTTCTACAGCCAAGTCAACCACGACCGTATCCCGATGGTGTAATTCAATTGTCGACGGGTATCCCCTATTCGATGCCCTCGAGAAGCTCTGACACCGTCATGCCAAGCGCGGGCGCAATCTTAAATAGAACCTTGAGCGTGAAATTTGCCGTCCCATCTTCGATTCGGTCGAGGTAGGGTCGGCTGATTCCTGTCGCCACACAAAAATCAACCTTGGAGATACCAAGGTCTCTGCGTGTCCCTTCGACCCGCCTGCCAAGAATCTGTTTCGCACGTTCGTCCATGCAGCCGAGTTTGAAATGGAGCCGAACAAAAACGTAAACTATAGTTTACGTTTTGCCGAATATACAGGAGTTTTCTATGTCGGCTTGCTCGATTTGCATGCGTCAGAAATCACGTTGCGCAGACGGTGTGCAGCCCAAGATTGTCATCGTTGAGGCCGAATACCTTTCCCCAGACGAACGAACGGCCTTTGCGTTGCTATCGAGCCGTGTTGCGACCGCACTACTCCCCGACCCGGCGAGAGGCGAGCTCGCCGCTCAATGTCAGGCGTTCGGCTGCGCCCTTGACCAGGCCGCAGTAATAGCAACCAGCCAGCGTGGCCTGCCCCTTCTCCTCGAAGCCGATATCGCGCTCTGCCTCCGCGGCGCCGGATACGAAAACGAGGCCGCCGCCGACATGGTCTTTAAACCACGATCGAGCGGCGGCCTCGCAGCAGCCATCGAATATGCTTGCAGGCTCGTTGCCTAAAGGCGCAAGCTAAAAGCCCAGGCCAAAGCCCATACCGGTAATCGCCGAATACATAAAGTAGACGTTGATCACGTTGAGGAACACACCTGTGATGCAACCGTTACGCAAGTAGCGCTCGCACACGATGCGCGCCATGGCGGCGGAGTCATCATTGTTCTTTGCCTGGCGTCCCGCCGTAAAGTACGTCGCCACGCTCAGCAGCAAGTTGAGCACCGGCAGCGCCAGCAACTCGTAGCTCTTGCCCCAGCGCGTCGCCTCGCCGGCGGCATTAAACTTTGTTGCCACCTCGGGACCAATGTTGGGGATAACACACGCTGCGACCACCAGCGGAATCACCGCAAGTACGAGCAGCGCAATACCCATGTAGCCAGCTTTTTTGCCATATTTAAACATATCCGTCGTCCTTACACGTTAAAGCGGAAGTGCACGACGTCGCCATCGGCCATGACATAGTCCTTGCCCTCGATACGCAGCTTGCCGGCGGCCTTGGCGCCCTGCTCGCCGCCGAGCTCGATGTAGTCGTCATAGCCAATGACCTCGGCCTTAATAAAGCCGCGCTCAAAGTCGGTATGGATGACACCGGCGGCCTGCGGGGCGGTCGCGCCCTGACGCACCGTCCAGGCCTTGACCTCCATCTCGCCAGCCGTAAAGAACGACTGCAGGCCAAGTAGCTTGTAGGCAGCCTGAGCGAGCACGTCCAGACCGGGCTGCTCCAGGCCCAGGCTCTCCAGGTAGTCGGCGGCATCCTCGGGATCGAGCTCGGAAAGCTCGGCCTCGATCTTGGCGCAGATCGGCAGCGGCTTGACGCCGTCGATGGGCGCCAGGTCCTCGTTGAGCATGTCCTCATCTACGTTGGCCACATACAGGATGGGCTTCATGGTGAGCAGGAACAGGCCCTTGGCGGCGGCACGCTCCTCGTCGGTCATCTCCATGGATGCGGCGCGCTTGCCCTCGTTGAGCCAGGCAAGCAGGCGCTTGGCAACCTCGAACTTGGGCATGAGCTCCTTGTCGCGCTTGGCCTCCTTCTCGAGCTTGGGCAGCTGCTTCTCGAGCGTGCCCATGTCGGCCAAGATGAGCTCAGTCATGATAGTGTCGGCATCGCCGGCGGGATCGACGAACTCGCCCGTGCGGCCCACCTCACGCATAACGTTGGGATCCTTGAAGTAACGCACGACCTCGCAGATGGCATCGGTCTCGCGGATGTTTGCCAAGAACTGGTTGCCCAGACCCTCGCCCTCATTAGCGCCCTTCACCAGACCTGCGATGTCGACGAACTCGACCGTAGCCGGCACAATGCGGCCCGGGTTGACGATATCGGCGAGCTTTTGCAGACGGTTATCGGGCACATCGACGATACCCACGTTGGGGTCGATCGTAGCGAACGGGTAGTTGGCGGCAAGGCCGGTCTTTTTGGTAAGCGCGGTGAACAGCGTCGACTTGCCCACGTTGGGCAGGCCCACGATACCGATGGAAAGGGACACGACAGCTCCTTTTGGTACAGGTACTTCAAACTGCATAAGTATAGCGCCGCCGCAGCATCTGGGCGAACCCGGACGCCACGGCGGCACGAATGAAGCAGAGATTGGGGTCGCCGGTTAGTCCGCGAGCTTCTCCACCTGATCGAGCATCTTGTCGAGCTTAGCCTTCGCCTCGGCCTTGACCTTCTGGGCTTCTTCATGAGCCTTCGCCTTCTGGGCAGCCTTTTCCTCGGCTTCGGGGTCGACGACAACCAAGTTGGACGCATCGTGCTCAACAAGCTTGAGCGCATGTTCGGGACAAACTTTGACACAGGCACCGCAGCCCAAGCAATACGTGGACTCCAACGCAAAGCGGCCGCTTCCCACCAAATCGCAGGCGAACGTGGGGCATACATTGACACACTCGCCACACGACGTGCACTTGTCAAAATCGCATTCCGGCGTGCTCACCTGCATGTTCTGGGCAAGCTCGGGGTGGTTTTGCAGCGTCGAGAGCACCAGCTGCCGTCCATGGGTAAGCGAACGGCGACGCTTGGTCGTCGTGGTGCCACACATGGTGTTGAGCGTGCGCTCCAACTGGGTAATCTGATGGCGATGGGCTTTGAGCTTCTGCGTCACCGAGGCCAGCGCCGCCGTCGCCGGGTTGAGCTTGGTCACCGTCAGGCCCGTCGTACGGGCGATCTTTTCCATGTACTCCTTGCGCTCGTACTCGCGAAGCTTATGGCACTTGAGGCTCTTGGGGTCGACCTCCAGGCCCATGCCCGTGCCAGACCACTCCTCGGCCTTCGCAATTGCCTCGCCCAGAATGTCCTCGCCACCGGTGTTGCGGCACTTATCGCACACGCCCAGTGGCAGGTAGACGCTCACGTTGGGATAGTCGGCCAGCACCGAGAACCAGGTCTCGGCCGTAATATCGCCCACGCAGGCGACGACGACTTCGTTTTCGCGCGGCATGCGCTTGAGGGCGCGCGTGCAGGTAACGTAGGCGGTCTCGTGGCTCGTTGCTGCCGAGACAATGTCGTCATACAGGTTTTTGGGCGCCAGGCGCGGCGAAATAATCGCCTCAGTCGGACAGGCGGCAGCGCACAGGCCGCACTTGCGACAGGTATCGAGAATCTCGATGGCGTCTTCCTCGACCTCGATAGCGTTGACCGGGCACACGTCCATGCACGCGGTGCAGCCGCTCTTTTCGTTTTTACAAGTCAAGCACGGAATGGTGTTGCCGCGCGGACGCTCCTTGTAGTCGGCAGGATTCCACTGCGGCGCCGACGGATCGAGCGCATCGGTCACGCCACCAAGCGGGTTTTTAAGAAAGTCGAAACCCTTGCTGATCTCGATAATGTCATCAAACAGATCGTGTTCCTGCGCCATGCGCGGCCCCTCCCTGAGCAGTGCAAACAAGCAAGAGATAATGATACGCTATCGGCCCACGCCTCGGGCAAATTACACGCGGCGCATCTTTGCGGCAAATAGCCTATGGCCTATCGCCGCCTCGATTGAACAAGGTCGATCAAGCGCCAAGCTATGCCTCGCACATGAGCTCGACGAGCTTTTGTTTGGTCACCTTGGCCTGCTCGTTTGCCATGTTGTGCTCGTTTCTAAAAACAGCATTTGCAACACTCTGCAGGTCGGCATCGGAAATCTCGCCAAGGCCCAGCTCCTCGAGCGTCGTCGGCAGACCAACGCACTGGCAAAACTCGAGCACGTGATCAAGCTCGGGTGCACGCTCCAAACGAAGCTGGACCACCAGGCCAAATGCCACGGCTTCACCATGCATGGCCTTGCACTCGGGCAGAATCGTCAGACCGTTGGCGATGGCATGCGCCAACGCCAAGCCACCGCTCTCAAAGCCAACACCCGAAAGCAGAATATTGCACTCGATCAGGCGCTCAACCGCCGGCGATGTACGCCCCTTTTTGAGATCGCGCTTGGCAGCGACACCGTACTCCATGAGCGTGTCATAGCAGGCGCGAGCCGCGACCAGGGCCAAGTGCCCCGGCGCGCCGCCGTGCTCGTTGGCGCCGTGCGCCGCGGCGCACGAACGCGCCTCGAAGTACGTTGCCAGTGCGTCGCCCATGCCAGCGACCGTCATACGCAGCGGGGCTGCCGCGACCACGTTGGTATCGACCACGACCAGATCTGGATTCTTCTCGAGCATCAGGTAGCGGTCGAACGACCCATCCTCGTGATACAGCACCGAAATCGCGCTGCACGGACCGTCCATCGAAGCCGCCGTGGGACATACGCACAACGGCAACTCGGCATAAAACGCTACTGCCTTGGCGATATCGAGCATTTTGCCGCCGCCAATACCCACCACCATGTCGCAATACTCGGCCCGGGCTTCCTTGGCCATTTCGACAACGGCCTCTTCCGTACACGGACCGTTGTAAATCTTGAAGAACGGCTCGCTTAGATCTTCATCCAGAAATCCATCGACAATCTGCTTGCACAGCCGATCCTCGGTGCCCTGGTCAAACAAGACATAGGCAGCGCAGCCCAACCATGACAAATACCTGCCCTGACGCGAAAGTTCGCCCGGCCCTTGAACATACCGGCCGGGACCGCCATAAACCATGGGAAGCGCCATACGAGAATCCGCCCTTCATCAAACAACGATTGGTGCAAAGTAACCTAACCCCTGCACCAACTTGTGCATTGGGGACAGGTTACTTTGCACCATAGCAAAAGGGGTAAAGCCATCTGCTGGCTTTGCCCCTTCCTTAGCTTGATTTACTCATCCATGAGATAGTAGTGGCCCAGCGCGTCGGCACCCAGAATGGCGTTTGCGACCATCTCGGGCGTCACCTCAAACGGCATGTTGCACATGGTGTCATCGGGCGCGCAGGCGGCCTCGGCAACAATCATGGCCTGCTCGCGCGTAAGCTCAGCAACGCCAAGTTCCTTCATCGTGACCGGCAGGCCCAGCTCAATGCAGAAGCCCAAGACTTCCTCGAGCTTCTCGGTCGGGGCATCCTCGAGTACCAGCTGGACGATGGTGCCAAAGGCGACCTTCTCGCCGTGATACATGCCGTGGCACTCGGGCAGCATCGTCAGGCCATTGTGGATGGCATGAGCAGCAGCAAGGCCCGAGCTCTCAAAGCCAATGCCCGAAAGCAGCGTGTTTGCCTCAATGATATGCTCGACGGCAGGCGTGAGCGCACCCTTCTCCAGCGCGACCTTGGCCTTGACGCCATCGGCCATAAGCGTCTCGTAGCAGAGCTTGGCGAGCGCCAGGCCGGCCATTCCGCCCTTGCCGCCGGCGCAAGTGCCACCGTCGGCATCATGCGTCGCCTGGGCCTCAAAGTAGGTTGCGAGCGCATCGCCCATACCGGAAACCGTCAGGCGCACCGGGCTCGCCGCGATAACCGTCGTATCCATCAGGACAATGTTGGGGTTTGCCTTAAGGAAGAGGTATTTATCGAACTGGCCGTCGTCGGTGTAGAGCACCGAAAGTGCCGAGCACGGTGCATCGGTCGAGGCGATGGTGGGGCAAATGATAACCGGAGACCCCAAGTAGTAGGCGACGGCCTTCGCGGTGTCGAGAATCTTGCCGCCACCGACACCGACGATGATGTCGCAACCGTTGTCGCGGGCGAGCGCAACCAGGCGATCGACCTCGCCCTTGGAGCACTCGCCATTAAAGTCCTCAAACAGTAGCTCGGACTTAGCCTCGACAAATCCGCCCTCGATCTTGGCACCGACGCGCTTCTTGCCCGAAGGCGTCACGATGACGAGGGCCTTAGCGCCGAGCGGCTCGACATAGGAGCCGAGCTTGGCCAGCTCGTCCGGGCCCTGGATGTACTTGCTGGGGCTATTGAAAATTGCAGCCATTTTTATCCCATTCTCTAAAAAAGAAAGGGGCTCCGTACAGATACGTGCGGAGCCCCTCGTTACGATAACAAGAGTCGATTAGAAATCGATGTCGGTGTCGTAGTAGCAGGCCTTGAGAATCTTCTCGAAGTCGGCAGCCTTGGTCTCACGCGGGTTCTCGGGCGTGCAGGCGTCCTGCTCGGCGTTCGCGGCGATCTCGGGCAGCTTGGCGAGGAACTCCTCCTCGGAAACCATCTGCGGGTTCTCGGCGTCGACCTTCACGCCGCCATTCGCGTAATCCTTGATGGACTGCGGAATGTTGAGCTGGTCGTTGAGGTCGCGAATCTTCTGGACGAGCGCAGCGATGAGCTCCTCGTTGGTCTCGCCGGGAAGGTGCAGGATCTCCTTGGCCACGTAAGCGTAACGCTCGGCAGCACGCGGGTCCTTGGAGTTCCACTGGATGACCTTGCCCAGGTACATAGCATTAGCGGCACCGTGGATGATGTGGCCGTTCTCGAAGGCAGCACCGGTCTTGTGAGCCATGGAGTGAACGATGCCGAGCAGGCCCGAGGAGAAGGCGATACCGGCGATGCACTGAGCCTCGTGCATGTGCTGACGGGCCTCATGGTCGCCAGCATAGGACTTGGGCAGCCACTCGACGATCTCGCGGATGCCGTGCAGGGCGTTGGCGTCGGTGAACATGGAAGCGCAGGTGGAAACGTAGGCCTCCATACAGTGGGTCAGAGCGTCCATACCGGTGTGAGCGCACAGCTTGGCAGGCATGGTGTAGGTGAGCTCGGGGTCGACGATGGCGACATCAGGGGTGATGTTGAAGTCGGCCAGCGGGTACTTGATGCCCTTGGCGTAGTCGGTGATGACGGAGAAGGCAGTGACCTCGGTAGCGGTACCGGAGGTGGAGGAAATGGCGCAGAAGTGAGCCTTCTGACGCAGCTCAGGGAAGCTGAACGGCTGGATGATGTTATCGAAGGACTCCTCGGGATACTCGTAGAAGACCCACATGGCCTTAGCGGCATCGATGGGCGAGCCGCCGCCGATGGCGATAATCCAGTCGGGCTCGAACTCGCGCATGGCCTCGGCGCCCTTCATGACCGTCTCGATGGACGGATCGGACTCGACGCCCTCGAACAGCTTGACCTCGAAGCCGCCCTCTTTGAGGTCGGCCTCAACGTCCTGCAAGAACCCGCCGCGGCGCATAGAGCTGCCGCCAGAAACGATGATGGCCTTCTTGCCCTTGAGGTTCTTCACCTCGTGGCGAGCGCCCTCACCAAAGTACAGATCGCGAGGATTGGTAAAACGTCCCATACTGTGCCTCCTAAACAAGCCCCTCTTAGACTTGCGTATATAACGGAGCACCCGATTGGCTCCGTTAGGACCGTTTTGCGCGTTGCCGGCGATGACAATGCGCGATGTCTAAACATCTCAACGCTCAGACAAACACTATTTTACCGTTCTGGTTGGTCAGTTATTCACCTAAAGCCAACAATGATGAAACGTTTTTTCTATCCCTGAAGACCCTTGTGGGGCATTCATACTCCCAAGCTGGGCAAACGTTTTATCAAGGTTGACCACATATCCCGGGCAGGACTGTGCCCCTCCAAAATGCACCCCGTTCGCCGCCAAAAATCGACCGTTTGCGGCACCGTGATACCACTCAGTCGTCCCAGGTGCCGACATTTGTGCGGCATCCGTCTTCGTGGTGCAAAGGTGCATGTCCAAGTGCGGCACCCCCGGTGTGCCACATGCGGGTAAACTAGAACCTTATATAGAGACATTTGAACCCTAACCGCAGCAAAGGAGGCCCCATGGCATTCGATCCCATTCAAGAGGATTGCCATCGCCTCGTTCTTGAGGCCTTGCGCCGCGACAATATTCCGCTCACCGACGGTGCCGCCGTAGAGCGTCTGATGGAACAATTCACCCGCAACCCCGCGCCGCTCATCGTGCACGACCGCGACCGCGCCGGGCACCTCATTGCCAAGGTGGTCGAGGCTGTCGACTACCGCACTCCCTTTATCCCTGACGATACCCAGGCAGAGCAAGAAGAGACCGCAGCCGAAAACATGCTTCGCGAGGCAGCTGCGCTCGACCCGACCAACTGGGACGCCCAGCGCATGCTGACCGCCCTCACCGCCAACTCCAACGAGGAGTACGTACAGTACTTGGTATCCAAGCGCGATGAAGTCGAGCACGATCTGGCGCTCAAGATTGCCTCGGCGCAGGGTCCCTACGAGCGCGAGGCCGCAGGCGACCTTATGCGCCGTCCCTACCTGCGCTGGCTTGCCGCCCTTGCGTCACGCGCCCTCATTAGCGGCCGCTATCGCATGTCGCTCGAAGCCGCAAACTGCAGCCTCGACTTTGCCCCCAACGATCCCGCCGGCGTCCGCCACACCGCGATGCTCGCCATGGCAAAGCTCGAATACCCCGCCGAGGAGCTCAAGCGCTTTCGCTCTGCCCACTCCGTCCCCTATCTCGCCAACACGCCGCTACGCCGTCGTCCCAAGGATGCAGAGCGCGACTTGGACCCGTGGACGCTCATCGCGCTGATGAGCGCTGCCTGGCGCGAGCTGGACTACGAGGGTGCCGAGCACTACCTGCGCATCCTTGCGCACTCGTGCCCGCACGCAGCCGAGGCGCTCTATTTCCAAACCGAGTTTCCCGATGGCGTCTATGCCCGCGTCAACGTGGGTGCAGGTTCCACCGACGAGCTTGTCCTTGCACTGTCCGAGGCGACGCCGGTACTGCAAGAGGGCTTGGGCGCCCCCGACAACGCCAGCTTTGCCGCCTGGGTCGCCACCAACGATATCGTGCGTTCCCAGATCGACGAGCGCATCCTGCGGGCGGCCGAGCAGGGCTTGCCGTTTAAGGGAGGAGACCTCTAATGGATCCGAGCGTCTACATCCCCGCCTACCTGGAGCGCGCCTACGTTGCGTCGCACCCCGAACTCACCGATGCAGCACGCGAGCTTGTCCATAACGACGTGAGCGTCAACCCTCATAAGTATGCGCAGACCGAGCATGCCCAGGCGCTGTTGTCCTATGCCGGCGTCCACCGCCACCTGCTCGACGAGCTCCATCGCATCGAGGACATGGGCAGCGACGAGGAGTTTGAGCAGACGCGCAACCGCCTGTTCGACGATATGCGCGATGAGCTGCTCAAGATCGTCCGCATCGATGCGTATGTCCTCGATGCCCAGCTGCTCGCCATCATTTTGGCGGACACGCCCGTCGACGCCTGTCTGGGCGACCTGCTGAAGCTCGAGGCGACCGCGGCCGATTACCTGCAGCAAAGCGTGCCCGGGTTTGATATGGAGGCCCCGCACTATTGGGCCAATAATGTTTTGGCCGACGGTGTCACCGCAGCAGACCTTACCGTGAGCGAGCCGGCTCTTATCGGGTGGCTCCACACGCTCGAGGCCATCTCGCAGCTGTGCATGGCGAGCGCTCGCTACCGTGCTGCCGCCAACTATTCTCGCCGTGTTCTTAAGGCGGAAGGCTATCCCACCCGAGCTGCAGGCACCGTGCTGCTCGCCCTCGCTCGCCTGGAAGACGAGGACGGCTTTTTTGCCCTGGCCCATCAGCTCGAGGAGCAGATGGGGGCCGATGCCCTCGAGAACTCCCCCTGGTACCTGCTCGCCCGTACGATCTTGCTGTTCAAAACGAACAAGATGCGCCCGGCGACACGCGCGCTGCGCGAGTTTGCCAACCGCTGCGAGGGCGGCGCGTTCTTTTTGCTGAACCCCATGTATCAGACGCCGTACCTTCCCTGCCGGCCCGAACCGCACGACCCCTGGGACCTTTCGCATCAGGCAGTTTGGGAAGCCGACGGCATCATCTCGGATACTCCCGACTTTGCCCCCTGGGCCAACGCTTGCGAAGACGTATCGCAGCTTGCCCAGGAATTTGCGCGCCGTTACGGCTTTTAACGGCGCAAACGCCACGACCATGTCATTCACGTTAGGAACGGCTTCATGAACTTCCGCTCTTCTCTCGCCTGCACCTCGAGCGATATCGCCCGCTGGGGGCTGCGCTCCGTCCTTAAGCGCCAGGGCGGCGTACTCCCCGGCCGAATCGCCATGAAGATTGACCCCGAGCTGCTGAGCGACCTCGCGGGCCTTGTCGACCGCAGCGTGGTAATCACCGGCACCAACGGCAAGACCACCACCTCCAACCTCATCGCCGACGCCGTTGCCGCCAGCGGCGCCACCGTGGTATGCAACCGCGCCGGCAACAACATGGAGCCGGGCGTGGTGGGCGCGTTGCTCGAGGCGCGCGGCAACCTTAAGCGAACCGCCAGCAGCAAGCGTGTAGGCGTCTTTGAGTGCGACGAGCTCTACACGGTGCGCGTCCTGCCCAAGCTCAAGCCGACATACTTTGTGTTGCTCAACCTGTTCCGCGACCAGCTGGACCGCTACGGCGAGATCGACCACACCCAGGACGTCATCGCCCACGCGCTGGAGCTTTCGCCGGCAACGACACTCATCTATAACGCCGATGATCCGCTGTGCGCCTCGATCGCCGCACGCGTCCCCAACACGAGCATCGCCTTTGGCATCGACGGTGCCACGGGCACCGAGTCCGATCGCATTAGCGACTCGCGTTTTTGCTCGCAGTGCAACGCGCCGTTGGAGTACGACTATGTGCAGTACGGCCAGCTCGGAGCCTATCATTGTCCTTCGTGCGGCTGGAGTCGTCCCGCGCTGCTCCGTCGCGTGACAGGCGTTGAGCTCACCTGCAACGGCTACGGCTTTGACCTGACCTTTGGACCCGAGGCCAAAGCGCCCGCCACGCACATCGCCACGCGCTACAACGGCCTGTACATGGTCTACAACGTTGCCGCCGCCTTCTTTGCGGCGCGCGAGTTGGGCGTGGACGCGGCGCATCTGCAGCCAACGCTCGATGCCTACGTCCCCGCCGGCGGACGCATGGGCCGCTGGGAGATCGCCGGCCGTACCGTCGAGGCAAACCTGGCCAAAAATCCCGTGGGCTTCGATCGCCAGATCCAGTCCATTAAAACGGCAGGCGGCAGGCTCTGTGCCTTCTTCCTGAACGACAACGACGCCGACGGCCACGATGTCTCGTGGATCTACGACGTCGACTTCGAGCGCATCGCCGATACCCCAGGGCTTATCGCCTTTGTCGGAGGTACGCGCGCGCACGATATGCAGGTACGCCTGAAGTACGCCGGCATCGACGCCGCCATTATCTCGAATATCGAGCAGGCGATCGGCGCCGTGACAGACGAGAAGGCTGGCGATACTTTCTACGCCGTCGCCAACTACACGGCCTTCCCGCCGCTGGTCAAGGAACTCGACGAGCTTAAGGGCACCGATGCGAGCTCGGTTGCCTCCCACGCCGTAACGCGCGCCGATGGCGGCGCTGTCCCCACCGACATTGTGCCGGTCGAGCTTTCGCGCCCGCTGCGCATCGTCTACCTGTATCCCGATGCCCTCAACCTCTATGGCGACGGTGGCAACGTCATCGCCCTCGAACGCCGCTGCGCCTGGCGTGGCATTCCCGTGCGCGTGGACGAGGTCCGCATGGGCGAGACGCTCGATCTCACCGACGCCGATATCGTCATGATGGGCGGTGGCTCCGACCGCGACCAGCTGGCGGTTGCACACGAGCTGCTCGCTCAAAAAGACAAGGTCGCGGCCTATGTTGAGGATGGCGGCTCGCTGCTCGCTATCTGCGGCAGCTATCAGCTGCTCGGCCGTTCGTACTATATGGGCGAGAATCGCATCGAGGGCCTGGGCGTCGTTGCCGCCGAAACCGTGCGAGGCTCCAATCGCCTGATCGGCAACGTCGCCGTCAAAACCGACCTGGCACCCGAGCCCTTTGTGGGATTCGAGAACCACGGCGGCCGCACCCTGCTCGATGCTGAGGCCACGTCGCTCGGAACGTCCGTCGTCGCGGGCACCGGCAACAACGGCGACGATGGCTTTGAGGGTCTCATCTACAAGGGCGTCATCGGCACGTACCTGCACGGACCAGCGCTACCCAAGAACCCCGAGCTCGCCGACTGGCTCATCGCCCACGCCCTTGAGCGCCGTGGCGACGCACAGGCCGCCGCCCTGCTGCCGCTCAAACCCCTCGACGACACCTACGAGCACGCCGCCCACGACGCCGCCATGAAGCTCCTCCCCTAGCACCCCACCACCACAAAGGGGACAGGCACCTTTGTGGTGGTTTCAACCCGCCACGGTAGTTTGTCTCGATCTGTAACATCTAGGCCGTTGAAAGACGTCTTACTGTTACAGATTGAGATGTTCGTCCCGACGCCCGCCGTCTGTCTCGATCTGTAACAGATAGAGCCGATTTGCCCGCCCAGATGTTACAGATTGAGATATTTGAAAATCGGGATAGAAGCCCGCTCCTGTGTGGTGGTTTTCCAGTTTGCCAACGATATACGCGCCGGCAAAAAAGTCTGCTATACTCTTTCCCGCTGTCCCCATCGTCTAGCGGCCAAGGACGCCACCCTTTCAAGGTGGATATCGCGGGTTCGAATCCCGCTGGGGGCACCATTTAAACTGAAAAGCCCGTTGCCCTCGCGGTGGCGGGCTTTTTTTGCTACCCATGTGCCGGGATTCGAACCCGACAGGGTGCGGAGCTGAGAAAACACGCAAGCGTTTTCCAACGCAGCACGCAAGGAGCGGAGCGACGCAGCGAAAGCGGGCGGCGCCAGCCGCCCGCGGACATCCCGCTGGGGGCACCACAGAATTTGAGAAGCCCATTACCAATTCGGTAGCGGGCTTTTTGCTGCCATGCGCCGGGATTCGAGCCCAACAGGGTGCGGAGCCGAGGAGACGCATTTGCGCTTCGAACCCAACAAGTGATTGAGTTAGTCCCTAGCAATACGATATCTGAAGCGTCCGTATCGAAAAACATTGCCCGGAGACAGCTCTGTCTCCATTAGCCGTGATGTTGGCAAGCTTTCTTATCAATCGCACGTCTTGAACAATTATCCCAACTTCAAAATCGCTGTGAGTTCCGAGGGTGCCGGGAAACAGCACATTCCCTCAACTCGCACCCTACACACAGCATAAATACCTCCGATCTGCACATCGATAAAACAGCACCGCGTGTAGTCCAGTTCCCTGGTCTCGATTTGTAAATGTGTTGGCGAAGTCCAGGCATACGCTGCAAACAACTTGCGAACATCCCATGCGGGGGCATCGTCCCTCTCAGCTTCATGAGTCACGAAGGGAAAGAGGTCTCCGACTCCGGCCCCATCGCCCGATTTGCAAACCCAAGACTCGTAGCCGGCCCTCACGCCGTACTCACGACCATCGCGCAACAGAGACAAATCCAGCTCATTCTCATGGAATCGAATATCGATCTCTTCAAAATCCCCGAAAATGCAACGATGAATGCCCTCGAGGCGTAATGAACTCAAACGTCCGCCAGAAGCCAACCCAAGTGGCACGGGAATGCTATCGAAGTCACGTTCGGAAGCCACTGTCTCCCGAACACCAGACTCTTTGAACAGTACCTCATACAGTGGATCAAGCAGCGCCTTACTTCCTGTCGTGGAACTCGAGCAGGCGATGACAAGGCCATCTGTGGGCCGTATGTAGCACAGCTGCCCAAAAAGGCCAGAGCATCTGAACCCGCCACGCCGGCACATCCAGAACTGGTATCCATAGCCATTGCTGTCTTCAGTCGCCTCAGACGGATAAAAGGGGCTCGTTTCCATCTGAATCTTCGTCGCCTCGGCAACCCATTCCGCGGGAATGATCTGTTCCCCACGCCACTTGCCGCCATCCAGCAAACATTGACCAAACTTAGCCAAATCCGGTGTCGAAAGGTGAAGACCAAAACCTCCAGTCGTATGACCGGCTTGATCCTCTTCCCACCACCAACTTCTAATACCTAACGGCGTAAACAAACGTTCGGCGAGATAATCGGATTCTTTCGTTCCACTTACGCGTTGCACGAGCATGCTCAATAAATGTGAACACAGCGAATCGTAGTGAAAGACCTCACCCGGCTTCCAGTCAAACTCACGATGAAGAACCTCATGTGCCCAGTCGTCTCCCACGCCAATATACGAAAGGTCACTCTCCTGCCCCATCGTCATAATCAGCAAATTGCGAACCGTCACATTGCGAAAGCGCTCATCCGCGATCTCGCCTTCATATTCCGGGAAGTATGAAATCCAGCGATCGGCCAGTGATAGCCGTCCTTCATTCACCAACATCCCGACAGCGACCGAGGTAAAGGACTTAGTCACAGAATAGAGCGGATGAACGTGTTCGAGGGCGAACGGCGCAGCCGCATGCTCAAAGACGACTTCACCATCCTGTCGGACCACGACCGAGCGAACTTCCACGCCCGCGGACCTCCACGCCGCAAGGCACGCCTCACCCATCCTATTGTCAAAGATAATATTAGACACTCTCAACCACTGCCTCTCAAACGAAACCAGCACAAGACAAGGTCGCCCTCGGCGCTTATCCAAGGACGACCTTGTTAGATTGCTGGCGCGCGGGGAAATACTTGTTCCGCGGCTCCACTTCTTTGGCTACTTTGCAGCCTCTACCGCCGGCACGTCCTCCTTGTACGTCGCATACGTAAGCAGGAACGAAATCACGCTGGAAACCACGATGGCTATGATTACGTAAATCAGGTAGTTCGCGCCCATTGCACCGGACGGGTCAATGAAGCCCGGGAAGGCGCAGAAGCCGCCGCCGGTGAAGGCGAACATCTTGGTGCCAAGAGCGCCGATGATTAGGCCGCCGGGCACAGAGGCGATGCAGCTCATGATAAAAGGCTTCTTGCGCGGAAGGGTCACACCGTAGATGCAGGGCTCAGTGATGCCGAAGAAAAAGCCCGAGATGAACGCCGGCCATGCAAGCTGCTTGAGCTTTACGTCCTTAGTCTTCAGAAGAATGGCAAGGACGGCAAGGGACTGAGCGTACGAGCAAACCATGTACGGCGCCATGACAATATCCCAGCCCTGGGAGGCAATGTTCACCAGCATGAGAGCAATGACACTCCAGTGGAAGCCGAAGATGACCATAGGCTGCCAAATGGCAGTAAGCACGATGCCGCCGAGCGCGCCGCCGATGACAGGCAAGCTGTAGAGGGAGTTAAACAGCAGGCTCATGAGGTTCGTGATCAGGGTGGCAATCGGGCCAATAATCAAATAGGTAGCGGGGACCATCACAACGAGTACGCATGTAGGCACAAAGAAGAACTTTACATACTCAGAGAAATGCTTGCGGCACCACTTCTCCAGCTTTGCCGCGAACCAAACAGAGATGATAATCGGAATGACGGAGCTCGTATAACCCGAAGATGGCATGATGACGGGTATGCCGAGGAAAGTCGTGTAGTAGTTCATGGCAAAGGGAGTGCCGGCAAGCACCGTTCCCAAAACATCGCCCGATGTGATGTTGACCATCGCCGGATACGTAAGTGCGATACCGAGCGTCATGCCAACGAACTCACTACAGCCAAACTTCTTTGCCGCAGTATAGCCAAGGATGATCGGCAGGAAGTAGAAGAAGCCGTCACCAGCCGCATATAGAATCTGGTACAAGCCGTCTGTTGCCGTAATCCATCCGAGGGCGACGAGAATACTCAAAACACCCTTGATCATGCCCGCGGCACACAGCACCGCAAGAATCGGCTGGATTACGCCTGAAATAGTATCGATAAGGGCACTAACAACGTTTCCTTTCTTGACGGGCTCACCATCAAGATTAACCTCGCCCAGCCCCTCGACACCAGAAGCGGCAACCGCGGCATCGTAAACATCCTCAATCACATTGATGCCGACAACAACCTGATACTGGCCATTCGCGTTGATTACTTGAATGACGCCTTCATGAGACTCAATTGCCTTAGTATCGGCCTTCGCATCGTCTCGCAGCTTGAAACGTAGACGCGTCATGCAGTGCGAGATGCTCAGGATGTTTTCCTTACCGCCGACGAGGCCAACTACGTCCTCGCCGAGCTTGCGATTTGCAAGCTCTTTGCTTTCGCTCATGGTTTTCCTCCCATGCGACCTGTCCAAGGTCGGCCGCCCGCCATCATTCGCTAAATTGATTTCCGATACTAGTGAAGTTCTGGCCAGAACCCCTTATTCGCCTCGATGAGATCGTCAAGGATCTTCTTTGCAACGGAGGCAGAGGGGACCGTCTTCGAAAGCGTCAGCGCCTGCCAAAGCTCCTGATAGGAATGGTCGACCCAAGCAGACACTGCAAGCTTTTCGACCGAGACCTGTTCCTCCATAAGTCCTTTCTGGAATTGCGGAATCTCACCTTGGCAAATTTTCTCGTAGCCGTCGCTGCCGACGATGCAGGGGATCTCGACCATAGCCGTTGGGTCAAAATTGGACACAGCCCCGTCGTTGGGAACAATCAGCGAGAAACGTTCACGGGTGTTCTCTGCCAAAGCGCGAGCGAGATCGACAATATACTCAGCGTGGGTATCTGGCTTAAGGCCGAAACCCTCAGACGTGCCCTTTTCGATAATCTGGCGAGCGGTGCCGAAGACGCGTTTCTCGCGACCCTCACGGACCTCGTCGGTGCGGGTGTGGTTGGGGTCGGTGTGCTCAACCACATAGTCCGGGAAGAGATAGTACTTGAGGTAGGTGTTCGGGATGGTATTCGGATCGAGCGCGTAAACATCCTTAGCCTTACGGAACGTCTGGTCCCAAGACGCATCGACGAATTCAAGGCCAGAATCCTCGCCAGCATACCCGTTTTTAGCCATTTGGGCCTTGATTGTGGGCATAAGGTCATTGCCTGCACGGTCGTGAATCTTTGTCCACCAGCCAAAGTGATTGAGGCCGTAGTAGCCGACGACGAGGTCGTTGTGGTCCTTGAGACCACACATCTGAGCCATGATATCCATCAGGGCTATTGGCATGTCGCAAATGTTGATGATCTTTGAATCCGGGCGAAGGCGGCGTGTCGCCTCAGCAACGATCGCCGCGGGGTTGGAGTAGTTGAGCATCCATGCGTTGGGACTGTATTTCTCCATGTAGTCAAGGATCTCGAGTACGCCGCCAATGGAGCGCAAGCCATAAGCAATGCCACCAGGACCGCAGGTCTCTTGGCCAAGAACGCCATAACGCAGGGGGATCTTCTCGTCCTTATCGCGCATAGCGTACTTGCCAACGCGAATCTGGGCAAGTACAAAGTCGATGCCTGTGAAGGCCTCTTCAGGGTCGGTCGTATAGCTGAAGGTTACCTCTGGAGCATTCTCCCTGATGTAGATGGCACATGCCTTGGCAATTGTCCCCTGACGCTCGGCATCGTTGTCATAGAGCGTAATCCTATTGATGGGGAACACATCGCGCTTCGCGAGAAGTGTCAGAACAACGCCCGGCGTATAAGTGCTCCCGCCTCCCGCGATAGTAACCGCATAGCTCTGTTTTGCCATTGCAATCCTCCTGTCTAGACATGTACTTGACGACTTGAATTATAGCCACATGATTTGCTATCTGTCTAGACAAGTTAAGCATGCGGATGAACGGTTGATTTATGGCGGTAAGCGGTAACTTTAAGCGTCTTCACTTCCTATAATTGGTAGAAACAGACTATCGCGCCGATTTGACGCATTCCGTACCACCTCTATAAGGAGAGCATTTTGGCAAGGATCCTGTACAGTGAGATTTACCGCAGCCTTCGAGAGCGGATTATCGAAGGCAAGCATCCCGTGGGATCGCTCCTTCCTTCTGAACAAAATCTGTCCAAAGAGTTCTCCTGTTCTCGAATGACGGTGCGCAAGGCCATCTCACTTCTCGCAAATGAAGGTCTAGTTCAGTCCATTAAAGGCAAGGGAGTCCTCGTAATCGAGACGTCACTTGCAGGCACCAGCAAAGAGGGCGCATTCACCGTAAATGACCTTTCTTCGTTCAGCGAATCGGCACACGCGATCGGAGCAATTCCAACGTCAAAAATCGTCTATTTCGAACACGTAAGCACCAATAAGTATCTAGCTCATTTGACAGGATTTCCCGAAGGAGAAGACCTTACGCATTTGAAGCTCGTCCGTATGCTCGACGACAAACCGGTCGCAGTCGACCGCCACTACTTCCTAACTTCTTCCGTCCCCGGTTTAAACGAGCAGAATGCTACCCTGTCGCTCTTCCATTACATCGAGGATGAGCTAGGGCTCACCATTGCCGTGAGCAAACGAACGATAACCCTCGACCAGCCCGACGCCGAGGACTGTCAGCTGCTTGGCGTCGATTCTTCTTCGTACCTGGCAGTCGTAACCAGCCAGACATTCGACTCAACCGGAACTCAATTTGAGTACGTCGAGGCACGTTATATTCCAAGCATTTTTCATTTTCACGACACGGCAACACGCACGCCCCTACCCTAGCAAACGGCACGGAGCAGACTCTTCCCCAATTAATTTGTTCAACAAGAAGGCCGGGGCCCGCGCGATGCGGACCCCGGCCTTCAACCGTGACGGTATGCTGTCCCAGTCCTACACGTAGAACAGGATGTCGTCGTAGGTCGGGACCGGCCAGTAGTCGGCTGCCACGATCTCTTCCATGGCGTCCACGGCGGCGCGCAGCGTATCCATAGCGGGAACGACCTCGTGCGCGTACACGTTAGCCTGCTCCTGGCCATCGAGAGCCTCGGCCTTCTGATGCACGGCGTCGAGCGCCTTGATGGAGTCGTTGATGGCGGTGATGCCGTTGCAGAGCTTGTTGAGCGTGTTCTGCTCGCACTGCATGGCGGCCTCAGCACCGGCGGCACGAATAGTCTCAAGGCCCTTAGCGACCTTGGTGGCATAGGCGGTGATGACCGGACGATAGGTACGACGCGCCTCACGAACCATCGTGGTGGCCTCGATGTTCATGAGCTTGTTGTACTTCTCGAGCTTGCAGTCGTAACGGCACTGGGCCTCGGCCTTGGTCAGGACGCCCGTCTCCTCAAAGAGCGCGATAGCCTTATCGGAAACAAAGGCGGGCAGGGCGTCGGCCGTGGTCTTGTTGTTGGCAAGGCCGCGCTTCTCGGCCTCAACGGGCCACTCATCGGAGTAGCCGTCACCGGAGAAGAGGATGCGCTGGTGGTCGGTCAGGACCTTCTTGCAGTACTCGAGCGCGGCGTCCTGGAAATCATCCTCGGGCGTACCCTCAAGGGCATCGGCGAAGGACTTGAGCGACTTGGCCACGGCGGCATCGAGCACCAGGTTGGAATCGGAGACGTTCTGCTCGGAGCCGCAGGCACGGAACTCAAACTTGTTGCCGGTGAAGGCGAACGGGGAGGTGCGGTTGCGGTCGGTGTTGTCCTGCATCAGCTTGGGCAGGGTATCGGCGCCCAGGTCGAGCACGCCGCGCGTGGCATGGACGGAAGCCTTGCCATCGATGATCTTCTCGACGACCTCGGTAAGCTGGTCGCCCAGGAAGATGGACATAATCGCCGGAGGAGCCTCGTTGGCGCCCAGACGATGATCGTTGCCGGCCGAGGCAACGGAGGCACGCAGGAGCTCCTGATAGTTATCGACGGCCTCGATCACCGCGGTGAGGAAGACGATGAACTGCAGGTTGTCGAGCGGAGTGTCGCCCGGGTCAAGCAGGTTCTCGGACTCGGTGCCAAGCGACCAGTTGTTATGCTTGCCCGAACCGTTGATGCCCTCGAAGGGCTTCTCGTGCAGCAGGCAGACCAAGTCGTGACGGGAGGCGATGAGCTTCATCTTCTCCATCATGACCAAATTCTGGTCGATGGCCTCGTTGACCTCGCCATAGACAGGGGCGAGCTCATGCTGGCAGGGAGCGACCTCGTTGTGCTTGGTCTTGGCAGGAATGCCAAGCGCCCACAGTTCATCGTCCAGGTCCTTCATATAGGACGAGACGGTGGGACGGATAGCGCCAAAGTAGTGCTCCTCGAGCTCCTGGCCCTTGCAGGGAGCAGCACCAAAGAGGGTGCGCCCGGTGATGACCAGGTCCCTGCGCTTGCGGTAAGCGTCCTTCTTGATCAGGAAGTACTCCTGCTCATCGCCCACGGAAGGAACGACCTTCTTGGGGGTCTTACCAAACAGCGCCAAAACGCGCTTGGACTCACGCGAGAGTGCGGTCATGGAGCGCAGCAGCGGGGTCTTCTTGTCCAGGGCCTCGCCCGTGTAGGAGCAAAAAGCCGTGGGGATGCACAGGACATCGTCCTTGATAAAAGCGGGGCTGGTGGGATCCCAAGCGGTGTAGCCACGGGCCTCGAAGGTGGCACGCAGACCGCCGTTGGGGAAGCTGGAGGCATCGGGCTCGCCCTGGATGAGGTTCTTGCCCGTAAACTTGGTAATGGCGGTGCCGTCGTGGTTGGGCTCGAGGAAGCTGTCGTGCTTCTCGGAAGTAATGCCCGAAAGCGGCTGGAACCAGTGCGCGTAGTGCGTCGCGCCCTTGGAGATGGCCCAGACCTTCATGGCGTGGGCAACGGCGTTGGCCACATCCAGGTCGAGCGGCTCACCCTCCTCGAGGGTTGCAGCAAGGCGCTTCCAAATGTCCTTGGGGAGGTAGTCCTTCATGACTTCCTCAGAGAACACCATGGTCCCGAAGCGGTCAGTAAGTTCGGCCATACGGAACTCCCTTCGTATCGGCACCGCGTGAGAAGCGGTGTTGATTACTAACGAACGAGTCATAGATTAGGCTCGTCGTGTTTCCGCAACATTACCGTTATGTTGCTGTCACGAAACCAATCAATGAGGTTACCGCATCGCGGCGGCGTTGCCGCCCTCAACAGCCAATCAACTGTATAAATTGCAGACCTCTCCCCATGGTTTAAGGGTAGTCAATTTGGGATGGGGCTCTATTAACTGGTATTTCGCATCAGATACCAGTCTTTATAGCCCCATCCTAGATTGACCGCTCTGCTATAGGGAATGTCGATAGCAAGGCATCTTTGATTGGTATCCCCAAATAGCGAGTGAAACTCCACCGTGGCACAGTGGTGCTGTAGAATCCTTACAACACATCACACTATTACGTATCTAGAGGAGCACGATATGCGCGTCGACGAGGTTTTTAAGCAGGCAGCATCCCAGGGCACCGCACCCGTTTCGTTTGAGATGTTCCCGCCCAAGGGTGAGCTTACCCTCGATACGGCTCGCGAAGTGGCGGGCAACCTGTGCAAGCTTTCGCCGAGCTTTGTCTCGGTCACTTGTTCCGCTGGCGGCTCGGGCAACGGCGCCACCACCGCCCCCATCGCGCATATGATTACGAGCGAATTCGATACGCCCTCGGTGGCGCACCTCACCTGCGTTGGCCGCACGCATGCCGATATCGCCGCCAAGATCGACGAATACCGCACCGCCGGCGTAGAAAACATCCTGGCCCTGCGCGGTGATCTGCCCGCTGGCGCGACCGAGGACGACAAGCCCGCCTCGGACTACGCCTACGCCCGCGACCTCATCCCCGAGCTCGTCGACGCCGGCTTTTGTGTGGGCGCCGCAGCCTACCCCGAGGGCCACATTGCCTGTGAGGACCTCAACGCTTCGGTCGAGCACCTCAAGCAAAAGCAAGACGCCGGCGCGAGCTTCTTTGTGACGCAGCTCTTCTTTGACAACGAGTGCTTCTATCGCTTCCGCGAGCTTGCCGACAAGGCCGGCATCACCGTGCCTATTACCGCGGGCATCATGCCGTTTATGGGCAAGTCGCAGATCAGCCGCATGGTCTTTATGTGCGGCGCGTCGCTGCCCTCCCCCGTCATCAAGATTCTCGCCAAGTACGAGAACGACCCCGAGAGCCTGCAGGCAGCCGGTGTAGATTATGCCGCCCGTCAGCTTTGCGACCTTAAGGAGCACGGTGCCGCCGGTCTGCACCTGTACACTATGAATCGTCCTGCGATCGCCGCGACCATTATGGAGCGCCTAGGGTAATGGAAAAACCGCACATCGATACAACCGCTGTCGAAGTGCCGGCCGACCTTGCGTCGCCGGCGCTTTACCGTGTCGATGCTGCGCACCATCCCCGTGTCGACCGTGCCGAGATGCTGCGGTATCTGGGCTACGGCGGCCAGCAGATTGAGCCCGAGCTGTCACGACGTATTGAGCTTGTCGTTGAGCGTCTGGAGCTGGACATTGAACCCCGTGGCGTGCGCCGCGTGTTTGCCGTCGATGCCGCGAACGTCGATGAGCAGGGAGAGCCCAGCATCCGTCTGGTCGGCACCAACGTTGAGCTGCGCGGTCGCGACATCTATCGCCATCTCAAAGACGCCCGCTTTGCCGCGCTCATGGCATGCACCCTCGGCATGGACGCCGAGCGTCGCCTGCGCACCACGGGAGCCCAGCAGCCCTTGGAGGGAGCCGTGCTCGACGCCGCATGCTCTGCTTATGTAGAAGCCGCCGTCGAGCAGATGGACCAGCAGGTCAAGGCTGCGGCCGCCGCACACGGGCTCGCCGGCAACTGGCGCTTCAGTCCCGGCTATGGCGACTGCCCGCTCTCGGCCCAGCGCTCGATCGTCAATGCGCTCAACGCCACGCGGCTCATCGGGCTTACCGTCACGCCGACCAGCCTGCTCATGCCCACCAAAAGCGTGACCGCGGTGATCGGCTTGTTCGACGGCGAAGTCCACGACGCCCAGAGCCGCCCCACCTGCAATATCTGCCGCATGCGCGAACACTGCCGCTTCCGCGCCGCCCACACCACCTGCTATTCCAGCCATTAGGAGCCCTCGATGTTTACTCCGCTTATCACTCATGATCTGGACGGTGCCGCGCTGGCGGCACCCGTTGATGCCGCACGCCGTAATGGCGCTGCATACAAGACGCGCACGATCGACGACCTTCGCATTAAGGACGATCGCCTGCGCGCCGCCATCGAGGGCACGGGACACCTGCTGTTCGACGGCGGCATGGGCACCATGTTGCAGGCCGCTGGCATGAAGGCGGGCGCCCTGCCCGAGCTGCTCAACTTTGAGGAGCCCCAGGTTATCACCGATATCCAACGTCAATATGTCGAGGCAGGCTGCGACGTGATCACCGCCAACACCTTTGGCGCCAACGCGCACAAGCTCGATGGCGCCGCCACCGTGGCAGATGTCTTTGCCGCCGCGGTCTCTTGCGCCCGCGCGGCCGGTGCCCATTACGTCGCCGGCGACATCGGCCCCATCGGTGCGCTGCTTCGCCCCCTGGGCACCCTCAGCTTCGACGAGGCCTACGACCTCTTTGCCGAGGAAGTGCGCGCCGGCGTCGATGCGGGCGTGGACCTCTTTATTATCGAGACCATGACCGACCTTGCCGAGATCAAGGCGGCCGTCCTCGCCTGCCGCGAGAACTCCGACCTGCCCGTCTTTGCCACCATGACCTTTGAGGAAGACGGTCGCACCTTCTTGGGCACGAGCCCCGAGGTGGCCGCCATCACCCTCGACGCCATCGGCGCCGACGTTTTGGGCATCAACTGCAGCCAGGGACCGGCCGAGCTCCGAGGGCCCGCCGCTCGCATGCTCACCGTTACGGACAAGCCCGTTATGGTGCAGGCCAACGCAGGACTGCCCCGCGTGGACGATGACGGTAACACCGTCTTTGACATCCAGGCCCCCGAGTACGCCAAGGCCGTCGCCGGCATGATCGAGGACGGCGTGAGCGTCGTGGGCGGATGCTGCGGTACCACGCCCACGCACATGGCCGCCTTGCGCACGCTTATCGACAACCACACGCCTAGCCCGCGCCATCGCAAGCCCAGCATGTCGGTCACGAGCGCCCAAACGGTCGTGGACCTCCCCTGCGACGGCCACAAGATCGCCGTCATCGGCGAGCGCATCAATCCCACCGGCAAAAAGCGCCTGCAGCAGGCCCTGCGCGACGGCGACCTGGACTACGTCGTGAGCCAGGGCATCAGCCAGCAAGAGCAGGGCGCCGACATCCTGGACGTCAACGTGGGCCTGCCCGAGATCGACGAGGTCAAGATCATCCAGCAGGCCACCGAGCAGCTCCAGGGCTCCACGCTGCTGCCGCTGCAGATCGACTCCACCGACCCCGCAGCCGTCGAGGCCGCCGTGCGCCGCTACGCAGGCAAGCCCATCATCAACTCCGTCAACGGCAAGCAACAGATCATGGATGAGATCTTTCCGCTGGTCGCCCACTATGGAACCAACGTCGTCGGCCTTACGCTCGACGAAGGCGGCATCCCCGATACCGCCGAGGCCCGCTTTGCCATCGCCGAGCGCATCGTGGCCGAGGCTGCCCGCTACGGCATCGGCCCGGACCGTATCCTCATCGACTGCCTGGTCATGACCGTCTCGACCAACCAGCGCCAAGCCGAACAGATCCTGCGCGCCATGTCCCTGTGCAAGGAGCGTCTGGGCGTCAAATGCGCGCTCGGCGTGTCGAACATCAGCTTTGGTCTGCCTGCCCGCCCGCTGCTGGGCTCGGTCTTTTTGGCCGCCGCGTTCGGCGCGGGCCTGGACGCCCCCATCATGAACCCGGGCTCTAAGCGCTTTATGGATACCGTCTACAGCTATCGCGTGCTGAGCGTTGAGGACGAGGGCTCGACCGGATACATCGAGCGCTACGCCGGCTGGACCGATCCGTACAAGATCGCCGCAAACCCGGCAGCGGCCCAGGCAGTATCGACCGACACTGTGCCCACTGCTGGCACCGCCGGCACTGATCGCAACGACGACCCGATTCGTCGCATGGTCGTCTCGGGCCGCAAAGGCGAGATCGCGGCCGAGACCGAGCGTCTGCTGGCAGACCACGACGCCATGGACCTCATCAACAATCACTTTATCCCCGCCCTCGACGAGGTTGGCGTCCTCTTTGACCAGGGCAAGTTCTTCTTGCCGCAGCTCATGGCCTCGGCCGAAGCCGCACGCGTGGGCTTTGACACCATCAAGCGCCTGATGCCCGCCGGCGAGATTGCCGACAAGGGCAAAATCTGCGTGGCCACCGTCAAGGGCGACATCCACGATATTGGCAAGAACATCGTCAAAATGCTGCTCGATAACTACGGCTACACCGTCTTTGACCTAGGCCGCGACGTCGACCCGCAAGAGGTGCTCAAGACCGTGCGGGAGCGTGACATTAAGCTCGTCGGCCTCTCGGCGCTTATGACCACCACCGTCGTCGCCATGGAGGAGACCATCAAGCTGCTCCATGCCGAGGTTCCGGGCGTCAAGATCATCGTGGGCGGCGCCGTGCTCACCCCCGAATACGCCAAGCAGATCGGCGCGGACTACTACGCCAAGGATGCCGCCGAAAGCGCACGCATCGCCGAAGAGGTCTTTGGGCAGTAACACAACGGAAACAACCGAGCACCAAAACGTGCCGCACGCGCCACTTGGCACGCGCGGCACGTTAGAATAGAAAAGGCTATGCTCGTTTTGGCAGATAGGAGCGCAAGGATGGCGATCACGCCCGCAGAAATCGCGGAAACCCGCGGCATGGTTGAGGAGCAAAACCTCGACATCAGGACCATCACCATGGGTGTTTCGCTCATGGGTTGCGGTGACGAGAACCTCGACCGCATGTGCACGAAGATCTACGACCACGTGACGCACACGGCTGAGCATCTGGTCGAGACCGCCGAGAACCTCGAGCGCGAGTACGGTATCCCCATCGTCAACAAGCGCGTTTCCGTCACCCCGGTGGCGCAGATCGCCGCGTGCTGCAAGGACGAGGACCTCACCCCCATCGCGCATGCCCTCGACCGCGCGGCAGAGACGCTCGGCATCGACTACCTGGGCGGCTTCTCCGCGCTCGTCCAGAAGGGCATCGGCGACGCCGACCGCCGCGTCATCCAGTCCATCCCCCAGGCGCTCGCTACCACCAGCCGCGTCTGCTCCAGCGTCAACGTCGCCAGCCTGCGCGCCGGCATCAACATGGACGCCGTGCTTATGGCCGCCCAGACCATCATCGATGCCGCTAAACTCACGGCCGACCAGGATTCCGTTGGCGCCTCCAAGTTTGTCTGCTTTGCCAACATGGTCGAGGACTCCCCGTTTATGGCGGGCGCCGTCCACGGCGGTGGCGAGGCCGACGCCGTTATCAACGTAGGCGTCTCGGGCCCCGGCGTTATGGCCGCAGCCCTGGAGACGCTGCCCGATTCCGCATCGATGATGGAAGTCGCCGAGAAGATCAAGCAGACCGCCTTTAAGATCACCCGTGCCGGCGAGCTCATGAGCCGCGAGGCCGCCCATCGCCTGGGTGTCGAGAAGGGCATCGTCGACCTGTCGCTGGCTCCCACGCCTGCCATCGGCGACTCCGTCGCGCGCATCCTCGAGATCATCGGCGTGGGCACCTGCGGTGGCCCGGGCACGACCTGCGCGCTCGCCATGCTCAACGATGCCGTCAAGAAGGGCGGCGTCATGGCCAGCTCCAGCGTGGGCGGTCTCTCCGGCGCCTTTATCCCCGTGTCCGAGGACGCCGGCATGATTGCCGCCGTCGAGGCCGGCGCGCTTTCGCTCGAGAAGCTTGAGGCCATGACCTGCGTGTGCTCCGTTGGCCTGGACATGATCGCCATCCCCGGCGACACCCCGGTCGAGACCATCGCCGGCATCATCGCCGACGAGATGGCCATCGGCGTCATCAACAACAAGACCACGGCCGTGCGCGTGATTCCCGCCATCGGCAAGGGCGTGGGCGACTGCGTCGAGTACGGCGGCCTGTTCGGCCGTGCGCCCATCATGCCGGTGAACCCCAACGCCGGCACCGTGCTTGCCCATCGCGGTGGACGCTTCCCGGCGCCGCTGAACTCGCTCAAGAACTAGCTGAGGGAGACTGGCGAGGAGCCCCGGGGAGGGCAAATATATAAGGTCGCCTGCTCGGACAGTCCTGACTCGCACGGAGAGCACATTAAGTGCTCTCCGGCTCGTGCGGAACTCGCGATCGACCTTATATATTTGCCCTCCCCGGGGCTCCCGCACAACGGGCCCTCGGTTGGGTTCTATCCCTTTGGCAGTCGCTTCGCTTCTGCCCTACTTTGCTGGTATGGCGGTTTGGCGTTGGATCGGTTCTTTCTGATATATGCTGGTTGCGGCTCTTCTTTTGGGAGGAGTCGCTTTTTTGTTGCTAGGAGGTTGGCCCGTGGCTGATGGGGAGAATCGTTCTGAGCTGCTTTCCACAGATTGGAATCTGGAGTGGATGCAGATGCAGGCTGGTCGGCGGCGGGCTGATGATTCTTTTGAGTGGGATAAGCGGGCTCGGCATTTTCGGCCGCTTGAGACTGCTCCGTATGCCCGGGACTTTATGAAGCTGTTGGCGTTAAAGCCTGGTGAATCCGTGCTTGATATGGGGTGTGGAGCTGGGTCGATTGCTATTCCGCTTGCTCAGGCTGGGCATCCTGTGATTGCTGCTGACTTCTCCCCTGCTATGTTGGGCACGCTTGATGCTGGCATTGAGTACTATGGGCTCGAGGATCGCATTACGCCGCTTGAGCTTGCTTGGGATGATGATTGGGATTTGGTTGGACCGGTCGCGAAAGCGGTGGATGTTGCCTTTGCCAGTCGGTCGGTTACGACGACCAATCTAAAAGGTGCGCTTGCCAAGCTTGATCGTACGGCTCGTCGGCGTTGTGCTGTCACGATGGTCGCCAACTCCAGCCCGCGCTATGATCTGCACTTGATGAACGCTATCGGCGCCTCGGTTACCTGCAGTAATGGCTTTGTGTACGCCTTCAACATCCTCATTCAGATGGGTGCCCTGCCGCAGGTTACATACTTTGAATCGCCTCGTCGCGATACCTTCGATAGCCTTGAGGCGGGCGTAGCAGATTTTTCCCGTATGCTCGAGCATGGCAACGAGGATAAGATCGACCGCCTGCGCGACTACATCGCTCAACACATGATTGAGAACCCCCATGCCGGTGAGCCGGGATCCAAGGGCGTGCCGCAGGGGCGCTATATGCTCGATCATGTCCGCAAGGTTCGTTGGGCGTTTATTGCATGGGAGCCAGTCTCTGAATCCCGTTCGTAGCCCGTTCACAGCCCAAGCTGCCCATCACCTCGGCATCCGCATTCTTTTTGAACTGGGCAAACACGCTCCACACCGCGCCGTTCCTGCGCTATCGTGGGACAGCTCACGTAGATTAAGGCCCCGTCGCGGGGCGCCCCATACATAGAAAGCGAGAACCCATGGCACTGACAGGAGCCCAGGTCAAGCAGCTTCGCAGCATGGCCCATCACCTCAACCCCGCCATCATCATCGGCAAGTCCGATGTCAACGAGGGCACCGTCGAGCAGACGGTCGCCTACCTGGAGAAGCATGAGCTCGTTAAGTGCTCCGTGCTCGATGGCTCCAGCCTTTCCGCCCGCGAGGCCGCCGAAGAGCTCGCTGAGCGCTGCCACGCCGAGGTCGTCCAGGTCATCGGCCGCAAGTTCTCGCTGTATCGCGAGTCCTCGCGCAAGGACATCGAGAAGATCAAGCTCGTCTAAGAGCCAATGATCCGGCGAGCCAACACATAGCAAGCTTACGGGTGCCCAAGTACTTCGGGCGCCCGTTTTTTATCGCTCGACCAGCACGCGATTGAGCCGTCCCTCCACCAAGCGCTCGTATAGACGCCGCGTCTCGGGCTCGGGCACGCCATTGACCTGCTCCCTTAGATGGTGCATATGCCCGCTGTACAGCTCGACGATATCGCGCCGCCGCCCCGCCGCACTGTAGACGCGCATGGCACAGCGCACCATATCCTCACGCGCTGTTTCCTGCCGAAGCCCCGACTCCGCCAGCCAAATCGCCGACTGCAGATCGTTTTCTTCTAGAGCGGCATTTGCTCCCTTAATCATGCAATCGATGTACTTTGACTGCATAATGCGCCGCATGCGCAAAAAGTAGGTTGGATTACAGCCATTGGGAACATACAGCGGTCCGGCATAAAGCTGCTCAATCTTAAGGCACAGCTCAACTAAATGGGGCCCGCGCGCACCCGTGCGATTTCCCAAAACCTCGCGGCTTATCTGGTCAAACAGCCGTACATCGGTCTTGACGTAGTCGCCGTTGAGTCCGATGCATTCATTTTGGATGAGCACACACGACTTGCCATCCGGCGTCGGTCCCAAAGCCGACCGCAAGCGCGATATCGTCGAGTACAGGTTGTTGCGGGCGCTATTGAACTCGGCATGGGGCCACAACTCCATTGCCAGCGTCTCGCGGTCGACGAGCGCATCCATGCCCAGTGCAAGCCGCTCGGCAAGCGTCGCCGCCTTCTTGCGGCGCCACATTTTGTCCGTGATGGGAAACCCGTCGCGCTCGGCGCGGAACGCACCAAACATGCGAATCTCGATATGGTCGATGGTATCAACGGCTTCAACCTCGCCAGCCTGGAACAGGCGCTCGCCCTCCCCTTCCAAATCGTCGCGCAGCGAGTACCGCGACAGCTCGCGCACGGGAAGCTTCTTGCGAATCCTGGTCGCCGGCTCGCCCAGACAATGCATGGCAAGGCGCGCAAAGAGCCGATACGATGGTTCCAGAATCCCCGCGCGATTCATGGACATCCAGGCCGCGAGATCGCTATCTCGCCCCGCGCAAGCCAAATGCAGCGCCACCATCCAGGCTTCTGCACCACCAACCTGCGTCTGGCTTATATCGAGCAACTCCGCTTCCTCGCGTACCGAAACCATCGAGGTGTTACGCAGATACGCCGCGCGCTCCAGCAGCAATGCGTTATCGCGCATGTACGCAATCGACTCCTCGGCAAGTTTGAGCACTTGGACCGCACGGAACTTTGCATTAACCGGCCGTCCCTCTGCCAGCGACTGCCAGCCTTCTAGCAACAGGCCAAACAGCTGAATCTGGTTGTCGCGCATGCGCACGGCAAAACGATCGAGCTCGTTGAACGCCGCGTCGTCGGTTACCGGCAGGCCGGAAAGGAGCCGCCGTGCCGCCAACACCATGCGCACCCAGATAGCCATCGCCTTAAGCCCACGCACGTCGAGCGCCTCCCGCACCACCGTCATCTCGTCGTCGCGCTCGTCGGTTCCCGTAAACGACCCGTCAAAGAGCTCCACCAGCATGCTATCGGCCCGTATAACAATCCCCGCGATGTCGAGCTCACAGTCGTAGGCCTTGCTCGTTTTGAGCTGCTGTAGAACGCCGCCGTCATCTCCCCGCTCGGTCAGGCAGCGCTTGACCTCGATATGCGCGGACAACATATCGAGTGCGGTATGGGATGTCTCGATTTCTGGCACGGCCAGGTTCGTAGGAAGCCCAAGCCCGTTGTCCCCATAGCAAACAGCCGTCAGTGTCTGGGCCACTCTCCATGAAACAGGGTCTATTTCGCAGGCCGCCCGTTCGCCCCCGCGCTCGATGACCGATGCCATATAGCGAGCGAGCTTTGTATTGGACACGCTGACCGCTGCCAAATACACGCCGAGCGCCTCGGCAGGCGTTGGCTCTGGAGCCGGATCGTCGGCATCGATCGTACCCAGCGCTGCTCGGCAGATATCGGCCCCGTGCCCCGTCAGAGCAAGATCGACCCCATACTGCCCAGCAAGTTCAAGGACCGCTCCACGGTCCAAAAAGGCGTCCGCCAGGCCCATCGCCGCATCGCATCGGCCCGCTTTAAGCAAAATCCGGGCCGCCCTCGGAACAAGTTCGGGGCGAACCTCGGCCACCAACTTACGCAAACGCAAGCGTCCGTTATCCTCCGTGCCCAGACACGTAAAACTCCGCTCGGCGGGATCCAAGCCAAAGATCGGGTAGTCGCGTACAAAGTAGGACTGGTCGACCATCGACAGCCTCACCCCGCAAGCCTCGAGTTCTGCGATATTGCCCTCGCCCATCAAAATCATGAGACATGCCACGCAAAACAGTGCATTATTGTCGAGCGAAGCCAGATCGACAAGTGCCGCGCCATATACGTTGACAATCTCGTTTTCGAGCAGACCGGCTACGTCGCCTTGGCCATACAGACCCGTCTGCAATGCCGAAACGAGCTCGGGCACGCCCTGCGTGAGCTGATAAAAGTCGAGCGATGTGCTGATCGAAAACGCCGATGCCCACGCCGAATACTCATAGGCATGCACCTTGAGCATCTGCGCATTGATTTTAACCGAATCGCCCAGCCCATGAATCAGCTGACGATTTGAAGGACGGCAGGAGATAAAGACCCCTACCCCCATGGCGCGCAGGCCGCGAATCCTGTCGATGAGGTCTTCGGTATCGTGCTGATCGAGGTTTGGCACATTATCAATCGCGATAAGGGAGTGCGGTTTGTCTTTGAGTTCTTCGGTAACCACCTCGAGCTGCATAAACACCTCGCGCCCAGTGGCGCGATCGGCCTCGATAATCCGCACGGGACCTCGCGTCGGGTCGCATTTAACCTCATGGGCGTACTGCAGCAGCACCGAGGTCTTCCCAAACCCGTCGGGCGCATAAAGAACCACGATGCCGGCCTTTCGGCCCTTGGCGAGAAGCTCATTCATCAAGCGTTCGCGTCGCACCATATAGCCTCCGCCCAGCGGCATCAGCTCGAGGTCGTCTATACTGCCCAAATCGTTTACCATGCCCGCTCCTCAACTCGACCGTATGGACACTGTAGCCGCAAGACCATACAAGCCGCGCTATGAATAGAGCGACCTTGTGTTTTAGGTTGTCTTTTGGTACGCAAGCGGCAAGTTTTTGTACAGCGAGGGCCGATTGTTATTAATCCCCCGACTAATCGGTCTTTAAGCAGGTAAATGAGCTTGTCAGCTTGTCCCATCTAAGCGGCAGTGTAACGCAAATGAACAAGGTTCAGCCATGTCATTCAACTCGCCTAGCACCCGCTACCGTCTACGACCTTTTAGTGGCATTTTTGCATAGAATCTGATATGGAATGAATCAAGCTGTTGGGCATCCGGCATTCGTCAAGCTTGCGGCAAGATTTTGGTCAAGCGGGCGGAAAGGGATAGCAAAAAGGCCCCCGCAAAGCGGAGGCCTTAGGCAAGGCTATGTCGAGGTGCAGGATTCGCGCTACTCGCAGAGCGAAAGGGCGGCCTCGTCGGCAACGACAACGCAGTTGGTGTGCAGCTGCAGGATCGAAGCCGGGCACGCGGGCGTAACCGGACCATAGCACATGTCATGCACGGCCTGAGCCTTGGCCTCGCCGTTGGCGACGACCAGGATCCTGCGGGCATACATGATGGTCTGGGTACCCATGGTGTAGGCCTGACGGGGAACGTCGTCGATGCTGTCGAACAGGCGGCTGTTGGCCTGAATGGTGCTCTCGGTGAGGTCGACACAGTGCGTGCCCTTGGAGAAGTGGTCATCGGGCTCGTTGAAGCCGATGTGGCCGTTGTTGCCAATACCGAGCAGCTGCAGATCCGGGTAACCGGCGGCGGCGACGATCTTGTCGTACTCAGAGCAGGCAGCGGCGGCGTCGGGGTTGGAACCGTCGGGCACATGCGTGTTGTTCAGGTCGATATTGATGTGATCGAAGAAGTTCTCACGCATGAAGTAGTGATAGCTCTGGGGATCGTCGTGCGAAAGGCCGCGATACTCGTCCAGGTTGTAGGTGCTGACATCGGCAAAGTCGACGTCGCCCTTCTCGTACCAAGCAGCGAGCTGCTTGTAGGCACCGATCGGAGTGGAGCCGGTGGCAAGGCCCAGCACACAGTCGGGCTTGAGGATAACCTGCGCCGAGATGATATTGGCGGCCTTGCGGCTCATATCCTCGTAGTCTTTAGCTTTAATGATCTTCATTACGCATCCTTTCTCGTACAAGAGAGGCAAGGCTCCCCTTACAAGCACTTGCCCGCGGCCCGCGTCGGCCGCAACCAACGTGTGCGGCCACCAGGGCGAGGTCGCGTAATGTATGTGTCTCGTGTCTAGCCGCGTCGAGGCCCCTGCCCGTCCACGGTGACCCGAAGCCTTTTAGCTTCGGACAAATCCCATCTTGCCACGGAGGGCGTCCTCTTTCAAGGGCGCCCTCCGTAAACGTGTTTGAATTGTAGGCTAATGGCCACGTGCACTTGCTAGCGCTCGCGAGCAACGATGAGCTGGTCCATCTCTTCGACATGCACGCCAACGGAGCCCTTGATACTCGAGAACTCAACGGAGTTGCACACTAAGATGGGAACCGTCACATCGTAGCCCTCGGCAGCAATTGCCTCGCGATCGAACTCGATGAGCACGTCGCCCTTATGGACGATGTCACCCACTTGCGCATGTACGGTAAAGTGCTTGCCCTCGAGCTGAACAGTGTCCAAACCAACGTGGATGAGCACGTCCAAGCCATCGACCGTGTTAAGCGCAACGGCGTGCCCCGTGGGAAAAATGGCCTCGACCTTGGCGTCTGCCGGCGCAATCACACGCGTGCCAGTAGGCTGAATCGCCACGCCCTGGCCCAAAAGGCCGGTGGCAAATGTCTGATCATTGACCTCGGACAACGAAATGACGTCGCCCGAGATGGGAGCATCCAGCGTAAGGACTCGACCACGCATACCAAAAGACCTTAGGACTTTAGTGAACATGCTCCCCCTCGGACATACCAATCAATCAAAATAGTTTTAACAGTTTACCACTTGGCACCCGTTTTTGACCATTAGGGAAGTTCGCGCTTGACAACCTCGACGATGTCGTCAACAACGCGCTGGGTCAGCTCGTGCGTCTCGGCCTCGGCCATCACGCGGACCAGCGGCTCGGTACCGCTCGGGCGCACCAGAATGCGGCCGCGGCCGTCAAGCTCCTTCTCGGCAGCAGCGACAGCATCCCAGATGGGCTGGCAATCGTCCAGGCCGGCCTTGTTGTCCGAATGCACGTTGACGAGCACCTGCGGGTACTTCTTCATGATGCCGGCAAGATCGGTGAGGGTACGACCGGTGCGCTTGAGCACGGCCAGCAGCTGCAAAGCCGTCACCAGGCCGTCACCGGTGGTGTTATGCTCCAGGAAGATGATGTGGCCGGACTGTTCGCCGCCGATGACGGCGCCGTCCGCGAGCATGCGCTCCAAAACGTAGCGATCGCCCACGGCGGTCTGAACCATCTCGAAGCCCTGCTCCTTCATAGCGATAGAGAAGCCCAGGTTGCACATGACGGTCGAGACGATCTCGGAGTTGGCGAGCTTGCCGCGAGCGGCCAGGTCGGAACCGCAGATAGCCAGGATGTAGTCACCGTCGATCTCATTGCCCTCGCTGTCCACGAACAGCACGCGATCGGCGTCGCCGTCGTGGGCCAGGCCGATATCGGCATGGGTGCGCAGCACGAGCTCGCGCAGGGGCTCGAGGTGCGTAGAGCCGCACTCGACGTTGATGTCGGTGCCGCAGTAATCGGTGTTGATAGCGTGCACCGTGGCGCCCAGGCGCTGCAGCGCGGCGGGCGTGGTCTGGCAAGAAGCACCGTGACCGCAGTCGACGGCAACGACCAGACCATCGAGCCTCAGGCCATCAAGCGTATCGATGGCATGATCGACATATGCCTTGCGAGCGTCCTTCATCTTGATGATGTGGCCCACGCCGGCACCGGTCGGCAGCGTGTCGGCAGCCATGGCTTCCTCGGACATGACCCAGGCGCTGATCTCTTCCTCGACCGCATCGGGAAGCTTCATGCCCTTGCGGCTAAAGAATTTGATGCCGTTGAACTCCGGCGGATTATGCGAAGCAGAGATGACGATGCCGCCGTCGAGCTCATTCTGGACGGTGAGCAGCGCCACGGCAGGCGTGGGGATGACGCCGCAGCAGTGCGGACGGCCGCCCTCGGCCATGATGCCGGCGGTCAGAGCGCTCTCGAGCATGGTGCCCGAAAGACGCGTGTCGCGGCCGACGCAGATATCCGGACCAAGGAACTTGGTCGCCGCGCGGCCCAGGCGAAACGCAAGGTCGCACGAGAGATCGGCATTGGCGACGCCACGGACGCCGTCGGTACCGAAGATGTTCTGGGGCATAGGATCGCTCCTTCCCTAGCAGGCGATATGCAACCGCCTACCCTAGTCGAAAAAGAAAAGCGGGACCCGCCGAGGAATCGGCAGGCCCCGCTTGTACATTGTATCTCGAAAGGAGATAAAACCTTAGCGCTTGGAGAACTGGGGAGCGCGGCGGGCCTTCTTGAGGCCGTACTTCTTGCGCTCGACCACGCGAGCATCGCGCGTAAGGAAACCGGCCTTCTTGAGGTCAGCACGGTAGTCGCCAGCGTTCAGAAGAGCGCGAGCGATGCCCAGGCGCAGAGCGCCGGACTGACCGGAGATGCCGCCGCCATCGCACAGAGCGATAACGTCGAACTGACCGGCGGTGTCGGTCACCTTGAAGGGAGCAAGGGCGTTCTCAACGAGCTGATGACGGCCGAAATACTGCTCGGCGTCACGCTTGTTGATGGTCACCTTGCCGGTGCCGGGGACGAGACGGACGCGGGCGACGGCGTTCTTACGACGGCCGGTACCCTGGTAGACAACGGTGTTCTCAGCCATCTTTAAGCCTCCAGCTCAATCTTCGTGGGGTTCTGGGCAGCATGCGGATGCTCGGCACCAGCGTAGACCTTAAGCTTGGTCATCTGGGCACGGCCGAGGGTGGTCTTGGGCAGCATACCGCGAACGGCGCGCTCGATGACCTTCTCCGGGTGCTTCTCCATAGCCTGGCGGAAGCTCTCAGCCTTGAGGCCGCCGTTGTAGCCGCTGTGGCGATAATAGGTCTTCGTGTCGGCCTTGTTACCGGTAAGCTGGACCTTATCGGCGTTGATGACGACAACGAAGTCGCCGCAGTCGCTGTTGGGCGTGAACTGGGGCTTGTTCTTACCGCGCAGGATCATTGCGATCTGGGTGGCAAGACGGCCCAGGACAGCACCATCGGCGTCGACGAGAACCCAGTTGCGCTGGACCTCGCCCTGCTTGGCGTAGTGAGTCGATTTCGAAATCACTTAGACTCCTCCATGTACAGTACGTGTTGTTACAGAGATTCACGGGGCTCTGCAAGTAACCCGTCCATATTACCCCGCTCGCCGTACGAGTCAACAGGTATTTTGGCTCCGACCAGAGTTTCTGCACATGTCATCCACGAGCCGTGATGTCGCAGCGTTAACGCTCGACAAAAGCCTCGATATCTCCCAGCAAACGCTTTGCCTCCTGGCGGCCCTGGATATACAGATCGAGAAGCTTTGCCGGATCGTGCTCAACGTGACCGACCTCGACCGGCTTTTGCGGAGCGATGACCAGCGCGCGGCCCTCGCGCTCATACTTCCACAGGTGCATGCGCTGGATGTTGTAACGGTCGTGGCGCGTCTCGATAGCCTCGAGCAGATAGGGGTAGTCGGCATAACGCGCACGCGCGGCCGGCAAAAACTCGTAGGGCTTTTTCTCATACGAGCGGTCCTGCGTAACGATGACGACCGCACGGTCGAAGCCCGCCTCCTCGAGCACATGCTCGATAGGAACCGAATCGGCCACGCCGCCGTCGACGTATTTGTGCCCGTCGATCTCGACCGGCGGCGTCACCAGCGGCAACGAGGTCGATGCGCGCACGGCGTCGAGGTCAAGTACGGCGTTTTTGACCGGCAGGTACGCGGCGGTTCCAAAGAGCATGTCCGTCGCGACGGCGTACATCTCGATAGGGCTGGCGTCGAACGTCTCGTTGTCAAAGGGATCCAGGCGGTCTTGGACGTCGTTAAAGATAAAGTCGTAGCCCACGATGGAACCCGTGGACGCAAACGACGCGGCGCCCATGTAGCGGCTGTCGTTGCAGAAGGTCAAATTGACTCGGTTGGTGCGGCCGATCTGGTGCGACTTGTAGTTGACGCCGTTGAGTGCACCGGCCGAGACGCCATATACCGCCGGAATCTCGATGCCAGCCTCCATGAGGACATCGAGCACGCCCGCGGTAAACAGCCCGCGGAAGCTGCCGCCCTCCAAAACGAGCGCGACCTTGCCGGCGTTCTTTGCCTTATCTTCTGCAGCCATATTGACCTCCTGCGATTGCGTTTTGGCTTTCTTCTACCCAGTTTTGGGATGGAGGGCGCGCAGGTTTTTCGAGGCGGCAGGTGAAGCGGAAAGTGCGTCCCAGTTTGAGGCGGGATTCCGGGATGAACTTTCCGCCTGGGCCGCCGTTGGGAAAGCGCGACCCGTTCTGAGCGCGGATTCCGGGATGAACTTTCCGCTTGAGGCGTCTTCCGGAAAATGAATCCCATTCCGAGCGTCGATTCCGGGATGCAGTTTCCGCTTGAAACGTCATCCGGAAACCGCATCCCAGTCTGAGCCGGAATTCTGGGATGGATTTTCCGCCTGGGGCGACGTTGATGCGGGGCATGGCAGGCTGCAGTCCGATCGGCATCGAATCTATATCCAGTCGAGGCTTTGCGCGGAGAATCCGCGCATTTGCTTCGCAAATACGCACCGGCTTCGGCCGCCTGCCGGCGTCCTCGCCCGCGGGCTAAAAACGCTTACGCGTTTTCCTAACGCCCGCGCCCTGCATAGAGTTCGATTCTCCGCGGTACGGACTAGAAATAAAAAGGCAGGTAGATATAAGTATCTACCTGCCTGTAACTATTGGTGGAGGCGCGGAGAATCGAACTCCGGTCCACGAAAGCCCCCTGATTGGCATCTCCAAGCTCAGTCGCTGGTTTAGTCTCGGACGCTTTGCGCGCAGCGACACGCTCGCGGCATCCCAACCGGTTCGGTCTTAGCCCGCGGCATACCGATTACGTGCGCGGGAGCATTCCCCTAACATGACGTCGCGCCGGTGTCGGGGAAATCACCGGGTTGACGCGCCGCTATAAACTAAGCAGCGAGAGCCATAGGCTCAAAAGAAGAGTTGTTGTCAATTCAATTTGACGGTACCCCTGTTTAACGAGGCGAGGAGACCTCGGCTTGCTTCCTCTCTCAGAGCTATCGTGTCGAAACCAGTCGCCCCCGAATGTCGGGAAAGTCTGGATGGCATCGGGCCTGCAAACACCCGATAACCGTCGACTTTTCAAGGAACATGCGGAGCAAGCCCCGCTTGTGGAGTGTTATCTTACCACGTTCTGAAAGCGGACAGCTGTTCTATGCACGAGCTGTGAAGACCCCAATGTGCGCCGCACTTCGCACTTTTGCTACCGATCGCGTCACGTATATTTTCGCCAAGCAAAATTAACCCGTCGAAAGAACCGATATGGATACTAAGCAGCAACTCGTCAATGCCCTCGCAGGCCTTGGCTCAACCATTACCGAAGCTATGGATGTCATCGAAGGCTTTGTCCCCTGCGGACATCCCGCCCTCACGGTATCGAACGCGCTCGTCGCGCTGGACGCTGACGATGATGCAGCTCTCGCCCAGCAGCTTGAGACCGTCGAGGGCTTTATCGACCACGTGAGCGAGAACCGCGGCGTGGCCGCCTACCACGGCATCGAGGTCGAGCTCGCGGGCCCCAAAGCCGATCTGCTCGCAGCAATCCGCGAGGTAGGCGCCCTTATGCAGACCGCAGGCGTCAAGAACACCCAGGTCAACGAGTGGGTCTACCGCAGTCTGGCAGCACTCGACAGCTCCGACGAAAAGGTAGCCGAGCAGCTCGCAGAAAGTCCCGCCATTAAGGCCGAGCTTTTGTAAATAGCAGACGCGGGCCCCTTGGCGCATCGTCGTCCAAGAAGCCCGCGAACAGTTCGCGTCAACCGATAGCCGCGCCGCCGCGTTCGGCCAAAGCCAGAATCGGCATCATTTGGCGCGGGGTCTTTGCTGCAAGATCGGCATGTTCGAGCAGCTTACGATCGTTGGTCACCAAGTAATCGACCTGCGCGCGCTTGCATGCGGCGAGCACCAAGTTGTCCTCGTAATCGCGATGGAGCGCTAAGTATTTGTCGGCCAGCCAAAGGTCCGACGCATCTGCACCCACGGCCGTGGCGTTTTCGGTCATGTTCCGAACAAACGCCAGCGCCGCATCGCCAATCGCGCGGGCAGACGCCTCGTCGAGCGCTCCCCCGCTGGCAAGAACGCTACGCTTCAGCTCATGTTGGACAACGTGCAGCACGTCCTTGGCGATATGCACCGGAAAGAGCAACGTTGCGCCCGATTCCGTCGCCTGCCCAATAAACGCACGCGCGGCAAGCGACTCGGCATGGTCGACGCAAAACGAATCAACCCATACGTTGGCATCCACCATTATTTTGAGGGGAGCCCCGCTCACAGGATCATCCCCTTTTGGCGATAGCGATCGTCCATGGCCTCGGAATAGATTGTGTCCCAATCGCGATCGTCGGATGCGGGCGACGCAGCGATGCCCAGGTCCGCGTAAAGCTGATCCGCCGCCGCCCATGATGCGGCGAACGGTGTATCGGGCGCGACGGTCTGCCGCCGGTCGCCGATGGCCGCAAGCACTTCCTCGCACTGCCCGCCGCCCTGCGCGACCTTGGCCACCACCTTTTTGATGAGCTCGGGCAGTGACCCGCCCGAAAGCCGCAACGCTTCCTCCGCATGGTCCTTGACCTGGCGATCCACGCGAACGTTCACCTGCGCCATGCCGCTAACAGCACCCACGTTGACCCGCTCCCTTCAATTGCTAGCCCTGCTAGCACCACTATATAAAGAAGCTAGCACATGGTCAAATGCAAAAGGCCTGCGCCCGGACGACACCGATGCCGTCTGGGCGCAGGCCAGATAACGTGGGTGAACACGTCTGTTAACGCAGATATGCCTTGGCGTTGCCCAGGCTGTAGGCGATCGTTGAGCCGTTGTGCAGCAGTGACGACGTCTGCGGAGTGATCATGCCGGTAATGCCCAGCGCCAGGAGCGCCGAGTTGGTGAGCATCACCTTGGAATACGAACTCGTCAGACGATCGATAAGCCCCTGACTCATACGGCGCAGGCGCACGATCGCGGCAAGATCCGTATCGGTCAGGATGATATCGGCGACCTCCTTGGCGATGTCGCTTCCGCCACCCATTGCCAAGCCCACATCGGCCAAACCGAGCGCCGGCGAATCGTTGACGCCGTCGCCCACCATGGCAACGTGGCGCCCCTCGCCCTTAATTCGCTCTACATACGCGTACTTGTCCTCGGGCAGCAGCTCGGCCTTAAACTCGTCGACACCTGCCTCGCGAGCAATGCGCTCGGCCGTGCGCTCGGAGTCACCCGTGAGCATGACCACGTGCTTGACGCCCAGCGCATGCAGGTCGGCGATGGCCTCACGGACCCCGGGCTTGAGCGGATCCTCGATGCCGAGCACGCCGACGACCGTACCATCGACCGCCAGATACAGCGGCGACAGGCCCTGCATCTGGAGCTCGATTTGCTCCTTAATGTCGGACTCGAGCTGCGCGCCCTCATCCTCGAATACAAAGTGCGCGGAACCGATGATGGCGCGACGCCCCTCAATGGACGAAGCGATGCCGTGCGCCACGATGTACTCGACGGCGGCATGGCGCTCGCGGTGCTCGAGCCCGCGCTCGCGGGCGGCGTTGACCACGGCACGCGCCACCGGATGCGGGAAATGCTCCTCCAAGCAAGCGGCAAAGCGCAGGACCTCGTCCTCGCTCCAGCCATCGGTGGTCAGCACGCAAGCCAGGCGCGGCTGCGCCTCGGTCAGCGTGCCGGTCTTATCAAACACAATGGTGTCGGCCTTGGCAAACGACTCAAAGTACTTCGCGCCCTTGACCATCACGCCCATCTTGGCAGCATCGCTCATGGCAGTCATGACGGCGACGGAACCTGTGAGCTTGAGTGCGCACGAGTAGTCGACCATCAGCGCCGCCGAGGTCTTGATGAGGCTGCGGGTGGTAAGCGCAACCAGGCCCGCGAGCAGGAAGTTCCACGGGACGATCTTGTTGGCGAGGTCTTCCATGTGCGACTGGCCCTCGGACTTGAGCGAGTCGGCCGTCTGCACGAGCGAGACGATTGAGCGCAGTTTGGTTTGCGCCGTATTGGCGCGCACGCGCACCAAGATGCCGCCGTCTTCCACGACGGTACCGGCGAACACGTCGTCGCCCACGCTGCGTTCGACGGCTAGCGGCTCGCCGGTCAGGGTCGCTTGGTTGACCATAGCGCTCCCCTGCTCGACAACACCGTCGATGCAAATGGACATGCCAGTGCGCACGGCAACCAGATCGCCGGGCTCAAGCTCGGTGGCGGCAACGCTTACCTCGGTGTCACCGACCACTTTTTGTGCCTTATCGGGCACGTCGAGCAGCGAGTTGATGAGTTCGTTTTCGCTCATGGCGCGGGTGTAGTCCTCGAGCAGCTCGCCCACGTTGAGCAGGAACATCGTCTGGCCAGCGGTATCGACGTCGCGTTTGACAAACGAGATACCGATGGCCGAAGCGTCGAGCACAGGAACGGTCAGGCGCGGCTGAGCGAGCTCACGGAGGGCGGCGCGCAAAAAGGTCACGTAACCGGCCACGACAAACACCGCGCGCAGTGGCGTGGGTAAGAACCATCGGCGCGCATAGTGGGCGCCGATAAGTGTGGCAAGATCCATGACGAGCTTGTGCTTACGTGGCTCAAGCTGCATCACGTAACCCGTCTTTGCGTCGGCAATGGCCTGAGCGTCGAGCGCACCGACGGCGGCCAGCACGGCATCGCGGCGCGGCTCGTCATATTCGAGCGCCATCTGACCGATGCGGCCGTAGACGCGCACCTTGCGCACGCCGTCGATATCGCCGCTGAGCTTAAGAAGTGCATCGAGATCGCTCTCTGGCACAGGACCCGCCAATTGAAGACGGGTCCTGCCGGGGATCTCGCTAATAATCGAGAATCTCATAGTTTGTGCCTGGGAGCGTTACTCGGCTGCCTCGTCAGCAGCGGCCTCGCTCTGGGTGATGTAGGCAGCCTCGGCAACCATGTCATCGACATTGGCCTTGGCCTGCTCGACCATGTCCTGGTAGCCGTTCTTGATGCGCATGCCGCACGCAATGCCCTGCACGCAGGCATTCTTTACCGGAGCGCTGGTGAGCAGCTTGATGCCAGCCGTACCAAGCAGAAAACCGCCACCGACAAGCAGGGTGTTAAACGTCGACTTCTTCATGTTGCTTCTCCCTTTTGCCGCACAAGCGCGGCATGGTGCCTTAGCACCCGAGTTCATTAGTTTGCTCGAGCACGCTTTTGAAATATCTCAATTTTATCTAACTATCTAGGTCAGCCATGGCTAACCTTTTGAAAATTAACGATGCAGAGTAACCGATTGTCAATGTGACAAAGGGACTGTCCCTTTGTCCCTTCTTACAGCTGCCAGTCGGCCGCTTCCTTTTGCAGCGCAACCATGCGGGCGAATTCTCCACCTGCCGCCTTGAGCTGCGCCGGAGTGCCCTGCTCGGCAACCACACCATCCTTGAGTACAACGATTTTGTCGGCATTTTCTACCGTACGCATACGGTGGGCAATAACGATAACCGTCTTACCTGTAAGCAGACGGGAGAGTGCCTGCTGCACCACGGTCTCGTTCTCCACATCCAAACTCGCCGTCGCCTCGTCCAACAGCACGATAGGCGCGTCTTTGAGCAGCGCGCGAGCGATGGAAATGCGCTGGCGCTCTCCGCCGGACAGCTTGGAGCCGTTCTCGCCAATCATGGTGTCATAGCCCTGCGGCATGCGGCTCACAAACTCGTCGCAGTTGGCGGCACGCGCGGCAGCAAGCACTTCCTCATCGGTGGCATCGCGACGACCAAGACGGATGTTTCCCATCACCGTGTCGTCAAAGAGCAGCACGTCTTGGAACACAATGGCGTAGTCGCGCAGCAGCACCTCGGGGTCCACGCTCGCAACATCCACGCCACCCACGGTGACCGTGCCTTCGGTGGCGTCCCAAAAGCGCGCAGCCAGGCGGCTCACCGTAGACTTACCGGAACCCGAAGGACCGACCAGCGCCGTAACTTCGCCTTCCTTGGCGGTAAAACTCACATCGATAAGGACCTTGTCGCCGGCGCGGCCGTCCTCGCCCGCACCATAGCCAAATGCCACGTGATCGAACACCACATCGTGGCCTACGGGCTCAAACTGCTCGCTGCCCCGCGCCACGGGCTCTTCCATGATGGAACGCATGCGCTTGGCCGACGACTCGGCGGCAAACAGCTCGGACATCAGCATCAGCGCCTGATCAAAGGGCGCATAGATGCGGCTCACCATAAGCAGGAAGGCAAACATCATCAAAAAGTCGACCTGGCCGGAGGCGACCATCGCAGCGCCCGTGACCAACGTGGTGGCAATCCCCAGGCGCAGGATGGCAAAGGCGGAGTTGACCAAAAGCCCGTTGGCGAGCTCGCCTTTGGTGGTCTCGCGCTCCTCGGCATCGATCACGGCGTTGAGTCCCTCAAGATAATGGGCCTCCTGGTTGGTGGCGCGGATCTCGCGCACACAGTCGAGCGTCTCCTGGATCGCCTCGGTGACCTTGACCTTCTCGGCGCGCACGCGGTCGAACACCGGGGTCATGGGGCCGCGTGTCAGATACAGCACGGCAAAGGCCACGGGAACGCTCCAAAACGCCGCGATCGCCAGCTGCCAGCAAAAGAACAGGGACGCCACGAACACAATGGCGCTTGCGATGATGGCACCCCAAAGCTCTCCGAGCACGTGGCTGTAGGCGTGCTCCATGGCCTGGACGTCACCCATGATGGTCTCGGTTAAATCGGCCAGATCACGACGACCAAAAAACGACAGCGGCAGTTTGCGCAAGCGCTCGGCAATCTCCATACGCTGCTTGCCGCACTCCTCGTAAAAGATGCAGTAGGTGTAGTAATACTGCTGCCAGTTAGAGGCAAAGAGCAACACGAAAAAGACCAGGAGGCCACCCACGATCGGCAGGGTATCCGGCAGGTCGGCGCCGGTGGCGAGATGTTCTACAAAACCGGCCATGACCAGGAATAAAAAGCCCATGCCGGCCATGGTAATGAGATTGGTGAGCGTGGTCCAGAAAATGCCGCGTTTTACGCCGGCGACGCCTTTATCGGATAGGAAATACTTCTTTTGGAATGAGGCGAACATTTAGGCCTCGCCTCCCTTCGTGACGGCGGCATCCGCGGTCGCTGCAGTGATTTTCCAGCTCGCGGCCTGTTCGTATTCGGCCCACATCTTGGCATACAGGCCCTCTTGGGACAGCAGCTCGGCATGGGTGCCAGCCTCCTGCACGCTGCCCTGGTTGAGCACCACGATTTGGTCTGCGCCCACTACAGTCGAGAGTCGGTGCGCAATCATAATGACCGTGCGACCCGCCGCCAGCTTGCTAAAGGCGTGCTGGATGAGCGCCTCGTTCTCGGGGTCGGCAAACGCCGTCGCCTCATCGAGCACCACGATAGGCGCGTCTTTAAGGATCGCGCGGGCGAGTGCCACGCGCTGGACCTCGCCGCCCGAAAGATATGCCCCGCCGGCACCGAGCATGGTATTGATGCCCTGCGGGAGCTTGGCCACAATGTCGTCGCACTGAGCTGCGGAGAGGGCCGCACGCACTTCGCCGTCAGTGGCCGTAGGCTTGGAGGCGCGCACGTTATCGGCAAGTGTTTGCCGGAACAGCTGGTTGGTCTGGAACACGAAGGCGACCTGGTCCATAAGCTCGTGCGGATCCATATCGCGAACGTCCACACCGCCTACGAGCACTCGACCCGAGGAAACATCCCAAAAACGCGGGATCAGGCTTGCGCAGGTTGACTTACCGCCACCCGAGGGACCCACCAGGGCGAGGGTGCTACCAGCGGAAACGCTGAAACTTACATGGCTAACGGCAGGTGCTTCGGCACCCTCGTACGTAAAGCTCACGTCCTCAAATCGCACGTCGCCGCCGGCAGGGTGCTTGGGTTGGGCGGGCACGGAGAGCTGCTTGGAATCCATGACGCTTCGAATACGAGCCAGCGAATCGGCACTCATCTGAGAGGCCTCGCCCACAAACATGAGCTTGGTCATGGCCGTCGGCACCACGGCCGAAAATATCGCGTAAAACGTGAAGTTGGCCATAAAATGCGCGAAGTCCGTCTCGCCCGGCGCCAACAGTAACGCCACGGGCAACAGGAATGCCACAAGACCATTGAGCGCGGTAAGGTTGAGTACCTGCGGACCTCGGCAGAACGTGCCCGCATAGCTTTGTGCCATGTCGGCGTATTCGGCGATCGCATCGTGGAAGGCCTTGAAGGAGTAGACCGTCTGCTGAAACACCTTGACCACGGGGATGCCGCGTACGTATTCGGTGCCGGTCTTGTTCATCTTGACCAGCGCTCCCATGTAGGCCTTCATGAACTCGGCGCCTTTGCCGCCCATCATGGTGGCCATGGCGCCAAGCGAAACGACGACCGAGATAAGGCATGCCACCCCCAAACGCCAATCGAGAGCGAAAAGCAGCACGAGCAAGCCCACGACCATGGCGGTGGCGCCGGCGATATCGGGCAGCATGTGCGCAAGCAGGGTCTCGGTGGAGGCGGCGCACCCGTCTACAATGCGGCGCAGCTCACCGGTGGCGTGCGTGTCAAAGTAGCCAAGCGGCAGCTTAAGCAGGTGCTCGCTCGTAGTCTTGCGGATATTGGACGCGCAACGAAACGCAGACAGGTGCGTGCACATGAGCCCCACGAAATAAACTACGATGCTTGCCAGGGCAAAACCAACGGCCCACCAGCCATACATCGCGATATCGGTGGCTTCGCTCCAGTTAGGCGCCACAGCGATCAGGTCTCGCGCGACAAACCAGATGCACACGTACGGGCCAAAGCTCAGCAGCTGCGAGAGTGCCGAGAGAGCCATGCCCAAATACGTTAGAAATTTACGGTCGCCGGCATATGCAAGCAGCTCGCCGATACCGCCGCCTTCCCTTTTTGATCCCTTTGCCATGAGATTCCTTTCTAACGGCTTGAGAGTTAACCGTAATGAACTTATCATTGATGTGTTAGCCATGGCTCACAATCAAGCCAGGCGTGGACGTTTCTGCAAAGGAAAGGGACGCTTTTGCAAATACGGCGGACAGCGACCGACATAACCGAACTCTACGCACCGCAATTTGAGCAGTTTGGCCTGGAGCTTACCGGCAAGGGTGCCGTCTTTACCGGCGAGGTAGCAAACGGCCGGGCGCACGGACGCGCATGGATCATGCCCCTCTCCCCCACCTGCATCGTCATGGAGCATTTCATCACCCCGACGCACGATATGTACCTGGCCGAATACACACCCGAGCCATACGCCTGCGTGAGCGAGGTCAGCGCGCCCACACTTACATGCATGCCCGAGGCTGGCATAACGCCCGCGAACCTTAAACCATTGCATGGACCGTGGCCAAACAATGCCGTTTGCAGCTTTATCCAAGATAGCTGTGGTGAGGAATTAAGCCCGCTGTTTGCGGGGGAGCTCTATCACTCGCGCTCGGTGCTCTTTTTGCCTGGATATTTTGACGAACTGGAGCACCGCTATCCCACCGAGTTCGCGGGAATCTTTGAGGCGTTTGCCGAGCCATGGCACGAGGAAGCGACGTCTGCCATCTGCCATACGCTGCGCCGGATTAACGAGGAACGCGCCCGCACCGTAGGCGGACACGTCTATATGCAGGGCATCGTGGAGACCATGGTCGCGGAGCTCGCCTGTTCGCGCGCGGCCCACAAGCAGGCGCGGCAGGCGGCAGACACACGCGTCAGCATAACCATTGCCGAAGAAGCAACGGCAATGATTGAGCGCGCGCTCGACAAAGGCAGACGTGTGGGTATCAACGAGGTGGCCGAGAGGCTCTACACAAGCCGCTCCAAACTATGCGCCACCTTTAAGGCCCAAACAGGCGAGTCCCTGGGCGCCTACATTCGCAGACGCCGCATGGAGCGAGCACAGGACCTTTTGGCCGATAGCTCGCTCACGATAGCACAGGTGGCTGAGCGCCTAGGCTACCCTCAGCAGGCCGCCTTCACCCAAGCCTTCAAACAATACACCGGCACCACCCCCACCGCTTGGCGTTCCCAACATATATAAAGAATGAGGGCGCCATCGGCGCCCTCATTCACTCTATTCAATTCAGCCCCGCCTGACCCGAACGGCCAAGTCGTCACAGAACCCGGGAGCCCCGGCAGGGCGGGCGCTTGCTCAAAATGAGTTCCGCACGCAAAGAAGGCCACTTAATGTGGCCTTCGTCTTGCGCAGGACTGTTCGAAATTTTGAGGAAGCACCCGCCCTGCCGGGGCTCCCGGGTTCCCGTTTACGAGAGCGACGTTCTCAGCAACTCGTTGAAGAGCTTCGGGTTGCCCTTGCCGCGGCTTGCCTTCATGCACTGGCCCACCAAAAAGCCGATGACCTTCTGGTTGCCGTCACGATACTGCTGCGCCTGATCGGCACAGTTTGCCAGCACCTCGTCCACGATCGGCTGCAGCGCGCCGGCATCGCTCACCTGACGCATACCGCGCTCGTCGACGATCTTGTTGGGGTCGTCGCCGGTCTGGGCCATGGCCTCAAAGACCTCGTGCGCCTGGTTGGAGCTGATGGCGTCGGTCGCGAGCAGCTTGGCAAGGGCTGCCACCTGAGCCGGCACAATGCCGGACTCGGCCAGCGACACGCCCGCGCCCTTAAGGTAGGCGATCATCTCGTTGACCAGCAGGTTTGCGACCGTCTGGGCCTCCTTGCCGGCCATACCGGCAGCAGCGGCCTCAAAGAAGTCGGCAAACTCCGGGTCGCCGGCGATCTGCTCGGCATCGGCCGCCTTAATGCCAAAATCGGCCTCAAAACGGGCGCGCTTGGCATCGGGCAGCTCGGGAATCTCGCCACGGCAGCGGTCGATGAACTCGTCGTCCAGATCGAACGGCGCCAGGTCGGGGTCGGGGAACAGACGATAGTCGTCGGCCGTCTCCTTGACGCGCATAACCACGGTGCGCTTACGGCTGGGCTCCCAATGGCGGGTCTCCTGATAGATGATTCCGCCCTCCTCGAGCACCTCGGCCTGACGGCAAATCTCGTAGGCAAGGCCGTCGTGCAGGCTCTTAAACGAGTTGAGGTTCTTGAGCTCGGTCTTGGTGCCCAGCTTGGTCTCGCCGCGGCGGCGCAGCGACACGTTGCCGTCGCAGCGCATGGAACCCTTCTCCATGGAGCAGTCCGAAATGCCCAGCGTCACAAAGATGCGACGGAGCTTCTCCATAAACAGGCGCGCTTCCTCGGGCGTACGCAGATCGGGCTCAGTCACGAGCTCAATCAAAGGTGTGCCGCAGCGGTTGTAGTCGACGAGCGACTCGGCCGCGGCGGTAATGCGGCCCTCCGCACCGCCCACGTGCACCATCTTGGCAGCGTCCTCCTCCATATGGATGCGCAGGATGCGGATGGGCACCGTGTAGGAACCGTCCTCGCGACGCTCGGGCATCTGCAGGTTGGACGCGTCGTAGCTGGCCAGGTGGCCGGCGCGCTGGTTGCCCTCGCGCATGGTCGACGTCATGGACGTGGACAGGCCCTCGGCGTTGGTCGAGGCGCTCGCCAGGCTCTGAGCCTCGGCCTCGCCAAACGCGCAATCGGGGCGCTCGGCGGCACCGCGACCGGTCACATCAAGATCCAGGTGGCCGTACATGGCAAAAGCGACCGGACCCTGCGTAGTCTGGAAGTTCTTGGCCATATCGGGATAGAAGTAGTGCTTGCGGTAGAACATCGAGTGACGCTGGATCTCGCAGTTGGTGGCGAGACCGGCCTTGACGATACTCTCGATGGCGCGCTTGTTGGGCACCGGCAGGGCGCCGGGCAGGCCCAGGCACACCGGGCACACGTTGGCGTTGGGCTCGTCATCGTGGCTGAGCTTGCAGTTGCAGAACATCTTGGTATCGAGTGCGGTGAGCTCGGTATGGACCTCCAGGCCGATCACGGCCTCCCAATCCTGCAGGACCTCGGAAAGCTCCTTCATTACAGCTCGCCTCCCTTCCCGGCAAAATCGGGAGCGATGGAAAGCGCGGGCGCACCCGTGGCAGCATCGGCAAAGCCGCGCTCCAGGGCGCGGGCAAACGTGAGCAGTTGACGGTCCTTAAACGCCGGACCCACCAGCTGGGCAGAAACGGGCAGATGAGTATCCTCGCCCAGGCCCAGCGGCACCGAGATACCGCCGTTGCCGCAAATGTTGAGCGAGATGGTGTACAGGTCCGAAAGGTACATCTGCGTGGGGTCGCTGATCTCGCCAAACTTAAAGGCCGTGCGCGGCGAGGCGGGCATGAGGATGGTGTCCACCTTGGCATACGCGGCGTCGTAGTCCTGCGTGATGAGCGTGCGGGCCTTTTGCGCGGCGTAGTAGTACTTGTCGTACACGCCCGAGCTCAGCAGGTAGGCGCCGAGCATCTGACGGCGCTTGGCCTCGGCGCCAAAGCCGTGGGCACGCGACAGCGAGCTCTGGTCGGACAGGTTGGCGCAGCCCTCCTCCTGATAGCCGTAGCGAATGCCGTCGAAGCGAGCCAAGTTGGAGAACGCCTCGGCCGGGCCGATGACGTAGTAGGCGGCGATGGCGGCGTCCAGGTGCGGCAGGTCGACCTCGACCAGCTCGGCGCCCTGGTTCTGCAGCTCCTGGGCGGCGCGTTGAACAGCGGCCTTGACCTCGGGCGTCAGGCCCTCGGCCTCCATAAACGCGGGGATGATGCCCACGCGCTTGCCCTCGATGCTGTCGTTGAGGTGCTCGGTAAAGTCGACGGCGCAATCCTGGCTGGTGCAGTCGTACGGATCGTGGCCAGCGCCGGTGAGCGCGTTCATGGCCAGCGCGACGTCCTCGACCGTGCGGCCAAAGGGACCCACCTGGTCGAGCGACGAGCCAAAGGCAACCACGCCGTAACGGCTCACGGCGCCATACGTGGGCTTAAAGCCCACCACGCCGCACAGCGACGCCGGCTGACGGATGGAGCCGCCGGTGTCCGAGCCCAGCGAGAGCGCGACCTCGCCCGCGGCGACGGCTGCAGCGGAGCCGCCCGAGGAGCCGCCGGGCACGCGCTCGGTATCCCAGGGGTTGTTGGTGCGGTGGAACGCCGAGCTCTCGGTGGAGCTGCCAAAGGCAAACTCATCCATGTTGGCCTTGCCCATGGGCAGGCAGCCGGCATCGAGCATGCGCTGGACGCAGGTGGCGGTGTAGACGCTCTGGTAGTCCCCGAGCATACGGGAAGCACAGGTGGTGCGCGTGCCCACGAGGTTCATGTTGTCCTTAATGGCCAGCGGCACGCCCGCGAGCGGGGGCAGCGGCTTGCCTGCGGCACGGTCGGCATCCACGCGCGCAGCGGCCTCGAGCGCGAGCTCGGGCGCCACCTGCAGGAATGCCTGGACGCCACCCTCGCGCGCCTCGATGGCGGCAAGGGAGGCCTGGGCCACCTCGGTAGCGGTAAAGTCGCCGGCGGCAACGCCCGCGGCGATCTGGGCGGCGGTAAGGGAATCGAAGCTCTGCGCCATTACTCGCTCTCCCCCTCTCCCAAAATGGACGGCACGCGGAAGTAGCGGTCGCGCGCGCTGCCGGCGTTTTCGAGCGCGACGTCGAGCGGCAGATCGCGCTCGGGCTCGCGCAGGTCATCGCCCATCACGTTGGACAGGCTTCCGATGGGATGGAACGTGGGCTCCACGTCGGGCAAGTCATATTGCAAGACGGGCTCGAGCATCTGGACGGCGTCGTTCATGTAGGACGTCATCTGGGTGAGCTCGTCATCGGTCAGTGCGATCTTTGCGTACTCGGCGATGCCGCGCACGTCTTTCTCGCTGAGTGCCATAGGCGCTCCCTTCCGCATAACAGATAAACCGCTCTAGTATACAAGGCAACGCCGCTTGGAGCAGGCGCTTTACCCAAATGCAGCGAAAACGTAACGAGGGCGGCGGTTTGGCAGGCCGCAGGCTGGCGGTTCTGAAGAATGTCTTATGCCGAGGCCTTGGCCTTGCGGCGCTTGCGGACCGCATGGATCACGATGTCCAGCAGCAACAGCACAATGGCTACGACCACGATGAGCACGGCAAACTCGCGCTTGCCCCAGTGGCGGCCGGCCAGCGACTTTTGCTTGTCGACGTCCTTCTTGTTGTACTTGGTGCGCACGCAATGCACCAGCAGGCGATGGTCGTTCACGCCGTAGGGCGTGCAGGTGACGAGCGTCACCTTGTCGGCGCCGGGCTCGATGGTTAGCGACTCCATCTCCTCGGGCAGCACCACCTCGGAATCCACCATCTTGTAGGCGAGCGTCTTGTTCATGGTGTGCAGCAGCACCAGGTCGCCGGGCTCCAGCGAATGGATGTCGTCGAACATGCTCAGGTTGCGCATGCCCGAGTGCGCGGTGAGCACGCAATGCGTCGAGGTGCCGCCCACCGGCAGGCTCGTGCCCTCCAGGTGGCCGACGCCCGCCATAAGGACTTCTTCACTCGTGCCGTGGTAGATGGGCATGCTCACGTCGATGGAAGGGATTTCGACCCAGCTCATCATGGGGTCGCGGTCAAAGATGAGCTGCTGGGCGTAGGGCTCGATCTGGTCGGCGGGAAGCTCGGTGGCCTCGCCCGCCAGCTGCTCGTTAAAGGAGCGCGCCTGGAGCAGGATGCGCTCGCGCTCCTCTTCCGAGAGCGCGTCCACGGTGCTGGACACGGTGCTGATCTGGTTGAACACGCCCGAGGCCTCGAGCCGGTCCAAGATCCACGGCCAGGTCATAAGCCCCACGCCGATAAGGATGATAACGATGGTGATGAGCCGATCGGCCCAGCGCGGCAGCCGCTTGCGACGGCGCTTGGGCTTTGGTTGAGGTTTGGGCTGAGGGCTTGAGCCACCGTTGGCCGCGGCGTTATTGCTCTTCATATGTTTGGCGCCCTGCACCATCGCCGGTCACTCCTTTACAGCTCAGGTTGTCTAAACAAATAATAGCCGATTAGCGAGCTCATGCGCCGGACAACGCAGCTAGGACCGAAGCACCGCCGACGATTCGAATTCTTGGAGACCTTCTACAGCGCTTCTTGCCATGGATATTCCTTTTCAAACATGCGATCAACTTCGAGCTGAATTCGCTCATCGTCGATTGCCGCCAAAGATAGCGCAAGCGAAATGTTGTCGACACGGGAGGAGTCGGCAAACACGGGTGCATAGCGCCACACTTGAATCATCGCCGTTTCGTTATCCGGCAACTCCCCGTCTGCGACTTCGAGGTCGCTCAGTTGACGCCATGTACTTCTTAAGACGGCCTTTTGTTCCATGCCCGGTGCAGCGAGCATCGAACGCGCAGCGAGCGCCGTCTCCCCGGCGTCAACAAGATAGTCGATCTGCGGTGTCTTCCTTGCAAAAAAGATCTTCGAGACAGGCGAGGAGAGCTCTGCCATGTGTTCACTGAGCAGAAGATCAACGGCAACAGGGAACACAACGACACGTCGCTCGCGACGCTCGCGTCTCGCGAGCCCCCTGTCAACAAGCTCGGTTATGGCCTCACTCGCGCGGCTTGCCGAAATCCCAAGCGCACGACAAAGGTCATAGGGACGATATGGCTCCTGGGCTGCCCCCCAGATTGCGGCAGCCTGTGCGTTGGGTGACATCTTGGTCGCGTGATTGCGAAACCGGGCACCGCCCCTCTCCGTGCAAGCTGTGCCCATAAATGGAAGAAAAGCCTGTCTGCCGGGGCAAACAAACGGAATCCCTTGTGCGACCAATGCTTTGCGCTGACGTGCGTCGGCATCAGGAAACGAAACGACAACAGGAATCTCCGCACGCAAGGCTAGCTGACTATAGACTCTCTTAGCCTCGGGAAGCCCGACGCCAGTAGGCAAACTTGCAAGCAAAAACGAAAAACCGTTTGCGTCAACAGCGCGAACCTCAATCGCCCGCAGATGCAGCGGCAAGCGTGCGAATCCAGGCCAAGTTTTGGCCTTGGCGGAGAGGCCTAGTGCTTCTTGTAAGTAGATTAGCGCTTCGTTCATTTCCATTGTTTTCGTTCGATTCCAGTTGATATTGGAATTATACATAATTTTCGGAATTAAAGAGATTCTGTTCGTGACTAAGCCCATATTTGAGTTTTCAAAATGTCCCGGATCGGCGGGGCGATTCGGGATACAATATCAATAGAAAACGACGCACCCCGCGTAAATGTTTGGGAGCGCGGGCGGCCTAGTTTTCTGGTTTTGTTAAATGCCCGGGATCCGACCCCCGGGCATTCTTATTTGCGCTTTCGGCGCAAATGCCTTCTACCGTCCGCACCGCGCGTGCGCCTACGGACCTTAAACCGAACCTCATACGAGTCAAGAAACGCGATGACGAACGCGCCCGCATCGGACGATGGAGGCTGGCTGCGTTATCCAAAAAAAACGGGGCAAACTCCAGTGCGGAGTCTGCCCCGAAAAGAGAATGGCAAAGCAAGAACGTCGATGGACGAGAAAAGTGTCCGCAAGTCTCATGGCCATCACATCCCACCTGCCAAAGGGATGGGTGAGTGAGCGTTACTCCTGCTCGGACTCCTCAGCCTGCTTACGGCTGCGGATGAGGTGCGCCACGCCGATGCACAGCACCGCGCCACCAGCGATCCAAGTGAAGGTCACACCGTTAAGGCCGGTCAGCGGGAGGTTAGAGCCCTTCTTGTTCTTGACGGTGAGGGTGACGGTGCCGCCGACGACTTTCGGGGTGACCAAAGTGGAACCGTCCTTCCCTGCGGTCACTTTCAACGTATTCGGATCAGTGTTCCCAGCGAGCGTCGTGCCCTCGAGTTCACCAAGGCCCTCGGCGGTAATGGTGAAGGTAAAGTCATCCAACGTGTTGTAGCCAGGGTTACTGTCCTCAACCTCGTGCACCGTGTAGGTACCGGCGTCGAGTCCGGTTACGCTGATTTCACCACTCTCATCAGTCTTAAACCGATGTTCATCATTGCCAAGCGAACCGTTCTCCTGAACATACTGCACGCCCACTTTGCCAGCCTCAAGCTCGTCAGCGCCCGTGGCCTTGATGGTAAACTCGACATCCTTGAGCTTGGTGTTGTCTTCCGAATCTTCCTTGACGAGCTTAAGCGCATAGGTGTAATCACGAACGGTATCGAGCACGGACTCACCCTTGCCATCGCTCATGGGGTTATTGGAGTAGATGAGCTTGACGCTGTTGGGATTGCCCTCGCCGCCAACAGTAACCTTATCGACCTTCTTGTGGTCGAGCTTGGCAGTATAAGTGACGACGACATTAGAGCGGCCGTCGAGCGTCGCGCCGACCACGTTCGCAGCAGTTTTGAGGTCGGCAAACTTTACGGTCAACGTGTTAGTTGTATTATCAATCGAAGCATCGTAACCAGTCTTGTCGCCCTCAGTCGAGTTACGAGAAAGGGTCTTATCGCCGATTTTAACTTCAATGGTGCCCGCGTCTGCCGTAAGGCCGGCAGAGAGCTCGTCGTTAAACTCATAATAGTAGGTGTCGAACGTGGCGATGTTGCCGGCAACGGTGCCCGTCAGCTGGTAATGGACGTCCTGATCCATCTGGGAATCTGCCTTGTCTTTCCAATCGCTACCGGGCTTGTCGTCTTTGACCTTCTTCTCGACCGTAGGAATACCGGTCTTCTCGGTAACCTCAACAGCATTGCCGCCCACGACAGCGAAGATCGGCGAAGTGCCAGTCTGCTTTTTGCCGGAATAGCTATCCGCAGTGCCGATAGAGTCAACGTCCGTCAGGAAGAGATAGTAGCCAGAGTTATCAAATGATACTGAGATGTCCGCGGCGAAAGCAGCGGTAGAAGCTCCCCTTGGCGTGACAGGAGTAGTGTCCTTGACCAAGCTAGCAATCGTATCGAGCAAATCACCATTGTTCACAACCTGAGAAGCATTCTGGAGATATGTGGCCATCCAGTCGGCGACGTCCTGTGCAGAGGGAGTCCCGGGAAGCTCGCCGCCTTTCTCGTCATTCCTTATGGCGGTAATGATGCCATTCCTAGCAGTGTCAGATAGTCCGTCGGCCCAATCGACGTTGGACGCGACCTTCTTCCCGTCCTTGTCCACGACATCGGCCTTAAAGATCTGGTATGCCTTGTACTTCACATCGCCGTTCTCAGTGTTCTTATTGATGGTGATGCTATTGGTCGTGGCAGCCGTCGCATCATCAGCAAACGCCATGGTCACCGGGGCCATGACGCCGCCGAAGCTCAGCGCTGCTGTGAGGCCGGCGGTTACTGCCAGGCGTGCGATGTTCTTGCTCATGCTCATCTTCTTTTCCTCCGTTTTCCGTTTGGTTCTCATTCGATCGATCATCATCTGTCTGTGTCTTAGCATCTACTTCGCTACGTCTCGCCCCGCTCTCTGTGGGGCTGACAGCTATTCTTTATGGCTGCCACCTCCCCGCTTGACCAGGAGCGCGACCACGATGAGCGCGGCTCCGGCGACCGCTGCGGCGGCCGCGGCGTACATTGCCATATCGCCAGTCGAGGGCATAAAGCCTCCGGTGGTAATGCTAGGGGGTGTGCCGGTGGGCGTGTTGATGAGCGACGCCTCCAGGCTGCCCGTCGACCCGTCCGCGCTGTCGGCGCGCAGGGGCGACTCGGCCGTGATGGTGAGCTTGGGCTTGGCGGCGGCCACCTGGTCGACGTCCAGGCCCTCGGCCTTGACCGTCACGGAGCGCGTGCCCTCAAAGGCGGTGTAGCCCCTGGGCGCCTTGAGCTCGCGGACCTCCAGCTTGCCCGAGTCCACGCCCGAGACGGTCACGCGGCCGTCCTCGCCCGTGGTGGCGGTGGCCTTGCCCTCCGCATCCCACGTGCCGTCGGCCGCTAGCGTGCGGTCGCGATCGTCAGCGATGCTCAGGACCGCCCCGGCAAGCGGCTTGTCGCCGTCACTGCCGCGCTTGGTGAGCGCGAGATCCCAGGTGTAGGCGCACGCATCGTCGCTCGGCGTGTGGTTGAAGCCGGCGTCGCCGGACTGGTCGGCAAAGGGAGAGCGCGGGTAGCGCAGGTAGACCTCGTTGGAGTTGCCCTTCGCGATGCCGTGGCTGCATGCGCCGTTGAGCGGCGCATCGTACACGGCGACCACGCGGGCGCCCGCGGTGAAAGCGTCGGCCCCGCCGAGCGCGGCGATAAGGTCGCCGGTGCGCACGGTGAAGGTCCCGTCCGCCGCTACCTTGGTGGCGCACTGGGCCGTGATATCGGTCCAACCCTTCGCGGGCTCGGTGCCGGCGCGGCCGTCCTTGCCGGTCTGGACCGCGTCAAAGCCGCCGTCCGCGCCCGCCGCCACGTACACGCGCATGCTCGCGGCCACCTTGGAGGGGTCGAGCCCCGCGCTCATGCTGTCGGCGAATTGCACCGTATAGGTGTCGTAGGCAGTGAGCCCCGCCGGGACCGTGGCCGAGAGGCGCCAGTACAGGTCGTCGGCGACCGTGGCGTCGGCGGCCTTCTGCCAGGCGGCGGTGCTGTCCTCCAGCACGTGCTTTTGGACCTTGGGGGTCGCGGCCTTGGGCTTGACGGTGACGGCGCTGCCGCCCACCAGGGCCATGATCGGCGCGGTGCCGGCCTCGCCCTGGGCGATGGCGTCGTCGTCGGCGACGATGAGCCAGTAGCCGCAGGGCAGCTCGGCCGCCGTGCCCGCGTTAAGGGCCACGGGCTCGGCGCCAGAGCTCTGGAGGGAACGAGCGAGCTGTGCGCTCAGCGCGCTCGTAAGGTGGGAATCGGTGTTGAGCCACTCGGCAGCTTCCTGCGCGGTGGTCTGGGAATTGGGCATGCCGGCGCTGTGCAGCACAGGCAGCGCGGCGTCGCGCACGGCATCGCTTGCCCAGGCGAGGTCGGTGGCGATCTTGGCGTCGCTGTCGCCGTCGACGACGTTGGCGCTAAAGATCTGATAGGCATCGTAGCTGCGCGCCACGGTGCCGCTCACCGTGATGGAACCGGTCGAGGTCGGCGCGGCCTGCGCGGATGCGGGGAACACAACCGCGCAGGTGCCAATCAGGAGGGCAAGCAGCGCAAACAAGATCGGGAAGGAGCAAACTTTCTTATTCACGACGCTCGCCTCCCTTCGCATTCGCCTTGCGACGAATGTGCATCCAGGCCGCAGCAGCGCAAAGCACCGCCGCGCCGGCAAGGTACGTCAGAGTGACGCCCGACATACCAGAAAGGGGCAATGTGGTTGAGTAGGTGTTGGTGAAGGTGGGGGTGGAGGTTGGACTCGTGCTCTCATGACCGCTGGCGTCGACCTCGTAGTAGACCGGCGTGCATTTCAGCGTGCCGTCACCGTTGTCCGTTGCCGTCACCACGACCTTGAAAGTCTTGGTGTCGTTCTTGTAGCCTTCGTGTTTGGTGCCATAGGCCTCGTTGGCGTCGCATTCACGGATGTAGTAGGTGAACGTTGCTTTGCCACCGGTAAGATCTTTAACCCCGAGGGGGCCGATTACCTGATTAGCAAACGTCACCGTCGCCTCGCTGCCCGTCCCCTTTTTAGTAAATTTGGTATCGAGCGGCTGCTCATTGCCGTTGGAATCCTTGGTATACAGCTCGAACTTGAACTCCTTCATCTCGCCGCCATCGACCTTCTTGGTCACCTGAGGTGTCCAGGTGCCTGAGGCCTGATAGGGAGCAAGTTCGTTTGTAAACGCAGGGTTGGAGCTGTTACCGATTTTTACGGTCGAGACGGTGCTATCGACCGAATCCTCAGTCCATTCATAGCAGTCATAGTCAGTGAAGGACGCCTCGTCGCCCCTTTTTACGGATACTGTGGAAGCGCTCTTATCAACTCCATAACGATTAATATCGATCCCCAAGAGGTTGGTCGTACGAACTGGTTCCGTACCAACCTTTATATGTATTTTGTAAATAGCCTTATCAAACGTTGTTCCCTTTTCCTCGATAGGAACTTCAACAAGGTAGAGGTCGTAATTGCCCGACTGGTAGTTCGCAGCCGTATCAATGACGATCTCTCCACTTTCATTAACAGTAACCTCGGACGTCGCCTCGCATCCGTTTGCGTTAAGTGAGCCATCCGTATTCCAATACGGCTCCCCAGCTGAATCGGCGGCTTTACCCAACAGCTTGAACTTATAGCCGTGGCCCGCGAGGCCTTGCGGTTGGCCGTCCTTCATGAGGACCTTGTTAGCCTTGACTTTGATTGCAGGATACACGTTCAGAGCCTTGACCTCGCCAACGACAAGATCGCCGTTGGTCATGATGCCGCCGCCATGGGTATAGGAGTAGTTGCCACTGATGATGGTCGTAGCCTCTCCCTTCGCAGCACTTATAGCCTTTTCGGAGGGATGAGCCTCAAGACCAAACATGTACTTGGCCTCGGCACCGCCATTAGGATCGATGGTAATCTTCTGGCGATCACAGGTACCCTTCCAGCCAGCAGAGCCACCGCCGAGCATCTTGCCGAGAACGACTGCGACCGTCTTAGTGCTATCGTCCTTGCGCACGAGGAAGAAATCCTTGTGGCCGGCTTCTTTGAAGTCTTCGGTAATGTAGTCAGTATTGCTGTCCTCGTTCTTGCCATTACCACCGGCAGACATGTGATTACTTAAACCATTATCCGTATTGTTGTAGATTGCGGCACCATTTGAGTGCGAAACAATTGTCTCGCCCGTAGGGCAGGCACCGATGCCACCACCCCAGCCGCCGGCCTCATTATCAGTAATCAGCGTCCTTACGATGTTGAGCTTGCCGTCCTTTTGGACAAAGACGCCACCGCCGCCCCAATCGCCGCCACGGCTCTCACCCGTCATGGTCTTGTTGTTGGTGATGTAAATCTTGTTGGACGTGCCCGGCTTAGTCCCAATATCGCCGGTAGTACCGGTGGAAATACGGAGACCACCGCCCTCAGCGTTTTCAGATTTGTTGCCGGCAATCGTGCCATCTGTCATGGTAAACGTAATCGCCTGGTTCCAGAAACCAGCGTAGATTCCGCCACCGGCCTCTTTGGAGTAATTGGCAGTAACGGATCCACCCGTCATGGTTAACGTCCCTCCGTGCGTGCATGCAATTCCGCCGCCGCCAAGCAGACCGAAGTTGTAAAGATTGGAATCAGCAATCCAAGCGTCAACTCGATTGTTGGTAATATTGGCAGATCCGCCGATGGTGACGTTCGCGCCCTTGGTATAAACACCGCCACCGTATCCGCTGTCTCCGGTGTCACCGCCGCAGCTGCTGCCGCTGATGCCCTTAGCGTACGTAGCATTACCCGAGATGACACCGCCGGAGAGATCCAACGTGACACCGCTGTCGGCAAAAATGCCACCACCGGAAGCAGCCTTATTCGCTGCAATCACGCCGCCAGTCATATTGAGTGAACCCTTTGCCATGCACAGGCCACCGCCCCAGCCGCCGCCGTTGCCGTTGGTGACGTAACCGCCCGCAATTTTGACCGTACCCTCGGAATAAATCACATGACCGTTGTTGCCCAGATTGGCAGCCGTGGTAATCATGCCACCCTTGAGATAGAGCGTGCTGTCCGCTTTGACCTCGACCACTTGCTTTACGGAACCGCTTTCTGATGCCGCATCGATAGCGCCAAAGCCCGTAACGACATGCTCGTACGTAGTCTCGGTGGTGCCAAGTCCATTTGTATTGGGCGTGCTCTTAGTCTCATAGTAAGTAAGACTCTTAGGAGTGCCTTTATTAGAGCCGCTTCCCTGTTCCCACTCCATACTCGCAGGCTGACCCGCCGGCGTATTGGCCGTATCGACCGGTCTTGGTACGTCATTTGTTTTTTTGCTTAAATCCTCGATAGTGAGTGTGGCTCCGTTTTCGACCAGAAAGAAGGAGTCTAAGCCGCCAGAACGGTTACAGAGCATGTTGCCGTTAAGATCGATGGTGGTGTTTTTGCTGATAGTGATCTGCTTATCCGAATAGGCATAATCCGTCAGTCGGAACTTGCCGCCATTGGTAAATTTCCCAGCAACATCGCCGCTTACCTCGGTATAGTCATCGGCACTGACGGTGGCGGGAGCGTTTTCATCGTTATTTTCATCATCCGCAGGCTGTGCGTCGGAAGGCTGCGTGTCACCCTCGACCTTCGTGTCGTCGGACGGCAAGCCTGCGGCAGCGGCGTCTTCGCTCGCGCCACCCTCGACATCATCGCTATTCTGGTTTTCGGTATCCCCGTTGTTGGTGTTGTCTACATCAGTAGACTCACTTGAGGAACCCCCCCCCATCACAGTTTTCTCGGTAGAATCTGTCTGGGCGTCGTTGGCAATGGCCTGCGAGATCGGGGGCATGACGAGCGACAGTACCAGGCTCAACACGGAGGCTCCGCACAAAACGCCTGCCAGTACACGGCGCGTCGCTTTATTACTCTGCTTAGATTTGTCCGAATTCGCTTTCATCGATGTCTCCTCCCCAAGAGACCGCGATCTTGCTCTTTCACCATCAAACGTATCTGCGCAATCTGTAATTGCGCTCGTTTAGTAATGCAATTATAACGATTGTTTAAACATCTGAGCAAATAAAACCGATAGTTTTGTAGTGAGTTCTCAATTCTCTTGACAATTGTTCGGATTTACCTTCGTTTATTCGCTATCTATTTTTTGTTTCTGCTGGTAATTTAGTTGCCTATTATTTTTTAATGGCATTAGTTGTATTTGCACAACATTTTGCTCAAGAGCGAACATCCTGTGAACGGTCGAAAATCGACCGTGAGCGGTAGATCATTAACCAGGATGAATATCCTACCAAATTGATGAGAATATCTTAAACCCATCGGTGGTTAGAAGCATGATGTTCAGACAACAATATTTGATTTTTCGCGCAGATTTTAGGCATCAATTCGCCCAAATCGCCTGAGGCCGCCACAAAGGTGCCTATTCCCTTTGTGGTGGCTCTCCCCCGGCGCTACAGCAGATGTTCCTCGATAAAGATCGCGATGCCGTCTTCGTCGTTGCTCGCGGTTACAAAATCGGCGGCGGAGCGGGTGGCATCGCTGCCGTTTGCCATGGCCACGCCCACGCCGGCGTCGGCAACCATGCAGGTGTCGTTATCGGCATCGCCAAACACGCAGATGTTCTGGAGCTCCATGCCGTTGAGCTCCGCCACGCGCACCAGGCCGCGCGTCTTGGACACGCGCGGATCCATGAACTCGTAGAGCCGCTGCGTGGTTTGCAGAGCCGCCGCCTTAACAGTGTCATCGGCAAACGTCGACGCCCGCTCAATCACCCGCGGCATTACCTCGGGCGCCATGGTAAACATCACCTTGGGCTGCGGCTCGCGCAAAAACTCGGCGAAATCGACCACCTGGTAGGGCACGCCGTCGACGCGCGACAGGTGCTCGACGCACGCGTTGCTCTCGGGCACGTAGAACACGCCGTCTCGGGGGCAGACGGGCGTTGCCGGAAGGTCCGCCATGTGCTTGCAGATGCGCGCGATGGTCTCGCCCGACAGCGGATAGCTCAGCTCGTTGATGTCGTGCGCGCGGTCGATGACCTCGGCGCCACCGCAGCCCACGAGCACGTCCACCAGGCCTTCGATGCCCCAGAGCTCGTACATGGCCTCGGTCGCGTGGGCGTCGCGCCCGGTGCACAGGCCAAAGAGCACGCCACGGTCGCGCAGGGCGCGGATTGCTGCCACGGTGCGCGGGGGCACCGTGTGCTGGCTCGTGAGCAGCGTGCCGTCGATATCGCAGAACACGGCTTTGATGTGGCTGAAGGTGGTGTCCATGGGAGCCTTTCTGGGTTGTGCGGCGGTGTGGGGTGTGGCCGGAAATGGTGTACATGGTATACCAAGGCGCGGGCGCGGCCCGTCAAAGCAAAAACCACCACAAAGGTGCCTGGTCCCTCTGTGGTGGTTGCGACGTCTACGGGCCAAACCATCACAACATTCGATGTTTTTCGGCAAAATCGCGATTTTCATCGAATGTTGTGATGGTTTCTTACCGCTTTACGGCACGATCCAAGTGATTGCGTCCAAACAACAGCAGCGCCGCAGGGACCGCCGTCACGACCATGCCTGCCCCCACGAGTGTCCGTTGTACGCCAAATGTCGCCGCCAGCCACGGGGCAATCGCCAGCGGCGCCACGCCGGCGAACATATTGCCAAAGCCCATGACCGAGCTCACACGGCCAAGTTGCTCGAGCGGCGCCGTCGTTTGCACGATGGTGTTGTGGAGCGGGTTGACGACACCCCAAGCTATGCCCAGGGCGATCTGGCCGACGAGGGCCACGCCCACGTACGGTGTCCCCACATAGAGCAAACTTCCCAGGCCCACGGACATGAGCGCCACGAGCAGCGTTTTAAGGTTGACCAGGTGCGGCGGCAAGCGGAGCGCGAGCACGGCACCCAGCACCGCGCCGACACCGCAGGCAGACGAGAGCCAGCCCATCCACTCAACGCCAACATGCAGAACATCGCGATAGAAGAACGACTCGAGCGGGTCGAAGGCTCCGTAGCCAAAGTTCGAAAGAAAAATGATGCAGAAAAGTAGCGCGAGGACGCTGCTGGTGAAGACTGTCTTGATGCTGGCTGCGAAGGTGGCGCGGGCGGACGTGCTAGGGTTGGAGCTTTGTCCCGCACGCTCCCCTTCCTCTGCCGAATCGGCATCCGCATCCCCGGCGACATGGCTGGTCTGCGGCCTAAAGCCCCAGCCGACGACGAACGCCAGCACGGTAAAGAGCATCATGAGCACGAACACCGCGCGCGACGATGCAGCAGCTGCGACAAAGCCGCCCAACGTGGGCCCGACGATGATGCTCACGTTTGAAAACATGGCGATGGCGGAGTTGATGTCTTTGAGCTCGACAGGATCGTCGGTGAGGTAGGCCGGATAGGACGTGGCAATGGGCTGGGCGAATCCCATCGTAAAGCCTAGGAACACCGCGCCGAGCAGGACGATGCCGGTCGCGCTGCCAAAGGCGATGATTGCCGTGCCAGTTGCGAGCGTGCCCACAATGCTCAGCAAGAAATGGCGGCGCGGACCCCAGGCGTCGAGTACCGCGCCACCCGCAAAGGATCCCAGGATCACAAATACATTCATAAACAGGACGGCCAGCGATGTCGCCACGACAGAGGCATCGTCTGCATAGGTGAGCGTTCCGATGACGCCGATAAAATAACTGGTCTGAAACCCGGTGTAGATGAGAAAGCGCATCGCCACCAGGCGTTTAGCCCGCGCGGACAGCGACGAGCGGACTTTTGGGGATACAGATGTGGGCATGGGGACTCCTTGTTTCATACGAATGCGGACGGCGGGCATTCGCCACCGTCTGTCAAATCAATCTATCCGCATGAAACATTAGACACATCAAGCCCCTTTTCTCCGTTTTTCGCCCGTCATGAACTACTTGGTAGATTGTAAGGCATGTCCCACACATCCACCAAAGCAAAAACCACCACAAAGGTGCCTGGCCCCTTTGTGGTGGAAGCGACGTTTGCCCAGATAAAACCTACCAAAACAGACCTGTCCCCTTTTGGCAGGTTTTAGGCCAGATAATCTTGGATCAGGTCGCAGATGGCTCGGGCGTCGTTGATGTTGATGGCTCGGGTCGCAAAGCCGGCGTCGAAGGCCTGACGCGCCAGTGCCTCGTTGCAGGCAAGGGCCAGCGTGTGGCCATCGACCAGGTCGAGTGAGCTCTTGCCGCGCAGACGGTCGACACCGGAGCGCGCGACCACGATGTTGTCGAAGCTCTCGGTCTTGTAGCCCTCAATGATTACCACGTCGACATCGTTGTAGCGCGACAGCAGCTCGCGCGCGGGCATCTCGTCCTCCTCGCGCGTGTCGGCGTACTCCGCCCAGCGCGTGGCGCAGATGAGGCCCACGTGCTTGGATCCGGCCTGGTGATGGCGCCACGTATCCTTAGCGGGCACGTCGATATCAAAGCCGTGATGCCCGTGATGCTTGAGCGAACCCACGCGCAGGCCGCGGCGAGTGAGCTCGGCTATGACCTTCTCGACGAGCGTGGTCTTGCCCGAGTTTTGGTAGCCGATAAACGCGATCGCGGGGACGGCCGGTGTCGGAGCTGCGGGCGCGACGGCGACGGGTGCGCTTGCGGGCGCGGCGCCGTCAGCGGCCACGGCCTCAACGGCAGCGGCCTGACGCTCTGCGCGATCCCATATGCCCGATCGGCCGCCCTCCTTGTGCAGCAGGCGCACGTCGACGATCTCCATGCCGCGATCGACCGCCTTGCACATGTCATAGATCGTAAGGCACGCGGCACTCGCGCCGGTCAGGGCCTCCATCTCGATACCCGTCTTGCCCGTTACGCCGGCCGTAACCAGCACGTGAAAGCCAACCTGCCCGTCCGCGCGCGCCGGCGCCCAGCCCTCGGGCACGTCCTCGACAGGCGTCCCCGCCGCAGCGATGGGCGCAATGTCGCACTTGCTCTTGGTAATAAGCAACGGATGGCACATGGGAATGATGTCGCTCGTGCGCTTGATGGCCATGATGCCCGCCACGCGCGCGCAGGCAAGCACGTCGCCTTTTTTGGCGCGGTCCTGCAGCACCATGGCCTGCGTCTCGGGATGCATGAGGATGGTGCCCTCGGCGATGGCGATGCGATGGGTCTCGGCCTTGTCGGACACGTCGACCATGCGCACCTCGCCCTTGGCGTCCACATGCGTCAGCTCGTCGCGACGGGCGTCACGGGCGGGCTCGGCTGCAGCACTGGCAGACGGCTGTGCGGACGCGTCGGCGTTGCCAGCATTCGCCGCAGCCGTGACTTTGTGGGCAGACATCGCGGCCCTGCGAGCGGCCTTGGTGGCATCGGCGTACCTGCTCTTGGCCATATGATCATCCTCCGATTTGGGACATAAATCGTTGCGTGCCCTCAATTATCGCGTGTTCCTGCGGTTTGTGGGCCACGGCATCGCGCCAAATCGAAACTACCTGCATATCATCACCACGGCGCAGGGCATCGCGCACCGAATACTCGGCATCACTGAACAGGCACGGACGCACGTTACCGTCGGCCGTCAGGCGCAGACGGTTGCAATTCGCGCAAAAATGGTTGGACATGGCGCTGATGAAGCCGACCGTTCCCGCCGCGCCCGGAAAGTGCCAATAGCGCGCAGGGCCCGCGCCGGCAGGAGCGTCGTTGATGTCGAGCGGCTCGAGCTCGCCCAGACCAACCGCGGCGGCCCCGGCATTGATGCGCGCCCGCAGCTCGTCGCTCGGAACGGTGTCACTCGCATCCCACAGCTCGGGATTGAGCGCGGGCGCATGCGGGTCCACGGCGCAATGCGAGCTCGTGCGCTCGTCGCCAATGGGCATGTATTCGATAAAGCGCAGGTGGATGGGGCGGTCGACGGTCAGCCGCGCAAGGGCCGCCACATCTTGGTTGAGTCGGCGCACCACAACGCAGTTGACCTTAACGGGCTCAAAGCCCCAAGCCAGCGCCGCGTCGATGCCGGCCATGGTCTGTTCGAGCCGACCCAGACGCGTGATCTTTCCAAACAGCGTAGGGTCGAGCGTGTCGAGCGAGATGTTGACGCGGTTAAGCCCGGCATCTTTGAGCTGCGGTGCCAACTTGGGCAGCAGGGCACCATTGGTGGTGAGCGAGATGTCCTCGATCTGCGGGATCGCGCGGATGTCACGAATGAGCGGAATGATACGGCGGCTGACCAGCGGCTCGCCACCCGTCAGGCGCACGCGGCGAATGCCCTCCCCCGCTACCAAGCGCACAAAGCGGGCGATTTCCTCGGCGCTGAGCAGCTCGTCGTGTGCGCGAGGCGCCACGCCATCGGCCGGCATGCAGTAAATGCAGCGGAAATTGCACTTGTCGGTAACGGCAATACGCAGGTAGTTGATATCGCGGCCAAAGCCGTCATGTTGCACGTGCCCGTCCACGCAGGCCTCCCCTCACGCGGCGTTTTATTCTTCGGAAAACATAATACTCCACGGGAGAATCGTGCCGACACCCGTACGACAGGACAGGTCGCTTCGAGCAAAACGGACTTTCCAAGCCCATCCTCAGCACGCAAACCATCACAACATTCGATGCTTTTCCCGTTTTTGGCAAAAAGCGTCGAATGTTGTGATGGTTTGCCTGCCCACAGCACCCCGCAGAAGGACCAAAGCGCCCCTAAAGACCGCCGTCCCAGTGTCGAATCACGAATTCTCGCAGGTCGTTTTGACGTTTCTGGAACGCTTCGCTTCGGTCGCACTTAAGGCCCATAGCGAGCGCGATGGCGTTCATCGCCCGGTGCAATTGCAGCTGATGGGCAAACTGAGTCCCGGTGAGGACGATCATCCTAAAGCCCAGCGCGCTCAGCACGGTCATACGCTCCGCATCCGACGCGCTGCGCTGTTTATCAAGATGGTCCGAGCCGTTGTATTCAATCCCCGTACCGCTCGCAGGCGCATATACGTCGATCTCGAAATACCCGGACTTAGCGAGATATTTGAACTCGCTGGGAACATCGACCCGATGGTTGAGCTCGATCTTGACGTATCCCAGCCCGCCCTGGGAACGTTTTGCTACGACCATAATTGCGGTGGCCGTCTCCATGGGCGATCGCGCGCCATCGTGCACGCGCTTGAGCACGGCGGCCGCGCGTACAGCCCCCTGACGAGATTGATTCTCATTGCAATAGGCAATCAAGTCGGCAACGGTATACCTCTGCCCCATCTCGATATAATCGCCTGTCGACAGATGATTCAAATGGTATCGGGCGCAGATTTCGTAGCCATATTCCAGCTGCTCGGGTTCGCTCATCCACGAACCCGCCTGGACAAAGCACATGGCCTCATCAACCACCAGAAGGCCCTCTGCCACCTCGATAAGATGGCCTGGAGGTACCGGCGCTCCAAACACATGGCACCTAAATCCAGCCGGCGTCGAGCGCTCAAAATCGAAGTTGACGAGTGTGTCGATATGATCGAGCTCTTCTCGTGGAATACCAAGCGCAACCAGATAGTCGGTAACGATCCCAACTGCCGTTGAAGCCCTCAGCCCCTTGGCATCGAGTCCCAATTTGGGCAGGCTCGCGGTCGGCTCCGCCTCGTTAGCAAGCGAGTCCTCATCGTATAGGCTGCTCGCTCGCGAGAGCGGCTCGGACGGGCGCGCCACGTTGTGGTACAGCCAGGCAGTCTTATGGGACAGGACGATCGGCAGGTCCATGAGCCCTCCAATGGAGTCGGATAACCAACCTTATTCCCCTGCCCACGGGTCCGCACACCTTCGTGCGCAAGAAAGCGATTCCACCCGATCGAGTGGCAAAAAAACCATCACAACATTCGATGCTTTTCCCGATTTTGTCAAAAAACGTCGAATGTTGTGATGGTTTGAGGCGAGGTGAGAGGCACGGAGGGACCAAAGCATCGTGCTCGAACGGGTTAATCCAACTCTTTTAAGCCATGCGCCAGCTGCCAGTACTCGCCGTGCTGGGCGAGCAGTTCTTCGTGCGCGCCGCGCTCGATGATGCGGCCGTGTTCGAGGACCATGATGGCATCGGCGTCGCGGACGGTGGACAGGCGGTGCGCGATCATAAACGTGGTGCGTCCGCGCATGATGCGGTCCATACCGCGCTCGATGAGCTTTTCGGTGCGCGTGTCGATGCTCGAAGTGGCCTCGTCCAGGATGAGCACCGGCGGGTCAGCGACGGCCACGCGCGCGATGGCGAGCAGCTGGCGCTGGCCCTGCGACAGGTTGGCGCCGTCGGCCGTGACCGGCGTGTCGTAGCCTCTAGGCAGGCGGCGAATAAACGAGTCGGCGCAGGCCGCCTCGGCAGCGGCGCGCACCTCCTCGTCGGTCGCGTCGAGCTTGCCAAAGCGGATGTTCTGCGCAATGGTGCCGCTAAACAGGTGCGTATCCTGCAGCACAATGCCGAGCGACCCGCGCAGGCTGGCCTTGGCAATGTGCTTGACGTCGATGCCGTCGTACGTGATCTCGCCGTCATCGACCTCGTAGAAGCGGTTGATGAGGTTGGTGATGGTCGTCTTTCCGGCGCCCGTCGAGCCCACAAACGCGATCTTTTGCCCCGGCTTGGCAAACAGGTTGAGGTCCGTGAGCACGCGGGTGCCCGGCACGTAGGAAAAGTCCACGGCATGGAAACGCACGTCGCCGGCAAGCGGAACCAAGCCGCACGTGAGCTCGGTACCGTCGGCAGCCACCGCGCGGCCCGACTCATCAACGGCTGCCACGTCATGCAAGTGCCCGTACGCGCCCACGCCCTGGCCCTCGGGAATTTTCCACGCCCACGCGGCGTCGCCCGTCTGCACCAGCTCCACGTAGCCCTCGTCCACCTCGGGCTTAAGGTCCATGGCGGCAAACAGGCGCTCGGCACCGGCCAGCGCGTTGAGCAAAAAGTTGCCCAGCTGCGTAAACTGGTTGATGGGCATGGCCGCCTGGCGTACAAAGACCAGGTAACTTGCAAGCGCGCCCACGTCGGCGAGTCCCTTGATGCAGAGCATGCCGCCCGCCACGGCGACGATGGCATAGTTGACGTAGCCAATCACGACGGTCATGGGCACCATGGAGTTGGCATAGCTCACGGCGGCGGTGCCGGTACGGCGAAGCTCGTCGTTGCGGCAGGCGAAGCCGGCAACATTCGCTGCCTCGCGGTTAAAGACCTTGATGACCTTTTGGCCCGAGACCATCTCTTCGATATATCCGTCCAAGTCGCCAAGCGATGCCTGCTGGGCGGCAAAGAAGCGCTTAGAGCGCGCGCCCGAGTAGCGCGCATACAGCACAATGGCCGCATCGCACACGAACGTGATAATCGTGAGCTGCCAGTTGAGGATGATGAGCATGGCCGTGGTGCCCACAACCTGAATGGCGGCCTGAATCACGTTGGCAAAGCTGTTGTTGAGCGCCTCGGAGACGGTGTCGACGTCGTTGGTGAAAAAGCTCATGATGTCGCCCGAGCGTGTGCCGTCAAAATAGCTGAGCGGCAGCGTCTGGATGTGCGCGAACAGGTCGCGGCGAATATCGGACACCACGCGTTGGGCCGCGCGCACCATGATTTGTGAGTAGCCCAGGGCCGAGAGCACGCCCGCGGCGTAGATGATCGCCGTCAGGATGACCTGCTTGGCAAGCAGTTCCTCCCCGCCCGTGGCCAAACCGTTAACGATGGGGCGCACCATGTAGGTGCCGGCGAGGCTCGCGATGGCGGCGACGGAGGCGAGCACGCCCACCGCGAGCAACGAGAACTTGGCATGCCCCATGTAGGAGAGCAGGCGGAGCACAGTGCGCTTGAGGTCGGCCGGGCGTGCTTGGGCTGCGGTCTTAGGCATGGCGCTCACCCCCTTCCAAAGTCGATCCGCTGGGGACGGAGGAAAACGGATCATTCGCGCAGCCATCGTCACTGCCTCCGGCGGCGTCCGCGTTCCCCGCAAACTCCATCTGCGAGGCGTAAATCTCCTGGTAGATGTTGTCGCCCGCCAGCAGTTCCTCGTGCGTACCCACGCCGTGGACACGACCGTCGTCCAACACCACAATGCGATCGGCATCCATGACGCTCGCGATGCGCTGGGCGATGATGAGCACGGTCGTATCGGGAATCCGAGCGATGTGCTCGCGAATCTTAGCGTCGGTCGCCATATCGACCGCGCTGGTGGAGTCATCAAAAATGAGCACGCGCGGATGCTTGAGCAGCGTGCGCGCGATGCACAGGCGTTGCTTCTGGCCACCCGAAACGCCGGCGCCGCCTTGGCCCAACTCGCCGTCCAGCCCGCCGATGCGATCAAGGAACTCGTCCACGCACGCCGCGCGGCAAGCCGCGAGGAGCTCATCGTCCGACGCCTGCGGATTGCCCCACTGCAGGTTCTCACGCACGGTGCCCGTGAACAGCACATTCTTTTGCAGCACAATGCCCACGGCGTCGCGTAGGGTCGCGAGGTCGTAGTCGCGCACGTCGTGTCCGCCCACAAGCACGGCGCCCTCGGTGGCGTCGTACAGGCGCGCAATCAGCTGCACAAGCGAGCTCTTGCCCGAGCCCGTGCCGCCGAGGATGCCCACCGTCGAGCCGCTCTCGATGCGAAGGTCAATATGCTCGAGCACATCCTCGGCTGCGTCCGCGCGGTATTTAAAGGAAACGTCGCGAAACTCGATACTGCCGTCCGCTGGCGCCGCAGTCGCGAGGTCTCCCGCAGGGTTGGCGATAAAGGGCTCCTCATCGAGCACCTCTGCGATACGGCCCACACTCGTGAGAGCGCGCGTGAGCAGCAAAAACACGTTGGAAATCATCATGAGCGAGTTCATGATCAACAGCACATAACTCATAAAGCCCGTGAGCGAGCCCACGCCCAAGCGACCTTCGATGATCATGCGGCCGCCAATCCACAGAATCGAGAGCGCAGCCACGTACATCGAGAGTTGGAACACCGGCAGGTTGAGCACAGCGGTGCCGAAGGTCTTGGTCGCCGTGCCGGCGAGCTCGGTATTGACGGTGTCGAACTTGTCGCACTCGTGCTCGGCGCGCACGTAAGCCTTCACGGCGCGCACGGCGGTAAGGTCCTCTTGCACCACGCCGTTAAGGTGGTCCATCGAGGTCTGGAGTTGGCGGTAGAGCGGGCTCACGCGCACGGTAATGATACCGAGCACGATGGCGAGCATCGGCAGAATGACGGCAAAGACCGCCGCGAGCTCGCGCGAGAGCGCAAAAGCGTAGACGAGGCCCATGACCAGATTTACCGGCCCGCGCACCATGGGGCGGAAGCCGTTACCTACGGCGTTTTGAATCACGGTGATGTCGGTGGTCATGCGAGTGACCAGCGAGCTGGCGTCGTAGTTGTCCAGGTTGCCAAAGGCGAGCGTCTGGATCTTGCGATACTCGGCCTCGCGCAGGTTAGCGCCCAGCCCCGAGGCCACGCGGGCAGACGTGCGTGCATAGCCCAAGCCAAGTACCAGCGAACATGCGGCGCATACCAGCATATACGTGCCCTGCAACAGCATGTAGTTGATGTCGCCCGCGGGCACGCCCACATCGATGATATTTGCCATGATGACCGGGATAAACAGCTCGAGCGCCGTCTCGGCCGTCACAAAGAACACGCCGAGCATGGCATCGCGGCGGTATGCCCCCAGATAGGAAAACAGAATCTTGAGATTGCGCACGCAGGTTCATCCCCCATCAAACGTTGTTCGCAAACCCACGTATTATGGCGCGCCGTGCGGCGGTGTCAAGTGTTCCGAAATCGATTTCTGCAAGGCTAGTGCAGGCGCTAAGCTTGCAAGCTGCATCTCTGTATTCAATTGGAAATGAATGCGACCGCGACTTTTTCGCCCCGCCGCCAACACAAACCTTGACTCTACAATCGTTGTAGGGTTTTCACTACACTGGTACGTAACCGACCCAAGCCAGAAAGCGCCCCGCCCATGGAACACGACCTCACACGCGGCAATGTCCTCAAGACCATCGCGGTCTTTGCCCTGCCCTATATGCTCTCGTACTTTTTGCAGATGCTCTACGGCATGGCCGACCTGTACATGATGGGGCAGTTTAGCGGCGCCGCCGGCATCACCGCCGTGGGCAATGGCGCGCAGACGCTCTATATCATTACCGTAACGCTCGTGGGCCTGGCCATGGGAACGACGGTCATCGTCGGCCACGCCGTGGGCTCGCGCCGGTTTGACCGAGCCGAGACCGCCATCGGCAACACCATCACGCTCTTTATGGGTGTCTCGGTGGTGCTGGCCGCCATCTTATTCGCGCTGTGCCCGCAGATCGTGGCGCTCATTGGCGCGCCGGCCGAGGCGGTCGAAGGCACCGCTGCCTACCTGCGCATCTGCTTTGTCGGCATTCCCTTTATCGCCGCATACAACATCCTCTCGGCCATCTTTCGCGGCCTGGGCGATTCGCGCTCGCCCATGTACGTGATCGGCGTGGCATGCGTCATCAACGTTGCGCTCGATTTTCTGTTTATCGGCCATATGGGGCTCGGCCCCGTGGGCGCGGCACTTGGCACGGTGACCGCCCAGACGGCAAGCGTTGCCCTCGCGCTCGTGTGGCTCAAGAGCCGCCGCACGCACATTCACCTCAAGCGCAGCGACCTGCGCCCCCAGCCCGAGATACTCGGCAGCATCCTTAAAATCGGCGTGCCCGTGGCCGTGCAGGACGGCTGCATCCAGGTGGCGTTTATGTTTATCACCGTCATCGCCAACCACCGAGGGCTCGTCGACGCCGCCGCCGTGGGCCTGGTCGAGAAAATGATCAGCTTTTTGTTTATCGTGCCGAGTTCCATGGGCGCTACCGTCAGCGCGCTCACGGCGCAAAACGCCGGCGCGGGCAAGGGAGACCGCGCGCGTCAGGTACTCAGGTGCGCCATGACCATCTCGGTGGTGTACGGCTGTCTGATCACGGCTCTGATGTGGCTGGTGGCACCGGCGTTTCTCGGCTTTTTTGCCAAGGACGCCGCAGTGGTCGCGGCCGGCGCCGGCTATATGCGCAGCTATATTTTCGACGCGATCTTTGCCGGCATCCACATTTGCTTTAGCGGCTTTTTCGCTGCGTATGGCAAGAGCTACATCGGCTTTGCGCACAACGTGCTGGCCGTTGTGCTCCTTCGCGTGCCCGGTGCGTGGCTGCTGTCGAACGCCTATTCCGACACGCTGTTCCCCATGGGTATCGCCTCGCCGTGCGGATCGATTCTGTCGGCAGTCATCTGCGTGATTGCATTTACCGTGCTCAACCGCCGCGGAACTTTTGACAAACTGGTGGCGTAGCGAGGCGACGCGGGCCTAGCGCCTCTCCCCTGTTTTACCGAAAGGAGCGGTCCTGTGACCGACATGCCAAGCGAACACACCGAGGGCCTGCTCCGCATTGGCGAGGTGGCGCGCCTGCTCAATTTGAGCGTGGGCACACTGCATCATTACGAGCAGATGGGGCTGTTAGAGCCAGCATATGTCGATCAGGCGAGTGGCTACCGCTACTACGGAACGCGACAGCTCTCCACACTCAACACCATCGGCAACCTGCGCGTTCTCGACTTGCCGCTGGCGCAGATTCGCGAGTTTGTCACCACGCGCGATATGGATTTGATGCAACGGCAACTGACCAAGCAACAGGAGTTAATTGAGCACAGGCGGCGTGAGTTGGAGCGCATGTCGCGCAAGATTGACCAGCGGCTTGCCTTGCTTCATGGCGCTTTGAATGCTGATCTCGACACCATTAGCGAAATCGAGGAACCCGAACTTCGCTGCGCCACGCTGCACGAGCGCGTCAATCCCACCGACGCCTATTCGCTGGGATGGCATATCCGCCAGCTTCAGCAGGGGCAGCACGAAACCTTTGCCTATCTGGGCAATCTGGGTGTGGGCATCGCGCCCGAGCGCCTGACCGCCGGCGACTTTGATGGCTACGACGAGGTCTTCCTGCTGCTCGATGACACCGATGATTACTTGGGCGACGTTGAGACGCGACCTGCCGCGCGCTGCCTGACCATAAGCTTCCGCGGCACGCACGGGCAAGCAGCCCCACACTACGAGCAACTGCTCCGCTATATGCACGAGCACAGCCTGACACCCGCCGGTCCCTCGCGCGAGATCGCCCTCATCGATGACATCATCAGCGACGATCCGGGAGCGTATGTGACGAGGATCGCGATACCGGTCCGCTAATCACTACCATTTATCGAGCAATTCCATCCATTTACCTTAATCCGAATTAGATTGTATTTTGTAGCAAATAAAATGACAGCATATTGCCCCCCATAGGCAGGAGACATTATGCCCAGAGTTCAATCACGTCGCTCGTTTCTTCTCGGCCTAGCCTCGATCATCGGCTTATCCGCGTCACGCCCAACAAGAGTATTCGCTGCCGACTCAAACTCATCCGTCGCTTTTACATCAGACCTAGCACAAGACTACGCGCTTTCCCTGTTGCCCATCGTCGACGGATCCGCGAACTTAGAGATCGAGCAAATCGTTCCCGTATGCCAACAAATCGGCCTTATCTGTGGCTATGAAATCAGTGTCACAAGGGAAGGAAGCCCTTACGGTTATTTAATACTTGACGCATCATATCCTGGGCTTCTGAAGGAGATAACCCTCGGCGATACCATTCTTCCGATTTCAGCTTCTCTATCAAACGCCATTTCAACTTATTCCGGCCGACAGGCCACAAACCCAACCGTACTAATTTCGTACAACGATATTGAATATGGAACTTTGGTGCCAGGAACTAGAGACTGTGTAACCAACTATAACAATATACGGTCTGTCCCGATTGTCACCGAAAAGGGTATAGCACCTCAAAGCAATAACCCAACTTCATGGGATGCAGTCATTATCAATGAAGATGACTTGATGTTGCATTTCCAAATAGACGATTTAAACGGAATACCGTTCCGAGGAGTCTCGGAATCATTAGTTGAAGCCCGCACTAATAAGTATGCATGCGTCGTTTCTGCCTTGTACGCTGTATCAATGCATTACGGTCTCATCAGTTCAAACGCTAATCAATTTAATCCCGATTATTATAAAGAAATATGGAACGTCACTGGCACAACAACGTATAAGACCAATGATCAGGGCGTCGAGTACGGAAGCACGATCATCCCAGATGGAATTGTTCCGTTTAAAAGTCTTGCCGCTCAAAAGGGTAGAGCACTTAATACTCAATTTTTCGGTTATCAGCCTCAATTCGCTCAGTACAGAGCAACTATCGATCAAGGGAATATCGGCTTGTATCATATGTGGATCAACAGCCGAAACAGTAAAGGATCCGTTGAGCTATCAGGTCATACAGTCACGGTAACTGGCTATTTTACTGGGCATAATGGAAGCTCTGGCATCGAACTGCAGTGGCTCGAAGTATTCGACGGATGGAATACTTATCCCCGAGCGATTAACTATGCAACGCCCAATATGGTCAAATTGAACGGAACAGTCTTTTGGTAGACCGGATGGCACCATCAAAATGCTATGGCACCACGGCCTTTGCCCTGGTTACGATATTGGTGATTTTCGCTATGTTTGCATCCGTTTCTTCATGCACAGATAGAGCCCGCTATAGCGGAGGAGATGATTACCTTGTCTTTGGAGCCGGCAGCGTTCATTCTATTGAGGGAACGGAACTCGTAATCCAAACAGACAACAGTCCCCGCTACACCGACGCTGGAAAGCAAACCCGGATTACATTCCCCTCATCTGGCCGAATCAAAGACAAGCTTTCCCAAATCAAAGTTGGGACAAGAGTTTCCTACTCACGCTTTGAGTCGGTAGACGCATCTGGGTCATACGAGGGAAACGATATCGAAATTGAACAGGCAAACACTATAAGGAGATGTTGAGGAACTGAGCCTCTGCGCAGTTCCTCAACAAATCATTATGCCTCCGGGACCCTACCCGTCGCCAAAATCTGTTCAAGTGCCGCCTCGTCCAGCACAGGCACGCCCAGCTGCTCGGCCTTGGTGAGCTTGGAGCCCGCTTTGGGACCGGCGACCAGATAGCTCGTCTTCTTGGACACGCTGCCCGAGACCTTGGCGCCGAGCACCTTGAGCGCCGCACCCGCCTCGTCGCGCGTGCGGTTGACGAGCGTGCCGGTGAGCACGAAGGTCAGACCCGCAAGCGGCTGCGCGTCGGCGAGCTCGCCCGCCACGCCCGCGTCGGCTGCGGCTTGTGCATGCGCGGCGCCCAAGTCGACCTCGAGCGACAGGCCCGCCTGACGCAAACGCTCCAGCACGGCAAGGTTTTCGGGCACGGCCAGGAACTGTTTGACGCTCGCCGCAATCTTGGGACCGATGCCCTCGCACTCGGCAATATCCTCTTCGCTTGCCAAGATAAGCTTGTCAATCGACAGGAATCGCTCGGCAATGACCTCGCCCACGCTCTTGCCCACATGGCGGATGCCCAGGGCAAACAGCACACGCCCGAGTGGCTGGCTCTTGGACTTGTTGAGCTCGGCGATGATTTTCTCGGCCGTCTTGAGACCCACCGGGATGGGGTCGCCCTTCTTGACGCCCTTTTTGCTGTTGGAGTTGGCATAGGTGCGTCCCGTGTCCAGGCCTGCGATGTCGTCGACCGTGAGCTGGTAGAAGTCCGCGACATCGTGGATAAGACCAGCGGCGATCATCTTGTCGACGATCTCGTCGCCCAGGCCATCGACGTCCATGCAGCCGCGGCTCACCCAGTGGAGCAAACGCTCCTTGAGCTGTGCGGGGCAGTCGATGGACACGCAGCGGTAGGCAACCTCGCCATCCTCGTGAACCACGGGGCTACCGCACACGGGGCAGACCTCGGGCATGTGCCAGTCGACCGAATCGGCCGGGCGCTTGTCGAGCACCGGGCCCACGACCTCGGGAATCACGTCGCCCGCCTTGTGCACGATGATGGTGTCGCCCTCGCGCACGTTTTTGCGACGGATCTCGTCGATGTTGTGCAGCGTGGCGCGCGCGATGGTGGAGCCGGCAACCGTCACCGGATCGAACTCGGCGATCGGCGTGAGCACACCGGTGCGGCCCACCTGGATGCGAATCTCGCGCAGAACGGTCTGCTTTTCCTCGGGCGGGAACTTAAAGGCAATGGCCCAGCGCGGCGCGCGGGCGGTAAAGCCCAAGTCAAGCTGCTGCTGGAAGCTGTCGACCTTTACGACCACGCCGTCGATGTCGTAGTCCAGGTCACCGCGATGCTCGAGGGCCTGGGCGCAGAACTCGTGGACCTCGGCCGGCGTGGCGCAGCGGGCCACGTTGGGGTTGACGCTAAAACCGGCGCTGCGCAGCCAGTCGAGGAACTCACGCTGGCTGTGGACGTGCAGCGGATCGGTATCGGCAATGGCGTAGATAAAGGTGGCCAAGTCGCGGCGCGCCGTGACCTTGGGATCCTTCTGGCGCAACGATCCGGCGGCGGCGTTGCGCGGGTTGGCGAAGGGGTCGCGGCCCTCGGCATCGGCCTCTTCATTCAGACGAACAAAGCTGCCTTTGGGCATATAGACCTCGCCGCGTACTTCGATGGTACGCTCGCGGTCGGCACCCATGTGGGCGAGCGCCGGCTCGGACAGGTGCATGGGCACATCCTTGATGGTACGCACGTTGAGCGACACGTCCTCGCCCGTGGTGCCATCGCCGCGCGTGGCCGCGCGCACAAAGGTGCCGTTTTGGTAGGTAAGCGCGACGCCCAAGCCGTCAATCTTTAGCTCGCAGGTATAGGTAACGCTGCCGGCACCGAGCGCATCCTCGGTGCGCTGGAGCCATGCGTCGAGCTCGTCCAGATCCATGGCATCGTCCATGGAATACATGCGTGCCATGTGCGTGACCGGCGTAAACTGCTCGCTCACGTAGCCGCCCACGCGTTGGGTGTAGCTGTCGGGCGTTACCAAATCGGGGTAGGTTGCCTCGATCTGCTGGAGCTCAACGAGCATTTTGTCGAAGGCGGCGTCCGTGATCTCGGGTGCGTCGAGCATGTAGTAGCGGTACGCGTGGTAATCGAGCTCGTGGCGCAGCTCGGCCGCGCGCGCTGCCGCCTGGGCACGGGCGTCGGTCGGTGCGGCGGCATCCGCGCTCGCGGGCGTTTCGGTATCGATGTCCACACCGTCACCAAACAGGCTCGATTGCTCCATAGCGGCACTCCTTCGCTCGATTTCAAACGGATACTAGAGTACCACCGGTCACGATGGGGCCGAATAGCGGTCTCAAACCGCACCGAATCGGCAACCGTCAAACTGGAGCGACAGCGGGTTCGACATGCTAAATTATGCGACTCAGTTCATAGTAGTTAATATTTTATATTGTGTTTGCAATATATTTTGGTATTATCAACGTGAGGTGATTGAAATGAAGAATCAGTCCAAACGTTTCCTAACCATCCTCGTCCCCCTTGTCCTTATAGCAGCCGCTTTGCTCGGCTTTTTCTGGAAGGACATTCCCTTTTCGAAGGACCTTTCCTTGCGGGGCGAAGTCGTTGCTGTGTATCACCCTTCCGCCAGCGGGGCGAGCGAAGGTCGCTTCGTTATCGCAAGTGAGCAATTCCAATCCGCACCGCTGCACCTCAACTTCAAAATCAATTCAACCATCCCCATTAAGGATCAGGATGGCAAGAAGGCAGAAGTCGGAGCCATCAAAGAAGGCGTCTACGTTGACGTAACCTGCACCGTCAACACCAGCAGCGATCCCGATCCCACAAAGCTGCCCGCCCTCATAACGCCAACAGCCATCACGATTACGCAAAAGGAATAGCTCGATGTCAGAAAGGAGTTTAAAAAATAATCACCAGATAGTTAGGAGCCAATGATGAAAAAGGTTGCTTATTTACTCGTCGTCTGCCTTGTTGGGTTATCGTGCATGACCGCGCAGCCCGCCTTCGCAGCAGAAACCCATTCCTCTATCATTTCGCCAGTTGCCGAAAGTCGTTCAATCTACACCGCCGAAACCACCCTCGCCTATTCGAACGGCGTCAGGCTCCATGTTACTTACGCCGTTAACGATACCTATGGAACGATAACAGGCATCAAATCCATAAAGAACTGGACCTCCAATTCTCGAGTAAGCAACATCAGCTGGACTTATAGATACGGACTCAGCAACGGAAGCGTCGTCGTAACTGTTACTTACTATTACAACGGCAGTTGGCATTCTGAAGCAAGAACCATCTATGCTTAGGATTTTTTGGCTGCGGCATTGCCGCAGCCTTTTTGGGGTTAATTATGGAAAGCTCAGATAAACGATGCCGTTTTAGCAGTTTGATGTTGCTCGCCACTTTGTCTGTCGCAGCAATCATGGCGGCCTTCTCAGCGTTCAGCGTTGCCAACGAGGCGCGGGAGGTGCTCTTTGCACCCACTCCCCTCTACATTAACGGTGAGTCCATTCCGAGCGCCGTCCTTACCGCGCTTGCCATCCGCGACGTTCTGGCCCTGGCGCTTTCAATCGCATGCCTGATTGTCTACTTGAACTTCTGCCTTGACGTCGTCAGCACTCAGTCGATATTCACGCGAAAACAATGCCGGCGTCTTCTGGTTGTTGGACTTCTGCTGCTCATTTCTTCAATTGTCTCGATTACCCTAGATAACCTGTGTGCCATCCAGCTCCCCAACGACGTCAGTATTACCGCAATTGGCATCTTTGGTTTTAACGCTTGGACACTGGCTCTCGCTTTGTTTGCGCTATCCCTTTCGGCTATCTTTGAGTACGGGCGACTCTTGCAGTCGGACGTTGACGCCATTATTTAGAAGGAGGGCAGCATGCCAATCGTCATGAGACTCGATCGCGTCATGGCGGATCGCAAAATGTCCTCTCAAGAACTTGCCGACATTATCGGCATCTCGCCCGTTAACGTTTCGCGCATTAAAACGGGGAGGCTCAAGGGCATCCGCTTTTCGACGTTGACCGCAATGTGCGAGGCGCTTCACTGCAAACCCGGCGACATCATCGACTGGATGTCGGACGAAGAGTACGTCGAGGCATTTGGAAGCCTTCCCAGCGACGAAGACTAACCAAAATGATCCGTTTCCCCGTCCCCAAAGGATCAATAGGAAAAGAGGGGGGCTGTCCCGCATTGACGGAACAGCCCCCTCTGGCATCGGTATGTGTGATACGGCTCGTTAGTAACCCTGGCCGTAGCCTTGACCCTGGCCCTGGCCCTGCTGGCCGAGTAGCTCCTCCAGGTACTGGCGCAGCTGTTCGTCGGTAATGCCGCCGTTGCCGGTGTCGGTCGCGCTGTCGTTCTGCTGCTGGTTCTGTAACTCCTCATCAGAGCCCAGCTCGACGGTGACCGTCTTCTCTTCCTTGCCGCGCATGAGCGTGATCTCGACCTTCTCGCCCACCTCGTGGCTGCGCAGCGCGATGATCAGGCCATCGGCGCTCGTAATCTCGTCGTCGCCCAGCTTGGTGATGACATCGCCTTCCTGGATGCCAGCCTTGGCGGCGGGGCCGTCCTCGACGACGCTCGCTACATACGCGCCGCTATCGGTGCTCAGCTTGTTGGTGCGGGCGTTGAGCGCGTTGACGCTCGAAAGCGTAGCGCCCATGTACGGATGCACCGGCGTCTTGCCGTCGATGATCTGGTCGGCAATGTTCTTGGCATAGTTAACGGGAATGGCAAAACCAACGCCCGAACTGGAGCCCGAGTAGCTCTCGATGAGCGAGTTGATACCCACGAGCTCGCCATTGTCGTTAACGAGCGCGCCGCCGGAGTTGCCCGGATTGATGGCAGCATCGGTCTGAATCATGTTGGCATAGATGGTGTTACCGCTGGTAGAGCTCATGGCCGTGGAGCGATACAGCGCCGACACAATGCCCGTGGAGACAGACTGCTCATTGCCGAACGGCGAGCCGATCGCCATGACCCATTCGCCCACGTTGAGCTTGGAGGAGTCGCCGATCTCGATCGGGGTGAGCTTGGAAGCATCGGCGTCCTTGAGCTTGATGACGGCCAGGTCGCTCGAAGCATCGTTGCCCACGAACTCGGCCTCGTAGGTGGTGCCGTCGTCCATGGTCACCACGTACTGGTCGTAACCATCGACCACGTGGTTGTTGGTGAGGATGTGGCCCTCGGTATCGAGCACAACGCCCGAGCCGACGCTGCCCGAGTTGTCCGACTCGTCGGCAGACTGCGAAAGCGAGCCATTCTGGCCGCCGCTCGAAGTGGCGGTAATGGAAACCACGGAGGGCAGGGCCTTGGCAGAAACGGCCTCGGCCAGCGTGGTGTCCTCGGAATCAATCGTAATCTTTTGCGTCGATGAACCCGAAGCACCCGCCGTCACGGCATTCTTGCCGCCGCCAATGTTGAGCGTGCCGCTCATAATGAGCGCAATGACCAGCAGGGCGCCACAGGCGCAGCCGGCGAGCGCCGTAATAAAGATCGGCAGCTTTTTGGTCTTGGTCTTGACCACCGTGTGCTTGTTTACAACCTGCTGGCTGCCCAGCGGCTTGCCGGTCTGCGTGTCGTAGGCCTGCACGTAGGGAATGTTGCTGTCGGCAGGCGTTGACTCCACCTGCACGCGCGGCTGCTGTTGGGTCTCGCCGGCGTTGCCCGCATCCTGGGGACGCTGGGAATCGTACTCGCTCATAGCTGCGATCCTTTCGTCAAATAACCAAAGGCCCGCCAAACATGTGGCGGGCCATCATTGTTCACGTTGAGTTGTACCCCAATATGCGGGCGTACGTGTACGAGAACGCAATCTTTTAGGAAGGCTTAAGTTCTGCTGCAAACTCGAAAGGAGCCCGCACCTGCGTCAAAACCACCACAAAGGTGTCTGTCCCCTTTGTGGTGGAAATCTAGTCCTTAAACAGATAGCCCACGCCGCGGACGGTGGTGATGTGTGCCGCGATCTGCGGGCCCACCTTGGAGCGGATGCGTCGAATGTGCACGTCGACGGTGCGCGTGCCGCCGCAGTACTCAAAGCCCCACACGCGGTGCAGCAGTACTTCGCGGCTGTAGGCGCGGTTGGGGTGCGTCGCCAAAAAGCTCAGCAGCGAGTACTCCATCAGCGTCAGGTCGATGGGCTCGTTATCGAGTGTCACCTGGTAGGTAGCCAGGTTGATCTCGAGGTTATCGATGTTGAGCACATCGTCGGCGGTGACGGTCTCCTCCTCGCCCATCAGGCGCTGCGCGCGAGCCTTGAGCTCGTTGGGCGTCGCCGTAGGGCACACAAAGTCGGCATGCGCGTGATTGGGCAGGCGCAAGGTGCCGAGCGCCTCATCGTCGACGATCACCAACATGGGGACACCGCCGCGATCGTCAAGCCACTTGGCAATCTGATCGATGCGGTCGCTGCGGATGCCATCGGAATCGAGGATCAGCAGGTCAAAGTCGTGCGCCGCAGTCGGCGAATCGGGAGTGGCCAGACTCACCTCGACACCCAGGGTGGTCGTCAAGCTGCGGGCAAACTCGTGGAAGCGCGTCGTGCGCGCCATGAACAGGGCACTCTTATCGGACATATCGGCCTCCAAAGAAATGAGCTCAATCGTACTGGAACAAGCCAGCGCGATTAGGAGTTCGCCAGGTAGTGCTTGATCTCCCACTCGGTGATCGTAGACTCAAACTTATGCCACTCGTCGCGCTTCTTTTTGAGGAAGAAGCTGTGGATGTGCTCGCCGAGAGCATCCTTCATAAACTGCGAGTCCTCAAACACGTCGAGCGCCTCTTTGAGCGAGCGAGGCAGCGGCGCGTAGCCGGCCTCGACCATCTGACGGTCGGTAAGCTTGAGCGTCTCGGCCGTGGCCTCGGGCGGGAGTTCCAGCTTGCGCTCGATGCCGTCCAGACCAGCCGCCAGCGTGACGGCGTTGACCAGATACGGGTTGGCCATGGGGTCGGGACTGCGCAGCTCGATGCGCGTGGACAGCGGCTTGCCGGGCTTGTAGACCGGGATGCGGACCATACTCGCGCGGTTGCGCAGGCCCCACGTGGCGTACTGCGGCACGGAGTCGCCACCCGTGGTGATGCGCTTGTACGAGTTGACCGTGGGGTTGGTGATGGCGCTGATCTCGCGCGCGTGCGCTAAGATGCCGGCCATGTAGTGCTTGGCGATTTCGGAGAGGTGGTACTTCTCGTCGTCCTCGCCCCAAAAGACGTTGTTGCCGTCGTGGTCGAACAGCGACTGATGCAAAAACATGGCGCTGCCGTCCTCGCCCGCCAACGGCTTGGGCATAAAGGAAGCGTGGCAACCGCTCTCGTAGGCCTGCTGCTTAATGATGAGCTTGGCCGTGGTGACGGCGTCGGACATGCTCAGGGCCTCGGCGTGACGCAAGCTCATGCCGTGCTGCGAGCGGCCGGCGGCGTGGAAGGTGTACTCCACGGGCACGGACATCTTCTCGAGCGTGAGGACCGTGTTGCGACGCAGGTCGCGGGCGGCATCGCTCACCGAAAGATCGAAGTAGCCCACGTTGTCGAGCGGCTCGGGCGTGTGCTCGTCGGGAAAGTAGTAATACTCCAGCTCGGCGCCCACGTTGAGCAGATAGCCGGCCTTCTCGGCCTTGCGGAACATGCGGCGCAGAGCGTCGCGCGGGTCGCCGGCAAACGGCTTGCAATCGGGAGTGCACACGTCGCAGAACACGCGGGCGACGCCGTTGTGGCTCGGGCGCCACGGCAGGATCTGGAAGGTTGAAGCATCGGGGAATGCGAGCATGTCGGCTTCCTCGGGCGTGGCAAAGCCCTCGATAGCGGAGCCGTCAAAGCCAATACCCTCCTCAAAAGCGACTTCGAGGTCCTCGGGGCTAATGGCAAAGTTCTTGAGGCGGCCGAGAATGTCGACAAACCACAGACGCACAAAGCGGATGTCACGCTGCTCTACGGAGCGGAGTACGTAATCGATGTTCTGCTGGTTCATGTCGCTCCCCTTTCTTTCGGGCGGGTTTCGACTGGTCTATATCGCAGATACTATCGCAGAAAAATGTTTCCGCAGGGTTAAAGCGTATCAAGCGCTCAAAAAACGTGGGCGCGGAGGCCGTTGCGAATGAGCGGCTAGCGTTCAGATTCGGAGGCAATTTGCCTACAGGCTCGTTCCAGCGCCGGGAACTCCATCGTCACTGCATCCCAAACAACCGAACGGTCGACATTGCCGTAATCATGCGCGAGGTAATTTCTCATGCCGATAATTCCACGCCACTCAATTTCGGGATGAAGCCGCTGCGAGCGTTCCGACAACTTGCCCGCTTCTTCCGTCACCCTAAGCGCACACATCAAAAGGGAGTCCGCCAACGCCCTCGTCCGCACGTCATTTGCATGCAGAAACTGGTCCTCGGTGATACCAAAGGCCTTGATGCGCTCGTTCGTTTCAGAGATGGCATCCAAGACCTCTTGGGCGCGGAGACAGTCTGACTTACGCGCGATCATAAAGGATCACTCCTTCGCGCTCGATTACCGCGGCAAGATCGCCATCAAGATGGTCGCTCGAGACGAGGTCAACCTGCCTCCCAGTTTCTTTGCGCACCGCCTCGCCGAATGCCGACAACGCGAAAAGACCAAAGCCCTGATCGCGATCGACTTCGAGACGTAAGTCGATATCGCTATCGGCACGCGCTTCGCCACGGGCATACGAGCCAAATAGAATCACGGTTTTGATGGCGGGAATCGGGCTGGCCGCCTCACGGACGGCTGACTCAATCTGAGCAGTATCCAAAATGCCCGCCGCAGCGCTTTCGCTCGCAGAGCTTTTACCGAGTGAAGGAACAAACGGCAGCGAGCGCTCGCGCAGCATCTGTCTCATAAACATATTGACCGCAACAGACGAAGTCATGCCAAGTTCTTCGCACAGCTCGGCAAATGAATCTTTAATTGACGAGTCCACTCGCACACTCAGCACAGACGCAGCCATGGGTACCTCCTGTATGACATTGTCTATATATTATCACACAGATTAGCGCGAGGTCGAAGCGCGGTGCTCGATGTGGCCGGGGACCTCGATGCGTTTGGGAGCGAGCTTTGCGGCATCGCCCACCGTAGTGGTAACGACGTCGATGCGCTCGGACAGGCGCTCGACTACGCGCTCGGCAATGGTGAGGGTGTCCTGCGCGGCCGTGGTCACACCGCCAAAGAGCACGTGGTTCCAGGGGTAATCGTCAAACGTTGCGATCTTGAGACCCGCCGGCAACGAGGGCCCCAGCTGGGCCAGCGCCTCGGTCAGGCGCAGGAAAACCAAGCCGTTGACGGCAATGAGGCCGAGCTTTTTACCCGCATAGCCGCGGATGGTCTCGTCCAGGCGACTGACACCCTCGACACCACCGTCCGCCAAGGTGACGACCTCGCCGGCCAGGCCGCGGCGCGAGAGCTCGTCGGCAAACGCCTCGGCGCGTTCGCGACGCACGGGGCTGTCGTCGCTTGCCTCGGTGAGCAGGCACAGGCGCTCGCTGCCCGCAGAGGCCAAGGCGTCTACCAGGCCGGCGACCAGCTCACGGTTGTTAGAGGTCACCAGATCGACACCGCCGTCGGCAACATCGCGGTCGAGCAGCACGACGGGCAGGCGTCCCGCAGCCTCGGCGATCGCCTTGTCGTTGCCTCCGCAGGTATTGACGACCAGGCCGTCCACACCGGCATCGATAAGTCTGGTGAGCGACTCTGCCTCCTTGGCGGGGTCGTTGCCGCTAATGGCCGTCATGAGCGAGCAGCCGCGCGCGGCGGCGCTGGCGGAAAGCCCTTCGAGCATGGCGCTGGAGAACGGGTTAGCAATGTCGGCCAAGATCACGCCGATGAGGTTGGTACGCGAGCTGCGCAGATTGCGCGCGGCGGCACGTGGACGATAGCCGGTGCGCTCGATAACTGCCGCGATGCGAGCATGGGTTTCCTCGGTCATCTGCCCGGGGCGGTTGTTGAGATAGCGCGAGACCGTGGCCGGGCTCACGCCCGCCTCGGCGGCAATGTCCTTGATTCTCATCTGCGCCATAGCGCACCCCGTTTCCCAATTGTCGGCAGTCTGAGCCATTTTAGGCATTTTTTAAAATTCTCAGTTGCAAAACGCTGTGGGTGAGCAGCATCGTTTTTGCGTCTCGAGCAGATGCAGTGATGGGCTAGATAGACGAGTCTTTGGACAGCTCAAAGTAGTCGGGATGCAAGGCGATAACCGGGCCCTGCTCCTCGGGCATCAGGTGCAAGTGCGTCTCTGCCAGATAGCTCGCCGTGTCGGTATCGCCCCTCTTAATGGCCTCGAGAATCCGGCGATGCTGCCGACGAATCGGCTCCCAATCCAGGTCCTGCGACACCATACGCAACCAGTTGTATCGCTCAAAATGCGTGTTGACGCTCTTCATCCAATTCCACAGCATGTGACGACCGGCAATCTCAAAACACGTCTCATGAAACAGGTTGTCCAGATCGAAAAAGCGACGCGTCTCGCTATGGTCGAGCGACTCGGACTCGGCAAGAATCTGCTCGAGCCGATGCTTTTGCTCGGGCGTGGCGGCAGAGCAGCATTTAATAAGCACGCTTCTCTCGAGTTTCTCGCGCAAGAAACAGGCATTCTCGGCGTGTTCCATGCTGATCTTAGAGACGTAGGTGCCGCTCTTGGGACGCGTTTCCACCAGCTCTTGCTCGCGCAGGCGCACAAAGGACTCGCGAATGGGCGTGCGCCCGATCCCCGTCTCCTTTTCCAGACCAATCGCCGAAAGGCGCGTGCCGGGCCTGAGCTCAGCATAGATGATCTTGGAGCGCAGTGCGTTGTATGCCTGGTCTTGCAGGCTCTGATAATGCTGGTGTTGTTCCATAAAGCCCTCGGATGAAGCCCACGGTTTGTCGAATATCACCCGTAATACTATCGCATCCCCCATTCCTTCAGCTGAGGTGAAATGGGGTGCGCTCGCGTCGCCAGGATCACAAGAGCAAGCGGCGGCATCCCGAAACCCGGGACACCACCGCTGTTTTGCTATCGGATGGCGCAGAGACGCCCCTCCTCATGCGCCAAGGGATTGATTAGAGCTCGCAGGCAATCTTGTAGCCGTCGCCAATGGCGTCGCGGATGTTTCCGCACTTCTGGGCATCGCCCAGCACGTGGATGGCAACGCCGGCAGCGGCAAGGTCATCGGCCAGCTTGGTATTGGGGCGGTAGCCCATGGCAAGCACCAGCGTATCGGCATCGGCGATGGTGTGAATCTCACCGTCCTTCTCGTAGCTGATAGTGTCCTCGGTAATCTCGGTCACCTTGGCCTCGGTCAGCACGTGGACACCCTTGGAGAGCATGCGCGTGATAAGCACCGCACGACCGGCGCCGCCCTCGTTGGCGGCGAGCGTCTTGGTCATCTCGATGACGGTGACATCGCGATTGGCCGGCGAAAGGTCGTTGACCAGCGGGGCCAGGTAATCGGCCGTCTCGCAGCCAACGGTACCGCCGCCCACAATGACGATCTTCTTACCCGGGAAAGCCTTGCCGCCCAGCAGGTCGTCGGCCGTCATAACCTGCTTAAAGCCCTGCATGAAGGCCGGAGCGATGGGCTCGGCGCCATAAGCCAGGACAACCTCGTAGCCCGCGTAGTCGCGCTGAATGTTCTCGGCCGAGAGCTCGGTGCCAAAGACGCACGTGACGCCGGCCTCGGCCAGGCGACGGTACTGATACTTGATCACGCGGGTGAGCTCCTGCTTTGCCGGCGGCACGGCTGCGATGCGCATCTCGCCACCCGGTTCGTCCTGTTTATCCACGAGCACCACGTTATGACCGCGCTTGGCGGCAATGTAGGCTGCCTCCATACCCGCAGGACCAGCACCCACAACGAGCACGTTCTTTGCCTCGGCGGCAGGCTCGTAGCCAGCCTCGTCGCGCTCCACGTCCGGGTTGACGGTGCAGGAGATGCGCTTGCCAAACATGATGCCGTTCAGGCAGCGCAGGCAACCGATGCAGGGGCGGATGTCGTCGGCGTTACCGGCAGCAGCCTTGTTGCAGAACTCGGCATCGCACAGATTGGCACGGCCCATCATGCAGATGTCGGCAGCGCCGTCCTCAATTAGCTCCTCGGCAATCCAGGCCTCGTTGATGCGTCCGACGGTGGCGACGGGAATGTTGACGTGCTTTTTGATCTCGCGCGAGCAGGCGGCGTGCGAGGCCTGCTGCGTGCCGGCGGCGGGAATCGCAGAGCCGCGCTTGATGGTGGTGCCGCCCGACACGTGAATCATGTCGACGCCGGCCTTCTCCAGGCGACGCGAGACGTAGATCATGTCGTTGAGGGTCAGGCCGCCGTCGGTGTACTCGTCGCCCGAAATACGGACGTCGATGATGAAGTCCTTGCCGCAGCGCTCGCGAATCTCGGCGATGACCTCGAGCAGGAAGCGCATGCGGGCGTCGAGCGAGCCACCGTACTCGTCGGTGCGCTTGTTGTAGAGCGGGGTCAAAAAGCCGCCAAGCATGCCGTGAGCGTGCGCCGCATGGACCTCGACGCCATCGACGCCAGCCTTCTGCATGCGCACAGCGGCATCGCCAAACTGATGTGTGAGCTCGTGGATCTCGTCGACCGTAATGGGGCGCGGCGCCTCGCGGGCATAGGACGGGCCCACAAAGGACGGAGCGATCAAGCGCGGCGTGCCCGGAATGTTAAAGGCCATGTAGGCGGGGTGGAAGAGCTGCGGCATGATCTTGCAGCCATACTCGTGGACGGCCGCGGCGAGCTTTTCCCAGCCGGGGATAAATGTGTCGTCGTAGCAGCACATGTCACCCGGCAGATAGGTATAGGTGGGCTCGACCGTCACGACCTCGGTGATGATCAGGCCCACGCCGCCCTTGGCGCGGGCACGGTAATGATCGACCAAGTCGTCGGTCACATAGCCATGATCGGCCAGGTTGGTGGACACCGGCGGCATAAAGACGCGGTTCTTGACCTCGGTCGTACCGACCTTGATCGGGCTAAAGAGCATTGGATAGGCGGAGGACTCCATACAGGGTTCCTTTCGTTTGAGCCGCTCGGCGGCAGTTGCTAACGTACCTATCGTATCAGTAACCGCCGCATTCGCACTCGCTCGCACTCCCCACCTTCAATCCCGACCCTCATAAAAAAGTTGCGGTGGAATACGGAGTAGATGAAGCTTTTGACAGGCAAAACAGTCCGTATTTCACCGCAACTGATGGGCGGGGTGGAATTGAGGGCTCAGATAGTCAGTCATGCCCTCATCCGCCACTTCCTCACCTACAGCGCGCCGTCCAGCATAAGGTTCACCTTGAGCACGTTGACCGTGGGCTCGCCGAACACGCCGAGGAAACGGCCCTTGGTGCACGCGGCGATGATGTCGCGCACCTCGTCCTCACTTTTGCCCGTGGCCTTGGCAAGGCGCGGAACCTGGTACTCGGCGGCATCCGGAGAGATCTCCGGGTCGAGACCGGACCCCGAACACGTCACCAGATCGACGGGCACGGCGTCCATATCGGCATCGGGGTTGGCGGCGCGGATCTTCTTCACGCGCGCATCTATCAGCTGCCGATACTCCTCACTCGCCGGGGACAGGTTGGACGGGACACCATACGCCATGAGCTCGCCGTCTTCGCCTTCGACAATTGACACGTTCTGGATACGACCCCACATGTGGGCTTCGTCATCAAAGTTCTGGCCGATGAGTTCGGAACCCACAACCTTGCCGTCGACCGTAATGAGCGAACCGTTCGCCTGATACGGGAACGCAACCTGGGCGATGCCGGTCACGACGAGCGTATAGCCCAGGCCGCAGACAACGGTAAACAGCGCGAACACGCCCAGTGCGCGCGATGTAACACCTTTGAACATACAAACCTCCACTTACATAATGCCGCATAACGCGAGCAGCATGTCGATGAGCTTGATGAATACGAACGGGGCAACGATGCCGCCCAGACCCCACACGAGCAGGTTGTGGGTCAGCAGCTGTCCGGACGGGACCTCGCGATACTTAACGCCCTTCAGCGCGGCCGGGATCAGCGCGACGATAACGAGCGCGTTATAGATGATGGCCGAAAGAACCGCGGACAGCGGGCTTGCCAGACCGAGGATGTTGAGCGCGCCAAGGCCCGGGTAGATCGGCGAGAACAGGGCCGGGATGATAGCGAAGTACTTCGCCACGTCGTTGGCCACCGAGAAGGTCGTGAGCGAACCGCGGGTCATGAGCAGCTGCTTGCCAATACGCACGACCTCGATGAGCTTGGTGGGGCTGGAGTCGAGGTCGACCATGTTGCCGGCCTCCTTGGCAGCCTGGGTGCCCGTGTTCATGGCCACGGCGACGTCGGCCTGGGCCAGAGCGGGCGCGTCGTTGGTGCCGTCGCCGGTCATGGCGACCAGGTGGCCCTCACGCTGGAACTCGCGGATCTTCTCGAGCTTGCCTTCAGGGGTGGCCTCGGCCAGAAAGTCGTCAACGCCGGCCTCGGCGGCGATTGCCGCGGCGGTGAGCGGGTTGTCGCCCGTCACCATGATGGTCTTGATGCCCATCTTGCGCAGGTCGGCGAACTTCTCCTTAACGCCGGACTTGATGATGTCCTTGAGGTACACAACGCCCAGCACGCGGCAGTTCTTGGTCACGACCAGCGGGGTGCCGCCGGCCTTGGCGATGCGCTCGACGACGTCGTCGCACTCCTGGGAGAACACGCCGCCGGCTGCCTCCACATAGGTGCGCACGGAATCGGCAGCGCCCTTGCGGATCTCATTGCCCTCGTAGTTCACGCCGGACATACGCGTTGCCGCGGTGAACGGGATGAACTCCATGCCCTTATCCTCGAGTGTGCGGCCGCGCAGCCCAAACTGCTCCTTGGCGAGCACGACGATGGAACGGCCCTCGGGGGTCTCGTCGGCCAGCGAGGAAAGCTGGGCGGCATCGGCCAGCTCCGCGGGATCGACGCCGTCGACCGGGATGAACTCGGCGGCTTGGCGGTTACCCAGGGTGATGGTGCCGGTCTTGTCGAGCATGAGGATGTCGACGTCGCCGGCGGCCTCGATGGCGCGGCCGGACATGGCCAGCACGTTGGCCTCGTTCAGACGGCTCATGCCGGCGATGCCGATGGCGGACAGAAGGGCGCCGATGGTAGTGGGAGCCAGGCACACGAGCAGCGCCACGAGCGTGGTCACGGCCGTGGGGTTGACCATGTCGTTAAGACCGGACGAGAAGCAGGAGTAACAATACAGGGCCAACGTGACCAGGATAAAGACGATGGAGAGGGCCACCAGGAAGATCTCCAGAGCAATCTCGTTAGGGGTCTTCTTACGCGCGGCACCCTCGACCATCGCGATCATCTTGTCCAGGAAGCTCTGGCCGGGCTCGCTGGAGATCTTGACGATGATCCAGTCGGACAGCACCGTGGTACCACCGGTAACGGCAGAGCGGTCGCCGCCAGCCTCGCGAACCACGGGTGCAGACTCGCCGGTGATGGCCGACTCATCAACCGAGGCGGCACCCTCGATGACATCGCCGTCTCCCGGAATCTGCTCGCCGGCGCGTACGATCACCAGGTCGCCGCGCGTGAGCTCGGTGCCGGGAACGACGGTGAAGTGCTCCTTGTCCTCAACGGACTCGATGCGATGGGCCTCGACATCCTTCTTGGCCGCACGCAGGGAATCGGCCTGGGCCTTACCGCGGCCCTCGGCAAGCGCCTCAGCGAAGTTCGAGAACAGGTCGGTGAGCCACAGGATGACCGCGATGGCGACCACATAGTAAGTGGGCACACCCGCGTCCTGCACACCGAAGATGGAAGCGACGGCCAGGACGGAGGTCATGACGGCGGAAAGCCACACCAGGAACATGACCGGGTTTTGAATCTGGACGCGAGGATCCAACTTGGCAAACGAGTCGCGGACCGCGCGGCCCATCATGTCTTTTTGCATAGCCATAAATCTGCGCCCTCCTTTACGCAATCATCTGGAAGAACTCGGCAACGGGGCCAAGCGCCAGGGCCGGGAAGAAGCTCAGAGCACCGATCAGCAGAACGATGAACACGAGCAGGAATACGAACATGCCGTTGGTGGTAGACAGGGTACCGGCGCTCTCGGCGACCTTACCTTTCTTGGCCAGCGAGCCGGCGATAGCCAGCGTACCGATGATGGGCATGAAGCGGGCGAACAGCATCTCGAGGCCGAGCATGACGTTGATCCAGGGAATGTTGCAGTTCATGCCTGCAAACGCCGAGCCGTTGTTGCCGCCGCATGAGGTGAAGGCATACAGCACCTCGGAGAAGCCGTGCGCGCCACCATTGTTGAGCTGGTCGGCAAGACCGGGCACCATGCAGGCGATGGCCGAGCACACCAGAATGGCAAACGGAGTTGCCAGGCACAGGACAACTGCCCAGCGCATCTCGCCCGGCTCGATCTTCTTGCCCAGGAACTCAGGCGTGCGTCCGACCATGAGGCCGGCGATGAACACTGTGAGGATTGCGAAGCCGATCATGCCGTACAGGCCGCAGCCCACGCCGCCGAAGACGACCTCGCCCAGAGCCATCTGGAGCATCTGGACAAAACCGCCCAGCGGGGTGTAGGAGTCGTGCATGGAGTTGACCGAGCCGTTGGAAGCAGCCGTCGTGAAAGCGGACCAGGTGGAAGAGGAGGCGATGCCAAAGCGGCTCTCCTTGCCCTCCATGTTGCCGCCGGCCTGGCCATCGGTCATCTCGATGTTGACCGCTCCGCCATCGGCCAGCTGCGGGGTGCCCGCATGTTCGTTGACGGCGATGATGCCGGTGAAGATCACCAGCAGGATAAACATGGCGGCAAAGATAGCCTTGCCCTGCTTGGTGTTCTTGACGCCGATACCGAAGGTGAAGCAGCAGGCGGCCGGGATCAGCAGCAGGCTGGTCATCTCGATGATGTTGGTGAAGGCACTGGGGTTCTCATACGGATGGGCGGAGTTCACGCCGAAGAAGCCGCCGCCGTTGGTGCCGGACTGCTTGATGGCGACCTGAGGAGCCGCGGGACCCTGGGGCAGGAACTGCTTGGTGACCACGCGCGCGCCCTCGACAACCTTGCCGTCGACCTTGACCGTGTCGCCCTCGATCTGGGCGCCGTCGATGACGCTCCAGCCGCCGTCTGCATTAGGCTGGACAGCGACGGGCTCTACGAGCTCAGCCTTCTGAGCCGGCTGGAAGTTGGAGATGACGCCACCGGCAGCCAGGCAGATGCCGAACACGAGGTTCAGCGGGATGAGCACATACAGGACGGTGCGGGTGAGGTCGACCCAGAAGGAACCCAGACCCTGCTCCTTGACCTGACGGAAGCCGCGGATCAGCGCGAACATGACCGCGATACCGGTGCCAGCGGAAACGAAGTTCTGCACGGTGAGGCCCATGAACTGCACAAAGTAGGACAGGGTGGTCTCACCGGAATAGGATTGCCAATTGGTGTTGGTTATGAAGGAAGCGGCCGTATTGAACGACAGGTCCCACGACACACCCGGCAGGTGCTGGGGATTGCCTGGCAAGAAGGACTGAAGCGCCTGGAGTGCCACAAGAACCACGAGGCCGATCCCCGAAAAGACCAGCACGCTCGCCAGGTAGCGCCTACACCCCATCTGCTCTGCCGCGTCGATGCGAAGCAGACGATAGACGCCACGCTCTACAGGAGCAATCACAGGCGACAGGAACGTATGCTCACCATCCATGATATGGGCCATGAATCGACCGAGCGGAACGGCCAGGACGACGAGCACGGCAAAGTACAAGATGTACTGAATCGCAGCGTCCATAGTTTACGAATCACTCCTCATCAGAATGTAGATGTAATAGATAAAGAGTCCAATGCAGACGACTCCGATAATGGGAATGAGGATGTCCATTACCGCCCCTTTCACGCGCGGTCCGATGTCTCGGACGCCTGCTCTCGCAAGCGTCTGGGGACAGTAAACGCTTCTAGGGATTAAAGAGGCGTGAGGGCTGGGGCTCACGACCTTAAGATGCCGTAAAGATGCAGGTAGAAAGCACTATTGCGGCTGCAGTGCGCCTATACTCGACCTCGCGAGCATACAGTGGCGTCCTCGCCGCGTATGCACGCATGGACAACGCTTCAGAAAGGCTACGCTATGCAGCGCGACGCATCGGACACTCGCGTCAATCCAGACCTCATCCTCAAGGCAATTGAGAAAGACGAGGTCGCCGATGACGCTCGAACCAGCCGGGGACACCTCAAGATTTTCTTTGGCTACGCTGCTGGCGCAGGCAAAACCTATGCGATGCTTCAAGCCGCCCACGCCGCCAAGCGGCGAGGTGTCGACGTCGTCGCGGGATACATCGAGCCGCACGAACGTCCGGCAACTGCCCATCTTGCACAAGGGCTTGAGAACGTGCCCTGTAAACTCATCGAGCACAACGGCATTGCGCTCAGCGAGTTCGACCTAGATGCGGCTATCGAGCGCGCCCCTCGGCTCATCCTTGTCGACGAGCTCGCCCATACGAATGCGCCGGGGTCTCGCCACGACAAACGCTATCAAGACGTCGAGGAACTTCTACATGCGGGCATCGACGTCTATACGACCGTGAACGTTCAGCATATCGAGAGCCTAAACGACATGGTTGCATCCATCACCGGCGTTGTCGTGAGCGAACGAATCCCCGACCGTATCTTCGATGATGCCGACCAGGTCGAGCTCGTCGACATAGAGCCCGAAGATCTACTTGAGCGCCTTCGCGCCGGCCTCGTCTACCGTCCCGCACAAGCCGACCGAGCACAGCAGCATTTTTTTACCGTCGAGAACCTCACCGCACTCCGAGAAATCGCGCTGCGCCGCTGCGCCGATCGCACCGGCTACCTCACAGACGCCGCACGCGTGCTGGGAAACCGTGACTACTACACCAGGGAGCGTATCTTAGTCTGTGTCTCCCCGGCGCCGACCAATCCCCGCATCGTCCGTGCCGCCGCACGCATGGCGAAAGCGTTTCGCAGCGAGCTCGTCGCCCTGTTCGTAGAGAGCCCGCGCGCGCAGGCCATGAGCGATAATGAGCGCGCCAAGCTTGCAGCCAATATCGCCCTAGCCGAACAGCTCGGAGCACATATGGAAACCGTCTATGGCGACGACATCGCGTTTCAGATCTCCGAGTTCGCGCGCCTGTCGGGTATTTCGAAGATCGTCATGGGGCGCACGGGCGAGCGTAGCAGCGTCCGTCAGGCCCTCTTCGGCCGCAAATCTCTCGTAGAACAGCTCATAACATTCGCCCCGAACCTCGACATTTACATCATTCCAGACCAGTCGACTCCGCCCTCCCGACCCGAAGGACGCCGTCGTGCGCTCGCCCTGCAGCCGCCCAGCAGCCGTGACGTGCTTCGCACGCTGGCCCTCTCTCTTGTCGCCACGGCGATCGGCACGGCTTTCCGCCATCTGGGTTTTGCCGATTCCAGCATCATATCCCTCTATATCCTCACGGCCCTGCTGACCGCCGTCACCACGACGGGGCGTATCTGCACGATCGTATCGAGCGTGCTCTCTGTAGTGCTTTACAACTTCTGCTTCGTCACGCCTCTGTTTTCGCTCGCCAGCTACGACCGAAGCTATCTGGTCACGTTCGGCATCATGTTCGCTACCGCTATGGTCGCCGGCGAGTTAACTGCGCGCATCGCCGACAACGCCCGTACCTCCGCCGAGAATGCATTCAAAACGCGCGTACTCCTCGAAACGAACCAGCTCTTGCAGCAAGCCCATAGCGCGGAGGAGTGCGCCCGCGTCACCATGAACCAACTCATCAAACTGCTAAAACTCGACGTGGTCTTCTACTCCGCCGAACACGGCACGCTCGGCAAGGCGCTCTATGAGTCCGCTGGCACCGAAAACCGATCCGCGTCGCTGCTCACCGATTACGAGCGCGCCGTTGCAACCTGGACCTATACCAACAACAAGCGCGCGGGCGCAAGCACGCGGACCCTGCCTGAGGCGCGCTGTCTCTACCTCGCGGTTCGCACCGGCGACAAAGTATTCGGTGTCATCGGCATCGCCCTGGAGGGGCGCGAGATCGAAGCCTTCGAGCATTCGATCGTCCTATCTATCGTAGGTGAATGCGCCTTGGCGCTCGAAAGCGACCGGGCGGCGCAAGAGCGCGAAGAGGCTGCGGTCTTGGCGAAAAACGAGCAGCTGCGTGCCAACCTTTTGCGCTCCATCGGCCACGATTTGAGGACACCCCTCACGGCTATATCCGGATCTGCGGCAATCCTTCGGAAGAGCGACGAGAAACTCAGCCTCGAACAACGCTGCGATCTTGCCGATGCCATCTACGACGACTCCCTCTGGCTTATCGATACCGTGGAGAACCTCCTCGCCATCACACGCGTCGAGGACGGCACCATTCACCTCAACTTCACATCCGAGCTCATCGACGAGGTCATCGAGGCCGCCCTCAGCCATGTCGCCCAAGCATCGCATGGACGTACCGTCACCATCGAGCACACTGACGACATCCTGCTGGTACGCATCGACGTCCATCTCATCATGCAGGTGCTTACGAATCTCATCATGAACGCCTTCAAATACACGCCCGAGGACTCGACTGTCACCATCAGCGCACGTCGCGAGGGTGCGTTCGTCGTGGTGGACGTCGCAGACGATGGGCCGGGTGTGGCAGACTGCGACAAGCCTCATATCTTTGAGCGCTTCTTCACCTCAAGCAATACGCGGCCCGTGGATTCGCGTCGAAGCATCGGCCTTGGGCTGTCGCTCTGCCGCTCCATCGTGGAGGCGCATGGCGGCGTCATCGAAGCTCGCGACAACCACCCCCATGGGGCCGTCTTCCGTTTTACCCTGCCCGCCGAGGAGATCGAGATTCATGAATAATGCCGCTAAGCCACGCATCCTCCTGGTCGAAGATGACCTGACCGTTCAAAACCTCGTTTCGACCGCGCTTGACCTCCACGGCTATGTCGTGAGCAAGGTTTGCAACGGCCAGGCCGCCATCATGGATGCGGTGTCGCACGGCCCCAGCCTCATCATGCTCGACCTCGGCCTTCCCGACATTGACGGTATCGAGGTCATCACGAAGATCCGAAGCTGGTCGGCAGTCCCCATTATCGTCATTTCGGCGCGCTCCGAAGATTCCGACAAGATTGCAGCACTTGACGCAGGGGCAGACGACTACCTCACCAAGCCCTTTTCTGTGGATGAGCTGCTCGCGCGCGTCCGTGCGAATTTGAGGCGCTCCTCGATGGCGTCGAGCGAGTCGACAGAAGCGAGCACGTTCGACAACGGTCCGCTGCATATCGACTACGCCGCGGGATACGCGACGAAAGACGGACGCGAGCTCTCGCTCACCCCAACCGAGTACAAATTGCTCGTCCTTCTGGCGAAAAACGTCGACAAGGTGCTCACCCACACCTTCATCACCCGCGAGATATGGGGCACGAGCTGGGACAGCGATCTGGCGAGCCTGCGCGTGTTCATGCGCACCCTGCGCAAGAAGATCGAGGCAGACCCCTCTCACCCCAAGATGATTCAGACGCACATGGGTGTCGGGTACCGCATGCAGCGTCTCTAGCCCACCCCACAAAAAAGTTGCGGTGGAATACGGAGTAGATGAGGCCTTTGACAGACAAAACAGTCCGTATTTCACCGCAACTGATGGGTGGGATGGAGTTAGAGGCCCAGGTAGTTGGTCATGCCTTCGACGGCGAGCTTAGCGCCTGCCACGGCATGAACCACGGTGAGCGGGCCGTTGACCACATAGTTAGCGATACCCCAAAAATACTCTTCAACTCGCCGCGCTCGCGTCCAAATGCACAAAGCGCCCCGCGAACGGATACTCGCGAGGCGCCTGGATGCCTGGACCTTATTTGATACCGCGACCCAAGTCTTCGGCGATCTTGTCTACGCCCTTAAGCGCGGCGCAGGTTTTTTTGTTAGAACAATGCCCCGTGCAAACGCCACCCTGAGCGCAGTCGGCGCAGGTGCCCTTGCGGTAGATGCGCACGCACACGGCGGCAAACGCAATGCCGATAACAGCCAGTACAACAATATCGATAGGTGCCATAGCAAGCCTCCTCTAGTTAACCTCCACTTACTTTACCCCATTCTCCACCTACCAAATAGGGACAGGTTTATTTTGGTCGGTTTTATCTGCGGAAATGCCACATCTCCCTCACCAAAAAGCCCGAGTGTCGCTGGGACACCCGGGCTCGTGGAAAGGGGCTAATCCTTATTCGGACTTAAGCGGAAACTGCGGCGGAAGCGGTGTTGGTCTCATCCTCGTCGGTCCAAGCGTGCTTGGGCATGGGACGGAAGATCTGGAAGAGCATCGCAACCAGCAGCACGATGGCCACAACCGTCCAGATACCAAACTGCCCAAGAACAAGCAGGTTATAGAACTGGTTGATGAACAGGCCGATGACCCAAGCAAAGGCACACTCGTAGCCGATGGCAATCGCGGTCCACTTACCGGAGTTCATCTGGTTACGGATGGTGCCGATAGCGGCAAAGCACGGAGCGCACAGCAGGTTGAAGGCACCAAAGGCGACGCAAGCGCCCATGGTCGGGAACATAGCCGCAAACGCGGTCCACAGGCTCGGGTCGGTCTCGCCGGCGTCGGCGACAGAGAGCAGCGAGCCGGCGGTGGCGACAACGTTCTCCTTGGCAACGAGGCCCGAGACGGTCAGTGCGGTGGCCTGCCAGGTGCTAAAGCCGAGCGGGGCGAAGATCCAAGCGACCAGGTTGCCGAACATGGCAAGCACGGAGTAATCCATGAACTCCTCGGGGATGCCCTCCATGGAAGGCAGGTAGCCAAAGGCGCCGTTGTAGCTACCAAAGTTGGAGAGGAACCAAACGACGACGGTGGACGCAAAGATGACCGTGCCGGCCTTCTTGATAAAGGCGAAGCAGCGCTCCCACACGTGCAGCGCCCAAGAGCGGATCGCCGGGAAGTGGTAGGCAGGGAGCTCCATGACAAACGGCGTCGGGCGGCCGGCGAAGAGCTTGGTCTTCTTGAGCATGAGGCCCGAGGCAATGACGGCAAAGACGCCCAGGAAGTAGAAGAGCGGGCTGATCCACGCAGCGGTGGTAGAAGAGTCGCCAATGATGGAACCCATGAGCAGGGCGATGATCGGCAGCTTGGCGCCGCAAGGGATGAACGTGGTGGTCATGACCGTCATGCGGCGGTCCTTCTCGTTCTCGATGGTCTTGGTGGCCATGACGCCGGGGACGCCGCAGCCCGAGGACACGAGCATGGGGATAAAGGACTTACCGGACAGGCCAAAGCGGCGGAACACGCGGTCCATGATGAAGGCGACGCGGGCCATGTAACCGCAGTCCTCCAAGAAAGACAGCATCACAAAGAGCAGGAACATCTGCGGGACGAAGCCCATGATGGCGCCGATGCCAGCCACGATGCCGTCGCAGACGAGCGAATCGACCAGACCACCGTCCTCGGTACCGCCCGCCACGAGAGCGTCATGCACCGCGGTGGTGATACCCGGGACATAGGGGCCGTACTCCGCCGGGTCAATCGAATCGGCGTCGTCGCCCGCGGCCTCGACAGCCTCATCGTAGGCGTCGCGACCCTGGCCGAGCACATACCAGCCGTCGGTGCCGAAGAGCTGGTCGTTGGTAAAGTCGGTCACCGTGCCGCCCAGGGTGGAAACGGCAATGTAGTACACGCAGAACATGATGACCACAAAAATCGGCAGACCCAGGATACGGTTGGTAACCACGCGGTCGATCTTCTCGGAGGTGCTCATCTTGGCCGGAGCCTTGGTCATGCACTCGTCGATAATGTGGGCAATCACGCCATAGCGCTCGCCGGTGATGATGGACTCGGCGTCGTCGTCGCAGTCCTGTTCGCACTGGGCGACCAGCTGCTCCACGCGAGCGGCCTTCTCCTTGGTAAGGTTGATGAGCTTGCAGGCGTCCGCATCGCGCTCAAACAGCTTGACAGCGTAGTAGCGACGCTTGTTGGCGGGAACGCTCGCCGGCAGGTTGTTCTCGATGTGGTCCAGAACGTCCTCGATAGAGGAATCGAACTTGTGCTCCGGCACCTGGCCCTTGGAAGCAGCGGACTTCTTGACCTGCTCAAAGAGCTCGGTAATGCCCTTGTTCTTAAGAGCCGAGATCATCATGACCGGGCAGCCGAGCTTCTTGGAAAGCTTGTCCGTGTCAATCTTGTCGCCGTTTTTCTCCACGAGGTCGGCCATGTTGAGGGCCACGACCACGGGCAGACCGGTCTCAATGACCTGAAGCGCCAGGTACAGGTTGCGCTCCAGGTTGGTGGCGTCGACGACCTGGACGACCACATCGGGCTCGCCGCTCATGAGGTAGTCGCGCGAGCACTGCTCCTCGGGGCTGTAGGGGGAAAGCGAGTAGATGCCGGGGAGGTCCGTAATCGTGACGCTCTTGTCACTCAGGAGCTTGGCTTCCTTTTTCTCAACCGTGACGCCGGGCCAGTTGCCAACGTAGCCGTTGGCGCCGGTGATCAGGTTGAAAAGCGTGGTCTTGCCGCAGTTGGGGTTACCCGCCAGCGCGACATGGATCTGAGAATCCGCCATTCAATCCTTCTTCCTTGTGTGCCCGCGCTGCTTTCTCCGCACGGGCTGGATAATGTGCTTCAACATTGCATTTTTAAGTTAGAAAAACCTAACTTTATCTGCATAAATAGTTGCCGCGGGCCCTTACTGGACCTCGACGACGGCAGCCTCCTCCTTGCGGATGGAAAGCTCGTAGCCGCGCACGTTGATCTCGACCGGATCTCCGAGCGGTGCAACCTTAACGACCTTGAACGAAGTGCCCTTGATGAGGCCCAGGTCCATAAGGTGACGGCGAAGCGCGCCCTCGCCGTGAAGCTTGACGATGGTAGAGCTCTCGCCTACCTTAACGTCACCCAACGTCTTCATATTCTTTTCCCCCTTTCAGCTTTTATGAAATGCTGCGAACTAACCGACGGTCATGATGTGCATGGCGACCTTGGTATCGATACCAAAGCGTGCGCCCAGCACGGTGACGATGATATTGGCGCCACTCGAGCTCACCACGTGAACCTCACTTCCCTCGACAAAGCCGAGGTCCTTGAGGTGGTGCTTCATGTCCTCATTGCCCTTTACACGAGACACGTGCACGGTTTCGCCCGCTTTTACCATCGAAAGCGGCATAGCCGGCATCTGCGGTCCGCAAGACATGAGTGAGCTCCTAACGTCAGTTCGTCCTCAACATCGACGCAGCAAAAGTTAACCACGTCTATGTTCGCTACAGTAAACTAGCACGTGGTTAACTTTTTGGAAAGGGTCCCTATTCAGTTTTCGAAAAAGTTTCCTATATGCAACAAAGAAAGATGTGACAAAGGGACTGTCCCTTCGTCACATTGTTGCGCTTTAGAGCGAGAGGTTTCTGATCGACGTGACGCACGAGGCCTCGTCCACGCCCGAAACGCGGAACACAATGTCCTCGCCGCATTCGCCGTAGAGCGCCATGAGCCCCATCACATCGCGACCGTCGGTATGGCGCTCGCCGATACTGACCGACACGTCGCTACGGTGCTTGGCAATGATGTCGTAGAGCAGCGCAACCGGGCGGGCATGCAGTCCCAACGGATCTTTAATCGTCTTTGTAAACTCGACCATGTCCCCTCCCACGACGTCGCACATTCGGCCGGCAAACCCAGCCACGTGGTAGTTATTGTAGCGTTAGATGCTTGTCGAGACCCGCCAGAAGCTCGACTGGAAAGTGCGTCCCGTTATTTGGCTGGAGTCTGGGTCGCAGTTTCCCAAAGGGCCCTGTTTGGGAAACCGCAGCCCACTCTGGACGCAAATTCCGGGTCGCAGTTTCCGCTGAGCGGCCCTAGCGGAAAGCCCATCCCGCTCTGGGTGCAAATTCTGGGACGCAGTTTCCGCGACGCCCAGTCAACCTATGCCCTCGCAACGCCCGCGCATAAAAAACGAGGGAAGGCACACGTCCTTCCCTCGTTACAAGCAATATGTAGTCGCTTGCCTACATCAGGCGCAGGCTGACGTCCTTGAGCTGGGCGCCGCTAACGGCACTCGGGGCGCCCGACATGAGGTCGGAGCCGCTGGCCGTCTTGGGGAACGCCATGACGTCGCGGATGGAGTCGGAACCGGTGAGCAGCATGCACACGCGGTCCAGGCCCAGAGCGAAACCGCCCATCGGGGGCGCACCAAACTTGAGCGCCTCCATGAGGAAGCCAAACTGAGACTCGGCGCGCTCTTCGGTAAAGCCCAGGAGCTTAAGCATGGACATCTGCATCTCGGCGTTGTGGATACGCATACCGCCGCCACCGGCCTCAAAGCCGTCCATGACAAAGTCGTAGGTGCAAGAACCGGCTGCCAACGGATTGGCCTCGATCTTGGCGATGTCGGTCTCGGTCGGCAGGGTGAAGGGCTGGTGCTCGGCAGCGTAAGCCTTGCGGTCCTCGTCCCAGTGGAACAGCGGGAAGTTGACGACCCACAGGAAGTCGTGGCCCTCGCGCTTGATCTCGAGCGCGTTAGCCATGTGGGAACGCATGCCGCCCAGGATCTCGTCGGAGAGCAGGCGCGGGCCGGCGGCGAACATCACAAGGTCGCCGGGCTCGACGTCCATGCGCTCGCGCAGGGCGGCCATCTCCTCGTCCGAGAAGAACTTGACGATGGGGCTGTTGATGGAGCCGTCCTCGCGGAATGCGATCCAGGCCAGGCCCTTGGCGCCAAACGTGGAAGCCACGCCGGCAAGCTTATCGATCTTGGCACGGGCCCAGGCACCAGCGCCCTTGGCGTTGATGGCCTTAACGACAGAGCCCTCCTCGTTAGCGGCAGTCGCGAAGACCTTGAACTTGGAGTTGGCAAAGATGTCGGTCAGGTCGACCAGGTGCATGCCATAGCGGGTATCGGGCTTGTCGGAGCCATAGGTGTCCATGGCCTCCCAGTAGTCCATGCGACGCAGCGGCGTGGGCATCTCGACGCCCATGCGGCCGAAGGCATCGGACAGGACCTCTTCGAGCGCGCTCATGACATCGTTCTGGTCCACGAAGGACATCTCGATATCGACCTGGGTGAACTCGGGCTGACGGTCGGCACGCAGGTCCTCGTCGCGGAAGCACTTGGCAACCTGGTAGTAGCGCTCGACGCCACCGACCATGAGCAGCTGCTTCAGGAGCTGCGGGGACTGCGGCAGGGCGTAGAAGTTGCCCGGCTGAATACGGCTGGGAACGATGAAGTCGCGGGCGCCCTCGGGCGTGGACTTGAACAGGGAGGGCGTCTCGACCTCCATGAACTCACGGTTGTGCAGCGCCTCGCGAATGGCAAAGGTGAAGTCGGAGCGCAGCTTGAGGTTGGCCATCATCTCGGGACGACGGAGGTCCAGATAGCGATAGCGCAGACGGGTGTCCTCGCTGGTCTCAATGCCATCCTCGATCTGGAACGGCGGGGTGACGGAGGTGTTGAGCACCTCGGCACGGTCGGTCAGGACCTCGATCTCGCCGGTCGCGAGCTTGGTGTTGGTGGTCTCGTCGCCACGGGCGCGCACGACGCCGTGAATCTTGATAGGCCACTCGGGACGCATGGTCTCGGCGATCTTAAAGGCATCGCCGTCGGAGTGCTCGGGGTCGAAGGTGAGCTGCGTGATGCCCTCGCGGTCGCGAAGGTCGCAGAAGATGAGGCCGCCGTGGTCGCGGCGACGGCTCACCCAACCGGTGAGGGTGACCTCTTCGCCCACGTTCTCGCGGCGAAGCTCGCCGCAGGTACGGGTGTGCATGGAATGCTCGTCGATGGGACGGGTCTGGCTCATACCAGTGATCCTCCTTTATGGATCTGTGCCGCCCCGTGTCGTTCCGGGCGGCGTCGTACAGATTCGCCCGGCCTGCGTAAACCGCGCAGCCGGACATGGCGTTCTATCTTATCGCATCCGCGTCGATGTGCCGCGAAAAAGTAGTCCTTGCCCAAAGACTTGACGGAGACGAAACAATTGGCGCACCGCGGCCGTCGTCAAGGCGCACAGCGTGCGACAATGTGCCCCAACACAACCGCACTCGGAAAGGCCCAACATGACTGCACGCCTCATCGTTATGGATATCGACTCCACCCTCATCAATCAGGAGGTTATCGATCTTTTGGGCGAAGAGGCCGGCGTGGGCGAGCAGGTAGCGCAAATTACCGAGCGTGCGATGCGCGGCGAACTCGACTTTAAGCAGGCACTCGAGGAGCGCGTTGGGCTGCTTGCCGGCTTGGACGAGAGCGTGTTCGAGCGCACCTTTGAGCGTGTGACGTTTACTCCCGGTGCGCTGGAGCTTGTGCGCTCGGCGCACAGCAAGGGCTGGAAGGTCGGCGTGGTAAGCGGCGGCTTCCACGAGGTCGCCGATAAGATCGTGGCCGCCGCGGGCATCGACTTTTGCTTGGCAAACCGTTTGGAGGTCGTAGGCGGCAAACTCACCGGCAAGCTGGCGGCAGATATTGTGACCAAGGAGTCCAAGCTCATCCAGCTGCTGGATTGGGCCGTTGAGTGCGGTGTCGATATGGCCCACACCGTGGCGATCGGTGACGGCGCCAACGACATCCCCATGATTCAGGCCGCGGGCACCGGCATCGCATTTTGCGCCAAGCCCAAGACGCGCGAGGCCGCCCCGTTTGCCATCGACGAGCGCAACCTGATGCTCGCCATGGATATCATCCTGCGCGACTAGCTGGCCCATCTAACAATAGAATCAATTTCTCTATGTCTAGTTTCCGAACAATTTTGTTCTAATGTTCGGAAACTACCCCTTTGAGTGCTAAACTTTGCGCCGTCGAAGGGAACATATATGGATAAGCGAGATCTAGAGCAGCTGCTGAGCGATGTTGCCGGCGGAGCAGTCACCCCTGCCGACGCCCTCACGCGCATCCAGACGGCTCCGACCGCCGATTTGGGCTTTGCGCAGCTCGACCTTTCGCGCGGGGTGCGCCAGGGAGCCGGCGAAGTTGTCTACGGCGCCGGTAAAACCGCCGAGCAAATTGCCGCCATTATCAAAGCATTACTCGATGCCGGCCAGGAGCGCATCCTGGTCACGCGCCTGGACGACGAAAAGGCAGCCCGCACCTCGGAGCTCCTCGGCAACGGCATCGACCTGGGATATGTCCCGGACGCCCAGCTCGCCCTGGTGGGTGGCAAGCCCTCCCCCAACGGCAACGGACGCATCGTCGTCGCCTGCGCCGGCACGAGCGACCTGCCCGTTGCCGAGGAAGCCGCGTTGACGGCCGAGTTCTACGGCAACGAGGTCGATCGCCTCTACGACGTGGGTGTCGCCGGCCTGCACCGCCTGCTCGCGCATGCTGAGGAACTTGCCCAGGCGCAGGTGGTCATCGCCATCGCCGGCATGGAGGGCGCCCTGGCGAGCGTCATCGGAGGCCTTGTGAGCTGTCCGGTCATCGCCGTTCCCACCAGCGTGGGCTACGGCGCGAACTTTGGCGGCATGGCCGCACTGCTCGCCATGCTCAACTCCTGCGCCAGCGGCGTTTCGGTCGTCAATATCGACAACGGCTTTGGCGCCGCCTATCAGGCAAGTCTTATCAATCATCTGAGCGCCGGCACGTCCTGCGCCCGCTAAGGAGCATTTCATGTCCAACCATCAGCACACGCTTATCATCGACGGCACCTCGGGCATCAGCGGCGACATGACCGTCGCGGCCCTGCTCGACCTGGGCGCCAGCGAGGAGCATCTGCGCGACCAGCTCGCCACGCTGCCGGTCGGCGGCTTTGAGATTGCCGTTACACGCGTAAACAAGCATGGCATCGACGCCTGCGACTTTGATGTTCAGCTGGCTGAGGAGCTCGAGAACCACGACCACGACATGGCCTGGCTCTACGGCAACGAAGCGGGCACCGAGCACACACATGAGCATGAGCACCACCATCATGATCATGGCGAGCACGAACACGAGCACTGCCACGAGCATGACCATGAGGCCCACGGTCATGGCCACGAGGGTCACCATCACGCCCACCACCATCACCACCGTTCTTTGGCGGATGTCACCGCCATCATCGATGACTCGCAGCTAAGCGATGGCGCCAAGCGTCGCGCGCTCGCCATCTTTACCGCGCTCGCCGCCGCCGAGGCCAAGGCCCACGGCAAAACGCCCGAGACCGTCATGTTCCACGAGGTGGGCGCCATCGACTCCATCGTCGACGTCTGCTCTGTCGCCATCTGCCTCGATGACCTAGGTATTGAGGACATCGTGGTCGAGTCGCTCTCCGAGGGTCACGGCACCATCCGCTGTGCCCACGGCCTTATGCCCATTCCTGTCCCCGCTGTCGTCAACCTGTGCCAAGCGGGCAATATCGCCCTCACGCCCGTGCCGGTCGCCGGTGAGCTCGTGACGCCCACGGGCGCCGCCATCGTCGCCGCACTGCGCACGTCCGAGCACCTGCCGGCCCGCTACCGCATCGAGGCCGTCGGCTACGGCGCCGGTAAGCGCCCCTACGAGGGTTGCTCCGGTACGCTCCGCTGCCTGCTCGTTCACACGGACGCATAGCCATGGATGCCCGCAAGGCAAAAAGCCGCGCCGCCATCGTCGCGGCGTTCTCCGAACTGCTGCGCGAAGAGGACTACGGCAAGATCACCGTCGGCGACATCATCGCTCGCGCCCATGTGGGTCGGGCCACGTTCTATGGCCTCTTCAAGAGCAAAGATGACCTACTGTCCGAACTCGTGAGCGACATCTGCACCCACGCCCTCGACGACGATGGCACACCGCTCGATGATCCGCTCGTACAAGTCGAGCATATCCTCAACAACCTCTGGGAACGCCGCCAGGGCGTACGAGCCCTCGTAGCCGGCGCCGGCTCACGCGTCTTCGCCGACTGCTTACGCAAGACCATCATGTCACGAGCAGCCGAAACCGTCCCCACCGACCCAAACGGCCCCGCCGCCACCATGGACCGAAGCTTCCTACTACACCACATAGCCTCAAGCTTCGTAGGAATGGTCCAATGGTGGGCCTGGCACAACTTCCAAGCAGATAAGGCCGACGTAGCCAAAGACTACTTATCAGCCATAAAGCCCCTCTTCAACTAAGTAACTATCCCTTCCCAAAGTGGGAGCCCCATCCCAAAGTGCGGACCCCATTCAAAAGTTCCGCTCCGACTCTAGACGCCACGCATCCCAAAGTGTCACTCGCGCCTCAACGCCCCCAACAGCAACAAGCCCCTCCCATCAAAATTCAGATATATATGTTGGGTTGCTTGCACGAACGCACCCGGATTCCCGCAGGTCACGGCACAAGTTAACTTTCCGCCGCATTCCGCAGGACGCAAGAAGCCCCCGCCGCACGATGAACTGCGCCCCAATTCTTGGACGGGCTAATAAGCGGCCTACTGGAGTGGGTATGATGAATTGGACACCTAGTTAAGAGCGAAAGGTGTTCAAGATGGCCCAAAGAAGAAAGCGATACGACAGGCAGTTCAAGGTCTCGGCGGCAAAGGTGGT
>CABIZD010000003.1 GCA_902363125.1 Coriobacteriaceae bacterium
CGCCGTCCTATCGACCGCAACGAGGCGCGTCCTCGCGGGCCCCCTTACCTCCGCGCTGCTTGTCGCGGCCCCGGCATTCCCGTTACTGTCCGATTCGGCACTGGGGCATAATGCCGTGCTCGGGCTCCTGCCACTGCCCGTATTCTCGCCTATCGAGGCAACGGGTTACGTAGGATGCTTCCCGACAGAATTCATTGGCTCCGGTTCAGGCAGCGCATCGATGCTTGCCGTGGCCCTGGCATACGTCGCGGTCCTTTTTGCGGTCGGCGCCGTTGCGACACGTTCCCCCAAACAGCCTGGACCCGCGAAAAAGCACCATGGGCTCGAGCTTCTGGACGCGAGCGTGGGATACGGAAGCACGACGATACTTTCAATCGGGTCGCTTTTCCTGAGCCCGGGAACGGCGGCGGGCCTCGTTGCTCCCAACGGCTCGGGGAAAACCACCCTTCTTGAAGCGCTGTCGGGCCAATTTCCCACCCGTATCCACTCGGGAAGCCTGGCGGCAGACGGAATCAGCCAACGTCGATCAGCCGAATTTGCAGAACTCGTCTACCTGAGCTCTTCGGGCGGCACGGATCTCTACCCCACGCTATCGGCCATCGAGCACCTTGCTTTCGTTAGGGAGGCGTGGAAATCGGCCGCCGACATCGACTCGCTCTGCAGCTCCCTCGGAATCTCCCCATATCTCGACAAGCCGACCCGTAAACTCTCGACAGGAATGAAGCAGCAGGTAAAGCTTGCCATGGCGATATCGACCGATTGCCCGTACCTTATCCTCGATGAACCGCTGAACGGCCTCGATCCGGGAAAGCGGAAAACCTCCTGCGACGCGATGCGCAGCGAGGTGGCGCGGGGACGAAGCGTGCTCATTTCAAGCCATCTGCTCGACGACCTGGCAGACCTCACCAACTCGTTCTACTTCATCGAGGCCGGCACGCTCGTGGAAAAGATCAAGTCGTCCTCGCAGACGCTCAAGCAGGAATACCTCGATACATACGAAGGAGGTGAATGACATGATAGGCAAGAGCTATGCAAAGATAGCGATTGTTGGCTTTGTACTTTGTCTTGCAATGGTGCTATGTGCATCATTTGCGAGGTATAGGTCCGAGCAGTCGTTCATCGATGGCGCTGAAAATGGGTTTGGCATAGACGGGATGTATGTCAACGATGGCGCGACCGGGCCGTCTATGGCGATTCTTGCAGGCGAAGACATGGAATGGCAAATCTGTAATGACGATGGCTCTTGTCTGAGTGGTCGTTTGGCCGCAACGAGCGACCCGAATTCGTTCGATCTTCTCGACAATGATGGATCGGATTGCGGTTCAGTTCACCTTTCATATGCATCGCGAGACGGGATGGACGGCATTCTCTACGTCTCCCACGAGTCTGGCGATTTCAAGATGCGCAGGACTAACCGAGTGCCGGCTTTTTTCGAGGAGTGAGAATTCCCGGCGGTCTGCCGATCAGGCCGCCGGGGTATTGAACCCCGCATTCATCCGTACACACACGGATGAATGCGGAAAGCAACCGTGGTATTCCTACAGGAATCGAATCCGCGAGGTCGTTGTCCTGGATACCTGGGATCCAGAGAGCGGTAGATACCTGTTCGACGGTCTGACCCAATCGACCTATCGAAACTCGATACATCGGATTGCACGACCCTGGAGGGCATGTTCAAGGGATGCTCAAGCGTCACGGAGCTTTTTGATCTCGACCGTCTTGACACCTCGAACGTCGAGAACACGTCCTACATGTTCCTCAACTGCCTGACGCTCAAGGCCGTCAGCATCTTGGGATGGGAGGCGTCCGGAATCACAGACGTCGACCAGATGCTCAGTGGCTGCTCTACCTACATCCTCGCAACCGAGGAGCAGCGCGAGTTCCTGAACAAAATCACCGGCTCCACGCAGCACGGAATTTGGACCCGCAACCTTTCTTAACCCAGATCAAAATACCGGTTGTTTCCAGAAATCCTCCAGGCACCTTCTAGAGGATTTCTGGAAATGCAAATAGCTTTAGATTCCGAGCGTGTCGACCGGAGCAACAACGATGCCTTCGCCAGTTACGTGAGCTGGCATACCAAACCCGATGACGATGAGTTTCGCCGCAGGCGGCCTCTCCCCGCGATTGACCAGCTTTCGCTCGAGTCGAAGCAGATTTTCCACTGCCTCTGGGACTTGGGGGCTCCCAAGCTTGACCTCAACGGCAGCCCACGAGCCGTCACGACGATGGACAATCGCGTCGACCTCCAGGTCGTCAGCGTCGTGGTAGTGAGATACGGTCGCATCGCTGGCTGCCGCGTAAACCTTGAGATCGTGCAGCACGAGGGATTCGAAGAGCAAGCCAAGGGTCTTCGGATCGGATGACAACGACTCCGGGTCCGCGCCGATGAGGGCGACGGCGAGCGATGGGTCAGCAAGGTGCCGCTTTGCGCCCTGCCGCAGCTTCACCGGCGACCTGAGAGCCGGATGCCACGCGGGGACGTCGTCGACGATATTGATACGGCGCAGCGCGCCCATGTAACCGGTAATCGTATTCTTTGAGACGTCAACGCCCAAATCCCTTTCGATGGACCTCATGCCGGCAAGGGTCGATTCATTGCGCGCAAGCGAGGAGAGCAAGGCCCTTACCTTAACCGGGTCGCGTTTCACTCCATCCGCCCTCGAAACGTCAGACTCGCAAACACCGTCAATATAGGCGGCGGCTATCCGCATCGCGTCGGCAGTCGTCTTACCGACCGCTTGGGGCCAACCGCCGCGGCAGAGCAAATCAGCGATACCGGCGATACCGGCGATGGATCCGAGTGACGCCGCAACGGGATCGCCGGCGAGCAGCGCCCCAAGCGAGACCGCTCCCGACGAAATGCCGAGCTCGAAAAGCGTCATGGTATCCATCCGCAAACGGGCGATTCGACCCACACCGCTGTGCATCGGCTGGTTCTCGGCTCGCGGCGTCGCAGATCCGGTGAGAATGAACTGTCCGGGCTCCCCTCCCCTGGCATCGCATTCGAATCGCACGGCATCCCATAGCTTCGGTTCCTCCTGCCATTCGTCGACAAGCCTCGGGGTCGGTCCGACAATTGCCTGGGCCGGATCGAGACGAGCGAGCTGGAGGGCCGCAAAACCGCCAGATGGGTCGGAGAGAGATAACGATGACTCGGCAAATCTCTGGGCTGTCGTTGTCTTTCCACACCATTTCGGCCCCTGAATGAGCACGGCACCGAAAATGCCAAGGTCGCGCTCGACCAAGCAGTCGACGCACCGTCCTATATACCTATCCATCGCCTTTCCCTCCAATCATCCACTTGAAATTATACTGTCTATCTGCGTCGTTGGGACAAATAACGATGACTTATTGGGACAAATAACGATGACTTATTGGGACGATTGACGATTGTTCGTTGGGACGATTTCAGTTTTTCTAAGGCACCAATCAACAGCCGTGACCATATGACTGTGCGCACATGTTAGCATAGTCATATGGTCACATATTTGCAGCCGCGATTATGCTGCGACAACTCAACCGTTAGCGCTTATTAAACAGCCGACCGAGCGACCCGGGCAATCTGGTCCCGGCTCCCCCGGTCGTATTCCTACGATATCGCCCCTAAATCACCAATGCGTCAGACAAAGAATGAGGCAATGGCTATGACCACGCATACGGCAGATGCAGCGACTGCGCCTTTTTTCCTCTCCTTTAGTCCGACGAATAGGGTCGCCGTAAAGTAAATGGCGGAAATGCAGGATATGGCAAGCGAAACGAGTTCCTTGGGCGGTTTCAGCAAGAGGTCGCTAGCAAAGAGTAATGCAAGCAGGGCAAAGCCGATTGTGGCCAAGTATCTCGATTGATTTTGCGACAGCATGGCAACTGCCTTTCAGAACATGTAAGTGAAAAGTCGGTACGATGTCATTGCGGTTGCAAACAAGCCGCCGCCAGGACCGGTTGTCACGAGACCGGCGATAACGCATTTTCTCGGTTTCCAGCTCATGACAGACCCCTCTCTCATGGTGCAACGCATACATTATGAGATATGCACATTATCTCGCTAATTAATTTCAATATCCATCATCCAACCAAAGAATACTGACTCACTGGTTCAGCGACGATGCGTTTTTACCCTTGCGTTCCCACTCGCCGCGTCGGCGGTCGGAAGGGTCTCCGTCTTGCAATCAGCGACCTTGTAACCGTGTCTGTCGAGCCAGGCGGCAAGCGCATCCCAATCGACGCGCTTCCAGTCGCCGCCCGGCGCGTGCTGCATCACGAGGCCTCCGGCGACCATGAGCGCGCGGATATGCCCTCCTTGCAGGCCAGCGATGATCCCGCCGGTGCATACGATGCCAGGTCGCTGTGCCGGCATGGCGCAAACGTATTGGCTTTTGTGCCCCTTTTGGCAACTTTAGCATGGCTGTAGGTTAAACCAACCCACAGCCATGAGTACGTTAACGTAGTACTATGCTAATTACACGGATAAGGCAGGGGTATTTTTCTTTGGCGAATAAATTTGGATTTCATGGCAAGGGGGGGTGGCGTTAAGGTTTTCATCGCTATATCAGTTGCCGTGTTCGCATTCTCTGCGCTATTTCTAAAAGTGGAGCGTTGCCAAAAAGATAGCGGAGGTGACTATTCACATTTGTGGTTCGTGAGCGGATCGGTGTTGAACGTTGACAGCTCTGGCGATTTTACCATGTCGGTCGAAAGCGAAGATCCATATAACGACGGGTCTGATCGTCTGACCATTCTGGTTGATTCAGAACATACGCGCTATGTAAGCGATAGCCCCGTGAGCGTTGGGTCTAAAGTCAAGGTAGGCTATTTTCTCGATTCCCGAAAGAGAAATACGATTCGCTGCTCTTCTGTGGATGTGTTGGAATAAATTTTGAGTAACTATCAGTAAAAAGCTGCGAGCAAAGGCCGCTCCACGTGGGGCGACCTTTTTGGTGGATAGACGTTGCGGAGGATGATCGATTGAGGTTTTTGCTCCGCATGGAAACCGAGTGAGGATTCTGCCCCGCGAGGGGCGTGTTTTGAGGCTCTTGGCGGTACGTAATTCTCGTTCGGCGTCTTGACGGGACAAAACCCTCGGTTGACTTTTCGTTATGCACGGAACCGGGACGTCCGTCGTAACGGTGGTGCTCTTGTATCCGTTTGAAATCGAGCGAAGGAGTACCGCTATGGAGCAATCGAGCCTATTTGATGACGGTGTGGACATCGATCTCGAAGCGCCTGCGAGCGTGGACGCCGCCGTACCAACCGATGCCCGTGCCCAGGCGGCAGCGCGCGTGGCTCAGCACTGATAGCGGTGCGTATGTGGCGAGCGTCGTCGAGGACGGTCCCGCCGCCAAGGCCGGCATCCAGGAGGGCGATGTCATCACCAAGCTGGACGATGACGAGATTACGAGCGCTGATGGTCTGATCATCGCGCTGCGCAGCCACGAGGTGGGCGAGAAGGTCGAGATCACGCTCATGCGCGGCAAGGACGAGAAGAAGGTCACGGTCGAGCTGGGCTCCGACGAGGAGCTGCAGAACCAGCAGCAGAACGACAGCGCGACCGACACCGGCAACGGCGGTATTACCGACGAGCAACTGCGCCAGTAACTGGAGGAGCTGCTAGGCCAGCAGGGTCAGGGCTACGGCCAGGGCTACTAACGAGCCGTATCGCACATATCGAAGGATGACGATTCCAATACGGACGACACCAAAACCGGCATCGACGGCTCCATGGACGATTCGGATTCCAAATAGGCCCTGTTAGTTGAGCTACTTCTTTGCCGGTGTCGTATACGAAACCGCTATACCCGCGGCAATTGCCATGAGACAGCTCACGATGAATCCGAACTCATACTTCAAAACGTTTGTTGCGGTCAGGGCGATAATCAACACAGTCGCAATTTGCAGAATTATCATTATTACGAAGAGATTGATTCCTTGTTTGGCCGAAGTCGCTGAGTGAGTTTGGCTTTGTTGATTCAGGTTGTAGCTGACAACAAAAGCGATCAGTTCGCTTGATACGGGGCCGACTACATAGAAAAAGATTGCGTTAATGAAGCCTATAGTGTTGTAAGTGTTGTAAGTTGTTTCGCCGGAAAAAACAGCGTATAAAGCATATCCAAATCTTGGCTGATTCATGTATGAGTAGGAGAAGACCAAGAGCGTCAATATTGCTACTACCAGAAGTGCATTCAGGATAAATCGTTTGCTTTTCATCGATCGCTCCTTCCGGGTGACTCTTATATGTAATTCTACAACAGCCATTATTTTTAAAGAATATGACTGTCCTAAATAACGTGCACTTTCGCTGGAGGGTCGCTGTTTGGCGGCCCTCTTTTTTGCACAGGCGCGGTGGGATGGTAATATCGGGCGGGAGTCAGCCGCTCTGATAGAATCGTCCTTGCTGTCGGCAGCCCTCGTGCCGGGCAGAGCCCTCCATTTGATGGGAGGTGATGCCCATGACCGATCTGATTGATTTCGTGAAGCTCCTGACCGCTTTGGTCTCGCTCCTCACGGCGCTTATCGGACTTTCCGAGGCACTTAAGCAGCGTACGAAGCAAAAGGCGGCAAAGCGCACAAGACCACATATAGCCCGGGAAGGGAATACAGGATCGATAGTCCAAGCCCCCCATCAACCGCAGTGCTTTGCGTAAGAATCAACTGAACCCAAACGGCAATTATCACTGAGCAGGTTGTCGATAAAAGAAGACTGGAAATATAGCACGCAACAAAGTCCCGTCGCATTCGAACAGAGAAATCCGCGAACTCTCTTCGCCGCGTGGAAACAATAAGGTACACAGAAATTGCAATAGAACCAATCAGAGAAAACAGCGGAACAACCAGCAATTCAAGCTTATTACCCCATCGATCAACCACACCCCCACTCCAATGAGCGGGAATTGTATCAGGGAGGACTGACCAAGCCGCCCATAGAATCAGAAATGGAAGAATAGAGAGGATGAAAGATGATAACACTGCAGTAATTTTTTTTGAGGCTCTCATCGATTCCGCATCTCCTTGCGCGCTCACATTCCACTCCGCCTTAAATCAAGTTTAAATAAAAACTTGAATGCAAATTTGTTTTAATTAGTATGGAAACTATATCCATTTAGTTCTAATTTGTTCGTAGTATCAAATCGATACCGACACTAGCGTGACACAGTCTTTCAAGACAGCTATTCAACATTGGTGGTCACCGCTATGGACAATGTGAACCACCTAAACGAGCTCTCAATACAGTCCCAGCTTAGCACCCTTGAAAAACTGGTCGCGGACGCGGAACAATCTACCGACGCAAGACGCGATTTCGAAGCTCGGCCTCGTGCCGTATTCCAGAAATATGGAATTACAGCCCTCCAAATCAAAGCGGGAAATCGAAAAGTCTCTGTACGAACTGGTGGAGTCAACCGAAAAGGAGGCGCGTGTCCCCGTTGCACGCGCAGTATATCGTCGTATCCAGCTCCCACCGTCCGAGGCACTTGGACGGTGGGAGTTCCGCATCCCCGGGAAAGGAAAAGCGCGGCCCATCCGGACCGCGCCCGCGCCCTCCTCCCATTTCACCCCGCGACGTAAACCGTCCGGCCCGTCTCGCAGTCGATGGTCTCGGCATCCCCGAACCCAACCCGGACGGCAGCCCATCCGCCGGCGCCCGCCAACGCATCGGCCTCGGACCTCGCGGCGGCGATGAGTCGCTCGAGCTCGGCCGATCCGGCCGGCGCGGTCCCCACCTCGAACGCGCCGCCGTCGCCGCCCGACTCGTACTCGATGACGACTGTCGAGCCGAGAGCCTCCTCGAGGGTCTCGGGCAGGCCGCCCATGTCGGCGAGGACGTGCCCGGCGACCGTGGCCAGCGGGTAGCGGGCCATCCCGGACGCCGCCGAGCGGCCGGCCATGCGGAGCAAGCCGGCGGCCTCGAGCGCCTCGAGGAGCGCCGCGGGCACGTCGGCGTCGATGGCGATGTTGCCGCGTCCGCGGCACCACTCGGCCGCCGCCGGCACGTTCGCCGTGAGCACGCCCCACTCGGCCATGTAGCCCTCGGAGCGCGGGTTCGTGGCGTCGAGGAGGAGGACGGCCAGGCCGCCGCCCACGTACTCATCGGCCACGAGGGCGAGGCGGACCGCCTCGCCCATGGAGTCGAACTCGACCGTGACCATGCGGCTACCTCCTCCTGACGGCGCTGAGCGGCTTCGGGGAGAAGTGCTCGTCGCGCTCGACGGCGGCAAACCCCATCTGACGGTTCAGCTCGGCCATCTCCTTGATGCTGAAGTAGCCGAGCTCGTCGTCGTAGCCCTCGACGAGGCCGAACGCCTCGTCCGTTCCGTCAAACTCGAGCAGCCACCAGTCCCATCCGTTCACGCACGAGAAGTAGTGGGCGTAGACTGTGGGGTCCTCTGCCCCGTCCTGCTCGTAGAGCCTCGGCACCGTCTTGGCGATTTCCTCGGTCATCAGCTGCTGCATGTCTTCCTCCGTTCCGGGCAACCTGCCCTCAACATCTCGCCCCTGCGGGCAAAGCCGAATGGCGACGCCGTGCGTCGTCGTCGGCTTTGCTCCCTGCAAAGCCGCACCGGAGCGAAGACGGGTCAAGGGAGGTCCATGACGACCTCCACCAACCGGAGCGGAGCGGAGGTTTGTGCGGGGTCTCATGGGCCCCCTTGACGCGGCGTAGCGGAGGTGCCACCCGGCCGCGGAGCCGTGGCCGATTCACGGCGGACGCCGGCAGCCCACGCCCAACATCGATACCATCTGAACCGCTATTCACTTTTCGAGAGGAGCCATATGGAACTCGAAGACATCGTCTACGAGCTCGCCTGCCTTCATGAGTCGATGCTCTTTTGCTGCGAGAACCGGTCCGGCAAGGAGGACCCGGTCTTCGCGCATTACTACATGGCGCTGGGAAGGATTGTCAGGGACCTCGAAGAGGCCGAGCGGCGCATCCGGACCGAAACGGGCCGGCGCTGAATCCCGTCAATAGAAAACGCCCCTGCATTGAACTGCCGGGGCGTTTTTTAGAGCTCGATCTCCGCGATTATTTTTTTCATCTCGAGGGCCCATCCGAGCTGTTCCTCGATGTACCCCGGCCATGCGTCCTGGTGGCCCTTGATGGGGTGGCCCGCCTTGTAGAAGCGCAGCCCCGATGCCTTTTTCGCATCGAAGGTCACCGCCGTCAGCCCGAGGTGATCCTCGAAGACCCCGCTGTTGGCGATGGCGCGGTGCCCGATCTCCTTGTCGTCGTCCACGTACAGCTCGATGCCCGTGCGGCCCTTTTGCGTATCGATGAGCAGGGCGAGATGGTATGCCGAGACCCCCAGGCGAAGCGTCGACCAATGGTCCTTGCTGGGCTTCTGCGGGCTGAACTCCTTGAGGAACTCCGGATGGCCGCCTGCCACATCGCGGTAGGCCGTCCAGTACGCCAGCTTGACCTTTTCGGTCTCGCTGAGCCCCTCGGAGAGCTTCACGGTCTTGGTCCACTCGTTCGGCTGCTCGACCACGCCGAAGCGCGGGGCGGGCAGGGAGCCCCCGATCTTCCAGAGCTCGACCTCGACCAGGAAGAACCCGAAGTCGCTGTCGGTGTGCTGGTTGAGCCACTCGATGGCCTGGCGATGCTCGTCGCGGGCGTGCGCCACGACCCAGATGACGACCTCGGCGCCCTTGCCGGCGGCATACGTGATCACCTTGCCGAGATGGTCGTGGTTGGTGTCCTCGAGCTGGTTCTCGATGATCACCTTGCGGCCCGTACCGGACTCCTGCGCGTAGATATCCACGTTGAACGAGCCGACCGACGACTCCGTCTCTATTAGCTCGAGCTCGATTCCGACCGCCATCCCGAGGGTTGCGAGATTCTGCTCCTCGGCCAGCCACTTGGTGAAGTCGTGGGCCTCATGCGACCACACCTCGCGCAGGGGAACCTTCTGAATGGTGTCCAGGTTATAAGTCTTCATCCGTCACCCTCTCGACCGATAATCTGGCACCATTGTAGAGCCTCTCGCCATCAAACGACCGTAGCAGGAGCCCACGACGTTCGTCGACGTCCTTCAGCTCGTACGGGTACACGAATAGCAAAATATATCTCTTCTTAGCCATGCGGTTTCCCTTCCCTTGAAAAACGAACCACTCGATCCGCGGAGAGGCGCTATCAGGTGCCGTTCGTCAACGCCGCGGCGATTATGCCGCTGTCCGTGAAGACGAAACTGATGAGCTCATCTTCCCGAGGCTCGCGCTCCTGCTCCTCCTCGGCCTCCTCGAACGTCATCGGCATCTCGCGCGCTCCCGAAAACTCGTGGCAGATAGCATAGAGACGAGAGGGCCTATCAGCCCACTTATCAGCCGGTCGGCCAAAAGCGTCGTACTGCCGCAGCTCATCCCCAACATCGCGCCAGATTGTTCGATACCAACCCGTTAACGATAGGGTCAAGAGCATCGTAGACCGTATTCATATAGCGGCGCCTTTGTTACAGCTCAGATGTCACCATTTTAGATAATGGGCGTAGCGACCCGAATCTCATTTCAGGCCAATTCGACCAAGAGCAATCTACGGTCTTGTAACTGCCTCTTTCCAAATAAGGCCCGCCCCCGGTGGGGCCCCACCCATGCCCACGGCATAGGCCCGCCAGAGCTAGAGGGACTTCGTCATTCTTGTCTGGTAACTCTCAAATAAAGCGCAGAAAGTGTGGAGGAGCGCCGAACGGTCCTGCTGAACTCGTCGCCAACCGGCGTCAACCAGTGTGGAGATGGTTCAAGCAGGCATCCTGTTCGAAAAATGCCGTTATTAATTGATTTCGACCAAAATTCGACCAAGATTGAAAGTCAAAAAAGAAACAGCCCAGAGAAACAATGCCTCTGAGCTGCTAAAAGTCTTGGTCGCGGGGGCAGGATTTGAACCTACGACCTCCGGGTTATGAGCCCGGCGAGCTACCAGACTGCTCCACCCCGCAATGTCTGGGCGCCTCATGTGCGCAAGAAAGAATACTACGCGGGAGTTCGGTAAACGGCAAGGAAAATCTCGTAGAGCATAATTCCTTCATATTTAAACCCCTCAGCCATATCACCGTAAACGAATCGCAGCCGAGCGGCGTCGGCGGCGCGTATACAATGGTGCGCGTCCTTTTACGCCGACACCTGGAGTAGACATGCTGCTCGCTATCGATATGGGAAACACGCAGACGGCCATGGGCCTGTTTGACGGAGACGAGCTGGTGCAGTCGTGGCGTATGCCCACCGACCGCTCCTATACCGCCGACGAGATCCACGTGCGCCTGATGGGCTTCTTTAAGATGTACGACCTCTCGCTCGGCGCAGTCGACGCGATCGCCTTTGCCGGCGTGGTGCCACAGCTCTCGCGCGAGTGGCACGCCGTGGCCGACCGCATCGCGGCGGATGCCATTGTCATCGGACCGCAGACGGCCGCCGTGACCAAGCTGCGGGCGGCGCGCCCCCAGGCCGTTGGTGCCGACCGCATCGCCAACGCCGTCGCTGCCGAAACCTTCTACGGCGCCCCGGCAATCGTGGTAGACTTTGGCACCGCAACCAATATCGACGTCATCGACGAGGACGGCTATTACATTGGCGGAGCGATTGCGCCGGGCATCCGCATTTCGATGGACGCGCTCGCCGCCCGCGCCGCCAAGCTCGCCAGCGTTCCGCTCGAGGCGCCCGAGCATGCCATCGGCCGCGATACCGAGGAGTGCATCAAGGTCGGCGCCGTAACGGGCGCCGCCGCCATGGCCGAGGGCCTGGTTGCGCGCATGAAGCGCGAGCTGGGGCGCGAGGACGCCACCGTTATCGCCACGGGCGGTCTCGCCGGCATCGTCGCCGATTCGACCGATGCCTTCGACGTGGTCGACGGACAACTCACCATCAAGGGCATCTGCGAAATCTACCGCCGCATGCAGGAGCTGGGGTAGGACGGGGGCTTAAGTCGAGCACACCCGATGCCACAGCCCCCGCAAAGGCTCGCCAAGCCTATTCCTCAGATAGGCGAAACCCTCCCCGGCACAGGCCGAGAAGGGTCTTGTTGCCATCGTTATCTTTGAGCGCTGGCGCCCCGCGCTACAGCCCGCGAATTCGTACAGCCTCGGGCGGAAACTCCTGCTCGCCGGCATCGGTCTTGATGGTCGCGCGGCCCCAGATGTCCAGGCCCGCAAACACACCGACCGCAAGCGGCAAGCCGTTGGGAGACACCGCCGCAACTTGGCGGCCCAGCAGCGGCACCATGTCGAAGTACTCGCCCAGCACGGGGGCCAGCGGACCGGCAGCGCCCTGCGGCGTGTTGGCAACAACCGCCCAGGCGTCCACGCGGGCCAGCACGGCGGCGGCCAGCGTCTCGACCAGCGCTTCGTCAGCCACGTCCACACCAAGCTCGCTCAGCGCCGAACGCTCAATATCCACCGTCACGGCACCGAACATGCCCGCAGCACCGGCACCGCCGTTCACGGCAACGCGCGCGAACGACGTCTCAAACGTAGGCGCGCCGCACACAATGTCGCTCGGCCACTGGATGCCCACCTTGCCGGCAAGGCCCAGGCCCGGTGTCGACGCCGTGCCCACGAGCGCGTCCATCATGCCCATCGCCGCCACAAACGGCAGGCCGTGGAAGGCATGCATGTTCACGTCCGGGCGCACGACCAACGAAAACGTCAACGACGCCTCGCCCGCGCTCCAAGCGCACCAGCCCGCGGACATGCCCTCGCGGCCCGCATCGCGCGCGGCGTCAAGTTCGGTACCGGCGGCTACGGCATTCATCTCAATCATCTACATACGCCCCAATTCGCCCACGATATGCCCCACGCGGTCCTCGGGCTCTTTGACCTCTACGCCGTTGTAGCGGAAGAACCGCGCTGGGTCGTGCATCAGGTCCTCGAGCGGCACCAGCACAAAGTCGCGCTCGCCAATGAGCGGATGCGGCAGGCGCAGCTTCTTGCCGCCGTGGATCTCGCCGTCCATCCACAACAGGTCCAGGTCGATGGTGCGCGGACCGTTGACCTTGGCCTTCTTGGAGCGGTCGCGCCCCAGCTCAGCCTCGATCTTCATAAGCTCGTCGAGCAGCACCAGCGGCGCCAGCTCGGTCTTGATCTCGATGACGGCGTTGGCAAACGCGTCCTGGCGCGTCTCGTAAGCCGGCTCGCTCTCGTAGATGCGCGAGCAGTTGGACACGCAGGTGAGCGGAATCTCGGCGATCATGTCGCGTGCGGCGCGGATGTTGTCGCAACGATGCCCCAGGTTGGAGCCCACGGCCACAAACGCGCGGCGCGGCTGCGGCTTAGCAACAGCCCAGTAACCGTTCAGGAACTGCGCAAAGCCCGCGACGTCGTGCACGCGCACGATGTTGGCACCGGCCTGGATAGCGCCCAGGCACACGCCAAACGTGGCGACATCGCGCTCGGCGGCCTCGGTCACGCCCGAGACGGCGCCCACGAAGCGCTTGCGCGACACGGCGCACATGAGCGGATAGCCCAGCGACGCCATTTTGGCGGTCTCGCGCTGGATGACGATGTCCTCGTTGGCCGTCTTGCCAAAGCCCGGGCCAGGATCGATGCAGATGCGGTCGCGCGACACGCCGGCATGGATGAGTGTGCGGGCCTGGTCAGACAGAAAGCCCATGACGCGGCGCATGATGGGCGCCGAATCGGGCAGGGTGAAGCGGCGGAGCTGCGAGGTGGGCACGTAGGCTTCCTCGCGGCGGGCGCTGCGGCGCATCATGGCGGCCAGACGGTCATTGGACTCCGATGCGGCCTCGGTGGCTGCGGGCGCGGGCGCGACGGTCTCGGCGGCAGCAGTCTGCTCGGCGGCGGGCGTCTCCTGCTCGCTTGCAGGCTCGGACGTGGGCTCCGGTTCGCCAAACGGCAACGAGGGCTGCACCACGCCGCCCGGAAGCTTGGCCTCCGACTTAGGCTCACCCAGCAACTTGCCGCGACGGCGGCGAGCCGGCTTCTCGGCCTCACGCGCGGCCTCGGCAGCCGCCTCGCGCGCCTTCTCGGCAACAAACGCCGCTGCCGAGGTATCGAGCTGCACCGTTGCGTGCGTGCGGGTGGGCGCGGCGACCTCGCCGGCATGCATCACGATGATGCCGCAGGTGCTCGTCTTAACAAACTCGACCATCTTGGGATCGGTGAAGCCGGTCACGTCGTTGACGATCGAGGCGCCGCAGCGCACGGCCGCCTTGGCAACCGCCACATGACGCGTGTCGATCGAGACGATGGCGCCCTCCTTGGCCAGCGCGCGCACCACGGGCAGCACGCGGCGAGCTTCCTCGTCGGGATTGACCGGGGTAAAGCCGGGACGCGTGGACTCGCCGCCCACGTCGATGATGTCGGCACCGGCGTCGAGCATCGCCAGGCCGTACTCGATAGCGGCGTCCGGGTCGAAGTGCTCACCGCCGTCGCTAAACGAATCGGGCGTCACGTTGAGGACGCCCATGATGCGCGGGCGGTCAAAGCTGAGCTCGTACTTTCCGCACCGCCATGTCTTGCTATCGTTCGCCATGAACATCCTCCTAAAATGCCCGCGCCGCCGCGCTCGGGCGCAGGCGGCGGGGTCGCTTTGCAATCAGTCTTTCTATTGTATCCGCGCTCGCGGGCTAGAACGCAAACGCGGCCGCGATGTCGCAAGAAATCAGCAGGTCGGCATTTGCGTCCTGATCGGTAGGAGCAAGATTGCAAATGGCCAGCGTATCGCCGGTAAAGCAACGCGTAAGACCCGCCGCCGGATACACCACGAGCGAGGTCCCGCCCACAATGAGCGCATCGGCCGCGGCGATGGCGGCGACGGCGCCGGTCAGCACGTGCTCGTCGAGCGGCTCCTCGTAGAGCACCACATCGGGCTTAATGCGCCCGCCGCACGCAGGACACACGGGCACACCCGCGGCGTCCTCGTGCTCGCGCGAGCAAATCCACTCGGCGCTATAGACCGCGCCGCACGACTGGCAAATGTTGCGATGGACCGATCCGTGCAGTTCGAACACGCGCTGCGAGCCTGCCATCTGATGCAGGCCGTCGATATTTTGCGTCACCACGGCATTTAGCTTGCCGGCGCACTCCAGCTCGGCCAGCTTGGTGTGGCAGCGATTGGGCTTGGCGCCAAGCGCGATCATCTTGGTGCGGTAGAAGTCGAAGAACTCGGCCGGATGCGCCTCGTAAAAGCTATGCGAGAGCATGGTCTCGGGCGGATAGGCAAACTGCTGGTGATATAGGCCGTCCACGCTGCGGAAATCGGGGATGCCGCTCGCCGTGGAAACACCCGCGCCGCCAAAGAAGACCACGCGCTTGTGGGTGTCGAACAGCTCCGCCAGCGCGGCGGAGGCCTGCTTGGGATCCGATATTGCCTGCGTCATATGAGTTCTCCGTCCGTGTCTCCGGGACGGCGGCGTTCGCGCTATCACTCGCGGACTACGCCCCGCCCCTGTTGCGCTAATCTTAAGCCTGCCAACCCCGTCGAAAGGACACCATGCCTCAGACTTACACTTTCGCCTCGTGGAACGTCAACGGCCTGCGCGCCGTTCTCAAAAAGGACCCGAGCTTTATCCAGATCGCGCAAGAACTCGACGTCGATATCCTGGCGCTGCAGGAGACCAAACTGCAAGAGGGCCAGGTCGATATTGACCTGGCCGGCTATCATCAAACCTGGAGCTACGCCGAGCGTAAAGGCTATTCGGGCACCGCGGTCTTTAGCCGCCAGGAACCGCTGCGCGTGCTGCACGCCGACGCGCTGCTACCCTACGCCGGCGAGGGCGAGGCGGCCGAGCTCGTCGCCCAAGCCACAACCGAGGGCCGCGTCTGCGCGCTCGAGTTCGACAAGTTTTGGTTTGTCGACGTCTATACGCCTAACGCCCAAAATGAGCTCGCGCGCATTGATGTACGCATGGCCTGGGACGATGCCTACCGTGGCTTTTTGGGCGCACTTGAGCGCGAAACCGGCAAGCCCGTCGTAACCTGCGGCGACTTTAACGTGGCTCACGAGGAGATCGACCTTAAGAACCCCAAGTCCAACCGCGGCAACGCCGGCTTTTCGGACGAGGAGCGCGGCAAGTTTACCGAGCTGCTCGACGCCGGTTTTACCGACACCTGGCGCGCGGCAAACCCCGACGTTGAGGGTGTCTACAGCTGGTGGAGCTACCGCTTTAATGCCCGCAAGAACAACGCAGGCTGGCGCATCGATTACTTCCTGGTAAGCGACGCAATCGCCGGCAACGTACGCGACACCGGCATCCGCGGCGACATCTTCGGCAGCGACCACTGCCCCGTCACCCTCACGCTAGAGCTCTAGCCCCAACCGACCCCTCGGGGACGGAGGAAAACAGATCATGCGACCCCTCTCTCTCCCTATAAGTTGCGGTGAAATAGTTCCTGTTTGGGCAGCAAATAGCCAAAAACGAGAACTATTCCACCGCAAGTTCGTAAGGGAACGCAACCGGTCCTATAGCCCGTACTTCACGACGACGCGGTTGATCCGTCGACACCAAGGTTTGTAGAGAGCAGCCAAGAACACGCAGGTCGCAAGGCCGTGTGTGATATCGAACGGCACCGCCGTGGCAAGACGCGCCACAGCGCCCGCCCACGTGAGCGGCTGCACAAAACCGATGATGTCGTAGGCGTTGATTACCACGCCGTAGAGCAGGCCCGATGCAAAGCCGTACGCCATCAGCGCCGGCATGCGCACGGTTCCATCCGCACGGTCGAACGCGCCCGCATGCGCCAGCGCGCCGCCAACATAGCCAACCAGACCCCAGGCATACATCTGCCATGGCGTCCACATGCCCTGTCCAAAAAAGAAGTTGCTGGTCAGCGCCGCCAGCGCACCGACCATGAAGCCGTTACGACGACCGAGTGTCGCCCCGGCGATAATGGCGATGGCGCTCAAGGGTTTAAAGTCGGGAATGGGGCCAAACAAGATGCGCCCCGCCGCGGCCAACGCCGCCAGAACCAGCGTTGGCATAATCTGGCGCAGGCCCGGTCGCGACGCCTCGTAGCCCGCAAAAAACAGCGCGAGCACCAGCGCCACCACGACAAGCATGGCAAGCGCCGCCTGCTCAGCGCCTGCCAGCAACGCCGCAGCCATCACTGCGGGAACCGCCAGCAGCAGCGGTATCTCCAGTTTTGCGAGTAGGCGCGCGACGCGATAATCCGTCATCCCATCACGCCCTATAAAACACGTTGTCGGCAAAGAAGTCGGCCGGCGGCTCCATGCAGGCAATCTCACCGTCGAACATCATGGCAATGTCATCGGCAACCTGCTCGGCAAAATCCAGATCGTGCGTAGCCATGATGACGGTGCCGCCAGCCTTCGCATGGTCACGCAAGGCGTGGGCGATAATGCGGCGGCTGGCCAGGTCTAGACCCTTGGTGGGCTCATCGAGCAATAGCAGCTCGGGGCCAATCAGCAGCAGCTTTGCCAACGCAAGCAGTTGACGCTGTCCGCCCGAAAGATCGTACGGGTGGCGCCCATCCAAACCCGACAGCCCCAGGCTCGCCGCGCGCTCCCGCGCCACAGCCTCGTCATATCCGCAGGTCGAAGCCCATTCCATCAGCTCGTCGCGCACCGTCTCGGCAACCAGCAACGCCTTGGGATTCTGAGGCAGCAGTGCCGCCGAGGCAGTCCCGCGCTCCATATGCCCACGCTGCAACTTGACCGTCTTGGCCAGCACCGAAAGCATTGTCGACTTACCACAGCCGTTACCGCCCACAACCGCATGCACCGCGCCTGCCGAAAACGACGCATCGAGTCCGCGCAGCACCCAACCGCCCGCGCGATCGTAGCGAAACCAGCCCTCGCGAATAGCTGCCGCCGCACTCGTCGCCGCCACCTGCGCGGGCCGGCAAGAGTCCAAAGCCAAAAGTCCCTCGCGACTACCCAAACTCGCTAGGTCAGCCACCTCGCACACGCGTCCGCCCTCAATCCGATACGCGCACGTCGCGTATTCGAGCATCGGGCGCGGCTGGTGCGTTGCCACGACAACCGTGCACCCCAACTCGCGATTCACACGAAACAGCGCGTGCAGAAAACTCTTCTCGGCAACGGGGTCCAGTTGGGACGTGGGCTCGTCGAGGAGTAGCACGCGTGGACGCAGTGCCAGCACAGCCGCCAGCGACAGCAGCTGCTTGCGCCCGCCCGAAAGCGTATCGGTATCGCGGTGGAGCCAATCCTCCAACCCAAAGAAATAGCTGGTCTCAGCTACGCGACGGCGCATCTCATCACGCGCTAGCCCCAAGTTTTCCAGGCCAAACGCCATCTCGTGCCACACGGTTTCGCACACGATCTGGTTCTCGGGGTCCTGAAACACATAGCCCACGCGCTCCGCGGACGCCCGAACCTCCATGTCGGCAACGCTCTCGCCCAGCACGCGCAGCTCGCCAGCGTATTCACCCGTCGGCGCGATCTCGGGCTTGAGCAGCGACAGCAGCGTCGACTTACCCGACCCAGTGCCACCAACAAGCAACGCAAATGCCCCTTGGGGAACAGACCAGTCGAGCCCGTCGAGCACCGGCGCCTCAGCCCCGGGATAGGCAAAGCGCAGACCCCGCACTTCAATCGCCGGCGTATCCGAGCCGCACGCCATGCCCGCCATCATGCTTCCGTCCAACCGGGTCATCAGCCAAACCTCTTCTCGTCAATCGCGTGCAGCACGCAGGGCAACACCATCCAAGCCGCGTACACAATATAGCCAGGCCACGGCGCCGGCACCGAAAGCTGAGGGTAAAACGAATACTGCGTCGTCGCGGTCCACGCCACTGCTGCCGTGGCCACGCCAAACAGCGCAAGCCCAACCAGCGCGGCAACATCGCCGCGCCCCAGCCGATACCGCGCGTACGTCGTGCGACGCGTCACGGCGCCCCACCCACGGGAGCGCATGGCGTCCGCGCGCTCCAGCGAATCTTCCATGCCCCAGCCCATCAACACGCTCGATGCCCGCAGACGCGAGCGCACGGGGCCGGCCGGCGCGCGCCCCGGCACATCAATCGCATCCTGCACCGCCAGTACCGTACGACCGCTGCGCAAAAACTGCGGGATAAGCCGCATACACATCGAAATCATGAGCGCGATCACCGGCGCGGCGTTACCCAAAAGCGCAAGCACCTTGTCGTAGCCAAGCATCGACGCCGCGGCCTCAAACCACAGCACGCTCGCCACAAACAGCCCACCCATGCACAGGCCGTATACCATGCTCTCCAGATACACCGCGCGCATGCCGATACGGAACAGCTCCGTCGAGCCCGAGGCGCTAAACAGCGGATTGAGCACCGCAATGATCAAAATCACCGGCAGCTGCCAGCGAAGCGCCCCCAACGTGCGCGCGGCGCCGCGCGTCGCAAGCCCGTACGCCAACCCGCCCGCAAGCGACAGCGCAATCAGCACCGGCTGCATCGAGAACATGGTGAGCCCCAATGTCAGCACCATGTAGAGGGCCGGCACCGCCGGATGCGACATCGAAAATGCCGCAACGGGCTCGTTGCCCGATTCCTCTCGCATGATATCCACGGGCACCCCCATTCCCTCGCTCAAACGCCAACGCCGCAGCGGCGCCGCCATGCACAACCAGCGCAAACACCACGCCGGCGGCAGCGACATCGGCCGCCACGCATCAATCGTTACGCGCTCATCATATGCCTGCGGTATCATATTGTGCCGTGTATCGTTTCCAAACGCACGTCTCTATAACGTAACAGGAGATCACATGGACGCAACCGCAATTATCCTCGCCGCCGGCGAGGGCACCCGCATGAAGTCGAACCACTGCAAGGTTTCGCACAAGATCCTGGGTAAGCCCATGGTCCAGTGGATCGTCGACGCCACCATCAAGGCCGGCTGCAGCCGCGTCGTGGTCGTCATCGGCAGCCACGCCGACGAGATGCGCGCCCTTATCGACGGCGTCTACGCCAACAGTGCCACCAAGGTCGAGTGCGTCGAGCAGACCGAGCGCCTGGGCACCGGCCACGCCGTAAAGGTCGCACTCGAGGCCTGCGGCATCACGCAAGGCCCCGTCGTCGTGCTCAACGGCGACCTGCCGCTCATCACCGCCGACACCGTCGCCAAGTTCGCGCAGACCGTCGCTACCGGCGAGCTCGCCTGCACCGTCATGACCATGACCCCGCCCGACCCCTTCGGTTACGGCCGCATCAAGCTGGGCGCCGACGGCCAGATTGAGCGCATCATCGAGCAGAAGGACTGCACGCCCGAGCAGGCCGCCACGCTGCTCGAGTGCAATGCCGGCTGCTACGCCTTCGACGGCGCGCAGCTCGCCGCACACATTGACGAGATCGGCAACGACAACGCGCAGTCCGAGTACTACCTGCCCGACATGCTCGAGATCCTCAAGGGTCACGGCCAGGCGGTCTCCATCTTCCACTGCGATGACTACCGCGACGGTCTGGGCGTCAACAGCCGCATCCAGCTCGCGCAGCTCACCGCCATCGCGCGCGACCGCATCAACGAGCACTGGATGGCCGAGGGCGTTACCTTCATCGACCCCACGCAGGCCTGGATCGGCCCCGATGCCGTTATCGGCCGCGACACCGTCGTGTGGCCTCAGACGCACCTGATCGGCCACGTCACCGTGGGCGAGGAGTGCCAGCTCGGCCCCAACAGCCGTCTCACCGACACCACCGTCGGCAGCGGCTGCACCATCGATGAGACCATCGCCATCGAGGCCGTCATCGAGAACGGCGTCGACTGCGGCCCGCGCGCCTACCTGCGCCCGGGTACCCACATGCTCGACGGCTCCAAGGCCGGCACGCACGTGGAGATCAAGAAGTCCACGATCGGCGAGGGCTCCAAGGTGCCGCACCTGTCCTACATCGGCGACACGACCATGGGCTCCGGCGTCAACGTGGGCGCCGGCTCCATCACCTGCAACTACGACGGCGTACACAAGCACAAAACCGTCATCGGCAAGGATGCCTTCATCGGTTCCGATACCATGATGGTCGCGCCCGCCCAGATTGGCGACGGCGCGCTCGTGGCCGCCGGCTCCGTCATCACTGAGCCGGTCCCGGCAGACGCACTCGGTCTGGGCCGCGCCCGTCAGGTAAATATTGAGGGCTGGGCCGCCGATTATCGCCGCCGCCTGCACGAGGACGACGAGGTATAACGTTTTACCAAGCATCTAAGGAGCCGCTTCCGTGGGGACGGCTCCTTTTTCTATGCTGACCTGCGCGGCCGGATGAGTGGTCGGTTCGTGTCCGTTGACGGTAAAGACGTTATCAAGACTCGATAAACCCCGTCGCGCGGTTACAATGCAAAAAGGCATCTATATGGCATTCGATATATAAAGGAGAAGGGTAATGCCGATTAATGATCCCGAGAAGTCGGAGAATATGCGCAAGTCCATCCGCGTGTATTCCGGTTCCTCCAACCGTCCCCTCGCTCAGAAGATTGCTGAGTACCTTGGGGTCGAGCTTTCGGGCCTTACGCTAAAGCAGTTCGCCAATGGTGAGATTTACGCCCGCTACGACGAGACCGTCCGCGGCGCCGACGTCTTCCTGATTCAGTCCGTGGCCGGCGGCAACGTCAACGACATGCTCATGGAGCTGCTCATCGCCACCGACGCTGCCAAGCGCGCATCCGCCCGCTCCATCACCGCCGTTATCACCCACTACGGCTATGCCCGCCAGGACCGCAAGGCCGGCCCGCGCGAGCCCATCACCGCCCGCCTCGTCGCCAACCTGCTCGAGCGCGCCGGCGTCAATCGCATCATCACCCTCGACCTGCACCAGGGCCAGATCCAGGGCTTCTTTGATATCCCGGTTAACCACCTGTCCGCGCTGCCGCTGTTTGGCCAGTACTACAACGACATGCACTTCGACACCGACAACCTGGTTGTCGTCTCCCCCGACGTGGGTCGCGCCAAGGCCGCCAAGAAGCTGTCCGACATGCTCGGCTGCGACCTGGCCATCGCCCACAAGGGCCGTCCGCGCCACAACGCCGCCGAGGTCATGGGCATCATCGGTGACATCAAGGGCAAGACCTGCATCATCAACGACGACATGATCGACACCGCTGGCACCCTGTGCGCCAACGTCAAGGAGCTCAAGGCTATGGGCGCTGGCGACATCTACGTCTGCGCCACCCACGGCATCTTCTCCGGTCCGGCCATCGAGCGTCTGAACGACGCCCCGATCGTCGAGTGCCTCGTCACCGACGCCATTCCTGTCGAGGTCGGCGGCAAGATCAAGACCATCTCGGTCGCCGAGGAGTTCGCTCAGGCCATCTCCGCCGTTTACCACGAGGAGCCCGTCTCCACGCTCGTCGGCGGCGACTTCGCGCTGTAGTCGCATCGTCCTTGTAACCCGGCGCATCGCCGTCGGAACAGAAGAAACCCCCGCGCTCCCCCTTGCTTCGCAAAGGTCGCGCGGGGGTTTCTTCTGTTCCGACGGCTCGCTCTGCCGCGGACGCGCTTTTGTCTGGTGGGATTTCGCTGAAGCAAAGCCTCGCCTTCGGCGGGCGTGGTAGCCTTTGTCGTTGATTGAACTATTTGTGTAACGGAAGGACAAATATGGCAGCTGCACAGCCGCTTAAGATTCGCATGGTTGCCGGGCTTGGCAACCCGGGCGAGGAATATGCCGAGACCCGCCACAACGCCGGCTTTAAGGCGATCGACGAGCTGGCCCGTCAGGCCGGCGTCACGTACTGGAAAAACCAAGCCGGCGCCGAGGTCGCGCTCATCAACATCAACGATCCCGAGGAAGAGGGCGGTAAGCGCCAGATTGTGCTGGTCAAGCCGCAGTCGTACATGAACACCTCGGGCGGGCCCATCTCCAAGCTCTGCCGCGAGTACAAGATCAAGACCGAGGAGCTGCTCGTCATCCACGACGAGCTCGACATTCCCGCCGGTGACGTACGCGTCAAGGTGGGCGGAGGCCATGCCGGTCACAACGGCCTGCGCTCCATCATCGACAAGATGGGCAGCCGCGACTTCAGCCGCATCCGCACCGGCATCGGCAACCCTCCCGGCAAGATGGCCGTCGCCGACTACGTTCTTAAGCAGCTGCGCGCCCGCGAGGCCGAGGATTTCCAGGACACCTGCGCCCGCGCCGCAGATGCCGCCGGTCTGGCCATCGTCCACGGCGTAATCTACGCCCGCGATCACGTAAACGGCGCCGCTTCCGCCAACGGCAAGCACTAGAACCTACTATTTAGAGACAGGTTTATTTTGGCAGGTTCTGTATACGGAAACACCGCAGCGGCCGCACCGCAATAAACCCTGTGCCGCCATACATATGCAGCGCTCCAATGGGGGCCGGTCTCACCGATGTGCGAGGTCGGCCCCATTTGCCGTTTTACCTGATAAAACCGACCAAAATAAACCTCTCCCCCTTTGGAAGGCCAAAGTGGATAAACCCTGCTCCCAACCGCCGAAGACACACGTAAGTGACATGTCCATGAGGGTATAATTTGCACCGTATGTCTGCACAACGCCTGTGCGCGTACGGTTTTATTCGGGCTACCGTCCATTTCCGTGGAGGCACGGTTCGGCGGCCCTAACAAGAGAGGGGTTCTATGTATAAGATCCTGGAGAAGACGCAGTTCTCGGAGAAGGTGTTCAAGTTCCGCATCGAGGCGCCTGCAATCGCCAAGCATGCGCACGCTGGACAGTTCCTCATGGTTCGCGCCAACGAGACGGGCGAGCGTGTCCCGTTTACCCTGGCCGGCTGGAACGGTGACGAGGGCTGGGTCGAGTTCATCTTCATGGTGATCGGCAAGACCACCGAAATGCTTTCCACCTACGAGGCCGGCGAGTCGCTGCGCGACGTCGTGGGCCCGCTGGGCGTTCCCACCGAGATGGCCGAGGGCCCCTGCGCCGTCATTGGCGGCGGCGTTGGCCTGGCAATTGCCTTCCCGGTCGCCAAGCACCTGGTCGAGACCGGCCACGAGGTGCACGCCATCATGGGCGCCCGCACCAAGGACCTCCTGCTCATGGAGGACCAGTTCCGCGAGCTCCTCGACGAGGACCACATCCACATCACTACCGACGACGGTTCCTACGGCGAGCAGGGCGTTGTAACCGCTCCGCTGGAGCGCCTGCTGCAGGACAAGGCCGTGAGCCAGGTCTTCTGCGTCGGCCCCGTTCCGATGATGAAGTTCTCGACCCTCACCGCCCAGAAGTACGACACCCCCATCACCGCGTCGCTCAACCCCATCATGGTTGACGGCACCGGTATGTGCGGCTGCTGCCGCGTCGAGGTGGGCGGCGTGACCAAGTTCGCTTGCGTCGACGGCCCCGACTTCGATGCCACCCTGGTCGACTGGGATGACCTTCGTGCCCGCCAGGCCGCTTACCGTTCCGAAGAGGGCGAGTCCCTCAAGGCCTATGAGGAAAAGAGCTGCGCATGCCACTAGTTAACGGTCGTTTCGTTGCCGATATGAAGTCGCCCCGTACCCCCGATAACGAGGAGCCGGCTGCCGAGCGCGCCTGCGACTTCCGCCCCGTCGACAAGGGCTTCACCGAGGAGATGGCGCTGGCCGAGGCCGAGCGCTGCCTCAACTGCAAGAAGCCGTTCTGTGTTGAGGGCTGCCCCGTCAACATCAACATCCCCCGCTTTATCGAGCAGATCCGCGAGAAGGACTTCGGCGGCGCTCTCGATACCATCCGCGAGGACTCCATGCTTCCCGCCATCTGCGGCCGTGTCTGCCCGCAGGAGAACCAGTGCGAGGGCAAGTGCATCCGTGGTAAGAAATCCGAGCCCGTGGCCATCGGCCAGCTCGAGCGCTTCCTGGGTGACCGCCCCGAGCTCGCCTCCACGCCCAAGATGGCCCCCAAGAACGGCAAGAAGGTCGCCGTCGTCGGCTCTGGCCCGTCCGGCATCACCTGCGCCGGCGAGCTCGCCCGCAACGGCTTTGACGTCACCGTCTTTGAGGCCTTCTTCACCGGCGGCGGCGTGCTGGTCTACGGCATCCCCGAGTTCCGTCTGCCCAAGGCAGTCGTCAAGCGCGAGATCGACGGCCTGGAGGACATGGGCGTCAAGTTTGAGTACAACTCCGTCGTGGGCAACATGGCCACGGCCGAGGAGCTGTTCGAGCAGGGCTTCGACGCCATCTACGTGGCGACCGGCGCTGGCCTGCCCAAGTTCCTCAACGTCCCCGGCGAGAACCTGCCCAACGTCTTCTTCGCCAACGAGTACCTCACCCGCGTGAACCTGATGAAGGCCAACAAGTTCCCCGAGTACGACACCCCCACCAAGCACGGCAAGAACGTCGTCGTCTTTGGTGGCGGCAACGTGGCTATGGACGCCGTCCGTACCGCCAAGCGTCTGGGCGCCGAGCACGCCATCATCGCCTACCGTCGTACCGAGGACGAGATGCCCTGCCGTCGCGCCGAGCTGCACCACGCTAAGGCCGAGGGCGTCGAGGTTCTGCCGCTCGTCTCCCCGCTCGAGTTTGTCGCTGGCGAGGACGGCTCCGTATGCGCCGTCAAGGTCCAGAAGATGGAGCTCGGCGAGCCCGACGAGTCCGGCCGTCGTCGCCCGGTGCCCATCGAGGGCGCCATCGAGGAGATTCCCTGCGATGTCGCGATCTCGGCTATCGGCACCAACGCCAACCCCTTCGCAAAGAAGATCGGTGGCAAGATGGAGCTCAACAAGTGGGGCTACATCGTCGCCGACGAGGAGACCGGCCAGACCACCGATCCCCGCATCTGGGCCGGCGGCGACATCGTCACCGGTGCCGCTACGGTCATTCTGGCGATGGGCGCCGGCAAGAAGGCCGCTGCCTCCATCACCAAGAGCCTGCTGGGCGAGTAATCACCTACAGCGTTAGCCATCAAACGGCAAAGTCCCCGTCGAGCACACGCCCGGCGGGGACTTTTTCTATGCCGATCGCCCTACCACCACAAAGGTGCCTGTCCCCTTTGTGGTGGTTTTGGTCGACTAGCCTTCGAGTTGGGCCACCTTGTAGCGGTAGGCTGCGGCGATGACGTCCTTGCAGCCTTCGCGGCCCAGCTTGGCGCGGTTGACGACGATGTCCTTGCCGCTCGTCATCTTCCACTTACCGGCACTGTAGCGCTTATAGAACGCCTCACGCGCCTTCTGCTGCTGTTTAACCAGCTTAGCGCCCTTCTTCTTGTTAAGGCCACGCTTCTTGCGCACGATCTCGACGCGGTCCTCAAAGGGAGCGGTCACCAACACGGCAATGTGGTTGGGGTTGTTACGCAACAGGTAATCGGACAGACGACCTTCGATAATGCAGCTCTCGGTCTCGCCCAGATCCAAAATCACCTGGCTCATCTTTTGGAACAACTTGTCCGAGTACGAACGCGCATCGTAGCGGTCGGGCAGAAACGCCATGTTCTCCACGGCCAGACGCTCGTCGTAGGCGGCCATCTTGTCGAGCGACTCGCCCGCGCGCAGCGAAGCACGCACCAGCAGCTCGTTATCGTACAGCGGAATCCCCAGCTCATCGGCGAGGATACGACCAATCTCGTGGCCCTCGGCGCCAAAGTCGCGCGCGATGGTAATGACCACAGGACTCTTCTTATTCTCCAGATCGCTCATCGCGATTCCTTTCTCTATGTGACAAAGGGACTGTCCCTTTGCCACATTCTACGCTGCCACCATTCGCCTCTGATATGCGCGGACCAGCAGCGAGATACCAAAGTTGAGTACAAAGTACATCGCAAACACCAGGCCGTAGAGCATAAGCACCTGCGACAGGTCGATCGCGTGGGCCATCACGACGTTTGCCGTGTACATGAGCTCGGCCACGTTAATGCCCGAAAGATACGAGCTGTCCTTGATGACGGTCGTGCACTGGCTAAACAGCGCCGGAATGATCGTCTTAAACGTCTGCGGCAGAATGATGTAGCGCATGGTGGCAAAGAAGCCAAAGCCCTGGCTCTGCGCTGCCTCAAACTGGCCGCGCGGAATCGAGTTGAGGCCGCCGCGCACAATCTCAGCCATAACAGCGCTGGTAAACAGCGTAAAGGCGATGGTCGAAATCACAATGTCCAAACCCTGCACCGTAAAGTAGATAAAAAGGATCCACAGCAGGTTCGGCGTGCAACGGAACAGCTCGATATAGGCACTCACCAAAATACGGAACGGGCGGGGCGCATAGCTTTTAACAAGCGCCAGCACCGTGCCAAAGATGAGCGAGAAAAAGATCGACAGCGCCGAGATCTCGATCGTCTTAACAAAGCCGCCCCAAATGTAGAGCAGGTTGGACGCGTTGAAGATTTCCATGCGCTAGGCCTCCTCTACGTTGTCGAGCCCCAGCTCGGCCAGGCTCACGCCGCGCGGACGCTCCTTGGAGCGGCGCTCGAGCCACTGCACCAGCATGGCGAGCGGAAAGCAGATGATGAAGTACATAAGGCAGCAGACGATGTATCCCTGCAGGTAACCGTACAGACTCACAAAGTTGTCGGAACGGTACATAAGGTCGCCGCCGGCCACAAGTGCCAGCACCGACGTGTTCTTGACCAGGTTGAGCGCCTGGTTACACAGCGGCGGCAGAATGATCTTGAATGTCTGGGGCAGCACGATGTACCAGTACGCCTGCGCACGGGTGAAGCCCTGGCTCTGAGCCGCCTCCATCTGACCGCGCGGAACCGCTTCGATACCGGTGCGGATGACCTCCGAAATGTAGGCCGCGTGATACAGGCCCACGCCCAAGAAGCCCAGCACGAACGGCGCGATGCGCACCGGCTGGTCGGCACCGGTCATGGCCTGCAAAAACTGCGGACCGGCCATGTACATAAAGAGCACCTGCACGGGCAACGGGGTGTTCTGGTAAAACTCCACGTACACGCGGCTTATGGCGCGCAGCACGCGCGAGCGAGTGGTAGAGAACACGCCCAGCAGCGTGCCCAGCACCAGCGACAACAGCAGACCGGCAACGACCACCTGCAGCGTCACGCCAAAGCCCTCCCAGAAGGGCCCCATGTTTTGAAATGTCGTCGACCAACGGTCGGCGTCAAATAATCCTTCGAGCATTTGATTCCTTCCCTGGACGATGCGCCTATACAAGACCCCAGGTCTTGACCTCTTGGTCGAGCCAGCCGTCGGCCAGGCGATCGCAAATCACCTGATCGACCACGGCCGAAAGGTCGCAGCCCTTCTTGGTCGCCACGCCGTAGCCCTGCTCGCCAAACTTGACCTCGGGCTGCAGCAGCTCAACGGTCTCGTTCATATAGCCGGCCAGCGTGGAGCGGTCCATGGCAAAGACGTCGATATTGCCGGCGTCGAGCGAACTCTTGATGATGGGGTAGCCGCTAAAGGCCCTAAACTCGGGCTTGCAGCTAAAGCCGTTGTCCTTGATCATCTGCTCGATCAGGCCCTGCGTGGTGGCACCCTGGCTTACGCCAATGACCTTGCCGTCCAGGTCCTCAATCGAGGTAAAGCCCGAACGCTTCTTGACCATGAGTCCCACGTAGTCGGTGCGGTACGGCGTCGAGAAATCCCAGCTCTTCTTGCGCTCGTCGGTGATGGTGTAGGTCGCCGCGACCACGTCAAGTTGGCCGTTATCGATCAGCGGGCCGCGCGTCTTGGGCGTTACGTCGGTAAACTCGACAAGCTCCTGGGCGCGGGCCTCCTTGTAGCTCACGCCAAAGACGGCAGCAGCGATCTGGTAGCACAAATCGACTTCCATGCCCTCAAAGCGGCCCTTGGCGGTGTCGTAATAGCCGTAGCCGGGAACGTCCTTCTTAACGCCGGCATTCAGATGGCCACGCGATTTGATGGCCGCAAGCTTGGACCCCTTGTCGGAGCCCTCGCCGCTGGTGGAGTTGCCGCAACCGGTAAGCGCGGTCGCCGTCAGCGCAAGCATGCTGGCGCCAGCCAGCTGCAAAAAGTGACGGCGCGACACGGCCTCCCTCGTCATATCCGTCATGTCCATCACCGCGCCTAGTGCAGAATCTTGGACAGGAACTCGCGACAGCGCGGGTTCTCGGGGTTATCGAAGAAGTGCTCGGGCGTGCCCTCCTCCAGAATGCGGCCGTCCTCCATAAAGATGACGCGGTCGGCCACCTGGCGCGCAAAGCCCATCTCATGCGTCACGCAGATCATGGTGATGTCCTCCTGCGCGAGCTCGATCATGACGTCCAGAACTTCCTGGACCATCTCGGGGTCGAGTGCCGAGGTCGGCTCGTCAAACAGGATGATGGGCTGCTTGGTGCACAGGGCACGGGCGATGGCGATGCGCTGCTGCTGACCGCCCGAGAGATTCTGCGGATACTCGCCGGCCTTATGCGCCATGCCGACACGCTTGAGCGCGGCGATAGCGATCTCGGTCGCCTCCTCCTTGCTCTTCTTTTGTAGCTTGATGGGCGCGAGCGTCAGGTTGCCCAGCACCGTCATGTTGGGATACAGGTTGAACTGCTGAAACACCATGGAGCTATACTTGCGAGCCATCTCCAGGTGGTTCTTTTTGGTGAGCGGCGTACCGTCGATGACGACCTCGCCCGACGTGGGCTCCTCCAGATAATCGACGCAACGGATGAGCGTCGACTTACCCGAACCGGAAGGCCCGATCATTACGAGCTTCTCGCCGCGCTTGACGGTGAGGTTGATATCTTTGAGCACATGCAGGTCGCCAAAGTACTTGTTGAGATGCTTGATCTCGATCATGTCTGCCATGAATGTCCCTTCCCTGCGTTTACACGAGTTGAACTATTGTACGGAAAGAACCACGTTTTCGCAGCCCACACTACATTCCCGTAAAGAACCCGCAACCTTCCACCTGCTCGTCGGCACCTAGTCATTGGGGACAGACTTAAATGAGTACCTGCTCATTGGGCACTCATTTAAGCCCGTCCCCAATGAGCGCCCGCGGGGGACGCCCTTCCTCCAACCGCCCTTGTTGAGCATAAGTCAGCGAAAACCGTACACGCGAGCAAGGTGACGTGAAATGAAAGGGCGCAGACCTTATGGTCGCGCCCTTGAAATTGAACGTCAGATTGCCGCGTGTGCGGGTTTGCAGCGTCGAGCCGTTACGCGGTTTGGTAAAACCGCGTAACAAATTACGCCAATTTTGCTCCGACGATCTTTGCCGCGGCCGGCTTGTCGAAGTTGCCGCCGGTGGCCTTGCCGAGTGCACCCATAACCTGGCCCATCTGCTTCTTGGACGTGGCACCCAGCTCGGCGATAACCTGCTCGATCAGGGCCTCGAGCTCCTCACCCGAAACCTGCGCGGGCAGCAGGCTCTCCAGAATCTTGACCTGCTCGGTCAGGTTGTCGGTACGCTCTTGGTCGGTACCGGCCTTGATGGACATCTCCAACGTCTCGCTCGTCTGCTTAATCAAACGCTTGATCATGCTGTTGACGTCTTCCTCGGTCACATCGCGGCGCTCGTTGACCTCGATATTCTTCACCTCGGCCTTGACCTGGCGAATGATGGACAGGCGAACCTTGTCCTTGGCCTTCATGGCCGCAATCATTTCCTTCTGCAGCTCTTCGTTGGTCATCTGCAAATCCTCCTCAATAGTGCGGACGGCACTCACACGAGCGCCGCCCCATGATTACTCAGTCGTCGACGAATCGTCGGTCGAACTCTTGGTGACGCCCTTCAGGCTGACGTTGTACGGCACGTCCTTGGGCATGGGGTTAACGGTGATGTCGGCATCCTTCTTGTACTGCTCCAGCCACTCGCTGTACGCGGTGCTGGCCGCTTGCGTCTTCACCACATTGGAAACGTACTTCTTGATGGCCTTGGGCACCTGGTTGATGTCATCGACCTGATTATCGACATGGAAGTAGTCGGTGCACTTGATGATGTGGTAACCATAGGTCGACTCGACGACGTCGCTCACGTCGCCCTTGTTGAGCCCCTCGAGCGCCGTCTGGTAGCTGTCGACGAAAGTGGTGAGCTTATCCCAGCCCACATCGCCCTTCTTCTCCTTGGAACCGGTGTCCTCGGAGTACTGCTCAACGGCGTCCTCAAAGCTCAGCTCACCGGAGTTGATCTTGTCCAGGCACTCCTGTGCCTTGGCCTTGGCGGCAGCCTTGTCCTCGTCGGAAGCGTCGGAATCAACCTTGATCAGGATGTTCGACGAGCGGCGAGCATCGTTGTAGTTAGACAGGTTCTCGTTGATGTAATCGACGATCTCGCTGTCCTTGGGCTTGCTGGTGGGCGCCACGGCATCCTTGAGTTTCTGCTGCGCCAGGCTCTCCTTGAGCGAATCCTTGTAGGTGTCCTCGGTATAGCCGTAGGTCTTGAGGGTCTTCTTAAAGGCCTTGGCACCGCCCGCGCTCTTGCACGCGTCCTTCCAAGCCTTCTCGACCTCCTCGTCCGACACCGTCACGCCGTTCTCCTTCTGTGCCTGCTGAAGCAGAATCTGCTGCGTGTAGGAGTCGATGAGCTGCTTGCGGTACTTCTTGGGCGTGAGGTCGTTGTCAACCAGATACTGCGCCCAATCCTCATCCTTGGTGTAGCCGTAGGACGTGCGCATGCTCATGATCTGCTTGGTCACGGTGTCCTCGGTAAGGTTGGTGCCGTTGATAGTGGCAGCAACACCGCCGGTCAGCTTGTAGCCCGAGGTGTCCTCAGCCTGCGACATAAGGCCGGAGCACGCCATCGCCGAGACAGAAAGCAGCATCGCCAGCACGCCGATGACCACCAGAACGATCTTGACGGTCTTAGACACGTACGTCTTGCGCTGCTTCTTGCGAGAGCTGGAGGCAGCGCGGGCCTGCTGCTCGGGCGTCGGCGCGGCCTCGGAGTTCTTTTTCTTATTTGCCATAGTTGGCCTTTCGCATAACGAATCGAACAAACGCCATTGTGTCACAACGCGGCCCCCGCGACACGCTTGGTGCATTGGGGACAGGTTAATCTGCACCATTTTGGTGCAAAGGGGACAGCTCTGGCACTTGGCACTTGGGGACGTTCTTTATATGCCGGCACTTCGGGACTGTCCCTTACTGCCGGCAGAAAAGGAACGTCCCCAAGTGCCGACTCAGCCCCACCTTAGAAGTGGCGGCGGATGGCGTCGACCATGCCCTGGGGCGTGGTCTGGCCGAGCACGTCGGCTGCGGCATCGGCGTCCATAAAGATGTTCATGAGCGCCTGCAGGGCCTCGACCTGGCCGCCCGGCTCGGCAATACCCAGATTGATGACGATCTGCACCGGCACCGGAGCGCCCATGCCAGCCATAGCGTTAAATGTCACGGACGCGGCGGGCTTCACCACCGCGATATAGGGCTTGGCCACAAACCCCGGATCGGTATGCGGAATGGCAATGTTTGCCGCCGGCATGGCAAGACCCGTGGGATAGGCATCCTCGCGCGTGCGAACGGCGCCGAGCCAACCGGACGCAATGTAGCCACGTGGTGCAAGCTCGCCCTCGAGCCGCGCAAACACCTCATCCGGCGTCGCACACTCCCAATCAAAAAACACCAACTCAGGCGTAAACAGCGCTTCGTTATCCGCCATGCGCTCACCTCTCTCACCTAGTCACCTGCGACGTTCTTGAATGACCAGTCGTTAAAGACCGTTCCCGATGACTACCCAAAACAAAAGGTGGCCACGCGCGCCTTGGCGCCAATGACCACCCTGACTACTCGGCTAAATTGTACTGTGCGCCGCTAGCCGCGAGGCGCGTCAATTGCAACCTTGCCGCTCTCCAGCACGTGGACGCGGCCGTCGGCGAGCATCTGCACGACCTCGGGATACAGCACGTGCTCAATCGCGTGGATGTGCTCCTCGAGCGTGTCGACGTCCCAGCCCTCCTCAACAGCCAGCGCGCGCTGGGCGATGATGGGGCCGTTGTCGTAGATCTCGTTGGCAAAGTGCACGGTCACACCGGTTACCTTGACGCCGCGCGCAAAGGCATCGTCGATCGCATGCGCGCCGGTAAAGCTCGGCAGCAGTGCCGGATGCAAGTTGACCACGCGGTTGGGAAACGCCGCCAGCAGCGGCGTGTGCACCATGCGCATGTAACCGGCCATGACCACATATTCGCAGCCGCGCTCGAGCAGCTCGTGCGCGATGATCTCGTCGGCGGCGATGGGGTCGGCATAGACATCCTTGGACAGCGTGAGCGTCTGGATGCCCGCGCGCTCAGCGCGCTGCAAACCCTTAGCCGAAGGACGGCTCGACACCACAAGCTCAATCGAAGCGTTGAGCTTGCCGGCGGCGATCAGATCGATCAGCGCCTGCAGGTTGGTACCCGAACCGCTGATGAGCACACCGATCTTGAGCGGCTCGGCCGTATCGGTGCCGGTCGGACGGGTGTAGGGCACAAAGCCCAGGCTCGCGGCAGCAGCCATCTGCTCGTTAGCGCTCATCGGAGTACACGACCTTACCGGAGCCCTCGACGCACTCGCCCACGCGGAACGGCTTCTCGCCCAGCGCGACCAGGGCCTCGGTCACGGCAGCCTCGTCCTCGGGGGCGACGATCAGGCACAGGCCAACGCCCATGTTGAAGGTCTTGCATGCCTCGTTGGGCGCGAGCTCGGCCTGGCGCGACACGTAGGTGATGACGGGCGGAACGTCCCAACCCATCTCGGCGCCGTTGCGGGTGACCACGGCGTCGACGTCGTCGGCGAGCGCGCGGTTGAGGTTCTCGGTAATACCGCCGCCAGTGATATGGGCGATGGCGTGCACCGGAGCGCCACCGCGCAGCAGCTCCAGAATCGGCTTGACATAGATGCGCGTGGGGGCCAACAGGGCGTCTGCCAGCGATGCGCCGCCGAGTTCCTCGAGCGGACGGCTCAGCTCCTCGGCCTTAGCGGCGGCCTCGGGCGTGCCCGGCTTAATACCGTCGACGCCAATGACCTTACGCACGAGCGAGTAGCCGTTGGAGTGCACGCCGGTGGAAGGCAGGCCCAGGATCACGTCGCCGGGACGGACATTCGCGGGGTCGAGCATCTTGGGACGGTCGACGACGCCCACGGTAAATCCGGCAAGGTCGTAGTCGGCAGGAGCCATGACGCCGGGGTGCTCGGCCATCTCGCCGCCCACGAGCGCGCAGCCCGCGAGCTTGCAGCCGTCGGCCACACCCTTGATGATCTTTGCCATGTGCTCGGCCTCGATGTGGCCGATGGCAACGTAGTCCAGGAAGAACAGCGGCTCGGCACCCGAAGCCAGAATGTCGTTGACGCACATAGCAACCAGGTCCTGGCCCACCGTCTCGTGACGGTCCATGATCTGGGCGAGCACGAGCTTGGTGCCCACGCCGTCGGTACCGCTAATCAGAATCGGGTCTTCCATATCCTTAAGCGCGGCAGCCGAGAACAGGCCACCAAAGCCACCGATGCCGCCGATGACCTCGGGACGGTTGGTGTCCTTAACCATCTGCTTAATAGCGTCAACGGCGCGGCCGCCCTCGGCGGTATCGACGCCGGCATCCTCATACGTCACATGCTTGCTGTCGCTCATCTGAGCCTTCCTCTCCCACTACCGTGGCGCCGCCCGGGCGCCAAACGGTGCTCATAGTTGCGTTCATTTCGGCGCGCGCCATAACAACGCGCGCCGTCATATCAACAAAACAGCAGGTAAAACCTACCAAAATAAACCTGTCCCTTTTTGGCAGGTTTTAGGCCTCGCCGTGTTCCTCTTCCCAGCTGCGATCGTCGTATTTCTCGACCACGGCGTCGTCATCAAAGTGCAGCGGCTTGTCCAGGTTGCGGGGCTTAAAGCCCTCCATGAACTTGTCGCGGCCAAAGCTCTCGGGAATCGCCACGGGGTAGCGGCCGGTAAAGCACGCATCGCAGTAACCGCCCTTGGGCATGACCTTAAGCAGGCCCTCGACCGAAAGGAAGGCCAGCGAATCGGCGCCGATATACTCGCAAATCTCGTCGACCGTCTTGTTGGCGCTGATAAGCTGCGACTGCACGTCGGTATCGATACCGTAGAAGCACGGCCAGATGACCTCGGGCGAGTTGATGCGGATATGAATCTCCTTGGCGCCGGCGTTGCGCAGCATCTTGACGAGCTGCACCATGGTGGTGCCGCGCACGATGGAGTCGTCGATGACGACCAGGCGCTTGCCCTCGATGTTGTCACGCAGCGGGTTGAGCTTCATACGCACGCCCATGGCACGCAGCTCCTGCGTAGGCTCGATAAACGTACGGCCCACATAGCGGTTCTTGATGAGGCCCTCGCCAAAGGGAATGCCACTCTCGTGCGAATAGCCCTCCGCGGGCGGCAGGCCGGAGTCGGGCACGCCGATGACCAGGTCGGCCTCGACGGGCTCCTCATGTGCCAGCTGACGACCCATGTCATAACGGCAGGCGTAGACGCTCTTGCCGTTCATGATGGAATCGGGGCGAGCAAAGTAGACCTGCTCAAAAATGCAGTTAGCAGGCTCTTCGGCGGCAGGCACGCCCTGCTCGGACACAAGGCCCTCGGCGCTGATGCGCAAAATCTCACCGGGACGGACGTCGCGGACGTACTCGGCGCCCACGATATCGAGCGCGCAGGTCTCGGAGGCAACGACCCAGCCGCCGGCGCGCGTGACATGGGTGGTGGCGTCGACCGTCGCGGCGCCGTCCTGCGACGGCAGCTGCGAAACGGATGCGGCATCGGCCTGGTCCAGACCCTCGTCCACCAGCTTGCCCAGCACGAGCGGGCGAATGCCGTGCGGATCGCGGAATGCGTAGAGCGCCTGCTCGTTGATGAGCGTCATGGCGTAGCCGCCGCGCACGAGCTCCATGGTCTTGCGAATGCCCTCGCGCAGATGGCCAGTACGCTGAGTAAAGTAGCCGATGAGTTTGGTCGCGACCTCGGAATCCGAGTTGGAGAGGAACGGTACGCCCAGCTCGATCAGCTGGCGACGCAGCTCGTCGGTGTTGACGAGGGTGCCGTTGTGCGCGAGCGCGATAATGACGCTATTGATGGTAGAGAGGTGCGGCTGAGAGGCTTCCCAGCTCTTGGCGCCGGCGGTGCCGTAGCGCACATGACCCACGGCCAGCTGACCGGAGAGCGTCGACAAGTCGGCATTGGAGAACACGCGGTCGAGCAGGCCCAGATCCTTGCGGACCATAACCGTACCGCCGTCACCAACGGCGATTCCCGCCGATTCTTGGCCGCGATGCTGCAGTGCACGCAGGCCAAAGTACGTCAGTCGAGCCACGTCGCGATCGGGCGCCCAGACACCAAAAACGCCGCATTCCTCATGCAGCTGGTCAGAGTCCGGATCATACGTCGACATGGCGTTCACCTGTCCCGCGGCACGCTCGGCCGCGCGGATGGTTTCTTGAGACATGGCATCCCCTCAGAGCCTCGTATTTTGGCGTTACCCGCCTTATTATACGCACGGCGCGACGCGCTCCCCCGCGCATGAGCAGCGCTTTTTAAAAGCCCACCGAGCTTATTATCCGTTTTGCGACCAAACATTTTATTGGGTAGTCCACTCTCAGGGGCAACGGCCTCGAAGACTTCCCGTGCGCCGTGTCTCGCCCGCGCTAGGGGCTACATTGTTGCAATTGGGACGTTCGTCCTGTCTTTTAGCTGGTCGTCGGCGTATCCTTGTAGGCTACTACAAGACGAGAAAGGTAGCGTATGGATCGAAATCAACTCGACCCCAGTGTCCCCAGCACCACGGAGGCCAAGAAGATCCCCCTTATCATCAAGGTCTACGCAGTCCTGTGCACCCTATCTGGCGTGGGCACGCTCCCGTCAGTCGCCGTCTTTATGTGGCAGGTCATCACCGCACTCATTAACGGCAACGTCGCCGCTAAGCTCGGTGATAACACCCTAGTCGCGGTTGGCCTTATCGTCGCCGGCATTATGCTCTCGGCGGCAAGCGCGATCATCTTGATCGTCTTTGGCCTGGACCTCATCAAGGACCAGCGGCGCAATGCCGCCCGCCTGTCTTACGTCCTCATCGCATTTACCGTCGTGGAGCTTTTAGTTGACGTGATGCTCCAGGGCATCGGACCCTTCCTGCTGCGCCCCGCCGTCCAGCTTGTCATCCTCATTGCGCTGTCGGCCACCGTCGACCCCACGCTACGCCAGGAGCGCGAACTGCAGCGCCGTCTGCAAGAGATGCTCGACCGCGATGCCGCCGCCGAGGGGATGCTCGGCCGCGACGAAACCGGCGAGGGCTACATCAAGCTCAACTACTTCAACCTGTTCTGGGTATTCTTCGTCTGCAGCGTGTTAGGTCTCATTCTCGAGGAAGTCTGGCATATGGTCGTCGTCGATCCCGGCGTCTATCAGGACCGTGCCGGTATGCTATTTGGCCCCTTTAGCCCCATCTACGGATTTGGCGCGGTGCTCATGACCATGGCGCTCAACCGCTTCTATAAAAAGAATCCTCTGATCATTTTCCTGGTAAGTGCCCTGATCGGCGGCGCTTTCGAGGTGTTTGTAGGCTGGTTTATGCAGACCTCATTTGGCGTGGTGTCGTGGAGCTATTCACACATTAGGCTATTCGGCATGCCCGATCCCATCGCGGTATTGACCGGGGGACGCACATGCACGCCGTTTGCCTGCATGTGGGGCCTGGGTGGCCTCATCTGGATCAAGGTCTTGCTGCCGCGCCTGCTTAAGCTCATCAATATGATTCCATGGAAACGCCGCTACTCTGCTACCGTCATCCTGACCGCCGTCATGTTGATCGACGGCGTCATGACGTTGCAATCGCTCGACTATTGGTATCAGCGCGTCAACGGAACCGTTCGAAATATTCCCGTCGCACAGTTCTATGACAAGCATTTCGATAACGAATATATGGAGAACCGTTTTCAGAGTATGACCATGAGCCCCAAGGACGCCACACGCGTGTAGCAAACGCCAGAGCAAAATAGCTCCAACACATCAAAGCCCGGGCTTATAGGACAAAATGTGTGTCCCGATAGAACATCCGTTTCCATCCATTAATCCAGCCAGAACGGGTACGGGTCCCTGTGGTGGAGGTCCTCCCACACGGCCCTGTCGCCCCACTCCGGCCCTCCGTCCTCGCGCGACGGCGAGGCGGAGTAGACGCTGAACAGGAAGTCGATGTCCGCGTCGGTCGGCATCGTGGCGAGCTTCTCGCGCGCCGTCCTCGCGTCCCCCGAGTGCGCGTGGCACCACCAGAACACCGCCTTCACGCGCTTGACCGACGTCAGCCCCCGGTGGTTGCGCAGGACGGCCCTCAGCTGCGAGTTCACCCCTCCCTCGATCATGTTGTTGGTCGACGGCAGCGGGCCGGCCTTGGCCAGGGCGGGGTCGAGGTAGGTGAACAGCGTCCCCGCCGGCACCAGCGACGACAGCGACGAGCGCGCCCGCCTCAGCCTCTCGTGGGTGTAGACCCTCCTGCCGTCCACCACGGTCCTGTCCTCCAGGAAGTCGGCCCAGAACCCGCACCAGTCGAGGTAGCGCTCGACCCAGATCTCGGCCTGGTGCAGCGCCTCGATGCCCATGAGGTCGCGCGCGATGAGGTAGAGCTCGCGCCCCGCCTGGAGCTTCGGCCGCGTCGTCGTGTAGCGCTTGACCTGCGAGAAGGCGTGGAAGGTGCACCTCTGGACCCTGGTGCGCGGCCAGGTCTCGCGCACGGCCTTGGCGAACCCGCTCCCGCCGTCGGTGACGACCACGTCGGGCGCCGGGATCGGCGCCATGAGGGCCGACCACGCCCTCGAGTTCTCCGACCTGGCCATGTACCAGGAGACCACCCTCTCGCCGCTGCAGCATATGAGCACGACGAGGTCGCGCGCGACCCAGATCCCGTCGACGTGGAGCACGCGGTGCAGCTCGCCGTCGGGGACGGGCATGGGCCAGACCTCCCAGAACTCGGCCGTCCTGCGCCTGAAGGACCGCCCGCCGCCCGGCATCGTGGCCTGCGAGTCCTTCGAGAGGAGCCACCCGAGGAACTCCTCGAGCCTTGTCGCCGTGTCGTCGTACCTCACCGTCGTCGACGCGCCGCAGGCCGTGCACCTCCACCGCTGGGACCCCGACGAGGTCCTGCCGTTGCGCTTGGTCCGACCGCCGCAGTAGGGGCAATAAACGGCCTTCATGGGCACCTCTTCCGAAAGGGTATTTAACGGTTCCGGAAAAGGTTATCTACCTGCGGGAACGATAGGCAACCGGACACACATTCTGTCCGAGCGGTTAAAAGCGGGCACGGAATTTAAACGGCTGAAAAAGGGGCATCGACCTGCGCCGATGCCCCTAAAGCAGACACACATTTTGTCCTATAAGCCAAAGCCCGCTGGCAGATCTACATGAACTGCCGGCGGGCTTTCGCTATAGACAGACTCGGATTGCCGACGAGGCCTTACGCCTCGCGCTCGACCTCGCTCACGCACTCGTTCTTGATGGTGCCGACGAGCGACTGCAGCGCATCGACCACATGCGGGCGAATGTCTCCGCCAATGAGCACGAGCATGATGTCGTCGCCCACGGTAAGCTCGCCGCTCGCCAGCCACACGCGCACATAGCCGATACCCGGCATCGTGCGCGTCGCCTCGATAGCGGCCTGCACCTTTTCGGCATCGAAGCCAAACACCATGCCGCCCACCTTGTGGCCTGGCGCCACGCCATCGGTCTCGACTCCGCGCACTTCGGCCTTGGGCGTCGCGCGCACCACGCCGTTGTGTGTCAGGTACATCCCACAATCAGCCGCCGAAACATCGGCCTTGGCTTCGCGCAGCCAAGCATCAACCGAAGGCATCGATTTGCCGTTCTCAAGCATCATTTCTCCTTTTGATTTCCAGGGTAGTCTTTTTGGGACGGGGCCCGGACACTTTATTCCTCGACCAGCGTGAGCACCATGACGGCGCGCGTATTGCTAAATGACAGCGAACGGCAGGTCACAAGCGTTACGACCTTGGTTGCCGAAGCGGCACGATCGGTGGCATCGCTCGCCACGGCAGAGGCACCGTCGAGCATCTCGGACAGATAATTCTTCAGTCCGTCATCGCCCTCAAAGTTGGGCGTGCGCGCCTTGGCATACGTGTCCTCGACCACCTTGGTCGCCAGCGGACGCAGCTTATACGTCGCGTCACGTGTGATGTAGTACACGTAGTCCATGCTGTCGAACGTTGCCTGGTCAGTCGTATCCGAAATCACGTTGAACATCGACCCATCGTTCATATGGTGGCCGTAGATCGTGGTCTGCTGGTCAACCATTCCCGGCGCGGTGTCATCGCTATCCAGGAAAATGGCCCCAGATGCATTGGCCGTACCGTCGAACAGCGTGTTGAGGTATTTGGAGTTGTTGTTGGTCTGCACCACGGGATAGTTGATGTTGGTTCCCGGCACATAAATCCAACCCACAATCTCGGGGTTTGTCTGAGCAAGCGCATCGAAGTCGATAATCGGCACACCGCTGGCGTCCTTATCGCTTATATATTGCTTTTCGATCTTTTGGTACGACTCGCTCGCCTGCTTGTAACCAATCTGCGCATTGATAAAGATGGCAGCGGCGGCAACGATTAGGCCGATGCCAATAATGATGAGCAAGATGGGGATAACGGAGCGGCGCTTTTTGCGCGGCGGCTCGGTATAGCTCGACGGAGCAGCGCCCGACTGTTTCGTAGAACGCGATTCTTTCTTGGCCGTATCATACGACGAAGGGCGATATGCAGCCGGCGTATCCTGGCGATGATGGGACATCGGCGTTACGGGACGCGGTGCGCGCGGCTGCTGAGGAGAGGATGTCCGACCCTGCTGTGCCGCATGGGCAGCACCCGGCTTCGACGGATCGGGAATCTGAGAAGCCTTGAATCGTTTTCCCTGATAGTCGGACATGGCTCTCCTTATACTGCGGTGAAACGGCGGAACGCCTAGGCGTCGGCCATCTCCTGCTTCATCTTCTCGATAACCTTGCGGTACTCGGGGTCGCATGCACCCAGAATCTGCGTGGCGTAGATGGCAGCGTTCTTGGCACCGTTGATGGCCACACAGGCAACGGGCACGCCCGAAGGCATCTGCACCATCGACAGCAGCGAGTCCATACCACCCAGATCGCTCGTCTTCATAGGCACACCGATGACCGGCAGCGGCGTAAACGCAGCAACGACACCGCCCAGGTGAGCAGCCTTGCCAGCAGCAGCGATAATCACCTTGATACCGCGGTCGGCAGCAGTCGAGGCCCACTCATGGACCTTCGCCGGCGTGCGGTGCGCGCTTGCAATCACGAGCTCATAGGGCACGCCCAGCGCCTCGAGCTCGGCGGTGCAACCTTCCATAACGCCCAGATCGGACTTGGAGCCCATGATGATCCCGACAACCGGCTTCTGATCTGCCATAAACAAAGACCTCCTGTTGAGAGCGGTGACGCGGCGGATCCGCGACCCTTAACTACTGAGAGTAGTATAGCTGCTCCCGTCCCTGCGGTCTTTGTGGCGCTTCGCGGGCGGGCCAGGCTTTATCTTCACTCCGGTTGCTTCGCAAAGTCGTTCAGATAAAGCCTGGCCCGCCCGCGAAGCGCCCTGCGACCTACCGGGAATTGCCATGACGTACGTTGGCTGAAATATTAACGTGGGATACGCCGTTCGAATGAACGGCGGATCCCACACTCACTTTTTTATTCAGCCCTAGTCATCGCGCAAAGCCCCTTCCGCAGCACACGGTGCAGCCAAGTCACCGCAGGCCGGGGCGGGAGGGGCCGAGTTTCCTCCTGAGCGACTCTGCTTGCAGCCGGAGCGAAAGGGGGAAATCTCGGCCCCTCCCGCCCCGGCCGGACAGGTCACACTACACCGTGTGCTGCGGCAGGTCCTGCAGGGCGATGACGTCCATGCCCATGTCGTTGGCGCTGCCGTGACCCTGCTCGTCCTCGCGCACGGCCTCGATGGCACTCACGTACGTGTTGGCCGCAGACATCGCCGTCACGCAGGTCACGCCACGACGGACGGCCTCGGTGCGTAGCAGGTAGCCATCGCCACGCGAGCCCGGGCCGTACGGCGTATTGATGATTACCGCAATCTTGCCATCGGCGATGAGGTCACCAATGTTGGGACGCTCGCCGTCGTGCGGGCCGCTAATCTTTTCCACGACCTCGCACGTCACGTTGCCTCCACGCAGCACGCGCGCCGTGCCCTCGGTGGAGCAGATATCAAAGCCCAGGTAGCGCAGGATACGGGCGACCGAAAGGATATGACGCTTGTCACGGTCGCACACGCTGATGAACACCTTGCCGGCGCTCGGGTCGGGCAGCTTGTAGTCAATCGCCAGCTGCGTCTTGGCATATGCCTCGGGATAGCTCTTGGCGATACCCATGACCTCGCCCGTAGACTTCATCTCGGGCCCCAGGATAACGTCGGCGCCCGGGAAACGGCCCCAGGGCATAACGGCTTCCTTCATGCAGAACCAGTCCAGCTGACGCTCGTCGCTCGGCAGGCCCAGGCTCGCGATGGAATCGCCTGCCATGATACGCGCCGCGCACTTGGCCAGCGGCACGCCGGTGGCCTTGGAGATAAACGGCACGGTACGGCTGGCACGCGGGTTGGCCTCGATCACATAGACGGTCTCGCCCTTAATGGCGTACTGCACGTTGACCAGGCCGCGTACGCCCAGCGCCATCGCGATGCGGCGCGTAGTCTCGCGAAGCTTTGCCTGCAGGCTCTCGCTAAAGCTGAACGGCGGAATGCAGGTCGCAGAGTCGCCGGAGTGAATACCGGCCTCCTCGATATGCTCCAGAATGCCGCCGATGTAGACCTCTTCGCCATCGCACAGGGCGTCGACATCGGACTCGATCGCGCCCTCCAAGAAGCGGTCCAGATACACCGGGTAGTCGGGGCTAATGCGCGCAGCCTCGGCCATGTAATCGCGCAGATGCTCGGCATCGTAGGCGATCATCATGCCGCGGCCGCCCAGCACGTAGCTCGGACGCACCAGCAGCGGGTAGCCAATATGCGCGGCCACGGCCTCGGCCTCCTCAAACGAGGTTGCCTGGCCCGCCGGCGGATACATAATGCCCAGCTTGTCGAGCAGGGCGGCAAAGCGCTCGCGGTCCTCGGCAAAGTCGATGGCATCGGGCTTGGTGCCCATGATGTTCACGCCGCTCTCCTCGAGCATGCGCGCCAGCTTAAGCGGAGTCTGGCCGCCGAGCGTCACCACGACGCCGTCGGGTCGCTCAACATCGATGACATCCATGACGTCCTCGTAGGTGAGCGGCTCAAAGTACAGACGGTCGGACGTGTCGTAGTCGGTCGAAACGGTCTCGGGATTGCAGTTGACCATGATGGTCTCGAAGCCGCGGGCCGCCAGCGCATAGCTCGCGTGCACGCAGCAGTAATCGAACTCGATACCCTGGCCAATGCGGTTGGGGCCGGCGCCCAGGATCATCGCCTTGGGCTTGTCCGCCGGCGTGGTCTCGTCGGGAGCCACGCACTTCTTGGCATCCGGGCTCGTGCGGTAGATGTTCTCGTACGTCTTGTAGTGGTACTCCGTGGCGCTCGAGAACTCCGCAGCGCAGGTATCGACCGTCTTCATGCTGGGAACCACGCCCAGACCCTTGCGATAGGCGCGCACAAAGCGCTCGTCCGAGCCGGTCAGCGCAGCGATCTCGGCATCGCTCGTGCCGTACTGCTTGAGCAGGCGCATCGCGTCGGCGTCGATATCCTCCACACGCAGGTCGCGGATGCTCTCCTGGACCTGCACCATATCGTTGATACGGTTGAGGTACCACGGATCGATACCGCAGATGGCATGGATGCGAGCGATGTCCCAGCCACGGCGTAGGGCCTCGACCACAAAGAAGATGCGATGCTCGGTCGGGGTTGCCACGGCCTGAGCAAGCTCGTCGTCGCTCAGCTTATCGGCACCCTCTTTGCCACCGGCGCAAATGCCCTGGTGGCCATCCTCCAGCGAGCGCATAGCCTTGCCAAAGGCCTCCTCAAAGGTGCGGCCGATCGCCATAATCTCGCCCACGGCCTTCATGCGCGTGGTGAGCGTGGGGTCGGTACCCTTGAACTTCTCGAAGGCAAAGCGCGGCACCTTGACCACACAGTAGTCGATCGTGGGCTCAAAGCAGGCGGGCGTAGCCTTGGTGATGTCGTTGACGATCTCGTCGAGCGTGTAGCCCACAGCCAGGCGCGCGGCGGCCTTGGCAATGGGGAAACCCGTGGCCTTGGAAGCGAGGGCGGACGAACGGCTCACGCGCGGGTTCATCTCGATGACGATCAGGCGGCCGGTGTTGGGATTCACGGCAAACTGCACGTTGGAGCCACCGGTCTCGACGCCGATCTTCTCCAAGATGGCGAGCGAGGCGACACGCATGCGCTGATACTCAAGGTCGGAGAGCGTCTGCGCCGGCGCCACGGTGATGGAGTCGCCGGTATGCACGCCCATGGGGTCGAGGTTCTCGATGGAGCACACGATGATGCCGTTGCCGGCGTGGTCACGCATGACCTCCATCTCGTACTCTTTCCAGCCCTCGATGGACTCCTCGACCAGCACCTCGTGGGCAGGTGAGAGCTCCAGGCCCTGGCTCACGATGGAGACGAGCTCCTCGTGAGTATGCGCGATGCCACCACCGGCGCCGCCGAGGGTAAAGCTCGGACGCAGCACGCAGGGATATCCCACGCGCTCGGCGATGGCCTCGGCGTCTGCCACGCTGTAGGCATAGCCCGAGCGCGCGACCTCCAGGCCGATCTCGGCCATGGCCTCGTTAAAGAGCTTGCGGTCCTCGCCGCGCTCGATGGCGGCAAGGTCGCAGCCGATCATCTCGACGCCGTACTTGTCGAGCGTGCCGTCCTTTGCCAGTTCGACGGCGGCGTTCAGACCGGTCTGGCCGCCCAGCGTGGGCAGCAGCGCGTCCGGGCGCTCTTTCTTGATTACGCGCTCGATAAACTCGGCAGTGATGGGCTCGACATAGGTGCGGTCGGCCAAGCCCGGGTCGGTCATGATGGTCGCCGGGTTGGAGTTGACCAGGATGACCTCAAAGCCATCCTCCTTGAGCACCTTGCAGGCCTGGGCGCCGGAGTAGTCGAACTCGCAGGCCTGGCCGATGACGATGGGGCCCGAACCAATGACGAGGATACGCTTGATGTCAGTACGTTTCGGCATGTTAGTTCTCCTCGGTCTCAGCGGTCTCGGACTCAGCAAAGTTCCAGCCGGCAAGGCGGTCCTTCGCGGTGTCGATGTCCAGGTAGTTCTCCTCGCCGTCCATGAGTCGCGTAAAGGCGGTAAAGAGATAGTGGGCATCGGTGGGGCCAGGCGAGGCCTCGGGGTGGTACTGGACCGAGAAGCACGGTGCGTCGAGCAGCTGGATGCCCTCGGCGGTGCCGTCGTTGAGGTTCACATGTGTCAGGCGAATGCGACCAAAGCGCTCGTTCATCACGACCGGCGCGATTCCGCGGCGCACCCAGACGCGCAGATCTCCATCGGCCGCATGCTCGGTCTCGCCGCCGGAAAGCTCGGGGACAAGCTTGCCCAAGCTGGGGAACAGCAGGCCAAAGCCATGGTTTTGCGCGGTGATCTCCACACGGCGGCTTACCAGGTTCATAACCGGCTGGTTGCCACCGCGGTGACCGAACTTAAGCTTTTCCATCTGGGCGCCGCAGGCCAGGCTGATCATCTGGTGACCAAGACAAATACCAAAGACCGGCACCTTGCCGATCAGCTGCTGCACCTGCTCGTAGGTCTCCACCACGGCGTCGGGGTCGCCGGGGCCATTGGACAAAAAGACGCCGTCGGGATTCATGTCGAGCACCTGCTGGGCAGGCGTGTCCCACGGCACGACGGTAAGGTCGCAGCCGGCGCGGACCAGCCCCTCCAGAATGCCGCGCTTCACACCGCAGTCGTATGCGACCACTTTGTGACGGGCAGGAGCGGCAGCCGAAAGCGCAAAGTCATGCGTGGCAGGCAGATCGGCGGCCACAAACTCGTGAGGTACGGGGCAACTTACGGTCTTGACCAGGTTCTCGCCTACCAGCGTGGGCGCTGCGGCCAGACGCTCGGCAAGCTCGTCGACGTCGAAGATCTCGGTCGAGATAATGCCCATCTTGGAACCATTGTCGCGCAGATGGCGCACCAGAGCGCGGGTGTCGACGCCCTCGATAGCGACGATGCCATGGGCGCGCAGATACTCCGGCACGCTGACGGCCGAGCGCCAGTTAGAAGGCGTGGTGCACATGTCGCGAACGATCATGCCGCGCATGGCCGGAGCGCTCGCAGAGCGCACGGCGTCGCCGGGGAAGGCCGACTGGACGTCGGTCTCGTCGATACCGTAGTTGCCGATCTGCGGATAGGTCATGGTTACGATTTGGCCGGCATAACTCGGGTCGGTCATGACCTCAAAGTAGCCCTCGAGCGAGGTGTTGAAGCAGACTTCGCCGGTCGCGGTACCCTCGGCGCCGCATGCACGTCCATAAAAAATGGTCCCATCCTCAAGATACAGGATGCAGGGACCGCAGGTGCCCTTGCTGGTTTTGGCCAGCATACGCTGGCAAAGCTCGCTGGGCGCGAAGGTGCGGGCGGCAGCGCCCGCGATATGGTTGTTCGCCATAATTCTCCTTCCCGGTCTCACAGGACCGGCTTAAAGGTGTGTGGTTAGGCCTCGCGGTATTGTAACCGCAAGTATGCCTCATGGCGTTAATTTCATCGAAATGTTTACGAAATGATAATTATGACTTTCTATGCATAATGATTTTTCTGGGACGGGGATTAAAAAATCATCCCGCGCGGGCTTGTGGCTCACGCGGGATGATGGCGTCTTACTTTTTCTTGTCCTGTTCCAGCAGTTCGGACGGTGTGCGATCGGGCTTGCCGCCGCGGAAAATCTCGCGGCCATGCAGACGATGCTCCAGGTCACGCTCGGCCTTTTCCTCGTCAATCTTGGTCTGGCTCACCACCGGATCCTCAATCAACGACGACACCGAGTTCACCTGCTTCTGAATGCGCTCGGCGATGGTGTCATCCATACTCACGATGCGCATCTTCCAGTCGATACTCGTGGCGTTGGATGAGCTCTTGGTCCACACGAACGTCAAAATGGCGCTCTGGTGGCCCCGCGCGGGGAACATGCCAAAGAAGGAATCGTGCTGAATGTTGCTATCCTCGTCGATATAGGCGTGAACGTTATACACCACGCGGTCGATCTTATCGTTGAGCAGCGCGTTGGTCGCAAGCGCCGCGGCCTGGATCTGCCCGTTGGACAGCAGCTCGAGCTCGTTGGCAGACGATGTGTCCAACACCGTCACCTCGACCGTGCCCGTACGCTCATCGGCTTCATCGACGGTAAAGTCGAGCGGGAACTGCGTAAAGCCGTTGCCCCACTCAAGGCCGCCCTTCAGCGCCGTCGAAACGGTATCGACCGAAACGCTCTCGGACAGGTTGGCGGTGTTCAGACGACGCATCACGCCGTAGCCAATCTGCATGCCCACGATCAGCACCAAAATACCGATGACCACGGCCATCGCGGTCTTCGTAATGGTATGGCTCACCTGCGAGCCCGAAGGATCGTCCTCGGACAGCGGGTCGATATGTTTTGCCTGGCTCGCGCGGTCCTCGCTGCGCAGCTGCGCTAGCGCCGCTTTGTCACCGCGCTTGGCCGCAGCCTCCTTCTCACGCATGCGCTCGGTACGCTTTTTGGCGAGCGTGGGATCCAAGACGCCGGATGCATCGATTTCGGAGAATAACTCCGTCACTTCTTCCGGAGTCAAAGGGTTCTTGTCAGCCATAAACTTCCTGTCATATCAATCAGTCGAGCTCGTGCGCACGCGCACCTTCGAACTGCATTCGATAGTAACGGGCATAGGTGCCGCCACGGGCGAGAAGCTCCTCGTGCGTGCCACGCTCCATAACGCGACCATGCTCAACGGTCGCAATCTCATCGGCATGCTTAATGGTCGAAAGACGGTGGGCGATGATAATCGTGGTGCGGCCGCGTGCCAGCTCTTCGAGTGACTCCTGCACCGCCTCCTCGCTCTCGTTATCCAAAGCACTCGTCGCCTCGTCCAAAATCAGGATCTTGGGGTTCTTGAGAAACACGCGCGCGATGGCAACGCGCTGCTTCTGTCCGCCCGAAAGACGGCTGCCGCGCTCGCCCACCACGGTGTCGTAGCCCTGCGGAAGCGACTCGATAAAGGCATCGATGTTGGCGCGACGGGCGGCCTCGGCGATCTCTTCTGCCGTAGCGCCCGGCTTGCCGTAGGCGATGTTCTCGCCAATCGTGCCGTCAAACAGATAGACATCCTGCTGCACCAGGCCGATGGCGCGGCGCAGGCTCTGCTGCGTCACATCGCGCACGTCCTGACCGTCGATGCTAATGGATCCGGTAGCCACGTCATAAAAGCGCGGCAGCAGCGAACAGGTCGTGGACTTGCCGCCGCCCGAAGGGCCAACCAAAGCGATGGTCTGCCCGGGCTTGATGGACAGGTCCATATGGTCGATAACGGGACGCTCGTCGGCATAGCCCTCGCCCAGCTCGACATCCTCGTAGTTAAAGCACACGTCGTGATACTCCACGGCGCCAGCAGTCACCTGCAGATCCGTAGCGCCCGGCTTGTCCTGGATATCCGGCGCGGTCGAGAGCACCTCGTCCATACGTTTAAAGCCGGCGATAGCCTTCTGATACGTTTCGGCCGAATTGACGAGCGTCTCAAGCGGCGTGCAGAACAGCGAAATATAGAGTGCAAAGGTCGCCATATCGACCGCCTGCAGCTGTCCCTTGGCGACCAGCCAGCCGCCCAGCAGCACCACGATCACATAGAGCACACCCGAGAGCAGGCCATACGTCGCGGTATAGACGCCCATGGCGTGATACATGTTCTCCTTGGACAAAAGGTAGCGGTCGTTAGAGGCACGGAACTTGGCACGCTCGGTCTCCTCGTTGGCAAAGCTCTTGACCACGCGCATGCCCGCCAGAGAATCCTGCAGCTGTGCATTAATGCCGCTGATCTTCTTGCGGTTGTCGCTAAAGACCTCGCGCATGCGCATGTTCTGCCAAAACATGACGACCGCAAACGCCGCCGTCACCACGGCCATGGCAAGCGCCAGCACCGGAGCGATGGTAAAGAGGATCACAAACGAGCCGATAATCTCGATACCGCAGATGATGATCCACTCGGGTACGTGATGCGCCGCCTCGCAGATATCGAACAGGTCGTTGACCACGCGGCTCATCATGTCACCCGAGCTGTTGCGGTCGAAGTACGCAAAGCTAAAGCGCTCATACTGGTCGAACAGGTCCTCGCGCATTTTGGACTCCATGCGCGCGCCCATCACGTGGCCCCAATAGCTCACAAAGTAGCGGCAGGCGCAGCGGACGGCATACATCAGCACCAAGCCCACCGCGATCATGCCGAGCGCCTGCATAATGGCAGCCTGACCCTGAGTAAATAGCCCACCGGTCAAATTACGCAGAATAATAGGAAAAGCAAGGTCAATGGCGGCAAGCACCAGAGCACAAACAGTATCAGCAACAAAAAGCCCCATCTGGGGCTCGTAATACGAAAGAAACCTCTTAAACATGCAGTCCTCGAAGAGAAATAAATAGCGTGATAAATCCGGTTGAGCCGGTCGGGCTGAAAACAAAGCGTCCCAACAAACATAACGCCGATGTTCTAGCAACGTCAGCGAAAACGTCCCTAAGCGAGCAAGGTGCCTTGAAAGAGGAGCGACGCGTACTTCGGTACGCGAGCGACGATTGAAAGGCAGATTGCCGCTTAGGGGCGTTTGCAGCGTCGACTCGTTACGCGGTTTGGTAAAACCGCGTAACCTAGAGCTCCGTGCCCCCAAGGCGGTGTGCGATGCTGTCGCAGGCCAAGGCGCCCACGACGGTCTTGGCGTCTTCGATCTTGCCGTCGAGTACGGCGTCGATCAGCTCATGCAGCGGCACCAGGTCCACGTTGACAAACTCGTCATCATCGGGGTTGGGCGCATCAAACTCGAGCTTGGTAGCCAAGTAGATGTGGATAATCTCATCGCAAAAACCACAGGACGTGACAATCGACGTCAAAAAGCGAATGCGACCAGCCCTAAAGCCCGTCTCCTCATGCAGCTCGCGCTTGGCGCAATCGAGCGGGTCCTCGCCTGGATCGAGCTTGCCGGCGGGAATCTCGACCGTCACGCGGTCGATGGCGGTGCGGTACTGACGCACCAGTACGATCTTGCCGCTCTCGGTCAGTGCCACAACAGCCGCCGCACCCGGATGGCGAACGATATCGCGGGCGCTGCGGCGACCGTTGGGCAGCTCAACCTCAAGACGGTGGACGTCGAGGATCTTGCCCTTCCAGGCGCACTCCTCCGAAAGAATCTTCTCGTGCAGCTCGGCATCGTGCGGGTCGTCATCGCCCAGCACCAGCGCCGGCTCGTCAGCGACCTCGCCACCAGGCTCGCCCTCGGCGTGCCCATACACGCGGCTGTCCTCTTCGACGATCTGCGCGTCCACGAGCTCTTCGTTCTTCTCGTCCATCCGTCTCATTCCTCTCGGATTTTAGGCATCCCAGGCGTCGCGGCCGCGCAGCGCGCGCAGGCCGATGTCGTGACGCAGGGTCTTGCCCTCAAAATCAATCTTCTCGCAGGCCTCGTAGGCAAGGTTGCGGGCGTTCTCAAACGTATCGCCCAGCGCGGTCACGGCAAGCACGCGGCCACCATTGGTCACGAGCTGGCCGTCCACCACGGCAGTGCCCGCGTGGTACACGGTCACGTTCTCCATGGCCTCGGCATCGGCGATACCGGTAATGACCTTGCCTTTCTCGTAGCTGCCGGGATAACCCGCACTCGTCAGGACAACGGCCACGGCCCACTCGTCGCGCCAGTCGAGTTCAATCTGATCGAGCTCGCAGTTGGCGCAGGCGAGCATGACCTCGACCAGGTCGTTCTTAAGGCGCGGCAGAACGACCTGCGTCTCGGGGTCGCCAAAGCGGGCATTGAACTCCAGCACCTTGGGGCCGGCAGGCGTGAGCATAAAGCCGCCGTACAGGCAGCCGCGGTAGTCGATACCCTCGGCAGCGAGCTCGGCCACGGTCTGCTCCATGACCTTCACCATGGTGGCGTGCTCCTCGTCAGTCACGATGGGCACCGGGCTGTAGACGCCCATGCCGCCGGTGTTGGGACCAAGGTCGCCCTCAAGCGCGCGCTTGTGGTCCTGCGAGGTGGCCATGGGGCGCACGGTCTTGCCGTCGGTAAAGGCCAGCAGCGAGCACTCGGGACCAACGAGCATCTCCTCGATAACCACGGTGTTGCCGGCATCGCCAAAGGTGCCGCCAAAGCACTCGCGCACGGCCTCCTCGGCCTGCTCAAGTTCGGTCGCCACGATAACGCCCTTGCCTGCGGCAAGGCCGTCGGCCTTGACGACCAGCGGGACGCCTTGCTCGCGTACGTAGGCGAGAGCCGAAGCCTCGTCGGTAAACGAGCCGTAGGCTGCCGTCGGAATGCCCGCACGCTCCATGAGCTGCTTGGAGAACAGCTTGGAGCCCTCCATCTGGGCGCCCTCGGCACCCGGGCCAAAGCAGGGAATACCCGCCGCGCGCACGGCGTCGGCCACGCCCGCCACGAGCGGAGCCTCGGGGCCAATTACCACGAGTCCGCATCCGTGGCTCTGCGCAAACGCCGCCACGGCCGCAGGATCGCAGTCGTCGAGAACAACGTTCTCGCCGCAGCTCGCGGTGCCGCCGTTGCCCGGCGCGATGTAGAGCTTGCCGGCGCGCGGTGATGCTGCGAGCTTGGCTGCCAAAGCATGCTCACGGCCGCCGCTGCCCAACAACAGGATGTCGATGGTTTGAGTGTCCGCCTTCAAGGGTGCCTCCTCTATGGATGAATGGCCCGCTCCGCGCGAGCCCCTTGCAAGCAAATATACCCCTCGGCCGCCCACCCGGGCTGCAAAGGGGTATATCGCAATAACCAAATAGTCCCGATTACTTCCAGAATCGGTTGATAATCTGCTCGCGACCAGCGCCAACGCCAATGAACGTCACGCGGGTGTGTGCCAGATCCTCGATAAACGCCACGTAGTCCTGAGCCTCCTGCGGCAGCTCGTCAAAGCTGCGACAACCGGTGATGTCGCACTTCCAGCCAGGGAGCTCCTCGTAGATGGGCTTGGCATGCTCAAAGCGCACCTGATGCTCGGGCACGCTGGTGTAGCGCTCGCCATCGACGTCGTAGGCCACGCACACCTTGATGGTGTCGAAGGCCGAAAGCACGTCGAGCTTGGTCACGGCGATGTCGGTGAGGCCGTTGACGCACGAGGCATAGTTGGCGATAGGGCCGTCAAACCAGCCGCAACGACGACGGCGACCGGTGGTCACGCCGTACTCATAGCCCTCCTCGGTCAGCGTGTGGCCAGCCTCGGACTCATAGGAAAGTTCGGTGGGCATGGGGCCCGAACCGACGCGGGTGATATAGGCCTTCATGACGCCCAGCACGCGATCGACGTTCTTCATGCCGACGCCGGAGCCGGTAATGGCGCCGCCGGCGGTGCAGTTGGAAGACGTCACGTACGGATAGGTGCCGTGGTCGATGTCGAGCAGCGTCGCCTGGGCGCCCTCAAACAGCAGGTCCTTGCCCTCGTCGATCATGTTGTTGAGCAGCAGGCTCGTCTCGGTGATGTAGGGGCGCAGGCGCTCGGCCATCGGCAGGTACTCGTCGCAAATCTGGTCCACGGTGTAGGTGGGCAGGTTGTAGATGAGCTCGAGCTCGGGGTTCACGCGGGCGAGAGCGGTCTCCAGCTTGTCGCGGAACAGCGTCTCGTCCAGCATGTCCTGCATGCGCAGGCCAATGCGGGCCATCTTGTCCTGATAGCACGGACCGATGCCGCGCTTGGTGGTACCGATGTTCTTCTTGCCGAGCTTCTGCTCAAAGGCGCCATCCAGATCGATGTGGTACGGCATGATGACATGCGCGTTGCCACTGATCTTGAGGTTCTTGGTGGTGATGCCGTCGGCCTCGAACATGTCAATCTCCTCAAGGACAACCTTGGGGTTGACGACGCAGCCGTTACCGATCACCGACACGTGGTCGGAATACATGATGCCGGAAGGCACCTGGTGCAGGCCGTACTTCTTGCCGTTGACGACGATGGTGTGACCGGCGTTGTTGCCGCCCGAGTAGCGCACGACAGCATCGAAGTCGCCGGCGACCAGGTCGCAAATCTTACCCTTGCCCTCATCGCCCCACTGGGCACCGACCAAAACGGTTGACGGCATGTTTACTCCTTACATTCATGGCCTGTCTACGCGCCACGCCGGCACGCAGAAGCACAAAACATTCCCAGTATACCCGTGCAACGGGCGCCTGTCCTACTCCTCGGCATGTGCCCCATCAAGCTCATAGAACTTGGTGGATGCCGGCAGGAACATCAGGTCGACGTCGCCGATCGGGCCCGAACGGTTCTTGGCCACGACGATACGCGTAACGCCCTCGTCGGGTCGATCGTCGCGCGAGGCCTCGGCCTCGTCCGCGGAGCGGTCCAAGAACATAACGATATCGGCGTCCTGCTCGATGGAGCCCGATTCACGAAGGTCGGAAAGCTGCGGGCGCTTGCCGGTACGGGATTCGACCTGACGCGAGAGCTGCGACAGCGCGATGAGTGGGATCTTGAGCTCCTTGGCCATGATCTTCAGACCACGCGACATCTCCGAAACCTCGACGGTACGGCTCTCGGAGCGGCGTCCCGGCGGAGGACTCACCAGCTGCAGGTAGTCCAGGATGATGATGGCCTTCTCCTTGTTATGGAGCATGCGACGGCTCTTGGCGCGAATCTCGGTCACTGTGGTGCCGGGCGTATCGTCAATCAGAATATCCAGCTTGGATAAGGTCTGCGTGGCCTCGTTGATATTGGCCCACTGCTCGGGGCTAATGCGGCCCATGCGGAAATCACTGATCGAGATCATGGCATAGGCGCAAATCAGACGCTGGGCAATTTCCTTGCCCGACATCTCCAGCGAGAAGAAGCCGACGGTATAACCAGCAGCGGCAGCGTTAAGTGCCAGGTTCAGAGCGAACGACGTCTTACCTACAGCAGGACGGGCGCCGATGATGATGAGCTGGCCCTCGCGGAAGCCCATGAGCATGCGGTCGAGCGACGGGAAGCCCGTGGGCACGCCCGCAGCCTGGCCACCGGCCTGGCACACTTCCTCGGCCTCGTTATAGGCCTCGACCATAAACTCGGTCAGCGTCTTGTAGCTCGACTTGACCTCGCGCGCCGTAACCTTGAGCAGCTTGCTCTCGGCCAGCTCGACAACCTCTTTGGTGTCGGTGGGGGCGTTATATGCCAGCGCGTTGATCTCGTTGGTGGCGCCGATCAGCTCACGCAGCATCGAATCGCGGCGAACGATGGCGGCATGGTGCTGCCAGTTGACGAGCGACAGGGTCTGACCCATCAACTCCAAAATATACGCTTCGCCGCCCACGGCATCGAGCTTGTTGATGCTTCGCAGATAATCGATCAGCGAGATGGAGTCGATGGGAATGCGGCTGTTGTACATATCGACCATCGCGGTATAGATGGTCTTATGAATGGGCCGGTAGAAGTCATCGGGCTGCAGCTCGACCTGGGCCTCTTCGACCACCTCGGGCGATAGCAGCATAGCGGCCAGTACATTGGCCTCTGCATCTTGGTTTTGGGGAAGACCCAACTTTGAGCCGCGGTCCTCAACCGTCAGCCCGGTCTCCCTATCGTCATATGCCATGAGCATCCTCATTCATATCGCTTGCGAGCATCCATAGTATCAGCCACGGTCCCAAAACGCGCCGCGCGCCGCCAATCATCACCGAACCAAACGGATGAACGGTCCTGTATATAGGACTTCGACGCAACGTTCACCATGACACTCACTCAGCGCAAAAAAACAAAAGGGCGCCCTGGTTTCCCAGAGCGCCCTTCTTAGAACAAGATTGTTGCGTTGCAGCAAATGCTACTCGGCAGCAGCCTCAGTCTCGACCTCGGCGGTCTCGGCCTCGGCGACCTCAGCGGCCTCCTCGACCTCAGCCTCGGCAGCGAGCTCCTCGGCGGTAACGCCGACGAGAACGACAACCTCGGCCTTGATCTCGCGGTACAGCGAGATGGCAACGGTGTGGGCACCGGCAACCTTGATGGGCTTACCGAGCTCGACGCGCTTGCGGTCGATGTCCATACCGAGCTGAGCCTTGATGGCGTCAGCGATCATAGCGGCGGTAACGGAGCCAAAGAGGATGCCCTCGTCGCCGACCTTGACGTCAACGGTGACCGTCTTGCCCTCGAAGGCAGCCTTGGTCTCGTTGGCGGTAGCCAGACGGACGGCCTCGCGCTTGGCGATGTTGTTGCGACGCTCGTCAAGCTGCTTGAGGTTGCCCTTGGTGGCGGCAACAGCGAGCTTCTTGGGGAACAGGAAGTTCTCAGCGTAACCCTGAGCGACCTCTACGACGTCACCCTCGCCGCCCTTGCCCTTGATCTCATCGAGAAGAATAACCTTCATGATGCGTCTCCCTTCTTAGCCGCGGTCGCGGTTGCCACGAGAGGAAACCACGGGGACGGTGTACGGCAGGAGAGCCATCTCGCGGGCGCGCTTGATGGCGTTGGCGATGTCATGCTGATGCTGCGTGCAAGCGCCAGTGACGCGACGGGGCTTGATCTTGCCACGGTCGGTCATGTACTTACGGAGAAGCTGAGTGTCCTTATAGTCGATGAACTCAGTGTTCTCCTTGCAGAACTGGCAGTACTTACGACGCGGCTGACGTGCAGAAAAATCATTAGCCATGTCAAAATACCTTTCATTTGGCAACTTCGGCGAACCGAAGCCGCCTCTCACTCAAAAATAGGTGAACACCCTTAGAACGGGATGTCTTCATCGTAGACGTCGACCGCGGGAGGTGTGGCCACCGGTGCGGCAGGACGTGCTGCGGGCGCGGGAGCTGCGGGGGCGTAACCGCCCTGATCGTAGCCACCCTGGCCACCACGGGAGCTCATAAACTCGATCTCATCGACGATGACCTCAAGCTTGCTCCGGCGCTGGCCGTCGCGCTCCCAAGAGCTGTAGCGCAGCTTGCCCTCGATCGCGACCTTGTTTCCCTTTGCCAGGAAACGGCTCACGGCCTCGGCGCGGGTGCCGAACATAGTGCAGTCGACAAAGTTGGGATAGTCCTCCCACTCGCCAGTCTGCGCGTTACGGCGACGATCGTTGACGGCGACGCCAAAGGACAGAACCTGGGTTCCGCCGGCGGTGGCGCGCAGCTCGGGATCGCGGGTGAGGTTACCGGTGATGTTCACTCGATTGATGCTCATAACTCACTACTTCCTCTTGGGGCACAAGCCCAGTCCAAAACGACAGTCTTACTCCTGGTCGTCGCGACGGACGATCATGTGGCGGACCACAGCGTCGGTGATGCGCAGGACGCGATCAAGCTCGGCGATCTGGGTAGGATCTGCGTGGAAGTTGATGAGGGTGTAGTCACCATCGGTGAGGTCGTTGATCTCGTAGGCGAGCTTGCGCTTGCCCCACTCGTCAACGGAGTCGACCTTGCCAGCGCCCTCAGCGATCGTGGTATCGATACGCTTCATAACAGCGAGACGAGTCTCGGGGTCGAGCGACGGGTCAACAAAGAACAGCAGTTCATAAGCCTTCATATTGTCACCTCCTCTGGGCAAATGTGGCTTCAGGTCGTGAAGGTGCGCCTGAAGCAGGAAAAGACTTGGTAATAATATCTTTCAACCTCCTAGGCTGCAAGAATATGCAGCTACAACCTCATGACCTCCACATATGCCCATGCTTACACAGCACTTCATGCGCGTTCTAACCAAATGCCGACCAAGAACTTGACGGATTTGTGGACAAGATACGGTGCCACGGGGACAAACTGGGTTAAGTCGCAGGTCAGCGGGCGCATGGTTGTGGTCGCAAAATACATACCAGTGGCTCACAGCACCACCCAAAGATTTTTAAATTCATTGCCGAGTCACTTATGAATACCCCTTTTGAACAATTGAGTTAATCAACCACGCTGGTCGGAAGGCGTTTTTTGGTACCTCAAACCCCACTGCAACGCCAAGCGCGGTCAAGCGCTTTAAAAAATGCCAACTTTTCTGTTTGCACTTTGCGATTCCTCGTGTATACTGACTTTCGCATTTAACGGAGAGTTGTCCGAGTGGCCGAAGGAGCACGATTGGAAATCGTGTAGGCGTCAAAAGCGTCTCCAGGGTTCAAATCCCTGACTCTCCGCCAGTTAATTCCAAAGCAGGCCTTTGAGCCTGCTTTGTTTTTACCCCACGCGGAGGGGTGGCAGAGTGGTTGAATGCGGCGGTCTCGAAAACCGTTTGGCCTGTATAAGGTCACGAGGGTTCGAATCCCTCCTCCTCCGCCATTTTGGTTGAAAAAGCTCCCAACAACGGGAGCTTTTTTGTTTTGAGTCCCTAACAAGCAAATACGGCGGAGGAGGAGGGATTCGAACCCGCCAGGGCGCGGAGCGTAAAGAAAACGCGCCTGTGGCGCGTTTTTAGCGCAGCGCGGTCGGCGTAAGCCGACCGGATAAATTTTGAGCTTCGCTCAAAATTTGGACATCCCTCCTATTCAGCCACGCCCCCATCGCGGTCGATCCCAGCCCCAAATCTCAAACGCGTACATCACCCTCCAAAACCGACATTTTTGACATCTTTGGAGGCTGACGTACATGTTTGGCCCTACGCCCGCATCCAGTCCCGACCGTTTACCGAGCAATAGGGTCGCCAGACCCGTCAACCATGTACTATGTACGGGCATTATCTAAACCCGCAATCAGAAGGACCCTATCTTGCCCATCGTCGCCGCTATGACCGTTACCTCACATGCCTCGGATGCCATGGTCGCTATTCCGTTTTGGCTTGAGATGTTCGCTGTTGTCGCGGCATCGATCTCAGGAGTTCTGGTTGCGCGCGAGCACAAGCTCGACCTGGTGGGCGCCGTCGCGCTCGCCGTGGTCTGTGGCCTGGGCGGCGGTCTTTTGCGCGATATGACGCTGCAGGTGGGCAACGTCTACATCCTCAACCAACCGATGGCGCTCCCGCTTTCCATTGCCACGGCAGCCGTCATCTACATTTTCCCGGCAATCGTCGACAAGCCCGAAAAACTCATCCCCCTGCTCGACATCATCTCGGTCGGCATCTATGCCGCCACTGGAGCAGACAAGGCGCTGGTCTACGGCTTTGCGCCGGCGGTGTGCATCATGATGGGCTTTTTCACCGCGGTGGGCGGCGGCATGCTGCGTGACAGCTTTATGGGCGTGGTGCCGGGCATTTTCCAGCGCACCAACTTCTATGCCATCGCAGCCATTGCCGGCTCTGCAAGCTATGTATGCCTTGTCATGAGCGGCGTCGTCAGCAACATCACCGCGTTAATCGTATGCGTTGCGATAACCATGGGACTGCGCTGGCTGTCGCTGCGCTTCGACATCAAAAGCCCCACCGAGGAAGACATCGCACGTTTTTTGCACCGCAAAAAGTAGATTGCGCGGCCTCATCCTTCGAAATACAACCGAGAGGTTCTTTTAGAGCGCCCACGCGTTGGGTACCCTGTTAGGTGCATGTCGAGCATCTGACGAAGGATTCACTATGCCCTGCAATCAATTCCCGTCGACCCAGCGCCATAAAGCGTGGGGCCGCATCACCATCCTATTCGCGCTCATCGTGCTGGCGCTCACCGCACTTCCCACGGCGTCGTTCGCCGGCACGGACACCGCAGGAAACATACTTGCGACCGACAATGACGCCAATCCGTCCGGCGTCGAGGGTGACCTGTACTGGGCAGGCCAGGCTCTCAACTTGGACGATGCGTCCATCGACCGCGATATCATCGCCGCGGGCGATACCCTCTCGATCCGCGACTGCACGGTGGGCGGCGCCGTCCGTCTGGCGGCACGCACTATCGATATCGCCAAAACCACGGTTAATGGCAGCGTCACGGTGGCCGGTCAGCACGTTGTGCTCAATTCCGACAGCGCCGCCAACTGTTTTTACGCGATGGGCGAGACGGTTGCCCTGCGAGGCTCCGCCAAGTCGGCAGCGCTTGCAGGCGATACGGTGACCATCGACGGCACCGTCGAGGGCGATGTCGAGGTTTGGGCCGATAAGCTCGTCTTGGGCAAGAATGCCCGTATTACCGGCACCGTGAACGCGCACGTCTCCGAGGACCCCGAGCGTGCCGCAGGAGCCGAGGTAGGCGCACTCAAGATCGACCGCACCGAGAACGAGAGCGCGGCCACGACCGCTAACAACATCATCGGCGGCATCGTCGCCGCGGCGCTCTCGACCTGCTTTGTCGCCCTGCTGCTCGAGCTCGTCTTTCCGCGTGCAACCGCCAGCGCCGCTGGCATGCTCCACCAGCGCCCCACGCCCCTGTGGGTGAGCGGTCTTCTGGGTACGATTGCTGTCGTCCCCGCCGTCCTACTGCTGATTATCTCTATCGCTGGCCTGTCGCTTGCCGGAACCCTCTTGTGCGGCGTTATCGGCATCGCATTGGTGTCGAGTGCCTTTGCGGTGTGCGCAATCGCCCGCATGGTCGGACACAGCCAGAACCGTTACGCCATGGCGGCCGTGGGCGGCATCGCCGCGGGCGCGCTTACGGCAATCCCCCTCGTAGGCGACTTCATCAGCGGCGTAGCCTTTGTCTTTATGCTCGGCTACATCATCCAAATCATCTGGCGCAACGCCCACCTCAAGCCGCAGCAGGCAGCCAACACACCGGGACTCCCCACCGCTTAGCCGCCAACCGCCACAAAGGGGCCAGGCACCCTTGTGGCGGTGCAGACCAGCTCAATCCCCTTGCACCAAAAAGGGCGCCGACCATTGCGGTCGACGCCCTTTCTTGTTAGTCGCTATAAAGCCCAGCGCTTATTTGTTGACCTGGCCGGCGCGGACGGCAGCCTTCTTGCGGTCGGTGGCGTTGAGCAGACGCTTGCGCAGGCGAATGTTCTTGGGAGTGATCTCGACCAGCTCGTCGTCGGCGATGTACTCCAGCGCTTCCTCCAGCGAGAAAGTGCGGGGCGGCACCAGCTGGACGGAGATATCGGAGGTCGAGGAACGCTGGTTGCCCAGGTTCTTGGTACGGGCGATGTTGACGACCATGTCGCCGGCCTTGCTGCGCTCGCCCACGATCATGCCCTCATAGCACTCGGTGCCCGGCTCAACAAACAGCTGGCCGCGCTCCTGCAGCGTACCCAGAGCATAGGCAACGGCCTTCTCGGTGGTCATGGAGATCATGGCGCCGTTCTGACGGTTACCGATCTCGCCGGCGTAAGGACCATACTCCAGGAAGGTGTGGTAGAACACGCCCTCGCCGTGGGTAACGTTCATAATGCGGTTCTTAAGACCCATGATGCCGCGGGTCGGGATCTTAAACTCGAGGTGCGTCACGATGCCCGAGGTATCCATGCTCGTCATGATGCCGCCGGAGGTGCCGAAGACCTCAACGACCTTGCCCGAGTACTCGTCCGGGCACTCGACGACGGCCTGCTCGACAGGCTCCATCTTGTTGCCGTTCTCGTCCTTCTTAAACAGAACGCGGGGACGGCCGACCTGGAACTCAAAGCCCTCGCGGCGCATGGACTCCATCAGAACGGATAGGTGCAGAATGCCGCGGCCCGAGACCTCGACGCCGCTCTTGTCCTCGAGCTCCTCGATCTTCATGGTCACGTTGTTCTCGGCCTCGTTGAACAGGCGCTCCTTGAGCTGACGGGCGCCCACGATGTCGCCGTCGCGACCGACGAGCGGGGAGGTCGACGCCTCAAAGACGATGGACATGGTCGGCGGGTCGATCTCGATGGGCTCGAGCTCAACGGGGTTCTCGGGATCGGTGTAGACATCGCCGATATCGGTGCGGTCGATGCCCACGACGGCAGCGATGTCGCCGGCGCCGACTTCCTGGCACTCGGTGCGGCCCAGGTAGTCGAAGGTAAAGAGCTGTTTGACGGTAGCGGTGGCGCTGGAGCCGTCGTTCTTCACAACCAAAATCTGGTCGCCCTGGTGGATGGTGCCGGAGTACACGCGACCGATGCCGATACGGCCAACGAAGTTGGAGTGGTCAATGGTCACGCACTGCATGGCCAGCGGGGCGTTCTCGTCAACCTCGGGCGCGGGCATGTCGTCGATGATCATATCGAGCAGCGGATACATGTCCATGTTGCCGTCGTTGGGGTCAAGGCGAGCAAAGCCATTCATGGCGCTGGCGTAGACCACGTGCTCCATGGCGAACTCGAGCTGGTCGTCGGTTGCGCCCAGGTCGGCCATGAGGTCCAGGCAGTCGTTGTAGGCCTTCTCGGGGTTGGCGCCCGGACGATCGATCTTGTTGATGACGATCATGATCTTAAGGCCGGTGTCGATAGCGTGACGCAGCACGAAGCGGGTCTGGGGCATGGGGCCCTCAAAAGCGTCGACCAGCAGCAGGGCGCCGTCGGCCATACGCAGCACGCGCTCGACCTCGCCGCCAAAGTCGGCGTGGCCCGGGGTATCGATGACGTTGATCTTAACGTCCTTGTACTCGATAGAGATGTTCTTGGCGAGAATCGTAATGCCGCGCTCGCGCTCCTGGTCGTTGGAATCCAGGACGCGGTCCTCGACCTGCTGGTTGGCACGGAAGGCGTCCGTGGCACGCAGGAGCTTGTCGACCATCGTCGTCTTGCCGTGGTCGACGTGAGCGATGATGGCGATGTTCCTCAGATTGTCTACGCGCATGTAGTTCCCCTATCTTCTATCCATATACAAACGGCACGCGTATGCGACCCGCCCAGCGATACAACGCTCGGCGGGAATATTGAGCCTTTTACCGAAAACTCGTTTATTTTAGCGATTTTAGATGAGAGGGGTTTCCTCACCTGCAGGTTCAGGGTCGCTCCACATAAAACCATCGCCGGCGCCCATGCCCTCATACAGTACATATGCCGAAAAACCGCTCTCGAGCGTCGTCTCAAAAAAGCTCACGAGCAGAGCGTCATGGTAGCCGCCGTCAATCTCGACGCAGCCGGTATAGCCGATGGCATAGCGGGCGATACGGCCCAGGCCCTCGTCCTTAAGACCCATCTTGTGCTCGGAGATAAAGTTGGTGGCCGCCTCGAGGCACGCCTCTTCGCCATCCTCATCGAGCGCCGCCAGATAACGGTTGGAAGCGGCGTCCTCAATTGCCACGACCACGCCGGGGTTTTCACCGGCGGCAAGGTCATCCAAGAACGCGCCGATTAGATCGCACACCATGGCGTCGAGCTCGGCGGAGACGTTACCGGCGTCCTGCATATCCTGTGCCATCTTTAGACCTTCCCATCGAGTCTGGCGTCGTTACAGTTCTTGCGCCTCGGCGGCGATCTTAGCGGCGGCATCGCGGGCGCGCGTCATGTCCGACGCGCGCTTGTCGAGCACCTTGATCTGGCTGGTCAGCATGACCGCATCGACCACGCCCCAAATCACCAGGCCCGTAGAGATCGAAAACCCAAGCGCACCAACTGTACCACGAAGGCGCGAGCAGATTGCCGCGACAAGGGCGGAGATGACAACCATCTTGATAAACGAGCTGCGGCGTTCACGAAGCGTGCGGGCCTGCGTCACATAGGCAATGCGAGCCGCCTCAGAAGCCTCCGAGCGCATCTGGGCCTCGCGGGCGATTGCAGCCGCTTCAGCCGACATCCCGCCGGCCATCAGCGAACGCTCCGCAACCTGGACGCCCCGCATTTAGAAGTCATCGGGGGAGAGCGTATGGACGAACTCGTCGAACTTCTCGAACTCCTGCTCGTCGTCGACTTCCTCGGCGTGGGTAGAAACAGTGCCCAGGCGATTCATGATGTCGTCCTCCACAAACATGGGGGCATTGCTGCGCACGGCAAGGGCAATGGCATCACTGGGGCGGGCGTCGATCTTGCGCTCGTCACCATCGGCCAGTACGACGATCGTCGCGTAGAACACCGGCGGCTCGGCGCGAACGATCTCGATGCGCTCGAGCTTGGCGCCCAGGGCGCCAACAGTATCGAGCAACAGGTCATGGGTAATCGGGCGCTCGGCGCGGCCGCTATCGATGCCGCGGCTGATGGCAGCGGCTTCAAACGAACCAGTCTGAATGGAAAGGGAACGCAGCGGCGCGGGCGAGTCCGATTTGCTGCAGCGCTCGCGAAGCACGATAAGCGATGGCACGGGACCGGCGGCCATGACGATGGTCTCTATGTCGACACGAACCATGGAACACCTCCGGTACGTAGCGGTTAACACGCGGCAGCTCCACCGCATTGAATAGCTATACTACCCAATCTTTCGCACAGCACACAAAACCAAAATGAGATTTATCGCAGACAAGAAAAAAGCCCCAAGGCAATGCCCCAGGGCTCTTCACAGTTTTGATGGTGGACCTGACAAGATTCGAACTTGTGACCTCCCGGTTATCAGCCGGACGCTCTAACCAACTGAGCTACAGGTCCATCATGGTGGAGGTTAGGGGGATCGAACCCCTGACCTCAGGCTTGCAAAGCCCGCGCTCTCCCAGCTGAGCTAAACCCCCACGGAGACAGTAATAAACACCCCAGCGGCGACTCGGCTCTCGCTGGGGTGTTTATTGCGAAAGAAAGTGGTGGACCTGACAAGATTCGAACTTGTGACCTCCCGGTTATCAGCCGGACGCTCTAACCAACTGAGCTACAGGTCCATCGCGCAAGGGATATATTAGACGAGTCGTTACGCGCGCGTCAACAACTTTTTTGAAAATCTTTGAGGGGTGTCGCCCCCGGCTGCCCGGCGGCATGCGAAGTCGCCTGCTCGGACAGTCCTGCTCGCACGGAGAGCACATTAAGTGCTCTCCTGCTCGTGCGGAACTCGCGATCGACTTCGCATGCCGCCGGGCAGCCGGGGGCGACGTGGGGTTCAAAGGTTTTCAAAAAAGCGGTCGGCGCGCAGTGCGCCGACCGCCGATATATGGGGTCTGATGATTTTTACCAGCTAGAGCCTCTTACTCGTCTAGGAGATCTTCTGGCATGTCGTTGCCATCGCCTAGATCGACTGGGGCTTCTTCGGGGGCAGAACCGTCTTCTGTTGCTTCGCCTTCGGGCTTCTCTTTGGCTGCCGTCATGCGGGCTACGGCGCATACGCGGTCGTTGTCGTCGACGGTCATCATCTTGACGCCCTGGGTGGCGCGGCCGGTCTGGCTGATCTCGTCGGTCTTGACGCGAATGACCGTCGCACCCTCCGTCACGATGAACAGCTCGTGCTGCGGGCCCACCGTCTTCATGGCCGCGAGGTTGCCCTTGCGCTCGGTCATTTGGATGGTGTAGACGCCCTGGCCGCCGCGATTCTGCTCTGGGTAGTCCGCGACCGGCGTGCGCTTGCCGTAGCCGCGCTCGGTGATGACGAACAGATCGCCGTTGCCGTTAGTGACTTCCATGCCCAGAACGCTCACGCCGTCCTTCATACCGATACCGCGAACGCCGCTGGTATCGCGGCCGGTGGCGCGCACCTGCTCCTCGGAGAACATGATCGCCTTGCCCGCGGTGGTGGCTAGGATAATCTTGTCACCCTCGCGCACGCGGCGCACGTTCAGCAGTGCGTCGTCGTCGCGCAGGTTGATAGCGATCAGGCCATCACGGCGGCTACGATCGTAAGCGCTCATCACGGTCTTCTTGACCATGCCGCTCTTGGTGGCAAACATCAGGTACTCGTCGGCCGGGAACTCGCGGCAGCTGATGACGCTCGCGATCTTCTCGCCCTCCTCGAAGGGCAGCAGGTTGACGATCGCGGTACCGCGCGCCTGGCGCGTACCCACCGGCAGCTCGTGCACCTTCAGGCGATAGACCTTGCCCTTGCTCGAGAAGAACAGCACATACTCGTGCGTGGACGCGATGAACATCTCGTCGATAACATCGTCCTCTTTGAGGTTGACGCCCGACACGCCCTTGCCACCGCGCTTCTGGGCACGGTAGGCAGCCACCGGGATACGCTTAACGTAGCCGGTGTGGGTGATGGTCACGACCATATCCTCGTCGGCAATGAGGTCCTCGACGTCCAAGTCCTTCTCAACCTGGCTGATCTCGGTGCGGCGCTTGTCGCCAAACTTCTTGGAGATCTCGCGCATCTCTTCCTTGATGACGCCCAGAATCTTCTCCTCGTGCGCCAGCAGGTCCTCGTAGTAGGCGATGGCGCGGCGCAGGCCGTCCAACTCTTCTTGGATCTTGTCGCGCTCCAGGCCGGTCAGGCGGCGCAGCTTCATCTCGAGGATGGCCGTGGTCTGCTCGGGCGTAAAGCCAAAGCGTTCGATCAGTCGGCTGCTGGCCTCGGAGTCGGTCTGCGAGGAGCGGATGATGCTGATGACCTCGTCGATATGGTCAAGGGCCATCAGGTAGCCCTCGAGGATATGCGCGCGGGCCTGGGCCTTCTTAAGGTCGAAGCGGGTGCGGCGGGTGACGACGTCGACCTGGTGGTCGATGTAGTGCTGCAGCATCTCGCGCAGGCTCAGGCATTTGGGAACGCCGTTGACGAGTGCCAGGTTGTTGGCGCCAAAGGTCGTCTGCAGCGAGGTGTACTTATACAGATTGTTGAGCACGACCTGCGGAATGACGCCCTTCTTGAGCTCGATGACCAGACGGATGCCCTTCTGGTTGGACTCATCGCGCATATCCGAGATGCCCTCGATGCGCTTGTCGTTGACGAGCTGGGCGATCTTCTCCTGCAGGGTGCCCTTGTTGACCATGTAGGGAATCTCGGTAAAGACCAGGCGGCTGCGGCCGGTCTTGGTGGACTCCACGTGTGCCTTGGCACGCACGGTAATGGAGCCGCGGCCGGTCTCGTAGCTCTGCTTAATGCCGGCGCTGCCCATGATGATGGCGCCGGTGGGGAAGTCCGGACCGGGCATGATCTGCATGAGCTCGTCGACGGTGGCGTCGGGGTTGTCGATCAGGTAGCAGGTGGCCTCGATCGCCTCGGTGAGGTTATGCGGAGCGATGTTGGTGGCCATGCCGACGGCGATGCCCTGGCTGCCGTTGACCAGCAGGTTGGGGAAGCGCGCAGGCAGCGCCACGGGCTCGGCGAGCGATTCGTCGTAGTTGGGCTGCCAGTCGACGGTATCCTTCTGCAAGTCACGCAGCAGTTCCATGGCGGGCTTTGCCAAGCGGCTCTCGGTGTAACGCATGGCCGCCGCGCCGTCGCCGTCGATGTTACCGAAGTTACCGTGACCGTCGATGAGCGGCGTGCGCATGGAGAACCACTGCGCCAGGCGGACCATGGCCTCGTAGACCGCGGAATCGCCATGCGGGTGGTACTTACCGATAACTTCGCCGACCGTCCAAGCTGACTTCTTGTGCGGGCGGTTGGGGTAGATGCCGCTCTCGTTCATCGCGTACAGGATGCGGCGGTGCACCGGCTTTAAGCCGTCGCGCACGTCCGGCAGGGCGCGCGCCGTGATGACCGACATCGAATACTCGATGAACGACTGCTTCATCTCGCGGCCAAACTCCGAAATCTGGAGCTGGCCGCCGTTGATATCCTCGCCGGCCGAGGCGCCACGGTCGACTTCGCCAAAGCTCTCCTCGAGCTCGGCGTCGTCTTCTTCCTCATCATCATCGGCATCGGGGTTATAGGCGTCCGGGTCGCCGTCCTCGCCCTGCTCAGCACGGGCAAGCAGGCGCTTCAGATCGTCGGGCATACCGGCATCGCCGGCCTCGTCCATACCCTCGTTATTGTTGATATCGTCTGCCACGTTACCTCCTCATGGTTTGCGTGGTCTAATTAGTTCCCTACCACGGAGACGGCTTTTCCAGGTGCCGCAGATTCGCCCGAAAGAGGAGGGAAACGTACTTGGGTACGCGACCGACGATTGAGGGCGAAGGTGCGGTGGCTGGGAAAGCCGAACAGGTTAGGCATCTAAGAATCGTGCATCATGTGCATGCTTCTCGATGTACTCGCGGCGATAGCCGACCTCGGAACCCATCAGCTCGCGCACGGCGCGGTCCGCCACCACGGCGTCCTCGATCGACACACGCTGCAGGATGCGGGTCTTGGGGTCCATCGTCGTCGAGGCAAGCTGCTTGGGGTCCATCTCGCCCAGGCCCTTGTAGCGCTGGACGGTATAGCCCTTGCGCTTTTTGGTGATCTTGCCGTCCTTGGCCTTGCCGTCCTCGTCGTTATCGTCGGGGTTCAGGCCCAGACTCTGGATGGTGTCGCGCAGGATCTCGTCTTCGGGCTGGCGGCCGTTGGGATACACGTAGTGGATCTTGTTGCGCACCTTAATGCCAAAGATGGGCGGGCAGGCAACATAGACGTAGCCGGCATCGATCAGCGGACGCATGTACTTGTAGAAGAACGTCAGCAGCAGGATGCGGATATGCGCACCGTCGACGTCTGCATCGGTCATGATGATGATCTTGTGGTAGCGCGCCTTGGTGATATCGAAGTCGCCGCCGTCGCCGGCACTCGTCGTGACGCCGCAGCCGATCGCGGTAATCAGCGACTGGATGGTGTCACTCGAGAACGCTCGATGGTCACCAACGCGTTCGACGTTCAAAATCTTGCCGCGCAGGGGCAGAATCGCCTGGATGTCTCGGCGACGGCCGTCCTTGGCCGAACCGCCTGCCGAGTCGCCCTCTACGATGAAGAGCTCGGTCAGCTCGGCATCGCGCACCGAGCAGTCAGCGAGCTTACCGGGCAGGGACGCCGTCTCGAGCAGGCTCTTGCGGCGGGTCGCCTCGCGCGCCTTGCGGGCGGCATTGCGCGCCTTGCAGGCCTGCTGCGCCTTCTTGACGATCTCGCGAGCGGGCTTGGGATGCTCCTCCAAGTAATCGGCGAGGCCGTCGGTCACAATCTTGAGCGTGAGCGCTCGCATATAGGAGCTGCCGAGCTTTGCCTTGGTCTGGCCCTCAAACTGCGGATCGGGCAGCTTGACCGAGATAACGGCCGAAAGGCCCTCGCGCACATCGTCGCCGGTCAGGTTGGCGTCTTTTTCCTTGAGCAGGTTCTGCTTGCGCGCGTAATCGTTGATCACGCGGGTGAGCGCGGTACGGAAGCCCTCAAGGTGCATGCCGCCTTCGGGGGTGTAGATGTCGTTGGCAAACGACATGACGTTCTCGCCGTAGCCGCTATTCCACTGCAGGGAAACCTCGACCTCGCCCATCTTGGCCACAGGCGCGTCCGGGTCCGATTTGCCCTCGATGTAGATGGGCTCCTGAAAGGCCTCGGGGACGTCCTTGCCCTCGTTGAGGAACTTGACGAAGTCGATGATGCCGCCCTCGTAGCAAAACTCCTCCACGTGGGGAGTCGCTTCGCGCTCGTCGGTCAGCACGATTTTGAGGTTCTTATTGAGGAACGCCGTCTCCTGCAGACGGTTATGCAGCGTATCGAAATCGTAGATGCAGGTCTCGAAGATCTCATCGTCGGGCCAGAAGGTGACGGTGGTGCCCGTCGAATCCGAGGTGCCCACGACCTCCATCTTCTTGACGGTCTTGCCGCGCGAGAACTCCATCTCGTAGGTGTTGCCATCGCGACGAACCTGAACGACCACGCGCTTGGACAGTGCGTTGACGACGGAGATGCCCACACCGTGCAAGCCACCCGAGACCTTATAGGCCGAGTTATCGAACTTACCGCCGGCGTGCAAGATCGTCATGACGACCTCGAGCGTCGGGATCTTTTTAACAGGGTGCTCGTCGACGGGGATGCCACGCCCGTTGTCGACGACCGTGATGGAGTTGTCGGCGTGGACCGTCACCTGGATCTCGGTGCAGAAACCGGCCATGGCCTCGTCGACGGAGTTGTCAACGATCTCCCACACCAGGTGATGCAGACCGCTGGCGCTCGTCGAGCCGATATACATGCCCGGGCGCTTACGAACGGCCTCGAGACCTTCGAGAATCTTAATCTCGCCGCCATCGTAATCGTTTTCGTTTGTCACACGTCCTCCTTCAGTCAAGAAAATGTGTACAGCCTTACTAGTTTATCGTAAAAAAATACCCTCGGGAACGAGGGTATTTGGCTCTACAAGGCCACCAGATGCGATTTAAGGCTCTTTTTTACTTTGCACGCCCTTGGCCCACTCGGCACTGGCTCTCATGGCATTCTCGAGGGCCTCGCGCAGTTTTTGGTCTTCGATGGGCGCCACTTGGCGCTCAATCTCGGTGCGCTCGGCATCGCTGAGGTCGGCATGCGGGGCCGGCGGGCGCTCTGTCGTCGGCGGGCGCAGGCGCTCCTTGGCGGCGGGCGGCGTGTGACCGGGTGCGGTGGTTTTGAACACCAGGCCGTCCACATGCGCACCGGCGCGCTCCATGCGCGCGCGGATGATCTCGCGCAACAGCGTCATTTCCTGCGTCCACGAGGGCGAGTCGAGATACACCAGCAGTTCATTGGACTCGGGCAGGTAACGCAGCCCCGTCACATGCCGCCCCTCGCGCGTGCCCGAGCACACCGCGTTCCACGCGCGATAGACCGCGCGCGACTCCTCGGCAGCCTCCATCTGCGCACGGCGCTCAGGGGTCGCAGCCGCCAGGATGCGTTGGCGCTCTGCGTTCAAAAAGCCACTGAAGGCGACCGTTTCGCTCTCGCGCTCGTAATTAGCACGTCTCACCCATGCTCACCACCTTGGCTCGATCAAGCAGGTCATCGGTAAAATACCCCAGGTTGGTCGTGGTTATGACCGTCTGGATATCATCGCCGATCAGCCGCAGAAAAGCACCGCGGCGCTCGCCGTCGAGTTCGCTCATCACGTCGTCCAAAAGCAGCAGTGGGGCGGTGCCCAGGACATCGCGAGCCACGGCCACCTCCGCCACCTTCCAGGCCAGAACCAACGTTCGCTGCTGACCTTGGCTGGCAAATGAACGGGCGGAGCGACCCGCCACGGTAAACTCAATCTCATCGCGATGCGGTCCCACCAACGTCACGCCGCGGCGAATTTCCTCGTCGGCGTGCTCATCAAGGGCAGCCAGCATGCGCTCGTACGCCCAGCCCTTCAGTTCTTCGCGATCCTCGACCTGGGGCAAATCCCCCAGCGTGGACGTATAGGTCACGTTGGCAGCCTCACCGGATGCCACTTGCCCGTAGGCAGTGTGCACATGGCCCGCCAGCCGGTCGAGCAGGGCCAACCGGTGCACAAGCAGAGCCGAGCCCGCGCGGGCAATCGAATCGTTCCACGCGCCGAGCATCTCGCGGCAGCACCAGGTCTCCTTGAGCAAGGCGTTACGCTGGGTCACGCAGCGCCCATAGGTGCTCGCAAGATCGGCATAGCGTGCGCTCAGTTGCATGCCAAAGTCATCGAGGGCAGCGCGGCGCACACTGGCGCCTCGTTTAACCATGTCCAGATGGTCGGGGCAAAACAGCACGCTCGGCAGAACCCCGCGCACACCGGCGGCAGAACATCTCTTGCCGTTGCGGCTAAACGAGCGTTTACCGTCCTCCGCGTTCAATCCCATATCAAGCACGCGGCCGTCGCCCTCGAGCCTCAGCTCGACCTTGCACGATCCCACGCCGTCACGGACGAGCTCGGCTGCGGTCGGATGCCTAAACGAGGCGCCGCTCGTCAGCAGCTGCAGCGCCTCTATGAGATTGGTCTTTCCCGCCGCGTTGGGTCCCGCAAGTATCGTCACGCCCTCGTCCAGGGCAAGACGATAGCTATCGAAGCTGCGGTAGTGCGCGACGGAAAGATCGCGGGCGAACATGGTCATGGCGCAGCGCTAGATGCGGACCGGCATGACCAGGTACAGGTAGTTGATCTTGTCGTAGGACTTGAAGATGCCCGCCTGCGAGTAGCTCTTGAGCTCCAGCGTGATCTCCTTCTCCTTGGACAGAGCATTGAGGCAGCCGAAGATGTAGTGGTAGTTGAAGGCGATGGTGCCCGACTCGCCCTCGGCCTCGACATCGATCGTCTCCTGCGCAAGGTCCTGGTCATTGGAAATGGAGGACAGGCCCATCTGCCCGTTCTCGACATCGATCTCGAACTTGACGGCGGGGTTGGCGCTCGCGATAACGGCCACGCGCTTGAGGGCGGCGTTAAAGGCGGCGACGTCGATCTTGACGCTCGTCACGCACGAATCGGGGATGAGCTGCTTGTAGTTGGGGTACACGCCCTCGATGCGGCGCGACACGTAGGTGGTGTTGCCGGCCTCAAAGACGACCTGGGTGTCGGTAGCCCCGATCATGATGGTCGCCCGGCTGGCCATGATGTTCAGCGCGTCGTTAAAGGCGTCGGCCGGAACGTTGAGTTCAAAGGAGCCCTCGAGGGTTGAGGTCTCGACCTGTGTATCGCACACGGCCAAGCGGAAGGAATCGGTCGCCACCAGGCGCACGGTGTTGTTCTCGACCTTCATGTGCACGCCGCCCAGGATGGGGCGGGCCTTGTCGGTCGAGGTGACGCGCCACACGCGGCCGACCATCTCGGACAAGATATCGGTCGGCAGCTCCACGGCACTCTCGATGGCATAGGCCGGAAACTCGGGGAAGTCATTGGCATCGAGCGTGTTCAGGCGGAAAGAGCTCTTCTCGCAACCAATCAGCACCTGGCGCTCGGACAGCTCAAAGGTGACCGGGGCATCGGGGAGAGTCTTGGTGATATTGGAGAGCATCTTACAGGGGATAACCATCTCGCCCTCTTCTTCGACATGCGCCGCGATGCGATGACGGATCGAGATGGTGTAGTTAGAGGTCTGGAATTCCAAGATGCCGTCTTGCGCCTTGACGAGCACGCCCGACAGGATGGGAAGGGTGGATGCCGAAGCGACACCCTTCATAACGACGCCGATGGCTTGTGTAAGCGAGCTCTGGCTGACGGTGAACTTCATCTTTTAATACCTTTCTATAGATATAAATATCTTAATAATAGTAATAGCACTGACGAAACTGTTGATTACTCCCAAAGACGCAGGTCAGACCCAGAAAGAGAATCGACAGCAACCTGTGTGCAACAGGGGTGGTTTTCCACGTTCAAAACCTGCGCAAAACTTTTCATCACCGCGGATTGGGTTTTAGACACCTTATGCCCGTGGTTTCGACAAGTTTTCAACAGGTGTCTCTATTTCCCTACGAGCGCAGTGTAATTTTATCGCGCAGCGACTTGAGGTCTTCGGTGACGGTGCGGTCTTCCTGTATCATCTTCTGGACCTTTTTGTAACTCGTGCTGACGGTCGAGTGGTTGCGGTTGCCAAATTCGGCGCCTACCGCCGTGGTCGTCATCTCGCACATTTCGATGGCAAGGTAGATAGCGATATGGCGTGCTTTGGCGATATTGGCGTTGCGACGCGGGCCGATGAGCTCCTCGTGCGTCACGCCGTACTGCTCTTCGATGACGGACTGAACCGTCTGGACGTTGATCTTTTTGGCCGATGTGTCGAAGTACTGGCTGGCGATGGCGTCGATATCGTCAAAGGTGAGTTCCCCTCCCTCGCGCTCGCGGTCGCCCGCCTCGCCGGCGCAGCGCTCGCAAAAGCTCTCGAGTTCGCGGATGTTGGTGCCTGAGACCTCGGCCATGTGTTTAAAGTGCTCGTCGGTCAGGTGCCCGCCGTCGCCCCCATAGGCCGCCAGCAGCGAGTCGTCGCCTGCCTCGGGAGCGGCGACGATGGTGTTCTCGTAATAGCGCTGCAAGATCTTGTATTTCATCTCGTAGCTGGGCTCTGCGACCAGGCAGAGCATGCCGGCGTTGAAGCGGCTGGTCAGACGCTCGTCCATGCTCAGGTCCTTGGGAGCGCGGTCTGCCGCGATAACGACCTTCTTGTTATTGCGGATGAACTCGTCCATGAGCTGGAAAAAGTAGTCCACGCTCGCGCGCTTGCCGATGATGTTTTGGATGTCATCGATGATGAGCACGTCCACGCCGTGGTACGCCTGCATGATGGGGGCGTTGCTCTTCTTTTGGCGGTCGAACTCGGTCATCAGGTCGTCCAGATATGCCTGGGAGTTGGCATACTTGACCTTGATCTCGGGCGACTTCTCGGCGAGCTCGTTTTTGATGGCAAGCAGCAGGTGCGTCTTGCCCAGGCCCGATTTGCCGTAGATGAACAGCGATGTGCACGTGCCGCGCTCGTCCGCGAGGGCGGCAAACTTGAGTGCCGAGCGATAGGCATGGCTGTTCTCGGGGCCGTAGACAAAGTTCTCAAAGGTAAATTTTGAGTTCGCGGCGAGCGGGGCTCCATCCGTATTCTGCTCGGCCGGCACGGTCGGTGCTGGCATGGGTGAAGCGGGGGTCGCAGCTTGCGTGGATTTAGTTGGCGCTCCGCCCTTCATCTGGTTCATCATGCGACGAAAATCATCGGCCGAGAGCGTGTTTTTGATTGCAATGCCCGAATCCGCGCCCGCCGCTGCGTCGTGAGCGATGGGCATGTGCGTGACGGGTGCGTTCGTTGACGTCGCCGCCGCGGTTGGCAACGGTGCCATGGTTTCACGGGAAACATCGCTGTGCTGGTGCTCGATTGTCGGCACGTCGCCTGCGGAGGCCGGTGCCGCCGGGGAAGCGGCGGGAGCCGTGGCGGGCGCCGTCGCGGCAGCGGATTCCGTTGCGGCGCCTTGCGGTGCCACGATGTCGAGCGCGATCGGTGCAAAGGCGATTTCTTCCAGATAGGCCTCAATAGTCGGCTGATGCTTTTTGAGCTGCGCGATGGCAAAGCGCGAGGGGGCCTCGATCGTGAGCGTATCTTCGGTCAGGCTTATGGCGCGCGATTGCCCCAGCATGTTGATGAGGCGTGCATCTTGGCCGTCGCGCTGGCAAAAGGCGATGGCGTCCCCCAGGATGATGCTTGCTTCCTCGTCCACTGTCTCTCCCGTTCTTTAGCTCTGAGCTCGCACGCGAGCGGCGCCGAGTTCGGTCAGATGGTATTTCTGGCCATGCTTGATGACCAAGCCAGCCTGCGCCAAGTCATTGAGCGTGCGTGACCAAGTGGGGGCCGAGTTTCCAAACGCCCTCGCCAGATCGGTTGCACCGCACGCTTGATTTTGCGCCAAATAGCCTAGTGCGGCGTTGCCGCGATCGCTTACGAACACGTCCGGTTGTGGCTGCGCATACTGATTTGCTGCATTAGGATACATCATTTGAGCTGCTGGTTGTTGAGAACTCTGCATCGGTGGCATTTGCTGTTGAAAACTTTGAGGCCACTGTTGGTAAGGCTGCGGAGGCATCTGCTGGGCCCAGGGGTTGTACTGCTGCTGCGGCATCTGCTGGTACGGCTGCTGATATCCCTGCTGGTACTGCTGCGGGAACTGCTGGCCGTACGCCAGCGGCGGCATCTGTTGATATGGATATCCCTGTTGGTACGGCTGATAGCCCATTTGCTGGCCACCCGGTGCGCCCGTCGCCTGCTGCATTGCTGCTGCATCCTGATCCGCCAGCGGCACGGCCTCTGGCATGTTTGGCGGCATCGACATCGATGTCGCCTGGGGCTCTTGTGTGGGAAGCATTCCGGGCTGCTGCATCTGCCTCACGGGGGGCTGCATCTGCTGCGTTGCCATGGGCTGCTGCGCAAAAGCTCCCGGCAGGGGATATGTGGGCTGCTCCGTCTCGGGCCGCACGGCAGCACCGCGTCCGCCGGCACGCTCGATTTCCTGCACTCGTTTAGGGTTCAGGCTTACCGTAACCACGGTGCCGTTGCCCATGTTGTCCTCGATGGATACGGCACCGCCGGCGTTTTCCAAATACTCCTGCACCATGGGAAACCCTGCTCCGGTTCCACGGATATAGCGCTTCATCTTGCTGTTTGCGCTGGTAACGCCAAAGTCGAAAGCGCGTTCCTTGTCGTCGATGCCGGGTCCTTGATCAGCAAAGCGGATGGTGTCTCCGCCGTCCAGAATCGAGATGATGGGCTCGGCAAAGTGTGCGTGGATAAAGTTTTCGACAATCTCGCGGATGACCATGAGCGAGATATGGCCACCTTGTTCTTTCATGCACTGGTAGACGGTGTTGGTAGTCTCTTCCAAATACGTGCGGACATCTTGCGGATCAATGACGATCACACGCGGTGTCGACAGCATGTCGTCATAGACGGCGATACGCGCGGCGTACATGGCTTTTGGCGCCTGCGTGGTCGTCTGCTCGCCTTCCGCACGCTCTTCGCGCACGCCGGTGATGTGCTCGTTGTCGGGTGCCGGGTCTCCAGAATCGACCATGGTGTAAAAGTCATCAGACATGCCGCTCGCAATCTTCCAAAAGGTTTCGAACAAATAGTAGCTCACCGCGCAATGTTTCTCATCTTTCGACAACTTTTCAAAACCTGTTGAAAACTTTGGAAAACGGGCGAAAAGTTCTCAACATTGCCAACATGACCTGTTGAAAACTCGATGAAATATCGTGAAAAGTTGTCATGCACCGCTAAATCGAGCTTGGCTTATGGGGGAACCGTGTGAACTGCGCAACCTTTTACCTTTGATTTCTTGACATTTGAACATTGATTTCCCTACAATCTTCAAGCTCACGTGTCTATATCTGCGTCCGCGTCCCCGCGGACACTCGAAATGCAGCAGGAGGAACTTAAGATGAAGCGTACGTATCAGCCTAATAAGCGTAAGCGTGCCAAGACCCATGGCTTCCGTGCCCGTATGGCCACTAAGGGTGGTCGTGCCGTGCTCGCCCGTCGTCGTGCCAAGGGCCGCAAGCGTCTCACTGTCTAGCAGCGATACACACATCTCGCATGAAGACTATTAAGTCTCGGCAAGATTTCGAGCATGTGTTCAGTCAGGGGCGTCGTTTCAATCACCCTCTGATTCGAATGACCATATGTGAATCGGTTGGCGAAGGCGACTCCGGAAGGGTCGCCTTCGTTGGTGCTAAGCGACTCGGTTGTGCCGTCGTGCGCAACCGATCTAAGCGTGTGATGCGCGAGACCGCCCGCAGCTGCGGATTTCCCGTTGCGGGTTATGACATCATCTTGTTTGCAACTCCCAAGACGAGGGTTTCCTCGCCGCAGGAGATGGACAAGGCGTTGCGTTCGCTTATGAAGCGTGCCGGCGTTGCCGGGGAGGAGCGATGAGCAATCACGTTTTGCGACGTGTTGCCATCGCTCCTATTCGCATATATCAACAGGTTATTTCGCCCTTATTGCCTGACGCCTGCATTTATTACCCAACGTGCTCGCAATACGCCGTCCAGGCGATTGAGAAGCACGGTGTTTTGAGAGGCTGCTGGCTTGCCGTGAGGCGCATCGTTCGCTGCAATCCCCTGCACGTCGGCGGTTATGACCCTGTGCCCTAGCGGGCACTCGCTATCGGAGGAAAACTTACATGTGGGATTGGATCGTTAACATCCTTTTCGAGCTGCTCAAGCTCATCCAGACCTTTGCGGTCGACTGGGGCCTGTCCATCATCATCCTGGTGGTCATCATCCGTCTGCTGCTGACGCCGCTCATGCTCAAGTCGACCAAGTCGACGGCTCGCATGCAGGTGCTGCAGCCCAAGATGCTCGAGATCCAGGAGCGCTATGCCGACGATCCCCAGCGTCAGGCCGAGGAGATGCAGAAGTTCTACAGCGAGAACAAGTTCAACCCCATGGCTGGCTGTCTGCCGCTGCTGATTCAGATGCCTATCCTGTTCGCCCTGTTTACATTGCTGCGCAACCTGCCGCAGTACTTTAACGACGGCACGTTCTCGTTCTTCAACATCCTGCCCGACCTGACCACCACGCCGAGCGCTTCCTTTGCCGATGGCTTTATGGTTGCACTGCCTGCGCTGGTTTGCCTGATCCTGTTCGCCGTCCTGACCCTGATTCCGCAGCTCTATATGTCGCGCAACCAGACCGGCCAGCAGGCTCAGAGCATGCGTATGATGGCCGTTGTCATGACGGTCATGATGCTTTGGATGGGCTGGAGCCTTCCCGTTGGTGTTCTGCTGTACTACGACGTCTCGTCTGCTTGGCAGGTTATCCAGCAGATTTTTGTGACGCAGAAGGTCATCGATAAGGCGAAGGCCGATGAGGAGGAGCGTCTTAAGAACGCTCCGCTGCAGGTTGAGGTCACTCGTCGAGAGAAGAAGCCGCGCCCGCACAAGAAGAAGTAGTGGGATATCAATCTTATTTAGGTACCTAACTTTTGGAGTACGTTATGTCTGAAGAGATCATCGAGGATATGCTTGAGGAGGTTGCCCCGCAGGTCGCGGGCGATTATCCCGAGATTGCACAGCGCTACAAGGCTGGTGAAGAGCTGACCGATGAGGAGCTCGACACCATTGCCGATGTTGCGATTTCCATCCTGCGTTCCATCCTTTCGCACTTCGATGCCGCCAACTCTCCTATCGATGAGTATGAGGGCGACGAGGGTGAGCTGATTTTGGATGTAACGGCTCCCGACCTTGCTGTTCTCATTGGCCGTCATGGTCGCACCCTTGATGCCCTTCAGGTTATGTTCTCTTTGCTGGTGAGCCGCAAACTTGGCTTTAGGTATCCGGTTGTAGTGGACGTAGAGGGATACAAGAGTCGCCGTCAGGACAAGGTTGCTTCCATGGCTCAGTCTGCTGCCGAGCGTGCCATCCGCACTCATAAGAGTGTTTCGCTTCCGCCCATGAATGCCTACGAGCGTCGACTGGTTCACATTGCACTTCGTAGCAATGATGCCGTCGATACTCATTCTGAGGGTTCTGACCCTGATCGCCATGTGGTGATTGTTGCTCGATAATCTTCTCGAGCTTATGCTAAGGGGACGTGGTTTCCACGTCCCCTTTTTTTGTCAAAAGTTCTCGATACACTGATTTTTGTCAGAAAGGAGCTTTCGTTGTTAGTACTTACTGATCAGCAGGCTGACGAGATGTTGAGTCGTCTAACTTCCTATTGCAAAGAGTATTCCTTGAGCGTAACTGATGTTGAGCTGAGGAAATGTATTCAGCATTTGGATTTGGTTCTAGAAACAAATAAGACAACCAATCTCACCCGTATTCTTAACGTAGAAGATGCTGCAGTACTGCATATCCTCGACTCACTTGTTTTGCTCCCCTATATCAACAAGGCTCCTGAGGGAGCTTTGCTCGATATGGGAACAGGTGCGGGCTTCCCTGGTATTCCATTAACCATAACCACGCATCGTAAAGCTACTTATATTGACTCTGTTGGTAAGAAGGTTGATACAGTCAATTCCTTTGTCCATGCTCTTGGATTGAAACATGCTCATGCGGTTCATGATCGTCTTGAAGAATATGCTCGAAGCCATAAGAAGCAGTTCTCTGTTGTAACCGCCCGCGCACTGGCCCCTCTACCGATTCTTGTTGAGTATGCGGCTCCGTATCTGAAGGATGGAGGGCTATTTGTTATAACCAAGGGCAATCCTTCGGTTGAGGAGCTTGCTTCCGGCATGTCAGCAGCTAAGATTTGCGGCTTCACTTTGCTTCTGAATGACGCAATTGATTTGCCTGAAGGCTTGGGTCACAGGGAGTTCATTGTTCTTAAGAAGAGTCATCCAGCATCCGTCTCATTGCCTCGTGCAAATGGCGTGGCAAAGAAGAATCCGCTTGCCTAGATGTTTCACGTGAAACATAATGGATACTAACAACTTGCAGTGTTTCACGTGAAACAGGGCGGTTGATATCGAATCGGAATGTTTCACGTGAAACATCCTCCGTTTGACAGCTTTAATACACACCAGGAGGGACCGTGGGATTTCGCGACGTTAAGCGTTCTAAGAGCGCAAAAGACACGCGTATCATTGCAATCATCAATCAAAAAGGCGGCGTCGGTAAGTCAACGACGGCTGTAAACCTTGCAGCAGCACTGGGTGAGCAGGGTCGTAAGACACTGATTGTCGATTTTGATCCGCAAGGAAATAGCACCAGTGGATTCGGAATTGAAAAAGAAGACCTTGATCACTGCATCTATGATGCGTTGTTGAATGATGTGCCGGCAGAATCGCTGGTTCTTGATACAAATTGCAAAAAGGTATTCGTAATTCCGGCTACAATTCAGCTTGCAGGCGCCGAAATTGAGCTCGTAAGCGCAATTGCTCGTGAAACCCGCCTCAAAGATTTGCTTGAGCCGATTCAGGACGAGTTCGATTTTATTTTCATTGACTGCCCTCCTTCGCTCGGACTGCTTACTATCAACGCTTTGACCGCAGCAGACAGCGTTTTGATTCCGATCCAGTGCGAGTATTACGCACTCGAGGGCGTTACGAAGCTGCTTGAGTCAATGAAGATGGTCAAATCTCGTCTGAACAAGGGCTTAGACACCTACGGTGTGCTTATGACCATGTATGACTCGCGTACTTCTCTATCGAATCAGGTTGTTGAGGAGGTTCAATCGTACTTTGGTGATAAGGCGTTTAAGACGTTGATACCCCGTACGGTTAAAATCTCCGAAGCTCCGTCTTTTGGAGAACCGGTAATTACCTATGCACCTCAAAATAAGGGTGCAAAAGCATATATGAACCTTGCAAAAGAGGTGATCAAGCGTGCCTAGTGTAAAGAAACGTGGTGGATTGGGACGTGGACTCAATGCTTTGGTCTCAGAGGCCGAGTATGAGACCGGTGGTTCGGCTGTATCGGGTTCAAATGTCGCATCTGAAACAAAACTACCTATTGAGGATATCGTTCCCAACCCTAATCAGCCGCGAATTCACTTTAACAAAACTGAACTTCGTGAGTTGAGCGAGTCAATCCAAGAACATGGCGTCTTGCAGCCGCTTTTGGTTCGCAAGCATGGAAACGGCTATGAGATCATCGCTGGTGAGCGTCGTTATCAGGCGTCAAAGCTTGCTGGTCTTGAGGAGCTGCCTGTCATCATTAAAGATGTTAATGATGAAGAGATGCTGGCTCTTGCTCTTATCGAAAACCTTCAGCGTTCTGATCTGAATCCCGTCGAAGAGGCTAAGGGTTATCGCCAGCTCATCGACGCCAGCGGTATGACCCAGGAGGCATTGTCGAAGGCGGTAAGCAAGTCACGCTCTGCAATTACAAACTCGCTGCGTCTTCTCGATCTCCCCGAAGTAGTTCAGCAGATGATTTTTGAGGGCAAACTTACTGCTGGTCATGCACGTGCAATTCTTGCGGTTCCCTATGAGGATGCTCGAATTCGACTTGCAGAGAAAGTTGTTGCAGAGGGTCTTTCCGTAAGAGCGACAGAAAATCTTGCTCCGTTGTTTTCTGCCGGAGAGACACCTAAGACTCCGAGGCCTGCAACGCCTCAGTCTTTTAAAAAGGCTGCCCGTGTGCTTCGTCAGTTTTTTAATACCAACGTGCGTGTGAAGAGCTCGCGTGGAAAGAATAAGATTGAGATTGAGTTTAAAGACGAGGAAGAGCTCTCTCGTATTCTTGGCGAAATGATTCAGTTCGATCAAGGAGGCCAAGATGAGGAATAAGATTTTAACAGCGATTGCATTGGTGACGACTGTCGCGGCTGGTACCTTTGCTGGCTATAAGATCGCGACAGACGATGAACTTCGAGGTCGTTTGCTTCGTGGCGCGCAAGATATCGTCGATACTTCCAAAAAGAAAATGGATGTTATGACGGAAGATGTTGCCATGCGTACTGCTCAGGTAACGAAGAATCCCAAGATTAATCAAGGTTGGGTTAGCAACCAATGGGAAAATGTAGGCTATTAGGTACCTAACAATTACTCAGCATATATTGAGGGGTCCTTGTCCGGTTCACGAGACAAGGACCCCTTATTTTGGCCGTAAAAAATGGGACAGGTAGCAGCTGATTCAAAATAAAGGTCAATAAATGAAACGACCCCGGTTGCATATTCTGTAACCGGGGTCGTTCGATGTTTCACATGAAACGTTTTGGGGTGCGACTCCCCTATGCGTTCTTCTGAACTTTGAAGCGCTGCTTCAGTTGTCCGCAAGCGGCGTCAATATCGTTACCACGGGAGTTACGAATCGTGGTCTCGATGCCACGGGACTCAAGACGACGCTGAAGATCCTCAACCTTATGAATCGGCGACGGCTTGAGCGGGCTGCCCTCGATGTCGTTAAGCTGAATCAGGTTAACGTGGCACAGCGTTCCCTCGCAGAAGTCGCAGAGCGCCTGCATCTCGGGATTCGTATCGTTAACGCCTTCGATCATGGCATACTCATAGGTCGGGCGGCGGCCAGTCTTCTCGGTGTAGAGCTGAAGCGCCTCGTGAAGGCGAAGCAGCGTGTACTTCTTAACACCGGGCATGAGCTTATTGCGCGTCGACTGAATGGCGGAATGCAGAGAAACGGCAAGCGTGAACTGCTCGGGGATATCGGCAAATTTGCGAATACCGGGAATAACGCCGCTGGTGGAGACGGTGAGGTGACGAGCACCGATACCAATGCCATCGGGGTCGTTGAGGATTCGCAGCGCCTTGAGAACCTCATCGTAAATGGCAAACGGCTCGCCCTGGCCCATGAAGACAACGCTTGTTGCACGTTCGCCAAAATCATTCGAGACATGCAACACCTGGTCGACGATCTCTTGAGCGGTCAGAGAGCGCTTGAGGCCGTTGAGACCGGTAGCGCAAAAAGCACAGCCCATGCCACAGCCAGCCTGAGTAGAAACACAGACGGAGAGTTTATTGCGACGAGGCATACCGACAGTCTCGACGGAAATGCCGTCGTGGTACTCGAGCAGATACTTGCGCGAGCCGTCTTTGGAAACCTGCTTGATAAGCTCCGTCGGCGTGTCAAAGGCAAAAGCCTCTTTAAGCTGCTCGCGGAAGGCCTTGGGAAGGTTGGTCATATCGTCAAACGAACAAACGTTCTTCTCAAAGACCCATTCGATGAGCTGTTTCGCGCGGAAGGCGGGCTGGCCAAGTTCTGCCACGAGCTCGCGAATATCGTTTTGGCTCAAGTCGCGAATGTCCTGAGATTTAGTCCTGGGATTCATGGAAGCCTTTCGATTTTGGGGAAACGTAGAGGGTATCGCTACAATATGGTATCAGCTGCAGAAATTATAGAGGAGGAGTCTGCCCATGCCGGGTAAAAGCCTAGAGAACATGCACGTAGCGGTCTTGGCGGGCGGTCATTCCGCCGAGCGCGAGATCTCGCTCAATTCGGGAAAGAACGTCGTGGTGGCCTTGAAGGAGGCCGGCTACACCTCGGTGGAGCTGCTCGACACGGCCGCTGATGACTTTATGGTAACCATGGCGACTGGCGGTTTCGATGTGGCGTTTATCGCCATGCACGGTGCCGGCGGCGAGGATGGTGCCATGCAGGGTGCCATGGAGACCCTGGGTATCCCCTACACGGCGTCGGGTGTGCTCGCGAGCGCCTGCGGTGCCGACAAGGAGGTCTCGAAGCTCCTATACGCTAAGGCGGGCATTCCCATTGCCCCCGGCCTGGCGCTCGAAGTGGGCGATGAAGTCGATATCGATCATATCGTCGAGGTTTGTGGCGAGCGCTGCTTTGTGAAGCCGGCCGTAAACGGTTCCAGCTATGGCATTTCCCTGGTCCATGAGCCCTCCGAGCTTCCCGCGGCAATCGCCAAGGCGTTTGAGTACGGCGACAAAGTGCTGGTCGAGAAGTGCATCGAGGGTACCGAGATCACCGTCGGCGTATACGGCGAAGATGACGTGCGCGCTCTGCCGATTGTCGAGATTCGTAAGCCCGAGGACTGCGAGTTCTACGATCTGGACGTGAAGTATGTCGACCCTACGGACATCCATCGCATTCCGGCGCAGATTTCACCCGAGAATTACGCTCGTGCCCAGGAGCTTGCCTGTGCTGCTCACAAGGCCCTCGGTTGCCTGGGTATCTCGCGCAGCGACTTTATCGTGAGTGAGGACGGCCCCGTTATCCTCGAGACCAATACCATTCCCGGCATGACCGATACGTCGCTGTATCCGGACGAGATCCGCCACACCGACGACATGACGTTCCCGCAGGTCTGTGACAGCCTGATCCGTATGGGCCTTCGTCGAGCGGGCATTGCATGCTAATCGAGGACGCGGTTTCGTCAGGAACGCCGCAGTTTGTCATCGACTCCTATGCCACGATTGCCGAACGCGCCAAAACGCAGTCCTTCGGCCTTATCGAGGAAGATGTAATTGTCCTCGATACCGAGACCACAGGTCTTTCGGTGCAGGACAACGAGCTGATCGAGATCTCGGCGGCCCGTCTTTCGGGCCGCGAGATCGTCGACCGCTTCGATACCTTCGTGCATCCCAAGCAGCTGATTCCCGCCGAGATTACCGAGCTCACGAGCATTACAAATGCCGATGTGGCAGATGCCCCGTCGGCCGTTGAGGCCGTAGCCGCTCTCACCGATTTTGTCGGTGGTTGCCCGGTAATCGCACATAACGCCACGTTCGACCGCTCGTTTATCGAGTCGGTCAAAGGCGGCGTCAACGTGAGCGATATTTGGATCGATTCGCTGGCGCTGTCGCGCATCGCGCTTCCGCGCCTGGCCTCGCACAAGCTGTCTTTTATGGCCGATCTGTTTGGCTGTGACTCGGTATCACACCGTGCCAATGCCGACGTCGACGCCCTGTGTGGCGTATGGCGCGTGTTACTCGTGGCGCTCACCGACTTGCCCCAGGGCCTCATGGCGCGCCTAGCCGACATGCATCCGGACGTGCCTTGGTCCTATCGTCCTATCTTCTCGTTCTTGGCGGGGCAGAACCCTGGTTCTATTTTCTCTCTCAGCGCCGCTCGTGCTGACGTTCTCAAGGCCGATCGCGCCGACGATCGGGTGGACGCCGACGAACTGCCGGTCCTCAAGATGCCGAGTCGTGAGGAGATTGAGGCAGACTATGCGCCAGGTGGCCTGGTCAATCGCATGTACCCCACCTACGAGCCGCGTGATGAGCAGATCGCGATGGCGCTCGAGGTCCGCGATGCGCTGGTCACGGGCACTCATCGTGTAATTGAGGCGGGTACGGGCGTCGGCAAATCGATGGCCTATCTGGTGCCTTTTGCCGAGGCAGCACGCCGTAACAACATCACGGTTGGTATTGCGACCAAATCGAACAATCTTGCCGACCAGCTCATGTACCATGAGCTGCCAAAACTTGCCGAGCAACTGGACGGTGGCCTGTCATTTTGCGCTCTCAAGGGCTATGACCACTATCCGTGCCTGCGCAAGCTTGAGCGCATGAGCCGCGGCCAGGTCGAGATTACCACCAAGCGCGATCCGGCGGACACGCTCACGGCGGTCGCGGTCATTATGGCGTACGTCTGCCAATCAGCCGATGGCGACCTCGACTCACTTGGCATTCGGTGGCGCAGCGTCAACCGCCCCGACTTTACGACAGCCTCGCGCGAGTGTGCTCGTCGCCTCTGCCCGTTTTTCCCTGATAAATGTTTGGTCCACGGCGCTCGCCGTCGTGCGGCGCATGCCGACGTGGTGGTCACCAACCATTCCCTGCTGTTCCGCAATGTTGCGGCCGAGGGCAGGATTTTACCTCCGATTCGTCATTGGGTAATCGACGAGGCCCATTCCATCGAGCGCGAGGCGCGCCGTCAGTGGGCGCGCGTGGTGTCGGCGGACGAATCACGCGTTCTGTTTGAGCGCCTGGGCGGCTCGACCACCGGCGCGCTAAGCCAGGTTTCCCGTGATTTGGCAACCTCCGAGGGCTCTACGCTCTATCTGGGCCTTACTGCCAAGGCGACGTCGACGGTTGCGCGCGCGAGCATGGCAATCGCCGACGTGTTCGATGGCGTTCGCGAGCTCGGCCGCCGTGCCCGTGGGGGTTATGACAATGCCAATCTATGGATTGGCCCCGAGCTGCGCGAATCTGACGACTGGCATGATTTCTTACAGTCGGCCTACACTGCCATCGACGCATTGGAACAAGCTGACAAGAGCGTCGACGCGCTGGTGCAGGCCGTCGCCGCCGACAAGCCCGAGGTTGTTGTCGACCTGGGCGATATCTCGCGCCGCCTGCACGAGCTGGTCGAGAACCTCAAACTCATCATCGACGGCACCGATGAACACTACGTGTATTCGCTGCAGGTCAATCGCAGGTTGCGTGCCGGCGGAGAGTCAATGACCGCAGAGCGCATCGACATTGGCGAGGCCTTGGCAACCGAGTGGCTGCCCGAGGTTCACACGGCTATCTTTGCCTCGGCGACCATGACGGTGTCCAAAAGCTTTGAACACTTTAACCACGCGGTCGGCCTCGATCGCATCGGTGCTTCAACATCTTCATCGCTGCACTTGGACTCGAGCTACGACTTCGATTCGAACATGGCTGTAGTCGTTGCGGGCGATATCCCCGATCCGCGCGATCGCGAGAGCTATCTTACGGCGCTCGAGCGCGTGCTGGTCGACGCCCATCTTGCCATGGGCGGATCGGTGCTCACGCTGTTCACCAATCGGCGCGACATGGAAGACCTGTACACCCGCGTTGAGCCCAAGATGGCCCGTGCGGGTCTGGAACTCAACTGCCAGCAGCGCAACTCATTTCCTCGTCGCCTGCGCGACCGGTTTATCAACGAGCCGACCTCGTCGCTTTTTGCGCTTAAGGCCTTCTGGGAGGGATTCGACGCCAGCGGCGAGACGCTGCGCTGCGTCATCATTCCCAAGCTGCCGTTCTCGAGCCCCATGGACCCGCTCTCGTGCGAGCGCAACTTGCGCGAAGACCGCGCTTGGGCGCGCTATTCGCTGCCCGAGGCGGTGCTCGAGGTCAAGCAGGCGGCCGGCCGCCTTATCCGCTCGTCGACCGATTGCGGCGTGCTGATTCTGGCCGACCCGCGCCTGGTGACGAAGGGCTACGGAAAGAAGTTCTTAACGTCGCTGCCCACGAGCTCCTACCAGCGCATCGAATCGGCGCAGATCGGGCACTATCTGCAACTGTGGCGCGCACGCCACGAGCGGCGGCGCTAAAGCGGACAGACGAGGGTTTTTGCCATATCGCACAGACGCTTTGACAGGGCGGGGTCATCCAAGATGCGGATGGCTCCGCCCGCTGCGATTATCTGGCTCAGTAGCCAACGCTCGGAGCCGTAATGCACGGTTACCGTTGCCGTGTCTGTCCCGCTGCGCTCGATTAGGGTGATGCCGGCCCAGTCCAGATGCTCCGCCATATCGAATGGCATCAGGAGCTTTGCGCTATGCTGCGTCCGGGCAAGGGAATCGTGGAGGGATGCGACGTCCGGTGCGTGAGACACGGCGGAGTCTTCCGTCAAGGTGAGTCCCTCGATTTTATCCATGCGATAGGTGCGCTGCTCATCGACTGCGATGTCCCAGGCAATCAAGTATGTTTGGTCGCCGTTTGCCGTAATGCGCAAGGGGTCGACCAGACGCTCGCGTGGCCGTGCATCGTCCATCGAGCGATACGAGATGCGGCAGCGAACGCCGTCCTGAATGGCGCAGCTCAGCTGCTGCCAGTGCGACCCGTGGTTGACGGTGTCAAAGACGCGCTGGTTATAGCCGAGCTCTTCGGGTAGAAGAGCATGCCGAATCCGGGCTGCCGTCTGTGGCTCGATCCCCAACGATTCAAGTTCGTGGTTGAGCACAGCGCCCTCGGCGGCACTCAGGCGCAACGGTAGAACACGCCCGGCGTCGCCGGTGAGGACCACACGCTCGCCGCGGCATTCGCAGATGATGCGCGCGCCCGATTCTCGGTCCGCGAGCGTCGAGACGATCTCGAGAATCTCGTCGAGCGACACCCCTGTGATGTCAAAGCGGCTGCAAATCTCGGCTCGTGTCATGCCGCTCTCGCCGGCGGCGTAGAGGGCCTCCATGATGTCGATGGCACGCGAGAGTCTCTGCTCGCTGGTGAGTTTACGCACGGGCATGCTCGTGCACCGTCCTTTCAATGAGGCGGTTCCACGCCTGCTTGAGCGATTTGGGGGCCACGGGCCTCATGCCGTCCACGGCGTGGGCCATGCAAAATGAGGCGGCGGCTTCAAGGTCACGCACGTCAACGGTCCAGGCCCATCCCACATCGGTGTGTGCGAGCTCACCTCGCCCGCGCGTGAGGCCGTTGATCATATCGATCTGCGTCTGAGGGGCGAACGAGAACGTGGCTGCAACGGGCGGTCGGTCGGCAAAATCGAATTCAAAGAACAGATAGTCGTTGAGATTGAAGTCCGCAGGGATGGCGTAGGCCTTCGAAGGACGCCAAGCGCGAACGATACGGTCGCAGCGGAATGTCCTGATGCCGTCGGTGACATTGTCGAGGCCGCAGAAGTACGCCACGCCCTCGCGTTCGAACATGCCGTAGACGCAGACGGTACGTTCTTTCTGCTCGCCGCGTCCGTTCTGATATAAAAATCGCAGCGCGCATCGCTCGGCAAAGGCGCTCCATACCGCATCGACGGTGGGAGAGCGGCGGATTGGTGCTTCGTCCACCGTCGTCCTACCGGTGAGATAGGCAATCTTGGAGCGAATATCGGCAAGCGGTGCGGCAAAAGTGGATGAGCCGGCCGCTAGTGTCTGGTCGATGGCGTTGAGCAGGATATCGGCGTCGTCTGCGGTGATGAGGCCGCCTGCTGCAAAGGTGTGCTCGCGGTCGATTGTCCACGAGCTTTCCTCGGTCTCCTGTGCACCGGCGGGGCGAACCTCCTTGATTAAGATGCCACGCTCGAGCAGTTTGTCACGATCGCGCCGAAACTTGCGCTTATCCGAGTCGATGTTGCCCGAGTCATATCCCAGGTCAGAATCCAAGACGATCTGCTCGGTCGTCAGCGGTTCGGGGGAGCTGTTGAGCACAAAGAAAAGATTGAGGATGCGCTGAGCCGTTTTATCGAAACTGGGCTCCGAATTCCCCTTTTTAATTGTCGCGGTCGGGTCGCTTGCCGTCATAGAGTCCTCGCATGAGAAGGTGGTTTGCTGCCATGATTTTAGTCCGATATGGAGATTAGGCTATATCCTTGTCCGCTCGGGGCGTTAAGATGGCCCGAATTCGGTCGTTTGCGCTTGCTCGGGGTATACTTTCGACTATATACGGTTCTAATGTGCATGCATTGGGCCTATTTGTCGGATTATGGATGTGGAGCGCACATGGCGAACACCCAGAACTATATTAACCACCTGCTGCAGAACACCGGCATTACGCCGGCATGCAGCGAAGAAGAGCGCTTGGCTGCCGAGGATATCGCTCAGATCTTCCGCAACCATGGCTTTGATCCCGAGGTTCAGGAGTTCAATGCCCCGGCGCCCAGTAGGTTGGCATTTGCCGTCACCGGTATTCTTGCGTTTGCCGGTGCCCTGCTGATGGGCATCGGCGGCGGTATCGGCTTGGTCGGCACCTTGCTGGCCATTGTCGGCGCCGTTCTTTACGTGCTCGAGCGCACGGGCCACCCCGTGGTTTCGCGCCTGGGCAAGACGGGCGTGAGCCAAAATGTCATCGCCTACCACAAGGCCTCGGGCCCGCTCGCGTCCCCGCGTAACCGCCCGGTGGTCGTTGTCGCACACTACGACTCTCCCCGTGCTGAGCTGCTCGCCCGCGAGCCTTATGCTTCGTATCGTGCGCTCATCGCCAAGCTGTTGCCCGTTGCCACGGTTGCCCCCGCTGCCGTTGCCATCCTGCGTATTCTGCCGCTCCCCGGCGCGCTCAAGGTTCTGCTGTGGATTGTCGCGATCCTCGCTTCCCTCGTTGCACTCGCCAACGCGGTAAACATCATCTCTAACCGCCACATTCTTCCCTATACGTCTGGCGCGGTGTGCAACAAGTCTTCTGTCGCCGCTATGCTCGGCGTTATGGACAACGTTGCTCCCTTCCAGGGCGAAAACGAGTTTCCCGACGATGTTCCGTTCGATACCTATTTTGGGGAGCAGAAGCGTCGTGCCGAGGAAATGGCGCGCGCAGCGGCGGAATATGCCGCGGCCCAGCAGCAAAACGACTACGGCAACACCATCGAGTATGAAGAGCCTACCTACGCCGAGGACGAATTCGGTCAGCCGATTGCTCCCGACGCTCAGACCGAGCCCGAACAGGGTGAGGCTTTCGACGAGCAAATCGAGGGCTTTGAGGGTGCGTCTGCCGACGAGACGCTGATCGGCGCTATCGTGCCTGAGGATCAGAATCAGGCTGCCCAAGCCGAAGAGTTCAATGACGAGGTTCCCGCTGCCGAGCCGGCGGAGGAGTCTGCCGAGCCCGAGCCCAAGCTCTATCGCAACGCCGCCGGCAACATCCGCTTTGGTTCGGATGCCATCCGTGCGCTCGGAATGCTTCCCGAGTCCTGCACGCTCGATTACGAGGAGGGCGAGGAGCCGACGTTTGAGCCCGAGCCTGCCCCCGTCGTGGCTGCGGATGATGAGTCTGCCGCGGTTACCGCTGCCGTTGCCGATCCCGAGGCGGTGTCCGCGTTCGATCCCGCGGCAGGACTGGACATTTTGGCTCCCGCCGCACCGGCGCAAGACGTTGCGGACGAGTCTGACGACGATTACGTTGAACAACCGAGGCACGTGTCTTACGAGAGCGATACTGATTTCTCGGCCGAGATTCCCGCGGCAACGCCGCATGCCGACATTGCATCCGCGTTCTCGTCGATTGGCGCCAGCGCTTCCAACTTCTTTAAGGGTGCGTTTGCAAAGGGCAAGAAATTTGTCGACGATTTCGAGGAGAAGCGCGCTGCCGCACGCGAGGCTGCCGAGCAGGAGGCTATCGCTCAGCAGCAGGCAGCCGAGGCGGCACGTGAGCTCGCGGCGCAAGAGTTCGAGCAGAACGAGGCTATGCAGTCCGCGCCCGTCGAAGCCGCCGAAGCTACAACGTCCTTTGAGTCCCAGCAACCGGCGTCCGCGGATGTTGTTGAAGCGACGACGTCTTTCGAGGCTCAGCAGCACGTCGATAGCACCGTGTCGTTTGATGCCGCGCAGTTCGATTCCACGATAACGTTTGAAAAACAGGGCACCGCGATTGCCGAGCCCCTTCCTGTTTCCGATGAGCAGGGCGACGCGGCAGACGATGACGAGCCTGTTGATGCTGCCGAAATCCAAGATGCCGCCGAGGACGAGCCCGTCGAGGCCAACTCTGACGAAGAGCAATACGCGGCAGCCGAGCAAGATGATTCGACCGAGGTCGAGCAGGAGGAAGTGCCTGCGGTTTCCGAGACTCCCGAGACGGATGAGTCGAGGCCTTATTCCACGCAGATTTTCACCATGCCGACCCCGAGTGGTTCCGGTGCCACGGTTGCCAATGTTGCTCCCACCCAGGACGAAACGGTCGATTCCCTTATGGCCCAGATTTCCTCCCAGGCATCGCCGCGCCCGCAGATGAATGTTCCCGATCCGGCGTCGGCACCGTCGCCTGCACCTTCCTCGTCTCCGCTGGCTTCGGTCCCCGATCCGTCGCTGCCGTCTATGAAGCAGGCAAACGTTGCGTCTCGCACGTCGCTGTTCGACCTTCCCGACCCCTCCGCACAGGTCAACGATCCCTTTGCTACTGTCCAGGGCCCCGAACCCACATCGGCACCCGTTGCGCCTCCTATGCCCGTTGCGTCGGGCGCGCAGCCGATCGAGACCATTTCGGCTCCCGCCCCGGCGGCACCCAAGTCTCGTAAGCGCGGCCTGGGTGGTCTGTTCGGCCGTAAAAAGAAAAACGAGCAGGACAGCATGAGTGACTGGCTGGGCGTCGAAGACGATTACGATGCCAAGAAGTCCGGTCGCGGTATCGGTTCGTGGGATAACTTCGAGGACGATAACGATGGCTGGAAGGGTGGCGCTACGTCTTCCGATGGCGCTTCTTCCGAAGATATGCTCTCGGCTGTCGCCTCTATGGGCGATGATGAGCTGCTCGGTCACGATATCTGGTTTGTGGCAACGGGCGCCTCGGATTGTGATGGCGCTGGCATGAAGGCCTTCTTGGCTTCGCATCGCGATAAGCTCCGCGGCGTATTCTTTATCAATCTTGAATCCGTCGGCGCCGGTAGGCTTTCGGTGGTGACGGTCGAGGGCGAACAACAACTGCTCAAGGGCGATCGCCGCATCATGAACCTGGTCAGCAAGGTCTGCAAGTCGTTCCATGTCGATTGTGGCGCGCTCGAGATGCCCTATGCCAAGACCGATGCCTATGCTGCGCTCGAGGCGAGCCGCCGAGCCCTTACCATCGCCGGCGTGGACGGCACGCGTCTGGCTTGCGCTCGTACCGAGGACGACCTGCCCCACAATGTCAACCCGACGAACATTGCCACGGTATCCGAGGTCGTGACCGAGGTTATCCGCCGTTCGTAGACGGAGCTCTAAGGAGTCAACGTGTTTTCGTATATTAAGCGCCATTGGCCTGTCTACGTGATTTTGACCTTGATTGCCATTGCGTTAGGATTTGGGGCTGCCTACATCGTGGGTGCAAAGGGCTCGACCCCCGCCTCCGCAATCAGCGAAGAGGTGGAGCAAGAACAGAGTACGGGTGCCGATGGGATTCCTGAGTCCGAGCAGGCAATCGTTGATGGTGGATCTTCGTCTGCAGAGTAGATGCGGCGATTTAAATGATTGAAAGCGGGCGAGCCAGGGGACTGGCTCGCCCGCTTTTTCATCGCGCTAGCGCTTCTTTGGGATCGACCTAAGGCGAGCGAACCATAGGGCTGCGGCACCCGAGGTCAGGAGCGCGGTGATGCAAGCGGCGATGGGAACTGATCCTGTTGCCGGTAGGTCCTGCGGTAGGGTACAGCGTTGAATGACGCTGTCCTCGTCATGTGACTCAAGTTTATCGCCGCCGCCGTTGCGGCAAAGATCGACGCGCGCGCTGTTGGTGAGTGCGGTTTGGGGCGTATAAGCCGACGTTGCCTGCATGTGTACGACTGCGCCCCGAGCGTCTGTGCCAAGGATTGCTTTGGCATCGTCAAGGTCGTCGTGCTCATCTTTGAGATCATCGCGGGTCCAAGAATCCGCATCGCTTCGAGTCGTAAAGTCGGCGGCTACCGCACCGTATTCAATTCGAATGCCCGTTACGACGGTATTGGATGCAAGGTCGAGTTCTTTCGCCTCGAGTGTGGTGGATTCCGTGGTCGAGATATCCGCCTTCCAGAGGTGCCAACCGTCGTAATCGACGAGGCGACAGTCCTCACCCAGGCTCTCTTTTACTTCGTCGGACTCAAGCCAAGGATTTTCGTGCCCATCGTCAAGTGTCGCGTTTGCCGGCTCATCGACGTCTGTCGAGTCCAACGGCGTCGTGCGATACCATACGTTGCACAGACCGTTGAGGTCGCCGATGGCGACGGGGGTTTCGATTGAGATGAATCTCGCTGTGCCGTCTTTGGCGCACTCAAGATCATCGGTAATCGTAAACTCATCAACCCAAGTAGCGGAATCGTTTCGAGCATCGATGGTATAGGAGAAAAGCCCATCACTATTGGTTTGCGTCGTGGCGCGGTTTTTACCATCGCCGTTAGCCAACAGGCCCTTTTCGATAGGTTGGACAAGTTCCTGACGCTTGTCGACCTGCCCCTTGATCTCGATGGGCGCATCCTTCATCGCGACGGATTGGACTTCTCCCGTATCCTTTATTTCAAACGTTATCTCCTCGGCAAGGTCATAGGTCCGCGGAGAAATCATTTCGCGCAACGAGTAGGTGCCGGGTGCAAGATGTTCGACGCGGTGCGGCTTGTCGGATGAGGTCCAGGAGTCTATTTCGGTTTTATCGGGACCATATAAGGTGAGTTGTGCGCCTTTCACTTCCTGCTCTCCGCTTGCATCGACCTTGGAGATATCAACCTTGGTGTAATCGTCGGATACGTTAAGCCGTGCTTCTACAACGGGTGTTTTCTGGTCGGCATAAGTAAGGTCGACAATATGGGTTGTCCGATCGAGCAAGAAGCCTGCCGGCGCTTGAGTCTCGACAACCTCGTAGCGTGCGGTGCCAGATCCCAGCGGGAGGTCGTCCGCGCGTGCTTCTCCAGTTTCATCCGTCGTGACGGTCGCGACAGTCTCACCGTCGAGCGCGGCAATGCTACCGTCGGGGCGCACGATATCACCCGAGGCACGGATCTCAAAGATGGCGCCCGCGAGGCTGCTGCCGTCTACGGCATCGGTTTTAACGATCCTGATGTTTCCGGTCGCGGCGTGGTCATAACACGAGGCGATTGCAACGGGCGTTAGGTTCATGTCGGCGGGTATGTTTACCTCGATCTCTTCGTCGACAAGATAGGGCTCTTTGGCCGAGGTTTCGCGTACATAATAGGTGCCCGGCACGAGCGATTCGGGCAGTGTGACGGTCCCGGTCGCGTCAGTCGTAAAGGTGTCCATTACGTTATGTGCTGGATACCAGCAAGTTTGTGAGACAGGTTCATGATTGATGTCGAGGAGTTGGAAGGTGAATCCGGCTAGTGGAACAGAAGCGCCTGTTTGGGCATCGCGTTTTACAATCTGGAGATGCGTCGACAGAGCGTGGTTGTCCACGATATATTGAAGCTCGGCGCCGTTGGAAATCTGATTGGCCCCGACGGTCCATTCCCCTGCACGTTTAAAACCCTCGGGGACGGTTTCCGGAACCTCGCGAATCGTGTAGCCGGCACGGTCGTATGGGACGGCTCCGTGGACACCGGCGGGTCGCTTGCCTGTGCCGAACCATGCTTCGGGCTGGTCTTTGGTGGAGGCAAAGCCATAGATGTTTGTGGTCAGTGTGCCAACAACCTGCTGAGAGCTGTTGCTGACAACCTCAAAGACAACACCACCCGCCGGCTGCTCCAGGCCGGATTGGTCGCTATTGCCGTAATCCTTGAATTTGGAAATCTCAAGGTCAAACGCAATGGGGATATCGGAAATGCGAGATTCGATCTCGACCACGCCTGAATCGCCGAGCTGGTCGGCTCCGACGGTATAGGTCCAGCTGTCGTTGGATGGCAGGTAGCCCTCGGGGGCTTTTGATTCGTAGATGGTAAAGGTTCCTAAGGGGACATCGGCGAGGGTGGCCCGACCGCTTTCGTCGGTCGTGAGGATTTGCGCCCATCCAGGGGTTGATTGTGACACACACGTGAACTCTGCTCCTGCGAGTGAAGATCCCACCTGGGGGCCGGCATTCGTCGCGGCATCGAGTTTTACGATACGCAGGTTGATGGTGCCGGGCTGTTCATCAATGGCGACCTGTCCACCGTCATTCCCCGTGGTAAAGGCGATGCGATCACGACGGGGGACATAGCCGGCCGGCGCCTTCGTTTCAACTAGGTAGTATGCCGTGTTGGGCAGAAGTGTTGCTTGCGCCCGACCGTTGCTGTCCATCTGGATGGTGCCGACATGCGCGCCGCTGGCGCTCTCAAAAATATCGAATGATGCCCCGTCAAACTGATAAGTATTGTTTCCGCTGGTAATGGCGGCGTTTGCAGACTGTTTTTTGAAGGAAACAGAGACCGCCGGCAGTACATAGAGCATGTCTTGACGTTTGCTGCCGCCCGATACGGCTCCTAGATAGCGCCGCGCGCGGTGCGGAGCGGCTTTGATGCTTCCTGATTTTGCGTTGTCGTGGAGCCACCGCGCAGCCGCCACGACTTCATTGTCGGCGGTAAAGTGCCCACTCTTGGTTTTGCCCTGAGCGGTCGTGTAGGAATAGGTACCGTCGACATGGGTAGTGCCGTTGAGCATCCACACGGCAAGCTGGGTTGCGGCGCGGGCGCGATCGGGTGAAAGGTGGTAACCGCCAAACGACGTGGCGGTAGGATATCCGTGACAAACGATTGCCGCGAACTCGTCGTCGAGCCACACCCAGCCTTGATCGAAGTTGAGCCATGGGCCGCCCGGCTTGGTGGGGCCGGGGCGCTCCTGGTTCATGCAGTAGGCAATCGAGGCGTCTTGAGCTTCATACTTGCCGATGAAGAAGGGCCCACAATCATCGCTAATAGTGCGGAAGCCGAGTTGGTCGTAGCCATCGACGGCAAATGCGGCTCTCGGTGCCAGGCAGCCGAAAAGCAGGAAGAGGAGCAGGAGCAGCGGACCTGTTGCGATTGCGCTGTGGACAGAGTGCGTGGGTGCGTTGGACATGGCTGCTCCTTATCCCTCGTGCGCCGCACGGGGAGGCTGCGACGCGTAGGATGAGGCTACCCCCGAGGTTCATGCGGGTAAGTACCGGAGCCTGACCAAAAGCTTGCCCATTTCCTGACAAATTGAGCTCAAATACAACAATCAAGCAAAAGCGCAGGTAGAAGATAGGGAGAACAGGAGGCCAAAGGTCCTCATCTCCACAATTGGCGCGATTTTCAAACGATTCTCCACAGCTAAAACAAGCATCGACACCCTTGTATCGAACAAGACAACCGCGTTATACTATCCCCCACATATGCGGGCATCGCCAAGTGGTAAGGCATCAGCTTCCCAAGCTGACACTCGCGGGTTCGAGTCCCGTTGCCCGCTCCATTCGAATTTCAGGCACGGTAACGTTTCGTTACCGTGCCTTTTTCAATAAAGTGCCGGGACTCGAACCCGACAGGGTGCGAGCGTTAAATAAACGCGAAGCGTTTATAGCGAGCAGGCAAGGTCGCCGATAGGCGACCGCAGCCGGTGCGTATTTGCGAAGCAAATACGCAGACGTCCCGTTGCCCGCTCCATGGAGCAAGGAAGATTTCGGGAATGGTAGATTCAGCCTGCTTTGCTCCCACACTTCCCCGGATCTCGGTATGCCACTGAAGCCGGTGCGTATTTGCGAAGCAAATACGCGGACGTCCCCATGCCCGCTCCAATTCCAAAATGTTAGGTTAATGCCTGCTGCCCATACTTGCACCTGCGCACGGTACAATGGTTGGGTTACGACCAACGTGCCAATAACCAAAAAGGAGCCGCTATGATCGATCGCTATACCCGCCCGGAGATGGGACACATCTTCTCCCTCGAGAACAAGTACGCCATTTGGCAGGAGATCGAGGTTCTGGCCTGCGAGGCCCAGGCGGAGCTCGGCAAGATCGGTATTTCCAAAGACGAGGCCCAGTGGATCCGCGACCATGCCAACTTTGAGAAGGCGAAGGTCGATGAGATCGAGGAAGTCACGCGCCACGACGTCATTGCCTTCCTGACCAACATGAAGGAATACATCGATGCCGATGTTCCCGAGGGCGACCCCAAGCCCAGCCGCTGGGTTCACTATGGCATGACCAGCTCGGATCTGGGCGACACGGCCCTGTGCTACCAGCTCACCCAGGCCTGCGACCTGATCATCGAGGACGTCAAGAAGCTCGGCGAGATTTGCAAGCGTCGCGCCTTTGAGGAGCGCAACACGCTCTGTGCCGGCCGCACTCATGGCATCCACGCCGAGCCGATGACCTTCGGCATGAAGTTTGGCTCTTGGGCCTGGGAGCTCAAGCGCGATCTGGATCGTCTTGAGGACGCCCGCAAGAATGTTGCCTTCGGTGCCATCTCGGGCGCTGTCGGCACGTACAGCTCCATCGAGCCGTTCGTCGAGGAGTACGTCTGCGAGCACCTGGGCCTGGTCCACGATCCTCTGTCCACGCAGGTCATCAGCCGCGATCACCATGCCTACCTTGCCGGCGTGCTTGCCACTACAGCGGCCACCTGTGAGCGCATCGCTACCGAGGTCCGCAATCTGCAGAAGACTGATACGCTCGAGGCCGAGGAGCCGTTCCGTAAGGGCCAAAAGGGCAGCTCAGCCATGCCGCACAAGCGCAACCCCATCACCATGGAGAAAGTCTGCGGTCTGTCGCGCGTCGTGAAGTCCAACGCCCAGGTTGCCTTCGATAACGTCGCCCTGTGGCACGAGCGTGACATTTCGCACTCCTCTGCCGAGCGCGTCGCCCAGGCCGATAGCTTCATCGCCCTCGACCACATGTTCCAGTGCCTCATCCGCGTTATCGACGGCCTGCAGCTGTATCCCGCCCGCATGATGGCCAACCTCAATAAGACCCGCGGCCTCATCTTCTCTTCCAAGGTACTGCTCGCCCTCGTCGACACGGGCATCACCCGCGAGGACGCGTACGCCATTGTGCAGGAGAACGCTATGGCAACCTGGCACGAGGTACAGGATTGTGTCTCCGGCCCTACCTTTAAGGAGCGTCTCGAGGCCGACCCGCGCTGCACCGTCAGTCAGGAGAAGCTCGACGAGATCTTTGATCCGTGGGACTTCCTCACCCGTATCGACACGGTCTTTGATCGTCTGGAGCAGCTGAGCTTCGAGTAGGTTCGGGCATAACGTTAGCTTTTTAGGGCGCTTTGCTGGTAATGTGTGTTGCCGGCAAAGCGCCTCGTTGCATTTAGGGAAAGACGGGGATAATAGTCGTCTCGAATAACATTCTGAGAGGGGATCGCATGATTTCGTTTGATTACAAGCCTCAGGGCGTGTGTGCTCGCAATATTCACCTTGATCTTTCCGATGACGGCAACAAGGTGATGGGCGTTGAGTTTACCGGCGGCTGCGACGGCAATCTCAAGGCTATCTCCAAGCTGGTCGAGGGCGCTCCTGCCGATCGCGTAATCGAGGTTCTCGCCGGTAATACCTGCGGTATGAAAAAGACCTCCTGCGCCGACCAGCTTACACGCGCTATCGAGGCCGCTCGCACCGAGATCGCCTAATGGGTATCGCCGATCACATCAAGAACGGAATATCGCGTCGCGGCTTTGTACTCGGTGGGGCTGCCGCGGGCGCTGCCACGGTGCTTGCCGGATGCTCGAAAAAAACGGGCACCAGCGATGATGCCGCCGGCGAGCCGCAGGTTATCAAGGATGATTCCAAAATCATCTCGATTACGGATGAGTACGAGGCAGTCGACATCGATCTTGAGCCGGCGGCGTCATGGACGCTGCCTCTGGGTACGCTGCTGTACTACTGCGACGGCGATTACGCCGCGGCGATGATGGCGCCCGCATCGGCACTGCACGCCAACACACTCGGTGTGCTCAACCTGGGCGATGGCTCGCTTACCACATTAATCGAGGATCCTATCGAGGGCACGGGATATGCATTCTACGATGTCCGTGCCGGCGACAGCGTATTCGCGTGGGTTGAGATGAACTTTGCCAATTCATCGTGGAAGCTCTACGGTCAAAATCTGTCGGGCGCTTCGCTCTCTGGCGACGTGGTTGAGCTCGATCGAGGTGGCAAGGACTATGATCCGCCGCTGTTTACGGCGTTCGGGTCATCAGTCATCTGGTATAAAATGCCCTCGGCAGGTGGCAATAAAACGAGTAGCGATTCGTTTTGCTATCGTCGCTCACTTGATGAATCCAAGGCCGAGACAATTTGGAAATCGACGGGCCGCTTTGCATCGGCCCCGCGCGCGAGCGACGGCATTTTGACCATCTCGCCGCGTGTCCGCAACGACGAGGGCGTCTACTACGGCATAACGGCAATCGATCTGACCGACGGCAACAACACCAAGCGTGCCCAGTTGGTCCTTCCTTCGTCAGTTTTGCCTTTCGAGGCCGTATATATGGGCGATACCTTCGTGTTTTCTATCGAGGCGGCCTATAGTGGCGTGGGCAGCCTGGGCAATATGGGCACGTATATCGGTAATGAAGGAGGGCCGTACCTCTTCCTGTCACGCGAGCCGCTCGCATGTGCGGCTGGCAAGAAGAATAAATACCTTGTTAAGGTACAGGCGTCGCATTTCCTGATCGACACCTCTGCCAAGACCTATGGCTCGCTGCTGTCGCCCGACCGCGCTTTGGAGTATGGCGATTATCCAGCTACGGCGGGAAAATCGGACTCATTCCTTACGTACGCCACGGTGCGCAACAGCCAGGGTATACCAGAGACGGTCACTGCACGCCTATTCTCTCTTTAAGCTTAGAGGGGTTAAAAAGGCGCCAACAGGGGAATAAACGCGTTGTAATTGTGAGTACCGCCCGCCGAGCTGCCGCGTCATAGCGGCATCTGGCGGGCTCAGGTGCGTTAAAATGGGCTTGTTCTTAGCTAATTGAGACAGGGGGGCCGTGTTATGGCTTCAGATGCAAAAAAGATTCTGCTGGTCGAGGATGAGAAGGCAATCCGTGACGCCGTCGCTGCCTATCTCGAGCGCGAAGGCTACTGGGTTGTGGGCGTCGGCGACGGCCAGTCCGCGATCGAGGAGTTCGAGAAGCATCAGTTCGACCTGGTCGTGCTCGACCTTATGCTCCCCAAGATCCCCGGCGAGCGCGTTTGCCGCACCATTCGCGATACCTCGGATGTCCCCATCATCATGCTGACGGCTAAGGGCGAGATCGAGGACCGTATTATCGGTCTTGAGCTCGGCGCCGACGACTATCTGATTAAGCCGTTCTCGCCGCGCGAGCTCGTCGCCCGCGTTCGCGCTCTGTTCCGCCGTGCCCATCAGGCCGACGAGCCCGCCGTCGAGGTACTCGACTTCGGCGATCTGGTCATCGATATCTCGGGCCACAAGATCTTGGTCGAGGGCAAGGAAGTCGATCTGACGGCTTCCGAGTTCAAGCTGCTCACCACACTTGCCCGTCATCCCGGCCGTGTGTATAACCGCATGGAGCTGGTCGAGAAAGTGCTCGGGTATGACTTTGAGGGCTATGAGCGCACCATCGATAGCCACGTGAAGAATCTTCGCGCCAAGCTGGGCGATGATCCCAAGAAGCCCAAGTGGCTCTACACCGTCCATGGTGTCGGCTATCGCTTCGAGGCTCCGGCCAAGACCGATAAGTCGGACGAGAAATAGGGAAATCACATATGACACCTGCGCGCTTTGAAATCGGACAAAAGCACAAGCAGGAGAGCGAGGCGGGTTCCAAGGCTAGTTGGAACACGCCTCGTTCCGATTCACGGCCAACGATGAGCTATCCCTCGCGCATGGCACTTGCTTTTGCTCTGACATCGCTCATGACGGTATTGGTGCTGGTGGGCGTTGTCTCTGTTGTGTGGGGCACGGTCTTTTCGGATTACACACGCTCCAATATCGTCGAAATCGCAAATTCCGCTGCCGAGAAGTTGGCGACCTCATATGAGGAAAACGGCTCTTGGACCGCGGGAGAACTGCGCACGGTCGCAACGTCGAGTTTGGTTTCCGACGATCTGGGCATGCAGGTCGTCAATAAAAAGGGTGTGATCGTTTATGACGATTCCTGGCCCTCGGCAAGCGCCACCGCCGATGTACGCGAAAACCAGGCTACGACCGACGACACGAGCGGCAAGAGGGCATCGCATAGCCCGGTCTCGTCTGCTCCAACCGACTCCGATAGCGTTGCTAACGTCGAGATTGTAACGTCTTCCGGCGAGCATGTCGGACAGGTAAAGCTGTGGGCCATCGGCTCCGACGCTCTGCTCACCAAGGCGGACTCTGCGTTTAGGGAGAAGACCTTTAACGCCATGGCCCTCGCCGCGGTTGTTGCAATCTGCATTTCGGTCGTTATCGGATCGCTCGTGTCGCGCATGCTCACCAAACCGATTCATCGCATCACCAGTACCGCAAAGCAAATCCGTGACGGCGACCTGTCGGCTCGCACGGGGCTGCGCGGTGATGACGAGATCGATCAGCTGGGTGAGACCTTCGATGAGATGGCCACCTCGCTCGAGAAGGATATGAAACACGAGAAGCGCCTGACCTCGGATGTCGCACACGAGCTGCGCACGCCGCTTATGGCGATGCTTGCGACGGTCGAGGCCATGCAGGACGGCGTGTATCCCACCGACGATGAGCATTTGGAGACCGTTGCTTCCGAGACGCGTCGCCTGGCTCGTCTGGTGCAGCAGATGCTCGACCTGTCGCGCATGGAAAACAGCACGGCTCCGCTCAACCTTGAGCCGGTGGACATGGTTCCTTTCGTGCGATCGATTGTGAACGGCCAGGAGCGTCTGTTTGCCGACCGCGATCTGCGCCTGCGTTTTGCGGACGAGACCCAGGGTCACGACGATGTCGTCGAAGCCGATCCCGACATGATCACGCAATGTGTTATCAACCTCATGAGCAACGCCATGCGCTACACCCCCGAGGGCGGTTGGGTCGTGGTGTCGGTGCTCAGTGACCGCAGGCACGTCAGCATTGCCGTTTCTGATACCGGCATCGGTATTGCCAAGGACGATCTGTCGCGCATTTTCGGGCGGTTTTGGCGCGCCGATGCCAGCCGCGCCCGCGAAGCTGGCGGCCTGGGCGTCGGCCTCGCCGTGACCAAGCAGATCGTCGAGCGTCACCATGGCTACATATCCGTGGAGTCGGAGCTTGGAAAGGGTACGACTTTTACAATTCATCTGCCCCGCGAGCACACGGCGGACGCGGCATCTACTACAATGGAGCACTAGCTTTTCGCTATTCGGTGAAGGAGGGGCCGCGTCCCTGCCGCTCCGAGTTTGCGAAAACATGCGGGAAAGAACCCGCATTTCTGTCGTATTTAGGTAAGGAGTGACTCACGTGACAACGATGGAGCGTCGTCCGGATTCCCGTGGCAAGGTTCGTGATATCTACGATGCCGGTGAAAACCTGCTGATGGTCGCCACCGACCGCATTTCTGCGTTCGACTTCATTCTTCCCGACGAGATTCCGTTTAAGGGAGAGGTGCTCAATCGCATCTCGGCATTCTGGTTCGATAAGTTTGCCGACATCGTCCCCAACCATCTCGTTTCCATCGACCCGGCGGATTTCCCCGAGGAGTTTGCTGAGTATCGTGACTACCTCGCTGGCCGCGCCATGCTGGTTAAGAAGGCCCAGACGATTCCTATCGAGTGCATCGTCCGCGGCTATCTGACCGGTTCGGGCAAGAAGACCTATGACGAGAACGGCACCGTCTGCGGCATTCAGCTGCCCGAGGGTCTGACCGAGGCCTCCAAGCTTCCCGAGCCGCTGTTCACGCCGTCCACGAAGGCCGAGATCGGCGACCACGACGAGAACATTTCGTTCGAGCGTTGCTGCGAGATCGTGGGTGAGGACATCGCCGCGCAGATTCGCGACCTTTCCCTCAAGATCTACAAGGCCGCTGCCGAGTACGCCGCGACCCGTGGCATCATCATTGCCGACACCAAGTTCGAGTTTGGTGTTATTGATGGCAAGGTCACGCTGATCGACGAGTGCCTCACGCCCGACTCCAGCCGTTTCTGGCCTGCTGCCAGCTACGAGGAGGGCAAGATCCAGCCTAGCTACGACAAGCAATTCGTCCGCAATTGGCTCAAGGCCAACTGGGATATGACGGGGGAGACCCCGCACCTGCCCGCCGAGGTCATCGATGGCACGTCCGAGCGCTATCGCGAGGCCTTCCAGATCATCACGGGCTCCCAGTTCACAAGCATGAAGGAGAACGCATAAGTGAGTACCCGTAGCGCCACGAACAAGCGCACGCAATCCCACGAAGTTACCGGGGTTGCGCGCAAGTCTGCCGCATCTGCTAAGCCCGCCCGCCAAGCAGCGAGCTCCGTTCGCGTCGTGCCGGCTTCGTCTAAGGCACGCCGCAAAGAGCTCGAGAAGGGCGAGAACCTCGAGGGCCTCTCTAAAGAGGAGAAGCGCGCCCGCAAGGCTAAGCAGCGCGCCAAGGAGGACCGCATCTATACGGTGTCGAATATCCTCCTCAAGCAGGACGAGGACTACACCAAGCGCCGTCGCATCTGGTGGATTGTGCTCGCCATTGGCATGGTACTCGTCGTGGCAATTTGGGCTTCGCTCTACTTCGCTCCCGGCGGCACGGTGTCCAGTCCCGTCCAGATGGTCGGCATTGTTTTGTCCTATGTCATCATCTTAGGTGACTTTATCTACGACTTCGCTCGTATTCGTCCCTTGCGCAACATGTACCGCGCGCAGGCCGAGGGCATGTCCGAGAACAAGCTCAACGCTCTTATCGAGCGCGCAGCTGCCGAGGAGGACAAGAAGGACTCCAAGAAGAAGTAGCGTTTGCATACATACTTATCGCTAAGATATAAGGCGCGTCGTTTTTGCGGCGCGCCTTTTTACTGTTCTATAGATAGATGGAGTGGCACATGATTCGAGCTGCCCTGACGGTCGAAGAAGCTCTGGAGGGCATGAAGGCCCTGGAGCCCAAGATTAAAAACTATGCGCGTCTGGTTGTCCGCAAGGGCGTAAACGTCAAGCCCGGCCAGGAGGTTGTCGTTCAGTCTCCGGTCGAGTGCGCGCCTTTTGCCCGCTTGGTGGTCGCGGAGGCTTATGTCGCCGGCGCTGGCCATGTGACGGTCATTTGGGCCGATGATGCCGTGACGAGGCTCACGTACGAGCATGTCGATAAAAGCTATTTTGAGCAGACGCCCGAGTGGAAGCGCCTGCAGCTTGATTCCTTGGCCCAGGACGGTGCCTGCTTTATCTTTATCGATGGTGCGGATCCTGCGGCTCTCAAGGGTATCGATCCCGCCAAGCCGGCCGCGGCATCCAAGGCGAGGAACACGCAGTGCAAGGTCTTCCGCCGTGGACTGGACTACAACATCAACCCGTGGTGCATCGCCGGCGCGCCGGTCGTGGCTTGGGCGCGCGAGGTGTTCCCGGGAGACGCCGATGAGGTTGCAATCTATAAGCTGTGGAATGCGATTCTGCACACCGCTCGTGCCGATGGCCAGGACCCGGAGAGCGACTGGGAGCTTCATGACGCGGCGTTCGAAAAGAACTTGCGCTTCCTGAACGACAATCGTTTTGACCACCTGCATTACACCGCGGCAAATGGAACCGATCTGACGATTGGCATGACGAAGGGTCACGAGTGGGCCGGTGGCAAGGGCAGGACGCCCGATGGACATCCCTTCTTCCCCAACATCCCCACCGAGGAGGTCTTCACCTCGCCTGATCGTATGCGTGCCGACGGTATCGTGTATTCGGCTATGCCGCTCATTCACCACGGCAATAAAGTCGACGATTTTTGGATTAAGTTCGAGGGCGGCCGCGTGGTGGACTACGACGCCCGCGTGGGCAAGGCAACGCTCGCAAGTATCATCGATACTGACGAGGGCGCTGCTCACCTGGGAGAGGTCGCGCTCATTTCCAAGAACACGCCGATCCGCGAAAGTGGTGTTCTGTTCTACGATACGCTCTATGACGAGAACGCCAGCTGCCACCTTGCGCTGGGCGTCGGCTTCCCCGAGTGCATCGAGGGCGGATATGATATGTCCAAAGAAGAGCTCCTAGAGCATGGCGTCAACGTTTCGAGCACGCACGTCGACTTTATGATTGGCACGGACGATATCGATATTGCGGGCATTACGCCTGATGGACGTGAAGTTGTGATTTTCCAGAACGGCCAATGGAGTTGGGAATAGCCCCAGACCGTGGTACAATGCCACCCGCGGGCCGTTAGCTCAGCTGGCAGAGCAGGGGACTTTTAATCCCAAGGTCCAGGGTTCGAACCCCTGACGGCCCACCCAAAGATTGTTGAGACGGTCAACTTCGGTTTGCCGTCTTTTTTGTCGCCCTTTCATGGGTTCGAACCCGTCGGGGGGCGCGGAGCTGAGTAAACGCGCGAGCGTTTGCCAGCGCAGCGCGCAAGGCGCGAAAGCGCCGCAGCGGCCGCCTGCGAAGCAGGCTGAACCCCTGACGGCCCACCCAAAGAAAGGAAAAAGAAATGAAAACAGATAGATACGGAATTAGCGGCAGCACATTAAAGATAATAGCGGCCATCTCGATGGTTCTCGATCATGTAAGCAGGATCGTCCTGACCAATGGAATCATGACTCACGCATCGTACAATCAGATATCAGACGAACAGTGGGCGATTCTAAGCGAGGCTTCGGATGTGCTTCATGTTCTTGGCAGAATTGCATTTCCCTTATTTTGCTTTTTGATAGTTGAGGGATTTTTGCACACTCATGACATAAAGAAGTACCTGCGAAATATGCTTGTCTTCGCAATCATTGCGGAGCCCATATACGATTTCGTTCAAACCGGGCAGCTATTTGACCTTCGGCAACAGAATGTTATGTATGAGCTCCTGCTTTCCTTGGTCTTTTTGATTATTCTGGAAAAGATACAAAGTCTTTCAAAATGGAAGAGGCACATTGCAGAAATTGCTCTGATTGTTTTGACAGCACTGGCAGCTGAATACACTAAGCTGGATGGCGGTGCGTATGGCATTCTGCTTGTGGCTGCATTCTATTTATTCCACGACAGCAAAGCTAAGATGTTCTTTGCTGCAGTATGTGCAGTGCTCCTTTCGTCATGCCATATAATTGGCGGCGGATTTGAGTTCACTACAGCTAATATTTTTAATCCTGATGTTGCTGCCGCGATAATTTCGTTGTTGCTTATCAATCTTTATAATGGCAAGCGAGGGCTGAAGCTGAAATATTTCTTCTACATTTTCTATCCGGCACATCTTGCTCTGCTTTATGGTGTCTCGCTTATTGTTTTGAACTGTCTTTAAAAACTCTCAAACAAGTCTCTGAAAGCAGAAACAAATTGACCCTAAGACTGCTTGTGAATTTCCGGAAGACCTGAGAGATGCGAGGATAGACAACGAGGGCTGCAGAAAGATGCTTCTCAGTTCTCTGGCGGATCGCATGAATCTGTATGAGGATCACTTCCACACACTCATTGATAACAGTGATAAACACGGCAGATCCTCAAAACATGAGACTGCGAAGGTCGAAAGATGCTTCGAAAGCATGAATGGCAGCGAGAAAACGAGTTCGGAAGCACCCTCTGGATGCTCCAGCATAGAATAGAAAGCGGTCAACTTCGGTTGGCTGTCTTTTTTTGTCGCCCTTTCATGGGTTCGAACCCGTATCTATCTATATATAAGAACGCTTGGCGAACAAAACCCGCCTTTTACCGATGGGAAACAAATAGCTGATGCCTTTGGGGTAAAGTAGCGCTCCAGAGATGACCGATGTCTCAATACTCATAAAACAGCTGGTCATCGCCAATATCAGAAGCCAATGCTTCAGTTATAACCTCAGGGACGCGACTGAGGGACATATTCGTTTGTGAACAAATTATGGAGTGCGCGATTCCCGCCCCCGGGGCCCCTCCGGTCTGGCAATATATCTCCTTGCCGCGCGGCCCGGTGGAACCGGATGAGCCGCGGGGCGTGCACCTTGAGAACCGGATACTGCGAGGATGGACACACCAGTTGTGTCGCATCCGGGCAGACATCGAACCATTTGAAATGGTCTAACTTGGATTTGTTTTTCGCAAGGCCGCCGAGAGGCGGCCCCGAGAAATTCCTTTTCCTATACTAAAACCATATGAATCGAACGGAACCGATCAGCGAATGACTGAGAGGACCGGACGGGCTCGAAGCCCATATATTTTGGACGGAGAGTTCGATCCTGGCTCAGGATGAACGCTGGCGGCGCGCCTAACACATGCAAGTCGAACGGCACCCCTCTCCGGAGGGAAGCGAGTGGCGAACGGCTGAGTAACACGTGGAGAACCTGCCCCCTCCCCCGGGATAGCCGCCCGAAAGGACGGGTAATACCGGATACCCCGGGGTGCCGCATGGCACCCCGGCTAAAGCCCCGACGGGAGGGGATGGCTCCGCGGCCCATCAGGTAGACGGCGGGGTGACGGCCCACCGTGCCGACAACGGGTAGCCGGGTTGAGAGACCGACCGGCCAGATTGGGACTGAGACACGGCCCAGACTCCTACGGGAGGCAGCAGTGGGGAATCTTGCGCAATGGGGGGAACCCTGACGCAGCGACGCCGCGTGCGGGACGGAGGCCTTCGGGTCGTAAACCGCTTTCAGCAGGGAAGAGTCAAGACTGTACCTGCAGAAGAAGCCCCGGCTAACTACGTGCCAGCAGCCGCGGTAATACGTAGGGGGCGAGCGTTATCCGGATTCATTGGGCGTAAAGCGCGCGTAGGCGGCCCGGCAGGCCGGGGGTCGAAGCGGGGGGCTCAACCCCCCGAAGCCCCCGGAACCTCCGCGGCTTGGGTCCGGTAGGGGAGGGTGGAACACCCGGTGTAGCGGTGGAATGCGCAGATATCGGGTGGAACACCGGTGGCGAAGGCGGCCCTCTGGGCCGAGACCGACGCTGAGGCGCGAAAGCTGGGGGAGCGAACAGGATTAGATACCCTGGTAGTCCCAGCCGTAAACGATGGACGCTAGGTGTGGGGGGACGATCCCCCCGTGCCGCAGCCAACGCATTAAGCGTCCCGCCTGGGGAGTACGGCCGCAAGGCTAAAACTCAAAGGAATTGACGGGGGCCCGCACAAGCAGCGGAGCATGTGGCTTAATTCGAAGCAACGCGAAGAACCTTACCAGGGCTTGACATATGGGTGAAGCGGGGGAGACCCCGTGGCCGAGAGGAGCCCATACAGGTGGTGCATGGCTGTCGTCAGCTCGTGTCGTGAGATGTTGGGTTAAGTCCCGCAACGAGCGCAACCCCCGCCGCGTGTTGCCATCGGGTGATGCCGGGAACCCACGCGGGACCGCCGCCGTCAAGGCGGAGGAGGGCGGGGACGACGTCAAGTCATCATGCCCCTTATGCCCTGGGCTGCACACGTGCTACAATGGCCGGTACAGAGGGATGCCACCCCGCGAGGGGGAGCGGATCCCGGAAAGCCGGCCCCAGTTCGGATTGGGGGCTGCAACCCGCCCCCATGAAGTCGGAGTTGCTAGTAATCGCGGATCAGCATGCCGCGGTGAATGCGTTCCCGGGCCTTGTACACACCGCCCGTCACACCACCCGAGTCGTCTGCACCCGAAGTCGCCGGCCCAACCGAGAGGGGGGAGGCGCCGAAGGTGTGGAGGGTGAGGGGGGTGAAGTCGTAACAAGGTAGCCGTACCGGAAGGTGCGGCTGGATCACCTCCTTTCTAGGGAGATAAATCTTCTAGAGAGATCAACTTAACTCGAATAGAGGGCAGGAGCCCGTCCGGCTGATGTCGCCCGGAGTAAGTCCCCGCAGCACCCGGTCCCCGGGGTCGCACCCGCGTACCTTGAGAGCCGCATAGCGATAGGAGAGAGATGGAAGAGTATCCTCTTCCAGACTCGATTCTTTTCTGCGATTTATCAGACAGAATGATAGCAATCATTCATCCGATCCAAACAAGAAGAATTCACTTATATATGAGTGAGGAGCATCTGATCGCGAGCACAGTGAAACAGACTGTGCCGCGGTATGAGATACCCGAATTGCGACATACGAGCGCTATTCATGATATCGATTAATTTTTATTAGCGACACGTGGATATCCCGCGGGCCCGAGTGCGGTCCCGCAAGATACCACGGGCGCACGGCGGATGCCTTGGCACAGGGAGCCGATGAAGGACGCGGCAAGCTGCGATAATCCCCGGCGAGGAGCACACATCCTTCGACCCGGGGGTCTCCGAATGGGCGAACCCATGCACAGCAGTGTGCATATCCCCACCCCGAACACATAGGGGTGGGGAGGACAACCCGGGGAACTGAAACATCTAAGTACCCGGAGGAGAGGAAATCAATCTCGAGACTCCCCGAGTAGCGGCGAGCGAAAGGGGACCGATGGCCAAACCGTCGAGCGGGCATACCCGGCAGGGGTTCCGCCGACGGGGTTGCAGGGCCGCGCATCCGGGGGCTGCCGCCCCCGGGCGCAGGTCCGGCTGGGGAGCGGAACGGCATGGGAGGGCCGGCCGCAGCGGGTGACAGCCCCGTACGCGAACCCAGACCGGACGGCGCGACGCGGTCCCTGAGTAGGGCCGGGCACGTGAAACCCGGTCCGAACCTGGGTGGACCACCATCCAAGCCTGAGTACTACCCTGTGACCGATAGCGCACCAGTACCGTGAGGGAAAGGTGAAAAGCACCCCGGGAGGGGAGTGAAACAGTACCTGAAACCGTGCGCCCACGAGCAGTCGGAGCACCTTTATGGTGTGACGGCGTGCCTTTTGTAGAATGAGCCAGCGAGTCGCTGGCGCGGGGCGAGGTTAACCGAAAGGGAGCCGGAGCGAAAGCGAGCCTTAACAGGGCGACTTGAGTCCCGCGCCGCGGACGCGAAGCCGGGTGAGCTATCCGTGGGCAGGCTGAAGCGGGGGTAAGACCCCGTGGAGGGCCGAACGCACGTCGGTTGAAAACGGCGGCGATGACCTGCGGATAGGGGTGAAAGGCCAATCAAACCCGGAGATATCTCGTTCTCCCCGAAATAGCTTTAGGGCTAGCGTCGCGCGTTCACCGCCGGAGGTAGAGCACCGGATGGACGAGGGGGCTTCGCCGCCTACCGAATCCAACCGAACTCCGAATGCCGGCGGCCCAGAGCGCGGCAGTCAGAGCATGTGGGCTAAGCTGTGTGCTCGAGAGGGAAACAGCCCGGACCGCCCGCTAAGGTCCCCAAGTTCCAGCCGAGTGGCAAAGGATGTGCGTCCGCCCAGACAACCAGGATGTTGGCTTAGAAGCAGCCATCCATTCAAAGAGTGCGTAACAGCTCACTGGTCGAGTGGACATGCGCCGACAATACACGGGGCTAAGCTGGACACCGAAGCGGCGGGATTTTAATTCATTAGAATCGGTAGGGGAGCTTCCCATGGGCGGAGAAGCCGGAGGGCGACCGACGGTGGAGCGCATGGGAGTGAGAATGCTGGCATGAGTAGCGAGAGACGAGAGAGTAACTCGTCCGCCGTGAACCCGAGGTTTCCTGGGCAAGGCTAATCCTCCCAGGGTCAGTCGGGGGCTAAGGCGAGGCCGGTAGGCGTAGCCGACGCGCAGCAGGCAGACATTCCTGCACCGCGCACGCGGCGCTACGACCGACGGGGCGACGGATGGGGGTGGCTCGGCGGGGTTCTGGACGTCCCCGTGATGGAGCGCGGCCCGCGGACCAGGGAAATCCGGTCCGCATCGAGGGCGAGGCTCCGGACGAAGCGACTGAGCGAAGCGAGTGAGCCCGAGGTCCCTAGAAAAACCCCTAGGCAGGCGCGTGCGCGCCCGTACCGCAAACCGACACAGGTGGGTGGGTAGAACATACCGAGGCGATCGGGTCAACCATGGTCAAGGAACTCGGCACAATGGCCCCGTAACTTCGGGAGAAGGGGTGCCCGCGCGTACGTGAACCGGCTTGCCCGGGGAGCGGAGGCGGGCCGCAGTGGAGAGGCCCAAGCGACTGTTTACCAAAAACACAGGACTCTGCAGAAGCCGCAAGGCGACGTATAGGGTCTGACGCCTGCCCGGTGCCGGAAGGTCACGCGGAGGAGTTAGCCGATTCGGCGAAGCCCCGAAGCCAAGCCCCGGTAAACGGCGGCCGTAACTATAACGGTCCTAAGGTAGCGAAATTCCTTGTCGGGTAAGTTCCGACCTGCACGAAAGGCGCAACGACTTGGGCGCTGTCTCGACCATGGACCCGGTGAAATTGCACTGGTCGTGAAGATGCGACTTACCCGCGGAAGGACGGAAAGACCCCGTGAACCTTCACTGCAGCTTGGCATTGGCCGCTGGTCCCGCGTGTAGAGGATAGGCAGGAGGCATCGATCCGGAGGCGCCAGCCCCCGGGGAGCCGCCCTTGGAATACTGCCCTCGCGCGACCGGCGTCCTAACCCGAGGCCGTCAACCGGCTCGGGGACCGTGCCAGGCGGGCAGTTTGACTGGGGCGGTCGCCTCCTAAAGGGTAACGGAGGCGCGCGAAGGTCCGCTCGGGACGGTCGGCAACCGTCCTTTTGAATGCAAGAGTACAAGCGGGCTTGACTGCGAGGCCCACAAGCCGAGCAGGTGCGAAAGCAGGCTCTAGTGATCCGGCGGCCCCGAGTGGGTGGGCCGTCGCTCAACGGATAAAAGGTACTCCGGGGATAACAGGCTGATCTTGCCCAAGAGTCCACATCGACGGCAAGGTTTGGCACCTCGATGTCGGCTCATCGCATCCTGGGGCTGGAGCAGGTCCCAAGGGTACGGCTGTTCGCCGTTTAAAGCGGTACGCGAGCTGGGTTCAGAACGTCGTGAGACAGTTCGGTCCCTATCCTCCGTGGGCGCAGGAGAATCGATGGAGGCTGCCCCCAGTACGAGAGGACCGGGGTGGACGCACCTCCGGTGAACCGGTTGTCGACCAACGGCACGGCCGGGTAGCCGCGTGCGGCGCGGATAACCGCTGAAGGCATCTAAGCGGGAAGCCGTTCCAGGGATTAGTTCTCCTTCCGGTAAGGGCCCAGGTAGACTACCTGGTCGATAGACGGCAGGTGCAAGGCTGGCGACAGCCTCAGCCGAGCCGCACTAATCGCCCGAGCTCTTCCGGAACCGCACCTCGCGGCCCGCGGGACAAGCGCTCACGCGCGGTCCGGGCACGAGGATGCCCCCGAGTCGTCTCCCCTATGCGCCATGCGGCCCTCAGGGCACGCCAGACGACCCAGGACACCGTAACGGTGGGCGCCGCCCACCGGTCAGCGGCCAGAGCATGGGGGGCACGCCCGGTCCCGTTCCGAACCCGGAAGCTAAGCCCCATCGCGCCGAGAGTACTGCGGGGTCAGCCCGTGGGAGGCCAGGGCGCCGCTGACCGGTGGACGGCACCGAGCCGTCATCGAACTTGGAAGGGGGAGGCCTCGCGGCCTCCCCCTTTTTTGCGTTTACGGGGCGTAAATGACTCTATTACACCAGACGATCTTATCGTTTTTGGTATTGAGCCTTTATTTAAAGAAGATAAATCGAATAACAAGGGCAACTGCTATGACCGCAATGATCAAAAGCAGGATTGTCAGTCGATGCTGCTTGCGTCGTTTACTTGTCGAAACGAAGATTGATTTTCCCTGTTTTGGCGTTTCGAGATAGCGAGCCGAATGCGTCAAGGTTTGCTTTGGTCGAGGACCTCTTTGTCGATGAGTGGCGGATGCTTTCATCGGCTCATCACTAGCTGCGCTGTTTTTAGATAATGGTGCGTCTTTCAGATATACAGGGTCTCCCGAGGCGACGCCCATATGCTTACGTCCCGTTTGGGCATCCTCGAGCGTTTGATATCGATTTCTCGTCACATACTCGGGCTCTGAATCATTAATGGGCTCTTGCGAGATGTGGGGGCGATGGAACCGTGGCGGCTGCGTGAAAGTATCTTCCCCCTGCGTCGGCATAAACATATTGTTCTGGTTTTGGTCGTCCATGATGCCCTTTAGCTCGTTACCAACAACGTTTACGCGCTCATTGTAAGCCCCTTGCTATTTGTAGCTGTGGACATACTAGTTATTTAAGCTCTGGTTCAAAGAACCTTAACCTTCCTAAAACCTTAGTGCTATGCACTTAGATATGCTTATAGTATTGGACTCAAAAAACTTTATAGTCGATGTATATATAAGCACCGGGTGGGCATATATAAGAGCGTCAAAAGAAGTCCCAGTCACCTAGAAGATGACTCGGCAGTCCTATAAAGGAGTGGTAAACATGGCAAGCATGGTTCCTTATCGTTCGGTTTTTGGCGTTCGTCCCTCTGCGAGCTCGCTGTTCGATCTGTTTGATGATATGAGTGATCTGGCGAACAGCTCGATTGCCTCTAAGGCGTTCCCCGTTGATGTTGAGGATAAGGGCGATGGCTATGAGGTCAAGGCTTATCTTACCGGCGTCGCCAAGGACGATATCGATGTCGAGCTTAACGAGGGCCGTCTCTCCATTAGCGTGAATGTCGAGGAAGACGAGGAGAACGAGGGCAAGAACTTCCTGCAGAAGGAGTTCAGCTCGTACAGCGCGACGCGTGGCGTGTATCTTAAGGACGCTTCGAGCGAGGGTCTCTCGGCTAAGTACGCTGACGGCATCCTTACCGTTACGGTTCCCAAGATCGTCGAGAAGAAGAACGTTACGAAGATCTCCATCGACTAACTTCGTTGGTGTTCTTCGCTATTAAATGACAACAAAAGGGGCTGGGAAGCGATTCCCGGCCCCTTTTGCTGTTTAGGACAGTCTATTGAATGGTTGCTGGTCGATACTGGCTTGTGGGGCGTATCGAGAGTTTTCGCGATCCATGGAGAAGGGTGGCGGAGCTGCCGAGCTCGTCATCCAGGGTTGCGGCTAGAGCTTTGGCATAGCTTTTGACGGTAAGGCTCGGGCGATTGTTGTCTTGGCTGATATGCATGGCAATGAGCTGTTCGGTGCGATCGGTAACAAGTTCTCGCGCGGCTTCGGCGGCTTGGTTGTTGGAGAGATGCCCCTTTGTGGACAGGATGCGCTCCTGAAGAAAGCGTGGGTACGGTCCTTCGCGCAACATAGTTACATCGTGGTTGCTTTCGAGCGCGAGAACTCGACAGTCTTTGAGGATGCCTATGGCCTTGCTCGACAACTCTCCGGTGTCGGTGGCAAACCCAATGGAATCATCGAGAGCATTGAATCGATAGCCGACAGGATTGATGACATCGTGCGATGTTGAGTAGGTTTGTACCTGGATGCCGGCAATGGAGAGTGTGTCGCCGGGGTCAAATTCCTCCACGGGCAGGTGCGCGAGGTTTTCTTTGCATGAAAGGGTGTCCCTACTGGCAAAGAGGGGACCATGCCAGTGCTTGCACCATACATCGAGCCCCTTGATATGGTCTCCATGCTCATGAGTGATTACAAGAGCGGCGACGTCGTCTGCTGAGAGGCCAAGCTCCGCCATGCGTTTAAGTGTCTCGCGGCGGGACAGCCCGTTATCGATCATGATGAGCCCCTGAGGCCCCTCGACGAGTGCACAGTTGCCTTTTGAGCCGCTGCCGAGGATATGAAGGTGCAGGCGAGACATAAGATTCCAAAGGATACAATGGGTGCGGACGAATAGAGGAGGAAGCGAATGCCAACGGTATCTCAGCACTATGGACATCATGCCGCGCCGAGGACGGATAAGAACGTTCTGGCAACGCGGCAGACCGCTGCCCCCGTAGTGCTCATGGTATCAGGCGGTGCGGACTCGACGGCGCTGCTCCTTATGGCTTGCACATCAAAGCTGGATATCCAGGACGGGCGCGGCATCGCTTCCATCGCGCGCGAGCGTTTGCACGTGCTGCATGTGAACCATCATCTGCGCGGGGAGGCATCCGATGGCGACGAGGCCTTTGTACGTGATTTGTGCGTGCAATACGGCTTGCCGCTGTGCGTTGAGCATGCCTATTTTGATGACGAATCGGGCAATATCGAGGCTGCGGCCCGCGAGGTGCGCTATGCCGCGGCACGGAGATATGTTCGCGAACTTTGTGCCGAATCGGGCGCACCGCGGACGGCGGCTCGTATCTGTACCGCGCATACCTCGTCGGACCGCGCGGAAACATTTTTGATGAATGCCATTAAAGGGTCGGGTCCCGCGGGTCTATCAAGCATTCCACGCCGTCGGAACATTGTGGTGCGCCCCTTGCTCGACCTCACGCATGATGAGCTCGTGAGCTATCTGCAGGTGCACGGTCAGCCATGGCGGGAAGATGAAAGCAACGAGGACGTTTCGTATCTGCGTAACTATGTGCGCCATCGGGTGATGCCGGTGGTGGCGCAGCGCAACACGAACGTCTGTAAGACGATTGGCGCCGCTTGCGAAATTCTGGGCGACGAAGACGCCTTTCTTTCCCAGCTTTCGGCACAGTCGTTTCGAAGCTGCCTGCGCAAGGAAGCGGCGGGCGCACTGGTGCTCGATGCGCGCCGTCTTGCCGCCGCTGAGGTTGTGATTGCACGGCGTATCGTGCGGTTGGCGATTAAGCGTATCGATCCCAACGCGCGACCGGAGATGCGGCACGTGGAGCGCGTGCTCTCCTGTGTCGCTGCGGGCTCGGGCTCGGTAACGCTTCCTGCGGGAATTGATGCCCGTGTGGAGTTTGGCATGCTGGCGTTCAAGGCCCCGGCGGCGCGCGAGGGCTTAGTGGCCGACTGGATCTCCGTTCCCGGTCGTCTGCCGCTGGGGGCGGGGCGTATGCTGACGGCAGAGCCGATGGCTGTGGAGCCGGGGCGCGATATCGTGCACCGTGCCCGCGAGCTTGCTGCTGCCGGAGAGGTTGCGGCCTTGGTGGATGCGGCGGCCCTGGGGTTCGCCGACCGCGATAGCGAGCGGATGCTAGCCGGCTCGCGCGGGGAGATTCCCGCCGAGGCGCGATTGGCGCGCCTGTGGGTGGATAGCCCTGTGCCGGGAGACGTGATGTGCCCGTTGGGGATGAACGGTCGAAGCAAGAAAGTGTCAGACCTGTTGAACGAGGCGCGCATTCCTGTTTCAGACCGCTCTGGCGTACCCGTGGTAAGAACGGCTCCGGGAGGTGCCGTAGTATGGGTCGCGGGCGTTCGCGCGGACGAACGTTTTAAGTGCACGGCGGCGACGCGCGTGGCCTATCTGCTTCGCGTGGTTGACGCGGATTAGCTCCTCGCACCAGCTTTTCTGTGCGGCGTTGACGGTATTCCCGCGCTGATGGTGCGCGGGCTGGAAAATATACCCCGTGCGCTGCTAGAATGTGTAGTTCGCGTCCATACGGCGGTGTGTGGGCGATTAAGCACAAGAAAGGGTTGTCATGGCTTCTCAACATCCGGATATCGAGAAGGTTCTGTTTACGCAGGAGGATATCGACGGTATCGTCTCTCGCTTGGGCGAGCAGATTACGCGCGACTATGCGGGTAAGGATCTGGTGCTGATTGCGGTCCTGCGCGGCGCCGTGGTCTTTATGGGCGACCTGATGCGCAAGATCGAGCTGCCGACCAACATCGATTTCATGGCTGTTTCGAGCTATGGCGACGGTGTGAAGTCTTCGGGTATCGTGCGTATCATTAAGGACCTGGATATCGACATCCGTGGTCGCGACGTGCTGATCGTCGAGGACATTCTGGACTCGGGCCTGACCCTCAAGTACCTGATGAAGAACCTCGAGAGCCGTAAGCCCGCTTCTCTGGAGGTCGCCGCCTTCCTATGGAAGGACGTTGAGGACCGTACCTCGGCCGTCACGCCCAAGTATGTTGGAACCCATTGCCCCGATGCCTTTGTGGTGGGCTACGGCCTCGACTATGCCGAGCGCTATCGTAACCTTCCGTATCTGGGCATTTTGAAACCGGAGGTTTATTCGTAAGATGCCCGACGACCGTAACGATAACAATTCCCAGACTCCCCGGGAGCCTAAGATCCCGGGGATGCCCGGAGGCAAGAAGCCCACGCGTACGGGCTGGCTGTATTATATTTTGGCTTGCGCGCTTCTGGGCTACGCCTTCTTTAACATGGGCTCCGGCTTTGCCAACTCCAGCAATACCGTTAAGCTCGCGACGAGCGAGATGGTCAGCGCCATCAAGCAGGATCGCATCGAAGATCTGACCTATACGGTTCAGGACGGAAGCGTGACGGGTCATTACTGGAAGACGAAAAAGGACAAGGGCGACACGAGCGAGCTCAAGAGCTTTTCCTCGACCTATGTCGGTTCCGATTCGCTTGCCGAGCTCATGGCGGAGCACCCCGATACCAAGTACATCGTCAACACCAACGATCCCGATTTTTGGGGCGACTTGGCGATGAGTGTGCTTCCGACGATTGCCTTGATCGCCATCATGTTCTACTTTATGCGCCAGATGATGGGTGCCAACAACAGGAACATGCAGTTTGGCAAGACCAATGCCAAGACCAACGAGGCTACGCGTCCCAAGGTCAAGTTTGAGGATGTCGCTGGCGTGGATGAGGCGGTCGAGGAGCTCGAAGAGATTCGCGATTTCTTGAGCGACCCGGACCGCTATCGCAGGCTGGGCGCCAAGATTCCCCGCGGCGTGTTGCTGGTGGGCCCTCCGGGTACTGGTAAGACGTTGCTGGCCAAGGCCGTTGCCGGCGAGGCGGGCGTGCCGTTCTTTAGCATCTCGGGCTCTGACTTTGTCGAGATGTTCGTGGGTGTCGGCGCCAGCCGTGTGCGTGACCTCTTTAAGGAGGCCAAGTCGCAGGCTCCGTCAATCATCTTTATTGACGAGATCGATGCCGTGGGACGTCAGCGCGGAGCCGGTTTGGGCGGCGGCCACGACGAGCGCGAGCAGACGCTCAATCAGCTTCTGGTCGAGATGGACGGTTTTGAGGAGAGCGAGTCGGTCATCCTGATCGCCGCGACCAACCGCCCCGACATTCTGGATCCGGCATTGCTGCGCCCCGGTCGTTTTGACCGCCAAGTTACGGTCGACCGTCCGGATGTGAAGAGCCGCGAGCAGATCTTGCGCGTGCATGCTGAGAACAAGCCGATGGACGAGGACGTTAAGTTTGAGAAACTCGCCCAGATGACCGTTGGCTTTACTGGTGCCGATTTGGCGAACCTGCTCAACGAGTCTGCGCTGCTGGCCGCTCGTCGTCATCGTTCTGTGATCTCGATGGACGAGGTCGAGGAGTCGATGGAGCGTGTGATTGCCGGACCGCAACGCAAGGGCCGCGTGATGACTGAAGCCGAGCGCACCACGATTGCCTACCATGAGAGCGGTCACGCTTTGGTGGGCCACATCCTGGAGCACTCCGATCCGGTTCATAAGATTTCGATTGTCAGCCGCGGCCGGGCTCTGGGCTACACGTTGCAGCTTCCGCAGGAGGATCACTTCCTCAAGACCAAGAACGAGATGCTCGACGAGCTCGCCGTGTTCTTGGGCGGTCGCGTGGCCGAGGAGCTCATGTGCGATGACATTACGTCGGGCGCGAGCAACGACCTGGAGCGCGCAACCAAGATGGCGCGCGAGATGGTCACGCGCCTGGGCATGAGCGAGGAACTGGGTACGCAGGTTTTCGGTGAGGCGCAGCATCAGGTGTTCCTGGGTCGCGACTATGCCGATCATCAGGATTACTCCGAGGAGACGGCGCGCCGTATCGACATCGAGGTCCAGCGCATTATGCGCGAGGCCCATCGCCGTGCGGTCGAGATTTTGGATGCCCGTCGCGATCAGCTCGATCTGATGGCGAGGGTGCTGCTTGAGCGCGAGACCGTCGAAGGCGACGCCGTGAACGCCCTGCTTGACAATGAGTGGGATGCCTACCTTGAGCGCGAGGGCGATATCCTGGCGGCCAAGGAGGAGCGCAACGCCAAGGCGGCCGGCATGCCGACCAAGAAACGCTCGCCTCGCATGAGCGAGGAGGAGCTGGCGGCTGATGCTGCGGCCTTTGCGCAGGCGGCCATGCAGGAGGATGCCGAAGCCGCATCCGATGATGCCGGTGATGGCAATGCTGTCAACGCTGACGGCAACACCGACGCCGACAAATAGTCCTTGTAGCGAAAGCCTCCGCGGGGAAACCTGCGGAGGCTTTTTCCTTTTGAGCGATATGTTGATTGGGGACAGACTTAAATGAGCGTTTTCACGCATTTAAGTCTGTCCCCAATCAACATTGTGGCGCTCTAGTTGGCTAAAGCGTACAATAGCGCCTATGCGAAAGGGGAACAGATGATCAACGAAACTATGTATGCTCGCGGTGCGGAGAGCTCCATCATCCGCGAGATCTTTAGCTACGGCCTAGAGCGCAAGGCGCAAATCGGCGCGGAAAACGTGTTCGATTTCTCGCTGGGCAACCCGAGCGTTCCTGCTCCCGCTGCCGTCGCGGAGTCCATCAAAAAGGCGCTTGAACTGCCGAGTGACCAGCTGCACGGTTATACGCCCGCTCCGGGCCTGCCGCAGTGCCGTACCGCCGTGGCTGAGTCTCTTAACCGTCGCTTCGGTACGAGCTATGAGGGCAAGGACGTCTTTATGACGGTGGGTGCGGCGGCTTCGCTCACCTGCACACTCAACGCGATTACCAATCCGGGCGACGAGGTCATTGTTATCGCCCCGTACTTCCCGGAGTATCGCGTGTGGATTGAGAAGGCCGACTGTACGTGTGTCGAGGCGCTTGCCGATGAAGATACGTTCCAGCTGAGCGTGGATAACGTGCTCAAGGCGATTACCGACAAGACGGCGGCCGTCATCATTGACTCTCCCAACAATCCGACCGGTGCCGTATATACATGCGACACGCTGACGCGACTGGCCAATGTTCTGCGCGAGGCCAACGCTCAGCGCGATCCCGAGAATCCGATTATGCTCATCTCGGATGAGCCGTACCGCGAGATTGTGTACGGTGCCGAGGTGCCTTGGGTGCCTTCGATCTACGAGCACACCATCGTGTGCTACTCGTATTCCAAGTCGCTTTCGCTACCGGGCGAGCGCGTCGGGTGGATCCTGGTTCCCAATACGAATCCTCAGGCAGCTCGTCTAATGCCGGCCGTTGCCGGTGCCGCCCGCACGCTGGGCTTCGTGTGCGCACCGGCCCTCTTCCAGCGTGTAATCATCGACTGCATTGATGAACCGAGCGATGTCGAGGCCTATGCGCGCAACCGCACCGCGCTTACCGATGCACTGGTGGAGTACGGCTACACCTATGTTGAGCCGGATGGTGCATTCTACCTGTGGGTGAAGGCGCTGGAGCCCGATGCGAACGCCTTCTGCGAGCGCGCGAAGAAGTATGAGCTGCTCGCGGTGCCTTCGGATAGCTTTGGCATGCCGGGCTGGTTCCGCCTTGGCTACTGTGTGAGCTACGAGACCATCGTCAATTCGTTGCCTGCCTGGAAGCAACTGGCCGACGAATATCGTCGAAAGTAAAGCGCTCTGCTTACAATGTTTTACGTGAAACGGGGTTTGGTGCTAAGCCAGACCCCGTTGTCTATGCCGTTGTGTGATTGGGATGAAGCAGTTTTACGACTGCCGAAAGCTATGCGTACAATGAATATACGCGACGGCCATACTGGACAAGGAGACCCGATGCCCTACCTTCTTTCTTGTGATATTCATACTCATACGATGTTCTCTGCGCATGCGTACTCAACCATTGAGGAGAACATCTATTGGGCGGCAGAGCGCGGCCTTCAGGTGCTCGGTTCCGCCGATCATTTAAGCTCGATGGTTACGCCTTGTCCCAATGACCTGCGCAGTTTCCAATTCTTTATTAACCAGGATATCTGGCCGCGCATTTGGAGCGGCGTGCTGGTGCTTCGCGGCGCCGAGGCCGATATCGTTTCGCTGGACGGCAGCTTGTTTGGCGAGGACATTCCCGTTTCGCTCGATATCGCCGGCGATTCGTATAGTCGTGAGCATTCGCTGTTCGATTTGGTGACGCGTAATTTGGATTATTTGGTGGCAAGCGTGCATAACCAGCAGTTTGCCGAAGGCGCGACGCTCGCCCAGACAACCGAGATGTACATCAATGCCCTGGAGCACCCCAAGGTATTCATGCTGGGGCATACGGGGCGCTCGGGCGTGCCGTTCGATATCGATGAGGTGCTGCTGGCGGCCAAGGCCAAGCATAAGATCATCGAGATCAACAACCATAGTCTTGAGCATGGCACGGATGCCGAGCATTGGAATGTGTGTCGCAAGATTGCCGAACGTTGTGCCGAGCTGGGCGTGGGGATCGGTGTCTCGACCGACGCACACATTGGTATGGCCATTGGCAAGCTCGATCACGCGCGCAAGATGCTCGACGAGATTCACTTCCCGTTGGATTTGATCGTGACGCGCGATCGCGAGACGCTGCTGCGCGAGATGGCGGCAGCTGGCGTGTGCGATCTGCGCAATGGGATGTAGCGGAGTTCATAGGCCAAGCGAAGGGGGCAGTCCAGACGGGCCACCCCCTTTCTTGTGCCGGTGGATTAGCGGCGCTCGAGGACCGCGACGGTCTCGGTGTGGTCGGTGTGAGGGAACATGTCGACCGGCGTGATCTTGAGCAGGCGATAACCTCCGTCGAGGAGCTGGTGTAGGTCGCGCTCTTGGGTGACGGGATTGCAGCTGATGTAGGTGATGCGGCGCGGCTTGAGTGCGCAAGCGGCTTCGAGGAACTCTGGTGTGGAGCCGGCGCGTGGCGGGTCGATGGAGAGAACGTCAACGCGCTCGTTGTTATCGGCGGCGTCCAGGATGTAATCGGTGGCGTCGTCGGCCATAAACCAAGCGCTGCGGGTGAGGCCGTTGAGTTCGGCATTGCGGCGCGCATCGGCAATGCCTGCCGTGTTGCGCTCCACGCCGAGCAGCATAATGCCGATACCCTTGTTCTGGGCATCTTTAGCTGCGCACAGACCGATGGTGCCGCTGCCGCAGTAAGCGTCCATGAGTACGTCGCCCTGCTGCAAATTCATGCCGTCAATCGCGAGCTGATAGAGCAGCTCGGTCTGCTGCGGATTGGTCTGATAGAACGCGGTAGGGGAGATATCGAATTCGCAACCGAGCAGCTGGTCGCGCATGCACTCGGCGCCATAGACGATACGAGTCTCCTCACCCAAGATGGCGTTACCGGGACGGCCATTGATATTTTGGGCGACGGTGACGATATGCGGATCGAGCGCCGCGACGGCCTCAAAGAACTCCTGCGCATGCGGTAAGTCACGCTGGGCGGTCACAAGGGTGACCATGATCTGGTCGGTGCGCCAGCCACAGCGAACGACGGCATAGCGAAGCAAACCAAGATGCTTGTCCTCATTAAAGGCGGGAATATGCAGCCGCTCAGCTTCGCGTGCGATGCCGTTGAGAATCTGACGGGCCCCCGGCGCCTCGACAGGACACTCGGGTACGGCAACGATCTTGTGCGTGCCGCGCTCAAAGAAACCGCAACGGACAGCGCCTTCCTTACCGGGAGCAAAGGGAGTGGCAGCCTTATGACGAAAACCACGCGGCGCAGAATATTTACCCGGGTCGCCCAGGGTGACGCCCATACCGCGAATGGGATCCACGGCAACACCCTCGCGCTCACAGAGCTCAGCAAACAGCTCCTCCATAGCGGCCTGCTTGGCCGCCAACTGCTTCTTATAAGGACGATTGAGTGCCGTACACCCACCACAAGCTTTCATGATCGAACAGGGAGACTTGGGGTCCACAGCCTTACGCGCAGACGAAACCGGATCTTTATGCGAGCGCCTGGAGCGAGTCTGAGATGCCTTGTCCTCGCTCCGACGAGAACTGGGGCGCTTGGCCTTAGCCTTGCCCTTCGCCGACTTACCCTTCGCATCCTGAGACGACTTGGATTTCTTAGAAGATTTTTTCTCCTCCGACCCCTCAGCCGCCTCGATCAAAGCACGACGAGCCTTACGCTCCGCACGAGATTCTGCCATCAATAACTCCACTAATTCATGAATTAAAAGCTGCAAGCATTGTACCGTGCCAAGCCAGCGGGCAACCCCTCCCTTGTGCTCTATCACGCTAAAGTGTATGATTCTGGACGTTACACGACTCACTTTACTTAACTAAAGTGCCATCAAGGGGGAATACCATGAACACCGATATGTCTCGTCGTCAGTTTGTTGGTCTAGCCGGCTCGCTCGCCACGGTGCTTGGACTTGGTCTTGTCGGCTGCGGCGGTGGTGCCGGCAAGGGCTCCGCTGCTGGTTCTGCCGCGGCCAAGGATGTGAAGGGCGCTGCGGAGTCCAAGAAGCTCGTGGTGGGCTTTGATAAGTCCTATCCTCCGTACGGCTTTGTAGGCGACGATGGCGAGTACACCGGCTTTGATCTCGATCTGGCCAAGGCTGTTGCCGATAAGCAGGGCTGGGAGGTCAAATACGAGGCCATCGACTGGGATGCCAAGGATACGCTGCTTAACTCAGGCGCCATCAACTGCATCTGGAACGGCTTTACCATGGAGGGTCGCGAGGACGACTACACGTTCTCCGAGCCGTACATGCTCAATGAGCAGGTGCTCGTGGTCAAGAAGGACGCGGGTATCAAGAGCTGGGACGATCTTGCCGGCAAGACCGTGATTACCCAGACTGATTCCGCTGCGCAGGATGTGCTCGAGGGCGACCAGAAGGATCTGGCCGCGACGTTTGCCACGCTCGATACCATCGGTGAGTACAACACGGCGTTTATGCAGCTCGAGAGTGGTGCGGTCGATGCCGTCGCCTGTGACCTCTCGATCGCTCAGTATCAGCTGGCCGCCAAGCCCGATGCCTATACGCAGCTCGACAAGTCGCTGTCCAGCGAGCACTACGCCATCGGCTTTAAGAAGGGCGACACCAAGTCGGCCGATGCTGTGACCGAGTCGCTCAAGGCGCTCTACGAGGACGGCACGGTTAAGGACCTGTGCGACAAGTATTCAAGCTATGGTCTATCTTTCGATAATTGGGTGCTCAAGTAATGTCTATTCAGGTCATGATGCAGATGCTTGGCCAGGGATTCTTGGTCAGCTTGCAGCTGTTTGTGCTGACGTTGCTCGGGTCGATTCCGCTGGGAATCCCCGTGGCGTTTATGCGCATGAGCAAGGTCGCGCCGCTGCGTTGGATTGCGCGCATCTATATTTCGGTGATGCGCGGCACGCCGCTTATGCTGCAGATGTTTGCGATCTACTTTGCCCCGTACTACGTGTTTGGCATCTCGCTCACGCCCGATTCCAAATGGACGGCGTGCGTCGTGGCGTTCATCATCAACTACGCCGGCTACTTTGCCGAGATCTATCGCTCGGGCCTGCAGTCGATTCCGCGCGGTCAATATGAGGCCGCCGAGGTGCTGGGCTACTCGCGTCTGCAGACGTTTCTGTATATCGTGATGCCGCAGGTCGCCAAGCGTATTCTGCCGGCGATGGGCAACGAGATCATCACACTGGTCAAGGACACGTCGCTGGCGTTTGCCATTGGCGTGGGTGAGATGTTCTCGACCGCCAAGGCGCTGGTCGCCTCGCAGGTGAGCATGGTGCCGTTTGCGATTGCGGCGTTGATCTACTGGGTCTTTAACTTTGTGGTCGAGATGCTGCTGGGCGCTGCCGAAAAGAAGCTGGACTATTATCATGACTAACTCAGTGATGAAAATCGAAAGCGCGCGTAAGGCGTTTGGCGGCAATGAGGTGCTCAAGGATATCTCACTCGAGGTAAAGCGTGGCGAGGTCGTGGCGATTATCGGACCCTCGGGCGGCGGTAAGTCCACGCTGCTGCGCTGTGCCACGCTGCTCGAGACGCTCGACGGTGGCTCGCTCTCGTTTGGCGACCTTGCCGTCGCGACGGATGCGGGTTCGGGCGCGGTGTACGCAAAGGGCGATGTACCTAAACAGGCGCGTTCGCGTTTTGGTCTGGTGTTCCAGAACTACAATCTGTTCCCGCACTATACCGTGATGAGAAACATCATCGATGCGCCGATTCGCGTGCTTAAGCGTCCGCGCGAGCAGGCGGAAGCTCGTGCGTATGAATTGATTGCTCAGATGGGGCTTGTGGGCAACGAGAATAAGGTGCCATGTGAGCTTTCGGGCGGTCAGCAACAGCGTGTGAGTATCGCCCGCGCACTGGCGCTCGACCCGGAGATCTTGTTCTTTGACGAGCCGACCTCGGCGCTCGATCCCGAGCTAACGGCCGAGGTGCTACGTGTCATTAAGGACCTTGCCGCGCAGAATATGACGATGGTGATCGTGACGCACGCGATGCAATTTGCGCGCGACGTTGCCGACCGCGTGGTCTTTATGGATGGCGGTCGTATTGTCGAGGAGGGTCCTGCCGAGCAGGTCATCGACCATCCGCGCGAGCGGCGCACGCGTGAGTTCTTGAGCCGTATCGAGGGATAGGCTCAGGTATTTACTCAACTATTAATTGAGGCGAAGCCGCCACAGGTCTTACGGTCTGTGGCGGCTTTTTGTTTACATCGACGGGGTTCAATAATTGCCTCACAAGCTTGTCTCTTCCTCTCGCCGCCTGTATTCATACGTGTGCCGAAAGGTATGCATGGACAGCCGCCCGTGAGGGTAGGGTGGTGGCATAGGACATTTGGAGGGTGAGTCGGCTCGGCTGCCGACCATGCTGCTCCCGGGACGGCACCGACCGCGAACTCTCCCCGTTGGCGTCGCGCATCGCGCGCGGCCCTGCAAGGAGGTCATCATGGGTGCTCCCAAGACCGGTAACGTAAGGAACGTGGTGCTCGTAGGCCAAGGCGGGGTGGGCAAGACTTCACTCGCCGAGGCCATGCTCCACCTTTCCGGCAAGACCGCCCGCCTGGGCGGCCACGACGGCACCAAGCCAACGCTCGACTATGACCCCGAAGAGGTCAAGCGTGCGTTTTCCATCTCGACGACCATTGCGCCGATCGACTGGAAGGGCGCTCGTATCAATGTGCTCGATGCCCCGTGCTATCCCGATTTTATCGGCGACGCCTTTGCCGCGATGAGCGTCTGCGAGACGGCTCTGTTCGTGGTCGACGCCGAGGCCGGCCCGCAGCCTACGACGGTTAAGCTCTGGTATGCCGCCGAGGACCTGCGCCTGGCGCGTGCGGTGTTCGTAAACCGCCTGTCGCGCTCCGAGGCCAGCTTTGCGACCACAATGGACCTGCTGCAGGAGCGCTTTGGCACGCGCCTGGGCGCCGTGACTCTTCCCTGGGGCGAGGGCGAGGACTTTGACGGCATCATCGACCTGGTGCGCATGAAGGCGCGCCACTGCAACGGCGCCGAGGCCGTTGAGTCGGAGATTCCCGAGGAGTATCGTGCCCAGGCCGAGGAGGCCCATGACCATCTGTGCGAGCTGGTGGCCGAGGCTGACGACGAGCTGATGATGAAATACTTGGAAGGCGAGGAGACGCTGACGCAGGAGGAGCTTGAAGGCCTGCTGTCTAAGGCGATCGCCGAGCGCATCTTTGTGCCGGTCTTTGCGGGCGATTGCATTAAGGAGCAGGGCGTCAACTCGCTGATGGACGACATCGCCACGTACTTCCCGGCGCCGACCGACTACGGCGAGATGCCGCTCATCGACGGTGATTCGCTTAAGATCTCGAGTGACGATGACCGTCCGGTGGCGTTTGTGTTTAAGACGCTGGCCGATCCGCAGCAGGGTCGCATCAGCTTTATCAAGGTGCTGACGGGTACGCTTGAGCCGGGCCTTGAGTTGGTCAACGCGCGCACCCGCAAGAGCGATCGTCTGGCTCACTTGTATGTGATGTGCGGCCGCGATATGACCGAGGTTGGCCATGCCTATGCCGGCGACATCATCGTGGCGCCCAAGCTGGCTGCCGAGACGGGCGATACGCTCTCGATTACCGGCAAGGTCGAGGCTGCGGCGTTTAAGTTCCCCAACTCGCAGTACCGCATCGCCATTGAGGCCGAGAATCGCGGCGACGAAGAGAAGCTCTACACGTTTATCGAGAAGGCCTGCAAGGCAGACCCGACCATGAGCATCGACCGCGACGAGGAGACTGGCCAGACCATTATCTCCGCCGTTGGTGAGGCGCAGGTTTCGGTGCTGCTCAACCGTCTGGAGGACCGCACCAAGGTCGCCGCCAAGAGCGTGCCGATCCGCATTCCGTATCGCGAGACCATCCGCCGCACGGCGAGCGCCCAGGGTCGCCACAAGAAGCAGACCGGCGGCGCCGGTCAGTACGGCGACTGCTGGCTGCGCGTGGAGCCGCTCATTGGGCCCGACGGCACGAGCGACGGCTATGAGTTTGTTGACGAGGTCGTGGGTGGCCGCATCCCGCGCTCGCTGATTCCCGCCGTGGACAAGGGCGTCCAGGAGACCATGAAGGACGGTATTATTGCCGGCTACCCGCTCACGGGCATTCGCGTCGCGGTGTACGACGGTTCGTATCACAGCGTCGACTCCAACGAGATGGCGTTTCGCGCGGCGGCTCGCATCGGCCTGCGCAAGGCATGCGCCGATGCCGATCCGGTGGTGCTGGAGCCTATCGAGGAAATCACGGTGACGATCCCCGAGAGCTACGCCGGCGCCGTGATGGGCGACATCTCGGCCTCGCGCGGTCGCGTGACGGGCATGGAGACCGATGAGCGCGGCGATACCGTGGTCATTGCTCAGGCGCCGCTGGCCGAGCTGACGGATTATTCGACGCGCCTGCGCTCCATCACGCGCGGCACGGGCGACTTTACCATGAAGCCCGCCGGCTACGAGCAGGTTCCCTATGACGTTCAGGCCAAGCTGGTCGAGCGCTATGAGGAGGGTCGCGCCAAGTAGCGTGTGGCGTTGCCTGCAACATGCATGCCGGTGCAAGGGCCGCTCTGGGCAATCCAGGGCGGCCCTTTTTGATCCCTGGGGGACGGAGGAAAACGGATCATTTTAGGTTTTGGGGCAGCCTGGTCGGCACTAGTCTCCGGATGCCTGGTTGCGGCCGGTGGCGTAGTCGATTTGCACGTGCGGCTGCAGGTTGTAGCAGTACACGTGGAAGCACAGGGTCTTGCCGTGGTCCTCGACCGATTGCGCCTCGAGGCGCACGCCACGGCAGACAAGTTCCTCTTCGTTGTACATGGGCGTGACGCGGTAGAGCACATGGTTGCCTGTGTCGTGGATGTAGTCGAGGATCTGCTCTTCAAACGGCAGCATGCCCGTTTCGTTGAGATAGCGCGTGCCGGTGAGGAGATTCTTGCGATTAGCGTTTTCGCCGCAGAGCGACCAGGCGATGAGGTGGCAACGGTTGTAGAGGCTTTGACCCGGAATAAAGTCGTAGCGCTGCTGGTGCCATCCGGCGGGGTGGATACGCGAGATATCCCCGCGCTTGCCTTGACCGAGCGACTCGGGACCCACACAGGCGAGCGCTTTGCGGGTGCGGCCTAAGCTGTCGAGCTTGGAGAACTTCTTAAAGCAGCCCTCTTTGGTAGCGCGCTCGTATTCATCGAGCGTGAATGATGGCGTGCCGAGCAGGTGCGTGCTGTCGGCGCGAAGGGCAACGTAGGGGTTGCCGGCGTAGTCGGGAATGCTGCTGAGATATACGCCGCGGGCGCGGTCGAGATCGGGGTTTTCGACCTCGTCGATGGGGGTGACGTTTGAAGAGGCATCGTCAGCGGTGTCGGTCGTGGCGGATTCAGAGCCATCGCCGGAGTCCTGATCATCTTTGGAGTCCGTGGAGCTCGCTGTTCCCGATTCGAGCCGGGCGACCAAGTCCGCTTCGTCGTCGGTGCGGTTGGGGCTCTCGCTTTGCTTCTCGGCCAGAGCAGCCGCCTGCTCATCGCTTTGCGGCGAGAGCAGCTTGGGCGCTCCGTCGAGCGACCCTGTGAACAGCGCAAACCCCAGCACCACGGCGGTGCCGATGGAAAGTACTTGCTTGTAGGCGGACTTGCGCGACATTGAGGCTCCTGGATGGACGGTTGGGAATCTATCAGTCTAGCAGGAGCCGGCAGAGGCCGTTCTGTCGAACAAATACTTAAGATTTGGGACAAATGCCGCTGGTCCATTTGCCCCCATGTTGGGCTTATGGCTAGATTGAGGTGGAGCCGAGCCAATTGAGTTTGCATTCGAGAATGCGCTGCTCACCGGGCGTGCTGCTGCCATCGAGTAGTGCGAGGAGCATCTCGGCCGCCTCCCTGCCTTCCTGGTCGACGGGCTCGATGATGGTGGAGACGGTCGGCGTGGTGAGGTTGGTCCAGTCTTCGCAGTTGAGTCCCAAAAGACCGATTTGCTGCGGAAGTAGATGGGCCATGGGCTGGAGGGCCTTGTAGACACGGGGGAGTGCCCACTGGTTTTGCACGAAGATAAGGGTTCGCTTGGCGGGGTTGAGCTTGTATTTAAAGTACTCGGTAAGCTCACTGACCGACGGCTTGTTGTGGTCGATGGGAATCGCTTTGTAGAGCTGTCCGTTCGCTGCCAGTGCCTCGGCATACCCCTGAAAACGTTCCATGCGGGTGCGCATTTCGGTCATATTGGCGGCAATGGAGAAAAAGTCCTCGTAGCCGGCATCGAGAAGCGCCTGCGTGGCATTGTACACGCCGTCGTAGAGGTTGGTTTTGATCCAGCTGGTGCCTGGGCTGTAGATGGCCGCATCGAAAAAGACGACCGGCTTGCCGGCGCGTCTAATGCGGTCGTGCACGGCTTTGAAGTTTGCCGTGGGCTGGATGATAAAACCATCGACGCCCAGCGAGAGCATTTTGTCGACATACATGAGCTCGGTCTCGGGGTCGAAATTGCTGGTGCAAACGACCGTCTGGTAGCCCGCGGGGAGCATGACTTGTTCCATGCCGTTGAGGACGAGGCCCGCCCACTTGTTGGTGTTATCCAAAATGATGATGGCAATGACGTGAGTCTGCTTGCCGGTAAGCGTTTGCGCTTGGGCGTTGGGAACGTATCCGAGTTCCTTGATGACGCGCGCAATCTTTGCCTGCGTCTTCTCGCTAAGCTTTTCTCGTTTGTCGTTGAGGTAATACGAGACGCTTGCCGTCGAGGTTCCCGCCTCTCGAGCGACGTCTGCGATCGTAACGCGCTGTTTTGCCACAGCGACTCCTTCCGACAGATGAGCATTTTCCAACATGATGACTTTGAGTCTTGGTGAGGGATGCGCTTCGATGAGCGACTTTTTCCTTTCATATGAGTATGCAACAAATGCGGCATACGGGTAGGGTCGAAATTTATGACCGGCATGCGCATCTGCCGTCCACCGAGAAAATCAAATACTTCTTGACTTTTGAAATCGAGGGTAAAATCGCAGGATTCATTTTTGGTTAAACGCATAACCAAATAGCATAACCAACGCTCTGACCTGCGCGTTTACCGAAATAAGCTGGCATTAAGAAAAACAAGCACATATATTGGTCTTGTCGAAAAGACAGCAAGTCCAAACGGCAGGGGATGCTCCGGAGGCCTCCGCAAACGGTGTCTTGCGCACGCAACTCTATGAAAAGAGGGAAGCAATGAAGATCGTAGGCGTTGCCGCCTGTACCGTGGGTATCGCCCACACGTATATGGCCCAGAAGGCGATTCAGGATGAATGCGCCGCCCGTGGCATCGAGTGCAAAGTCGAGGCTCAGGGTGGTCTGGGTATCGAGAACGAGCTGACGCAGGAAGACGTGGATTCCGCCGACCTGGTGCTCGAGTCCGTCGACGTGGGTGTCGAGAACGAGGATCGTTTTGAGCAGAAGATGGCTGAGGGCAAGTTCCTGAAGGTCGGCACCTCGGATGTAATCGCCGATCCGGCAAAGATCATCGACCAGGCCGTTGAGATCATCAAGGCGACGGGTGGCGCCGTTGACGCGCCCAAGGCCGAGGCCAAGGCAGAGAAGAAGGCCGTCTCCGCTGCCCCGCAGGCCCCGACACCGGCGTCCAAGCAGTCCATCTTTGCCGATCCTGGCAAGACGCTGCTCAATGCATTCAATACCGGCGTTTCCTATTTTATCCCCATCGTCGTTATCGGTGGCGTGTTCCTTGCCTTCTCGTTGGCATCCGGTACTGCCGGTGCTAGCGGCATGGAGGTCACAAACCCGTTGATGGTGAGCCTTAACACCATCGGCATGGCCGGCATCTCCATGATGATCCCGGTGCTTGCGGCATACATCGCCTACTCGATGGCCGGTAAGCCCGCACTTGCCCCTGGCTTCGTCCTGGGCTACTTGGTCAACAACGCCGTCGTCACCCCGAGCGGCAACAGCGTTTCGACCGGCTTCTTGGGTGCCATGATCATGGCTGTCATCTGCGGTTACTTTGTCCGCTGGATGAAGACCTGGAAGGTCAACAACACCATCCAGACCATCATGCCCATCCTGATCATCCCAATTCTGACCTCGCTCGTCCTGGGCATGGCCTACATCTACATTCTGGCCACGCCGCTTGGCTTCGTGATGGATTGGCTCACCAGCGTGCTCGGTAGCCTGCAAGGCGGCTCCGCCGTTGTTCTGGGTCTGGTCATTGGTGTTATGACCGCCTTCGATATGGGCGGCCCCATCAACAAGACCGCTTCGACCTTTACCATGGCCATCATGGCCTCCGGTATCTATGGTCCCAACGGCATGTTCCGCGTCGCCGTCGCCATTCCCCCGATTGCCTGCGGTCTCGCTGCGCTCATCGCCAAGAACAAGTTCGATGACGCCGATCGCCAGATGGGCATCTCCGCGCTGTTCATGGGCTGCATCGGTATTACCGAGGGCGCTATCCCCTTCGCGGTCAAGGATCTTGGCCACACCCTGCCCGGCATTTGCATCGGCTCTGCCGTGGGCGCGGCGCTTGCCGCCTTCCAGGGCATCGACTGCTACGTCCCGCATGGTGGCTTTATTGTCGCCCTGGCCACCAACAACGTCGCGCTGTTCTGCCTGGACATCGTGATTGGCTCCTTGGTCGCCGCTGCAATCCTGATTGCCATGAAGCCCGCGCTCGATAAGCAGGCCAAGTAAACCTTTAAGGACTCCGGTTGTGCGGAGGGATGGATTTGACTCCGCACAACCGCCACTACACAACAAAATCCATCCGTACTGATAGGGCCCACATCTGGGTCCCAGGGAACTTTTGTCAAAAATCCTCTGGAGAAGGAGAACAAAATGTCCAACCTCACCATCCGCCAGGCCGTTCAGGGCATGCTCAAGCTGCAGGATAGCGGCGATCACGCAACCATGGTCGGCATTGGCCCCATGAGCCCCAACCTGATTCAGGCCGTGTTCGAACTTGCCAAGGACGAGGATTTCCCGCCCATGTTTATCGCCAGCCGCAACCAGGTCGATATGGACGAGATGGGCGCCGGCTACGTCAACGGTTGGGACCAGACGCGCTTTGCCGCCGACATCAAGAAGGTTGCCGACGAGGTGGGTTACACCGGTCCGTACTACCTGTGCCGCGATCACGGCGGTCCGTGGCAGCGCGACGAGGAGCGTAACGCCCACCTGCCCGAGGACGAGGCCATGGAGCTCGCCCGCAAGTCCTTCGTCGCCGACATGGAGGCAGGCTTTGACCTGCTGATGGTCGACCCTACCAAGGACCCCTATCAGATCGGCAAGGTTATTCCGCTCGACGTGGTGCTTCGCCGCACGATCGATCTTATCGACTACCTTGAGCAGTACCGTCGCGAGCATAACCTGCCCGAGGTTGCCTATGAGGTCGGTACCGAGGAGACCAATGGCGGCCTGACCTCCACCGACAAGTACGAGGAGTTCATTTCTCAGCTGCAGCCCGAGCTCGAGAAGCGTGGCTGCCCCATGCCCACCTTCATCGTCGGCCAGACCGGTACGCTCACCCGTTGGACCGAGCAGGTCGGTCATTACAACTTTAAGAACGCCCGCGAGCTCGCCGACATGGCCAAGCGCTATGGCGTGGGCCTGAAGGAGCACAACGCCGACTACCTGGATGATGCGACGCTGCTCGAGCACATCCCGGCACACGTGACCGCTTCCAATGTCGCCCCTCAGTACGGCACCGAGGAGACCCGCGCTTACCTCAAGCTCTGCGCTACCGAGCAGATCCTGGTCGACAACGGCCTGTGCGACGATCCTTCCGACCTGTACCACACGCTGTTGGTCAAGGCCATCAAGACCGAGCGCTGGCGCAAGTGGATGACCGGCGACGACGTCAACCTGCAGGTTGATGACATCCTGGCAGACGACGAGCTCAGCCTGAAGATTCTGGATGTCTCCGGCCACTACGCGTTCAACGATCCCGAGGTCAAGGAGCAGGTCGAGAAGCTCTACCGCAACCTCGCTGCCCAGGACATCGACGGCAAGCGCTTTGTGATCGAGCACATCAAGCGCCCGATCAAGCAGTACGTCGTCGGCCTTAACCTCAAGGGCGTCACGAGCCGCATCGAGAAGGCTCTCTAAGTAGCTTTTCCTACACGACGCCGGGTCCGGGGCATGTCCCAGCTGCGGGCCCGGCACATAGGACAAAGGGACATCCCCTTTGTCCTATTTTTTGAGTTTTGGATTCCTCAGAAGGAGTTTGCACCATGAAGTTCTTTATCGATACCGCCAACCTTGATGAGATTGCCGAGGCCAAGAGCTGGGGCTGCCTGGCCGGTGTTACCACCAATCCGTCCCTGTACGCCAAGACCGGCGGTAAGCTCGCCGACTTTGAGCCCCACATGCTCAAGATCGCCGAGCTTTGCGAGGGACTGCCCGTGTCCGCCGAGTCCACCGCGACCACTGCCGAGGGCATGATCGAGGAGGGCAAGCGTCTTGCCGCCCTGGCCCCCAACATTGTGGTCAAGCTCCCCGTCTGCGAGGCCGGCCTCGCCGCCTGCCGCGCACTGGCCGATGCGGGCGTGCGTGTCAACATGACGCTCGTCTTCTCGCCGACGCAGGCCCTCATGGCCGCCAATGCCGGCGCCCGCTACATCAGCCCGTTTGTCGGCCGCTTTGACGACATCGCCGAGGACGGCATCTCGCAGCTCGACAATGTCGTGACCTGCATTAAGAACTATGACTGGACCGGCAAGAACGTCGACGACACCGTCGAGATCATCACCGCTTCGGTCCGCACGCCCAACCACGTGACCCAGGCGGCTCTTCTTGGTGCCGACATCGCGACCGTGCCCATGGCCGCTCTCAAGAAGTGCCTGCATCACCCGCTGACCGACCAGGGCCTCGCTTCTTTTGAGGCTGACTGGCAGAAGGTCGTCGCTCAGGCCTAACGAGTGGGTTGCCCCGGCATCGCGTCATCCGGTGCCGGGGTTGTTCTCAAGAGAGGAATTCGTATGACCAATCAGGAGCTGGCGAAGGTCGCCAATGAGGTCAGGAAGGGTGTCGTGACTGCGGTTCACGCGGCCAAGTCGGGACATCCGGGTGGATCGCTCGGTGCTGCCGACATCATGACTTATCTGTACTTTGAGGAAATGAATATCGATCCTGCCGACCCTCACAAGGCCGATCGCGACCGCTTTGTGCTCTCCAAGGGTCACGCGGCGCCGGGCCTGTATTCGGTGCTGGCACATCGCGGCTATTTTCCCGTCGAAGAGCTCGAGACGCTCCGCCATATTGGCAGCCGACTGCAGGGCCATCCCAACATGAACGACACCCCGGGCATCGATATGTCCACCGGATCGCTCGGTCAGGGCATCTCTGCTGCAGTTGGAATGGCGCTTGCCGCTAAGCACTGGGGCGACAGCTACCGTGTCTACACGTTGCTGGGCGACGGTGAGTGCGAGGAAGGCCAGGTGTGGGAGGCGGCAATGTTTGCCGGCAACCATGCGCTCGACAATCTTGTTGCCGTCGTCGACCACAACGGCTTGCAGATTGACGGCACGATCGATGAAGTCAACTCGGCCATGCCGCTCGCGGACAAGTTCCGCGCCTTTAAGTGGCATGTGATAGAGCTAGTCGATGGCAACGACATGGCGCAGATTGAGGCGGCTTTCGCCGAGGCCCGCGAGGTGACCGGTGCGCCCGTCGCTATCATCGCCGAGACGGTGAAGGGCAAAGGCGTCTCCTTTATGGAGAACCAGGTTGGCTGGCATGGCAAGGCGCCCAATGGCGAGCAGTTTGAGCAGGCCATGGCCGAGCTCGCGGCAGCAGGAGAGGAGCTCTAATGGCAGAGGTCAAGAAAGTCGCCACGCGCGTTAGCTATGGCGAGGCACTTGTCGAGCTGGGCAATGAGCACGATGACTTTGTAGTGCTCGATGCCGACCTGGCTGCCGCTACGCAGACGGGTAAGTTTAAGGCTGCCCACCCTGAGCGCTTTTACGATGCCGGTATCGCCGAGAGCAACCTGATGGGTCTTGCCGCCGGCATCGCGACCACGGGCCGCGTTGCTTTTGCGAGCACCTTTGCGATGTTTGCCGCTGGTCGCGCCTACGAGCAGGTCCGCAATTCCATTGGCTACCCGCATCTCAACGTCAAGGTTGGCGCCACCCATGCCGGCATTTCGGTGGGCGAGGACGGCGCTACGCATCAGTGCTGCGAGGACATCGCGCTCATGCGCACGATTCCGAGTATGACGGTGATCGTTCCTGCCGATGACATCGAGGCTCGCGCCTGCGTGCGCGCCGCCTATGAGTTTGAGGGCCCGGTCTACATGCGTTTTGGCCGCCTGGCTACGCCGGTTATCAACGATCACGAGGACTATGAGTTCAAGATTGGTCGCGGCGTGGTCGTGCGCGAGGGTTCCGATGTCACGATCGTCGCGTGTGGCCTTATGGTTGCCGAGGCGCTCGAGGCAGCCGAGGCGCTCGCTGCCGATGGCATCGACGCCGAGGTCATCAACATGCACACGATCAAGCCGCTTGATGAGCGTCTGGTGGTTGCCAGCGCCAAGAAGACCGGCCGTGTGGTCACCGCAGAGGAGCATTCGATTGTCGGCGGTCTTGGCGAGGCCGTTGCCTCGGTGCTCACAGAGCAGCACCCGGTGCCCATGCGCCGCGTCGGCGTGCGCGATGTGTACGGCGAGTCCGGTCCTGCGGTCGACTTGCTGCATAAGTACGGTTTGGACGCCGACGGCATCGAAGCCGCGGTCAGGTCCGTGTTGTAGGGAGGGCTTTCCATGGGATTTGTATCTGCCAACCAAGTGACGATTGGCCACGCCGCCGCCTCGCGCGAGGACGCGTTGCATTATCTGTCTGAGCAGGCTGTTGAGCTCGGTTTTGCCGATGACGCATCTGCTGTAGAGGCGGCTTTTATTGCTCGCGAAAACGAGGCCGAGACTGGCCTTGTCGCCGGGTTTGCCGTTCCGCATGCCAAGAGCGACGCGATCCATACGCCGGGCGTTGCCGTGCTCAAGCTGGCCGAGCCCGTCGAGTGGCCGAGCTTTGACGGCGTGCCCGTCGATGTCGCGCTTGCGCTGTACGTGCCCGCCGGCGAAGCTGGAACCACGCATCTACGCCTGCTTTCAAAGGCTGCCGTGATGCTGATGGACGCCGGCTTCCGCGACAAGGTACGCGCGAGCATCGATCCTGCTGAGATTGCGGAGCTCATCAATAGCGGACTCGAAGGCTAGAACGGTCATCCCGTTCAATCAATCGATCCTTCTCCAAGGAAAAGGGCCGCGACGCCATATAGGTGTCGCGGCCCTGTTTGCGTTTCCCCAGATAAAACCTGCCAAAACAAACCTGTCCCTTTTTGGCAGGTCTGCGGGTCAATGTCCGCCAAACGAAGTTGCGGTGGAATAGTTCCTGTTTGTGCCCGATAGGCTGCAAAACAGGAACTATTCCACCGCAACTTAGGGTACGGTTGGGATATATGCGCTTTAAAGAGCGGAGCCCATGGTTATAGAGACCGCGCTCGTCTCTCTAAATGTCTCTCTAAAGATAAAGTCGGTTAGAGAGATAGCCTCAGGTAATCTACCGGCGATTTCGATATATCTCTCTAAAACAAGGTGCTTATCTCTCTAAAGTTAGAGAGATATACTAAACTTTAGAGAGATAAATCTATTGTTTTAGAGAGACGGAATGCCAATGCTGTTGGATGAACCTCTTGGTCTTATCGTTGAGCGCCTTCGCAGGCGGGGGACCGATGATGCGTCGGTAGAAGTTAAAGCCTGTACGAATAAATTGAGCGCAGACGTATGGGAGACAGTGAGCGCTTTTGCGAACACTGCGGGCGGGCTCATTATTTTGGGCCTGAACGAAGCCGAAGGATTTGTTCCTTCAGCCAACTTTGCTATCGATAGGGTGCGCGATCAGTTTGTTTCGGGTATCGGAGACGGAGGCTCAACGGCGGTGGTAGCCCATGCGCCGCGGTATGAGCTTGATCGAGGCGAGGTCGACGGGCTCCAGGTTCTTCTGGTGCGTATCTTTGAACTTGAGCTTAAAGCGAAGCCTTGCTATATCGGCGCGCGCGGCGTGCAGGGCGGTAGCTACAAGCGCGTGGATGATAAAGATATCAAGATGTCGCCCGCTGAGCTATATGAGCTACAGGGTGCGTTGCTTCCAAGCGATGCAGACGGTGCGGTGGTTTCGGAGGCAACAGTCGAGGATTTGGATCCAGATATCGTGCGGTCGATCATCGCAAATCGCCGGCTGCAGACCCCGCGCGTTTTGCGCGGGGCCGATACACTGGAAAAGCAGCTGACCAGACTCAATATCACTACAAAGGATGGTGCCGTGAAGCTCGCGGGGCTTCTGTCGGCGGGAATTTACCCCCAGCAGTTCTATCCCAAGCTGATAATCGACGTCGCCGTTCATTCCGATGTGGAAAAGTCTGCACCCGGGCAACCCCGGTTTGTTGACCGCCAGTTGTGCGATGGCCCGATTTCGGCTTGCATCGAAGACGCCCTCGCCGCGATTGGACGAAACTTGCGCAAAACGACGATAGTGCAAGGCGCTGGTAGAAGGGAGGATTGGGAAGTGCCCCAGGAGGTTTTGCGCGAGGCGTTGGCGAATGCCTGCATCCATCGAGAGTATTCGCCCATGTTTGTGGGGCAGGCCGTGAGTGTCGATATCTACCCAGATAGAATAGAGATCAAAAACCCCGGCGGGCTTTGGGGCGGAAAGACGGTGGACAATCTTGCGGACGGGGAATCGCGCTGTCGAAACTCAAAGCTCATGAGTCTGATGGGGGCGACGCCGTTAGAGCATGCCGAGGGGGCTGTTGCGGAAAGCCAGGGATCTGGTATCCCGGCTATGATTCGCGAGATGGAGTCCCGTTCGCTTGGCAGGCCGAAATTTATCGTTAAGGCCGATTCGTTTACGGTGCTGCTTTCCCGGCACGGGGCAGAGCTTGCTGAGAACCGCATGTGGATTCAGGGCCATGTGGGCACTGAGCTGACAGACCGCGAGGAAACATTGCTCATGTTTATGCGGGAGCATGGGTGCGTATGCGATATTCAAAAAATTCGGGAGGCTTTGAAGTGGGATTCGGATGACATTCGCCTGATCTGCGGGGACCTTGTCGATAAACATGCCCTGTCAAAATGTGGCAAAGACACGTTTGAAATTATTGATATGAGCAGAGAATCGTCAGCTTCGACGGCGGATAGGATCCTGGAGGCTCTCAGCGCCGGAATGGATATGACGGCGCGAGAAATAGCGGTTGCATCGGGGGTCAGAATTTCGTCCGTCCGCTACCATCTGCCAAAAATGGCGGATAAGGGACTCATTGAAGTGATGGGTTCATCGACGAGCCGCAACCGCCGCTATCGGAGGAAGTAGATGCAGCCGAGTCGCCTCTCTAGTGTCTCTCGAAGTTAGAGGGGTGCTAGAGAGGCAACTGCCGCGCGATATTTCCCCAGATAAAACCTCCCAAAATAAACCTGTCCCTTTTTGGAAGGTGGCAATTTATGTGTTCAGGTTGAACCTGCGCAGCGCCGAGCGGTTACGCCGTTTGTAAAACGGCGTAACTTAAAGATTCATGTTGCCGTGGATGTAGGGGGTGACCTCGGGGGAGATGTGGTCGCAGCCCAGCTCGCGCAGCGCGGACTCGATGGCGGCGGGCAGCGGGGTCTTGCCTTCAGCGTCGACGGCGGTACCGCCGAGAGCGGCAATCTTAGTGACATCTGCAGGAGCGGCTTCGATATGCATGCAGCCGCCGAGCAGGCGTGCGCGGACCTGAGCCAGGTCAAGATCGTGTAGGTAATCCTCGCAGGCGCGGATTAAATCGACCTTTTCACGCGTAAGCTCCTCGCCCGTGGGAACGCGCGTGGCAAGACAGGCTCCCGCCGGAAGGTTCCAAACGGGATAGCCCCATGCGCGCAGCAGCTCGCGCTCTTCGTCCTTGGTAAAGCCGACCTCCATAAGCGGCGATCGTACGTCGAGCTCTTCTGCCGCGCGCATGCCGGGGCGGTAATCGCCGCGATCGCTTGCATTGCTGCCATCGATGACGGTGGGAAAGCCGAGCGACTTGGCGTGGTTGACGATAGCGGTAAAGCCGGCGTGCTTGCAGTGGTAGCAGCGGTCGGCATCGTTGCAGGCTACTTGGGGGAGCTGCAGCTGATCGACCGAAAGGTTGAGCACAGGGAGCTTAAAATGCGGCCCTTCTTCGGCTTGCCCGTCAACGGACCGCTCAAACGAAGCCTGCTCGGGCGTGCCGATGAGCGGCGTAGTGAGGTGGACGAGAAGCGTGTCGGCAGGCATGATACGGGCGCAGACCGCGGCCAAAAAGCTGCTGTCGACGCCGCCGGAAAAGCCGATGGCGACGCGTCCATATGCCAAAAGCAGCTGCTCGAGCGCTGCGAGTTTGTCCTGAAGCTCCTTTGCAGGTGCGGTGGTGTCTGAAAACATGAAACGATCCTTGCCATTGAGTACTCGGTCGAAAACTATAATCCTACCGGGCTGCTTGTCATAAGATTTCTACCTATGTAACGAAAGTGCAATATGCTATATACGTTATATACAAGTTTGTAAAGTGCGGTAGAGTGGCAGTAACGCAATCCGGTGAGGGGACCGATATGATTAAGGCTGTTATTTTTGACATGGACGGAACGCTGGTCGATACCGAGCGTCTGGGCATCAAGGCATGGAAAGCGGGCGCTGCCGAGCTGGGTGTCGCGATTGATGACACGTTGATCCATCAGTTTATCGGTCGCACACTGCCCGATGTCATGGGCATCCTTGAGGCGCATTACGGCAGCAGAGAAACCGCCGAGGCGCTCTATCATCGCCATAAGGAGATTCGCGACGAGATGGTCAAGACCGATCTGGAGCTTAAGGCCGGCGCTGCCGAGTGCATAGACGAGCTGCTGGCTGCGGGCTATCACGTGGGCCTTGCAACGTCGTCGCGCCTCGTTACGGCCGAGCGCAACCTTAAGATGGTCGGCCTCTTTGACAAGTTTGAGACGGTGACTTGCGGCGAGGACGTCGTGCACGGCAAGCCCGATCCCGAGATGTATCTGCTTGCCTGCGAGCGCGCGGGCTTTGCCCCCGAGGAATGTGCCGTGGTCGAGGATTCGCGCAACGGCTGCGTCTCGGGTATCACGGCGGGTTGCCATGTCTTTGCCGTCCCCGATATTGTGCCGCTGCCTCAGGACGTGGTAGATGGCTGCGAGGCCGTGCTCGATACGTTGTTCGATCTGACGGCGGCGGTCAAGGCCGTGCGCTAGACTCTGCGCCTGAGCCATTTCAATTGCATTTTAAAGACGCGGTCAACCGCTTAGCCGGGTGGCCGCATCTATATCCAAGATCCTGAACGTGCCCGTGGACGTTGTCTGCCGCTAGCGGTGACAACGACGCCCGCGCGGAAGCGTCGATACAGCCAGCCCTTCTTATCTCGCCTAGACTGCAGTTTTGGCCGCTAAGAGGGGCTTTGTGCTTTAAATGATCGAGACGGCAGCCTTGGCAACGGGCTGGCAGGGGCTTTGGGCGTTACGAGTTACTCCAGGAGCCAGTCGATTACGTTACGCTTGCGAACTCCTTCGTAGTTTGCGTCGGCAAATAGCGTGTCGAGCGTAAGAAGTGTCTTGGGGTAGTTGTCTCGGACTTTGTTAAAGGGGGCCAGCTCGCGGTTGAGGGTAGTTTCGTCGAGCGTGGTGGCTGAAACCTGAAAATAGGCCGTTTCGTCTGAGCCTAGGGCAACAAAATCGATTTCCCCATCATCGATATCGCCCACGTAGACGTCGTATCCGCGGCGTAGGAGCTCGAGATAGACAACATTTTCGAGGATATGACCGATGTCGCTGCTCTGAGTTTTGACGAGAGCGCCTCTAAGTCCAAGGTCGACGGCGTAGTATTTGCCGTTTGTTGTAAGAAGCTGCCGACCGCGTACGTTGTAGCGCGGTGCCGAATACAGCACGAGACTGTCTGTTAGCCCTTTGAGGTACTTGGCGACGGTTTTCTGGTCAGTTTTGTTGCCGTTGGACGAGAGCGTGTCGGAGATTTTTTTAACCGAGATTCGACTTCCGACGTTATGGAGTAGGAACTTGGTGATATCGCGCAGGGTCGAGACGTCCGAGACCTTCAAGCGTTCGATAACGTCGCGTATGACTATGGTGTCGTAGAGGCTCATAAGGTAATCGCGCGCCTGGGAGCCCTGGATACCCGTTTCGGCGATAAAGGGAAAGGAGCCCCGGGTGATGTACTCGTCAAACAGCTGGGTAGGAGCCTTTCCGCCATTGGTTTTTGCCGAGCAAAACTCTTTAAAGGAGAGGGGCAGCATCTTGAGCTCTACGTAGCGACCGGATAGTAAGGTTGCCAGCTCGCTCGAGAGCAGATAGGCGTTGGAACCGGTTATGTAGAGATCGACATTGTCCCTGATAAATAGGCTGTCGACGGCTTTTTCGAAGTGCTCGACATGCTGTATCTCGTCCAGAAAAACGTAGTTCATCTTATCGGGGACGAGTCTGGCGGAAACGTAGTCGTAGAGTGCTCTATACGACGTAAGAGATTCGAACTCCAGATCTTCAAAGTTGAGGGATATAACCTGGGCATCTGTGGTTCCGTGGTCGCGCAAATGACCACGGTAAATCTCGAGCAGCTTCGATTTACCGGACCTACGCACGCCCGAAACGACCTTGATAACATGCGAGTCTTTCCACGAAATGAGCCAGTCGAGGTACTGTTTGCGGTCAATCAAATCCATAAGGCCTCTCCCTGGGTCTGAAAACATTGGAGCAAAATAAATATTCTTATGAAATAACAAAAAATATGGAACTGAATCCATTTTATCAAAACAACTCATGAAAATATGGATTGCATTCCATAAATATCCGTAGCTGTAGCCTTGGCTAATGGGTGTGGGGCCAGAAAAAAGCGCCGCAGCGGGGCTGTTTCCGCTGCGGCGCTTTTTACTACAGGTAGGCGCCAAGGTTGATGGCGGTGGCTTCGGTGTGACTGCTTGCCTGGGTGCTGGCGTGCTCCAGTAAAAACGGGCGTACGAGCTCTTGGCGGCTGATGTCCTCGACGGCCGTGACCGCGGTGACGGTGCGCGCTGCAGAGCCGATGCGGACGTGCTTGGTCTTGGCGGCGGGCTTGTTCTCGATCTGCTCCATGAGCAATTGAACGCCCTTGCGGCCAATTTCGTAGCCCGGCGGCGCCACGGTGGTCAGTGGGACCGACCCGCTCCAGGCGAGTGGGTTGCCGTCGCAGCCGGCCACGCGGACCTGCTCGGGGACGGAGATGCCTTTATCGACCAGCGCCGAGATAACGCCCGAGGCCAGTACGTCGGTGAGGCCGACCACGAAGTCGGGGCGCTCGTCCGCGGGGCGCTCGGCGATTTGGGCACCGATGCTGTAGCCGTCGGCAGCGGTATTCCATTCGCCGGCGTCGATGACTTCGATCTTGATATCGGGGTGCAGGGCAAGGGCCTTGTGAATGCCAAGCACGCGCAGGGTGAGCTGCATGAATGCCGCTCTGCCCACAACGGTGATATGGTGTGCGCCGCGAGCGATGGCGAGCTCGGCGATAATGCGCCCCTGCGCCTCGTTGTCGGCGGCCACGTAGTAACCGGGCTCGGAGCAGTGGATGTCCAGATGGACGATCGGCACGGGCATCTTGGTCATAGCGGGGTGCCAGTCGGGGGACGCCATGGGCTGAACCATGACGCCGGACATCTGCGTGCCCATAAAATAGCGCAGGTAATGATCCTCGAGAATGTCGTCGTTATCGGCATTGGCGATGAGCAGGTCATAGCCGTGCTTGCGTGCCTCGTTGTGGGCACCGCTGGCAATTTGGAGCGAAAAGCCGTGGTCGAGGCGGGGGAGGACCAGGCCAAAGGACTTGGTGGTGCCGCCGGCCAGCTGGCGAGCGCTTTGGTTGGGCAGGTAGCCCAAGCGATTGATGGTCTCGTTGATGAGCTTGAGGGTCTCGGGGCGCAGCTTTTCGGGGTGGTTGAGCGCGTTGGAAACCGTGCCCAGCGAAACCCCGGCCTCGCGCGCGACGTCGCTGATTTTTACCTTTGCCATAGCGGCCCCTTTGATGCGTTTCAAGTACAAGCCAGATTGTAGCATCCCAAACCTACCAAAAAGGGACAGGTTTATTTTGGCAGGTTTTATCTGGGGAAACGCCGTTGCCAGCGCGGCCACCACAAAGGTTCCTGTCCCCATTGTGGCGGTTTGGACCGGCTGGGCATGTGTGCATCGGGTGGTATCTAAGTTGAGATACCACTTCTGGTATATCAGCTTGCGCTTGCGTGAGTACAATACTCGAACGTTATACGTCTCAGCGCCCCCTGTGCGTGGACGTCTTGCAGTCACGCGAACGAAGGGATTTATCCTATGTGCGGAATTGTCGGCTACACCGGCTCTGATATTGCAAAGAACATCCTGGTCACGGGCCTCAAGCGTATGGAGTATCGCGGCTATGACTCCTCGGGCGTCGCGCTCGAGGTGGGTGAGGGCGCCGCGGCGCACCTCGACGTCATCCGCCGCGTGGGCAAGGTCGCGGGCCTGGAGAGCGAGCTTTCCAACATCGACAGCGACGCTACCTGCGGTATCGGCCACACCCGTTGGGCCACCCACGGCAAGCCCTCCGTCGTTAACGCCCATCCCCACACCAGCTGCGACGGTCGTATCGCCATCGTCCACAACGGCATCATCGAGAACTTCGCCGAGCTGCGCGAAGAGCTGGAGGGCCGCGGCCACCACTTTAAGAGCGAGACCGATACCGAGGTCTTCGCGCATCTGATCGAAGAGGCTTATGCCGAGACGCACGACCTGATGGCCTCCGTGCGCGAGGCTTGCACCCACGTGGTCGGTGCCTATGGTCTGGCCGCCGTGTGCGCTGACGAGCCCGGCGTGATCGCCGTGGCGCGCAAGGACTCCCCGATTGTGGTCGGCGTGGGCGAGACCGGCTCCTACGTTGCCTCCGACGTGATCGCGCTTATCGATGCCACTCGCGATGTCGTGGTGCTCGAGGACGGTCAGTTTGCCAAGCTCACGCCCGCGGGCGTCGAGTACACCGACGAGGCCGGCAACGTCATCGAGCCCAAGGTCACCCACATCGACTGGGACCTGGACATGGCAGAAAAGGGCGGTTATCCCGACTTTATGCTCAAGGAAATCCACGAGCAGCCGCGCGTCGTGCGCGATACGCTGGTGGGCCGTATGACCCCCGCCGGCGAGCTCGATATCGACGAGCTGGGCCTGTCCCTCGAGGAACTCAACGACATCGACCGCGTCTACGTGATCGCTTGCGGCACTAGCTATCACGCTGGCCTCATCGCCAAGAACCTTATTGAGGGCTGGGCTCGCATCCCCACCGAGGTTGAGGCGGCCAGCGAGTTCCGCTATCGCAATCCCATCATCACGCCGACGACGCTTGTCGTGGCTGTGTCCCAGTCGGGCGAGACGGCCGACACCCTTGCCGCCATTCGCGACGCGCGCATCAAGGGCGCCAAGGTCTTCGGCATCACCAACGTGGTGGGCAGCCCGGTGGCGCGTGAGAGCGACGGCGTCATCTACACCAAGGCCAACAAGGAGATCGCGGTCGCCTCGACCAAGAGCTTTATCGGTCAGGTCGTGAGCCTTACGCTGCTGGCTCTGCTGCTGGCGCAGGTTAAGTACCGTCTGACCACCAAGCAGGCGCGCATGCTGTTCCGCGAGCTTTCCGATACGGCCGAGCAGATCCAGTGGATTTTGGATACCCAGACCGAGGCCGTTCATGAGGCCGCCCTGCTGTGCAAGGACGCGCAGTCGGCGCTGTTCGTGGGCCGTGGCATGGGTGCCGCTATTTCCTACGAGGGTGCGCTCAAGCTCAAGGAGGTCAGCTACCTGCACGCCGAGGCCTACGCCGCCGGTGAGATGAAGCACGGCCCCATTGCCCTGATCGACCCGGGCTTCCCTGTCATCGCTGTGGCCACCAAGAGTGCCACCTACGACAAGACCGTGTCGAACCTCATGGAGTGCAAGGCGCGTGGCGCCAAGGTCATCGTCGTTGCCACCGAGGGTGACGAGGAGATCAACAAGATTGCCGATTGCATCATCCGCGTGCCGGCCGTCCGCGACGTGTTCAGCCCCATCACCGCGAGCGTCCCGCTGCAGCTGCTCGCCCGCGAGGTCGCCATCCTGCGCGGTTGCGACGTTGACCAACCTCGTAACCTGGCGAAAAGCGTTACTGTCGAGTAGTTGGTTCCGCCGTTCTAACGACCAAGGCCCGGCTCCGCGTCATCAGACGGAGCCGGGCCTTTTTGTACGGAGAAACCAGCACAAAGGTGCCTGTCCCCTTTGTGGTGGTTTTGGCAGGTTAGCGGAGCTTGCTGGTCTCGAAGTACTCGGGGAACTGGTCCAGAACCTCGGTTTGGTTGCGGAACATCATGTGCAGGTGCTTGCTGACCAAAAAGCTCGCTTCGATGGGGTCGCGACCGGCGATAGCGCGGCGAATCTGCTTGTGCTCGTTCACGATGTCCTGATTGTCGAGAACCTGCGTGGCGGCGCGCAGCCAGCGGAAGCGCTCCAGGTCGGCATTGGTCTCTTCGAGCCACGACCACACGGTGCTGCGACATGCGATGCTAAAAATCATGTGATGCATGAGGTTGTCGCTCAAAAAGAAGCCGATGCGATCCTCTTCGGCCATGGCCTTTTCCTGCAGCACGATGGCGCGGTCGAGCTGCTCGATGCCGGTCGACGTGGCGCGCGCACAGCACTCCACAATCACCTGCTTTTCCAGATGCTCGCGGATGTAACAGGCACTCTCGGCAAGGGTGAGGTTGATGGGTGAGACGTAGGTGCCGCTCTGGGGCACGGTGCGCACCAGGCCTTCCTGCGCCAAGCGAACCAAAGCCTCGCGCACGGGCGTGCGACCCATATCCAGGTCGTCGCAAAGTTGCTTGACGCCCAGCTTTTCGCCCGGCTTGTAGTCCAGGTAGACGATTTTGCGTCGAATGGTGTGGTAGGACTGGTCCTGTAGGCTCGTTTCCTGCTCGCCGACGTGCATCGATTCTTCCATAGCGCCTCGCAACTGTTCTATCAAACTCATATGTCAGTTGTTAATTATGCCGCGAATCAGCTTTCCGCGGTGGGTAATTCGGCTGTTGCCCAAGAACTATTGCGGCATCTTAGTCTTTGTTTACGCAAGGCTGCGCTCAATGTTGCCGTATCATAAGCCGTCGCAAACGTGAAAGAGAAAGAAGGAATCCCATATGCAACTGGCGAATATCGTACGCGAGCGCTGGAAGGGCGTCTTGTTCTGCCTGATCATCGCTATCCCCGCAACGCTGCTCGGCAAACAGATTGAGGTGGTCGGTGGGCCGGTATTCGCCATCCTCTTCGGCATGGTTCTGGCGATCGTCTTTCCCAAGAATCATCGCGAACAGCTCGCCGCCGGTGTCACCTATACGTCTAAAAAAGTCTTGCAGTACGCGGTTATCCTGCTTGGCTTTGGCATGAACCTCTCCCAGATTCTGTCCAAGGGTGCCCAGTCGCTGCCGATTATCGCGGCGACGATCTCGACCTCGCTTGTCATTGCCTTTGTACTCTGCCGCGTTATGAACGTGCCGGGCAAGATCGCGACGCTTGTGGGTGTGGGTTCGTCGATTTGCGGCGGTTCTGCCATCGCCGCGACAGCGCCCGTCATCGATGCCGACGATCGCGAGATTGCCCAGGCTATTTCGGTCATCTTCCTGTTTAACGTTATCGCGGCGCTCGTGTTTCCGACGCTCGGTGGTATGCTCGGGCTGACCAACGAGGGCTTTGGCCTGTTTGCCGGCACCGCCATCAACGACACCTCGTCCGTAACGGCTGCGGCGAGCGCTTGGGACAGCATGCATCCCGGCGCCAATGTGCTCGAGAGCGCCACGGTGGTCAAGCTCACCAGGACACTGGCCATTATTCCCATCACGTTGGTCCTCGCATGCTGGCAGATGCATCTGGCGCGCAAGGCCGGCGGCGACGCCAAAAGCACGTTCTCGCTTAAACGCGCGTTTCCCATGTTTGTGCTGTTCTTTGTGCTGGCGAGCGTAATCACCACGGTGCTTCAGCTTCCCGTGTCCATCACGGCGCCCATCAAGGAGCTGTCGAAGTTCTTTATCGTGATGGCCATGGCGGCTATTGGCTTTAATACCGATATCGTCGAGCTGGTCAAAAAGGGCGGCAAGCCCATCGCGCTGGGCTTTTGCTGCTGGATTGGCATTGCGTGCATGAGTTTGGGAATGCAGCACGTGCTGGGAATCTGGTAGAGGAGTAGCTTATTTGCGTGCTGGTTGCTGGTGAGCGCATGCCTGCGGTGGAGCGATAGGAGCTCTTGCGGGTATGGCTTGTCCGCAGGTTTATAAGTCCCGAAGAGCTCTTATCGCCCCGCCAGGATGGCGATGCGGGGCAACTCCTATACTCGCAGGACGGCGCTTTCTGCCCTATAGTGTTTGGTGAGCAATATCGTTCAATTTTGAAACACTCGGTCGTGCGACCGTCGGCGGATGCACGTCGCCGCGGACAGGGGCAAATCATGAATAGCGATGCCAAGCTGAACATCTTGACCGAGGCCCTGGCTGCTGCCGGGGCCTCGGCATTGGCAATCGATGCGCGTGGGGACGTCGTGATTTCGACCATGAATGACGCGGCGCTTGAGCGGGATGTGGCGGCTTTTGTCGCTGAGCGCCTCGACCGTATAGGAGACGGCGCGCGTCTGGTTATGGGGCGCGCGGGTACGCGCCTGAGCCTGACCGTTCGCCCCACCGACAAAGAGGGTGGGGGCCTTTGGGTCGTCGTGGTCCGCGAGGTGCGCGGCGCCGCGGCACATGCGGGCATCGAGTGGCTCAACGCCGACGAAGTTGAGGCCCGCTACGAATCGAGCGCGTACGGCATCGTTGAGGGGGCGGCCTCGGTAGCTGCGCCGGTCGCCGAGAGCTACGCGCGCGGTGTGCCCCTTATGCTCGAGGGCGAGCTGGGAGCGGGTCAGATCGAGATCGCCAAGCGCCTCTATCTGGACGGTCCTTTTGCCGATCAACCCTTTGTTGCCGTTGCGCTCGATGAGCTTACCGATCGCGGTTGGCGCCACGTGCTCAAAAGCGCCGAATCGCCGTTGTTCCAAACGGGGCTGACACTTTGCATTGCGGGCTGGAATGCGGTTGGCCCCCAGCGCCTTCGCGAGCTCGTTTCCACGATGGCCGACACCGCGTTGGCGACGCGCTGCCATGTGGTGCTGACGGCGAATGACATGCCGGGCGGCAGCGAAAGCAATCAAGCCGCCTTTGTGACCGAGCGCTTCGCCTGTGCGGTGAGCGTGGCGCCGGCAATCGTCGAGCAGGGAGCCGCGTCGACGAAGGTTGCGCGCTATTTGGAATATCTCGCTGGTGCATTTGGGACGGCAGCGCCCACGCTGTCTGCCGCGGCGACGAAGGCGCTCGATGCTTACCGCTGGCCGCGCAACTATCTGCAGCTCCGCGAGGTCTCGGAACGACTGTATATATTGGTGGGGACGGGCACGGTGGATCGCGCTGTGGCGGAGGAAGTACTAGCCCAAGAGGACGTGATTAAGACCGCAACCTTTGGCGCCCCGACACTCGAAAGCGACCTGTATATCCTGCGACCGTTGGCCGATACCGAGCGAGATATCGCGCATCTGGTTGTAGATCATCTCCACGGCAACCGAACCCGTGCGGCGGAGGTGCTGGGCATAAGCCGAACAACGCTGTGGCGCTTGCTGAAGGACGATGACCGTTGAGCGAGGCGCCCGTGACCGCGCGCGACGCGTGTGCTACAGTCCAAAGCGTTACTGTTTCGATTTGGTTACGGCGTGCGGGGGCGTATGGCTGAGACTACAAAACCGAGCCGCAGAAGGCGGAGCGCCGCACCGGTCAACCGACGCACGACATCGGTGACGTGGGGCAAACACGCCTCGGGGTTTGATGGTTCGTTCAAGCGCACTAAATACGGCTATCCTTCGGCAAGCGCCCGCTTGGCCATGCAGGCAGAGTCCTCGTTGTGGGGCCGCAAGTGCGTGGTGGGCTCAAAGCTCAAGCACGACGGCACGCTCGGTTACATCAGCCGCGGGGCGGCTCGTCGCAGCGGACTCAATCCGGCTGGTTGGCATCGTTATGTTCCGATCGCGGTCGTCGTTGCAGTGATCGTCATCGCACTCGCTGCGCTTGGCTACGCCGGCGGCGGTGCCAACTTGGACGCGATGTTTAAATCGCCCGAGCTCGCGCATGCAGGCACAGAAATTGTCGAGGGCGCTCAGACCCAGACGGGCGTCGCGCCCCAGCGCGGTATCGTTGCGGCAGCCTCCACCATCGCCGATGCGCAAAAGGACGAGGGCGAACAAGGCGACGGCACCGAAACGACTCAAACGAACGAAACGACGACAACTCCATCGGCAAGATAAGTTGCGAGCGGGTCCGCCGTTCGTTAGAACGGCGGAACTAATTACCTAACGTACACCACGTTGTCGCGGCGCGGCTTTGCCTCGGGTAGCGTGTCCTCGGCATAGCCCAGAATGCAGTGACCGACACCGCGCAGGCTGCCGTCGGCGGGCAGGCCCCAGCTGGCCAGCAGCTCCAGGCCTTCGGGCGAGTCGAAGATCTCGTGTGCGCGATGAATCCAGCACGAATCGACACCCAGTGCATAGGCGGCGTTGAGCAAGTTGCCCATGGCGAGCGAGCCGTCTTCCAGATGCGTGGGCACGCTGCGGTCGACCAGCACCACCACAACGGTCTTGGCGCCATAGAAGGGGTCGCCGTTGCTGCCCATGACCTGGGCGTTGAGCTGTGAGAGACGCTCGACGGTCGCGGGGTCGGTAACGGCGACAAACGTCACCGGCTGGCGGCCCATGCCGCTCGGTGCATATTGGCCGGCTTCGATAATACGTGCAAGCTTTTCGGCCTCGACGGGACGATCGCTGTATTTGCGGCAGCTGCGGCGGTGAATGAGTGCTTCGATAGTCTCCATGGTGTCTCCTTGCGGTGGCGTTGCAGATGCCCCGTTCATACCCGTCGGGCTCAAACGGTAGACGGTCAATTGCCCGACCAAAAGGATAGATTCCAATTGGGAAAGTTGGTTTGCATAAAAGTACCTTCAGAATGTGACAAACAAATGGGATGGTTAAACGTTTTATCCCGTCTACCCTGCGGTTTTTTACCACTTGCCTAAATGACGAACGCATAACCTCTGATAAAGGTTTTACTAAAGGAGTACCAACGTTTATCAATGCGCCGTGGTGGCGCCGGGCCAGGAGGTAACATCATGTTCCAGGCTGGAGATGTTGTCGAGACCGACTTCGAAGGATTTCTGAAGCTGCTGCGTTCTAAGACGCGCGCTTTTGTGACGATTGACGATCACGAGTACTACATCACGCACACCGATGGCTATTGGCGTGTTCAGGATTGCGAGGCCCTCAACGACAAGGGCCACTTTACTGACTGCTCCGAGCTGGTCAACACGGTCTGCGAGGTCGTCGAGCTGCCGTGGATTGCCGGCAAGAGCCTGCATGACAGCTTCTCGGGCGCCACGGTCTATGAGGCCGTCGCCGCTTAACGGGCAATAAAACCCGATTTTCACGTTACCGCTGGCGCTGCCCCCGCGCCGGCGGTCTTTTTCTGCCGATAGGCCATAAAAGTGCAAGCATTTGCGGAGAGCCTGTTGACGATAGTCAAAACTCGGACTAATCTAGAGATACAAAATTGGTCAAAAATCGGACAATCGAATGGTGGGATAGATGAATAGTGCGGTTACGCTGGTCGACTTCGACCGGTTGCTCAATGGACTCGACCATATCTATTCGGAGTTCTCGCGCGCCTGCGGCCTTTCGGACTGCGCTTACTGGATGCTCGTCGATACCAGCACGGCGGGCGGCAGTATTGCCGTAAGCCGTCTGACAAGCGAATGGTTCTATAGCAAACAGACCATCAATTCGGCAATTAAAACCTTGACGGCGCGGGACTTTGCAACGTTGGAGTTTGCCGAAGGCAGCCGTAAGAACAAGGTTGTGCGTTTGACCGAAGCGGGCATGCGGTTTGCCGAGCGTTATGCGCTGCCGGCACTCAAGGCCGAGCAGCGAGCCTTTGGCGCGCTTGAGCCGTGTGAGCAATGCGAAATCATGCGCCTAATCGGAAAATTTTCCCATGCGCTCGGCGATGAGTGCGATGCCTTTAAGCAGCATATCGCTGCCGAGAGCCAGGCCGAGAATCAAGGTGAGGGGGAGTCGTGCGACTGTTAATGAGGTTTATGAAGCCGTATCGCAGGCTTGTCGCGGTGACGTTGTTGGTGCTGCTAATCGACAACGTTGGCACACTGCTGGTACCCACGATGTTGGCGAACATGGTCAACACCGGTATCACCACGGGCGATATCGACTACATTTTGCGCAACGGTCTCTACATGCTTATCGCGACCGGCATGGCCAGCGGCGGCGCGGTGTTGGGCTGCTATCTTTCGGCGCGCCTGGCCGCCAACGTGGCCTGCGATATCCGCAATGCCGTCTACGACAAGTCGCTCGAGCTGTCTGCCAGTGACTTTGAGCGCTTTGGCACGGGTTCGATGATCACGCGCTCGCTCAACGACATCAACGTGATTCAGCAGGCGATTCTGCAGACCATTCAGCTGGTGCTGCCGGTGCCGTTCCTGGCGGTGGCAGGCATCATCTTCGCCTGGCTCATCGATCCGGCCATGGGCATGCTTCTGGGCGTCGTGGTTGCGATCGTGCTGGTTGCGGCGGTCTTTACGGTTGCCAACGCGGCTCCGATTTTTATGCGCTTGCAGAGCTTTATCGACCGCATGAACGTGGTGCTGCGCGAAAACATCGTGGGCGTGCGCGTCATCCGTGCGTTTAACAAGGAGCGTCGTGAGGAACAGCGCCTGGACGAGGTGTTTAGCGACTACGCCGCCAACGCCATCAAAGTCAACCACCTGTTTGTGGGCCTCGACAGCTCAAGCTTCTTTTTGATGAACATCGCCGAGGTAGCGGTGCTGTGGGTTGGCGGCAACCGCGTGGGCGCCCACGCCATGCAGATCGCGAGCATCTCGGCGGTGCTGGAGTACGCGCTTCTGATCCTGTTCTTTGTGATGATGGCGCAGATGGTGGTGCTAACGCTGCCACGCGCCGCGGCATGCCTAAGCCGTGCACAGCAAGTGCTGGAGATTGAGCCGAGCATCGTCGATGGCCAGCGTACGCTTGATGCGGCCGCATCCGACTCAAAGGACGGGGCTGATGCGGTTGCCGTGTTCGATCATATGTCGTTTCGCTTTGACGACGCCGACGAGGACACGCTGTGCGATCTGAACTTTTCCTGTCGCCGCGGCCAGACGACCGCGATTGTGGGCTCGACGGGCTCGGGCAAGTCGACGGTGGCAAAGCTTCTGTTGCGCTTCCACGATGCCACGAAGGGTGCCATTCGCTTGAGCGGCGTCGATTTGCGCGAGCTTTCGCAAGGTGAGATTCGCGGGCGCATCGCCTACGTGCCGCAGAAGGCGTGGCTGTTCTCGGGCACCGTGGCAAGCAATCTGCGCTTTGGCAACGAGGACGCGACCGAGGCGGACATGCTTCATGCGCTGCAGGTTGCCCAGAGCACCTTTGTGCTCGATCAACCGCAGGGGCTCGATACCCCGGTTGCCCAGGGCGGTACGAACTTCTCGGGTGGTCAGCGCCAGCGCCTGGCCATTGCTCGCGCGCTCATGAAGCGCGCCGACCTGTATATCTTCGACGACAGTTTTTCGGCCCTGGACTTTAAGACCGATGCGGCCCTGCGCCATGCGCTGCAGGACGAGACGCGCGACGCCGCGGTGCTCATCATCGCGCAGCGCATCTCGACGATTCTGCACGCCGACCAGATTGTCGTGCTCAAGGATGGCGAGGTCGTGGGCTTGGGCACGCACGAGGAACTTATAGAAACCTGCGAGGTGTACCGCGCCATCGCGGAATCGCAAATGAAGGGAGGTGAGTAGCATGACCGGGGAGCTCAAGAAACGCAGCGACGCTATCGATGCCGTCGTTGTGGACGCGGTCGAAGCGGTCGAGCAGGCTGCCGCGTCGACCGAGCTGGATGATGCCGCCAGGGCCGCGGCCGAGCGTGAGGCTCGCCGCCAAGCGCTGTACGAGGAAAACGAGCGTGCCGAGGACGAGCGTGCCCGCGCGGAAGCAGAGCGCATGCGCGATGTGGACGACGAGGATGAGGACGAGAAACCCCGCGATACCTGGGCGACGGTGCGCCGCTTGTGGGGCGAGGCCGCCGGCGACCATTGGCGCTTCTACATCGTGTTTGCGAGCATCGTGTTCTACGTCATCTTTAACACCGCCGCGCCGGCATATAGCGCCCATGTTATCGACGAGCTGTGGGGCCATATACAGGTGGCGTTTGCCAGCGGAACCACCTTCAGCATCACCTGGGACCAATGCGGCAAGACCATCTTTGTCTACTTCTTGATCTGGACGGCTGCCGGGTCGTTCTATGCGTTGCAGAGCTTTTTGATGTCGAGTGTGGCCGAGCGACTCAACCTGCGTCTGCGCAACCGCATCGCGCAAAAGCTCAGCCGCCTGCCGCTCGCCTACTTTGACGCGCATCGCCCCGGTGAGGTGGTCAGCCGTGCGACCAACGACTTGGACAAGATGTCCGAGAGTATGCAGCGCGGATTGCTGCAGCTGCTGGTATCGATCGGTACCGTGACGGGTGCCATCATCATGATGTTCGTCTATAGCGTCAAGCTCACGTTGGTCTTTTTGGGCTTTACGGCGGTATCGCTGCTGGTGACCAAGGTGGTTTCGCGCCGTACGCATGATGTGACGGGCGAGCGTCAGGAGTGGGTGTCCAAAATCACGAGCGCGGTCGAGGAAGGCTATTCGGGCCGTTTGGTGATTCGCGCATTCAATCGCGAGCACCAGAGCTCTGCCGAGGTGCACGAGGCCTCGGGCGAGCTGGCCCGCGTGAGCACCAAGGCCGACTTTATGATCAACGCCGTCGGACCCGCGGTTCGCTTTATTGGTCGCCTGGCGCAGATCGTGATTGCGCTCGTGGGCTGCAGCATGCTGGTCGCCGGTCACATGACCGTCGGCGTGTTCCAGGCGTTCTTCCAGTTTATCTACGAGGCGTCCGAACCCATGACGCAGCTGTCGTTCACTTTCAACTCGCTGCAGGGCGCGCTGGCGAGTGCGGAGCGCGTGTTCGACCTGCTCGATGAGCCCGAGATGGAGGCCGATCCGCAGCCGAGCGAGGCTGCCAATCTGCCGGGTCGCGTGGAGGGCCGCGTCGCTTTTGAGCATGTGCGCTTTGGCTACACGCCCGAAAAGCCGCTCATGCGCGACGTGTCGTTTACCGCCGAACCGGGTCAGAAGATTGCGGTGGTGGGAACCACGGGTGCGGGTAAGACCACGCTCATCAACCTGCTCATGCGCTTCTACGAGATTGACGGCGGCCGCATTACGCTCGACGGTGTGGATACGCGCCTCATGAACCGCGGTGAGCTACGTCAGCAGTTTGGCATGGTGCTGCAGGACGCCTGGCTGTTCGACGGCACGATTGCCGAAAACATCGCCTACGGCTGCCCCGAGGCAACGCGCGACGAGATCGTGGCTGCCGCCCGCGCCGCGCAGGTCGACTTCTTTGTGCGCACCATGCCGCAGGGCTACGACACGCGCGTGGCCAATGATGCCGAAAGCATCAGCCAAGGCCAGCGTCAGCTGCTGACCATTGCGCGCGTGCTGCTCAACAACCCGGCGATTCTCATTCTGGATGAGGCGACCTCAAGCGTGGATACGCGCACCGAGCTTGCCATCGGCCGTGCCATGGACGCGCTCATGCATGGGCGCACAAGCTTTGTGATCGCGCATCGCCTGTCGACGATCGTGGACGCCGACCTGATCTTGGTCATGGATCACGGCAACATTATCGAGCAAGGCACGCATAAGGAACTGCTGGCTGCCGAGGGTGCTTACGCCGACCTCTATCTGAGTCAGTTCGCATAGTGTGACAAAGGGATAGTCCCGCATGTCACATCAAAAAGAAAGGCGCGCCGGGGATGGATTCCCTGGCGCGCCTTTTGCGTCGGTGCCGATGTTGTTTTGTGCCGCTCGCGTTCCTAGTGCTCGTCCACGAGCTTGGCGACGAGGGCCTTGAGCTCGGCCACCTCTCGCTCGAGTTCCTTGACGCGGCGGGCATTCTCGGTGATGCCCTGGCGGTTGAGGGCGCTCTGCTCGGCGGCGTCATCGGGCATGTACTCGCGATGCTGCTTGGCGTCAAAGCTCTCCTCGAACACGCGGCAGCCGTTGCGCTTGATGATGCGCCCGGGCACGCCCACGACGGTACAGTTATCGGGTACGTCTTTGACGACGACCGAGTTGCCGCCGATCTTGACGTTGTTGCCGATGCGGATGTTGCCGAGCACCTTGGCGCCTGTGCCCACAGTGACGTTGTTGCCCAGGGTGGGGTGGCGCTTACCGGTCTCGTTGCCGGTACCGCCGAGCGTGACGCCCTGGTAGAGCACGCAGCTGTCGCCCACAATGGTGGTCTCGCCGATGACGACGCCCATGGCGTGGTCGATAAAGAAATGTTTGCCGATCTGCGCGGCGGGATGAATCTCGACGCCGGTGATGTGGCGGGTGATTTGCGAGAGCACACGGGCGAGCGAGCGATGGCCGTGCTCCCACAGCCAGTGCTCGGGCACGTGGTTCCACTTGGCGTGCAGGCCAGGATAGGAAAGGAAAATGACCAGACCGTTTTGCGCGGCGGGGTCCTGCGCTTGGACGGTCTTGATGTCCTCGCGAATGGTATTGATAAAGCTCACCGGCCGCCCTCCCTTAGCGCCATGGCAATGCGATTCAATAAAGTATAGCGATTCGCTAGGGATTAGGTAGAACAATCTTGGCAGCTTTGCACGACAGGTGTCAGTTATGCAAACTTGCTGGTAATGGAGTCATGCTTTTGTGGGGTTGCGCACGAGGGGGCGCCGCAACCGTATACTGGTCAACTTGGACGTATCCGCGCCCACAACTGAGAGGTTTTACTTCATGGGTTTCATCAATTTTATCGCCGAGCTGCTTAAGGACCCGCGCACCGCGATCGCCAGCTGGATCGCCGCCGGCCCGCTTATGGCCTACGGCTGCGTGTTCCTGATCATCTTTATCGAGACGGGCGTGGTGTTCTTCCCGTTCCTTCCCGGTGATTCGCTGCTGTTTGCTTCGGGTTTCTTTGCCCACAACGGTGGCTTTAACATCGTGGCGCTTCTGGCCGTCGCATGGGCGGCTGCCATTTTGGGCGATCAGTGCAACTTTATGATCGGCCATTTCTTTGGCAAAAAGATCATTGCCTCGGGCAAGGTCAAGGCCATGACGCCCGAGCGCATCAAAAAGTCCGAGGACTTCTTGGACAAGTGGGGCCACCTGGCCATCTTCCTGGGCCGCTTCTTTCCGTTTATCCGCACCTTTGTGCCCTTCATCGCTGGCATGGGCGGCATGCACTGGCGCAACTTTGTCATCTTTAACGTGCTGGGCGGCATTACCTGGTCGACGGTCTTTACGCTGCTGGGCTACTTCTTTGGCGGCATTCCCTTTGTGCAGGAGCACTTTGAGCTGCTAATCGTTGGCATCGTTGCCGTGTCGATTATCCCGACCGTGGTCGGTCTGGTTAAGGCTAAGCTGGGCAAAAAGAACGCGTAGCTCGAGCCAGCGCGCAAACCGTGCCATTGAGGCCCGTCACCGCTTACGGTGGCGGGCCTTTTTGCTTCGGTCAAATGAAAATACTTTACTTAGTTAAAGAAAAGCGTTTTATCCGACGCGTGCGGGGAGTACAATCTCGAGCATGCGAATCGACGTGCCATTGGCTTTGATGTCGCCCGCGTGTCCCGTCCGGCTCTACGCTCCGGGCGTGCGACGTTGCGACGCGGTCGGCCTCGGTCCTTGCGTGCGGGTTCGCGAGTATGCAACTGTGTATGTAAGGAGCGGCATATGACTGTCGAGAAGAAGGATATCGATTGGGGTAGCCTCGGCTTTGGCTACATGAAGACCGATTACAGCTACGAGGCCCATTGGAAGGATGGCGAGTGGGACGAGGGCGGCCTGACCACCGACCACACCCTGCATGTCTCCGAGTGCGGTGGCATCTTCCATTACTGCCAGGAGGTCTTTGAGGGCCTGAAGGCCTACACCGCCGAGGACGGCAGCATCGTTTGCTTCCGTCCCGACATGAACGCCGAGCGTATGTACAACTCTGCGCAGCGCCTCGAGATGCCCCCGTTCCCCAAGGACAAGTTCGTTGAGGCCGTCAAGCAGGTCGTTTCTGCCAACGCCGCCTGGGTTCCGCCCTTCGGTTCCGGCGCGACCCTGTACGTGCGTCCGTTTATGATCGGCTCCGGTGACGTGATCGGCGTGGCTCCCGCTCCTGAGTACACGTTCCGCATTCTCGTGACCCCGGTCGGTCCGTACTTTAAGGGTGGCCTTAAGCCCGTCAAGCTGCGCGTTTCCGAGTATGACCGTGCGGCACCGCACGGCACCGGCAACATCAAGGCCGGCCTCAACTACGCCATGTCCCTCAAGCCCACGATGGAGGCCCATCGCGAGGGCTATGCCGAGAACCTGTATCTCGACTCCGAGTCCCGCACCTATGTCGAGGAGACCGGTGGCGCCAACGTCCTGTTCGTGAAGGAGGACGGCACGCTCGTCGTTCCGCAGTCGCACACCGACTCCATTCTGCCCTCCATCACCCGCCGTTCGCTCGTTCAGGTCGCCAAGGACCTGGGCATGACCGTCGACCAGCGTCCCGTCGAGTGGGCTGAGGTCAAGGCCGGTACCTTTGTCGAGTGCGGCCTGTGCGGCACCGCTGCCGTCATCTCCCCGGTTGGCGAGATTGACAACAAGGTCTACGGCGCCGACGAGACCGTGACCTTCCCGGCCGGCTACACCGAGATCGGCCCTGTGATGAAGAAGCTCCGCGAGACCCTGACTGGTATCCAGTCTGGTGCTGTTGAAGATAAGCACAACTGGGTCTATACCGTGGCGTAAGCTGCCATAGCTGTTCGGCCCGAGGGCAACCTTCCTTTCCGGCGCGTCCTCGGACATGAAAGAACCTCCGCTGCGCACTTCGTGCGGCGGAGGTTCTTTCGTCCTGCGGAGTGCGCCGGAAAGGAAGGTTGCCCTCGGGCCTGCGTTACCTCGGCGCTGCCGTTACGGGCAATATAGATCTGAATTAAAGATGGCGCGCGGCCTTTTAGGCCGCGCTTTTGTTTTGGTTCGCGCCATGTGGGGGTGGTGGCGACGTGCATTTTTGCGAGTATTCTGCAATCGAAGGCCCCTGCATACCGACGTTCGGGCAAAAATCCGTGCTCGTCGATGCTTTTCGCGAATAATAGGCGGGGTTATGGGCCGACAGCGGGTGATTTGCAGGGATATTCGCGGTCTTTGGCCTTTGTCGTGGCGCCCGATGCTCTTGGTTATGTTGAATACTCCCAAAAATGCACGGCGCTTAGAGGGGGACCTACGCGAAAAAGGAAACCGCCCCGTCGAAGTATGCATTCGACGGGGCGGTTTATGCATATACCCGATTAAGACTCGGCCGTGATTGTTAGAACTTGACGGTCGGGGCCTGGCGGGCGGCTTCGGCGGCCTCGAAGCCCTGGCGCTCCTTAAACTGGAAGATGCCGGCAAAGATGACAGCCGGGAACGTCTGAATGGCGTTGTTGTAGCTGAGCACGCAATCGTTGTAGCTCTGGCGTGCATAGCTAATCTTATTCTCGGTATCCTCGAGCGATGCCTGCAGCTGCGTAAAGTTGGTGTTTGCCTTAAGATCGGGGTAGGCCTCGGCCACGGCGAAGAGCTGGCGCAGCGCACCGGTCAGCACGTTGTCGGCTTCCATCTTGGCCTCGGGCGTGGTGGCCTTGACGGCGGTGTTACGCGCGCTGATCACGGCGGAGAGCGTCTCCTGCTCGTGCTTGGCGTAGCCCTTGACGGTCTCGACCAGGTTGGGGATCAGGTCGTTGCGACGCTGCAGCTGCGTATCGATGTTCTGCCAGGCGTTATCGATGCGGTTACGCTTGGTGACCATGTTGTTGTAGATGCCGGCGATGGCGCAGACAATCACAATGACAACAACGATGCCGATGATGACGGTAATCATGATGTCTCCGTTTCGAATGGCCGCGGCGGCATGCGCCAGCTGCCGTTGGTATAACGCTACTAGTATACCCGCAACGTTTTGCCGTGCCGAACTTTCCGGTAAGCGTTATGTTTTCGGTGGGGTTGGCACTGGGGCAAAACGCGCGAGGTACAGGTGTAAGATATGCGACAGATTGACGAGTGTTGTCTTTGCCCTGAGGATGGCGATACCAGTGGACCTTCGCATCAAGAAAACCTACCGTGCCCTGTTTGATGCCTTTACCGAGCTTCTCGAGGAGCATCGTTTTGAGGACCTGACGGTTGCCATGCTGTGCGACCGCGCCATGATTCGCCGCACGACGTTCTACAAGCACTTTCGCGACAAGAACGATTACTTTGCCTTTTATATCGATGAGCTCATGTCGGGCTTGCCGCAAAAACAGCCCGATGAGGCCGGCGCAGTGTCTGCCGAGGACGTGCGCGCGCTTCGACATGCGATTTTGGACGATGCCATGGATTTGATTCTGGCGCATGAGCAGCTCATGGATAACATTTTGGCGAGCAGCATGTCGGGCATGTTGACCAACGTTATTTGCGACCGCATTGCTCGCTCCATCCGTGAGCGTGTGATGAACGTGCTTGCCGAGGATGCCCTGGCTCCTGTGTCACTCGAGACGACGTCTGAGTTTGTCGCCGGCGGTATTATTCGACTTTTCACGATATGGTGGGAATCGGGCCACGATCTTGAGCGTCGACCCGAGATGGCCGACGTGGTCGATGCGCTGTTTGAGCGGACCATGACGCCGGTGCATCACTAAAAGTGGCGGAGAGAGGGGGATTCGAACCCCCGGAACGCTCTCGCGCTCAACGGTTTTCAAGACCGCCGCATTCAACCGCTCTGCCATCTCTCCGTGAGTCGTAATGATAGCATCGTTTTGAATTTGCAACAGGGAAGGCGAACGATGACGATCACCGAAATCGACGAGAAGTTCATGCGCGAGGCGTTGGCGGAGGCGCGAGCCGCCGCGGCGGTGGGCGAGGTGCCCATCGGAGCCGTAGTGGTGCGCGACGGCGAGATCGTCGCGAGGGCGCATAATCGTCGCGAGCTCGACCAGGACCCTTCGGCGCATGCAGAGTTCGCGGCCCTGTGCGCCGCTGCCCAGGCACTTGGCCGCTGGCGCCTTTCCGACTGTACGGTCTACGTGACGCTCGAACCCTGCTGCATGTGTGCGGGGCTTATGGTCAATGCGCGCGTGGGGCGCTGCGTGTATGGCGCGGCCGATGCCAAGGCCGGCGCACTGGGTTCGCTGTATGACCTGAATGCCGACTCGCGCCTGAATCATCGGTTTAACGTGACGGCTGGCGTGCTGGCAGACGAGTGTCGTGAGGTGTTGAGCGGCTATTTTAGTGGGTTGCGTGGCACCGATGGTACTGGCTGCGGTTGTGGGGCCGATCTTGAGGCACATGCCGCTCATGCCGAGGCGCTCGCGTGTGCCGAAGAGATCGCCGTTGAGGCGGTCGATTTTGGTGCCGCGTGCCGCCGGCCCCGCCGTGTGCTGTTGGTGATTGATTCCTTTAAGGGCAGCGTGTCGAGTGCGCAGGCGGAGGCGGCGGTTGCCGAAGGCGTGCGCCGCGTTTGGCCCGATGCCGAGGTGTGCACATTGCCGCTGGCAGATGGTGGCGAGGGAACGCTCGACGCCATCGCCGCATGCGGTGGCGAGCTTGTGACCTGCGAGGTCGCAGGCTCCTTGGGTGATCGTGTGTCCGCGCGGATGCTGGTGGACGGCGAGCGCGAGTCAGCGGTCATCGAGATGGCCGAGGCGGCCGGCATTGGGTATTCGCCTTGCACGGAGTTGTCGGCGCTGGCTGCTACGACCTATGGCGTGGGTGAGCTCATGTTTCGTGCGGTTCGTGCCGGGGCAAAGACTATCTATCTTGGCTTGGGCGGCAGTGCCACCAACGATGGTGGCGCCGGTATGCTGCAGGCGCTGGGCGCGCGTGTGGTCGATGATCAGGGCTGCAATATCGCCCCTGGTCTTGCCGGCCTTGAGCAGGTGTCGAGCGTTGATTTGGCGCCAGCGCTTCGGGCGCTGAACGGCGCGCGTGTCGTGGTGCTTTCCGATGTCGAGAATCCGCTCGTGGGACGCCGAGGCGCCCTAGCGGTGTTCGGTGGGCAGAAGGGCCTGCCGACAGATGACGCCGAGGCGCTTCACAGGTACGACAGCTGGATGGTCGGCTACGGCCGTCTGCTCGACGCTGCGATTGCCGAGGCACGGGCTCAGGGGTTGCTGCGCGTGCCCGAGGGCGCGCGGACGTTTGGCTCGGTGCTCGGCGTGCCCGGCGCCGGTGCCGCTGGCGGTCTGGGCGCCGCGCTGTTGGCACTTGGTGCCGAGTTGCGTTCGGGCGTTGAGACGGTGCTCGACCTCGTTGGGTTCGACGAGCGCGTGCGCGATGTCGACCTCGTCATAACGGGCGAGGGCAATATGGACGAGCAATCCGCCGCCGGCAAAGCGCCGGTGGGCGTGGCCCGTCGTGCGAAGCGATATGGCAAGCCGGTGGTCGCCGTCGTGGGCGGTCGTGCCGACAGCCTGGATGCGGTGTATGAGCAGGGTATCGACCTTGTGCTGCCGGTCTGCCGCAAGCCCATGCCCCTCGACCAGGCGCTCAACTCTCAGGAAGCCACAGCCAACCTCATCTTTGCCGGTGAAGCGGCTGCTCGATCCTACGACCTTGGCCGTTTCTAAAACCTATCCCCTCGATAAGTTGCGGTGAAATACGGAGTGTGTTTGCCTTTAAGGTGCCAATTCAGTCCGTATTCCACCGCAACATCGAGAATGGCCAACCGAGGCTGGTCGACATGGGTCTCGAGTCGGACCGTTTGCCACGAAATGCGGCCATCTACTACGTTAAACCGGCCACCCTCGACCATCCCGGAATTTGCAAAAACAAAACCGCAGGTAGAGAGCTTGCCGATTTTCGAAAAAGTCGGCTATGGTTGACCCCTGCGGCCTAAGCGTAGTAGATAGGTCCTTTTCGTGGCGCAGCGTCAGACCAGTCTTTTTGGGTTGTGGGGGATAAAGATTGCCGGTCGATTTGTCCTACTGGGGTATGTCGATGGCGCGAGTGGTTCGATTTTGAGCTTGAGTGGCAACCCGAGGCGAAATTTCGGGTCACCCAAATTGCTACAATTTTAAGCATATAGCGATGTCCTGCCTTGCGTTTTTGCGCGGGGGGGGGGCGTATATTTGCATCGATGGGGACGACGACACACATATAATGAGCCGCTTCTTGCCGTCCTCATGGATTGGGGAGGCCTTCATGAATCGCGCGTGTGCGAGAGCTCGAGAAATGCTGAAGCCTTTTGGCAAGAAAACCAATACCGCCAAGCGTGCCCTGAGGGTTTTGACCGTCCCACTGGCGGCGTGTGCGCTCTTATTTGGTGCGACGAGTGCGTCGGCCGATCAAGCGGTTCCTTTTAGCAACCATACCGTGCAGACGGTGAATCCCACCGGCACTACGGTCAATTTGTTCGACTATTGGGTCGTAAACGGCGACAACGATAAGTCCGTCAACATAAACAACGATAATGGCAATAACAACACCGGCATCAACAAAGATCACCAGCTCAAGTTCAATGGCGGCGCCGGATCGGGCATTAATAAATGGACGGGAAAAAGTGACATTGGCGGCTTTGGACGTCTTTCGTTTGTGAAGAACATACTGGTAAATGGCTATCCGTCGATCAATGCTGGCACCTACACCTCCTATAACACGCATGGTACGTACAAAGACGAGTCGCTCGATTATCTCTTTAATAACGACAGCCAGGCAAATGGCAAGCAGGACGGCAAGGCCGTTTACAACAACGTGCAAGGCCTTTTCCAGCTCAAGGATGGCTATTACGTTTACGACTCGTACGGCTCTGACGGCAACTATGCTGTGTATAACTTCACGACTAACTCCTTTGACGTCTACGATAAGGCTGGCGTATATAAGGACAGCGTGTCGGATGCGAATCGGGGTCAGTTCTTCCCCTTTGACTCGGCTGACAAGGTTTTTGAAGAGAGGAACGGCCGGCTCTCTCCTATAGGAATAACGGACGGAACGAACGATAAGCTCAACCACCACTTTGGCATGTCCATGACCACGGAGTTCGTCCAGCCTGCGGGCGGCAAGACCACCGATAACAATGACATGGTCTTTAAGTTCTCGGGTGACGATGACGTCTGGGTCTATATCGACGGCGTGCTCGTGGGCGATCTGGGTGGCATCCACGAGAAGGCGACGCTTGATATTAACTTCGCTACTGGTGTGGTGCGCGTTGGACATATTGATGGCGCGAATGGCTCACCAAAGTATTTTCCGGACACTACCATCAAAGCAATGTTCAAAGCCGCTGGCGCAGATACCTCCAACTTCTCTGACAACACCTTCCGCGACAGCACTAAGCACACGCTGAGCTTCTTCTATCTGGAGCGTGGCGCGGGCGCATCGAACATGTCGCTTAAGTTCAACCTCACCACCCTGCCGTCATCCGAGGTCGAAAAGGTCGATCAGAACGGCGAGGCAGTCCAGGGTGCCGAGTTTGCTCTGTATCAGTCAGATGCCAAATGGAACGCGCAGGGTGAGCCCATCGCTCAGGGCACGACAGACGCCAATGGTCAGTTGGTGCTTCTGAAGTCGGACGGTTCCGTTCTTTCGTTCGATAACCAGCATGCTGAGAAGCACGACTACTTTGTACTCAAAGAGGTTGGCATGCCCGCGGGATATCGCTCGAGTCTGACCTCATCGACCACTGCAACGCCAGGTGAGCTGCACCTGCAGTACAAGGCTGCGGCAAGTGGCTCGGGTGGCGTGGTGGTTGCACCGCAGACAACGGTTACAACAGCCGACGGCAAGTCATGGACGGGTAGCCGCATGTGGCTGAACGGCGGCTATCTGGCCGCTAAGGAGACCATTTCCCTTAGCAAAGAAACAAAAGACAATAAGGACAAACCCATTAGCTCGGGCACGACCTTTGCCGTCGTGCTCAAACGCACCGATAAAACTAAGAGCGACACGGACGAAAGCGCGTGGACGGCGGTCACGGGCAATCCGCTCGAGGGCTACAAGCTATGCTCCGCGCATGGCATTGCCGGCGCGGTCGAAGCTGCCAAATCGGCAGACACGAGTGTCTTCGCCGTCAATACCAAGGGCGACTACGAGGTGACGGTCAGGTCGCTGCCTGGCGATATCGAGACGTATGCCGCCATGCTGAAGGACAAGTCGAATTCCGAATATACCGTGGCGGCGTATCACACCACAGCATCGTCTCTGGCGGAGGCGACCACCGACAACACCTCCATGGTCAAATATCAAACGACAAGCAGGCAGTTCTCTACGGTGATCCACCTCACCAACGTTCAGAACCGCCTGTTTGTGCAGAAGGTCGACGACCTGGGCAAGCCCGTGAACGGCGCGACGTTTGAGCTGTACCAGGCCGAGGATGTTACCGGCGATAGTCCCAGCACGTATGCCATCAAGTCTGGTGCCACGCCGTATGACACCGTGCAGGCGAACGGCACGAGCTACCCGTATGAGATCGAGGGCGCCGCATGCTTCCCGGTCGATTCGACATGGCACGCGCCCCTTATCAAGGGTGCGTACTACCTGCGTGAGTCCGTAAGTCCAGATGGCCATGAGATCAACAACACCATCACCAAGGTAATCGTGGACGATTCGGGTGTGTATGTGGATGCCGGCAAGGAAGGCGACGGTGTGCTCAGTATGAGCGGCCCGGGTTCGCTGATTGCTTCCCTGGCGCAATTTGGTTCTCCCGACTCCATCGACAACACGCTTACGCACATTAAGGGCAAGCTGCAGAGTGCAACTGGCTCAGATACCAAGGAAAACCTGACATGGGGCCAGACAAGTACTGCCAAGGGTGTGACGCCTTCTCTTGCGGACAACTTGATGCATATGCGCTATGACAAGACGACGCAGGGCACCAAGACCATCCTGCGCTATGTCGAGGACGGTGGCGAGCGCAACGGCAAGCTGGCGACGATCTTTGCCGATACGGGCATCAACCGCATGGCTCTTTATCAAGACGATGATGCCACCAATGGCACCGATCTGGGCACGCTTCAGCTCAACCATTTGTTTACCACGGGTACGGCCGTGCAGTATACCGATCGTCGCGTGGCACGCCTGCAAGTGACTAAGACCGTGACGGCGGACAATGGCCTTACCGCGCCCACCGAGGATGCGAACGGCAACGATCTGACGTTTACGTTTAAGTTCACCCTGCCGGATTCCGAGGAGGGCTATGAGGCACGCGTATTCGATGCGAATGGCAAGTCCATGGGCAACTCCTTTACGCTCAAGAACGGCGGCACCCATTCCATCAAGGCCGGCGAGACCATTCGCGTATATGACCTTAAGCAGGGCGACAAGTATAGCGTGAGCGAGCTCACCACCAAGGGCGAGGCGTCCAATGGTGACGTGCTGGCGAGCATCGTTAACACTGTGACCGGCTCTGCCGACGAGTCGGTGCTTCCGGCTGGCTTTAGCCTCGTGAGCCGCAAGGCCGGCGGCGAGGAGCAGCCTGGAACCGGCAACACCATCACGGGCAAGATCGTCGCGCTCGAGGACGGAAAGATTCCCGCCGATAACAAGCTCGAGTTCACCAACAACTACAGCGCCAGCTCGGTAACGCTTGAGGCGAAAGACGGTCTGAGCGCCAAGAAGATGCTCGAAGGTCGCGATTGGGCCGATGGCGATTCCTTTACCGTGCAGCTTGCGGCTAAGGACGGCGCCCCCATGCCCAATGGCGCCAAGGACGGGGTGGCGACGGTCGAGTTCACCAAGAATACCCAGAAGGCAACGTTTGGCGATATTACCTATACCAAGCCCGGCATGTACACCTATACCATCTCGGAGGTTATCCCCGGCTCCGATGCCGGGGCAGACGGCATGAGCTATTCTGCTGCCGTCTATACCGCGACGGTCGTGGTGGAGGACAAGCAGGCTGGCGCTCTGGTCGTTAAGAGCGTGAAGGTGGTGCAGGAGTGCAACGACGCGCGCGTCGACACCAATACGGATGTTTCCGATAAGGTCGCAACCTTCACCAATCGCTACGATGCACACGAAGCGAAGATCATCATCCATGCCCAAAAGATCCTGACCGATAACGCCGGGAGCTTTGCGCTCGCCCAGAACGCCTTTAGCTTTACGCTCGAGGGTATGGGCGGCTATGCGGACGTCAACGCTGTGTTCAGTCCTAACACGGTCGATACGAGCGTGGTAGCTCCCATGCCCCAGGGCACCGAGGGCAATGCCGCAACCGTGGGCAACAACGCCGACGGTACGGTGACGCAGCCGGCTACGGTGACGTGGCCGGCGATCTCCTATACCGCCAAGTCGGATGCGGGACGCGCCTACGTGTACAAGTTCGCTGAGAATCCCGGTAGCATTGCGGGCATGACCTACGACGGGTCGGTCTACTACGCCGTGGTGCGTAACGCCAAGAAGGGCGCCGGCATCCAGACTTCGATCGAGTACTACAAGGTTGCAGAGGACGGCTCGGTAGAGAAACTGGACAACAACGCCACACCTTCCTTTACCAATATATATAGTGTGGACCCCACGAGCGTGATCCTGCAGGGCCAAAAGACCGTGAGCGGTCGCGATTGGAACCAGGACGAGAGCTATACCTTTAACCTTGCCGCCGCTGCGGACGATGACGGCGCAACTAGCCTGGGTAAGACTACAAAGCAGGCGGTAACGGATGGTGTCGTTGTCATTAACACCAACCAAGCTGTCGCCAGTGCGCCCACGTCGGGGTGCGTTGCCTCGTTCGCCTTTGGCACCGAAGCCGCCCCGACCGTGACGTTCAACCGCGCAGGCACCTTTAGCTTCAACATCACCGAGAAAGCTGCGCAGGATGGCCAGGCGGGCATGTCCATGGACAAACACACCGCACGCGCGACCGTCGTGGTGACCGACCTGGACAAGTCGGGCAACCACGCGGGCAAGCTACGCGTGTCGAGCGTGACCTACGCCAACACCGGTGCCCCCGATGCGGACAAGATCGTAACCGACAAGGCTGCCTTTACCAACGCGTACCATGCATCGGGCACCTTTGATGGCGTGACGGTGAGCAAGACCCTTGAGGGTCGCGCCTCTACCGCGGGCCAGTTTACCTTTGCCGTGACGGGCCTTTGGTACAACGGCGTTCAGACGTCGGTCGATGGCTCCGAGGCTAGCCTGTCCAATAAGGTGGCAGGGGCCGGCGTGTCCGGCGCTGTGGTGAGCGCAAGCGGGGAAGAGAAGCTCTTTGCCCGCGACCTCACGGAACAGGACCTGGGTCGTACGTTTGCCTATCGCATCCACGAGAACCAGTCTACTGCTGCTGCCGGCTACACCTATGACACCGGCTACACTGGTGACGCTATCGTGCTCGTCAAGGTTCTTGCACGCAAGAACGACCCCGCTAAGCTCTATACCGTGACGACCGTGCTCAAGGGCGCGGGTGTGACGGAGCTGCTGGGCGATGGCACCGATGCGAGTAAGTTGACGGATGAAAAGATCGTCGAGCTCAAGCAAAAACCGAATACTTACGTGCAGCAGTACGATGCAAGTGAGGCCGGCGCCACGACGCCTACTGTCTCGTTTGTGAACCGTTATGCGGCAAGCCTCGACTATGGCGCCGCTGGTGGCCTGCAGATCGAGAAAACGCTGACGTATCCCAAGGACGCGACCATTTTTGGTTCGCCTAAGAGCACGTTCCGTTATATCGTCAAGCCTGCCGACAAGACATCTGCCAGCAAGGTTGGCATTTCCACGGACGGCAAGGTCTTTGAGACCGCAAGTGTCGAGGCCGATGCTCCCAAGACCGTGAGTTTGGTACCTGCGGGCGGGCTGACCTTCACTCAGGATGATGCCGGCAAGACGTTCACCTATACGGTGAGCGAGATTGACGACAAAGCGACGGGCTATACGTACGACAAGATGGTCCATACGGTTAAGGCTGTCGTGGCGGATAGCGGCGACGGTACGCTTAGGGTCACGACGTCGGTAAGCAAGCCGGGTGACGGTGGCGACGAGCTTGAGGGTCAGTGGATCTACCCCTCGGATGCAACGTCCACCGGTGTCGCGACGGTCAAATTCAAGAACACCTATACGGTTACCGAGGCGGCGACCTACACTCCGTCTGTGACAAAGGTAGTTGTCGGTGCCAATGCTCCGGGCAAGTTCACCTTTGCCATGACCGCGGCTGACGATGCTACCCGGGCTGCTGTCGACAGCAAGCTCATCACCGGCTCTTCGATGAGCGTGGACAACGGCTATGCCGAGAAGAAGCAAACGAAGGAGGGCCTCAAGGACGGGGAGCACTATCAGGTCGATTTCTCGAAGCTTACCTTTAACAAACCGGGCACGTATAAGTTTGCTATTAATGAGCTGGCCCCGAACAGCGGCCTCGGCGAGTGGAAGTATGACCAGCACATCTATACCGTGACCGTTACCGTAACCGATGAGGGCGGCAAGCTTGTGGCCCGCGCCGATGGTGCGACCGGCTCGGAAGGCTTCATCTTCACCAATAGTTACCAAACTTCAACGAGCTACGAGCTCCAAGGCGGTCTTGAGATCGTCAAGACGCTTAACGGGCACGACCTGCATGCCGGCATGTTTGGCTTTACGGTGACGGGCGAGGGTGATGCTTCAATCGAAAAGCTCAACAAGCTGCTGCGCGCGGATGAAGGCAAGCTCACCGTGACAAACGATGAACCGCAGGCCGATGGCACGTCCCATACCGGTATTTTGGGCGGCCTGACCTTTGCGACGAAAGATGCGGGTAAGACGTTTACCTACAAGATCGTTGAGAATGGCGGCGACAAGGGCGGCTATACATACGACTCCACCTATTGGATGGTAGAGATTACGGTTAAGAAGCGCGATAACGGTTCGCTCTATACCGTGACCACGGCCAAGCACTATGACGCCAACGACGTTGAAGAGCCCCGCGATACGAAGACCTTTAGCTCCGAGAACGGTGCCGCCAAGGCCCAGGTGTCCTTTACCAACAGCTACATCGCGACCGGAACCTTTGAGGGCCTTGCTGCCGAGAAGGTAATGGACTCCCGCGACAAGATCGAGGCGGGCCAGTATACGTTTGACCTGTATGCCGAGAAGGCCGATGGCTCGCTCGAAAAGATGGATGAGGGCACGACCCAGGCGGGCGAGAACGGTACCGCAACGGTCAACTTCGGCAAGGTTTACTTTAAGCTTGGCAATGCTCCCAGCGAAACTCATGAGCAGACGATTGACCTTGTCCGCGCTGTCAACGATGGCGTTGCCACCAAGCGGCACAATGCCGACCACACCACCACCTACAGCTTTAACCTGGTGGCAAAGGAGAGCTTGGTCGACCTGCCCGAGGGCGTGCGTCCCGTGGATACGTCCGCGACGTGCCGCGTGCTGCTCGAGGTGACCGACAACAACGACGGCACGCTGACGCCCAAGGTGACCTATCGCAATGGTACCGAGAACGGCAAGATCGTTTTCCACAACACGCGTGACAAGGTCAAGACGATCGGCACGGTCGCGAAGCCCAATGTGGACATCGACGGGCAGCTGCTCTCTGTGGGCGACTCCTACGTCTACACCATCAACTGGGTCAACACCAAGGCCGATGCTGACGGCAACCTGGTCTCCGCCGACGTGACCGTGGTAGACGAGCTACCCACGGGCGTTGTGTTCGAGGCCTTTGAGGGCAAGTATGCCGATAAGGGCGCTGCGAGCGGTCAATTGCTTACTTGGAACCTGGGCGAGCAGCCCGCGGGCAGCCACGGTTCGGTGCGCGTGCGCGTCAAAATCACCGAGGACGCCGTGAAGGGTGCCCAAGGCGCTGTCGGCACCGTTGAGAACAAAGCCACCGTAACGGTTGGCAACAAGAGCTATACCGGCACCACGACCAATTACGTGCCCAAGAAGTCCGAGAGCGATGCTCAGGATTCGACGGGGTCTGGTGTGGCGCTGGGCGATGAGCTCACCTACACCATCGGCTACAAGAACACTGAGGGCGTGTCTGCCACGGTGACGATCACCGATACCGTTCCCGCGGGAACCGAGTTCGTGGAGTTCGCCGGCGACCATAAGGATGCCGGCTCCAAGGACAACGACGGCAGCCTCACCTGGACGCTGGCGGACGTTCCCGCCGGCAAGGAGGGCACGGTTCAGTTTAAGGTTCGCGTGACCGAGGACGCGTTTAAGAGCGGTGGCGCTTCGGGCAATATTTCCAACCAGGCGTCGGTGGCGGTCGGCAACAACCCTGCCGTCAAGACCAACACCACTACCGATGAGGTCTCTGACGGGCGCCTGACGTTGAGCAAGACGGTCACGGCCGCCGAAGGCATCACCGCGCCCAACAAGGCATTTACCTTTAAGGTGCTGCTCTACCAGGCCGATGGCACAACGCCTCTGGCCGGCACCTTTGCGTACGCCGGTCGCCCCAGCGGCACCAATGGCACTTATGTAAGCGGACAGATCAAGAGCGGTGACACCATCGCGCTCAAGGCTGGCGGCTCCGTCACGGTTACCTTGCCTGCGGGTGCGCACTACGAGGTGCAGGAGCTCGACTCCAAGGGTGAGCTCATGACGAGCGAGGACGGCTTTGCGGTTGTCGATAAGGCGAACCCCCAGAAAGGTACCGTTGGACAGGCGACGCAGGCGGGCTTCACCAACGTCTACAGCGTGGAGTCCACAAAGGTGGAAAACGCTTTTAAGGTGCAAAAGAAGATTTCCGGACGCAACTGGACGACATCGGACGTCTTTACCATGACGCTGGCTGCCCAAGGCGAGGCACCCATGCCCAAGGGCGCCAAGGACGGCGTGTCAACGATTGAGCTGCACAAGGATGCCCAGGTTGACAACTTCGGTACCATCGAGTACACCAAGCCCGGTACCTATACCTATGTGATTACCGAGCAGTCGGGTGACGAGGCGGCACTCACGTTTTCGAAGGCCACCTATCGTGCCACCGTTACGGTGACCGACAACGGTGCCGGTAAGCTGTCTGCCAAGACCAAGATTGCACAGCTGACCGACGATGCGGGCGACGCTGCTGAGCGCACGGTCGAGGCGGCGGTCTTTACCAACACCGCCAAGACCGGCAGCCTCACCGTCAAGAAGACGGTCGTCGGCGGCGACAGCCAGCGCGAGTTCGGCTTTGCGGTCACGCTGACCGACGGGGACGGCGAGCCCGTCTCCGGCACCTTCGGCAAGGGCAAGAACGCCGTGACCTTCACGGACGGTAAGGCGACCTTCAAGCTTAAGGACGGTGAGGAGAAGGCCATCACCGGCCTGCCTGTGGGCGCGCGCTACACCGTGGCCGAGGACGCCGCCGAGGGCTACACGACTGCGGTCAACGGGGCTGACGGCTCCAAGGCCGAAGGCGCCGTGACCGAGGACGGCGCGACCGTCGCGTTCACCAACACGTACGGAACGGCCACCGAGGGCAGGGACGTCTCCACCGCGGGACTCTTCACCAAGACGCTCGAGGGTCGCGACTGGGCGGAGGGCGACAGCTTCCAGTTCGCGCTCGCGGGCGAGGGCGGCGCCCCCATGCCCGAGGGGTCTGCCGACGGCTCCAAGACCGTCAGCGTGACGGCCGCCGCCGGCACCAAGGCGGGCGATAGGGTCGCCTTCGACTTCGGCTCCATCCGCTACACGCTCGACGACATCAAGGATGCCGAGTTCGCCGAGGTCGGCGGCAAGCGCGTGCGCGCCAAGACCTTCACCTACACGGTGCGCGAGGTCAGGCCCGATGACGGCTCTGCCATTGCCGGCGTGGCCTACGACGGCCACGTCGCCACGATGACGGTGACCGTGACCGACGACGGCTCCGGCAACCTCACGGCTACGACGCCCGCGATCGCGGAGGTGAGCGGCGGCGACTTCGTCAACACCTACACGACCGAGCTCGACTACTCGGTCCGCGCGGGCGTGCGCCTGTCCAAGACGCTCTGTGGTCGCGCCATGGGGGCGGGGCAGTTCGCCTTCACCGTGACCGCCGACGCCGAGACGGCCGCCAAGCTCGGCCTCAAGACCGGCAAGGACGCCTACGCCGTGGCTGCGACCGATGACGGCGCCGCCGACCTGGTCGACCTCATCGGCGGGACCGCGGGCGGCGACGTGAAGTTCACCGATGCCGACGCGGGCAAGGTCTACCGCTTCACCGTCACCGAGACCAAGCTCGGCGGCGAGGGCTACGCCAACGACACCGCGCCGCGCACGGTGACCATCGCGCCCGCCTACGACGCCGCGACGGGCAGACTCACGGTCACGACCGCGGTTGCCAGGGACGGTGTCGAGGTCGCACGCAGCGAGGTCTCCGCGGCAGATGACGCCATGGCGACGCCCGCGCCCGTGACGGTCGCGTTTCAGAACTCCTACGAGGCCACCGGAACGCTCGGCGGCGAGGGCAACGTGTCAATTAACGCCACCAAGACGCTGACGGGCCGCGCCGCGACGGCGGGCGAGTTCTCGTTCTCCGTCCGCGATGCCCGGGGCAACGTGGTCGCGACCGCGTCCAACCAGGCCTCCGGCGACGGCGAGGCCGCGGACCTTGCGTTCTCGCCCGTTGCCTACACCACCGACGCTCTCGAGCGGATGGTGGCGGACGGCACCGCCACCAGGGCCGCCGACGGCTCCTGGGTCATTCCCTATACCGTATCCGAGGACGGCACGGACCGGCTGCCCGCGGGCGTGACGGCGACCGCCTCGAGCTTCGATATCACGGTCAAGGTGACCGATGACGGCAAGGGCGGGCTGGATGTGGCCGTGGCCTACCCCGAGGGCTCCGACGGCACGCTGTCGTTTGTGAATGCTTATAGCGCTCGCGAGGCGACGGTCGACCTCGCGGGCACCAAGACGCTGGCGCTCCGCCAGGCCGGACTCGGCCTCACGCAGGCCGACATTGCGGGCAAGTACACCTTTAAGATCACGCCGCTGAACGGCGCGTCCGCACCGGTTGACGCCTCCGGCAAGACGGTGACCGAGGCGACCAACGACGCCGCCGGCAATGTCGTGCTGGGCCACGTCACGTTCAGGCAGCCGAGCGACCTCGATGACGTCGAGATCGACGGCGACGGCATGCGCACCAAGACGTTTGCCTACCGGGTGAGCGAGTCCGGCTCGGTCGATGGCGTGGTCAACGACGCGACGGCGACGAGGACCATCACGGTCAGGGTGGTCGAGGACACCAACGCGGGCACGCTCGCCGCGGAGATCCTGCCCGCAGAGGGCACGCCCGAGGGCAAGGGCGCGTTCGAGTTCACCAACACCTACGGCGTGAACCCGACGTCGAGCTCCGTCACCGACCAGATCAAGGTGAACAAGAAGCTCAAGGGCCGTGACCTGGCCGAGGGCGAGTTCGAGTTCCAGTTGGTCGAGCTTGCCGCCGACGGCACGGTCGCGCTCAGCCCCGTCACCTACACCGCGCCCGGCATGCACAGCTACGAGTTGCGCGAGGTCGCCGGCACGGCGGGCGGCGTGACATACGACAAGGCGACGTACCGCGTGCGCACGACGGTCACCGATGCCAAAAACGGTACGCTCGCCGTCAAGCACGAGCTGGCGGATGCCGAGGGCAATGCCGTGGGCGACACCTCGGTGACCTTTACCAACGGCTACGAGGCCGCACCCGTCACCCTCAAGCTGGGCGCCGCCAAGGTGCTCAAGGGCGCCGAGCTCAAGGCGGGCCAGTTTAGCTTTGAGCTCAAGAGCCGGGACGGCAAGGTCATGTCGACCGCCAAGAATGCCGCGGACGGCAGCGTCACGTTCGATGCGCTGACCTTCAAGCAGGCCGGCACCTACACCTTCACGGTGAGCGAGGTCGACGACGGCCAGGCGCACGTGACCTACGACAAGGCGGTGCACAAGATCGTCGTCACGGTGAGCGACGAGGCGGCAGACGGCACCAAGACGGGCTATCTGTCGGCGAAGGTCTCCTACGAGGGCGACGCCAACATGCCGCCGGTCTTCACCAACAGCTACGCCGAGGAGCCCGGCACCCCCGAGAACCCCGGCACGCCGGGCGGCGGCTCGGGCGGCGGTTCAGATAACGGCTCCGGCAGCGGCGCTAGCGGTGACGGCTCCAAGGGCGGTATGCCCGACACCGGCGACCGCAGCCTGCCGCTTGAGGCGCTCGGCGCCATGGCCGGCATCGGCGCGCTGACCGCAGCGGGCGGCGCGGTCCTGTACCGCAGGCGTCGCTAGCGATATGGACGAGTGGGGCGAATCCATCCGATGGGTTCGCCCCACTTGCCGTGGCGGGCGGGAGCAGGTAAGATATACCGAGCGCCTAGCGCGTTCGATGGGTTCGGATGACGACATGTTCCGAATCTGGTCAGGTCCGGAAGGAAGCAGCCATAAGGAGCCTCTGTCGGGCATCCGAATCCATCGAGTGCGCAGGCGTTTTTTGGTGCCGCGGCTACCCGCGAGTGCCGGCAGGGCGCTTGGTGTCTCGCTGGTCCTCGGCTTCGCCTGCGGGATCGCTCGACTACCAAGCGCCCTGCCGGCACTCGCGGGTAGCCGACCAAAACCGCCTGAAGGGTCACATTTATCTGAATAATTTAATCCCGTGCCTTTTGCTGCTCGTTGGCGTTGTCTGGAGCGCGGTGGCTATGTGGTTCAAGAGGCGGCGGTGCTGTTGCTTGAATTTTTGCAGTTAAAGAGGCCCGTTTCCCTAGGTGGGGAAACGGGCCTCCTTTTGTTTCTGGGCTTGTGGATTGGCGGAGACAATAGCCGCTGGCAGCTATTTTGAGTTCTTGAGGCGGCGTGTGGCTGTGGCGGTTATTCCGAGGCCTGCGGCGGCGATTCCTGCGAGTGCGATTGCGCTCGGTGCTGTGTCGCCCGTGTTTGCGAGCTTGCCGGCGGTCGTATTTGCTTGCTTGCCGCTGCTCGAGGTCGCCTGCTTGGTGGAGCTTGGTAGGGTGTCTTTGCCGGTTGCAGGTGAGCTAACGGGCGGTGTCGCCTCGGCGGGTTGCGTTGAGCCGGAGGGAGGCACTGTCTCGGTCGGTTTCGTTATCTCGGGCGAGGTGGCCTTGTCTGCCGCGGCCTTAGCCTCTTCGTATGCCTTGCAGGCGTCGTCATAGGCCGCTTGCGCCTTTTCCAAATCGCCGAGGAGCGCATCTCGCTTGGCTATGTCCTCATCGATGTGGGCTTTAGCTTCCTGCGCCTCACTTTCGGAATCCTGAACCTGTCTTTCCTGGCTTTCGAGCCGGCGTCGGTAGGAGTGAAGATCATCTTCACAAGATTTCTCTCGCCTTTCTGCCGACATGATCTCACGTCGCAACTGCTTAATATGCTCTTTAGTAGCTGTGCTGGGCTCCTCGTCGCCGAGTGCTTCAAGTGCCTTATCTAATTCTGCCTGAAGGCCGCTTGTCCGGCTGTGGGCCTCATCGTATTTGGCTTGGGCTGCATCGACGTTCGCTTGCATGGCGGGAAGGCGTTCCCTCCGTTTGGCGGCTTCCGCCGCCACTATGTCGTAGATCTCTTGAAAAGCGGCAATGTCATCATCGATTGCCGCAAGTTTCTCGGGACTTGCGGCAACTTTTGCGGCCTCGAGGTTTTTGAGCGCTTCCTGCATGGCTGCATACGCTTTTTCTTTTGCGGCGGCCGCGTCTTCCGTCTGCAGGGCAACTGCACCGGTGGGGGAGCTGGTTTCTGCCGCGATCGCCGTTACGGGGGCGATTCCCGCGACAAGTGCCGCGGAAAGGGCGATGCCCACAGTTGCTCGTCTTGCTCTTCTTGCGAGAATGTCGTTCATCTCGGCACCTCATTTCAAGGGTCGGCGACTAACTTGGTAGCACTAATGTAAGTATATCAGGCGGTTTGCCCGCCATTGATCGGGCGTGCGCGTATATCCCTTGATTAACAGCCATTAAATCTATCCCTTAAGGAATGCGGCTTGCTAGTGTTGTCTGGGCATTGATGGCTGCGTGGTTCAAGAGACGGCGGCATTACCATCTGTTTTTTCAAGTAAAGAGGCCCGTTTCCCTGGGTTGGGGAGACGGGCCTCTTTTGTCTCTGGGTTTGTGGATTGGCGAAGGTGGTATGCTCTGGCGGCTATTTTGAGTTCTTGAGGCGGCGTACACCCGTGGCGGTTATTCCGAGGCCTGCGGCGGCGATTCCTGCGAGTACGATTGCGCTCGGCGCTGCGTCGCCCGTGTTCGCGAGCTTGCCAGCGGTCGTATCTGCTTGCTTGCCGCTGCTCGAGTTCGCCTGCTTGATGGAGCTTGGCGGGGTATTTTTGCCGGTCGCGGACGAGCCGGTGGGCTGTGTCGCCTCGGCCGGTTGCGCCGAGTTGGAGGGAGGCGTCGTCTCGGTCGGTTGCGTTATCTCGGGCGAGGTGGCCTTGTCTGCCGCGGCCTTTGCCTCTTCGTATGCCTTGCAGGCGTCGTCATAGGCCGCTTGCGCCTTTTTCAAATTGTCGAGGAGCGCATCTCGCCAGGCTATGAACTGGTCGATATGGGCTTTATATTTCTCTGCAGCACGTTCACAGTCATTAACTTGTCTTTCCTGCCTTTCGAGGCGGCCCTTGACCTCGCGGAGCTCCATTTCGCAAAAGTCAACTCGCGCTTTTGCCGTTACGATCTCTTGGCGCAACTGCTTTATTTGCTGTTTAACAGTTTCGACAAGCTCCTCGTCGCCGAGCGCTTCGAGTGCCTTAAGCACCTCAAGTTTCTTATCTAATTCTGACTGAAGGCCGCTTGTCCGGTTGATGGCCTCGTCGTATTTGGCTTGGGCTGCATCGATGTCCGCTTGCATGGTGGGAAGGAGTTCCCTCTCTTCGACGGCTTGCGCCGCCATCTTGTCGCGGAGCTCTTGAAAACGGGCAATGTCATCATTGAATCTCGCAATTTTCTCGGGACTTGCGGCGTCTTTTGCGGCCTCGAGGTTTTTGAGCGCTTCCTGCATGGCTGCATACGCTTTTTCTTTTGCGGCGGCCGCGTCTTCTGTCTGCGGGGCGCCCGAATTGCCGTTGGCGGCGCTCGTCTGCGAAACGGCCGCACCGGTGGGGGAACTGGTTTCTGCCGCGATCGCCGTTACGGGGGCGATTCCCGCGACAAGTGCCGCGGAAAGGGCGATGCCCACAGTTGCTCGTCTTGCTCTTCTTGCGAGAATGTCGTTCATCTCGGCACCTCATTTCAAGGGTCGGCGACTAACTTGGTAGCACTAATGTAAGTATATCAGGCGGTCGACCCGACACTGGCTGGGCGTGCGCGTGCCTTTCCGCTTCTTTGGAAACCGAATCCCATTAGAAATGACGAGTTGTTTACGCTTCTTTTGGGGTGGCGGTACTATCATGGTTCGAATTGAATGTGGATGATGATAGGGAGCGCCTATACATGATTGAGCTGCTCAGGCGTTTTGGCGGTAAGTTTCGCCGCTATATGGTGATTGGTCCTGCGTGCAAGCTGATCGAAGTGATCTTTGACCTGCTGACGCCGCTGGTGATTGCCCAGATGATTGATAAGGGTATCGGCGCACACGACGTGAACGCCGTCGTCCACTACGGTATGGTACTTGGCGCCATGGCTGTGATCGGCATCTCGTTTACGCTCGTCTGCCAAAAGATGGCGGCGCTCACCTCGCAGGGCATGGGCACCGACATTCGCGGCGCGCTCTACCAGCACATCAACAAGCTGAGCTATGCCGAACTCGACCGTTTTGGCACGCCGTCGCTCATCACGCGCATTACCAACGACGTCAACCAGGTGCAGCTCGCCGTGGCGCTGGGCGTGCGCATGCTCATCCGCTGGCCCTTCCTGGCGGCGGGCTCCATGGTCGCGGCCCTTGCCATCGACCTTAAGCTCGGCATCATCTTTTTGATTTGCACGCCCGCCATTGGCCTGGTGTTCTGGGTTGTCATGGCGCGCTGTATTCCGTACTACAAGCAGCTGCAGGCAAAGCTCGACCGCATCGCGCTTATCTGCCGCGAAGGCCTTTCGGGCGCTCGCGTGGTCCGTGCGTTTGTGCGTGAAGATCACGAGCGTGAGCGCTTTGCCCAAGCCGCCGATGACCAGGCCAATACTGCCATCGCGGTGGGCAAGCTCTCGTCGATTCTCAACCCCGTCACGTTTCTTGTGATGAACCTGGGCGTGTGCGCCATCCTGTGGGTCGGCGGCATCCAGGTCAACGTGGGCGAGCTCACGCAGGGTCAGGTCATGGCGTTCGTCAATTACATGACGCAGACCCTCACCTCCATCGTGTATGTCGCCAACCTGGTCGTGGTCTTTACCAAGTCGAGCGCCAGCGCGTCGCGTATCAACGAGGTGCTCAATTGCGTGCCGAGCATTACCGATGAGGGCAACCAGCCGGTCGCACTGCCCGAGCCGGGCAATGTCGCTCCCGTTCCTGCGTTGAGCTTTGACCATGCGAGCTTTTCGTTTGGCGTGGGCGCGGCAAATGCCGTGAGCGATGTGACGCTGGAGCTGCCGCTGGGCAAGACGCTCGGCATTATCGGCGGCACGGGCAGCGGCAAGTCCACGCTCTTTTCGCTTATCCCGCGCCTGTACGATGCGAGCGCTGGCAGCGTGAGCGTGATGGGCGCCGACGTGCGCGCCTGGCCGCTCGACCAGCTGCGCCATGTGGTCGCGACCGTCCCGCAGCGCGCGTCGCTGGTGAGCGGCACCATCCGCAGCAACCTGACCTGGCGTGACGAGTCAGCGACCGACGATGAGCTCTGGGCGGCGCTCGATATGGCGCAGGCCAGCGAATTCGTGCGCAACAAGCCGCAGGGGCTCGATGCCCCGGTCGAGGCGGGCGGTAAGAACTTCAGCGGTGGCCAACGCCAGCGCCTGACCATCGCGCGCGCCCTGGTGGGCTCGCCTCAGATATTGATCATGGACGACTCCGCCTCGGCACTCGACTTTAAGACCGACGCGGCGCTTCGCCATGCCATCCGCGAGCGCAGCGTGCGCGGTGCCGCCGAGGGCGGGCTGCCGCTCACGACGGTCATCGTGAGCCAGCGCGTCTCGACCGTGCGCGATGCCGACATGATCTGCGTGCTCGACCACGGATCGGTTGCGGGCCTGGGCACGCATGACGAGCTGTATGCAAGCTGCCAGCTCTATCGCGAGATTTGCCAGTCGCAGCTGCGCCGCGAGGAGCTCGAGGGCCAGCAGGGGAGCACGGTGCCCGCGTCCGCCCCGACTGCCCCTGCGCCTACTTGCTCAAAGGAGGGTTGCTAGATGAACCCGTATACTTCTTCCGGTTCGGTCGCCACGATGACCGCTAATGTGTCCGGCAACGATAACCTCAACGACCTGGGCGACGGCCCGCGCCACCCCGGTGATCCCGAGCGCTATCCCGTGGGCGCGGTGACGCGCCGCCTGCTGGGCTATGTTCGCCCGCACCGTATTTCGTTTACGGCGTCGTTTGTGAGCGCCGCCATCTCGGTGATTCTGCAGCTCTACACGCCCATCCTCATTGGTGAGGGCATCGACCTCATCGTTGCCACCGGGCAGGTGGACTTCGATGCGCTGCTGCCGCTCGTTACCAAACTCGCGATTGTCGTGATGGGTGCTGCGGCCTTCCAGTGGCTGCAGGGCTACTGCGTCAACCGCCTGTCCTACGAAACGGTGCGCGACATGCGCGTGGAGGCGAGCGACAAGCTCAGCCGCATGCCGCTCAGCTTTGTCGACAGCCATGCCCACGGCGACCTTATGAGCCGCGTGGTCAACGACGCCGATCAGGTGGGCGACGGTCTGCTGCAGGGCTTTACCCAGCTCTTTACCGGCGTCATCACCATCGTGGGCACGCTTGCGTTTATGCTCTCCATTAACCTGACCATGACACTCGTGGTGGTGCTCGTCACGCCGCTTTCCATCTTTGCAGCTGGCGCCATCGCCAAGCTCTCCAACAAAAGCTTTACGGCTCAGCAGCGTATTCAAGGGCAGCTCGGCGGTCATATCGAGGAGTACGTAGGCGAGCAGAAGCTTGTCGACGCCTTTGCCTATGGTCCCAACGCCCAGCAGCGCTTCGATGCCCTCAATGCCGAGCTTTACACCGCGGGCGAGCGCGCGCAGTTTATGGGTTCGCTCTCCAACCCCGGCACGCGTTTTATCAACAACATCATCTATGCCGTGGTCGCTGTGATCGGCTGCGTGGGCGTGGTCACGGGCGTGCCTGCGGCGCTCACGGTGGGCGGCGTGCAGATTTTCCTGTCCTACGCCAACCAGTACACCAAGCCGTTCAACGAGGTCACCAACGTCATTACGCAAATCCAGACCGCGTACGCCTCGGCGCGCCGCATGTTTGCGCTGCTCGATGCCCGCGAGCAAGAGCCCGATGCGCCAGATGCCGTGGAACTTGCCGCCCCGCAGGGCGAGGTCGCCTTTGAGCATGTGGACTTTAGCTACGTGCCCGACCGCAAGCTGCTGCAGGACATCTGCATCGAGGCTAAGCCCGGCATGCGCTTTGCCCTCGTTGGCCCCACGGGCTGCGGCAAGACAACGCTCATCAACTTGCTGTTGCGGTTCTACGATATCGATGCCGGTCGCATCATGGTCGATGGCCGTTCCTCGCGTGACTACACGCGCGCAAGCCTGCGCCGTGCCTTTGGTATGGTGCTGCAGGATACGTGGCTGTTCGAGGGCACGGTGGCCCAGAACATTGCCTACGGCTGTCCCGACGCCACGTGCGAGCAGGTTATCGAAGCTGCCAAGCGCGCGCACGCGCACAAATTTATCGTGCAGCTGCCAGGCGGCTACGATACGGTCATCGGCGAGGACGGCGGTACGTTTAGCCAGGGTCAAAAACAGCTGCTGTGCATCGCGCGCGTCATGCTCACCGACCCGGCGATTCTGCTGCTAGACGAGGCGACCTCGAGCATCGATACCCGCACCGAGCTGCAGGTTCAGGCGGCATTCGACGAGCTCATGGCCGGCCGCACAAGCTTTGTGGTGGCGCACCGCCTGAGCACCATCCGCAACGCCGACTGCATTCTGGTGATGCGCGACGGCGAGATTATCGAGCGCGGCACACACGACGAGCTGCTCGCGGCAGGCGGGTTCTACGCCGAGCTCTACCGTAGCCAGTTTGCCCAGTGAGGAAGCCCGTGGGGCAAATTAATCAGGTTTGTTTGTCCCATAGAGCGATCGTGTTATATAGCGTTCTACCAGCGCGTGAAACAATTTGACGGCGTTTTGTGAAACATTTTTTCGGCCATTCGTGAAACGTTCTGCGGCGGTTTCAATCCGAAGTACATACTGTTCGAAATCTGTCCAAAGATGTCGTCTGCGTCGCCAATCGACAGAAGGTGGTTTACATCTGTCACGTTAGTACTAAGATATTCATCTAATAAATTGCATTAGCGGCTTTAGTTTTGGGGGAAACGAGGCAACGTGACTATGACGTGCTCTTTGGTGGTTAACAGCAAGAGCGGTAATACCAGGATGGTTTCGGGCGCGATCAAGCGCGCGCTGCAGGCTGCGGGTGTTGAGTTTGTCCATGCCGCGGCGTTGAGCGACGATGCGGATGCAGATCAGGTTGCGCTCGAGGCGCAGGGGGCCTGCGCGGCCGACATGGTGCTCGTCGGTTTTTGGTGCGACAAGGGCGCGTGCACGCCTTCGGTCGCGGCGTTGCTCTCCGCCTTGCACGGCAAGCGCGTGTTCCTGTTTGGCACCTGCGGCTTTGGCGCCGACCAGAGCTATTACCAGCAGATTATTGATCGCGTAACTTCCAATTTGGCTGGGGATGCCGAGCTTGCGGGCTGGGCGATGTGCCAGGGCAAGATGGGCCCTGCGGTCAAGCAGCGCTACGAGGCCATGCTCGAGCAAGATCCCGACAACGCCCGCTTTAAGATGCTGCTCGACAACTGGGTTGCCGCGAAGGATCATCCCACCAAGGAGGATCTGGACAACATGGCTGCAGCCGCCAAGAAGGCCGTGCTGGGCGAGTAGCTTCGCCGTTCTCGGTCCTTCGTGCAAAACAATACAAATGTGAAAGCCTCGAAATTCCCGAGGCTTTTTTCTTGACACTCGTGGGCGCAACCGTGGCAAGCGTTCGCTGGATGTATTCAGAGTGGGACACGGTTTCCGGATGCAAAAAAGGCCACATGACGTGGCCTTCAATTTATATATGTTGCGGGTGCCCCCATGACAAGCCGCGTTTCAACACCGAGGCGTCTGCCCGGCGGCGCGGAATGTAAGGTTCATCGCGAGTTCCGCACGAGCCGGAGAGCACTTAATGTGCTCTCCGTGCGAGCAGGACTGCCCGAGCAGGGAACCTAACATTCCGCGCCGCTGGGCAGACGAACCAGGTCGAAGGACCCGCTATTTGATCTTGGTCGTACCCGGTGCCAGGTTGGGGTCGGTCTCGTTGGCCTCGGTCTGGAAGTGCTCGGTATACACGTTCTTGCCGTCGCGGAACATCTCGTAGTACTGCATCTTGGCGTAATCCTCGCGTGCCTTGGTGGCGGCCGCGGCAGCGGCGTCGTCACCGGTGACGTTGGAGGAGAGCGCCCAGCGCAGGCTGGCGTCCTCGTAGCCGACCGAGTTGATGGCGGGCAGCGACTCGCGCAGTGTCATGTGCGCCTTCTGGTAGTCGGTCAGCGGTGCGCCGATCAGCTGCATGAGCTGGGTGGACAGGTAGTTGGTGGACAGGTCGTCGACCTCGCTCGTCTGGTCACAACCGGCAACGTCGTAGTTAGCCCAAATGATGTAGTCGGTCTGCCACAGGCGCTCCTGATGCGTAGCGTCGTCCTCGCCGGTAAACCACTTGTCATTGAACTTGGACGGGAAGAACGGCTGATGGTCGCCCCAGAACACCACGACCACCTTGCGGTCGAGCTTGCTCAAGGCGTTGAGGAAGTAGCGCAGCGCCTGATCGGACTGCTCGATGCACGAGACATACTCGTCGACATCGGAGAGCGTGCCGTCCTCGACGGTCTTGGCGTCCAGGTCGGTCGTGTCGATGTTCAGGTGCATCTGCTTGTCGACCGGCAGCAGGCCCGTGTCGTAGCCCGAGTGGTTCTGCATGGTCACGTCGAAGATGAACTGCGGATCGGCGTTCTGGTCGAGCAGCTCAAGAATCTTGTCGTAGGTAGCTTGGTCGGTCACCATGCCGCGCAGGGTATCGGCGCCCTGGAAGTCGTTGATGGACAGGAACTGGTCAAAGCCAAAGTCCTTGTAGACGTTCTCGCGGTTCCAGTTGGTCGCGTGGTTGGGGTGCATGGCTGTGGTGGAATATCCGAGCGACTTGAACTGCTCTGCCAGATTCCCGGTCGTTTCCATGTTGTAGATGGTGTAGGGGTACACGCCCGAGCCCAGGTTGGCCATGGAGTTGCCGGTCATAAACTCAAACTCGGTATTGGCCGTGCCGCCGCCGTAGGCGCTCACGTAGAGCTTTCCGCGGCTGAGGCAGTTGGACAGGTTCTTAAAGTACTGCGGACCTTCGTAGCCGGCGCGCATGTTCTGGTAGATCGACAAATCCGAGAACGTCTCGTTCATGATAGCGATGACCGTGGGCTTCTCGCTGTCGAACTGCTCCTTTGCGGCGGCGCGCTCGTCGCTCTTGGCCGCGTCGGATTTGTCGTAGGCCTTGGCGTACTTTTTGAGCGTGGCCTTGGCGTCATCGACAGAATAGTCGGCGGGTTTGGGCGGCTTGATGGACTGTGCCGCGCTAATAAAGGCAGGCAGGTAGCCCTCGCGCCAGTAGCTCTCGAGCGGACGCCAGGTGTAGACGGTGATGCCGAGGGTGTTGTAGTAGTCGATGAGCGTGACATGCGCGGTCACGCCGCCCAGGCACAGCACCGCCACGAGCAGGTTGGTGAGCAGCATGCGCTTGGCGTTGGCGGCGCCCTTCTGACGGTGCGGCGCGATCAGGCCGGCGTACTCGCACAGCAGCATGGCGATGGCGGTAAAGCCCATGGATAGCACGCAGAACAGCGAGATCGAGAAGGTGTAGCCGGTGCCGGCGACTGCGGCGGCGGTGGAGATGGCCGAAAGGTCGCCCGGCTGGATGGGCATGGATTTAAACGTGATGACGAAGAACTCGGCAATGCCCAGGACAAAGAGGGCAAAAGCCAGGACCGCGGGAGCTGCGCCGTGGCGCTGGAATAGGAAGAACAAGCCGGTCATGAGCACGGTGATAATGGCCCATTCGAGCAGGATGCACAGGGGGTAGACCCAGGTAAAGTCGTGGTTGGACGAGACCTCCATGCCCAGCAGCGCAAAGACGCCGGCGAGCAGCAGGCACAGGACGGCGGCGACGAGCGGTTTGCCCACAAAGGCTCCGCGCAGGCGGGCGAGCTTGCCGGTGGGGGCGGGGGCGTCGGGCGCGGCAAACGCAAAGACGCGCGGGGCGATGCGGTCGCCGGCGATGCTGGCCCAGGCGCATCCGGTAAGGATGGCATTGGTCAGGATGAGCATCACAAAGGCGAGCGGCTCGTTTTGGGCGACGAGGCCCACGGCGCCCCAGACGGTCAAAAAGAGCTGGAACAGGCCGAAGGCGACGCTCCAGGCGATGGCGCCTTTGGCAACGGTGCCCGACTGTGCGCGAATGGCCTTGGCTTCGCGCAAGACAAGGTAGACGGTCGCCGCAAGACCGACGAGCGAGATGGCGGCAGCGAACATGCTGAGACTCCTCACAAACTTAAAACCTACGAAAGCGGGGATTTACCCGATTGTTACCAAGATATGCGCTGCAATTGGTGGCTGCGCACAACAACCAGCCATATTACCGCGCACGTGTGGCGGTGTGGCGCAATGTAGTGGCGACCTGCGCGATAATGGACGGGAATTACACGGAAACGTAAAGGCTTCTTAAAGAAATGGCGAGGGTAGGGCGATGAGCGAGCAGGTTTGCAAGGCGGACATGGGCGGCGATGGAGCGGCGGTCGATACGTGCGGCTATCCGGTCGAGACTACGGGCAATGCGGTGCTGGACATCTTGGAGCACCGTTCCTCTACGCGTGCCTTCGCGCGTGATGACAGTGACCGTCCCGTGGCGGTGACCGACGAGCAGCGGGCGGCGATCTTGCATGCGGCGAGTCGCGCGCCGTCGGCGGGCGCCATGATGATGTATTCCATCGTGAGCATTCGCGAGCAGGCTACGCTGGACCGTCTGGCCGACCTGTGCGATCACCAGCCCATGATCGCCAAGGCGCCCTGGGCACTTATATTTGTGGTCGATTATGCCAAGTGGATCGATCTGTTTGAGCACGTGGGCTGCTTTGAGCCCGAGTTTGTCGAGCGCACGGGCAAGGCGCCCCGCCGCGCGCCGGGTTTGGGCGACTTTGCCATCGCGGCCCAGGACGCCGTGATCGCCGCGCAAAACGCTGTGGTTGCCGCCGAGGCCCTGGGGCTGGGGAGCTGCTACATCGGCGATATCGTCGAGAATGCCGAGGAAGTCGCCGAGCTGCTCGATCTGCCGCCCTATACCATGCCGCTGTCGATGCTCATCATCGGCACGCCCCGTAAGGAGCGCCCGGCCATTGCGCATCCCGTGGTGAACCTGGTGCACGAGGAACGCTACTGCCGTGCGGATGCCGCGACCATGGACGCGCAGGTGGCCGAGATGGACGCGATGTTTCGCCCGCATGCCCGCGAGGTGGGGGAGCGCGTCGTGGATATCTACACCCGCAAGCACACGAGCCCCTTTATGGCCGAGATGAGCCGCTCCATGGAGTGGTGGTTCAAAAACTGGCTCGGAAAATGACGAATGTGACAAGGGGACAGTTCCTTTGTCACATTCCATATCGCGCGATGGCATAAAGGCCGTATAAATGTTTATCTAGCTGGGAAAACGGTGCATTAAAACATGGGCCGATTGCCTATAATCCCTTCGAACATTAAAGTTGGGAGGAAACCGGCTTATGGAACAAAAGGCCAAGGAGGCAGCCTCACACGCTGCGATTCCTGTGAGCATCTCGGCGATGCTCGTCACGCTGGGCGTGGTGTACGGCGATATCGGCACCAGCCCTATGTATGTAACCAAGGCGCTCGTTGCCGGCAACGGCGGCATCGGAAGCGTGACGGAGGAGTTCGTGCTTGGCGCGCTCTCCCTTGTCGTGTGGACGGTCACGCTGCTGACGACCGTCAAGTACGTGCTGATCTCGCTGCGCGCCGATAACCACGGCGAGGGCGGTATCTTTGCCCTGTACAGCCTGGTCAAGCGTTGCGGCAAGTGGCTTATCATCCCCGCCATGCTGGGTGGCGCCGCGCTGCTCGCCGACGGCATCCTGACGCCGGCTGTTACCGTTACCACGGCCATCGAGGGCCTGCGCACCATCCCTGCGGTCCATGCCGTGCTGGGCGATGATCAGGGCCGCGTCGTCGCCATTACGCTCGCCATCATCATCGCGCTCTTCTTGGTACAGCGCATCGGTACGGCCAAGATCGGTCACGCCTTTGGCCCCATCATGACGCTGTGGTTCCTGTTCCTGGGCGGCACGGGTCTGTTCTTTGTCTTCCAGCACCCCGCCGTGCTGCTGTGCCTCAACCCGGTGCGCGGCATCGCCTTTTTGCTGAGCCCCAACAACCACGCGGGCATCATGATTCTGGGCAGCTGCTTCCTCGCCACCACCGGTGCCGAGGCGCTCTACTCCGACATGGGCCATGTGGGTCGCGGCAACATTTACGCCACCTGGCCGTTCGTTAAGTGCTGCTTGCTGCTGTCCTATATGGGCCAGGGCGCTTGGCTTATGAACAACGCTGCCAACCCCGAGCTCATGGGCATTGCCGACCTTAACCCGTTCTACCAGATGCTCGCCCCGGGCCTGCGTCCGTTTGCCGTCGGCCTTTCAACCATCGCGGCCATCATTGCCTCGCAGGCGCTCATTACCGGCGCGTTCTCGCTGGTGTCCGAGGCCAGTCGCCTGGACCTCATGCCGCACATGCAGGTCTTCTATCCGGCCGAGACCAAAGGCCAGCTCTACATCCCCATGGTCAACAACGTCATGCTCGTGGGCTGCGTCATCGTGGTGCTGCTGTTCCAGAACTCGGCGCATATGGAAGCCGCCTACGGCCTAGCCATTACGCTGACCATGATGTGCACCACGCTGCTGCTCTTCTTCTACCTGCACGAGGAGCGCAAGCTCAAGGTTGCTCCGTGGATCTTCGCGGCCTTCTTCCTTTTGCTCGAGGGCTTCTTCTTCGTGAGCTCGCTCACCAAGTTCTTCCACGGCGGCTACTTCACCATCCTCATGGCTGCACTCATCATGGGCATTATGGTGTGCTGGTACAACGGCACGGCGGTCGAGCAGCGCCAGTTTACGCTGCTGCCGCTGCGCAGTTACTTGCCGCAGCTCAAGCGCCTGCGCGACGACGACCGTTACGAGCGCCTGAGCGACAACATCGTGTACCTGACCAAGGACACCCATACCGACTACATCGACCGTGATATCGTCTACTCGATCTTGGACAAGCATCCCAAGCGCGCTCGCGCCTGGTGGTTCGTGAATGTCGAGACCATGGACGAGCCGCATACCTTTGCCTATTCGGTCGAGACGTTCGGCACCGACTACGTGTTCCGCGTGCATCTGTACCTGGGCTACAAGATCAACCAGCGCGTCAATGCCTACCTGCGTCAGGTCGTTCAGGACCTGGCTGCCACCGGCGAGCTGCCGGCGCAGACGCATGATTACTCGGTCTACAAGGATCCGGGCAACATCGGCACGTTCAAGTTCGTCATGATCCGCAAGCTTCTGGCACCCGAAAGCGACGTGGAGCCGAGCGAGCGTACGGCCATTACGCTCAAGTACATCATCCGCCGCGCCGCCGGCACGCCGGCGCGCTGGTACGGTCTGGAGAACTCCAACGTGAGCTTTGAGTATGTGCCGCTGTTCACCAAGTTTAAGGCCGTGAGCAAGATGCAGCGCCTGGCCCCCAACGAGCGCCCGTAGGCGCCGACGGGTTGCATGGAGTTGGTTTTCGATGGACAAGATTGGGGCCGGGGAGGCAAACATGGATGCAAGGATGCTTGATGGCCGCGAGGTGGTTGCCGAGCTGGTACGTGAGGCGCGCGTCGACGCCGCCGAAGATCGGTTCTTTACGAATCGTGCCAACATGGACATGGCCGATCGCGTTATTTCGATCGTGGCACTGGTATTTGGAGCGGTGTGCGTGTGCGCCCTGCTCGCGCACGTGCTGTTTGTCTAACGACTGTCGGTCGTAGAAGGCTTTACACTTAGAACCACCACGAGGGAAAACCACCACAAAGGTGCCTGTCCCCTTTGTGGTGGTTTTTGTTTTTGAGAGAGGGGTGGGTCGCTGATGGACGTCCGTGCGGACGGCGATATTGCCGATAACTTTTGGTGGCGGCGCACAACGCTGACGCGTCGCAGCCCCCTGTATGACGTCTGCGTGTCGGCGGGGCTGCTGGTCGCGGCAACGATTGCGGGCGCGCTGCTCGACCATCCGGGTCTCGCGCCGAGCATCATGATCGTCTATGTGCTTGCCGTGCAGCTGTGCGCATTCTTTACCTGGAGCCGCCTGTATTGCCTGTTGAGCTCGGCTGCCGCCGTGGCGCTCTACAACTTCCTGTTTGTCGACCCGCGCTACTCGCTGTCGTTTATCGACCGCGTCTATCCCGGCATGTTCTTCATCATGTTCGTGGTCTCGCTTGTGTCGAGCTCGATTGCGTTGGCCCTGCGCCGCGCCTTGGCACAGGCTGCCGCCAGCGACCGTCGCACGCATATGGTGCTCGAGACCAACCGCATGCTGCAGCGGTGCGCCGATCAGCAGCAGATTGTCCATGCCATGGCAACGCAGCTGGCGCGTCTTTCGGGCTGTCCGGTCGTGTGGTACAGCGCCGACGCCGAGGGCGATGACCTGCTGCCGCGTGCGACATACACGGCCGTGGGCGATGCCGTGCCGGTGCACGAACTGGCGCCGCAGATGCCGCCGCGGCTCTCGGCGTCCGCCTATGTGGGAATGCCGCTCGACGCCACCTATGGCGGCTCGGCGTTTTATGGCATCTACCTGACGGTTCGCACGGGCGACGGCTTCGTGCGCTCGGGCGACCCCGCCTCGGTGGTTGGCGTGCTGGCTATCGTTGCCGAGCCCGACGTGCTGACGCACGAGGAGCGGACACTTGCCGATGCCATCGTGAGCGAGGGCGAGCTGGCACTCGATCGTGCCCGCGCCATGGAGGCTCGCGAGGAGGCGGCGGTGCTTGCCAAAAATGAGCAGCTGCGCGCCAACCTACTGCGCTCCATCTCGCACGACCTGCGCACGCCGCTCACCAGTATTTCGGGCAATGCCGATGTGCTGCTCGACCAGGGCTCGACCGGCACCGCCGTGCTCGACGCCCAGACGCGCCGCGGCCTGCTCCTGTCCATTCGCTCGGACGCGCAATGGCTCAACGCCACCGTCGAGAACTTGCTCGCCATCACCAAACTCGAGGGCGGCGACATGCATCTGTCGACTACGCTCGAGCTCATGGACGATATCGTCGAGGAGGCACTGCGCCACGTGAACCCTGCCGTGCGCGAGCACGACCTTAAGGTGGTGGCGTGCGATGAGCCGGCGCTCGTTAACGTCGATGCACGCCTGATGGTGCAGCTGGTGGTCAATCTGGTGAACAACGCCATCACCTATACGCCCGCGGGCTCGCATATCGTGATTTCGATTAGTGTCGACGATGGACGCGTGGCGTGCTCGGTGGCCGATGACGGGCCGGGCATTGCGCCCGAGGACCGCGAGCGCATCTTTGAGTCGTTCTACACCGCCAACCACGGCTTGGCTGACAGTCACCGCAGCGTGGGCCTGGGGCTTTCGCTCTGCCGCTCCATTGCGTTGGCGCATGGCGGTAGCATAGAGGTTGCCGCGGCGGACCCGCACGGCTCGGTCTTTACGATTGAGCTTCCCGCCGCCGATGTTTCGTTTGATAAGGAGTAGCGCCGTGCCGAACTCTGCCGTAAAACCGCTCATCTTGGTCGTTGAGGACGACCCCGCCGTTCGCAACCTTATCGTTGCCGCGCTCGAGGCGCACGGCTTGCGCCATATGGCTGTGGAGACCGCCCATGCCGCTATCGCCGCTGCCTCGTCGCAGGCACCGAGCATCGTGCTGCTCGATCTGGGCCTGCCCGATATGGACGGCGTCAAGGTGGTGGAGTCGGTGCGCGCATGGTCGGGCATGCCGATTATCGTGGTCTCGGCGCGCAGCGAGGATGCGGACAAAATCCGCGCGCTCGATGCCGGTGCCGACGACTACCTGACCAAGCCGTTTTCGGTCGAGGAGCTGCTGGCGCGCATTCGCACGACGCTCAGGCGTCTTTCGTATGCACAGACGGGCGGCGTTGTCTCCGAGGGCTCGTTCGATACCGGTGAGCTGCATATCGACTTTGACGCCGGCATTGCCACGATGGACGGCGAGGAGCTGCACCTGACGCCGATCGAGTACAAGCTCCTGTGCCTGCTGGCGCACAACGCCGACAAGGTGCTGACGCACCAGTTTATCCTGCACGAGATTTGGGGCACGGCGACCAAGAGCGACCTGGCGAGCCTGCGTGTCTTTATGGGCACGCTGCGCAAGAAGATCGAGTCTGATCCCGCGCACCCGCGCTATATCCAGACGCACGTGGGTATCGGCTATCGCCTGGTCACCCAAAGCTAGATCGCCAACCACCATCCCAATATGAGTTGCGGTGAAATACGGTCTAAATTTGCCTAATTCCAGGCTAAACAGTCCGTATTCCACCGCAACTTTGTTATTTGCCCTTGGGCTTGCTGGCGTAGAACTTCTTCTTTTTGGGCTTGCCGGCGGGGGTAGACTTGCCGTCGCCGCGCGGCCCTCGGTCGCCGGCCTGCGCGTGCGCGGGTACTGCCGCGCGAGGCTTGCGGGCTTCGGGGTTGCGCAGCTCCTCGACGCGCTCGGCAATTTCCTCGGCGCTAAAGCCGACCTCGGCCATGGCGTCCTCGATGGGCAGGCGGCGCACGATGTAGCAGTGGTGCACCTTCTGGTTGCGCGCGAAGTCCTCGGGGATGGTCTGCGCCGTAATGTCCTCCAACACCACGCCCGCGCGGGCGAGCTTGCGCGTCTCGGGGCGGAAGCCGCGCAGGTTGCAGCTAAAGATGGCATGGCCGCCCTGCGCGAGCAGGCGCGATGCGCCGGCCAACAGCTCAACATGGTCGCGCTGGACATCCCAGGTGCGGCGGCCCATCTTGGACGAGTTCGAGAACGTGGGCGGGTCGACAAAGATCAGGTCCCAGCGGTTGCGGGTCTGGCGCTGGTCGCGAATCCAGGCGAGCACGTCGTCGCGCACAAAGTGATGCTGCGGGCCCACAAAGCCGTTCTGGCGCATGTTGCGCTCGGCCCAGTCCAGGTAGGTGTTCGAGAGGTCGACCGTCACGGTTTCTTCGACGCCGCCGTCGGCCGCATAGCAGGTGGCGGTTCCGGTGTAGGCGAACAGGTTGAGGAAGCGGCGCGCCTGCTTGGCGTGCTCGCGCACCAGGTTGCGGGTGACGCGGTGGTCCAAGAAGATGCCCACGTCCAGATAGTCGTCAAAGTTGACGGCAAAGGTGAGCCCGCCCTCTTCGATGAGCGGCAGGCGACGGCGCGCGATGTTGGCGCGCTCGCCCGAGCCGCCCTTGCCGGCGCCCTGCTTGCCGTACTGCGAGCCGCCGCGCGAACGCATGCGGGCCTTGGCGTGCACATGCTCGGCCGGAACATCCAGGATGCGCGGCGCGATGGCCAAGATGTCGAGCATGCGTGCTTGGGCCAGCGCCGGGTCGATGGTCTTGGGCGCGGCGTATTCGGCGATGACGAGCCAGCGGCCCGGGGTCTGCGGGCAGCCCTCGTACAGATCGATGGCGGCGGAGTAATCGGGCAGGTCGGCATCGTAGACGCGGTAGCAGCTCACGCCCTCGCGCTTGGCCCACTTGCGGCGCTGACGGGCATTCTTGCGCAGGCGGTTGGCGAACTGCTCGGACTCGGGGATGAGCACGGGCAGCGGCTTGCCGTCACCCAGGTCGAGCGTGGCGGTAGGTTCGGGCATGAAGGTGTCGGCGGCTTCATCGTTGACTTCGTTGGCATCCGCAACCTCGACCTCGGCATCCGCGCTGGTCGCAGCCTCAAACGCTGCGGCGGCGTGGTCGAGCGAGGGCCAAACCTCAATAGTTGCCTCTTCATTATTGGGCATGACGGCGATGGAGCGCGCGGGCTCGGCGTGGAGCGCGCGGGCCATAAGGCCATCGCGGGTGAGTGCGGCGACCGGTGCCGAAGCAAGCTCGGGCGCGCGGCGCAGCTCGCCGACCAGCGTCATGGCGTCGTGCATGAGCGAAAGCGGGGTCTCGGTGGTGTCTGCGACCACGGCGGCGCCGGCGACAGCGCCTGCATGGTCCAGCACGGTGGCTGACTTGGCGGCGCAAAAGTCGACAAAACGCTTGTAGCCGGCGCATTTAACCATGCGCTCGGCTGTCTTGCGTGCGGCGGGGTCAACATCCACGGCAACGATGCGCGCCTGCCGCTCGCGCGCTGCCGCCTCGCGCTCGCGCGCCTCGGCAAGCAGCTGCTCCCACAGGGCGGCGTCGTGCAGCTGCCAGCCCTCAAAGCCCCAGCGCTCGCGGGCGGCGCCCGGGGCGCGGTCGGTTAGGATATTCACTGCCTCCAGCAGCAGGCCGCCGCCGGCGCATGAGGCGTCGATCAGCGTGGGCAGGGCTTCGTTTTCGTAGTCGTCGACCGTCAGCTCGCGCTCGCATAGCGCGGTCCAGCCGACCTGCGCCAGCACCAGGGCGGCGTAGTCGGGGCGCAGCACGTGTGTGCCCTCGCCGGCGCGGGTCGCGGCGGGCGGCAGGCGCTTGAACAGCGGGTCGCCCGAAAGGTCCAGACTGATGCTCGCGCGGCGCTGACGCAGCGAAAGCAGTAGGTGAACATCGGGGTCGGCGGCATCGACGTCGGCGCGACGGCCCGTGGTCTCGGCAAGGCGGTCGCACAGCGCGTCCTTGGCGCGCAGAGCCGAGAAACGCGTATTGCGCAGCTGCTCGGTCACGCCGCGGGCGGTGATGGCGATGGTGGCGCCGGGGCGAACAATGCTCTCCCAGGCGATGTCGTAAACACCGTCGTACAACGCATCGGCATCCTGCGCCTCAAAGCGCCCAAGCACTACAAACACGCGGCTCGCCAGGCGCGACCACAGACAGGCGCGGTAGCCTTCTTCGAGCTCGCCCTCAAACGTAGCGCGGCCCTTCAGGCGGCGGACATGCGAAAGCCCGAGGCGTTTAAGCTCATCGGCGAGTGCGGACTCAAAGCCCTCGGGGCAGCTTGCGTAAAATTCCATGGGTGACCTCTCTGGTTGCGTCGCTCCATTATATGATGGATGCTTCGTTTGCCCTTATCCTCGAAAGGAACCCATATGATTGATGCGTGCTCCGAATCCGCTGTGCTCTTTTTTGACGTGGACGGCACGCTGACGTCGTTCGATCCCGACGATATGACCGATAAGGACTTTTCGGCGGTTCGCCCTTCGCAGACGGTCGTCGAGGCGTTTCATCGTCTGCGCGACGCAGGGCACAAGGCGTTTATCTGCACGGGTCGCCCCCTGTGGCTCATCGCCGATAGTCTGCGTGCGCTCGACCCCGCGGGCGTCGTTGCCATGGCGGGCGCCACGCTTGAGGTCGAGGGCCGCGTGGTGCATGAGGACTGCTTTGACGAAGACATTGTTGAGGAGCTCGCGCGCCGCATTGCCGCGGCGGGCGGCGAGGCTTTTTTCGAGGCCAACGCTGCGACCTTTGCGCTGGAGCCCGCGGGCGCTGAGCAGTCGTCTTTGATCGGTACCTCTGTGGTGCATAGCGCCGAGGAGATGCACGTCGACGGTCGTCTGCGCGTGGGCAAGGTGTGCCTTAATGCGCCCAACCTGGCTCGCGTGGCCAACGACGACGGCTTTATCGAACGCAATTTTGAGCTGTGTAACACCGGCGGCCAGAATCGCGAGCTGAGCCCCAAGGGCATCGACAAGGGCGTGGGCGTGGCGCGGGCGCTTGAGTATCTGGGCCGTTCTGGCAACGCGCGCACCTTTGGCTTTGGCGATTCGGGCAACGACCTGGGCATGCTCGCCGCCGTCGAGACGGCCGTGGCCATGGGCAACGCCATGCCCGAGGTCAAGGCGGTCGCCGACTACGTGACCGACGATGTCGCCCACGACGGCACCGTCACAGCGATGCAGCATTTCGGCCTCATCTAATGAATCCCGCCTTCTGACGTTTGTTCAAACTGCGACTCTTTGCTTTTGCATGCTCAATCGATTTATCAATCCAAACACTGAGGTGTTTATACCGTTCGCCGAGAAGATAAAAACCCGCAGCTCACGCCTTGATAAACATAGGTAAAGTGTTTAGCAGTTTATCGGTCGTATGCTAACGAAAGGAATCAGGCAGATGGCAATCAAGGTGTTCGCTGACGGTGCAAACCTCGAGGGCATGCTCGACATGTACGAGAACGGCAACGTTCAGGGTTTCACGACCAACCCGTCCCTTATGAAGAAGGGCGGCGTGCCGGATTACCGCGCATTTGCCAAGGAGGTCCTGGCCCACATCACCGATGTGTCCGTCTCGTTTGAGGTCTTTGCCGACGACGTCGAGACCATGGAGGTCGAGGCGCGCGAGATCGCTACCTGGGCCGAGAACGTCTATGTCAAGATTCCGTGCGTGACTACCAAGGGCGAGTCCACCGCCGAGCTGGTCCGCAAGCTTTCGGCCGATGGCATCAAGGTCAACGTCACTACCATCTTTACGCCTGCGCAGGTCGATGAGATGGTCGAGGCCGTTGACGCCGAGACGCCGTCAATCATCTCGCTCTTTGCCGGCCGCATCGCCGACACCGGCGTCGACCCCATTCCGTTTATGACGGAGTCGGTCAAGAAGGCCGCCGCCAAGCCCAACTGCGAGGTCCTGTGGGCATCCACACGCGAGCTTATCAATATTTACCAGGCGGAAGGATGCGGTTGCCAGATCATCACGGTACCCAATAGCATCCTGGCCAAGCGCAAGAACATCGGCCGTGACCCGTACGAGGTCTCGCTCGATACCGTGCGCGGTTTTGCCAAGGATATCGCCTCGCTCGGTTTCCATATCCTGCCGTAACGCGAACGCTGGCTACATCGCGGGTTGTTCGCCCCGGCCTTTCCTTTCCCTATCGCTCACGCGCTTCGCGAGGGTCGCGCTAGGCAAAGGAAAGGCCGGGGCTGCCGACACGAACTTGCCGGTAGGTTGGTGATTGGCTTCCATATCCTGCCGTTGACAAGGGTACCCCCTGCAGCGGCGTGCAAAATCGCGAGTATTCAGCAAGGTAAAGGCTTTTACCAGCTGGGTGAAGCATGGAACAGCCCCCGTTTTGGCTCTGATGACGCTAAAACGGGGGCTGTTTCTTGCTTTTTCGTCTCTGAGGGGCATCCGGAACGGCGGAAATTGCAGAATACTCGCGATTTTGCACGTCGCGAGAGGGGGTACCTCTGCTTTGGCGGTTTACTTTCCCTGCACCATGGTGAGTGAGATCTTCTTGCGGTCGCGATCGACCTTTTCGACCCACACCTTGACCGTGTCGCCGACGCGTACCACGTCGCTCGGGTGCTTGACAAAGCGGTTGGCCAGCTTGGAGATGTGCACGAGGCCGTCCTGGTGCACACCCACGTCGACGAAGGCGCCAAAGTCCACAACATTGCGCACCGTGCCCTTGAGTTCCATGCCGGGTTCCAGGTCGTCGATGGAAAGCGCCGAGCGGCTAAAGACCACCTCGGGTGCGTCGTCGCGCGGGTCGCGACCGGGCTTCTTGAGCTCGTTGACGATGTCGATGAGCGTGAGGGTGCCGCAGTCCAGGTCGCTTGCCAGCGCCGAGATACTGCCCAGACGGCGCTCGATATCGGGCACGCCGCCGCGGCTGAGCTCGCTGGCCGCCACACCGGCACGCTCCAGGACGGCCGTGGCCACCTCGTAGCTTTCGGGGTGGACGCTTGTCGCATCGAGCGGGTTCTTGCCGCCGCTGATGCGCAGGAAGCCTGCGGCGTTGAGGTATGCCTTGGGTCCCAGCTTGGGGACCTTCTTAAGCTGGCGGCGATCGGTAAAGGCGCCGTTTTCCTCGCGGAAAGCCACGATATTCTTGGCCACGCTCGGCGTGATACCCGAAACGTATCCCAGCAGGCTCGCGCTCGCGGTGTTCACGTCGACGCCCACGCGGTTGACGACGTCCTCCACCACGTGGCCCAGAGTGCGCGAAAGCTCTGCCTGGTCAAGGTCGTGCTGGTACTGGCCCACGCCGATGGACTGGGGCGGAATCTTGACGAGCTCTGCCAGTGGGTCCTGCAGGCGGCGGCCCAGGCTCATCGCGCCACGCACAGTGACATCCAGATCGGGATACTCCTGGCTCGCGAGCTCGGACGCGGAGTACACCGACGCGCCGGCCTCGTTAACGATGGTGTATCGCAGTCCAGGCGCCTGCTCGGCAATAAACTCCGAGACGACTTCCTCGGTCTCGCGGCTGGCGGTGCCGTTGCCGATGACGATGGTGTTGACGCCGTCCTTTTTGACGAGGCGGGCGAGCTCGCGCTTGGTGCCGGCGACGTCGTGGCGCGGCTTGGTGGGGTAGACCACGCCGTGGTCGAGCAGCTTGCCGGTCTCGTCCATGACGGCGACCTTGCAGCCGGTGCGGTAGCCCGGATCGAGCGCGAGCACGCGGGCGCCGCGCACGGGGCGTGCCGAGAGCAGGCCCTCGAGATTCTTGGCAAAGACGTTGATGGCCTCGGTCTGGGCGCGAACGGTGAGTTTGGCGCGGGCCTCGCGCTCCAGCGAGGGAGCCATGAGGCGCTTGTAACCGTCAGCGATGGCGGCATCGAAGATGGGGGCGAAGACGCCCTGGCGTCGGGGCCAACGGCTGCCGAGGCGTGCCGTGGCGGCAGCGCCGTCGACGTTCACGCGCACGCGGAGCTTGCCCTCGCGCTCACCGCGGTCGATCGCCAGCACGCGGTGGTTGGGTATACGGCGCAGCGGCTCATCATAGCTGTAGTACGGCTCGTAGGGGGTCTTCTCGGCGGGGTCAGTGGCCTCGACGATGATGTCGGCGGTGTTTTGCGTAAAGGCGCGCAGGTCGGCGACGTTCTCGGGGTCCTCGGCCACCGTCTCGGCCACGATGTCGGCGGCGCCGGCGAGCGCCTTTTCGGGTGTGTCGAAGCCGGCCTCCTCGTTGACGTAGTCCGCGGCGGCGTCGAGCGCGCTGCCCTTGGCCGAGGCCTGCATGATGATCATGTTGGCGAGCGGCTCCAGGCCGGCCTCGCGTGCCTTCTGCGCGCGGGTCATGCGCTTTTTGCGGTAGGGCTTGTAGAGGTCCTCGACACGCTGGAGCTGTGTGGCCTCGCGAATCTGTTGCTCGAGCTCGGGCGTGAGTTTGCCCTGGGCGCCGATGAGCAGAATGACGTCCTCTTTGCGCTGCTCAAGATTACGCAGGTAGGACAGGCGCTCGTCGAGTGCGCGCAGGGCGACGTCGTCCATGCCGCCCGTGGCTTCCTTGCGGTAGCGCGAGATAAAGGGAATGGTGTTTCCCTCGTCGATGAGCTTGACGGCCGCCTCGACGTTGGCGGCCTTAAGGTTGAGCTCGCGCGCGAGCTGGGCGATAAGATCCATGGGACTCCTTGCGTTTAAGGTGCGTTTGCAGCACAGAGCTACCAAGGATACCACCTGCCACTTCGCCCAAAAAAGACTGTTTTGGCGCGGAACCACGAAAGCGGCCTATCTACTACGTTTGAACCGTGTGGGCCGACCATCCCCCGGTTTTCCGAAAATGCGCAACCCGTCTACCTGCGGTTTTTATTTCGCGAAATTCGGTATGGTTGAGGGTGATTGGTTAAACGTAGCAGATAGGCACATTTCGTGGCGAACGAATCGAGCTAAGGTACAAAATAGCCCCCGCCCCAGAAAAATCGTCGGCAACGTAGCAAAATACCCCGCGGGCAGGAGGCTGCTCGCGGGGCAAAGAAGAGGGGCTTATTTGTGGCGGACCGAGGGACTCGGCATGGGGTTTCTGCCGCGGCCGCTCTTAAGGCATTACAGCTCGACGAGCTGGCCGGTCTCGGCTGCCTCCTTGATGGCGTTGAGAAGCGTGAGCGTCTTGACGTTGTCGGCGGGGGTCACGACGGGCTTGACCTCGCGGCGGACGACCTTCACAAAGTGCTTGAGCTGCATCTTGTGCGGCAGCGCCGGGTCGACGGCCGGAATCTCCATCTGCAGCGGCTTGTGCCAGTTGGAGGCGCCGTCGTAGGAGAACTGGTGCAGGCGGGGCAGCGAAAGGGCGCCCAAGGTTCCGCCGATAAAGTAGGCGTCAGCGTCGAAGGGGCGGTACTGCGGATCCTCGCGAGCGGTTGCCTCCCAGTTCCAGGGGCTGGCGGTGGCGTCGGAGATGGTCATGCTCGCAAGCGCGCCATCGGCAAAACGGACGTTGACCACGGCGGAGTCCTCGGTCTCAAAACCGCGCGCGGCGCTGGACTGCATGCCCTGGACGGCAACGGGCTCGCCCAGCAGGTAGCGGAGCAGGTCGACGTCGTGCACCAGGTTGACCAGGATCGGGCCGGCACCCTTCTTGCGGCGCCACTCGACATCGAAGTACTCGTCATTCTTATAGATCATGTAGTGGAAGCTCGACACGGTGAGCTTGCCCAGCTCACCGGACTCGATGATCTCCTTGGCCTTGTTGACGAAGGGGTTGTGGCGACGGTGCTGGCCCACGAGCACGGGCACGCCGGCGGTCTCGGCCTCGGCGGCGAAGGCCTGGGCATCCTCGAGGTCGTTGGAGATCGGCTTTTCGACCAACGGCACGATGTTGCGCTTGATGGCCTCGCGGGCAACGCCCAGATGCAGGTCGTTGGGGGTGGCGATGATGACGGCCTCGGGCTTGACCTCGTCCATCATCTGGGCGGGATCGGTAAAGAACGGCACGCCGGCGGCCTCGGCCGTGGCGCGGGCGCCCTCAAAGGCGTCGGCGATGGCGACGAGCTCGGCCTCGGGCTCCTCGGTGACAAAGCGGATGTGGTTGCGGCCCATGGCGCCGGCGCCGATAACGGCAATGCGGACGGGGTTGAGCTCAGGCATTTCGACTCCTTAATACTGGTGACCGGTGGAATGCGGCAAGAGGACGGCCCTTGCCGCGTCAAGCAAAACTAGGCGGACTTCTTCTTGCTGTCGGAGACCATCATGTAGACGGTGAGCACGACGGCGATGGCGGCGATCACAATGGCGCCATAGAAGGACTGCTGATAGGCGGCGCTGCCGGCCTCGGCGTGATACAGCACGGCAGTGATGGGCTGGCTGATCCAGGTAGAGGCGGCGTAGCCCAGGAACATGATGCCGTAGTTGACGCCGATGTTGCTGGTACCGAAGGCGCCACCGGTGAGCGGCGGGTAGATGACGAGCAGGGCGCCAAAGCTAAAGCCGAGCAGGGCGAGCGCCACAAAGAACATGCTCTGCGTAAAGCTCATCGACATGATGACGAGCGCGACGATGGTGACGACAAGGCTGATGAGCAGCGACTTGTAGGCGCCGAGCTTGTCGATAATCTGGCCAAAGGACAGACGGCCGACCAGGTTGGCGCAGGTGTTGACGGAGACCACCACACCGCCGAGGGCGACGGCCGCGGCGCACGTGGGGTCGGCAAAGAGCTGGACGGCGGCGATGGAGGCAACTTTGCCCACGAGCAGGGTGCCGGCGGTGGCGGCAAAGGCGAAGGTGACGATGAGGACCCAAAAGCGCGGGGTCTTGACCATCTCGCCCGGGGTGAGGTCGCCGAAGGTGCCGGCGTGCGCGCCACCCTTGGGGGCCTCGAAGCCCTCGGGCAGCCAACCGGCCTCGGGGGCCTTCAGGAACAGGGCGGAGGCGGCGATCGTCACAAAGAAGATGACGCCAAGTGCCTTGAGGGCGCCAAAGATGCCCAGGCTCGGGATGAGCAGCGAGGCGAGCACCGGGGACAACACGGCGGGGCCGGCGGTCGAAGCGGCCAGGGTGATGCCAGAGGCGAGACCCTTCTTGTCGATGAACCACTTTTGGCCGGTGGTGAGCGCCGGGTTGTAGCCCAGGCCGTTGCCGACGGCGGCGACGAGCGAGAACCACAGGTAGAACTGCCACGGCTCGGTGACGGTGCCGGACATGAACCAGCCCACGCCGTAGCACACGGCGGCGGCGATCACGACGTTGCGGGGGCCGATCTTATCGGAGATGCGACCGGCGAAGATGCCCGTCACGGCCATGATGGTCTGGAAGACCGGGAAAGCCCAGGTAAGGGCGCTCGACCACTCGGGGTAGACGGCGAGCAGGTTCTTGGACACGACGGAGTACAGCGCAATGGAGCTGATGAAGAACATGGTGACGCACGCGGCGGAAAGCACGACGGCGCGACCCTTGTTGGAGTTCGTGGAAGCCATGGGACTCTTTCTAATCGATGCGGGGGAGGGGCGGGCGTGTCCGCGCTGCCTCCCTGTCAGGATGGTTTACTGGTCAGTCGGCTTTGCGACGCCGGACTCATCGGACCAGAGCTCGACACCCTTGTTCTTGAGGTAGTTGTCGGCAAAGGCGCGGCGGCCGCCGGGCTTGGCGGTGAGGTCGCCCATCATGTTGGAGAAGCCGCCATCGACCTTGATGGCGTCGCCGGTGGTAAAGTCCGAGCGCTTGGACGCCAGGAACATGACGGCGTTGGCGATATCGCTGACCTCGCCGATGCGGCGCGTGGCGATCAGGCGGCTGCGGCTCTTCTCGACCTCGGGGTCGGCGTAAAAGCTTGCCGACATGGGGGTCTTGACAAAGCAGGGCTCGACGCAGTTGGAGCGCACGCCGTAAGGGCCCCACTCGGCAGCGAGCATCTTGGACATCATGTTGACGCCGGCCTTGGTGGAGCTGTACACGCCCGAGAAGGTCTCGGGGGAGTGACTGGCGACGGTGGAGATGTGAACCAGGCGGCCCTGGCCGGCCTTGATCATCTCGCGACCAAAGCGCTGCGAGGTGATGAAGTAGCCGGTGAGGTTGACGTTGATGACCTCGTTCCAGTCGGAGAGCGGCAGGTCCTCCATGGCTGCGAAGCGCAGGATGCCGGCGGTGTTGACGAGAACGTCGACGCGGCCGAAGTTGGCGATGGTGGCGTCGACGGCGGCCTGAACCTCGGCCTCGTCGGTGGCGTTCATCTTGTAGCCCTCGGCGTGGATGCCAAACTCGGTGGCGAGGTCGGCGGCTGCGGCCTTGACCTTCTCCTCGTTCAGATCGAGCAGGACGACGTTGGCGCCGTTGCGGGCGAACTCGCGGCAAATCTCGACGCCCATGCCGCCGAGTGCGCCGGTCACGGCGCAGACATCGCCCTCGAGCTTAAGCCAATTGCTCATAGGAACTTCCCTTCTTGTGCCTCCCAGTGGGTCGCTCCCATTAACCGACCCACGTGGTTTTCGCTGGTTATCGTATGCTTTACATTTGCGCAGGTGAATTGCATATTTGTTAGAATGGTGTTAACCGTAGGTTTACACCGTGCGATGCAGTTTATGCTCAATTGAGCGCGTAACCTGCGAAAACGACCCCCTGTGGCGCCATGTTGCCACGGGCGCGAAAACAGGAGATTGACGTGTACGATCGACGACTTGAGGCCATATCGGCCGCCGCAGAGCTGGGAAGCTTCTCGCGTGCGGCGGCACAATTGCGCGTGTCGACTCCGGCGCTCGTCAAGCAGGTGTCGGGCTTCGAGGCCGAGTTCGGCATCACGCTGTTCGAACGCTCGCACTCGGGCGTCAAAGTGACGCCGGCCGGCGCACTGCTGGTGGACGACGCGCGCTCGATCATGCGGCAGTCCGAGGACGCGCTGCGCCGTGCCCGACGCGCGGCGGGCGATGGCGGTGCCGTGCGCCTGGGCGTGTCGATGATGTGCCCGGGGCGCCAAACGCTGTCGATGTGGTCGGGCATCCACGATCTGGAACCGTCGCTGCGATTTGAGATCGTGCCGGTAAGCGATCTCTACGACGAGCGCGAGACCGTCATGCGCAGCTTGGGCCGCGAGGTCGATGTGGTGCAATCGAGTTTTTCTACCCCACGCTGGGGTGATGCCTGCCAAAAGCTCCGCATTGTCAACGTGCCGTTTTATATCGATCTGCCGCGCACGAGCCCGCTGGCGCGCAAGAATCGCATTACGGTTGCCGACTTGGAGGGTATGCGTCTGCGCGTACTGCGCCACGGCAACGACGCCATGGACAGCCTGCGCATCGATCTTTTGGCCGATGGCGGCGTGGACGTGATCGATGTGGATAGCTTCGACTTTGCGCTCTTTAACGAAGCCGAGGAAAAGGGCGACGCGGTGCTCACCTGCGGCGCATGGTCGGGCGTGCACCCGGCTTTTGTAGGCGTGCCGTTCCTATGTGGCCGCGAGGTGCCGGTCTTCTTGCACTACCCGCTCGAGCCCACCCTCCAAGTGCAAAAATTCGTCAACGCCATGGCCCAACTCCTCAACTAGCTCATTTCGCGCGGGGCTTTTTTAGCTACTTACAAAACGAGGCCCTGGCCAAACGGCCAGGGCCTCACCAACTTTTATTCTGTTTTAATGACGGGTTGATTGCGCGCAGGAGGTCTCCCAGGCGGGCCGGGGTGTAACTTCCGCGCGCAGTTTCGCAGCGCAGCGAGAATGTTTGAGCACGGAGGTTACACCCCGGCCCGCCTGGGAGACCTCCGTGGAACAAACCTGCCTACTCCAGCTCAAACGCTCCGGTGTAGAGCTGGTAGTAATACCCGCGCTTGGCAATCAGCTCGTCGTGGTTGCCGCGCTCGATGATGCGGCCGTGATCCAGACAGATGATCGCGTCGGAGTTGCGCACGGTGGAGAGACGGTGCGCGATGACAAACGTCGTGCGGCCCTCCATGAGCTTATCCATGCCCTCCTGCACGATAGCCTCGGTGCGGGTGTCGATACTCGACGTAGCCTCGTCCAGAATCATCGCCGGCGGATCGGCGACGGCGGCGCGGGCGATCGAGATCAGCTGGCGCTGGCCCTGCGACAGCTGTGCGCCGTTGCCGGTGAGCATGGTGTCGTAGCCGTCGGGCAGGCGGGTGATAAAGTCGTCTGCGCCCGCGAGCTTGGCCGCTGCGATGCACTCCTCGTCGGTGGCGTCCAGGTTGCCGTAGCGGATGTTGTCCATCACGGTGCCGGTGAACAGGTTCACGTCCTGCAGCACGACGCCCAGCGAGCGGCGCAGATCGGCCTTGCGGATCTTGTTGACGTTGATGCCGTCGTAGCGAATCTTGCCGTCGGCGATGTCGTAGAAGCGGTTGATGAGGTTGGTGATGGTCGTCTTGCCGGCACCGGTGGCGCCGACAAACGCGACCTTCTGGCCCGGCTTGGCAAACACGGACACGCCGTGCAGCACCTCGTGGTCGGGCGTGTAGCCAAAGTCGACGTTGTCCATGACCAGGTCGCCGCGCAGCGGTACGTACTCGATCTCGCCGGTTGCGCGGTGCGGATGTTTCCATGCCCACATGCCGGTGTGGTGGTCGGCCTCTTCGAACTCCCAGGTCTCGGGGTTCACCTGTGCGTTGACGAGCGTCACGTAGCCTTCGTCGGCCTCGGGCTTCTCGTCGATGAGCTCAAAGATGCGGTCGGCGCCGGCGAGGCCCATGACCACGGCGTTGATCTGCTGCGAGATCTGGCCGATCTGTCCGCAGAACTGCTTGGTCATGTTGAGGAACGGCACCACGACGGCGATGGACAGCGCCATGCCCGAGATGCTCAGGTTGGGCACGCCCAGCGCCAGGAAAATGCCGCCGGCAAGGGCCACCAGCACGTAGAGCAGGTTGCCCAGGTTCATAAGGATGGGCATGAGGATGTTGGCGTACATGTTGGCCTTCTGGGAGACCTCGAAGAGCTTTTCGTTGCGCTCGTCAAAATCGGCCTCGGCGGCAGACTCGTGGCAGAACGCCTTGACGACCTTCTGACCGTTCATGACTTCCTCGATATGGCCCTCGACCACGCCGAGCTCGGTCTGCTGCGCAATGAAGAAGCGCGCGGAGTTGGAGCCGAGCAGCTTGGTCATAAAGGTCATAAAGGCGACGCCGGCGATGATGACCAGGCACATCCACACGCTGTAGTACAGCATGATAAAGAACACCGTGACGATGATGATGATCGTCATGAGCAGGTTGGGCAGCGACTGGCTGATCATCTGACGCAGCGTATCGATGTCGTTGGTGTAGTGGCTCATGATATCGCCGCGCTGGTGCGTGTCGAAGTAGCGGATCGGCAGGTCCTGCATGCGGTTGAACATCATCTCGCGCAGCTTCTCGAGCGAGCCCTGCGTGACGATAGCCATGGCGCGGTTCCAGAAGAGCGAGGACAGGACACCGACGCCGTAGATGCAGGCGAGGGTGGTCACGAGCTGCAGAATCTTGGGCTGTGCGGCTTCCCAATCGCCCGACTGCCACGATTCGCTAATAATCTGCAGGGCGCTCTGCAGGAAGGTCGCGCCGATGGAGTTGATGATGGCGCAGAGCACCACGCCGGCGACGACAAGGGGCAAAAGCACGGGATAGAAGCCAAAGAGCGTCTTGATGAGGCGCGACATGGTGCCGCCCTTACGGTTGAGCGCGCGCTCGGCGGTCGTTGCCTTACTCATGTGCCTCGCCTCCTTCCTGGGTCTGAGCTTGCGTTGCGGATGCCTCGGTGTCGGCCTCGACGGCCCCTTCGCCCTCGGCAGACATCTTGTTTTGCGAGGTAAAGGTCTCTCGGTAGATCTCGCTCGTCTTGAGCAGCTCTTCGTGGTTGCCGATCTGTGCGATGCGGCCGCCCTCCATGACGATGATGCGGTCTGCGTCCTGCACGGAGCTGATGCGCTGGGCGATGATGATCTTGGTCGTGTTGGGCAGATAGCTTGCCAGCCCTGCGCGGATCTTGGCGTCGGTCTTGGTGTCGACGGCGCTGGTGGAGTCGTCCAGGATCAAGATCTTGGGGCGACGCAGCAGGGCGCGTGCAATGCACAGGCGCTGCTTCTGACCGCCCGAAACATTGGAGCCGCCCTGTTCGATCCAGGTGTCGTAGCCCTTGGGGAAACCGTCGACAAACTCGTCGGCGCAGGCCAGATGCGCTGCCTCGCGGACTTCCTCGTCGGTGGCGTTCGGGTCGCCCCAACGCAGGTTCTCGGCGATGGTGCCGCTAAACAGCACGTTTTTCTGCAGCACCATGGCGACCTGGTGACGCAGCGCGTCCAGGTCGTAGTCGCGCACGTCCACGCCGCCCACGCGCACAGCGCCTTCGGTGGTGTCGTACAGGCGGGCGATGAGGTTAACGAGCGTGGACTTGGCCGAGCCGGTGCCGCCGATGATGCCGATGGTCTCGCCGCTCGTAATGTGCAGGTCGATATCGTCGAGCGCCTGGCGCTTCGCATGCTTGGAATACTTAAAGCTCACGTGGTCAAAGTCGATGGAACCGTCGGCAACCTCGAGCACGGGCTCGGCGGGATCGGCGATCGTGGGCTCGGCGGCCAGCACCTCGGCAATGCGGTGTGCCGATTCGTCGGCCATGGTCACCATGACAAAGATCATCGACAGCTGCATCAGGCTCATGAGAATCTGGAAACCATAGGTAAAGGTCGAGGAGAGCTGGCCCACGTCGAACAGCGTGCCCTGGCTCGTGATGATGAGCTTGGAGCCCAGGTAGATGATGACGACAAACGCGCCGTTGACGCAGATGTTCATCATGGGGTTGTTAAAGGCGAGCAGCTTCTCGGCGCGGGTGAAGTCCATCTGGACGTCGCGCGCGGCGGTCGCGAACTTCTCCTTCTCAAAGTCTTCGCGCACATAGCTCTTGACCACGCGCATGCCGGTGACGTTTTCCTCGACGGACTCGTTAAGGGCATCGTACTTGTGGAACACGCGCGAGAAGATGGGGCGCACCTTAAAGATGATAAAGAACAGTCCAAAGCCCAGCAGCGGAATGATGACCAGGTAGACCATGGCGACGCTGCCGCCCATGATAAACGCCATGGTAAAGGCGAAGATCAATACCAGCGGCGCGCGCACGGCGATACGGATGATCATCATAAAGGCCTGCTGCACGTTGTTGATATCGGTGGTCAGGCGCGTGACGAGCGATGAGCTCGAGAACTCATCGATGTTGGCAAAGCTGAACGTCTGGATCTTGTAGAACAGGTCGTGACGCAGGTTCTTGGCGAAGCCGCAGCTCGCATGGCTGCAGGTGACGCCGGCCGCGGCGCCAAAAGCAAGCGATGTTAGCGCGATGAGCACCAAAAAGCCTGCGGTGGGAAGCATCTCGGCTACGGTGGCGCCGTCTTTGATGGCGTCGATCAGGTTGGCGGTGATAAATGGAATCAGCATCTCGCAGAGCACCTCGCCAAGCACGAGCAGCGGCGTGGCAACGGTGACTTTCATATAGTCGCGGATGCTTCCCATGAGGGTTTTAATCATCCAGTTCCTCCCAGGTTACGCGGATTTTATCGAGCATTTCGGCGAGGTCCTCGCGCTCGTCATGGGTGAGCGCGCTAAAGGCCTGCTCTCTAAAGCGAATGCGGGCCGCCTGCTCTACGTGGGCCTTTTCCCATCCCGCTTCGGTCAGGCGAATGGTGAGCTGCCGCCGGTCTTTGGGATTGCGGCTGCGCTCGATAAGGCCGGCGCATTCGATCTTGGAGAGAATTTCGGAAAGCGAACCGGGCTTAAGATCAAAGTGCAGGCCTAGTTCCTGCTGTGACATCTCGCCGTTTGGCTGCTTGGCGAGCAAGCAGACGATGGGGGCCTTTCCCGAGGCGCCGCCGCCGTGAAAGTGCAGAAAGTGGCCGCAGAAGCCCAGCCCGTTTAGGATGTGCTTGGCGAGCGCGTCTGATTGGGACTGTGCCGCGGGCGCATCTGCGGGTTCATGGGGGTCGCCGCCCGGCGTGTGGGGGCAGAGGCCGATGTGGTCATCGCACATGGTGTCGCTCCTTTCTTTAGTTAGGTAGTGCAATTGTTTTGTGCCTAACTAATCTAGGAGCATAAGAAATGAATGTCAAGGTACCAAACTTATTAAGTTACGGCGTTTTACCAAACGCCGTAACCGCTCGACGCTGCAAACGCTCCTAAGCGGCAATCTGATCCCTGGGGGACGGGGGAAAGGTATCGTTTTGGGCTGCGATGATGCCTTTCGAAGCGGCCTTGCCAAAAACTATGCCTAATTACTACGATGAATCCAGCATCGCTGACCACAACAGCTGTTTCTGAAAAAACGCAAGGCATCTACCTGCGGTTTTGTTGGAGAGAAATTCGTTGTGGTTAGAGGCGGGCGGTTAAACGTAGTAAATAGGCATAGTTTTGAAATGGCGCTATATGAGTAGCATCAACTAGGCCGCCATGGAGCAAACAGCCCCCATTTCCGAAACCTTTCCGCAACAATTTGCCCTTCGTACCGCTCGCCTCCGCCCACAACGCCTCCTGCGCTACACTTAGTCGCACTGTGGCGCTGCTGCGCCGCACCCGAACTAGGGGGGACTCTCATGAAGAACACTCAGCTGCTGCTGATCAATGATATGTGCGGCTACGGCAAGGTCGCGCTCTCCGCTATGCTGCCGGTGCTGTCGCACATGGGCTATCGCATCCACAACCTGCCGACGGCCCTCGTTTCCGATACGCTCAACTACCCCAAGTTCTACATCCACGACACCACGGAGTACGTGCGCCAGAGCCTCGCCATCTGGGAGGAGCTCGGCTTTGAGTTCGACGCCATCTCGACCGGCTTTATCGTGACCGAGGAAGAGACGCGCATCATCTCGGACTTTTGCCACCGCCGCGCGCAAAAGGGCACCAAGGTGTTCGTCGACCCCATCATGGGCGACAACGGCAAGCTCTACGCCGGTGTGCCCGAGTCCACGATCGGTCTCATGAGGCACCTGCTCGAGTGCGCCGATTACGCGGTTCCCAATTACACCGAGGCCTGTCTGCTCACCGATACGCCTATTGCAGAGCAGATCACGCCCGACGAGGCCCGCGTTCTTGTGAACGCCGTGCGTGAGCTAGGTGCCAAGTCGGTGGTCATTACGAGCGCCGTGGTCAATGGCACGAACGCGGTTATCGGTTACGACCATGTAGCGGGGGAGTACTTCACGATTCCCTTTGAGCTCATTCCGGTCTATTTCCCGGGCACGGGCGACACGTTCTCGGCGGTGCTCGTCGGCCGCGTTATGGCAGGTTGGAGTCTGCAGCGCGCGACGTCCGATGCCATGCGTGTGGTGGCTGAGCTTATCGAGCGCAATGCCGACCAAGAGGACAAGTCGGCCGGTCTGCCCATCGAGGCCTGCCTGGACGTGATTGACCATGAGTAACGCTGGCGAGGGCGGCACCGAGGCCACGGGCGAGAACAAGCCGCTTGGTGCTCCGCGCGGCAAGCGCCCACGTATTCGCATTAGCTGCGTGGACCAGCTGGGGACGTGCCGCTGCCATCACGGGCACAAGCCGGGCGATGTCTTTGACTTCGATCGCGACCGCGGCAAGATGTGCGCCATGGCCTGCCATGTGGGCTTTCCCTATATCGATATTCTGCGCTATGGCGGAACCGTGCCTGGCAACGAGCCCGGCACAGCAAAGTTCTGCTGCCCCGAGGTCGACACCCTCAACGTCTGGCTTGCCGAGATCGTCGACGAGTAATCGAGCGTGGATAATCTCCCATCGAAATATCGAGCGTGGATTATCTCCCGTTTTGGGCGCAATTTCGCACTCAAAGTGGGAGATAGTCCTCGCTCGATTTGTATGCGAGAATCCCGACCTCACTTATGCCCATGCTTAGGCGCACGCGTCGTTGTTCTGTGCGCGAGTAAGCTCAAATTTCTGCATTTCATCCAATTTCGGTACTAAAAATCTCTGCATTTCATCGATAATAGTCGATATAAATATCTGCATTTCATTTATCGAAGCGATGGGAGAGCTTATGTTGCGCAGGAAAATCGCTGATGAGCTTGATTGTTGGCAGAGATCCATTGAACGAAAGGCGTTGTTCGTCACGGGTTCTCGCCAAATCGGTAAGAGCTACTCGATTCGCGAGTTCGGTAAGTCAAACTACGCAACCTATATCGAGCTCAATCTCGCGGAAAACCGCCAGGCAAAAGACGCCCTTCTCGGGGCGAGGGATGCTGATGACTTCATCAGCAGGGTGACGCTTCTCACGGGCAAGTCGATAGCGCCGGGCAAAACGCTCGTGTTTATCGATGAGGTGCAGGAGGCGCCGGACATCATGACGATGGCCAAGTTCCTTGTCGAGGACGGCCGTTGTCGCTGGGCATTCTCGGGGTCCATGCTTGGGACCCAATTCAAGGGCGTCAGGTCTTATCCCGTGGGGTACGTCCATGAGCTCAGGATGTTCCCGCTGGATTTTGAGGAGTTCAGCTGGGCGATTGGGGTGAGCGAAGAGGCGCGAAGCTCGATTCGCAATGCGTGCCGCAACGAGACGCCGGTTCCTGGTTATATTCACGAAGCGATGATGGCGAACTTCAGGACCTATATCGTTGTCGGCGGTATGCCGGAAGTCGTGCAGCGATTCCTCGACACGCAGGGTGATTTGGCGTCCGTCCGCCAGCTCCAGTCTGAGTTGAACGGGCAATACCGTCGGGATATCTCAAAATACGCGAACGGACGCGCGCTCCAGGTGCAGAGCATTTTCGACCAACTGCCCGTCATGCTGGAGGGCGAGAACAAGCGTTTCGTGCTCAACTCCATAGATCCCAAGGCTCATTACGAGAAATACCAGCGAGATTTTGTCTGGCTTGTCGATGCCGGCGTCGCTCTCAAGACCGACATCGTGACCGAGCCCAAGTCCCCGCTGCTTAAGACGGCGCGGCCGTCGCAGTTCAAGCTGTATCAGTCCGATACCGGGATGCTGATGGCCCGTTATCCCATCGGGGTCTCCCAGGCGGCGTACCTCGACAGCAAGGAGCCCAACCTCGGCGGCGTGTACGAAAACGTGGTGGCTCAGCAGCTGGCTGCCCAAAATCGCCAGCTTTACTACTATCAGACAAAAAAGCGCGGTGAAGTGGACTTTGTGGTTGACGGACCGGATGGAACAGCTGTTCCGATCGAGGTTAAATCGGGCTCCTATTACCATGCGCACGCCGCACTCGGCCATGTGCTTGAAACGGCCGAGTATGGCGTAAAACGAGGGATTGTTTTCTCGAGAGGCAACGTTGAGCGTGACGGGGGCGTTCTCTATCTGCCTCTGTATGCGATCTGGACCCTTTCGGATGTTTTTGGTGACTCCCGTGCCGAGGGGATAAAGCTGGAGGTCAAGCCGGTCTAGGGACAGTCCCCGATGCGACAAAGGGATAGTGCCTTTGTCGCATCCGCTATCCGAGATAATGAGCGTGGATTTTCTCCCGTCTAGAGCGCACTTGAATGCTCAAAGTGGGAGAAAATCCACGCTCGATCTGTATGCCGATGACGCGGCTCGCGAGGTTCGTGCGTCCGCGAACCTACAGCTGCTCGAGCATAGCGGTGCAGCCGGCGAGCACGTCGCGGTAGGTGGCATCGAAGTTGCCGGTGTACCAGGGATCGGCCACGTCGCCGGGGCGCTCGGTCCAGTCGAGCAAGCGCGTAATCTTGCCGTCGGGGTCGTCGCCAAAGATGCGACGCAGGCCGCGCGCGTTCTCGGCATCCATATAGACAATGCGATCCCAGTCGCCATACTCCGCGCGACGCACCTGGCGGGCACGGTGCGCAACGACGGGAATCCCGACCTCGCGCAGCTTGGCGACTGTGCCATGATGCGGCGGGTTGCCGATCTCCTCAGTCGAGGTCGCAGCAGAATCAATGACGAACTCCGCCTCGCGCCCGGCACGGCGCACCAGCTCAGTAAACACCGACTCGGCCATGGTCGAGCGGCAGATGTTCCCATGGCAGATAAACAGTACACGTTGCATATGCGGTTTCCTTTCGATCGCCATCATCGAGCTCGAGTATCGCATCTGCGCTTACGCCCTCGCCCGCTTGCGCTCCCAGCGAGCCAGCTTAATCGTCACCAGCGTAAGCGCCCAGGCCACAAGCGAGAACGCGGCACCAACCGCGCCAACGTAGGCAATGCCAACGCTGCTCACCACGGCGCCGCCCACCGCGGTGCCAAACGAGATGCCGACATTAAACGCCATGGGTTCTACCGAGCTCGCGAGTACCATCGATTTGGGATGGCGGCTGCGCGCCACGTCCATAAAGTGCGTGATGCATGACACCGAGAACAGGTACATGAGCAGCGCTAGGCTAAAGACAAAGACCAGCGCGAGCGGCATGGTGTCGCCCACGGCAAACAGCCCGAGTAACGCCGCAGCTTGCAGCACAAACGTCACAAGCAGCGCCTTCATGCCAAAGCGCGCGTCGATCCATCCGCCCAAGATGTTCGAGACCAGGCAGAACACGCCGTAGGCCATAAGCGTGGTGCTCGCCTGAACAGTGCCCATGCCCAGCACCTGCTCAAGATAAGGCGTCACATAGCCGTAGAATACGTAGACCGACCCCACGCCAAACAAAAAGATGAGCATGCCGGTGATGATGCTCGGCTCGCGTAGAAGTCCCGCCTGCTCGCGAAAGGTGGCAGGCTCGTCGGTTTGCCCGGCGCGCGGCATAAACGCCACGAGCGCTCCGCAGATCAGAACGGCAAAGGTCAGCGTGCCGTACATGGCCACGTGCCAGTCGAGCGTGTCGGCCACGAACTTGCCAATCGAAGTGACAAAGACCATTGCCACGGAAAACGCACCATATACCACCGAGATGGCAAGCGAAGTTTGCTGCGGGGACAGCAGCTCGGGGATGTACGTCACGCCCACGGCGAGCAGCGCGCCCGAGACGGATCCCAGGACAATGCGCGAGATAAAGAGCACCTGGAAGTTGGGCGCTAACGCCATGACCAGATTGCCGAGCACAAAGATAATGCTGTAGCACACGAGCAGCTGGTAGCGGCGGAATCGCCCCGTGCTGAGCGCAAGCACCGGCGTCGCGATAGCGTAGACGAGCGCGAACACGCTGATGAGCTGGCCCGCAGCGGCAAGCGATATGCCGAGTTCCGTCGCCAAGTCACTTTCGATGCCGATGACCACGAACTCGGAGCAGCCGAGCGAGAATCCCAGCAGCACGAGCAGCGCCAGGCAGAGCCTGGTGCGCGCGGGGGAGAGCGCGGCGGCGGTTGACTTACTTTTAGGCGTGGTTGCGGCGGTCAAGGTTGTCACTCCAATGTCGCATGAATAAGCGGGATTCAATCCCTGCAACTCTAACAGAATGTGACAAAGGGGCAGTTCCTTTGTCACATGGAGAGCTTGCCTGTATAGTCGCAATACAGGCGAAGATGGTCTCAGGTACATTGTGGGCGACAGGAGATCCCATGGGTATGCACACGACAAAGGTTGTAGTGGGCGAGGGCAAGTTTGCGCTCGAGGCCCAGTTGACGGTGACGCCGCGAGGCATGGCGGTGTACGCCTGCTCGCCGGAGTTTGCGCACCTGGGCGCCACGGCGCAGGCCATTCCTCGCCCCGAGCCCGGCCGTACGGCGACGGTGAGCATCCTGGCCGTTCCGTGCCATCGAGACGAGATCCCGGCGCACGATATTGCGGCGGCGCTGGCCACGCACTTTGGCGTGCCGGTAGTTGCAAGCACGGGTTTTCATGTTGAACAGGCGAGCGGGAACGACCTGCAGCGCGTGCTCGACACCACCAAGGAGCTCATCGCCGCGCTCGAGGAAGCCGCCGCCCGCATTCTGCGCGCCGGCTGGGATGAGGGCGGCGCAGGCGCCGAGGTCGTGGCGGTCGATGCCGCGACCGGCGAGGCGCTTGGCCCCGTCGACCGCATCGAGGCCCATACCGGCGAGGGAATCCTGCATCAGGCATTTCTGACGCTTCTGGTCGAGGGCCAGGGCGAAGACGCGCGCCTGCTGCTCTGTCGTCGCAGTCCGCTCAAACGACTGTGGGGCGGGGTGCTGGCCGATAGCTGTGCCGGCCATCCGCTCCCCGGGGAGGACGTTGTCGCCGCGACGGCGCGCCGCATCAACGAAGAGCTCGGCATCACGCGCGCACCCGACCAGCTCAAACACCTCGGTCACGTGACCTACCGCGAGGACCACGGCGACGGCCGCTGCGAGCGCGAATGGTGCGAGGTGTTCGCAGCCCATGTTGAGCCGGGCGAGCTGCGCATCAACCAAGAGGAGATCTCGGAAGTGCGCCCGGTGGCCCCGTCCGAGCTCGACGGTTATCTGCAAGGACGCCCCGAGCAGCTGGCCCCCTGGCTTCGCGAGGCTCTGGAGGTCCCATCCATCCGTACGGCCCTCGCTATGTAACAAAGGTACAGTCCCTTTGCCATATCCAAACCGTCACAACATTCGATGAAAATCTCGAAAACGAGGAAAAGCGTCGAATGTTGTGACGGTTTTTGCCCAGAGGATCGCTTCTCATCCAAAAATCCCGCTTGACTGTATTGCCGCAACACAGCGCAACGTAAGGGGTGTCCGATAACGGGCGCCCCTTTTTAAGCGGCAACGTGGCTGCGAATCCGGAGCGCCCCCAACAAGAAAGGTGGGGAGATGGAAGCGGAAAAGAAGGCGTTTAAGATCACCAAGCGCGAAATTGGCTTTGTGTTGGGTATCGTTGTCTTTTTGCTGGTGAAGTTTCTTCCTTTGGCGGAGCTGAGCTCGACGGTCGTGCTCACGGTCGGCGGTCAGACCTGTCTGGCGTTGACACTCGCCACGGTGGTGTTCTGGGCGTGTGGCGTGGCACAGCCGGGCTTTGTGGGCCTGCTCTATTGCGCGCTGCTCGTTCTGTTTAAGGTGTGCGTGGACGACACGGGCGCCGCGAGCATCTCGGCGACGGTCGCCTCCACGTTTAGCTCGTGGACCAAAGCCACCATGTGGCTCGTCATCGGCGCCTACCTCATCGCCAGCGCGGTCAAGGAGTCGGGCCTGGGCGAGCGCATCGCCTATGCGTTTATGCTCAAGTTCGTGCGCGACGCCAAGTCGCTCATCATTTCGATCTTCGCGCTCACCTTTGTGCTGTCGCTGCTGATCCCGCATCCGTTCCCCCGCGCCTTCCTCATCCTCGCCGTCGTCTCGGTCATCGCCGAGTCCGCCGGCTACGGTGACGACGACCGCGGCAAGCTCGGCTTCCTCGTGTTTGCCGCTGCCGCCCCGGGTTCCATGTTCTTCCTGACGGGTGACTCCACGCTCAACCCGCTCGTTGCGCAGTACAGCGCCGAGGCCGGCGGCATGAGCCCGTCCTTTGTCGACTGGTTCCTGTACATGAGCGTGCCTATGCTGGTCGCGCTGCTGTGCACCCTGTTCTTGGGTCTCTTCCTCTTTAAGCCCAGCAAGGAGCTCGTCTACGATCGCGAGCAGATCGTGGCCAAGCAGGCCGCGCTCGGCAAGCTCTCCGTCAAGGAGATCCGCACCATCGTGTGGCTTGTCATCGCCATCGCGCTGTGGCTCACCGTCTCGGGCGATTACATCGGCTGGGTCACCCTGGCCATCGGCGTCGCGCTCGCCATGCCCATCATCGGCGAGGTCCTCACGCCCGCCAGCTGGAACGCTGTCGACATCAAGTCCCTCATGTTCCTGACGGCCGCCATGGCCGTGGGTTCCGTGGGCGGCGCCACCGGCATGAACGCCTGGATCGCCGATGTCGTGCTTCCCAGCTCCGTGCCCGAGAACATCTTCCTGTTCGCCCTGCTCGTCGCCGCGCTCTCCATGATCATCCACATGTTCATGGGCTCGGTCATGGCCGTGCTCGGTGTGTGCGTGCCGGCGTTCATCAGCTTCGCGGCCGGCTCCAGCGTAAGCCCGCTTGCCGTGGCGCTCATCGTCTTCACGTCCATCAACATCCACTACATCCTGCCGTTCCACAACCTGCCGATCCTTATCGGCGAGGGCAAGGACGCCGGCGGCTACACCTCCAAAGAGGCCATGCGCATGGGTATTCCCCTCACCGCGGTCGTCTTTATCGTCGTGCTGGTCGAGGCCGCCTGGTTCCACCTCTTTGGCCTGATGTAAGCAGTCGAGTGCTTGGCTGTAATTAGCCGAGTGCTTGAACTGCGAGTGCCCGAGCGCCCCATCTATGAGCGCTGCGGCCTCATTACGTTACCCAGCTCGGCGGCATCCTCGCCGCCGGGCACTCTCCCGAAAGGAGCATGCTATGTCCACTACCGATGCTTCCCAGATCCACGACCTGCGCTCCGCGCTCGACTTTTTGCGCGAGATGCCGGGCCAGCTGCTCGAGACCGACACCCAGGTCGACGCGGACGCCGAGGTCTCGGGCGTCTATCGCCACGTCGGTGCCGGCGGCACCGTTATGCGCCCGACCAAAGAGGGCCCGGCGATGGTCTTCAACAACGTCAAGGGCTTTGACGATGCCAAGGTCTGCATCGGCATGCTTGCCAGCCGCAAGCGCGTTGCCGCCCTGCTCGACCTGGACGAGGAGCACCTGGGCCTCGAAATCGGCAAGCGCTTCGAGAACCTGATCGCGCCTGAGCAGATCGCCGAGGGTGCGCACGTCGACTGCCAGGAGGTCGTGTACAAGGCGACCGACGAGGGCTTTGACCTGCGCAAGATCGTCCCCGCTCCCACCAACACGCCCGTCGACGGCGGCCCCTACATCACCATGGGCCTCGCCTATGGCACGAGCCCCGACGGCTCCCAGTCCGACGTGACCATCCACCGCTTCTCCTGCGTCGACAAGGATAAGCTCGCCATGTGGATTACCCCCGGCAGCCGTCACCTGGGCGCGTTCTTTGACGAGTACTGCCAGCGCGGCGAGGACATGCCCATTTCCATCTCCATCGGCTTGGACCCCGCCGTGTACATGTGCTGCGGCTTCGAGGCTCCCACCACACCGCTCGGCTTCAACGAGCTGCAGATCGCCGGTGCCCTGCGCGGCCACGCCGTCGAGCTCGCCGACTGTGTCACCGTTCCGCAAAAGTGCATTGCCAATGCCGAGTACGTGCTCGAGGGCTACCTCATGCACGACGAGACCATCAACGAGGACGTCAACGGCCACGGCTACGCCATGCCCGAGTTCCCCGGCTACACCGGTGGCGCCAAGGTCTGCCCGGTGATCAAGATCACCGCCGTCACCACGCGCGTCAATCCCATCATGGAGAGCTGCATCGGTCCTTCGCACGAGCACGTTTCCATGGCCGGCATCCCCACCGAGGCTTCCATCTACAAGATGGTCGAGACCGCCATCCCGGGCCGCCTGCTCAACGTCCATGCTGCTCCCTGCGGCGGCGGCAAGTTCGTTGCCATTATGCAGTTCAAGAAGTCGAGCAAAAATGACGAGGGCCGTCAGCGCAACGCCGCCATGCTCGCCTTCTCGGCATTTTCCGAGCTCAAGCACGTCATCCTTGTTGACGAGGATGTCGATATCTTCGATATGAGCGACGTGATGTGGGCCATGACCACGCGCTTCCAGGCCGACGTGGACCTTATCACCATCCCCGGTTGTCACTGCCACGTGCTCGATCCGTCCAACGACCCCGCGTTCGATCCTTCGATCCGCGAGCACGGCATCGCCTGCAAGGCCATCTTCGACTGCACGGTTCCGTTCGACCTCAAGAAGAACTTCATTCGCTCGCAGTTCATGGAGATCGACACAGATAAGTGGGCTGCAGAGCTTGCTTTCTAGTACGTAGTCCTACCAAGTAGTTAAGGAGTTGTCATGCCTGAGTCTTCTGTCCGTCCCCGTCGCATTGTCGTTGGCGTTTCTGGTGCCAGCGGTGCCGCGCTGGGCCTTGAGTGCCTCAAATGCCTGCGCCAGGCAGGTGCCGAGTCGGCGCTTGTCGTCACGCGCGGGGGAGAGATCACCATCGAGCAGGAGCTCGGCATGACGCTCGACGAGTTTGCCACGCATGCCGATGTGGTCTACGACAACAAAAATATCGGCGCCGCCATCGCAAGCGGCACCTATCCGGTCGACGGTATGATCGTGGCTCCCTGCTCCATGAAGACGCTCGCCGGCATTGCGAGCGGCTACAGCGAAAACCTGTTGTTGCGCGCGGCCGACGTGCAGATGAAAGAGCAGCGCCGCCTGGTGCTCATGGTGCGCGAGACGCCCTTCAGCGCCATTCATGTCGACAACATGGCGCGCCTTGCGCGCGTACCGGGCGTCATGCTCATGCCGCCCATGCTTACGTTTTACAACGGCCCCGCCACGCTCGATGACGCGGTGCATCACATCGCCGCCAAGGCGCTCGAGGCCGTTGGCGTGTCATGTGCAAACTATAAGCGCTGGTCATAGGCGCTTTTAGGGTAGGATACGAGGAGTGTTTGAGCCCGCTGCCCCTGTGGGCGGCGGGCTTTGTGCGCTAAAAGGATGTGTCGGGAGGACTTATGCAGACGGGCATGTATGCGATTAGCGAGATGGCGAGCTTGTTTAATGTTTCGCGCCAAACGCTCATCTACTACGACAAGATCGGCCTGTTTAAACCTGCCGTGGTCAACGAAAAGGGCTACCGCTTCTATTCGCCTACGCAGATCCCGCTCATGCGTCTGATCTGCATGCTTCGCGACCTGGGGCTCGAACTCGACGAGATTGACCGCCTGACCTCGACGTTCGACATTGGCGAGATGACCGATCACCTGCGCTCGCGGGTGCAGGCGCTCGATGAGCAGATCGCTGAGCTCAAAGCCGAGCGCGCGAGCGTACAGGAGCGTCTAAGCTTTTACGACGAGGCGGTTTACTGGCGCGAGCGCGAGGGCAAGCCGGAGCTCAAGCAATTCGAGCGCCGCTTCGTGGTCTTTGAGGAGTTCCCGGCCGATATCGAGCGCGGCCGCTCGATGCTTCACCCCACGCTCATGCGGGCAATCCTGCGCATGCGTACGTTGACGGGCACGCGCCCCATGCGCGGTTGGGGCGCTATGCTGCGTCGCGAGGCGCTGCATTCCGACGACCCCATCGCCGGCGCCGGCTCCTTTGCCGTGCTACCGCGCGGTGTCGAGGAACTGCTGCCGAGCGATCCCGCCGAGCTGGCAGAGATCGGCATCGAAGTACTGCCCGAGGGCACGTATCTGTGCATGAGCCGCTGGGGCATGCCGTACGAGCCCGAGGGCATCCGCGCCGTCGTGGCCTGCATGGACAAGCACGCGCTCCAGCCCATCGGCAACGCCTTCGATTTTTGCTACCTCGATACCACGAGCTACGACGAGTCCCACCAAGAGGACTTTTGCTGCATCCAGACCCCCGTCGCCCTCCAGATGTGACAAGGGGGCTGCTCCTTCGTCGCATTCGTGGTGTGGCTGCTGCCCAAACCGTCACAACATTCGGCGAAAATCTCGAAAACGAGGAAAAGCGTCGAATGTTGTGACGGTTTTCCTGTCTGTGCCAGCGAGCTCCAGCGCCGTCTGGGGGTATAAGGCTAGCAAGTGTTTATTTGCGAGGCCTAAGGGGCGCCCCGTATGGATATCGATAACTTTGAATGGTGGTATAGCGAGGGCGAGGCTCCGGACGAGGAGTGGGACGAGCCTACGCCGCGTGACGTGTCGAGCGACGAGGACGAGACCGGCAACGTCGCCGCCGCCGACTCGGACGCCGCCCTCGACCCCGTCGAGCCCCTGACCTTCGAACAAGCCTGGGCCCAAGCCGAGGCAGACGAGGCAAAGGCCGATGCCACGGCCACGCTCGGCGAGCCAGCCGACATGTCCATCTCGCCGGCAAAGACCCCGCAGCCGCGCCATACCATCGACCCCGACAGCACGGCATCTTTCAGCATTCTCGACGTGCCCGCGCAGGGTGCTCAGGCGCCCGCGCCCACACGTCGCCCCAATCTGTCTCGCGAGGAAGATGCAGGACGTCGCTCGCCGCTCGGCCCCATTCTCATCGCCTTTATGGCCGGCGTCATCGCTTGCTCGGCGATCGGCAGCATCTGGGGTCATGTCGAGCAGCAGCGCCAAGACGCCGCCAAGGTCGAGATGTCTGTCGAGCAATCGCTCAGCCGCACGCGCTCGGTGCATGTGTCGGTCGAGGTCAAGGACGGTGCGACATGGGACACCGCGCGCGGCGACAGCCAGATGCTCGTCCATATCGTGGGTCGCACGCTCAAGGGGCAAGCGATCGACGAGTACCAATACGTCAATTCCGAAGGTGACGGCATCGAGCTCAAGCCCGGCGACTACGAGCTCACGGTCGATGAGCCGCCCGTCGCCACCGACGGCACGCGTTACCGTGCCTCAAAGCGCATGGTTCCGGTGAGTTTTAATTCGCAGGCGCCCGATACGATCGATAGCACGCCGCAGGGTGGGTTCGACCTTTACGCTATTGCTCAATAACTGCACCTGTCGCTCAACCCCGCCGCCAAGAGTGGGACAATAGCCCTCGACACCGTTGTTTACTATTGGAGGAAGTAGCATGTCAACCGTCACTACCATCAAGCGCGGCGGCCTCACCGCGGCCATCGATTCCATGGGCGCCCAGCTCACGAGCCTTGCCCTCAACGGCAACGAGTATCTGTGGCAGGGCGATCCGGCCTTTTGGGGCAAGCATGCGCCTATCCTGTTCCCCATCGTGGGATCGCTGCGCAACAACATGGCGACATCTGCGGCCGGCACCTGCGAGATGCCGCGCCACGGACTCGCTCGCATCGTCGAGCACAAGTTGGTCGAGGTTTCGGAGGACGGCTCCTCGGTAACGTACGAGATCGCTGACACGCCCGAGTCGCTCAAGGCGTTCCCGTTCCACTTTAAGCTCAACATGACCTATGCCCTGACCGGCGACGCCACGCTCACGCAGACCTTTGCCGTCACCAACACCGGCGACGTGGCCCTGCCGTTCTCGGTGGGCGGTCATCCTGCATTCAACGTGCCCGCCCCCGGTGCCGAAGACGAGGCGTTCGAGGATTACGAGCTGGCGTTTACCGAGGCTTGGACCAACGAGGCTCCTATCATCACGCCCGACGGTCTTATGACGTTCGAGGGTAGCTACAAGGCCCCCGATAACTCGGACGTGCTGCCCATCACGCACCGCAGCTTCGATAACGATGCCATCATGTTCACCGATACTCCGGGCTCCACGCTCACACTGCGCGGCCGCAAGTCGGGCCACGGCGTCAAGATCGACTTTGAGGGCTTTAAGTACATCGGCGTGTGGTCTGCCGCCAACGATGCTCCGTTTGTGGCGCTCGAGCCCTGGACCGGTCATACCACCATGGACACCGAGGACGATGTCTTTGAGCACAAGGTCAACACCATCACGCTGGCGCCGGGCGAGACGGACGTCCGCAGCTTTAGCGTCACCTTGCTCTAGAGGTTCCGCCGTTCTGACGAACGGCGGACCGGTCGACGCTGCGCCCTTAGGTTCCGCCGTTCTGACGAACGGCGGGTCGGTCGACGCTGCGCGCCACCCAGAGCGACAATTTGTCATTCAAAAGGCACGGCATGACCAGAAGGTCTATGCCGTGCCTTTTTCATGCCAACTTGTTCGCTCTGGGCGGCGCTCGCTGGCATTGCCAAAACATCGACGTTCCCAATGACTACCGCGTGTCTATTAATTTTTCGAGCTTGTGCTGCGCTACTGGTCGCCGACGTATATCCTGTTAAGTCGTCAGCATACAATTCAACAGGGAAGGCAGATTATGCATTCTCCCCATCAACGCGACGCGCATCCGCAGCCGATATGCAGCCGTCGCATCTTCTTGGGTAGCGCTCTCGCTGCGAGCGCTACCGTTGTCGCCGGCGCGCTCGCCGGCTGTCAGCGCCCGTCCACGCTCAAGGTGGTTCAGCCCACGACGGGCGGCGGTCGCGACGACCTGTCCGATTCCGTTATCGGCAAGGATAAGATCCGCATTGGCATGGAGGCGGCCTACGCCCCGTACAACTGGCAGGTTTCCGAGGCCAGCGAGTTCACGATCCCCATCGACAACGTGCAGGGCGCCTATGCCGATGGCTACGACGTGCAGATCGCCAAGATCGTCTGCAAGGCTCTCGGCGGCGAGCCCGTCGCCGTCAAGCAGAGCTTCTCGGGCCTTATCGACTCGCTCAACAACGGCCAGATTGACCTCATCATTGCCGGCATGAGCGCCACGCCCGAGCGCGAGGAGTCCGTCGGCTTTTCCGACCCGTACTTCATTGGCTACTTTGGCCTGTTCGTAAAAGAGGGCTCGCCTTACCAGAACGCCACCAAGCTCAGCGACTTCAGCGGTGCCACGGTGCTCGGTCAAAAGGACACCATGCTCGACACTGTCATTGACGAGATCCCGGGCGTTGTGCACAAAAACCCGGTCGATTCGGTCCCCACGGTGTTTTCGAATCTGCTGCAGGGCACGTGCGACGCCGTGACCTACAACACCGAGAACGAGAAGGGCTATATGGCCCAAAACCCGGGTATCGTGCCGATTCAATTTGCCGAGGGCGAGGGTTTCAAGCAGGAGGTCACGGCAAACGTCGGCTGCCGCAAGGGCTCGGACAAGCTGCTTAAACTCATCGACAAGACACTCAAGGGCGTTAGCCAAGAGGAGCGCGACCAAATGTGGGACGCGTGCCTCGACCGTCAGCCGGCATAGGGAGGCAGCATGAAAACCATCAATCGCCTGGCCTCCTTTATCAAGGCAGACCACCGTTATGTATACCTGGGCACGAGCGTCATTGCGGCGCTCGGCCTGGCGTTTAGCCAGCGCAACCCCACGCCGTTGAGCTTCTTGGCGCCTACGGGCGTGTTCCAAGACTGCCTTTGGGCGATTCTTTGGGCCTGGCTCGTCGTGTCGGCGGCGGCGCTGGTCACCAAGCTTATGCACTGGAGCGACTATCGCGAAACGTCGCCGTTTGCTTCCGAGCGCTTCCGTCGCGGCGCGCGCTTGGGCAGCTACGTCGTGGTCGTCATCGCGGCGATCTTCTTTGCCGACCGCTGCGTCATGTCGTTTATCGACTTGGTCCAGGTGAGCATTGTCTCGGACTCCAACCCCAGCGACTTTTTGTCGAGCCTGGTCTACATGACCTATAAGAGCGGCGACTTCTTTATCCGCGGCATCGAGATCACCATCGCGCTTGCCACCTTCGGCACCGTCATCGCCTTTTTCCTGGCGCTGGTCTTTGTGTTCCTGCGCATCCAGACGTTCGACCGCGTGGACAACGACCTCACGCGCTTCTTTAAGAGCATCGGCCGCGGCTTTGCGACCGTCTACTCCACCGTCGTGCGCGGCACGCCCATGATGGTCCAGGGCCTGCTCATCTATTACGCGGGCTTTACCGTTCTGCGTGGCATGGGCTTCGAGACCGCTCAGGCCAACCAGATTTGGAGCACCTTTACCGCCGGTCTCGTCACCATCTCGCTCAACTCCACCGCTTACATGATGGAGGTCCTGCGCGGCGGCATCGAGTCCATCGATCCCGGCCAGGCCGAGGCAGCGCGCTCGCTGGGTCTGTCGCAGTGGCAGGCCATGCGCAAGGTCGTGTTCCCCCAGGGCATTAAAAACGCGATCCCCGCGCTCACCAACGAGCTCATCATCAACATCAAGGACTCGTCGGTGCTTTCGGTCATCGGCGTGTTCGACCTCATGTACGCCACCACCACCGTCGCCGGCGTCTACTACCGCCAGATGGAGGTCTACTGCGTGGCGCTCGTGGTCTATCTGATCCTGACGCTCGTGGCGAGCCGCCTGCTCGAGGCCTTTGGCAAAAAGCTCGGCGCCGCGGCCCCGGCCACGCTGCCCAGCTCCAACTAGGCTCAAGACGAGGAGAATCATCATGGCAGATACCGCCACTACCGGCGCCGCGGCCGCCGCACAAAACCAAGAGCCGCTCATCCGCGTCGAGGGCCTGCGCAAGAGCTTCGGCTCGCTCGAGGTGCTCAAGGGCATCGACCTTGCCGTCAATCCCGGCGAGGTCGTCACCATCATCGGCGCCTCGGGCTCGGGCAAGTCGACCTTCCTGCGCTGCCTCAACCTGCTCGAGACTCCGGACGCGGGTCACATCTGGTTCCACGGCCAGGACCTCACAGCCGAGCGCTGCAATATCAACAAGCTGCGCGAGGACATCGGTATGGTGTTCCAGGGCTTTAACCTGTTCAACAACATGGACGTGCTCGACAACTGCACGCTCGCGCCCGTCACGCTCAAAAAGATGGGCAAGGCCGAGGCCGAAAAGGTCGCTATGGAGCATCTGACGAGCGTGGGACTCGAAAAGTTCGCGCATGCCGCCGTGGGTCGCCTGTCCGGTGGCCAAAAGCAGCGCGTGGCCATCGCGCGTGCCCTGTGCATGAACCCGCAGATCATGCTGTTCGACGAGCCGACCTCCGCGCTCGACCCCGAGATCGTGGGCGAGGTGCTCGAGGTCATGCGCAAGCTCGCCGCCGATGGTATGACCATGGTTGTCGTCACGCACGAGATGGCCTTTGCCCGCACCGTGTCCGACCGCGTGGTCTTTATGGACAAGGGCGTGGTGCTCGAGGACGCGGCACCGGCCGAACTCTTCGGCAACCCCAAACACCAGCGCACCCGCGAGTTCCTCTCTCGCTATCTCGAGGACAAGTAACCGACCGCAAACACGTGAACGACAGGGCCGCTCCGGTGGGGCGGCCCTCGTTGTCACAATCGAAAGGATGTCATGGCCGAGGTTTGGCGCTTTTTTGCGCATGAGGACGATTTTGCCGATTTGGACGAAGCTGGCGCGTGCGAGCGCCTGGGCCGCGTGCTGTCGTTTCCGACCATCTCGAGCATGGATGCCGAGGCGGTGAACTGGCAGCCGTTCGACGACCTGCGCGCCTATATGCAGCAGGCCTGGCCGCGCGTGTTCGCGGTGGGCGAGGTCGAGCTTGTCGACCATTCGCTGCTGGTGACGCTTGGCGGTTCCGACCCCGCCCTCAAACCCGTCATGCTCATGGGCCACATGGACGTGGTTCCCGTGGTGCCCGGCACCGAGGCTGACTGGACGCATGCCCCCTTTAGTGGCCACGTGGACGACACCTACATTTGGGGTCGCGGTGCCATCGACATGAAAGACCAGGTCGCAGGCATTCTCGAGGCGGTTGAGTATGCGTTGGCGCACGGCTGGGAGCACAAGCGTTCCCTGCTGCTCGCTTTTGGCCAGGACGAGGAAACCACGCAGCACGGCGCGGGAGCAATCGGCCGCGTGCTCGAGGAACGCGGCGTTGAACTTGAATACCTGATCGACGAGGGCGACTACCGTATTGTTTCGGCTGCCGAGTACGGCGCGGGCGAGGGCTGGCTTATGCATGCCGACCTTGCCGAGAAGGGCTACGCCGATATTGTGCTCAAGACGAAGAGTGAGGGCGGGCATTCGTCTAACCCTTACGGCGGCACATCGCTCGAGGTGCTGAGCCGCGCTATCGCCGCAATCTGCGATATCGAGTGGCCGACGCGTATGACCGATTTACTTGCCGCACAGCTCGTCGAGCTGGGGCTCTACACGGCGGATGAAATTGCCGCCAACGGGGGCGCCATTGTCCGCGATTGCCTTGCCAGCAAGAAGCTCTATCCGCTGGTGACGACCACCTGCGCGCCCACGCAAATCGAGGGCGGCAGCACCGGCGCCAACGTAATGCCGCAGGATATGTGGGCCAACATTAACTTCCGCATGCTCGAGGGCACGAGCGTGGCCGACGTTGTGGCGCGCTGCCGTGAGGCAATTGCCGCAACGGACCTTGCCGGTCGTGTCGAAGTGGAGCTGGGCCCCGGCAGCTCCGAACCCTCGCCGTCCCCGCGCATCGGTGGTCCCGGCCTCGAGGCGGTTCGCTCCATCGCCGCCCGCTATTTCCGTGATCCAAAGGGGACGGAGGAAAACGGATCATTCGAGCCGGTGGCAATTGTGCCCTCGACCGTGATCGGTGCGACCGACGCTGCCAACTACCAGCACATTTGCCCTGAATGCATTCGCTTCTCGGCCTTTGTGGTTGATGACGACGAGTGTGATCGCGGCGTCCACGGCACCAACGAGCGCATCACCCGCCGCGCCTACCTCCAGGGCGTGCGCTTCCTCATCGCCCTGCTCCATACGCTCTAGCCAAAAAGGAAGCCCTTGGTGCAATGGGGTCAGGTTTGTTTGCACCAATCATTCCGTGCGGGTTATATGCAGGTTTGCCTGCGCACGCTATCATATATGGGTTAGACCGCAACTATGTACCCCATACGCGAAGGGATGCGCATGTATCTGAAGATCGACATGTTCTAGCTGGGCTTACCCCCGCAGTGGCGCCGCGCGCCCCATCAACTCTGCCGATTTTCACCTTCACGCACATAAAGGAGTCCCGCCATGCGCGACAAGCTCGAAAAGATCATTAAGGCCTACGAGGAGCTCGAGAAGAAGCTTTCCGACCCGGCCGTCGCCTCCGATATCAAGGAGTTCACGCGCCTCAACAAGGAGTACGCGCACCAGTCCGACCTCATCGCCGCTTCGCGCGAGTACATCGGCGCGCTCGATGACATCGAGGCCGCCAAGGAGATGCTCCGCGACACCACCGACGCGGACGAGAAGGAAATGCTCCAGATGGACATCTCCGAGAACGAGGAGAAGCTTCCCCAGCTCGAGGAAGACATCAAGTACATGCTCATCCCGAGCGACCCCAACGACGACAAGAATACCATCGTCGAGATTCGCTCCGCCGCCGGTGGCGACGAGGCTGCCATCTTTGCCGGCGACCTCTACAAGATGTATCAGCGCTTCTGCGAGTCGCGCGGCTGGAAGACCACCGTGCTCGACTCCAGCCCCAGCGAGGCCGGCGGCTTTAAGTCCATCGAGTTCAAGGTTGAGGGCGACCGCGTCTACTCCGTCATGAAGTTCGAGTCCGGCGTGCACCGCGTCCAGCGCGTTCCCAAGACCGAGTCCCAGGGCCGCATCCAGACCTCTACGGCCACCGTCGCCGTGCTTCCCGAGGCCGAGGAGATCGACGTCCAGATCAACCAGTCCGACCTGCGCATCGACACCTACTGCGCCTCCGGTCCTGGCGGTCAGTGCGTTAACACCACCTACTCCGCCGTGCGCATCACCCACCTGCCCACCAACACCGTGGTGCAGTCGCAGGAGCAGCGTTCCCAGATCCAGAACCGCGAGGTCTGCATGCAGATGCTGCGCGCCCGTCTGTACGAGATGGAACTCGAGAAGCAGCAGGCCGAGCTCGGTGCCGAGCGCCAGAGCCAGATCGGCCACGGCAACCGTTCCGAGAAGATCCGTACCTACAACCAGCCCCAGGACCGCGTGACCGATCACCGCATCGGTTTCAACTCCACCTACAACGGCGTCCTTCTGGGCGATCAGCTCGGCACCGTCATCGAGGCGCTCGCCGCCGCCGAGCGAGCCGAGAAGTTGGCGCAGGCTGTGTAGTGGGTTACGCGGTTTTGCCAAACCGCGTAACGGCTCGACGCTGCGCGCCGCCCAGAGCGACAATTTGTCATTCAAAAGGCAAGGCATGACCAGAAGGTCTATGCCTTGCCTTTTTCATGCCAACTTGTTCGCTCTGGACGTCGCTCGCTGGCATTGCCAAAACATCGGCGTTTTCTTGGTTGTCAAATGATCCGTAGGGAGTCATTGGGGACATTGCCTTGATATTATATTCAGTCGGCTGTGATGGCATTTTAGTCATTGGGGACGTTCTTAAATGACTAGGTTGGGCACATTGCTTTGAGATGTTATTTAATCGGCTTTGATGGCCATTAAGCCGGCTACCTGCTCAAAGTAATTAGCGGCATTCATCTGCTATCGAAAATAATGCTCAAAAAATCGTCCGAGAAGTCGCGGGGCGATTTTTGATGCGTCGCGCGTCAAGTGATTTGGCAAGTTCTTGGTTAGATATTGGTCAGTTTTGGGGCAACCTTGCCAAAAGCTTGACGGATGCAGATTTAGACGTCGACGAATGAACACTTCGATTGCGATTCAAGCAAAATTCTGGGCTGATTCTCGATAATCGCTTCCAATCGTCCCTTGCCGCGTGCCGCCCTCGCGTACAATCTGCTCCGACATTCGCGCGCCGTCCGGCGCTTAAGAGGGGAGGGCCCCATGGCAAACGAGATTTGGACCATCAAGCGTTGTCTCGAGTGGACCAAGGAGTACCTGGCCGAGCGCGGCGAGGAGCACCCCCGTCTTTCTGCCGAGTGGCTGCTCTGCGCTGCCACGGGTTTGGCACGCATCGACTTATATATGCGCATGGACGAGACGCTTAACGCGGCTCAGCTCGAGACCATGCACGCGGCCGTTGTTCGTCGCGCTAAAGGTGAACCGCTGCAGTACATCACCGGCAGCACGCAGTTTCGTATGATCGACGTCACGTGCGCCCCCGGCGTGCTCATTCCGCGTCCCGAGACCGAGATGCTCGTCGAGGAAGTCCTCAATTATCTGGATGCCGAGGTGCTGAGCCCCGAGGCTGCTGCCCGTCAGCGTGTTGAGCTGCCTTGGAACGATGAGGTCGAGGAGGCACGCAAGGCCGAGGCCGCGCTGGCAGACGAACGGGCGACCGCCGAGCGCCGCGCCGCTAACCTGACGGCTGCCGATGAGGCGGCGCTAGGCGGCGACGTACTGGGTAGCCGCGCCTATGCCGAGGAACTGGCCGACCGCGAGGCCGAGGAAGCCGCCGCGCAGACAGCAGAAGCCGAAGCGGCAGAAGCAGAGGCCATGGAAACCCCCGAGCCCGAGCTCGACGAATACGGCATCGCCATTGAGGACAACGACCAACAGGCGACTCCCGCGCAAGATGCCGCCGAGGCTAACGTATCTGCCCCAGCCGAGCCCCGCACTGCCCGCGTTCTCGAGGTCGGCTGCGGCACGGGCTGCATTTCGCTCTCCCTTGCCTGGGAGCGCCGCGGGCACGTTACCTGCACTGCTACCGATATCGAGCCGCGCGCCATCGACCTTGCTACCAAAAACCGCGATGCGCTTGGCCTCACGTCCGACGAGGTCGCCTTCAGCCTCACCAACCTGGTGAGTTCCATTCCCCGCGAAGAGTGGGGCACCTTTGACGTACTCGTCTCCAACCCGCCCTACATCCCCACCGATGTCATGCGCTCGCTGCCGCATGAGGTCAAGGACTTTGAGCCCGATCTGGCGCTCGAGGGCGGTGCCGACGGTCTCGATATCTTCCGCCGCCTGCTCAACGCGGCGCCCTACATGCTGCGTGCCGGCGGCCTGTTTGCCTGCGAGCTCTACGAGGGCGCGCTCGACGCCGCGGCCGAGCTCTGTCGTCAAGCAGGCCTTTCGGACGTGCGTATCGTCCACGACCTCACCGATCGTCCCCGCATCGTTCGAGCCATCGTCACCGAGCCCAAACAGCGTATTTAAGCTGAATAAATAGACATTTGCGCAAGTTTGTCCTTGCAATATACCGTAAAACTTCTACTATAGAAGGAGAAAGGTATGTCAAATCAGCTGCATCGGTACCGTATCGTGCTTGATTACATTGAACCTTGGCTTGATGAGCAGGATGAAGCTACGCTGAAGCAGATTTATGCAGACCTTTTGGTGCTCGAGAAGGAAGGTCCCAGCCTTGGTCGTCCGCTGGTTGACCGCGTAAAGGGCTCGAAGCTTCATCATTTAAAGGAGCTGAGAGTGACGTCGTGTGGTGGGCAGGTGATTCGCATCCTCTTCGCCTTTGACCCCAAGCGCCAGGCGGTATTGCTATTGGCGGGTGATAAGTCGCGAGCGGGATCGTCAAGGGCAAAATGGAACGGTTGGTATGCGATCAACATTCCAAGGGCCGAGCAAATATACCGTCGCCACGTAAGGAGGCTCGATCGAGATGGAACTGCATGAGTATATGGAATCTCGCGGGATAACACGCGACTCCATTACCGCCGAGCAGGAGAGGACTCGCGATCGTATCGAAGCCTATAAGCTTGCTCAGATTCGCAGGTTAAAAGATCTAACACAGGCGTCGGTCGCCCAGTCGATGGGCGTTTCTCAAAAACGTGTATCCGAGCTCGAGCGTGGGGAGTTGGGTTCGATGAGGCTCGACACGCTGAGCAGGTACGCAGAGAGCCTCGGCGGAAAACTGGTTGCAAGCATCGAGTTTCCCGATCGTACCGTTACGCTTGCGCGCTAAAAATCTTCAATTAACCCCCTCACTTTCACCGACTACTAGAGCCGCTCACCAAACCAACATGCGCTCTGGGCAAATAGGTTGAATGTTTCGTGCGAGAATGCCCCTCAGTAAACAAACTTTCACCAGAGCGTAAGGGGCTGGCATACACATGCAGACGGTCTATCGGGTATACGAGGGAACGCGCGAGCCGCATCGGCTCGCCGTCGAGCGCACGGCCGAGGTGCTCGGCCGCGGCGGCCTGGCCTTGATCCCGACCGAGACCGTCTACGGTGTCGCCGTGGCAGTCAACGCCTTCTCGGACGCCGTGCCCCAAGATACAAGCGAATTCCCATCGTGGCCGCGCGATCCGCAGGCTGTCGTCAATGGCGCCGCGGTCCCTGCGCTCGGTACCGGCTACCGCCGCATCTTTACCCTCAAGCAGCGCAAACTCACCCAAACGGTCGCCTGGCTGGTTGATAATGCCGAAGCACTCGACCGCTATGGCGTGGATATCCCGGAAGATGCCCGCGTACTTGCGCGACGATGCTGGCCGGGAGCCCTGACTATCGTGGTCAAGGCGGCTCCCTGCGTGCCGACCTTTATGCGTGCTGCCGACGACACCGTGGCCCTGCGCGCTTCGGCCTCTCCCGTGGTCCAAGCGCTCATCCGCGCCTGCGGCAGTCCCCTTGCCTGCACGAGCGCCAACACACACGGCGCGCCCTCGCCGGCAAGCTTTGCCGCCGTCGAAGGTCGCATCCTGGAGGGGGTCGATGTTGCCGTCGACGCCGGCGAGACCCCGTGTCGCGACGCCTCGACCATCGTGTCGTTCCAGCACGGCGGGCTCCAGATCCTGCGCCAAGGCGCACTTCCCGCATCAGAGATCGAACGGGTCCTGTCCGACCCGATGCAATAGAAAGGTGTAAGCGATGTCGTTGAATCTGGGCAGCCTGGGCATGGAAGATGCCTCGTTTAACTTTGGCGGTTCCTACATCATGGCGCTCGACTGCGGCACCACCTCGGTACTTGCGACCATCGTCGACGAGTACGGCTGCATCGTCGCGCAGGCACGTCGTAGCGTCAAAACCAGCTTCCCGCGTCCCGGTTGGATAGAGCAAGACCCCATGGAGGTGCTTGCCAGCCAGATCGGCGTGATGATGGAGGTCCAGTTTAAGAGCGGTATCCATTCTGACCGCATCGCCGCCATCGGTATCTCCAACCAGCGCGAGACCACGGTGGTGTGGGACCGCATAAGCGGCCAACCCATCTATAACGCCATCGTGTGGCAATGCCGTCGCACCGCACCTCTGATCGACGAGCTGGTCGAGCGGGGCGCAGAAGAGCTGGTGCGCTCCCGCACGGGACTCACGCTCGATCCGTATTTCTCGGCTTCCAAGGTGCAGTGGATTCTCGACAACGTCGACGGTGCGCGTGAGAGCGCGGCGGCGGGCGACCTCATGTTCGGCACCATCGATACCTGGCTCATCTACAACCTCACCGGCAGTCAGGTCTTTGCCACCGACTACACCAATGCCAGCCGCACGGCGCTCTTTAATATCCATACGCTCGATTGGGACGACGACCTGCTGGCGCTCTTTGACGTTCCACGTTCCATGATGCCCGAGGTTCGTTGGAGCTCGGGCGACTACGGCCGCGTCGCGAGCGACATCATGACCAACATGCCGCCCATCATGGGCGTGGCGGGCGATCAGCAGGCGTCGCTGTTCGGCCACTGCTGCTTCCATCCCGGCCAGACCAAAAACACCTATGGCACGGGTTGCTTTATGCTCATGAACACCGGCGACGAGGTCGTCGAATCCAAGAACGGTCTGGTCTCCACGATCGGTATCGCCGCGGACGGCAAGATCAGCTATGCACTCGAGGGCTCCATCTTTGCTGCCGGTTCCACCATGAACTGGCTGCGCAACAACATCGGCATCATCTCGAGTGTGAGCGAGTCGGCACAACTCGCCGCTTCGATCAACGACAATGAGGGCTGCTACTTCGTTCCCGCCTTTGCGGGTCTGGGCGCTCCCTGGTGGGACCCGCATGCCCGCGGTATCGTGTGCGGTCTGACCGGCGCCTCGAGCCGTGCGACCATCGTACGTGCCGCCTGCGAATCCATGGCATATCAGAGCTACGACGTGCTGCGCGCCATGGAGCAGGACGTGGGACTTTCGATTGAGCGCCTGTCTGTCGATGGCGGTGCCTCGCGCAACGAGTTCATCATGCAATTCCAGGCCGATCTGCTGGATATCCCCGTGTTGCAGTGCGAGACGGTGGAGACCACGGCGATCGGTGCCGCGTACTTGGCGGGCCTTGCCGTCGGCTATTGGGAGGACCTGGAGGAGCTGGAGCAAAACGCTCAGATCGTTAAGACCTTCCTTCCCCATATGTCCGCCGAGCGCCGTGAGAGCAATCTCGCTGGTTGGCGTGATGCCGTCAAGCGTTCGCTCAACACCGCTCAGTAGGGTTGCGACGAGCTGCTCGATACAACAAACCGTTAAACTTATGCACGGCGCGCGGCAACAACATCGCCATGCGCCTTGTCAGCAAGGCCATCTTCCGGCCGCAACGAAAGGGGCAATCAACCCATGACCGTCACCTACGATACGTCCCGTGTGACCCTTGTCGATCACCCGCTCGTCCAGCATAAGCTGTCGATTCTGCGCGACAAAAACACCGGCACCAACCAGTTCCGCCAGCTCGTGCGCGAACTCGCACTTTTTGACGGCTACGAGGCCATGCGCGACCTGCCCATGGAAGACGTCGAAGTCGAGACCCCCATCACCACCGCAACGTTTAAGCAGCTCGCCGGCAAAAAGCTCGCCATCGTTCCCATTCTGCGTGCGGGCCTTGGCATGGTCGATGGCATCCTCGACTTGGTACCCTCCGCTCGCGTGGGCCACATCGGTATGGAGCGCGACGAGGTTACCCACGAGCCGCATGAGTATTACTGCAAGATGCCCAAGGATATCGACCAGCGCATCTGCCTGGTCGTCGACCCCATGCTCGCCACGGGCGGTTCGGCCGAGATGGCCATCAGCTACCTGCGCGAGCGCGGCGTCAAGGACATCCGCATGCTGTGCATCGTCGCGGCCCCCGAGGGCCTCAAGTCGCTGACTGAGAAGGACCCCGATGTGCATATCTATGCCTGCGCCATCGACGACCATCTCAACGAAGCTGCCTACATCGTTCCCGGCCTGGGCGACGCCGGCGACCGCATCTACGGCACGCTGTAATCTCTGGGCCATACCGGCTAACGTCGAAAATACGAAGAAATGGTGCGCGCGGGCGAGCAAAAGACGACCGCGCGCACTCCTGTTAACGGACGTTTTGCCCTGCAGGGTTCGAGAAAAACGTATTACCGTACCTGCGGCATAAAGAAGGTCTTAAGAAAACGAACAGGTGCGTATTAACCGATGCTTTTTCGGTTGTACTTTAGCGATTGGCTCGTACAATAGTCACCAATGTTTGGCGGGAACTGTCCTGTGAGGCGATAAAAAAGGAAAGTGAGGACGCCAGTGTTTCAGATAGCCGATCTGCTCGCTATCGTTGCAGGTGCCATCGCGGGCGCGATTGCCTTCCTTCCCTTTGTCTTTACGCTCAAGCCGGTTCTTGACGATAAGCAGAATGCGGACATGCTCAAGGGTATGGTGAGTCTCGCGGTCTCGGCAATCGCGTTGCTTGTCTTTACCTTGGTTGTGTTTGTGTTGTTCGGAGAGGCATTTCGCATGTTCCTCCTGGGCGAGGCGATCGGCTTCGTGGCCTTTATGGCCGCCTGCGCGGTTCGCGTCGCCAAGGTGCTGCGAGATCCTCATGAGGTCGAAAGGTAAGTCGTGGAAATTTTTGAAAAGCTGCCTGATGAGATTAATCATCTGGTCAGCGAGTTCAGCTCCACCCCTGTCGTGGGCGATCTGAGCTGCGGCATCACGCAGTACTCGTTTTGGCTGATCGTCTCCACGATCGTGCTCCTGATCGTCCTGGCCGTGTTCAAGAAGAAGCAGACCCTGGTTCCCAAGGGCTTCTTCGTCAACGGTTTCGAGTACATCATCGAGTACGTCGAGAACGATATCGGCAAGGGTGTCGTGGGTGAGAACTGGAAGAAGCACTTCCCGTTCCTGTGCTCGCTTTTCCTGTTCATCCTGATCAATAACATGATCGGCCTGATCCCGGGAATGAAGCCCGGCACCGGCGCAATCGGCTCCACCGCCGCACTCGCCATTTTCGCCTTCGTGTACTTCATCTACTACGGATGCAAGGCTCACGGCGTGATCGGCTACATCAAGAGCCTCGCCCCGCAGGGCGTGAGCTTCCCGATGAACGTGCTCGTGTGGGTCGTCGAGCTTTTCTCGACCTTCCTGCGCCTCATCACGCTTGCCGTCCGTCTGTTCTGCAACATGTTCGCAGGACACGTGGTCATGGGCTCGTTCGCCATCATGGCGAGCATGTTCATGCAGCCGCTGCTTCAGCAGGTTTCCGCGGCCCACGCCGTCGGCGCCCTGCCTTCGCTGGCCTGGCTTGCCATCCTCATCCTGATCTATGCGATCGAGCTTGTGGTCGGCGCCATCCAGGCTTACGTCTTCACGGTCCTTACCGCCGTGTATGTCTCCGAGGCAGAGGAGGTCGCGGAGGAGGAGTAGTCTTCCGTTCGTGCCTTAAAGGTAAGGCAATTCGTTAAACCGCCGGTGCCCGTACCCATGGAGCCCGGCAGTTATAAAAAGGTTATCCTGCGTGAAATAAGACACGCACGACAAAGGAGGAATCGTGGGAGTTATCGGTTACGGTCTCGGTGTTATCGGCGCTGGTCTTGCTATCGGCCTGTCTGCTCTGGGTGCTACGGGTGCTATGGCCCGTCAGCCTGAGGTCCAGGGCCGCGTGTTCACCGTCTTCATCATGGGCTCCGCTTTCGGCGAGGCTCTGGCTCTGATCGGCTTCGTTGTCGCGCTGATCGTTAAATAGCACGGAGCGTCAAGTATGAATCTTTCATCCCAGAAGAGCGCGATCGCACTCTCCGCGTCCGCGGCCGCGCTGCTCATGCCGGTTTCCGCGTTCGCCGAGGACGGCGCCGCCGGTGCGGACATCCTCATCCCTAAGATGGCGGAGTTCATCCCGGCGCTTATCGCCTTCCTGATTATCTGGATCGTGCTGGCCAAGGTCGCCCTGCCGGGCATCATGAAAACCATGGAGGAGCGCGGCAAGAAGATCGAGGAGAGCCTCGACGAGGCCGAGAAGACCAAGCAGGAGGCTATCGCCAAGCGCGCTGAGTCCGACTCGATCGTCACCGACGCCCGTCGTCAGGCTGCCGACATCGTTCTCGAGGCCCGTAAGGACGCCGAGTCCGAGCGTGCCCGTATCATCGAGGCTGCTCACAAGGAGGCCGAGGAGATCATCGCCAAGGCCCATACGACCGTCGAGGACGAGCGCAAGTCCATCTACGCCGGTGCCGCGAGCTCCATCGCCGACCTGTCCGTTGCCGTCGCCACCAAGATCGTGGGCGAGGCACTCGAGGACGATGCCGAGCAGAAGAAGCTCATCGAGCGCTACATCCAGGAAGCAGGTAGCCTGAATGCCGACTAGCCGCTATCAGGACAAGGTGCTCGAGACCTACGCGCGTTCCCTTTTGGAAGCCGCCAAGGCCGAGAACCATGTGTTCGAGGACCTCGAGATGGTCGAGCGTTTGGCTTCTGCCAGCCCCGAGATCATCGCCGTGCTCGACACCATGTCCAAGCGCGACCAGCTCGACCTTCTTCCCAAGGTGGCAGCTGCCTTTAAGTATGTTGCCGAGGAAGACGAGGATGTAGTGGGCGTGACCGTCACCACGGCGATCCCGCTCGACGACGAGCTGCGTCAAACCATCACTAAGAAATGCGAGCAGGACTTCGGCCGCAAGGTATTCCTTATCGAGCAGGTCGACCCGTCTATCGTGGGCGGCCTGGTGCTCGAGGCCCGCGGCGAGCGTCGTGACATTTCCGTCAAGACGCAGCTGCGCATCGCGCAGGAGACCCTCGCAAACTCTGCTAATTCGTACGGAGGTGAAGCCTAATGTCCGAAACCCTCAATGCCCAGGATATCGCCAAGAAACTGCAGGAGCAGCTCACGAGCCTCTCCGCGACGGTCGATACGCATGAGGTTTCAACGGTCGACGAGGTAGGCGACGGCATCGCGCGCGTCTCCGGCCTCAAGAGCGCCATGGCAGGCGAGCTTCTGGAGTTCAAGAGCTCCGATACCGGTGAGACCGTCTTCGGCCTTGCCCAGAACCTTGACCGTGACGAGGTCGGCGCCGTTCTGTTCGGTGCCGTCGACTCCATCAAGGAAGGCGACGAGTGCCGCACCACTGGCCGCATTATGGATATCCCCGTGAGCCGTGCCATGCTCGGCCGCGTCGTCAATCCGCTCGGCCAGCCCATCGACGGCCTGGGCGACATCGTCGCCACGCACCGTCGCCCCATCGAGTTCAAGGCTCCCGGCGTCATCGATCGTACCCCGGTGTGCGAGCCGGTTCAGACCGGTCTGCTCGCTATCGACTCCATGGTGCCTATTGGCCGCGGTCAGCGTGAGCTCATCATCGGCGACCGTAAGACCGGTAAGACCGCCATCGCCATCGACGCTATCCTCAACCAGCGCGGCAAGGGCATGGTCTGCATCTATGTCGCCATCGGCCAGAAGGCCTCCACGGTTGCCAACATCCGTGAGACCCTCGCTCAGCACGGTGCGCTCGACTACACCATCATCGTTTCGGCCACTGCTGCCGATTCCGCCCCTATGCAGTACATCGCGCCTATGGCCGGTGCCGCTATTGGCGAGTTCTTCATGTACAACGGCGAGGACGGCAAGCCCGCCAGCGAGACCAACCCCGGTGGCCACGTGCTCGTCATCTACGATGACCTGTCCAAGCAGGCCGTGGCCTACCGTCAGATGTCGCTGACGCTGCATCGTCCGCCCGGACGCGAGGCCTATCCTGGCGACATCTTCTACCTGCACTCTCGTCTGCTCGAGCGTGCCGTCAAGATGTCCAAGAAGAACGGTTACGGCTCCATGACGGCTCTTCCGATCATCGAGACCCAGGACGGCGACGTCTCGGCCTACATTCCGACCAACGTCATTTCCATTACCGATGGTCAGATCTACCTGCAGTCCGAACTCTTCTTCCAGGGCCAGCGCCCGGCAGTCGACGTGGGCATTTCCGTGTCCCGCGTCGGTGGCGACGCGCAGACCAAGGCTATGAAGCAGGTCGCCGGCAACCTCCGTCTGGACCTCGCTTCGTACCAGGAGCTCGCCGGCTTTACGCAGTTCGGCTCCGACCTCGACGAGGCTACTCAGAAGCAGCTGACCCATGGTGCCCGCATGACCGAGCTCCTGAAGCAGCCGCGTTACAAGCCGTTTGAGGTTGGCGAGCAGATCGTTACGCTGTTCGCTGGCAACGAGGGCTTCCTGGATGACCTGGAGATCGCCGACGTGCTGCCTTTCCGTGCCGAGCTCATCGAGTACATGGACAATGGCTTTGGCTCGCTGCTCGACAAGGTTCGCGCCAAGAAGATCGATGATGACACCAAGGCTGAGCTCTTGCGCGTCATCGGCGACTTCAAGCAGCAGTTCATGGCCAAGCACCATTCGGATGTTTCTGGATCAGAGGAGAACTAAGCCCCATGGCCAACCTTCGCGACATTAAGAAGCGAATCTCCTCGGTTACCACGACCAAGCAGATCACGCGCACGATGGAGATGGTCTCTACGGCCAAGATCCGTCGTGCCCTCGATCGCTCCAAGCAGGCCGAGCCCTATAAGGAGGCGCTGACCGACGTCATGTTGACGGTCGCCGGCGACGCCTCCTGTTCGGGCACCGATCCCATGCTGCAGAAGCATGAGAGCGTCAAGCATGGCCTGATTGTCGTTATTGCCTCGGACCGCGGCCTTGCCGGCGGTTTCAATACGACGGTGGAGCGCACGGCCGAAAAGCTCGCCGCTTCTTGGGCGAACGACGGCATCGAGTGCGAGATCATCGCGTGCGGGCGTAAGCCGGCCACGTATTTCCGCGACCGCGCAAACGTCATCATGCACTTTGAGGGCAACTCCTCTGAGCCCGATTTCAATCAGGCCCGCATGATCTCCTCTCATATCTGCGATGCGTATCGTGCCGGTGAGCTTGACCGTGTCGAGCTTGTCTACCACCACGCCAAGAACCGCGTGGATCAGGAGCTTCGCGTCGAGCATCTGTTGCCGCTCGACCCCGAGATGATCGCTATGGCCCACGGTCCGCGTAAGAACGAGACCGACGCCCCTAAGCGCATCTCGTCCACGTTCGAGTTCGTGCCCTCTCCCGAGCATGTTCTCGGCAAGCTTGTGCCGTCTTATATCCTGACGGTCATCTACCAGGCCCTGATCGATTCGGCGGCTGCCGAGCAGGGTGCACGCCGCAAGGCCATGCACTCCGCGACGGAAAACGCCACCGCGATCATCTCGACCCTTACCCGCACGTATAGTCGCGTGCGCCAGGCTTCGATCACGACCGAGATTAACGAGATCGTCGGCGGAGCCTCAGCATTGGAGGAACAGTAATGGCTAATAACACCGTAAAGCTTGCGGTCGAGGAAGCCACCAAGAAGACGACTGCCGGTGATGGTCGCATCGTGCGAATCATCGGCCCTGTCGTCGACGTCAAGTTTGACGGCGCGGTGCCCCCGATCTACAACGCGCTCACGGTCGAGGCCGAGACCCCGATCGGTCATCTGAGCACGATCCTCGAGGTCGAGAGCCAGCTTCCGGGCGGCGTCGTCCGCACGGTCGCCATGTCCTCGACCGACGGCCTGCAGCGCGGCCTCATCGCCACCGATACCGGTGAGCCCATGAAGATGCCGGTCGGCCCCAAGACGCTCGGCCGTATTTGGAACGTCATGGGCAAGCCCGTCGACGGCAAGCCCATGCCCGAGGTGGAGGAGTTCTACCCCATCCACCATGCAGCGCCCCGTTTCGACGAGCTCACCACCAAGACCGAGATCTTCGAGACCGGCATCAAGGCCGTCGACCTGCTCGAGCCCTACATCCGCGGCGGCAAGACAGGTCTGTTCGGTGGCGCCGGCGTCGGCAAGACCGTTCTGATTCAGGAGCTCATCAACAACCTCGCCCAGGAGCACGGCGGCACCTCGGTGTTCACCGGCGTCGGCGAGCGTACCCGCGAGGGCACCGACCTGTTCCTCGAGATGAGCGAGTCTGGCGTTATCGACAAGACCTGCTTGGTCTACGGTCAGATGAACGAGCCGCCCGGAGCGCGTCTGCGCATCGGTCTGGCCGGCCTTACCACCGCTGAGTATTTCCGTGATCGTGGCCAGGACGTTCTGCTGTTCATCGACAACATCTTCCGCTTCTCCCAGGCAGGTTCCGAGGTTTCCGCACTGCTGGGCCGTATGCCGTCCGCCGTTGGTTACCAGCCCACGCTGGCAACCGAGATGGGCGACCTCCAGGAGCGCATTACCTCGACCAAGACGGGCTCCATTACCTCCGTCCAGGCTGTCTACGTCCCCGCAGACGACCTGACCGACCCGGCGCCTGCCACGACGTTTACTCACCTCGATGCCACCACGGTTCTTTCGCGTAGCATTTCGTCGCTCGGCCTGTTCCCGGCTATCGACCCGCTCGCGTCTTCCTCCGACGCTCTCGATCCCTCGATCGTCGGCGAGGAGCACTACCGTGTCGCTGTCAAGGTCCAGGAGCTCCTGCAGGAGTACTCCGACCTTCAGGACATCATCGCAATTCTGGGTATGGACGAGCTGTCCGAGGAGCAGCGCCTTACGGTCAACCGTGCCCGTAAGATTCAGCAGTTCCTCTCGCAGTCCTTCCACGTCGCCGAGAAGTTCACCGGCAACCCCGGTGTCTACGTCCGCGTCGAGGATACCGTCCGCTCTTTTGCCGAGATTGTCGACGGCAAGGCCGATGACCTGCCCGAGCAGGCTTTCCGCTATGCTTCCACGATTGAGGACGTGCGCGAGCGCGCCCGCAAGATGGGGGAGAAGTAGGTTATGCGTATCCGCATCGTGTGCCCCGTGAGCTGCGCCTATGAGGGCGACGCTGCGTTTGTGTCGATTCCGTCCACGGATGGCGAGTTTGGCGTTCTGCCTGCTCACTCCAGCGAGATCTGCACGATCGACCGCGGTTACGTTCGCGTTTCCGATAAGGCCATGGGCACTGTCGACCACACGTTTGCCGTGGCCGGCGGCTATGCCCAGGTTGCGGACGATGTCGTGACCGTTCTCGCCGAGCGCGCTTGCGATTTGGCGACCGTCGATGCCGACAAGCTTAAAGCTGATATTCAAGGTTTTGAAGAGAAGCTGGGTAATTTGTCGGAGGATGATGCACGCCGCGCCTACCTCTATAATGAAATCGCATGGTGTAAGCTCAAGCTTGCCCAATAGTCAAACGATTTAGCGTTCGACCATTTGCGAACACATCATGCCCGGGATGGCCCAGCCATCCCGGGCATGCTTTTTGAAAGGGTAGACCTTGGATATTATCCGCGTTGAGGGTGGCCACGCCATCGGAGGCTCCGTGCCCGTTTCGGGCGCCAAGAACTCCGCACTCAAACTCATGGCGGCAACGCTTCTGGCGCCGGGCAAGACGACGCTGCAGAACGTGCCCGATATTTCCGATGTCCACGTGATGGGCAAGGTGCTCAAGGGCATGGGCGCTACGATCGATGTTCTCGACGAGCACACGCTCGAGATTGATACCTCTCAGGTCGATTCTTGGGAGGCCCCCTACGAGCTCGTTGCCAAGATGCGTGCTTCCACAGCCGTGATGGGACCCCTGCTGGGTCGCTTCCATCGCGCCAAGATCGCCATGCCGGGCGGCTGCAACCTGGGTGCTCGCAAGATCGATATGCACATTCTTGGTCTCGAGGCCCTGGGCGTTGAGTTCGATACCGCCCACGGTTACATCAACGCTAATGCGCCCCAAGGTCTGCGCGGTACCACCGTCACGCTCGAGTTCGCCAGTGTCGGTGCGACCGAGAACCTCATTATGGCATCCGTGCGCGCGAAGGGTACCACGGTTATCGACAATGCCGCCCGCGAGCCCGAGATCGTCGATCTCGCCAACATGCTCAACGAGATGGGCGCTAAGATTGTCGGCGCCGGTACGCCTGTCGTGACCATCGAGGGCGTGGAAGAGCTGCATCCCGTTACCCATCGCGTAGTGGGCGACCGCATCGAGGCCGGCACCTTTATCGTCGCCGGTGCGTTGATGGCCGACGATCGCGGTGTCGACGTCACGGGTTTTTGCCCCATTCACTTGGGCATGGTACTCAAGAAGATGGAGCTCATGGGTATCGACTGCGAGCGCGTCGAGGATGGCGTCCATGTAAACCGTGCCGAGCGTATCAAGCCGGTCGACATCCAGACGCTTCCGTTCCCCGGCTTCCCGACGGACATGCAGGCGCAGATTATGGTGCTCTCCGCCCTTGCCGATGGTAGCTCCGTTATCACCGAGAACATCTTCGAGAATCGCTTTATGTTTGCCTCTGAGCTGGTGCGCATGGGTGCCGACATTCGTATCGAGAGCCATCATGCCATGATTCATGGCGTCAAGGGCTTCTCGGGTGCACAGGTTACCTCGCCCGATCTGCGTGGCGGAGCGGCCCTCGTCGTAGCGGGCTTGATCGCCGACGGGACGACCGAGGTTTCGGCCATCCATCACATCAAGCGCGGCTACGAGCGGTTTGTCGAAAAGCTGCAGGCGCTTGGCGCGCATGTCGAGCATGCTACCGTCCCCGATCCCGTCATCTACTAATACAGGTTGCCTATGTTTAATAAAAAACCCCTCGCGGATACCACCACCCGAAGACCCTCAACTGGTGCGCAGGCCAAGATCTACAGTCGCGATAACGTGGCTCGCTATTCCGAGCGCGCTCGTCAACGTCGCCGTAGCCACACGATTCGTCACGTCGCGCTCATTGTCGTGCTTGGCGTGCTGCTGAGTGCCACTACCGCTGCCGGCCTGTGGTTTGCCACCATTATGGGCAAGCTCGGCGATTCTAATGTCATTACCGACAATCTGCGTCGGGTTCTGGTTGACACCGATGAGGCAAAGGATCCGTTCTACGTGCTGCTTCTTGGCACCGACGGCCGTCCGGGCGAGGATACGTATCGTGCCGACTCGATTATCCTGGCACGCATCGACCCCACGCAAAAACAGGCGACGCTCATTTCCGTTCCGCGCGACACCAAGGTCGAGTACAAGGGCGAGACCATGAAGATCAACGCCTGCCATACCGTTGGCGGCGCCGAGGCCATGGTCGAGGCGGTCAACGAGCTGTGCGGTGTTCAGATTTCCCACTATGCCGAGGTCAGCTTCGACGGTATGCAGGCGCTGATTGATTCGGTTGGCGGTATCGACATTAACGCAACCGATGATGTTGACGACCCCGAGCACCTGGATATTAAGATTACCGCTGGCCAGCAGCATATGGACGGTGCCACCGCCCTTACCTATGCCCGCTGCCGCTACACCTATGCCGACGGCGATTACACGCGCATGCGCCACCAGCGTCAGGTGCTTGGCGCCCTTGCCAACCAGATTCTCAATAACTTCGATGCCACAAAGATCTTTGGCCTGGTTAATTCGCTGTCCGATATGCTCGTAACCGATATGAGCGTTCAGGATATCGTGGCTACGGTCAACGCCATGCGCGGTATGGATGTCGACGGTATCTACTCGGCCAACCTGCCCTCGTACGCCGACGACAGCACCATGATCGACGGTGTGAGCTACGTCTTTGTCTACGAGGACGAGCTCAAGGAAATGATGGAGCGCGTCGATGCCGGCAAGGATCCCAAGGGTCCCAACACCATGGGTCTTTCCGACGGTTCCAGCTCTACGATCGGTGACCTGAACAACAACACGTCTGACGACTACGCAAACGGTACCGCAACCTCATCGGTCAGCTCTGACGATTCCGATGACTCAAGCGATTCAAGCGATTCGGACTACTACGAAGAGCCCACCGGCGACGGCAACGGCTACGAAGCCAACTATTAGAGTTACGCGGGCTTACCAGCCCGCGTAACGGCTCGACGCTGCGCGCCGCCCAGAGCGACAATTTGTCATTCAAAAGGCAGGGCATGACCAGAAGGTCAATGCCCTGCCTTTTTCATGCCAACTTGTTCGCTCTGGACGTCGCTCGCTGACGTTGATTCAACCAGCGATGTCGTCACTTGCAGTTGGGTAGTCCACTTGGCACTTGGGGACGTTCCTTTTGTGCCGGCAGTTTGGGACACTCCTTGCGTTAAGAGGCTGGCGTGCGTCAACCTATTCTCGTTGCAGTAAAAAAATCGCCCCGTTCTTGGTTGAGGACGGGGCAATTCGTCTTTTGGACTTGTGCAGCCAGGCTTATGCAAAGCGGGCGACGAGCTCCTGGAGCACGTCGGTCATCTTGACGAGCGAACTGACCGGGACGAACTCGTTGACGCCGTGGTAGCAATAGCCGCCGGTGGAAAGGTTGGGGCAGGGCAGACCGCGGAACGACAGCTGAGCGCCGTCGGTGCCGCCGCGAATCGGCAGCACTTGGGGCTCAACGCCGCAGGCAAGGTAGGCTTCCTTGGCAACATCAATAAGCTCGGGATAGTCACGAACGATCTCGGCCATATTTCGATACTGCTGCCTAATCTCGACCGTCACGCGCTCCTCACCCAGACGCTGGTTGAGCATCGAGGCGGCGGCATCAATAAGGTCGAGTTTCTGCTGGAACTTGGCGGCGTCATGGTCGCGGACGATATAGCGCGCTGTGGCATGATCGACGGTCGCAGATACACCCTCAAGGTGATAAAAGCCCTCGTAGCCTTCCGTATACTCCGGGCGCTGCACGTAGGGGAGCAACGCGTTGAAGTCGCAGAACAGATTGCCTGCGTTGATCATACGGCCCTTGGCGTCGCCCGGGTGGATGGACTGGCCCTCAAAGCGGACGGTCGCCTCGGCGGCGTTAAAGCACTCCCACTCCAGCTCGCCGATGGGGCCGCCGTCGACCGTGTAGGCGTACTTGCAGCCAAAGGTATCGATATCCAACAGCTCGGCTCCGTGACCGATCTCCTCGTCAGGGCAGAAGCAAATGCCGAGTGCGGGATGGGGCAGGGAGGGATCCTGAGCGATACGCGCGACAAGCGACATGATCTCGGCGACGCCTGCCTTGTCGTCCGCGCCCAGCAGCGTGGTGCCATCGCTGCAGACCAGGTCCTCACCCGCGAGGTCGTTCAGGGCGGGAAGCTTGGCGGTGCTCATGGCAACGGGCTTACCGTCAACCGTGCCGCAGACCAGGTCGCCGCCTTCGTAGTGTACGATGTGCGGCTTCACGCCGGCACCCGGTGCAACTTCGGTGGTGTCGAGATGGGCGATCAGGCCCAGGGCGGGCTTGTCCTCAGCGCCCGCACTTGCGGGGATATGCGCGCAGACATAGGCGTGCTCGGTCACGTGGGCATCTTTCGCACCAAGCTCGCGCAGCTCTTCAGCCAGCACGTTGGCAAGGTCAAACTGAACGGCGCTCGAGGGTACCTGGTCACAGTTTGCATCCTCGGACTGCGTGTTGATCTGGACGTAGCGCAAAAAGCGTTCGAGGACATCGGGGCTCGTGGTGGTGTTTTCCATAAAGACCGCTCCAATCTTGGTCGTCGTGTGCAACAAGAACTCTAGCACGGTATGCCACGGCATACCACGACGCTTGGATGGGGTAGAATCAGCCATTGAATGCAGAAGGGACGGAAGATCATGGATACGACAAATAGCTCGCGCGAACTACATCTGACGGTGGCGAACGAAGACTACTTGGAGTGCATGGTTCGCATTGAAAGCGAAGAGGGGGAAACCAACGGCGTGCGATCGGTCGACATCGCGCAGCGCCTTGGCGTCTCCAAGGCATCGGTCAATAAAGCGGTTTCGGCGCTCAAGGCATCCGAGCTTGTCGAGCAATCGCACTACGGCAAGGTGATCCTGACCGATCGCGGCCGCGAGGTTGGTACGGCTATCTGGTACCGTCATCGCCTCATCCGCACGTTTTTGGTTCAGGAGCTCGGTGTCGAATTTGAGCGAGCCGATTCCGAGGCCTGCATGATGGAGCATGCGCTATCCGAGGACACGATGAGCCGCTGGCTCGCCTATCTCGAAAAGCAGGGAATCAGCGTCGAGGAATAGCGGGATATATATGGATACGAGTTATTACAACCGCTTTGGTGCCGAGGAACTTACGCGCCGCTTGTCGAGCGAGACCTTGTTGGCGCAGGGCCCCATGGGCAGTGTTCTGTTGAGTGAGTACGATGCCGCCGACATTCCACCGGCGTTTTGGAATCTGGCAGAGCCGCAGACCGTTTCTCGTATCCATCGCTTGTATGTCGCCGCCGGCGCGCAGGTGCTCATTACCAACACCTTTCAGGCATCAAGCTATGCCGTCAAACACGACCAGATTGCGCCGTCCGTGGCGGAGGTCAATCGCGGGGCCGTCGACGATGCCCGCCAGGCGCACCCTCAGCTGCTGCTGGGCTCGATGGGCCCGATCGGTATTGAGTGGTTTGCCGAGGACTCTGCCGAGTATCGTGAAATCCGCGGCATTGCGCGCGAACAGGCGCACGCCTTGCTCAATGCTGGTGTTGACGGTCTGCTGATCGAGACGGTGACGTCTATCCGTAATCTGCAGCCCATGCTTGCCGGCGCCCGAGATGCCGCCGACGGCATGCCTGTTCTGGTGAGTTTTGTCGTTGACGATAAAGGCGACCTGCTGGGCGATGGCCTCAACATCGAGGCAGCCGTTTTGTACGCCGAAAAACACGGCGCAAATTCGGTTGGTGTTAATTGCTGTTCGCTTGCGGCCGCGAACGCGGCGGTGCCCAGGATGGTTGCATCGGCGACTACTCCCGTCACGGTGCGTCCCAACGTAGGCGATCCGGTCCAGACTCAGGATGGCCCCGTATGGCACGAGAACCCCGAAGCTTTCGCGCGCGCATGCATCGAATGGAGACATGCCGGTGCCGCAATGGTGGGCAGTTGCTGTGGAACCACGGCAATCACTACGGCCGCGATGGCCGAGGCGCTCGATATATAAAGGGCAAACCGCTCCATACGGGGCGGTTTTTTTATTGCTTGCATGTCCTCGGCAGCATTTGCCCAAATGGTGAATGCTGGTGCCGGCAGGTTGCCGAGTGCATGTTGCGGGTATACCCCATGCGTACCATGATCCAAACACTGTGAGGTGTCTGCGCGTGTGCGCGATAATTCATTTTGGAACTGACGGTTGGCGCGCTCGCGTCGATGAGGACTTCACTGCCGATAACGTTGCCCGTATCGCCGATGCCGTCGGCGAGTTGTGGCAAAAGACCAATCCGGGCAAAACGGTATATATAGGGTTCGACACCCGGCCCCTGGCGCGCGAGTTCGCTGAGCTTGCGGCGGGCGTGCTAGCAGCGCACGGGCTAGACGCCGTGCTCGCTTCGCGACCTGTCCCGACCCCTGCCCTTACGTGGGCGGCGGCTTATGACGGTGAAGCGTGCGGCGCGCTCATGGTGACGGGGTCCCATCATCCGCAGGGCTATCTGTGCCTCAAGATTCGCATGGGTGACGGCTCGACCGCCAACCAGGATGTCATCGAAGAGCTCGAAGAGACTATGGCTCCCGAGCCAATGGGGATCGAGGGGCAATATCGCACCGCGGATATCATTCCTGACTATATGCAGGCGGTGGCATCGTTTGTCGATGCCGAAGCCATCCGCGCCGCGCACCTGCGCGTGGTTGTCGATCCCATGGGCGGCGCAGCCCAGGGCTATCTAGCCGACTTGCTGCGCGAGCTTGGCGTTGAGGTGCACGAGATTCACGCCGGGCAGGCGTCTGACCAAGAAGATATCTGCCCCGACCCCGTTGAGCCGTGGGTGGACGCTTGCGAGCGCACGGTTATCGAGGACGGAGCTTGCGCTGGCCTGGTGACCGACGGCGACGCCGACCGCATCGGCGCGGTTGACGAGCGCGGCAGATATATACATCCGCATCAGATCATGGCGCTCGTTTTGGGCGACTTGGTTCAATTTCGTAATTTGGAGGGGCGCGTCGTCGTCAATCTTTCGTGCTCGACGCTCGTGCGTCGCATTGCCGAGGCGCTTGGCTGCCGCGTGACCGTCAAACCAGTCGGTTTCAAATATATAGCGGCGGAGATGAAGAAGGGCGGCGTCCTCATAGGCGGCGAAGAAGCCGGTGGTATCGGCATCGCCGCACATATGCCCGAGCGCGATGGAATCCTCGCCTGTCTGATTCTGTGTGAGCTTATGGCAAAGACGGACGCGCCTTTGGGTGTTCTGGTCGACCAACTCGAGGACAGTTTTGGTAAGACGAGTTACGGTCGACGCGATTTACGCCTTGAGGCCGAAGATGCCGAAACGTTACGAACCCTGCTGCCGGGCGTAAACCCCAAGTCGATTTGTGGCAAGGTGCCGCAAAACGTTAGTCATATGGATGGCTTGCGTTTGGCATTCGAGGATGACACGTGGCTGCTGGTCCGTCCTAGTGGGACCGAACCAGTGGTGCGCGTCTACGCCGAGGGGTTCTCGGTGGAAGAACGCGATGAGTTGCTCGATGCTGGCTGTGCTTTAGCTAGGGGGACGTATCCGCTTTAACCATGAGACTGCCTTATATAAAGAGATGCTCGGCGAGCGGTAGTTAACGGCTGGCAAACGTTAGTCGGATCACAAAATGTGTAGGAAATGTGTACGCCCAGATTCCCGCCCCCGGGGCACCTCCGGTCTGGCAATATATCTCCTTGCCGCGCGGCCCGGTGGAACCGGATGAGCCGCGGGGCGTGCACCTTGAGAACCGGATACTGCGAGGATGGACACACCAGTTGTGTCGCATCCGGGCAGACATCGAACCATTTGAAATGGTCTAACTTGGATTTGTTTTTCGCAAGGCCGCCGAGAGGCGGCCCCGAGAAATTCCTTTTCCTATACTAAAACCATATGAATCGAACGGAACCGATCAGCGAATGACTGAGAGGACCGGACGGGCTCGAAGCCCAAATATTTTGGACGGAGAGTTCGATCCTGGCTCAGGATGAACGCTGGCGGCGCGCCTAACACATGCAAGTCGAACGGCACCCCTCTCCGGAGGGAAGCGAGTGGCGAACGGCTGAGTAACACGTGGAGAACCTGCCCCCTCCCCCGGGATAGCCGCCCGAAAGGACGGGTAATACCGGATACCCCGGGGTGCCGCATGGCACCCCGGCTAAAGCC
>CABIZD010000004.1 GCA_902363125.1 Coriobacteriaceae bacterium
TTAGTTTGAGAAGAAGTCGACAGTACATTTGGAAGCACCTACATTTCCCAAAGCATCGTTAGATTAATAATGACAGACCGGATGAAGATACGTGCGACGGGGGCGAGGCGGATGGCTGAGCGGTATCGATACGCGGGTTCAACGGTATTATATTGACCACATAGATTTTTAACTTGCATTTCTACCCGCCCTTTTCGTAGAGTCGCCGATACGTGCTTAGCGCACCCTCGGCGCGTCCGGCAGGCTTTGCGAAATGGGATCCAGGAGACTTCGGCGCAGCATCATCTTGCGGAATGCTTCTAATGAGCCTCCCATCCTTCAAAAACAGAATCTCATCGCACAGCCTATCGACCGAATCCAAGATGTGGGATGACATGATGATGCACGTACCAGAATCGGCCAGCTTCCTGAGAATCTCGGAATGCAAGTCCACCCTGCTGGGGTCGAGCGCGTTCATGGGCTCATCTAATAGAAGGTACCGCGCGCCCGTCGCATACGCAATCGCCAGGGTAAGCTGCTGCTTCATGCCCTGGCTCAGAGTGCGGATCCTCATCTTCGCGAACTCGCCTATCTGCGTTTGTTCCACTATCTCTTCGATATCGCGAGCATGCGGCCACATATCGCAAACCATCTTGAGGTGATCTTCCGCACGCAATCCGGGATACAGCAGCGTCCCCTCACCAGGTGCATAGAAGATCATAGAACGGACCTCTCTCGCACCCGTACCCTGCACCTCATCCAGAACGATGCTCCCGTCCACGCGAGGACCCGGCAAACCTGCCATCGCACGCAGCAACGTCGTCTTTCCATGCCCGTTCGGAGCGACGAGACCGTAGACCGTACCCGGGGCAAACTCAGCGTTCACCGAATCTACGAGCACCTTCTTTCCATAAGAGATCGTCAGCGTTTGAAGGTCAATCATCGAGATCGTCCCCTTTCGATCTTTGGAACACTCAGGCGCACCATCAACGGAGATACGGCGCCCAAGACCACCAGCAGAGCGCCCGATGCGCCGGCGACCTCTCCAAAAGGCATCGCGTTCGTCCCTCGCCCAAGGAACCCAATCGTCCCCACCTGGGAAGCGGGATCAAACGAGGCGAATGGAGCCAGCAGCGCGACGCCCATGCCCACGCTTTCAACATGAGCGCTCAACGAACCCAACACCAAGAGAACCGCGCAAACCATTCCGGTGACAACGGGGTTGCGGCTAATCGCTGCTGTCAACGCAGCGACGACGGAAATCACGCCGTATGCCATGACCAGCAACGGAATACTGCACAACACCGCCTCCCCCACCGTGGACGTTGTCGAAGCTCCCGCCCGAATGAGAGCGCCGGGATACTCCGATCCACCCGCACCGTTCTTAATCACGGACACAACGACAGCGGGAACCATCGACACCAAAAGCAGCACCAAGCCAAGCAGGAGAGCCAGCGCAACAGCCGTCAGAAAACGCACATGCGCTGTTGCGGGGATCTGGAGAACCAGAAGGGAACGACACTGCAGGTGGGTGCACGCGAGCGATGTGACAACCACGGGCAACAGCAAAAATAAGGAGGGAAGCGCTGCCTGGAGATACGAAAGGAGGATTAATGGGGGCATCTTCGTACTTAACTCGTAAACCTTGGGGTCCGGCAAGCTCGCGATCGACTCAAGCAGAAGGGCGCGCGCCTCCGCACGAGAAGGAGTCTCCGGCTCGATTCCGATCGATTGCAGGAGAGTCGCATCTGCCGCGCCCAGCTCACCTCGAGCGCGCTCGTACGTCGCAAGGCTTCGAAACCCCTCCGCAGGCATAGGCGCGTACACGAAACCCGAAAGAGCATCCCGCATGTCTTCCAGGGCCGCTTTGCCCTCGACGTCCATATTCGCAGCGTTCTGCTCTAGATACCGATCTATTGAACGGAGCTCCCCATCCCTATACCGAACAGCGGAAACGTTATCAGCGTCAGGAAACATCTCGACCAGAGCCGGGGCCAGCATCGTCGTCGACATTGCAATCGCGCATACGGCGAGGGTAGGAGAACGCAGGAGCAGTTTCCCCATCGTTCTTACGTATGCAACGGCGGAGGCACAAGCGCTCGAACGAGTTGCCGTTCTCGATGCAGTGAAGGAACCTCTCTCAAGACAAATCGGGGATATCGGGCACGCGCAGCCGCTCTTTCCAGCAACGCAAAGCAGGCTAATTGCCAGCACCTCGATCCCGATTGCGCATACGAGGGCAATCGCGCCACGCTCGAAGCAAAGTCCAGGCAGATTCACTATCTGCGTTGTCGGGTACGGGCTATAGGCGCCGACGGTCAACTCAGTGTTCGCATACGTAAGGGGATTCAACAGGGCGAACTCACGTAAAGCGATGGATCTTCCGTAATACCCGGGAACCATCGTCACCCCCATCAGGGCACATACGAACACGATTCCAAGCGTAGGGTTATTGGCAATCTTCACGGCAAGGTGAACGACAAGCGAGATGAACGCTGCCACCAAGAATTGCATGATGGCCGTCTGCGCGAACACCAGCCAAGCCGGTTTGATAACCGGAGTCGCATATTGAATGTAGCCTATCGGATAGAACGGCGAGCCCGGGCCATTCTTCACAAGCGCGGCGATTATCCCTGGAAGATTGATGGCGAGGACGGCAAGCATTGCAAAAACACTCGCCCATACGCTCGATGCAACAGGTCTACCCAGCTCGCCCATCGGTGCCTGGATGATGAGCTTTTCACGTTTGTTAAGACGCGCGGCAAGGAACGAGACGGCAACGGCCGTTGCGACCCATAGCAAGTACTCCTTCGATCCGTCATAATAGGTGTACTCTCCATCCGATATCTGCAGAAACGGAAGTAGGGGAGAGAGCGGTGCCAAGATAAGACGTCCCGCGGCAAGAGGGTACAGAAGCGCGGGCATGCTTGATGAAGAGGTATAGACACCGTCCTCCCCCGCATTCACAAGCGCATCCGCATAGGATGCTGACAATTCCTGCTCAACACGGGTTATTCCCGACTCGAGGTATTCGACCCGTCCGTCGATGCCAGCCGCGCTCCTGAAGACGGGCAGAGCACAAAGAACCATCAACGCAACAACGACAACACAGAGCGACCTGGAGGAGAGAAGCGACCTAAAGATCGCCTTCGAGATTTTGAGCATATTCATCGCCAACCTTAACCTCATCCAGTCGGAACAGAGGGGCCGAACAAAATGCTCGGCCCTTATTACTTGCCGGCAAAGTCAATTTAACATAAACTGTTAAAAAGTAACCTGAGTTTTTTAAATTCTTCGGAGGTTATTATGAGTTCCGACAATCGCACTCCCCGGCTTCATTCCTTCCGCATCGCATGTGCGATAGCCTCTGCGACCCTTTGCGCCACCGCCATCGCACAAGTGGCGCTCTCCTTAAAGCCAGCAATCGAAGTGCTCGACAACCCTGTAATTGCAGACTCCCCCGCGTATCCAGCCCTTGCGATCTCGACATTGGTCCCTGCCGTCATCGGTATCGCTACGACCATCCTCAGCGCCGTTCTCGTGTGGACGATCAAGAGCGGAGACCCCTTCAAGAAAGGGTCTGCGACATGCTTGAAGGTGCTCGGCATTCTCTTCGTTGTTCAAGCTGCCACCAGCCTCTACGCCGGCTCACTCAAAACCTCCGTTTCGATGTTTGGCGGCGAGGGGGCCGTCGGCGCCCAAGAGATCGCTTCATCATTCGATTGGACCTCTCTGGTTCTCGGCATCGTCCTGTTCATGCTTTCCCGGCTCTTCTTGTACGCCCGAGAGCTGTACCTCGACTCCGACGAGATTGCGTAAGGAAACGCCATGCCCGTAATTGTTCGCCTCGACAAGATCATGGCCGAGCGAAAGATTTCCTCGAACGAACTTGCCGAAAGGATTGGAACCACGCCCGTGAACCTGTCCCGTATTAAAAAAGGGCATATTCGCGGCATTCGCTTCAACACGCTCGAGCAGCTATGCCTCGCCCTTCGTTGCCAACCCGGAGACCTTCTCGAAGTCATGAGCGAAGAGGATGCCCGAAAGGAGTTCGGACTCGATTGGTCCGCCGAGGATTAGAGGGCGGTCGTACTCGCCCTGCACACGGGGATGCGAATCGGCGAGGTCTGCGGCCTTCGGTGGTGCGATGTGGATTTCGAGACGGGCCTGATCTCGATCAGACACTCGGTGGCGTACGCGAAGGGAATGGGTTCGTTCATCAAGGACACCAAGACCCATGACGCCAGGGGTATCCCCATCGACCCGGTCGGCCTACTCCCCTTCCTGAAGGAGACCCACGAGATCGACTGCGGAAAGCTGCGCTTGCGCGGCCTTACCGGGGCGGTCGAGATCGGGGACTGCTACATCCTGTCGGAGCCGGGCGCGACCTTCGCGACGACAAGCTATATCCGCAGGGCGCTCAAGACGTTCTCGGAGACCAACGGCCTCATGGGCACCAACGACGAGCTGATCACGTTCCACGGCCTTCGCCACACGTTCGCAACGCAGTGGATCCGCCAAGGCGGCGATATCAAGGCGCTCCAATCGATCCTCGGCCACAAGGACGCCATGGCGACGCTCAACGTCTACGCCGACATCGAGCCCATCTCCAAAATCCATAACATGCTGCGCGCCACGCCGTGCCTTTGGCGCGGGCACCTCGGGCCGAGGGTCGATCCGGGTCCCATGTTCCAACAGAGGATCCAGGAGTCCATCGAGACGCTCCAGGCGTTCGGCTACGGCATCACCGAGCCGGACGACCGAAATATCGCCATACGCGACGTGAAGATGAACAGTTGGCTCTAGCTCACCGAGTACGCGGCAGTGCTGGGCCCATCCCAACTGAGGTCACGGTGGTCCGATAGGGGCGCCGCCCGCGGCATGCGCCGCGGAGCGGTATCCCCTACCGAAGGGCGGGGATGCCCTCCGCTTCCAGTTCGGAATCAGCCGTCGGAGGCGTTCGGCTGACTGCGGGAACGGCCTGTCCGCTCAATGTGTTCGGCTGAGATCGGAAATCAACCCAACACGAGCCGGACACGCGCCAGACGGCTCTTCCCCGTACGGCCTTCCCCCTTACGCTCATGTTGCAGGCATGTAACGCCGCAGCGAGCGCGCCTTTTTTGCGCCAGACAGGTACAATGATGAACACTGTACCGTAGCGGAGCGCCCCGCGCGCGCCGCAACCACGCGAAAGGGTTTCCCATGGCCGAGATCTCGTCCTCCCGTATCGTCATCACCGTCCTTGGCAAGAACCGCCCCGGCATCGTCGCCGGCGTCACCCGCGTTCTGGGCGAGGCCAACGTCGACATCCGCGACATCACGCAGTCCATTATCGAGGACATCTTCACCATGACCATGCTGGCCGACACCGCCGAGTCCAAGCTCGACTTCGCCGAGCTGCAGAAGGCCCTGGCCGAGGCCGGCGAGCTTTCGGGCGTCAACGTGTCCATCCAGCGCGAGGACGTCTTTAACTTTATGTACCGCCTGTAGTGAACAAGCCGCTCGGGGCAGCTTGACGTCATATCGTCCAAGCGCGCGGCCCCAAAGCGGACCGGAGAGGAGCGCGCATGGCCTACGACGCCAAGAAAATCTACTACCGCTTCGACGATCACCTGAGCCGCCTGGTTCTGGATTACGAGGCGAGCCGTCAGATTTCGCCCGAAAGCGAAAACCTCTACCACGGCCTGCCGACCGCCCCGTACGACGAGGGCCTGTTCGTAGAGCATAACGTCAAGCGCGGCCTGCGCAATGCCGATGGCTCGGGCGTGGTCGCGGGCCTTACCCGCATCTCGGACGTGCACGGCTACAACAAGGTCGACGGCAAAGTCGTGCCCGACCAGGGCAAGCTTACGCTGCGCGGCTACAGCATCGAGGACCTGGTCAACAACGCCCAGGCCGAGAATCGCTATGGCTACGAAGAGGTCGCCTACCTGCTCATCACGGGCTCGCTGCCCAACAAAGAGGAGCTCGACGGTTTTTGCGGACGTCTGGGCGCTTTTAGGCACCTGAGCGATGAGTACGTCAAAGAGTTCCCCATGACCACGGTGTCGTCGAGCATCATGAATGTGCTTCAGCGCGCCGTGCTGCTGCTCTACGCCTTCGACGCCGAGCCCGACGCCATTACGCCCGAGCACGAAATCGACGTCGCCATCTCCATGCTCGCCCGTCTCCCCCGCATCGCCGCCTTCGCGCATATGGCCTCGGTCGCCAAGCGCCGCGGCTCCGAGGTTCATGTACCGCACCCCACACCCGGTCTCTCCACCGCCGAGACCATCCTGCAGGTGTTGCGCGGCGGCATGGCATTCACCCGCGACGAAGCCATGCTGCTCGACGTGATGCTCATGCTGCATGCCGAACACGGAGGCGGCAACAACTCCACGTTTGCCTGCCGCGTGCTGTCCTCCTCGGCCACCGACCCGTATTCCGCCTACGCCGCGGCTATCGGCTCACTCAAGGGCCCGCGCCACGGTGGCGCCAACGCCAAGGTTGTCTCCATGCACGAGGACATCCGCGCGCATGTCTCCAATTGGGAGGACGAGGACGAGGTCGCAGCCTACCTGGGCAAGATCCTCGACAAGCAGGCCTTCGACGGCACGGGTCTCATCTACGGTATGGGCCACGCCGTCTACACGCTGAGCGACCCGCGTGCCGAGGTGTGCCGTCGTTACGCGCGCACGCTTGCCGCCAAGAAGGACCTGGGCGAGGAGTTCGCGCTCATCGAGCGCATCGAGCGCCTGGCCCCGCAAGTGATGCGCGATCACGGCATGACCAAGCCCATCTGTGCCAACATCGACCTGTACACGGGCTTTATCTACAAGATGCTCGGCGTGCCCGAGACGCTCTTTACGCCGCTGTTCGCCGTCGCCCGCATGGCCGGCTGGTCTGCGCACCGCATGGAAGAGCTCTTCTGCGCGCACCGTATTATTCGCCCGGCCTATCGTCCGGTGATCGAGCCGCTGGAGTACAAGCCGCTCGCTGACCGCTAGGACGCGGACCGTTATAGAACTCGAGCGTGGCCAGGGACCCAAGCCCTTGGCCACACTTTTTATGCCAGTAGAAAGGATCGCAACGAATGATTGTGTTTTCCGATATGGATGGGACGCTGCTGACGAGCGATAAGCAGATGAGCGACGCCACTTGGGCAATGCTCGACGAGCTCGCACGTCGTGGCATCGAGTTTGTTCCCTGCACGGGGCGCCCGCTGTCGGGCATCTTTGAGCCCATTCTCGCCCATCCCGCCGTGCACTACGCGGTCTGCGCCAACGGCGCCAGCGTCTGGCGGCTCGACGAAGATACGCCCACCGACACCTCACGTGCTACGCGCATTTTGAGCCGACCGCTCGATTGCGGCATTGCCCACCGCATCCATCGCATTGCCGCCGGCCACGATGTGACCTTCGATATCTTCGCGGATGGACAGTGCTTCCTCCCCCGCTCGCTATACGGGCGCCTGGATGAGTTCTGCGGCGGTGACCCCCACATCGCGGCTTCACTCAAGCGCACACGAACGCCGATCGACATGGATATCGACAGCAAGATCGACGAGGTCGAGACGCTCGAACGTATCGCCATGTACTGGCACAACCCGGCCGATCGCGACGCCATCGCGACGGCGCTCGACACGCTCGGAGGCATTGAGGTCACGCGTTCGTACGCCATGAATATCGAGGTCATGGGCGAGGGCGCCACCAAGGGGACGGCCCTCACGTGGCTATGCGAATACCTGGGCAAGCGTCTCGCCGACGCCTGGGCGTTCGGCGACAACATCAACGACATCCCCATGCTGCAGGCAGCGGGCCACGCCATGGCCATGATCAACGCCGAGTCCGAAGACCGCGAGGCCGCCGACGCCATCACCGAATACGACAACGACCACGACGGCGTCGCCCGCACCATCATGGCCGCCCTTGCCTAGTCATTGGTCAGTCATTGGGGACGTTCTTAAACGACTAGTCGTTGGGGACACTCTTCGCAAAAAGCTGCAAGGACTGTCCCCCACTGTCGGCAGAAACGATATGAGCAGGACATAAAAACATTGAGAGCCCCTGCTGCATGAAAGACCGCGGATTAGGCCGACAATGGTGAGTGTCTAATCCAACCGTGGCGGCCACGCCGCATTCATGGAAGGGGCTCCCATGCTCGATACTACCACCTTCATCGGCCTCGACGTCCACGCCCGCTCGATAAAGGCCGTCTCCCTCGACGTCATGACCGGGGAGGTACGTGCCGCGACCTTCGGCTACGACGCCGGCGCCGTCGCGGAGTGGGTCCGTTCCGTGGACCCCAGGGCCAGGTGCGTGTACGAGTCCGGGGTCACGGGCTTCGACCTGCAGAAGAGGCTTTCCGGCCTGGGGGTCGACTGCGCGGTCGGCGCCGTCTCGAAGATGATCAAGCCCAGCGCGGACAGGCGCAGGAAGAACGACCGCAACGACGCCGAGTTCCTCGCCCGCATGCTGTCGGTCGGCAACGTGGTCGAGGTGTGGGTCCCCGACGACGAGTGCGAGGCCGCCCGCGACCTGACCAGGGCGCTCGAGGACGCGAGGGACGACCTCTCGCGCTCGAAGCAGCGGCTCTCCAAGTTCCTGCTCAGGCACGGGCTCGCCTTCGACGAGAGGACGCCCACCGGCCGCAGGAAGGGCAACTGGACCCGGGCGCACTGGTCCTGGATCGAGTCGATAAGGTTCGCGGAGAGGGCCGACAACGACGTGCTCGCCTACTACGTCGACGCGGTCAGGCGGGCGGCGGAGGAGAAGGCGAGGCTCGAGGGGCTCGTCGAGGCCGAGGCCCGCAAGCCCAGGTGGAGGAAGAGGGTCGACTCCCTCCGCTGCCTCAAGGGCGTAGACACCGCGTCCGCCGCCGACCTCGTGTTCGAGGCCGGCGAGTTCTCGAGGTTCAGGAATGCCCGCTCGTTCGCGGCGTGGGTCGGCCTGACGCCCTCCGAGCACTCCAGCGGGGAGAGCGACCGCAGGGGCGCGATCACCAAGGCTGGCAACAAGCACCTGAGGAAGACGCTGGTCGAGGCCGCGTGGCACTACCTGACGTGCTCGGGGCGGCCGAAGGGCCTCGCCAAGGGCCAGGCCCCGGACCGGGGCGCCCGGAGGCATGCCGCCAAGGGCGTGCGGAGGCTGGTCGAGAGGCGGGAGGCGCTGCTCGCGCGCGGGGTCCACGGCAACAAGGCGAACGTGGCCACGGCGCGCGAGCTCGCCTGCTGGGTATGGGCGGTCGGCCTCATGGCCGAGGAGGCGTAGGGGGGGCGGTCCCCCGCACATAAGCCGATCATCCCGGAAGCGGTTCGATCCGAAGCCGTTGAGGCGAACCTCAGGTCCCTTTTCTGCGAGCGCCCAGGGCGCCACACGCGTGCACAGACTGTCGGTTCGACGTAGAAGCCTCAGCCGTAGCAACGGATTGCCCAGCGAGAGATCGCCGCGGGCGGATATTAAACTGCAAAGACGAGCGTCGGTAAGACACGCCGAGGTCGCCGCGGACGGGCTGATATAGGGAGAGGGCCTGACCCCATATCGTTGGGGCCAGGCCCGATTTTGCCTCTTGACAATGTCCTGCTCATATTAAAAGGAACGTCCCCATCTGCCGGATTAAGCGAGACTCTCCAGCACGCGACGGAGCTCCTGCTGGACGGCGTGGTCGCGATTACAACCCACCACGCGATCGGCCACTGCCTTGAGCGCGGGGCGCGCGTTTTCCATCGCGCAGCCCGTACCGACAAAGCGAATGATCTCGTAGTCGTTCATCGAGTCGCCAAACGCCATAACCTCGTCGCGTTCGACTCCATAGTGCTCCATGAGCTGTGCGATGCCCGAGGCCTTCGACACGCCGGGCTGCATGGCATCGATCCACGCGTTGCCCGAAGGCGCAAAAGTAAAGAGCTGACCGAGTTCGCGCTGTAGTACGTAAGCGCTGTCCATAACGGCACCGTCATCGCAAAAGATACTCGCCTTGATGATATTTACGCTGGGATCGGGCAGCTCCCAAATGCGCTCGGCATTGGGAAGGTCCTTATCGACCTCACGCACGAACTTGCACTCGTCATCGAGCAAGAAGGACTTGGTTCGGTCAAAAAGTGCAAGATGCAGATTGGGAAACGTCGCGACGGCCTGGGCGAGCCTTCGAATCGCCAGGTGCGAATACACCTCGCGGTCTACCATCTTACCGTCGGCGTAGACCTGGGCGCCGTTAGCGGCGACAAAGTCCATCTTGTCGCGAACAGGTGCAAAGAACTCGCACAGGCGGTCGTAACGACGGCCTGACGATGCGGCGAAATGCACGCCATGCTCGTGTAGCGCCAGAATCAGTTCGTAGGTCTCGGGAGGCACCTGGCCGTTTTCGTCAAGCAACGTGCCGTCCATATCGGATGCAATCAGTTTAAACATAGAAAAGCTCCCTTCGGGCTTGATGGAATCGGACGTATATCCAATTCCAACGTACCCAAAGGGAGCTCAAATAAGACTCTGCGGGCGTAAACGTTACAAGGACCTAGCAAATAGCTCACACATGCCAGAGGTCTCACGGTCGCGGCGTCAGGTGACACGCCACCCCGACGACTAGTCGTTTAAGAACGTCCCCGATGACTAGTCGGCGTAGGTGAAGGTCGTGACGTCGAACATGCCCTCGGGGCGGATGCGGAGCGTCGGGATCACCGGCAGGGGCAGGAAAATGATGCCCATGATGGGGTCGAGCGGCGGCTCGATGCCCATGGCACGCGCCTTGACCATAAAGTCGTCGTGCTGCGCGGCGACATCCTCGGCCGTGCCCTCGCTCATCAGGCCACCGAGCGCCAGCGGAATGCGCGCCACGACCTCGCCGTTGCGCACCAGCACGTGACCGCCCTGGCCCACGGCATCAACGGCGGCCATCATATCGGCGGCGTTGTCGCCCACGACGCACACGTTGTGCGAGTCGTGTCCGATCGTCGAGGCGATGGCACCACCCGTGATGGTAAAGCCGCGCACCCAGCCGCGGCCGATATGCTTGCCAACGAGTCCCAGGCCAGCGGGGCCGTCACCGTCGGCGCCCTCGGCCTGCAGCGACACGCCGCGGCCGTGACGCTCGATCAGCATAATACGGCGCAGGCCCTCGGCGCTCTCGGGACGAACCATGCCCGTGATGGCCTTGCCCGGCACCACGTCAATCACGGCCTCGCCCGGCTTAAAGGCATAGTCGAATACGTCGAGCGAAAGCTTCGGCAGCTTAACGGAGGCGCGCAGCTCATCGGCAAGGGCCGCAACCTCGGCCATCTCGGGTGCGATCTCGCCCACAAAGGTGCCGTCCTGCGCCACCAGAGCACCAGCGGCATACACGCGATGCGGAGCCGTGACAAACGTCAGGTCGTTGAGCACCAGCAGGTCGGCACGCTTGCCCGGGGCGATGGCGCCACGCAGCTCGTGCGGGTCGCGGCAACCGTGGTCCAGGCCAAACGCCTCGGCCGTGGACAGGGACGCCATAGAGATGGCAACCACGGGGTCAATACCGGCCTCGATAGCCACGCGGCAGGCATTGTCGATCATGCCGGTTGCAAGCGCATCGGAAGGAGCGGGGTCGTCAGTCGCAAAGCAGCAGCGGCGGGCGCGCGCGGGATTCTCCAGCAGCATCGGCGACAGGTTGGCCAGATCATGGCTGCACGTACCCTCGCGCAGCATCACGTACATGCCGCGAGACAGCTTGTCGAGCGCCTCCTCGGGAATCGTCGACTCGTGGTCGGCAATAATACCCGCCGCGGCATAGGCATTGAGGTCCTTGCCGGCAACGAGCGGCGCATGGCCGTCGACCTGCTTGGACGGCGTCTGGTTGGCAGCATCGATGCGAGCGCAGGTCTCGGGATCGGCCATAAAGACGCCCGGCAGGTTCATCATCTCGCCCAGGCCAAAAACGTCGCCCGGATGCTCGGCAAAAAACGCCTGCATGTCAGCAGCGGTAATCACAGCGCCCGCTTGCTCATCGGGCAGCGCGGGCACGCATGAGGGCATCATGTACTTGATGGAAATGGGCGCGCGGCGACCGTCCTCGATCATAAAGCGCAGGCCGTCGAGCCCCGCCACGTTGGCGATCTCGTGGCTGTCGGCAATGGCGGTGGTGGTACCGCGCGTCGCCGCCATGCGCGCATACTCGGCGGGACGGATGTTCGAGGACTCAATGTGCAGATGTCCGTCGATAAAGCCGGGGGCGAGATAGCGGCCCTGGCAGTCAATGACCTCGGCAGCCTCGTAGGTGCCGGCGGCATCGTCGCGACCATCGTAGAGCACGCCGACGATCACACCGTCCTTGACGGCAACGCTGCCGGGCGCCACACGCTGGCCATACACGTCGACAATCTGCGCATTGATAAACAGCGTGTCGACGGGCACGCGGCCCTCGGCGGCCTCGATCACAGACCTCATGACCTCAACGGACATACATACTCCTTTAACCGTAGAAAAAAGCTGCGGAGCGGACAGACCTTCACCGCAGCAGACCAATAGCCATTGTATGCCCAAACGATGGGTCAACAATACGCCTCTCCGCTTAACGGCACACGCCACTTGGTGCAATGAGGAGAGGTTGCTTTGCACCAATGACAAGGAGTGTCCCAAAGTGCCGGCACAAAAGGAACGTCCCTAAGTGCCAACAACGGAAGCGCCGATGTTTTGGCAACGACAGCGAAAACCCGTCAGAGCGAGCAAGGTGCCTTGAAACGAGGCGGCATTGACCTTTTGGTCATGCCGCCGAAGTTGAAAGGCAGATTGCCGCTCTGGCGGGTTTGCAGCGTCGAGCCGTTACGCGGTTTGGTAAAACCGCGTAACTAAAAGGCCGCAGTCGGGATTCCCGGCTGCGGCCTTATTGCACTTGTGAGGTCAACTCGCTCGTTAGACCAACTTAAAGCCCTTGCGCTTGCCTACGGAGAGGGTGTCGCCCAGCTTGAGGGCGCTGGGATCGATGTTATAGCTCTTGGGAGCCACCGCCTTGCCGTTGATCTTGACGCCGCCACCGTCAATGTCGCGACGGGCCTGGCCGGCGCTCGCCGAAAGGCCCAGGTCCCTAAGCAGGCCTGCGAGGTAGATCTGGCCCTCGTCGTTGACGGTCAGCTCAACGTGCTTCTCGGGGAAGTCGGCAAGCTGGCCCTCCTTGAACACGCGGTCGAACTCGGCCTGAGCCTCGTCGCCGGCACCGACGCCGTGGTAGGTGTCGCACAGGTCGCGACCCAGAGCGCGCTTGAGCTCGTAGGGGTCGGCAGAACCATCGGCCAGGGCAGCGTCGATCTTGTCGACCTCGGCCGGGGTGAGCGAGCTCGCCAGGCGGTAGTACTTGCCGATCATCTCATCGGGGATGGACATGGTCTTGCCGAACATATCCTTGGGAGCGTCGGTCAGGCCGATGTAGTTGCCGTATGACTTGGACATCTTGCGCACGCCGTCGGTACCCTCGAGCAGCGGCATGGTGAGCGCGATCTGCGGCTCCATGCCCATCTTCTCCATGAGCTCACGGCCAGCGAGCAGGTTGAAGAGCTGATCGGTGCCGCCCATCTCCACGTCGGCCTTGATCTGCACGGAGTCGAAAGCCTGCATCACGGGATACAGGAACTCATGCAGGGCGATCGGCGTCTGAGACTGGTAGCGCTTGGTAAAGTCGTCGCGCTCTAGAATGCGGGCGACGGTGAACTTGGAGCACACCTGCAGCAGGCCGGCCAGGTCCATCGAAAGGATCCAGTCGCCGTTGTGCACGATGGTGGTCTTCTCGGGATCCAGGATCTTCATGGCCTGGCTCACGTAGGTCTCGGCATTGGCCTCAATCTGCTCCTGCGAAAGCTGCGGACGGGTGGAATTCTTGCCCGAAGGGTCGCCGATCAGCGCGGTGCCGTTGCCGATGATGAGGGTGACGTTGTGGCCCAGGTCCTGGAACTGACGCATCTTGCGCAGGGGCACGGCGTGGCCCAGGTGCAGGTCGGGGCTGGTGGGATCGACGCCGAGCTTGATGTTGAGGGGCTCGCCCTTCTCAAGCTTCTTGCGAAGGTCGGCCTCGGGAACGATCTGCGCGGCGCCCGAGGTGATGATACGCATTTGCTCGTCAACAGACAGCATTGGGTATCCTCCTTTTTCTATAGCACCCTCGCCGAAAACGGCGGTGCTGGAAGTCCATAAACTCTCTTATGATAACAAACTGACGCGACGCGGCACCTACGACAGGAAAATCCTCGTCCTGCCGCATGCGTCAATGGCAACTGGCAGACGTGTACCGTCACGCTCGACCAGATAGCGTACCTGCCGACGACGCAAGCAGTCGCGGCAACGAACCTGTCCCGTCGCATCGGTGGCGCAGACGCCCTCGGCGGTCAGCAGGCAGTGCTCGCACACCATAAGCTCGGGACGGTCGGCGTCGACCGGACCCAAGACGCCGGGTTCAGCAGCCAGCTCGGCAATACGCTCCGCATCATTGCCGAGCAACTCGGCCGGCAAGTACACCCGCCCCGCACCGAATCCGCGCAGCCAGGTAAGCGTGGCCCGATTCGCGCAGAACACCGGCGCCGCCACGTCAAACGTCACGCCCAGCTCGCGAGCGATCGCCACCTGCCCCAGGTTGCGGCAGACGATGCGCCCGGCACGCTGCATCAGTGAGCGGGTCCGGTCAGCGTCACTCGCGCGGCACACCTCGTCAAGCACCACAACGGCGTCGGACAAATCGAGTTCTCCGCGCGGGTCGGCATCCATCAGCTGCCAAGCAAAAACCATGCGAGTGGGAACCGCGCACTCCACCAACTCCGTCGATGCACCGCCATCCACCGCAACGCCCTCAAAGGGCAGCACTTCAACGGCACGCTCAACGGGCGCAATCGCATCCGCCTCGGCCCGCATGCGCTCCAACACCGCCGCCGTCTGATCCAACACGCCGGCGCTGCGAATCAGGTACACCTCGCAGCCCGCGTCCACCTTACGCTTGCAATGCACGACGATGCGCTTCCCCGCTGCTGCATCCACCGGGCAGGGCACCTGCGGCCAGCGCTTGGGCGCATCGGGACGCGCGTCGACACCCGGATAGAACCGAATCTCGAGCGTGTCACCCGCCGCCACGGCGGCGTCGAGCTCAACGGTCACCTCTTCGTGGCCCACAGCGACCAAACGCCCCACGCGCACGCCCTGGTTAATTGCGCGTTCAAAACTCATAAGCTCCGCACCCGAGCGGCCTCGCAAATACGCGTCGGTAAACCCGCGGTTAAACGACCTTCCCAGCTCGCGCTCAAGCTCTTCCACGGCATCGGGGTCCCACGCGCCGTCGCACAGCATATCGAGTGCCCGGCGCCACACCCGCACCACGTTGAATACGTAATCGGGGTTCTTCATGCGCCCCTCGATCTTGAGCGACGCCACGCCGGCATCTACAAGCTCGGGCAGATGCGCAATACCCAGATAGTCGCGCGGACACAGCAGGCGATCTCCCTCGACGGCGGCAACACTCTGCCCAGCCTCGTCCACCAAGTCATAGGATAGACGGCACGGCTGCGTGCAATCACCGCGCATCGCAGAGCGGCCACGTCGAAGGGCAGAGAACTCGCACGCCCCCGAATAGCCGATGCAAATCGCACCGTGGCAGAATACCTCGATGGGCACACCCGTGGCACATAGCGCCGCAATCTCGTCGACCGTCAGCTCGCGTGCCGTCGTCACGCGCTCGACCCCCAGCTCATCGGCGGCAAGCCGCACGGCGCCTTCGCTATGAACGCCCGCCTGCGTAGACAGGTGAATCTCGACCCCGGGAATCGCCGCGCGCAGCGCGCAGGCCAACCCGGCATCGGCGACAATCAGAGCATCGGCGCCCAGCTCCAGTGCATGAGCTCCCAACACCACCGCGTCGGACAACTCATCGTCAAACACGAACACGTTGAGCGTTACGTACACACGCACGCCATGGGCATGCGCCACGGCGCAGCCGCGCGCAAACTCGTTATCCGTAAAGCCATGGGCGCTCACACGGGCGTTAAAGCCGCCCAACCCCGCATAGATGGCATCGGCACCCGCGGCGATGGCCGCAAGCATCTGGTCGAGCCCGCCCGCCGGCGCCAGCAACTCGGGCAGCGCCGCACCAGCAGCATCCAATCCAGTCTCGTATTGTCCGCTCGGCCCCATCGTCCGAATCGCCATCGACAAACTCCTTACCAAGGTATGCATTCACTCTGAAAAATGCCGTCTTCCAGCATACACGAGGCATCGCGCGCCCCGTTTGGTTTATCGTGTAATAACTTATGTCCATCCTGCCCCGACGGCACATCCACCGTCCGGCACGACATACCTGGAGGTCAATATATGGGTCCTCGCCAACGACAGGGACGCAGCCGTTCAAAGACGCATGCCCTGCCCATAATCTTGCTCTCGTTTTTGGGCTTTCTGCTGATTGCGGGCGTGGCATTTGGCATCGGCATGGTCGGCAACGTCAACCGCTGGCTGTCCGATCTGCCCGACTACACCGACGCCAACGCGTATCTGGTGAGCGAGCCCACCGAGATCGTCGACTGCAACGGCAACAAGATCGCGAGCTTCTACACGCAAAACCGCAAGTCCATCACCAAGGACGAGGTCTCCCCCTACGTGCTGCAGGGCACCGTTGACGTCGAGGACGAGCGCTTCTACGAGCACGGCGGTATCGACCTGTGGGGTATCGCGCGTGCTGCGGTGGCAACCCTCGGCGGCGGACACGAAGGCGCCTCGACTATCACCCAGCAGCTGGTGCGCAACACCATCCTGCAGGAGGAGCAGTTCGACTCGACCATCGAGCGTAAAGTGCGCGAGGCCTACATCGCCGTCAAGATGGAGGACATGTACTCCAAAGACGAGATCCTCATGATGTACCTCAACACCATCTATTACGGTCACGGCGCCTACGGTATTGAGGCCGCCGCCGAGACCTACCTGTCCAAGAGCGCCGCCGACCTCACCCTGAGCGAGGCCGCGCTGCTCATCGGCCTTCCCAACTCGCCCTCGCAGTACGACCCCACGGTCAACCCCGACCTGGCGCTGTCCCGTCGCAACAAGGTCCTTGACAACATGTTGCGCCTGGGCCACATCACGCAGGAGGAGCACGATGCCGCACAGGCCGAGCCCATCACCCTCAACGTGACCGAAATCTCGGGCAGCGGCGTCGACGTATACTCGCAGCCCTACTTTGTCGCCTATGTTAAGCAGCTGCTGGAGCAGGAGTTCTCGACCGACGTGCTCTTTAAGGGCGGCTTGACCGTCAAGACCACCATCGACCCCACGATGCAGCAGGTGGCAGAGAATGCCGTCCGCGAGCAGCTCGACACGCTCTCGCTCGACGGCCTGGACATGGGCATGGTCGTCGTCGACCCCAAGACCGGCTACATCAAGTGCATGGTGGGCGGCTATGACTACAACGCCGACGAGAACCACGTAAACCATGCCACGGCCAAGCGTCCCGTCGGCTCCACCTTTAAGGCCTTTACGCTGGCAACTGCCATCCAAAACGGCATGAACCCCAACGTCACCCTCAACTGCAACTCGCCGCTCAAGGCCAAGGGCACCACGACCGAGGTCCAAAACTACGCCAACCATAGCTATGGCAACATCACGCTTAAGCAGGCGACGGCATACTCCTCCAACACCGGCTACATCCAGGTGGCGGAAGCCGTCGGCAACAGCAAGATCATCTCACTCGTCAAAAAGCTCGGCATCGATCCCGCCAAGGACAACATCGAGGACGTTCCCGTCATGACGCTCGGCACCGGCTCGATCTCGCCGCTCGAGATGGCCGCCGCCTACGCGACGTTTGCCAACGGCGGCTACTATCGCCAGCCGATCGCCATCACCGAGATTGACTCTCGTACCGGTTCGGTGCTGTACCAGCACACGGACAATCCCTCACAGGTGCTTACCGAGGGCGAGGCCGCCGCGGTCACCGATGTTCTGTCCGGCGTCATGCAGGGCAGCGGTACGGGTGCTGCCGGCGCCTTGAGCGTCAACCAGCCCTATGCCGGCAAAACGGGCACCACCGACAACACCACCAACCTGTGGTTCTGCGGCTATACCCCGCAGCTGGCGTGCGCCCTGTGGACCGGCTATTCCGCAGGTGAGATCCCCATCCAAAAATACGGCACGGACCTGCTGGGCGACAGCACCAACCTGCCTGTCTTTAAGCGGTTTATGAACACCGTTCTGACCGGTACCGAGCGCGAGGAGTTTGCGACCGGAACGGCGCCCACCTACAAGAACAACAGCGTCTGGAAGTTCTACGGCACCAACAACGCCAAGAAGACGGAGAACGACGACAAGGACGAGAACGAGGACGAAGAGGAAACTACCACAACGACTACCACGACGACCACGACCACCGAGACCACGGGTGGCGACACCACCGGCGGCACCGGTACGACCGGTGGCTCGACGGGCGGCTCAACTGGTGGTTCGACCGGCGGCGATGGCGGCACGCCTACGCCTACGCCTACGCCTACGCCCACTCCCGACCCCTCGCCCACGCCTGACGATACGGTCGGCTAGAAATCATCCGGCCATAAGCAACAAGGCCCCCGAGCAGCTTATTAAACTGCTCGGGGGCCTTTTAGTTTAAAGCGACCTGGTGGGCGGTCTTTATACCGGCAAACAAAAAAGGGGGTACCGACCAACGTCGATACCCCTTACAAGCCACTATGTCACGCACACAGTGCCGAGCGCACGACCCGCACGCCTACTTGCGAGAATTGCTCAGCTTATTGATCAGCGCCTCAAGACGCTCGCCGTCCTCGGCCGTCTGGGCAATAACCAAAATCGTATCGTTGCCGGCAAGCGAGCCAAGCACATCGGGCAGCTCTGCCGCATCAACGGCGGCGGCGATGCCGGAAGCCGTGCCAGGCTGAGCCTTGATCATAACCAGATTATCGGTGCGCAGAACGCCCGTTACGAGCTCGGAAACCATACGCTGCAGGTGCAGGTCCTCTGCCAGAACATAGATGCCCTCAGGGAGCTTACGCAGCCCCATATCGGCAATATCGCGAGAGACAGTCGCCTGCGTGCAATCAAAGCCCATAGCGCGGAGCTCATCGACCAGCACGCGCTGCGTGCGGACGTCCTTATTGCGCACAATATCTCTAATGGCATCCTGGCGCCCATTGCGTTTTTTAGCCATACAAACCCTCTCTCCAAAAGATGGCGGAGACAATCAATCAGTGATTGAATAGTTTAACGCTATTTGAAGGCTTTTGTGTATAAGAACGCATTTCGAAACAATTCTATGCAAATTTGTTTCGAGATGAGCCGTTTAGGCGGTTTTTGCGCCCGTCCGGTTAAGAAAAGCCGCCAGATGCGTACACATCACGCAGCGCGCGGGCTTGGCGCTGGCGATCGGCCCAAACAACAGACCGAGCCCCCGATGGTTATCCTTGAGCGCGGCGACCATCTGACGGGTTCGAGGCGCCTCGAGCATATCACGCATACGGGCGGAACGCTCGATTGACGACACCCCATGCGGGCTCAGACACAAATTCTCGATGCAGGCGACCAGTCCGGCAAAGTAGAACTTTTGGGTTGCCAGCTTGAGCCGACCACCGCTATCTGCTTCCGAGAGTGAGTCCGTAAGCTCGTCGAGCGCCCGGGTGTCATCGGATACCTTGGCATACATGGTGGGATCAAAGGCATCTGTAAGCTTAGGTGCCGCCGCGTGGAAACAAGCGTCGCCGCATCCGGAGACGCGCTGCGCCCGCGAGAGCGAGCACGCCATAAACCCAACTGTGCGAAACGCCTTGTCGTACAAAAGGCATGCCTCAAACAGCGGACGGCTATACATCACGCCAGAGGTCTGAACGACTAGGCCGCCTAAAATCAACTGGGACAGCCCGGTCACCATCGAAGATTTGCTATCAATGGAAATATGAGCAGCATCCAAGACGCGCGAATGGCGCTCTCGATGTGCATCATAGCGGTCGAGCGACACCGTGGGGAGCACTATGTCTGCCGTAGTATCGCACGCGATATCGACCATCTTGGAAAGAGACTGCGGAGCAAACCACTCATCGGCGTTCATGGCGATGATTTGAGAGCCGCGCGAGGCAGCAAAACCGGCACGAAGACAAGCGCCGCGCTTCGCGTCCTCGACGTCAATCAAATCAATATGGATGTCCCTGTCGGCAGCAACTTGAAGCGAATGGCGCACACCGGGCGCAGCATCGCGGCAGACAACGACAATCTGCAAATCGTAGAGGTCTTGGTTCTGGATACTCTCGAGCGCACGCATCGCATAGCTGGGCGAACCTTCTACCACAAGGATCACCGAAAGTCGCGGATGCGAGCCACGTCGAACCAAGTTATCCGTCCTCTCGACAGCAGTGAATCAAACTGTCGTTCATGGTACACCCCGGCAATAAAAGCAATGAGACACCGGTTGTATTGCACGCCAAGAACAGATGTTGCACACGCGCAGCCCACAGATGACAGGTGCCGACGCACGACGCGCCGAGCCCTCCCCTAGTCGAGCACGACAAGCTCGGCGGGATCGTAATCCACGCCCATAAACGTAAGGCCGCAGGCAGGAGCCGTGGGGCCCGCAGCGGTACGGTCGCAAGCATCGATGACCTCGCGCATCCACTCGGGTTCACGGCGATGCATGCCAATCTCGACAAGCGTGCCCACGATCGTGCGGACCATCGAATGCAGAAACGCATTGCCCTCGATGGTAAACGTCAGGATGTCCTCGCCAAACGCAACCTCATGGCCAAACTCGGCACGCATCACGCAGCGGTGCGTGGGCTTGCCCACGGCAGACGCCACCTTGCAAAAGCTCTTGAAGTCCTGCTCGCCCAGCAGCGCGGGACAGGCCGCAGACATCGCCTCAACATCCAATGGGTAGCGATGCCACCACACCGCACCGCGCGAAAGCACAGGGCGCGCGTCGCGATCGGCAATACGGTACGTATACGTACGGGAACGCGCATCAAAGCGTGCAGAAAAGCCTTTACGGGCCTTGTAGACCTCGTTTATGGCGATATCTTTGGGCAGGAGGGCATCCATAGCCCTCAGCCACCTACGGCGCGTCAAAGCCAACTCAGCGTCCGTTACGGGCACGCTGATAAACTGTGCCACCGCATGCACGCCGGCATCGGTACGTCCCGCACACGTCAGGTCGATCGGACGGCGCAGGAGCGTCTCAATAGCTCGACGTAGCTCACCCGCAACCGTCGTCTGTCCCGGCTGCACGGCAAATCCGCTATACGACGAGCCATCATAGGCCACGCGAAATACGAGCGTGGCGTCAAGCTCGGAAATCGAATTGAAATCAGACGGCGCAGTCATGGGCGCTCCCAACAAACAAGCAACGGTATCGCGACAAAAAAAGAGGGGTACGCGAACGTACCCCTCGAATATAGCCTATGCAGACGGATTGTCTACTCAGCGGTCTCCTCAGCAGGAGCCTCCTCGGCAGCCTCGACCTTCTTGGGAGCAGCGGCCTTCTTGGGGGCCGGAGCAGCCTTCTTAGCCTTAGGCGTGCAAGGCTCGGTGACGAGCTCCATGATAACGATGGGAGCGTTGTCGCCCTTGCGGTTACCGAGCTTCATGATGCGGGTGTAACCGCCGTTGCGGTCCTGCCACATGCCCTGAGCAGCCTTGTCGAAGATCTCGGCAACGAGCTGCTTATCGCCGAGCTTGGCGATAGCCAGACGACGAGAGTGCAGGTCGCCCTTCTTGGCCCAGGTGATGATCGGGTCGACGACCGAACGCAGCGCCTTAGCGCGGGTCTCGGTGGTCTTGATGCGGTCGTTCTCGAAGAGGGCCTTAGCAAGGCTCTTCTTCATGGCCTTGGTGTGGCTCGCATCGGTGCCGAGCTTCAGGCCCTTCTTAACGTTGTGACGCATGGTCTAGTTTCTCCTCAAATATGCGAAGCATTAAGCCTTCAGGCTCAGGCCCATGGACTCAAGCTTGTCCTTCACTTCCTCGATCGACTTAACACCGAAGTTACGGATGTTGAGCAGATCGTTCTCCGAGAACTCAACGAGCTGACGGACCGAGTGAATGCTGGCGCGCTTAAGGCAGTTGTAGGAACGGACGGAAAGGTCCAGATCCTCGATCTGCTTGTCCAGTTCGGCGTTGTCGTTGGTGACCTCGGGAGCGAAGATCGAAGCCTCCTCCTCGACCTCGGGGGTCTCGGCAAGGTTCATAAAGGCGGCCATATGCTGGTTGATGATATTGGCAGCCTGGACCACGGCGTCGCGCGGGGCGATGGAGCCGTTGGTCTCGATCTCGAGGACAAGGCGGTCGTAGTCGGTGTGCTGACCGACACGGCAAGCCTCAACGAGCTTGGCGCAACGGGAAACCGGCGAGTACAGCGAGTCGACGTGGATCACACCGATGGGATCGTTGTCGCGCTTGTTGGCCTCGCCAGAAACATAGCCGCGGCCATAGCCGATGCGCATGCTCATGGTGAGATGGCCACCCTCGGTGAGCGTAGCGATGTGCTGCTCGGGGTTGACCAGCTCAAACTCGGACGGAATAAAGAAGTCCGCACCGGTGACCTCGCAGGGGCCGTCAACCGAGATGGTGGCGGTCGCCTCGTCGGTCGTGCCGAGAGCCCTGAAGACAAGACCCTTGACATTCAGGACGATGTCGGTGACATCCTCGACCATGTTAGGGATGGTCATGAACTCGTGCTGCGCACCATCGATCTGAATAGCCTCGACGGCGGCACCCTCGAGCGAGGACAGAAGTACGCGACGGAGGGAGTTACCCAGCGTATCGCCGTAGCCACGCTCGAGCGGCTCGACGGAGACACGAGCAGACGTCTCGTTGATCTCTTCGACCTGAACCTGAGGCCTAATGAATTCTGACATGTATTACCTCCAGCCTCAGCAGCCCGGATGGACTACTTAGAGTAGAGCTCGACGATGAGCTGCTCGTTGATATCACCGCTGATCTGCTCACGCGTCGGCAGAGCGAGCACGTTACCAGACAGCTTCTCGATATCGACCTCGAGCCAGCCAGGAACCTCAAAGCGCTCGGAGGAAATCAGGGCCTCCTTGATGGGGAGGAGGTCACGGAACTTCTCGCCGACAGCGACGACGTCGCCGGCCTTGACGCGGTAGGACGGGATGTCCACGCGCTTGCCGTTCACGGTGAAGTGACCGTGACGGACGGACTGACGAGCCTCTTTGCGGGTGCGGGCGAAGCCAAGACGGAAGACGACGTTGTCGAGGCGAGACTCAAGAATGATCATGAGGTTCTCACCGGTGACGCCGTTCATCTTACGGGCCTTGTTGAAGTAGCCGTGGAACTGCTTCTCCAGAACGCCATAGATGAACTTGACCTTCTGCTTCTCGCGCAGCTGCATGCCGTACTCAGATTCCTTGCGACGGCGCTTGGGCTGACGGATAGATTCCTTCTTGCTGCTGTAACCGAGCTCAGCGGGATCGATCCCGAGCTGACGGCAGCGCTTAAGAACAGGAGTCCTGTCGATTGCCATATTGATACGATCCTTTCAGTTACACGCGGCGACGCTTCTTGGGGCGGCAGCCGTTGTGCGGAATGGGGGTCTTGTCCTGGATGCTCGAGACCTCGAGGCCAGCAGCCTGGAGGGAGCGGATGGCGGTCTCACGACCGGAGCCGGGGCCCTTGACGAAGACGGAAACCTTCTTCATACCGTGCTCCATGGCCTGCTTGGCAGCAGCCTCGGCAGCCATCTGGGCAGCGAACGGCGTGGACTTACGGGAGCCCTTGAAGCCCACCTGGCCAGCCGACTTCCAGGAAATGACGTTGCCCTGGGGATCGGTGATCGAAACGATCGTGTTGTTGAACGTAGAACGAATGTGAGCCTGGCCCACGGAAATGTTCTTACGGTCCGCGCGCTTCAGACGGGCAGCGCGAACGTTCTTCTTAGCAGTAGCCATCTATCTAGCGCTCCTTATTTCTTCTTCTTAGCACCGATCTGACGCTTCGGGCCCTTGCGGGTACGAGCGTTAGTGTGGGTGCGCTGGCCGCGGACAGGGAGGCCCTTGCGGTGACGAAGGCCGCGGTTGCAGCCGATGTCCATAAGGCGCTTGACGTTCTGGTTGCGCTCACGGCGGAGGTCGCCCTCAACCATGATCTGGTTCTTATCGATATAATCGCGGATGGCGTTAACCTCATCCTCGGTGAGGTCCTTAACGCGCGTATCCACGTTAACGTTGCACTCGACGCAAATCTTCGTCGCAGTGGTGCGGCCGATGCCGTAAATGTAGGTCAGACCGATCTCAACGCGCTTCTCACGCGGGAGGTCGACACCATTAATACGGGCCAACGTAGTCTCCTCTCTTAACCCTGACGCTGCTTATGACGGGGGTTCTCGCAAATGACGAGGACCTTGCCATGGCGCCTAATGATTTTGCACTTATCGCACATCTTCTTGACCGAAGGACGTACCTTCATCGTTCTTCCTTTCGGTAGCGCTCAAACTACTTCCCTACTATCTACTCGCCCAGCCGCAGGCGTTTAAAACTATGGCTGGTCTTCACACACAATCCGACCGTAGGTTGAGCTAAGCCTGCAGTCGGAAATGGAGTGCGTGTATGCGTGCCGCTATTTGTAGCGATAGGTGATGCGGCCGCGGGTCAGGTCGTACGGGGAAAGCTCCACGACAACCCTGTCACCGGGGAGAATACGGATGTAATTCATTCGGATCTTGCCAGAAATGTTGCACAGAACCGAATGACCGTTCTCGAGCTCGACCTTAAACATGGCATTGGGCAGCGGTTCCTTTACCGTACCCTCGAGCTCAATTGCGTCTTCCTTCTTCACAAGCAATCATCTTTCTCTAGAAAACGACAGCGATTGAGTATTCTACAACACGTATGCACGCATCGTAATAACTTCGTAATGGCTCCACAACTAAGTGGAACTTGTTACATTTCTCCGCCTTGGAGCGAACACCAAGCACCTTGCGCATCCGTGGTGAGAATCACCGGACCGTCATTGGTAATGGCGACGGTGTTCTCGTAGTGCGCAGCGGGCAGGTGGTCGTTGGTCGTGACGATCCAACCGTCGGAGCCCGTGCTCACATGGTTGGAACCCATCGTAACCATCGGCTCGATGGCAATGACCATGCCGGCCTGGAGGCGAACGCCCCTCCCCTTCTTTCCATAGTTAGGAACGTTGGGGTCCTCGTGCATCACGCGGCCAATGCCATGGCCCACATAATCACGAAGCACGCCGTATCCGTGAGACTCGGCGAGGGACTGAACGGCATAGCCGACGTCCCCGATATGGTTACCGGGAACAGCCTGCTCGATAGCAGCCTTAAGGCAATCGCGCGTGACCTCACACAAAGCCTTGGCTTCGGGCGTGGGGGTGCCGACGAAAAACGTCCATGCGTTATCGCCGACCCAACCGTCGACAACGGCTCCCGTATCGATGGAGATGATATCGCCATCGCGCAGGATCATGTCGGGGTTGGGAATACCGTGGACCACGGCATCGTTGATCGATGCGCAGATGGTCCCCGGGAACCCGCCGTAACCCTTAAAGGCCGGGGTGCCGCCATGCATGCGGATAATCTGCTCCGCGAGCTGATCGAGCTCAAAAGTCGAAACGCCAGGGCGCACCATGGCTCCAACGTGGCGGAGCGCCATCTTAGATAGCGCTCCTGCCTTCTTCATCTGCTCGATTTGCGTTGCAGACTTAATCTTGATCATAGACCGAGAGCCTCTTTGACATCCCCGTACACGGTCTCGCGAGCCTGGTCACCGTTGACCGACTTGAGCAGACCCTGGCCACGATAGTAGTCGACGAGCGGGCTCGTGGACTTCTCGTAGACGTCGAGACGGTTCTTGATGGTCTCGGGCTTGTCGTCGTCGCGCTGATACATCTCGCCTGCGCACTTGGGGCAGGTAGCATCGGCAGCGGTGCCGGTGTAACCGCAGGCACGGCAGGTGCGACGCGAAGACAGACGATCGATGATGACCTCGGGGGCCACATCGACCAGAAGGGCGCAGTCGATCTCGCGACCCATGGCGGAAAGCTCGGAATCGAGCGTCACGGCCTGGGCGGTGTTGCGCGGGAAGCCGTCGAGGATGAAGCCCTGCTGGGCGTCATCGGCGGCAAGGCGCTCCTTGACAAGGTCGATCACGAGCTGGTCGGGAACGAGCTCGCCAGCGTCCATGTACTTCTTAGCCTGAATACCAAGCTCGGTGCCACCCTTGACGGCAGCACGCAGCAGGTCGCCCGTGGAAATGTGAGCGACGCCAAACTCGGCGACGAGCTCCTGTGCGACGGTGCCCTTACCGGCACCCGGAGCTCCGAGCAATACGAGGTTCATGAGCAATCCTCCTCTAGCCTATTTAAAGAATCCATCGTAATCATACATCTTGATCTGGCCTTCGAGCTTATCGACCGTGTCGAGCACGACGCCGACCATGATGAGGATGGACGTGCCGCCAAATGCCTGGATCAGATGGTTACCCGTGAAGGAGAAGATGATCGAAGGCACGATGGCGATGAGCGCCAAAAAGACAGCGCTGGGAAGCGTGATCTTGTTGAGCGCGTTCTTGATGTAGGCCGCGGTAGCCCTACCCGGACGGACGCCCGGAATAAAGCCGCCCTGCTTCTTAAGGTTATCGGCCGTGTCATCGGGGTTGAACACCATGGAGGTGTAGAAGTACGCGAAGAACACGATGAGGACAACGTTAAGCACCCAGTTGAGCCAACCGGTCGAAAGCGCGGAGGCAACTGCCTGAATCCAGCCGATGCCGGGGAAGAACACGGCAATCTGAGCCGGGAAGTACAGCAGCGCCGAAGCGAAGATGATCGGCACGACACCCGCGGTGTTGACCTTGATGGGCAGGTAGGTGGTCTGGCCACCCATCATGCGACGGCCCACGACGCGCTTAGCGTAGGAGACCGGGATGCGGCGCTGGCCGCGCTCAAGGAAAACAATCAGCGGGATAACCAGCAGGATGATGGCGCAGATGATCACCATGGTGATGATGCCACCGGCGTTGCCCTCGGTGCTGGAGAAGATAGCCTGCGGCAGACCGGCCATGATGTTCGCGAAGATGATCAGCGACATGCCATTGCCGATACCGCGCTGGGTGATGAGCTCACCAATCCACATGATCAGCATAGCGCCCGCGGTGAGCGTACCGACGATCATGAGGTCGAAGATGATCTCGGGAGCGCCGGCGCCATTAAAGCTGATGCCGAAGCTCTTAAAGAGGAAGAGGTAACCCACGGAGTTGAGGATTGCCAGAGCCAGGGTGAGGTAACGCGAATACTGCGTAATCTTGGTCTGACCGACCTCGCCCTCGCGGGCAAGCTCATGCAGGGAAGGCACGACGGCCTGGAGCATCTGGAGGATGATCGAGCTGGTGATGTAAGGCATGATGCCCAGCGAAAACACCGACACATAGCTCAACGCGCCGCCAGAGAAAAGATTCAGGAGGGCCATAGCACCTGCGGCGACCGAATTGTTATCGGTCGAGAAAAGGCCCAGCATCCCCTGGAAGGGAATGCCGGGCACAGGAACGTGCGCACCAATGCGGTACACGACGAGCATAGCTATGGTAAAAAGAATCTTTTCGCGCAATTCTTTGATGCGGAAAGCATTCTTAAGACCATTTAGCACGGCAGCTCGACCTTTCCGCCGGCGGCCTCGATCTTGGCCTGCGCAGAAGCGCTGACCTTGTCGACCTTGACCGTGAACTTCTTGGTGAGCTCACCATTGCCGAGCACCTTGACGGGCTCGAACTCGCTCTTGGTGATGCGAGCGGCCTTAAGAGCGGCACCGTCGATCACAGCGCCGTCCTCGAACTTGCGCTCGAGACGCTCAACGTTAACAGCGGTGTACTCGATACGACGGGGGTTGCGGAAGCCCGGAAGCTTGGGCAGGCGCATGGCCAGCGGAGTCTGGCCACCCTCGAAGCCGGCACCCTTGGTGCCGCCAGAGCGGGAACCCTGGCCCTTCTGGCCGCGGCCAGAAGTGGTGCCGTGACCCGAAGAATTGCCACGGCCGACGCGCTTGCGGTTCTTGGTGGAACCGGGCGCGGGAGTAAGATCGTGAAGCTGCATTTGCTACTCCTCTACAATCTCGACAAGGTGCTTGACCTTGAAGATCATGCCGCGGACGGACTCGTTGTCAGCAATCTCGCGAACCTCGCGGATCCTGTGGAGACCGAGGGCACGGACAGTACGGACCTGGTCCTGCTTGCAACCGTTGGTGCTGCGGACCTGCTTGATCTTGATGGTGTCAGCCATGCTTAGTTCTCCTTACCGACGAACATCTCGGAGACCGTCAGGCCACGGCGAGCCGCGACGTCCTCAGGGCTGGAGAGCTCCTTGAGGCCCTCGACGGCAGCCTTGATGATGTTGAGGCCGTTGTCGGTACCGAGGGACTTGGACAGGACGTTCTTGATGCCAGCAAGCTCAAAGAGGGGACGCACAGCGCCGCCGGCGATAACGCCGGTACCCTCGACAGCGGGCTTGATGATGATGCGGCCGGCACCAAAGTGGCCGAGAACCTCGTGCGGGATGGTGCCCTGCTCGGTCACCGGCACGTGGAACATGTTCTTCTTGGCATCGAGAGATGCCTTGGAGATGGCCATGGGCACCTCAGCGGACTTGCCCATGCCAACGCCGACGTTGCCCTTGCCGTCGCCAACGACGACGAGAGCGACGAGGCTCATGCGACGACCACCCTTGACGGTCTTCGACACGCGGTTGATGTAAACGACGCGCTCCTCGAACTCGGAGGCCTCGCGCTGCTGCTTCTGATTACGAGCCATGTGCTACATACCTCCTAGAACTCGAGACCGGCGGCACGAGCACCGTCGGCGAGGGCCTTGACGCGGCCATGGTAGATACGGCCACCGCGATCGAAGGCGACCTTGGTGATGCCGGCCTCGATGGCGCGCTTGCCAACGAGCTGACCGACCTTCTCCGCAGCCTCCTTGTTCGAGGTGTGGGTGCCCTTGAACTCGGCCTCGAGGGTCGAGGCAGAGACGAGCGTCAGGCTGGAGCCCTTGCTGTCGTCGATGATCTGGGCATAGATGTTGGCGTTAGTACGGGTCACGCGAAGACGCGGACGCTCGGAGGTACCCGAGACCTTGCCGCGAACACGACGCTGACGACGCTTGAGGCCTTCCAGCTTCGCCTTATGCTTGTTCATACGTAAACTCCTAAAAAGGTTGATCTTGCCAGCACCTGACGGGGTGCTGGTCTTATGCGAGTGAGTCGGTTACGACTACTTGGCGGCCTTACCCAGCTTGCGGCGGATGTGCTCGCCAACGTAGTGGATACCCTTGCCCTTGTAAGGCTCGGGAGGACGATGGCCGCGGATCTCAGCGGCGATCTGACCGACCTGCTGCTTGTTGATACCCTTGACGTTCACGTGGGTGTTGTCGGGAACCTCGAAGGTGATGCCCTCGGGAGCCTCGACGATCACGGGGTGCGAGAAGCCCAGGGAGAACTCGAGGTTCTTGCCCTTCTGCTGCACGCGGTAACCGACGCCGGCGAGCTCGAGCTTCTTCTCGAAGCCCTCGGAAACGCCAACAACCATGTTGTGGATGAGGGCGCGGGTGAGGCCGTGGCGGGCACGGGTCTCACGCTCGTCGTCGGGACGGGAAACGGTGAGGACGTTGTCCTCGACGTTGATAGCGAGCTTCTCAAAGACATCGAGCTCGAGCTGGCCCTTGGGGCCCTTGACGACAACGTTGTTGCCGTTGACTGCCACTTCGACTCCGGCGGGAATCTGGACAGGCTTATTACCGATACGAGACACGGTGATCTCCTTTCCTTCTACCTACCGAGCGAATTACCAGACGTAAGCGATGATCTCGCCGCCGACGTTGTGCTTGCGAGCATCGCGGTCGGTCATGACGCCATGGCTGGTGGAAATAATGGCGGTACCAAGGCCACCGCGGACGCGGGGCATGTCGGCAACGCCGGTGTACTTACGCAGGCCCGGCTTGGAAATGCGGCGGATGCCGTTGATGACCTTAGCCTTCTTGGGACCATACTTAAGCGTGATGTGCAGAGTCTTCTGGGGAACGGTGTCCTCGACATCGTAGCCCTCGATGTAGCCCTCCTCGTGCAGAACACGAGCGATCTCGACGAGCTTCTTGCTGCTCGGCATGGAGACCGTGGCCTTGTTCACAGAGTTAGCGTTACGGATGCGCGTAAGCATATCTGCGATCGGGTCTGTAAGGTTCATACAGATTCTCCTTCGTTCTTGATGAACACGTGCTCTTGGTTCTTCGCCGCCCTTAACGGCAAAGCCTAACTAGCGCGTTTTCCCTGTTCCAAACGGATGCTTGAAACGCTGGTAGTGACTTACCAGCTGGCCTTCTTAACGCCGGGAAGCTCGCCCTTGAGTGCAAGCTCACGGAAGCAGACACGGCACAGGCCGAACTTGCGGTACACAGAGTGCGGACGGCCGCAGCGCTGGCAGCGCGTGTACTCACGAGTAGAGAACTTCTGCTTGCGATTGCACTTGACGATCATCGATGTCTTAGCCACTTATATCCTCCTCACATAGAGTATTGTTCGCCCCAAGCGCCGCTCCCTTGTGGAAACGGCGCTTTTAGGGCAGGTGAACCTATTTCTTGAACGGGAAACCGAAGGCGTCCAGAAGGGCCTTGGCCTCCTCATCGGTGTTGGCGGTGGTCACGAAAGTGATGTCCATACCACGCTGGTGATCGACGGAATCGAAGTCGATCTCGGGGAAGATGAGCTGCTCGGTGACGCCCATGGAGAAGTTACCACGGCCGTCGAAGCTCTTGGCGGAGATGCCGCGGAAGTCGCGGATACGGGGGATCGCGACGGAGGTCAGACGATCGAAGAACTCCCACATACGGTCGCCACGCAGGGTAACCTTGCAGCCGATCGGCATACCAGCGCGCAGGCGGAAGGTAGCGATGGACTTACGGGCACGGGTGATCATCGGCTGCTGGCCGGTGATGGCGCGCAGGTCGCGCACGGCACCGTCGATGGCCTTGGAATCGGTAGCGGCCTCGCCGACACCCATGTTCACGACGATCTTCTCAAACTTGGGGATCATCATGACGTTCTCGTACTGGAACTTGTCCTGAAGCTGCTGCTTGACCTCGTTGTTGTACTTGGTCTTCAGACGCGGCACATACTTCTCTTCTGCCATTGTTCACTCCTTCTTGGGGTTTTAAGCACGGGGCGTGGCCACGGTGGGTTGTCCTCGTGCCTCCTGACTGCATCCGCACCGCTCATGGCATTTTGCGGTTTGGACTCGACGCAGCAGGAGCCGACAAAACAATCGGTACTATACGCGCATCGGGAGCGTATTTCCAGAAAAACCTCGTCTGCCTGCACAACTCCACAACTCCCCCGCACAAATGGATCCCAAAAAGCAGTTGCGGTGAAATAGGGACTGTTTGGCGGCCTAACAGGCTTAAACAGTCCGTATTTCACCGCAACTTATTGGTGGGGATGCGATTAGCGCTTGCGGGGGACGAGTTTGGTGCGGCGCAGGTGGATCATCTCGGCGGCGATGGAGATGGCGATCTCCTCGGGGTCCTCGGCCTCGATGGCAACGCCGATCGGAAGGTGCAGCTCGTCGATCTGGTCCTGCGTAAAGCCTTCCTGCTCCAGGCGGGCACGCACAAAGGCCGTCTTGCGGCGCGAGCCCAGACAGCCCAGGTAGGCAGGCTTGGCGCGCATGGCCTGAATCACCACGTCGATATCGGACTTGTGACCCGCCGTGGCGACGACCACCAGGTCGCGCGGGCCGATGGGGCACAGCTCGCTCAGGTTCTTGTAATCGACCAAGCGACGATCGTAGACACCGGGCACCCAATCGGGGGTCAGCGTGCCGGGGCGGTCGTCGCACGCCACGACGGCAAAGCCCGCCGCCGTGAGCACCCGCGCCGTCGCGGCGCCCACGTGGCCGCAGCCAAAGATATAGGTCAGGCCCTCGGGGCAGAGCGTCTCGATGTGCGCGGGAGGAATCTCGGAGGCGGCGTTTGTATAGGTAACCTTACTCCCCTCCTCCACCAGCGAAAGCCCGGGGCAACCCGCAATGGTGCGGCGCGATTCCTCGCCATGGTATTCAGTAGCGTCGCTTTCGAGCGCGCTTGCGATAAACGGCTCAAAGTCGATGACGAAGTCGCCGATACGTCGATACGTCAAGACGTCGGCAATTTCCTGGAACAACTGTGCCTGGATCGCATCCAGATGCAGATAGCACAGGCAGATGGCTCCGCCGCAGATCATACCGGTATCGGAGTTCTCGCCGCCCATGGTGTAGCGGACCAGACGCGATTGCCCCGCGGCCAGCAGCTCTCGCGCCTCGTCCAGCGCAAAAAGCTCGATCTTGCCGCCGCCGATGGTGCCCGCCTGGCTACCGTCGGCAAAGACGGCCATCCAGGCGCCCACGCCGCGCGGCGACGACCCCGCCGTGCCGGCCACGACCACGAGCTCGCACGTCTCGCCAGCACGCAGGGCGACAAGCGCCGCATTCACAACATCGAGCTTTTCCATTGCCGCCTTCTATCCTCTAAAGATATCGGTGAGCATAGCGAGTGCCTCGAGCACGCCGCCGCCGACCGACGTCGCCTTGTCCGAAATGTAGTTGATATAGCTGGCATCGCCGCGCGGATCGACATCGGCGCATTTAAAGCCCTCAGTCACCTGCACGCCGTTCGCCAAAAGCCCGCGCAGACAGCCATCGATCTGCGTGCACATGGGCGAATCGCCCGCATACCCGATCACATCGCCGGCACTCACGATGTCGCCGATCACATGGTCGGACCTAAACACGCCGGCGGCGGGGCTGTGGATAACACGCTCTTTGCCATATCCGGCGATGACGCCCGGCACGCCCGTGTTGGGCTGGGGCGAACCTTGGGTAATGACACGGCCCAGGAAATGCCCACGCATGGTTTCGATCACGGCGTCGCAGTCAACCGGCGCGGTGAAGCCCGGCCCCACGGCGATGACGGCAGGAGCCATGTCGCGCGTGGTACCCAGATTGCGCTTGGCCAGAATTGCGTCGACCACAGCCGCGGGCTTCAGTTCGTCGAGCATCTGTGCCTGGGGGTCCACCAACACGGCGACATCCCCCGCCTCGGTAATCTCAAGCGCCTCGGCCGACGTCTGCGCCAGGCGAGCGCGAATGCCCTCGACCTGGACCTCGCCCAGGCGAATGGCCTCGCAAAAACTGATTGTGCGACGGATGCACGTGGGAACCGCGATATCGGCCATGACAACTGACACGCCGGCGCGCACCAAGCGAGCGGCGACGCCCGTGGCGATATCGCCGGCGCCGCGAACATAAACGAGCATTCCCGGGGCACCTCCCTGTGCTACGGTTTGAGCAGAGCAAAAGCGGTTCGACCGCTACTCTGATGATTATTTATTATCACAGTATTATACGGCGGTGAACAGATGGAAACGGTTAGCGGCAATCTTGCCTCGGCGCTCAGGATCGAGCCGGGCATTACCGCGATTATCGGCAGCGGCGGCAAGTCGACGTTGCTGAAAACGCTGGGTCTCGAGCTCATGCGCGCCGGCGGCGGGGTGCTCCTCTGCACCACCACGCACATGTTTCCCGTCGCCGGCGTCCCGTGGGACGGGTCGAATCGTCGCCTGGGTGCCGCACCTTGGAAGCCGGGTGCCGCGCATGTTCCCGGCTGCACCTGTGAGGCGTGCGCGGGACTTGCCCGCGGGAGTATTTGCCAGGCGGGTGTCTTAGACCCGGAAACAGGCAAGCTCTCCGCACCCGCCGAGCCACTCAACGAGCTGGCACAGCGCTTTGACTACGTGTTGGCCGAGGCGGACGGCAGCAAGCGGCTCCCGCTCAAGGCGCACGCCGCCTGGGAGCCGGTGATTCCCTCTGGCACGGCAAACGTTGTCTGGGTCGTCGGCGCCTCGGGACTGGGCAAACCCGTCGCCGAGGTTGCCCACCGCCCCGAGCTCTTTTGCGAGCGTTGCGGCTGCGAGCTCACCGACATCGCCACGCCCGAGCGCGTCGCCCAGGTGCTCAATGCCGAGCTGCGGATGCTGAACCTCAACAATGCCCGTATCATGCTCAACCAAGTCGACACGCTCAGCGACCCCACGATGGCAGATCGCTTCGAGGCAGCCCTCAACCGCCCCCTCATCGCCACCAGCCTCAAGTAGCCGGCCCCATCTCGTCAGTTGCGGTGAAATACGGACTGTTTGGCCGCCTAACGGCCGCAAACAGTCCGTATTTCACCGCAACTGCGGAGGGGACACGGCATCTTTGCTGCTAGCGGGGGACGTAGCGGCCGGGTTGGGCTCCGGTGGGCTCGCCGTCGCGTGCCGCCAGCACGCCGTTCACAAACACGGCTTTGGCGCGGCCATGTGCCTCAAAACCCTCGAGCGGCGTGTAGTCCACGGCCTGATGCTGCGTCGCCGCGCGAATGGTCCAGCGCGCCTGGGGATCCCACACGCACACGTCGGCATCGGCACCCTCGGCAAGACAGCCCTTGCGCGGGTACATGCCAAACACGCGCGCCGGGTTCTCGCTCATCAGGCGGCAGAGGTCCTCGGGGCCCAGTTGCCCCTCAAAGCTCGTGGCGATCGCGACGGGACGATGCTCCACGCCGGGCCCGCCGTTGGGAATCGCTCGGAAATCGTCGCGCCCGCGGTCCTTTTGCCCGTGCAGGTTAAAGCTGCAATGATCGGTTGCAATAGTATCGATCTCGCCAGCCACAAGCGCCTCGCGCAACGCGGCACGGTCACCGGCATGGCGCAGCGGCGGGCTCATCACGTACTTGGCGCCCGCAAAGCCGTCCTCGCCCTGTTCCAGATAGCAGGTGTCGTCGAGCATCAGATACTGGGGGCAGGTCTCGACATAGATATTCTTCTGCCCGCGCGCTTTGGCAGCACGGATGGCCTCGAGCCCCAGCTTGGTCGAAAGGTGCACCACGTTGACCGGAGCGTCCCCGGCCAGGTGCGCCAGATACAGCAGGCGGCTCACGGCCTCACCCTCGCACACGTCCGGACGGCTGAGCGCATGGCCCTCGGGCCCGTGGATGCCCTGCTCAAACACGCGCTTCTGCAGCGCATTCACCAGCGTGCCGTTCTCGCAATGCACGCACAGGATACCGCCCACGCGCTTGAGCTCCTCCAACACCTCGAGCGTCTCGGCATCGTCCAAGCGCAGGTGGTCATAGGCAAAGTAGGTCTTAAACGACGACACGCCCGCCTCGCGCATGGCCGAAAGATCGGCGCGGTTGCGCTCATTCCACTCGGCGAGCGCCATATGAAAGGCGTAGTTGGCGGTGCAGGTGCCGTCGGCGCGATGATGCCACTCGACCAAGGCATCGGGCATGGTCACGCCGCGATCGGCCGTCGCGTAGTCGACGATGGTCGTGGTACCGCCGCAGGCAGCCGCACGTGTGCCGGTCTCAAAGCTATCGGCCGTCCAGTCCATGCCGGTCCAGCACTGCATGTGCGTGTGCCCATCGATAAAGCCCGGGAACACCCAACAGTCCGTGGCGTCCTGGACGGTATCGTCCTCGCCCGGCTCAATCGCCGCGGCAATCCGCACAATCTTATCGCCCTCCATGGCAAGGTCGGCGCGGCGAAGCCCCTGGGGCGTCACGAGCGCGCCGTTTTTGATGATGATCATAATTGCTCCTTATTGATTGATGCAGTTGGCCACGCGATCAAAATACGAGCAGGCGGCAATATGCTCTGTTATGCAGCGCTGTCCCTTGACGGTATCGACGTCCCACAGCTCGTAGGCACGCGCCTCGACCAGCACCACGTCGGTACGGTCCTTGAGGATCGAGCCCCCGCCGTCCTTGCCCTCAAGACGTATGAGCGCATCGAACAGTTCCGCCGGAAAGAGCACCGGACTCGAAGGCTCACCGTTGCACGCAAGACGTACCGGATGCTTGCGGCCACGCTCATCAAACGTGCGAACCATGGCCTCAAAAGAATCCGAACTCACGAGCGGCTGGTCGCCCGGCAAAAAGAGGCAACCTTTCCAGTTGCGTTCGACTCCCCATGAAAGGCCCGCACGGACGCTTTCGCTGCGCAGCTCGCCATCGTGCAGCACGCACGGGCAATGCTTGTCCTCGCAAATCTGGGCGACCTCGGGCCAACGCGTCGAAACCACGACGTCAAAGCCCCGGGGAACCGAATCGATGGTCCGGGCAATCAGCGGCTCGCCATAGATATCGGCAAGCATCTTGTTAGAGCCAAACCGCTTGCCCTCGCCCGAAGCCATAATGACGCATCCAAGTTTCATGGTGATACCTCCCCTGAAACCATCGTACCCATAACTCGCGCCGCGGGCATCCACATCGAAAGCGCTTATCCCGCACGCCCGCGATGCAAAAAGGGGGCACCCCGCCGGTTGGCAGAGCGCCCCCTTTACATAGCTTACCTCAGCCCGGCTTTAGGCCTGGAGCCAACGGGCGGTGTTGCGCTCGTCGAGGGCCTTGAGGGTAGCGGCGGGATCGGCAACCTTCTGCAGGAACATCATGGCAGCGATGGCGTACGGCTTGTAGCTGGCCTCCTTGTACATGCCCACGCGGTGCATGTCGAAGACGTCGGCGTTAACCTCGCCGTGCTCGCAGGAGACACCGGAGATGTCGGCGGGCAGCGGGTGCATAAAGATGGTGTCCTGGCCGTTGGCAGTCTTCTCCATGAGCTCGGTCGTGGAGCACCAGTCCTGGTGGGTGGCGTTCTGGGCGAGCAGCTCCTTCTCGAGCGCAGCGATGCCGGCGTCGTCGCCCTCGGCGTACAGATTGGTACGCTTCTCCATGGCGGCAAACGGAGCCCAGCTCTTGGGGATCACGATGTCGGCGCCCTCGAAGGCCTCGGCCATGGTGTTGACCTGCTTAAAGGTGGTGCCGGACTCGGCGGCATAGCCCTTGGCGCGCTCGACGGCCTCGGGCATGAGGTCGTAGCCCTCGGGGTGAGCCAGGGTGACGTCCATGCCAAAGCGGGGCAGCAGGCTGATCAGCGACTGCGGGCAGGACAGCGGCTTGCCGTAAGAGGGCGAATAGGCCCAGGTGACGGCAACCTTCTTGCCCTTGAGGTTCTCGAGGCCACCAAACTCGTTGATGAGGTAGAGCATGTCGGCAGAGGACTGCGTGGGGTGGTCGGAATCGGACTGCAGGGAGATGAGCGTGGGACGGTGATCCAGAACGCCGTCCTCGTAAGCCTGCTGCACGGACTCGGAGACCTCGGCCATGTAGGCGTCGCCCTTGCCGATGTACATGTCGTCGCGGATGCCGATGACGTCGGCCATGAAGGAGATCATGGTAGCGGTCTCGCGGACGGTCTCGCCGTGAGCGATCTGGGACTTCTTCTCGTCCAGGTCCTGCAGCTCAAGGCCGAGCAGGTTGGCGGCCTTAGAGAAGGAGAAACGCGTACGGGTGGAGTTGTCGCGGAACAGGGAGACGGCCAGACCCGAGTCGAAGATCTTGGACGAGACGTTGTTCTCGCGCAGCTCGCGCAGGGCGTCGGCAACGATGTAGAGAGCCTTGAGCTCATCGGTGGTCTTGTCCCAGGTGTGCAGGAAGTCGCTGCCGTACATACCCTTAAAATCGAGGCCGTTCAGCTGCTCGACGAGCTCGGTAAACTTAGCGTCCATGGAAATGTCCTTTCTAAAGATGAAACGATCGCAGTGAGTAGATGTGCTCCGGCATGCGCGTGTGGCTAGAACATGCAGAGCACCATGACGAGGACCCGCCACCGTTGAGGAAGCATGGGAGATAACGACCGCGGGCCCCAAGTCAACAGGAGGCGCCGGGGGCATAAACTGTCCCCGGCTCAACAAAATCGAGGAATGGGACTAGTCGATCTTGTTGTTGGTCAGACCGGCGCGGAACACGGTGGCGTCGCCATCGGCCTGGCTCGGATCGTAGAGGTTCAGGGCAGCCACATACATAGCGGCGGCGGTGACCAGGTCGTCCTTGTAGGTGACCTCGTTGGGAGCATGAGCCTGAGACTCGGCACCCGGGCCAAAGCCCACGCAGGGGATGCCGTAGCGGCCCTGGATGGAAACGCAGTTCGTGGAGAAGGTCCACTTGTCGCACAGCGGGCGACCGGTGCGCTTGTCCATGCTGGGCTCGCAGCCGATGCGCTCGTCACCGAACATGGCCTTGTGGGCGTCGACGAGGGCCTTGACGTGCGGAGCGGTCTCCTTGTTGATCCACGTGGGGAAGTAAGCCTCGGTCTCGTAGACCTCGCCGGTCCAGGACGGACGGTCGTACATGTACATGGAGACCTTCACGTCGTCGCCGTACTTCTTGGCGGCCGGCAGGTTGCGGATCTCGTCCAGGCAGGACTCCCAGGTCTCACCGGCGGTCATACGACGGTCGATGGAGATGGCGCAGGAGTCAGCGACAGCGCAACGGCTGGGGCTGGTGTAGAAGATCTGGCTGACGGTGCAGGTGCCGCGGCCCAGGAAGCGGGCATCCTCGAAGTGCTCGGGGTTGTACTTGGGGTCGAGCATCTTGACGAGACCCTTGATGTCGGTCGACTCGTCGCAGCCGTTGTTGTTGAGGGCGCGGACGTCGGCGATGATGTCGGCCATCTTGTAGATGGCGTTGTCGCCGCGGTCGGGAGCGGAGCCGTGGCAGGAGGTGCCGTGAACGTCGACACGGATCTCCATGCGGCCGCGGTGACCGCGATAGATGCCGCCGTCGGTGGGCTCGGTGGAAATGACGAACTCGGGCTTAATGCCGTCCTTGTTGTAGATGTACTGCCAGCACATGCCGTCGCAGTCCTCTTCCTGGACGGTGCCGACGACCATGATCTTGTAGCCCTCGGGGATGAGGCCCATGTCCTTCATCATCTTGGCAGCGTAGGTAGCGGAAGCCATGCCACCCTCCTGGTCGGAGCCGCCGCGGCCGTAGATGATCTCGTCGGTCTCGTAGCCCTCGTAGGGATCGGCATCCCAGTTCTCGATGTTGCCGATGCCGACGGTGTCGATGTGGGAGTCGATGGCGATGATCTTGTCGCCCTCGCCCATAAAGCCCATGACGTTGCCCAGGCCGTCGACCTTGACCTCGTCATAGCCAAGGCTCTCCATCTCGGCCTTGATGCAGGCGACAACCTCACCCTCCTCGCAAGACTCAGAGGGATGGGAGATCATAGCGCGCAGGAAGCGAGTCATATCAGCACGATGGGACTCAGCAGCAGCCTTGATAGCGTCGAAATCGAGTTCTTTAGCCATTGTTCATAACCTTTCAAACGAAGGAATCTACCTGTGAGGTGGCGGAGCGATACCTATTTACTCCGCCCCAACGATTAGCAAGTGGGATATTCGCCTTCCCAAACAATGCGGCGATACTGGTCGGGATCGGTGTCGCCCTCGGTGGAGAAGCAGAGCACGGAGCTCGTCTTGTCCAGGCCGATGAGTTCCTTGAGCTCGGCGTACTCGGGATCGAGCATGAGGGTCTCGACCAGGCCGGTGGTCACAGCGCCGGACTCGCCGGAGATGACGCGCGGGTCGCCCTTCTCGGGAGCGCCCAGGGTGCGCATGCCGCGAGCGGTGACCCAGTCGGGGCAGGACACGAAGGCGGTGACGTGGTTGCGCAGGATATCCCAGCCCAGAATGTTGGGCTCGCCGCAGCACAGACCGGCCATGATGGAGGGCATGTCGCCGTCCACGATGCGCGGATCGCCGTCGCCGGCGGCAGCGCCCTTGTACAGACAGGCGGCAGGCGCGCACTCAGCCACGACGAAGGTGGGCGGGTTATCGGGATACAGGTTGGTGAAGTAGCCCACCACGGCGCCGGCGAGCGAACCCACGCCAGCCTGGACAAACACGTGCGTCGGGCGGTTGATGGCCATCTCGCGCAGCTGCTCGGCAGCCTCGGAAGCCATGGTGCCGTAACCCTCCATGATCCAGGACGGAATCTTCTCGTAGCCCTCCCAGGCGGTGTCCTGAACGATGACGCCGCGCTCGCAGGCATCGGCCTCGGCGGCGGCCATGCGCACGCACTCGTCGTAGTTGACCTCTTCGATGGTCACCGTGGCGCCCTCGGCCGCGATGTTATCGAAGCGGGGCTTGGTGGAACCCTTGGGCATGTGCACGACGGCCTTCTGGCCCAGCTTGTTGGCAGCCCATGCCACGCCGCGGCCATGGTTGCCGTCGGTAGCGGTAAAGAAGGTGGCCTGGCCAAAGTCCTCGGCCAGCTGATCGGAGGTCAGGTAATCGAAGGTGCAGTCGGCAACGTCCTTGCCGGTCTCGTCGGCAATATAGTTGGCCATGGCAAACGAGCCGCCCAGAACCTTAAAGGCGTTGAGGCCAAAGCGATAGCTCTCGTCCTTAACGCACAGGTTGGACAGGCCCAGGCGCGCGGCCTGGCCGTCCAGGCGGGCAAGCGGAGTGACGGTGTACTGGGGGAACGACTGGTGGAAGGCGCGGGCCTTCTTCACGTGGTCGAGGCTCATGATTCCCAAGTGCTTGTCATCGCTCTTGGGCATCGTGTTGCCCGCCCACTGGATCTTATCGGCCATACGGTGAACTCCTTAAGTCCTCTCTTGCCGGCCCCCGCATACGCGTTTCAGCCCATTCCCATTCATGCGACTGAACTTTTATGTGGATGCCAAACAAAAAGTTTGTTAGCACTGTTCTATCACACTTTTTGATTGGCATACCTAACGAATTGTTTGTTGCCGTAATCGGTACTTTTTCGCCGCCGAACGGTCATGAATTGCCTTGTTGATGGATTTGTTTGCGGTCAAGTGTGGTTTATGGCAAAGTGTGCCCAAACTAATTTTTAGGAAGGCACCCATGACCCCCGCACAGATTGAGTTTTACAAGCGCCTAGCACACGGCCTGGCGCTCCAATTTGGCCCCAACTGCGAAGTCGTCGTCCACGATCTGGAAACCGAGGACGTGGACCACTCCATCGTAGTGATCGAAAACGGCCACGTCAGCGGGCGCAAACTGGGTGACGGCCCCAGCCATATCGTGTTTGAGTCCATGCACGAGGGCACCACCGACGTGCACGACCGCGAGCCATACCTCACCAAAACCACCGATGGCAAGCTGCTCAAATCGTCGACGATCTTTATCCGCAACGACGAAGGCAAGCCCGTCGGCATTTTGGGCATTAACTTTGACATTACGCTCATGAAGGCTTTTGAGCGTTCGCTCGACGCCTTTACCGGCACCGGCGGCACGGGCTATACCGAGCCCGAGCCCATTACCAAGAACATCGGCGACCTGCTCGAGGACCTGCTGCACGAGTGCGAGCAGTTTGTGGGCAAGCCCGCGGCACTCATGACCAAAGACGAGCGCATTCGTGCCATTGGCTACCTCGACCGTCGCGGCGCCTTCCTCATTTCCAAGTCGAGCGAGCGCGCCTGCGAGTTCTTTGGCATCTCCAAGTACAGTTTTTATAGCTACCTCAATGAGGCCAAGGCGGCGGCCGGCGACAAGTAGGCGCTCGCCTGGATTGCCCCTCCCCTTTTGGGCGCGAGTTCTGGAAAGCACGAATCCAAGACCGAGCCACTTGGGAAGTTCCATATAATCGATGTCATTAGTATTTCGAAAGGATGGAACAGAATGGCGTTGAGCAAGGCATCATGCACCGGTCGCGGATTGATTCCGGCAATTGGTGGACATGTGCACCGCATGTTCGATGAGGGTGAAGACGACCTGTTTTCGCTGAGCCTTGACGATGTGATGGATGATCGCCCGTGGACCGCCGACGAACTCATGGGCGGCGGCGCGGCTCGCCCGTCAAGCCCCAATCCCGCACTTGCGCCTAAGACCGCATCTGCGCCGACTCCTGCGCAGTCGGCTGTTTCGACGCCCGCGCCTACACCCGCACCCACTTCGGCGCCCACGCCCGCTCCCCGCCCCGCAAGTGACCCATCCGAGACGGCGGCATTTCTCGCAGCAGCGACGCAGGGCAAATCGGCCGACAGCACTGTTATGTACAGCGCCCAGCAGTTGCCTGTTCCTGCGGCACGCAAGCCTCCGGTCGCAAGGCTCGATGAGCCCGTTGCCCATCAGGTTGCCTACGATTCCTGGGCTGCAACCGATCTGGATGAGACCTCTACCGGCATGCCGGCGCTCGACGTTCCAGTTAACCCGCTTTTTGCCGCCAACACGAGCGCCGCAGACTATGAGGGCGGTACGGCATATTCCGATTATTCCGATGGCTATGCTGGCAACAGTCGCATCGAGACCGAGGACTATGGCACCGCGTCGAGCGATTATCCCAACGATCCGTACGCTGCCACGCCCGCACCGGAATATGACCCGGAGGCCGCGTCCGCGCCGGCGTATACCAAAAGCACGGGCGAAGAGCGCTTCGCCGATTATTACGCCGAGGAAAAGGCACTGCGTTTCTCGGAATTTCCGCAGGCAGTCAAGGTTGCCTTTATCGCCATTATCATTGCCCTGCTCGGTGTCATTGCATTTGAGGGATTCCAGCTGTTCCGCGGCCCCACCCAAGCGGAGTCGGAGACCCAGCAAAAAGAGGACGATAACCAGTACCTGGACATCAACACCCTCAAGGGCGACCCCAACGACGGGGACGACGAGTAGCGAGGGCTGAAGGCGGCCACAGGATCCCGCATCCAGCACCAGCTTCTTAGTGCTGTTTTGTCATCCAGCTACACTTTTCCGAAGTTTTAAGGTGCCTATTTCGACACTTTTCCGGATTTTATACTCTGTCCCTCCAGATGCGCTTTACGGTGCAGGCGTTGGAAGAAGGGCCATGTGCCGCTGGCGGCCCACATGTTCTGCAGATCAAGCTGCTCGGAGACGGCTCGCGCGAGCCGTCCAGCTGGAAGCTTTTTGCCGACGGTGCGTGCGTTGCGGACGGATCCGGCGCCTTTGCCCGCGAGTGCTTCTGCGAGGGCGCCGAGGTGTTCCTGGACCTGTGTCGCGACGCCGTGCACGCGGCCGAGCTGCACCAGTGGAGCCAGAGGGAGTACGAGCTGCTGAGCGCGGCGCGCGGGATTGCGGGGGTGTAGGTGGGCAGATAAGCCATCGGCAATTCCGAGATGGCAAGGGCCGGGAATTAGATTCCCGGCCTTTAACCTAGCACTGCTTTATAAGATCGAGCACCGCGGGAATGTCATCGGCATTACGAAGAGCAACATAGGTCGGTAGGCCTGGGCCAAATCCACCCTGCGTACGTTTGTCCTGGCACATGTCCTCTGGATCAATTAGGTCATCCACGCTCTTTGCCAGGCCGACGGCAATCCAGCCACCGTTGCTGGTCCTACCTTCTAACACGGCATGCAGTTTTCGCTTGCCCGACCTGAAGCCTACATAGTACTTGGCTATGTAGGACTCCCACGAAGGGTTACCACTCAGAACGGACTCGCGCACCTCATCGAAAAGCTTCTGGTTGAGCCCACCTTCGGCAAAGGTGGGGTGGTTCTCATGCAGAGTCCAGACAGGAGCCTCGTCAGGCTCCCCACGAGAAGGACGGTACTTGTCGACGACGTCTGCCGGAAGGTCGGGATACTTCCATATCTCGCACGCTTCTTTCGCCAGCTCGTCCGCGCGCTGCCCAATCTCTTCCTCACCCCATTTTTCATGCGAGACAATCGATTTGTTTAGGTAGAGCGGGCTGCACTTAAATCCGACGTCAGGCAGATTGAGCTTGTCCGAGAACGACCGGTTTGAGTACTCCTGGTTGTAGCCCGTCAGCGTAAGATTTCCCAAGTTGTTGCACAGCCTGTCGTGGACGTCTTCCCAGTTCTCACCAAGCGATTCCTTCCAGCCGTGCTCATCATCAATCGTCTGGGGCATGATGTGCTCGATCTGGTAATCGTCGGCTGAGATGGACTCCTTCGGGTGGTGCCAGTTCTCCATGCGTTCCAGGTAATAGCGCTTTTTAGAGAAGCGGTTGTAGCAGTCACGCGCCTTAAACTCCTCGACAAAATGCTCGTCTGTCGGAAAGTATGCGGTCATACCGCTGCTGTGGATAAGGAGCATCGCCGTAACGTACTCCTCGATATCGTCCTGCTGCTCGAGATTGCGATACATGCCGGCAAAGAAATTATTTAGGCCCGTGGTAAGTCTGCCGCAAACCGCTCGCCTGAACAGAAACGACTCGATAGTCTCGCAGATACGTAAAAACGCATTGCGGTCTAGTCCATTCCCCTCGTAAACCGAATAAAGCAACATTAAGAGGGGCCTTATCTGCTTCACGTCGAGGCTTACGATTCTGCCGAACACTCGGCGCAGTCCGTCGTCCTTCTCCTTACCAAGGAACAGACTGGCGTATCTATGTGCATACCCGCGCAGCTCCTTAAGCAGGCCCTCGGTGTCACCATCGTAGTCGTCGGCGAAATAGCGCTTAAACTCGTAGTAGGCCTCGTTCTCCTTCGGCATCCTATTGGGAACTTTAAGCCACAGCCAGTACCAGATAAATGCATTGAACTCGTCCTCGCCGCCTTTTCCGAACAAGCACTCGAGTGGATGCCAATAACCCTCATAAAGCTTGGTCTGTTCGTCGTTGGGAAGCGACATTAGAACGTAGTTACGGATGAGGTCAATGGGTGTGAGCGGCTTGCCCTTGGAGTTCATGGACTCAAATATGAGCTGGGCATTATCAACGCCAGCGGTGAGCTTAGTGTCGATGACCTGCACGCGGTTTAGCCCCGCCCAAAGCCTTGCCGGGTCAAATGATTTACCACGCATCTTCTCGCGGAAGAACGCATGGTTCTCGACAATCCGATCCGATTTTTCATCTGGCACGGGAGCCCCAGACACGATGGAGAACAGCGTCTCTTTATCGTCCTGCGAGAGCACCAGCTTGTAGCGTGCCAGACCGTTGTAGTCGTCATCGTTAAAGAGGTAATTTTTCCTCAGCGCCGAGATTTTGAGGTCGCCAAGGAAGCCAGCCTTGTCGGGGTTGCTCTCCAAATAGTCAGCCAAAGCTGCAATCATCAACGAAAACGTCGTCATGCGCTGCTGTCCGTCAATCAGAAGCACGCGCGAAATGCTCGTGGCAGAGCTCTCGGACTCGGGGATATAAAGCATTGACCCCACGAAGTGCGATACGCCATCACGACCCGCTCGCATGACGTCATCCCAAAGCACCTCGCACTCTTTTACACTCCACGAGTAAACTCGCTGGTACACGGGAATGACAAACTGCATCTTCGCCACGCCCATAAGGTCGAGTAGATTTGCCTCGGTTGCTTTCATTTGCGGTTGCCCCTTTTTCCAACATCAATCTCAGGAATCCTACTTGAATTTCTCAACCAGCAGCTGCCCGATGGCGCTCATCATGGCGCGATACTTCTCACTGTCCTCAAAGAGGCTGGTAAAGGAGTCCGTGTTCTCCACATAGGCGCGGCGAGCCTCCTCATCGAACACCTTGGGCAGCAGGCTTGATTCGAAGACCTGTCTGCCGTCGCGACGGATGGTGTCGGCGACCTGCGGGTTTTCGGCGATACGCTTCCACAGCGTGTCGATAACCACACGATCTCCCTCGGTGAAGTTGCCAGCCCACTGCTCGTTGAACTTATCCACGAGCACCTGCAGCGGGTCGCGCTTCTTATCGGGCGTCACGGTCTTGGCCGCGCCACCGGGATCGAGCACGCCGCCGCCAGGCTCAAGCGAAATGCTGCCCTCGAACTCCTGCTTGAGCTTGTAGAAGCGCATCTCGACCTTGTCGTCCACAGCCTCGACGGGGATCTTCTCGACCTTGAGGAGGTGGCGCAGATAGCTTAAATACACGTATTCCTTATGCAGGTCTCGGTCAAACATGCGCACGATCTGGGTGATGTAGGTGTACCACTTGCAGAAGCTACGCACCTTGCGACGAACCTGATAGCGTTCATCGTCGTTCAACTCGTTATAACGCGCGACCGCCGGCTTCAAAACGGCCGCGAGCTTACCCTGCACGTTGCTCTGCGATTTACCCTTGCCATCGGTGAAGACTATCTCGGCAGCGGCCTCAATGTCAGACTCGTCATAGAGCCCGTAACCGCGAATATCGGTCTGCACCTGATAGAGGAGGTCGGTGTTAATCTGCTCGGAAAGCGACGTCTCGGTGTAGAAGCGTTCGAAAGCCTTCTGGATGTCCTCGGGCTTGTTCACGAAGTCGAGGATGTAGGTGTCCTCCTTGTCCGGGTGGATGCGGTTGACGCGGCAGAGCGTCTGGACGGCCTTCACGTCCTTGAGCTTCTTGTCCACCACCAGCGTGTGCAGCAGCGGCTCGTCAAAGCCCGTCTGGTACTTCTCGGCAACAACAAGCACGTCCCCATAGTTGTGGAACTCGGCCTTCGTTTGGCTCTCGGCGACGCGTTGTCCATCGTGGCCGACGTTGATGACCGGCTCGGTGTACTCGGGACCGTCGGGGCCGTCAGCCGGGTCGCTAATGGCGCCCGAGAACGCCACCAGCACCTCGATATCATCGTAGCCCTTCTTCTGCATGTAGCGCTTGATCTCGTGGTAGTAGCGAACCGTCGCGAGGCGCGAGGCCGTGACCACCATCATCTTGCCCTTGCCGCGGATTTTGGTGCGTGTCACATTGCGGAATGTCTCCACGATGATCTCGGCTTTCTGGCCGAGGGCATAGGGGTGCAGCTCCTTATACTTGCGGAGCAGCTTGAGCGTGGGGCTGCTCGGTACGTCGGGATTGTCGGGGACCGTGCGTGCGAGCTCGACGGCCTCCGAATAACTCACGTAGTTGGCGAGGGGGTCCATAATGAAGCCCTCCTCTATCGCCTGGCGCATCGAGTAGACGTGGAACGGGTGGAAGGACCCGTCAGGCCACTCATCGCCGAAGATCTCGAGCGTCTGTTCCTTTGGCGTGGCGGTAAAGGCAACGAAGGTCAGGTTCTTGTGACGGCCGTGGCTCGCGAGCTCGTCGGCGAGCTGGTCCTCCCAATCGGCTGCGGCGTCCTCGGCTTCCGCCTCGATCTCAGCGTACTCCTCGAGCGCGTCGCGCTTGTCGGCAAGGGCGCTCTTGAGCTTGAGCGCGCTCGTTCCCGTCTGGGACGAATGTGCCTCGTCGACGATGATGGCGAAGCGCTTACCCTTGCTCTCGACCTGCTCGTAGATCACGGGGAACTTCTGAAGGGTCGAGACGATGAGACGAGCGCCGCCGTTGATGGCGTCCCGCAGGTCGGCCGAGGTCTTGTCCTTGCCGATGGTCACGACCGAGCCGATGGCGTGATCGAAGCCCGAGATGGTCTCCTGCAGCTGGCTGTCGAGCACTCGGCGGTCGGTGACGACGACCACGGAGTCGAACAGCGGGGTGTCATCCACAAAGAGGGATGCAAGGCGATAGGCCGTCCAGGCGATGCTGTTCGACTTGCCCGACCCCGCCGAATGCTGCACGAGGTAGTTCTTGCCCGTCCCGTTCGCGCGCACGTCGGCGATGACCTTACGCACGGAGTCGAGCTGGTGGTAACGGGGGAAGATGATGCGCTCCTTCTTGCGCTTCACCTCGTTGCCGCGCGCATCGAGCTCTGTCTCTTCCTTGACCTCCAGGTGGAGGAACTTGTTGACGATATCGAGCAGGCTGTCCTTCTGCAGGGCGACCTCCCACAAGTGGCTCGTGGCATAACCGTCGGGATTTGCGGGGTTGCCGGCGCCGCCGTCGTTTCCCGCCCCGGCGGAGCCCTGGTTGAACGGCAGGAAGAAGGTCTTCGCGCCCTCCAGCTTGGTGGTCATGTAGACATTTTCGAGATCGACGGCGAAAAAGGCCACCATGCGCGTGTTGAACTTGAGACAGCGACACCTCGGGTCGCGGTCCTCGCGCCACTGGCGCATGGCATTCTCAACGTCTTGGCCGGTGAACTGGTCCTTGAGCTCTATGCCCACCAGGGGGATGCCGTTCACGTCCAGGACCATGTCGATGGTCTGGTTGCCCGTCTCGGCGAAGTGGAACTGGCGGATGCAGCGGCAGACGTTCTTGGCATAGTGGTCGGCGGCGCTTTCGTTAAGCCCGCTCTCCGGCTTGAAGAATACGACCTTGAAAGGAATTCCTCGGTGCTTGAAGCCGTGTTTGAGCACCGCGACCATACCCAGGCGGTCGACGGCGTCGTTGAAGACCTTGGCGAACTTCGCCGTGGAATCGGAGTTGCACATGCGCTCGAAGCGATCCCACGCCTTGGGCTGCGTCGTCTGGATGAAGTTGACCAGGGTGGCGGCGTCGAGCGCACGGTCACGATGCTCCATGTAGCCGCCGCCGACCATCTGATAGGTGCCGTCCTCGACGTAGAGGAGCGAATGCCTGTCGTCGCACTTGAAGAAACCGCCCTCAGGCGAGCAGAGAAACGACTCGATGTCCTCTTCGAGGTTCTTTTCCTTTGTCTGCGCAGGCATGCTACAACCTCATCTCTCTCAACTCGCGACCAAAGAGAGCGAGCCACGGAAATATGCTCTTGTTTAGCACCATGTACATCTTCGCGCGCTGCTTTTCCGTCGGTGCCGTCCTCTTGTTGAACATATCCACCATGAACTCGTAATCGTTTCGACCGTCATAACCGTTGTACCTATTGGCCGGAAAGGCGCCCCTCTCGTAAAGGAAAGCGTAGAGGCGTCGAGAAAACAGATCCCTGTTCATGCCATCGAGTCGCACGCCCGGCTTCCTCGCCTCAAGGGCTTCCAGCAGCTTGATCGCTGCCTTCCAGCCCTCAACCTCGTTCTTGAGCTCATCATTTTCAAACTTAAGGATGCAGGTGGAGCCTATTGGCGAGAGCTCTTTCCCGTTGACGGAATTTTTGATTGTGAACTCATACCTGATGCCCTCATGCCCGCAAAGACACTCTCCGGAGGTGTTCCCATTGTCATGGCACCCCACCACGTGCCATTCGGAAACGGCAATATCCCACGTTTTCGACGACGACGCCTCCAGCACGATGCCCGGAAGACGATAGGAATCGCCCATTGGCTACACCTCCCGCTTTCCGGTGACGGTCTCGTAGATGAGCGACTGCTTGTACGCTTTGAGGTCGGTGATGATAGCCTGCTTGGCAGCGATATCGGCATCGATCTGGGTGCACTTCTCGTCCAAGTAGTCCGCAATGAGACGCTGTTCGGAGAGAGGGGGCAATGGCACAAACGCCCGAGCCAATACGTTAGCGGCAAGATTTGCGCTCGTTGCACCAATGGCAGTAGCCATGGCTTGATTGGTGGTAGATGAGCACGTAAGCGCATAGCTAAGCCACTCGGGAGCGCAGCAAATGGGTCTAGCGACAGTCAGCGAAGAAGCAACCGTGCCGCAGTTCTCCGTTCGGTTCAACGAGCATTTGCCAACGCTTCCGCGCAAACAAAAGACGACATCACCGCGCCGTAGCTTCACACCCTTAAGTGAATCGTACTTATCTTGCGAAATGTACTTCGAAAAGACGTCGGGAAGATAACGACCATTGAGGTCGCCAGACGTAATAAACGGAATTCCAGCCTCTTGAATGTCGTCGCCTGAAGGGTAGCTGTCACTTCTATCTCCGTTGAGAAATACAGCGAGACGCTTCACCATCACGAGGCCCCAGTTCGCATTCATTTTTCCTATCGCCGGGACTCCGCTTTCTTTCACTTTGAAAGCGTTACACGTACCGTAAACAATGGCTCGTTTAACCACATCGTTTTGATACGCCCTGTACTCTTCAATAGACTGCTCGGCGGTGGAGACGGCGCGGTCGATTTCGGCGCACTTATCGTCCAGGTATTCCGCGATGCGGCGCTGCTCATCGAGGGGAGGCATGGGTAGCACTTGGGCTGCAAAGTCCTCGAACTTGATTGTTTTGCCTTCGCGGATGCCCAACGTTAGTGAATTCATATGGTCAATAAACGACGGCGACTTAAACAAGTACTTATAGAACTGATAGTCGATTGGCTTTATTGAGCGAAACGTTTGGTAAGCAGGCGAACAGACCCCTTCGAAGTCGGAGCGCTCGAAGCCGCCCTGGAAGCTGCGCAGGCTGATTACAAAATCATTCCTGTGAACCGTACGGAATCTACTTAGGTCGGTATCGTCCTTAACGCGAACAACACCTTCAAGCCTATCCTGAGGCCACATGCCATGCTTCTGGGTCGCTGCCAAAAGCGTAAGGTCATCGTTGCCCCTGTCGTTGGTGAGTTTAAACAGGCGCTTAGCCCTATGCAATTTCCACCTCGAGGGGACCTCGCCGAGCCACTCGACGCCACTGTCCTTCATCTCCCGCATTGCTAACGCACCTCTCCGAAGAGGGCCTTGAGGCTCTTCTCGAGCGTCTTCTCGTGCTCGAGGATGCGCTTGGCGATCTCGTCAGCTGGCTCCAGCTCGGCGTACTTGTAGAACACGCGCGTGAACGGGACGGTGTAGCCCACCTTGGTCTTCTTCTTGTCCACCCAGGCGTACTTGTTGTACGGGCGTACCTCGCGCTCGATATAGGCGTCAATGTCCTGAGTGAGCGGGATGTCCTCGGTGTCCTCCTTGGCCTTGTCCGCCTGCATTTTCCCGCGTTTGTTAAGGACGGGTTCTCCGTCCTCGTCGACGACGGGGCTCTCCACGGCAACGCGGTTGAAGCCAAACTCGACCGTCTCCATCAGGCGCGCCTCGACGGAGACCTCTAGTCCGTTGGACCCGGCGCCCGTCCAAGTGCCGTCGCGATACTCGGAGTACGCCTGGACGATAAGGTCGCGGCAGGACTTGGTGATGTCGTTCTTCTTGTCGCCAATGCCCTTGCGGCGCTTCTCGAAGCACCGGGAGGCGTCGATGAGCAGCACGTGGTCGCGATGCTCCGGTGCCTTCGCCTTGCTGAAGAGCCAAACGTAGGTGGCGATGCCGGTGTTGTAGAACGAGTCGCAGGGCAGCTGCACGATCGCGTCGAGCCAGTCGTTCTCCAACACGTATCGGCGGATGCTGTCCTCGCCGCTGCCGGGCTTGCCCTTGTAGAGCGGACTCGCGTCCTGGACAATCGCCATCACGCCGTCGTCCTTGAGCTTAGACAGGCCGTTGAGCACGAAGAGCATCTGACCATCGCCCTTGGCGGGAAGCTTCTCAACGGGGAAGCGTCCACCGCCGGCAGTCTTGAATTCCTTCTCCACCGAGGGGGCCTGAGGATTCCACGGGTCACCGAAGGGTGGATTGGAAATGCAGTAGTCGAACTTGAAGCCATCGAACTTATCGGCGGAGAGGGTATCTCCGAAGCGCATGTTGGCGTCGTCCTCGCCACGAATTAGCGCACTCGCCTTCGCGATGCCGAAAGTGAAGGGATTGAACTCCTGACCGTAGCAGGTTACACGGGCCTCGGCGTCGAGCTGGCGCAGGCGCTCCTCGGTGCAGCCGAGCATCTGCGAGGTTCCCATGGTCTGGTCGTAGACGGTCTTCGTGATGCGGTCGCCGTCGAAGACGTGCGGGTCCGCCTGAATGAGCAGGTCGGTCATGAGGTACACGATGTCGCGGCTCGTGAAGTGAGCGCCGGCGTCCTCGTCGTAGGACTCGGAGAAGCGCTGAATGAGGTTCTCGAAGATGTAGCCCATGTCCACAGCTTTGATCTTGTCGGGCGACATGTCGGCCTGCGGCTTGCAGAAGTCGCAGACGACCTGGTAGAGCAGCGGGGCGTCTGGGTCGGAGAGGCGTTCGATCTGGTCGGCGAACTTCATGCGTGCCAAGATGTCCTGCACGTTGTCCGAGAACCCGTTGATGTAGTCCTTGAAGTTGTCCTCGATGTTCTCCGGGTCGGCCTTGAGCGTCTCGAAGGTGAACTTAGAGGTGTTGTAGAAGGGGTAGCCGGAGGCATCGCGCAAAAAGCCGTCCTTCACGGAAAAGGCTTTGTATTTCTCAGCTGCGGCGAGAACGGCATCGTGCGTGGGCTCAAGGCAGTCGTGGAAGCGTTTGATAACGGTCATAGGAAGGATGACCAGGCCGTACTCATGAGGCTTGTAGGGGCCACGCAGGGTATCGGCGGCACTCCAAATGAGAGATGCCTTCTCTTGAATAATTGCGCCAACGGCCTTGATAAGATCGTCGCTATCCGCCACTGCTATTTCTCCTTCTTGGTCAGATATTCGATGAGGCTCATCTTTACCAGCGAGGTAAAGCTGATGCCAGAAAGCGCAGCGGCGTCCTTCGCCGCATCACGCATGTTTTTAGGTATGCGGATGGTCACGGCAACGTTCTCGCCATCCACAAGAAAGCTCTTGAGCTCGCCTGTCTTGGCCTCTCCGTCGACAAGCTCGGCGTATTTCATTGGCAACCCCCGCGATTGCATGATGCAATACAAATGTGCTTCTGATTCTAGCAAAGGAACAGAAGCCAATGACCATCTGACGCAGATAGAAGGGGAAGTCGAGAGTCAACGTTCTGCCCATTCGCGATGCCATGGAATCTTAGGTCCCGTAGGCTTGTCAGCCATTCGGTTAAACCTATAGATATGAATTTAGGCCCGGTGACTTGAATCAGCGGTCATCCCGGGCCCATCGATATGCAGTGTACCCAGGGCTAGCAGGTTTAACAAATGGATTTTCGTTAGCGCGACCTCGACCGTCCCAACTGCCTCGGCTACCAACTGAACGCCCCCTATCTCCCCTCCGCCTTCAGCTTCAGCAGCAGATCGCTCAGCTCGGGGCACTTGCTGGAAAGGCGTGTCTGGGCTCGCTCGCCCATCCCCCACCGCTGGCGGACTTCCTGGGCACGCGGGCTCACGTGGTAGCCCCCGTCCATTACCTGCTTGAGCAACTTAGCGGTCACGCGCGCATCGGCTAGGGCGCTGTGGGCGTGACCCGTCGACTCGTCGAACTCGATGCCAAACCACGTCGCCGCGTCACTCAAAGAGACACACCCGTGGCTGCCCACGTCCATGATCGAGGTGTAAAACGCCTGCAGGTCGGCCCAGTCCGTAGGAAATGCGGAAAGGTCGATGTGCTTTGCCTGGCACTCGGTCAAAAGCTGTCGACGATCCGCCCCACTCCAACAAACCACCTGGGCGGAGTAGCGACCGATCCAATCGCTGAGCCTTTTGATCACCACATAGAGCGGATCGGCCATCGCGGTGTCCACAGCCGATATCCCCGTAAGCTCGCGGACGGGATACGCAACGCCTTCGGTAAATTCTGTCTGCACAAACTGCGAGAACTCACCCATAACGTTGCCGTGGTAATCGAGCTTGACGGCGCCGGCCTCAATAATCTCATTGCGCAGCCCACGGCGCTGGCGCTGCTTTGGCACCGGCGCAAACTCAAAGTCCAGCACAATCTGGCGCGCAAAGTTCGTCGTATCGATAGCCGAGATACACGGCGTCTTTTCAGCTGACACGGTTAGGGCCTTTCTCCGTTGCCTGCCGCTTGCTACATAGGCGGCTACATTGCCGTAAGGATAGGCGCCCGTACGGACATGAAAGTGGGGCGCAATACCATGCGCCAGGCACACGTCATGCAGACGGCCCCAAGAGAGTTGCCCGCTCTATTCAAATGCATGAAAAAGATTTAGGCCCGGTGACTTGAATCAGCGGTCATCCCGGGCCCATCAGAGCTCGTAGAGCTCTTGGTTGCTTTGGTCTCGCTCTTCACGGCGCTTATCGAACTTTCCGAGGCACTCAAGCAGCATTCGAAGCATAACAAGTCGCTGCCATTAAGGCACTGACCTCTTGACCAAGCAACGGCGCTGCCCAGCTATCACCCTTGGGCTGCCGTCAACTTTATTCTATCCGCGAGCATCTGGTTTACCAAATGGATTTTCGGTAAAGGAAGCACGGCACGCCCGCAAAACCACTACGCCCCAAGTGCCGCCATGGGAATCACCGCCACGCCGTCGTCGCGTGTGTAGGCAATGCTCCCCTTTCCAACCACGACCGCCAAAAACGCCGGCGCGGCATTCTGGGCGGCAGGATTGGAGAGCACTTTCCTCTCCAGCGCCTTGAGATTTCTCGCTCCATCGTCTGCTTTCGCATCACTCAGCTTGACCTCGATGGCTCCCCAGCGCCCGTCGTGCTCAACGATCAGATCGACCTCAAGGCCCTTCTCATCTCGGAAATAATGGACACTGTTGTCGACACCGCCGTAGGTGGAAAGGAACACGCGCACGTCGCGCAGGACGAGATTCTCAAAGAGCATCCCCAGCGTTTGCATATCGCCAAGCAGCCGCTCAGGGGTAGCCCCCAGCAACGCCGCCGCAAGTGACGGGTCACAGAAGTAGCGCTTGGGGCGCACGCGAACGCGGGCCTTCGAGCGCATGGGCGGCTCCCATCCGCACAGGTCCTCGGTCAGCTTGAGCCTGTTGAAGAGGTCCAAGTACGCAGCGATGGTCCTCTCGTCGGGGCCCGCCTCACCGTACGAGGCGTCCTTTACGAGCGTCTTGTACGTGACAGCCTGGCTCTCGTTCATGGCAAGAGCTCGCAAAAGGCCGTGTGCAAGCTCGGGCGACATGCCCTCGTCCAGCACGTTGACGTCGAGCACCGAGTGCACGTACTGGCTTGCCGTCTCTCGCGCAAGATCTTCCGAAAGCCCAAGATTTGCAGGCCAACCGCCCCTGCAGCACCAGCGGGCGACGTCATCCACCGTGCTCTCGCGACGCTGAGGGGCAAAATCCTCGCCCTTAAAGAGGCTTGCCAGTGACACGAGCGGCTCGCCGTCGCCCGACTCACACAGGGCCATGGGGCGCATTGACAGACGGGCGATCCTACCCGTGCCGGAATGACGAACATGGCTGCGCTCCTCGCTTTTGAGCGCGGTCGAGCCCGTGAGCAAAAGTGCCCCCCGTTCGTTGCCGCTCGCGTCCACGAAACGCCGGGCGGCATCCCAAACCTCGGGCACCTCCTGCCATTCATCGACCAGGTGTGGCGCATCGCCGATGAGCGCCAGGCTTGGGTCGACCTCTGCCGCCGCACGCTGCGCAGGCTCATCGAGCCTGGAGACGCTCGCCGAGCGAGAGAGCGCCGTCCAGGTCTTGCCGCACCATTTGGGGCCGTTGATCTCCACACAGCCAAACGCCCGCATAAGGGTGTCGAGGCGCTCCTCTATGAGCCGGGGCCTATATCCCTTTTGGGTCAATCTCTTTGGTGCATCCATAGACGGCCGTCCCTCTCTATCACGCGATATGCGAAATTACGCCATTCTCAATGCTGATTTTACGCTACTTTCAATGTAGTTTTTACGCCATGACAGATGTAGTTTTTACGCCATTTTCATTGTAGGTTTTACGCTTGGCATCCTTAGCGCGACCCATTCCGAGCAATCACATCAGAGCGCGCTTGGTTATCTCCGCTCGCACATCTCGGCAAACGAAATCAGCTTGGTATCTCCCCTGCTCGCCGCAGCTTCCTGACATCCTTGCGTAAAGCCACGCTTCGAGAAGATCACGTAGCTTTTATGCTGACGCCTAAAGAGCTCGCTTCGGTACACGAGCTTTTCCAGAACATCCTCGCCTGCCGGTTCGTTACGCCATTTGCACTCCGCAAAGAGCGCCGCGCCCTCTCCGTCGTCGACAATCAAATCGATCTCTTCCTGCGTACGCGTCCGATTGTCCGTTCCCCACCAACGGCCAACTGTTGCCGGCACCACACCAAGTTCGCCCGCGCGCGCGAGTTCGTACACGTATTGTCTGCATATAAGCTCAAAGACCGTACCCATGTAATCCGATACGTGCGGCTCAATGCGCTTATACGCCATCTCGGCCATATCGTTTTGAATCAGCCCGATGTTCTGCGGAACAAACTTGTACCAGAACCTAAACATCTGGTCGCTCAGCAGATACACGGCTCGCTTATTGCTCGTCTCGTTTAGGGGCAGCTCGCGCTCGACAATCCCAAGCGACGCCAGCTTATCCACATAGCTCTTTACGTTGCTCGCAGGGATTCCCGTAGAGCTCGCAATCTCCGAGATCTTCGAGCGCCCCTGAGCAATTGCTTGCACGATCGCATCATATTGCTCGGGATTGCGGCACTCTTGCATTAGCAGGTTACTCGGCTCCTCAAAGAGATAGCCCGTAGGAGTAAGGAAAAGACGTTTGATGTTGTCCTTGAGCGATGCGGCAGGATCGACTCTCTCGATATATGCAGGAATGCCGCCCGTCATACCATAGCAAACTGCAGCGTCTTCGCGACTCATGCTCTGCCACAACCCGAGGGTCGTCGTAAAATCGAGCGGCATGATCTTAAACTGGGCCGTACGCCTACCGTATAGTGGGCTCTCGTAGCCCAACACCTGTTCCTCCATAAACGAAAGAGACGAGCCGCATAGGATCAGCATTAGCCTGGTCTCTTTGTATAAGTGGTCGATCTTGTCTTGCAGCAACGAGCTGATCTCGGGATTCGATTGGGCGAGATAGGGATACTCGTCAATCACGACAATCAAACGCTCCGTTCGAGCCATGGTGACCAATGCATCGAACGCCTCGTCAAAACTACGAAACGACACGCCTGCAGCACCAACCGAGCCTGCAAGTATCGCCTGGCTAAAGCCGTGCAGGTTTGCCTCCGCATTGGTACGACGAGCTTGAAAGTAAATAGCCTTCTTGCCTTGGATGAACTCTGTGATAAGGCGCGTTTTACCCACACGACGGCGGCCGTAAATCACAGGCATCTCAAAGGAGTCCGTGCCATACAGTCGATTGAGCTCGGACATTTCCGCTGTTCTTCCGACAAACATAGACCATCCTTCCTTTACGTTATAGCTAGCTATATTATACCTTCCTATAATATAGCTAGCTATAACGTAATTCGACAAGCGGCGCACACGAAAGGGGCGGTACACCACCGCACGTGGACCGTTCCGGAAAATGCATCCCGTTCTGGAGCCAAAAACTGGGCCGTAGTTTCCGCCAAGCATCCCATCCGGAAAGCGTGTCCCGTTCTGAGCGCCAAATCCGGGACGCAGTTTCCACTCCAAACAAAGGGCCCCGGCTCGCGATGGAGCCGGGGCCAAAGGCGCAGCGTATGTAGTTGATGTTGAGCGCGAACAGCTCGTCAGCAATGGCCGTCCGCGCCCTACCCTACCCGCGGTTGCGGGCGCGGCTGTAGGGCGTATCCACCATGGGCAGATCCGGACGCAGCTTGCCGTCAAATGCGCGATAGGCGTTCTGTACGGCGGGCGCCGTGGGAATCGTTGCGATCTCGCCGATGCCCTTGCCGCCGTATGCCACGGGCAGCAGCTCATCCTTCTCCACGTAGATGGCGTGGATATCCGGAATCTCGGGCGCACGGAACAGTCCGAGCGTGCCGTACCTTGCCTGGGGCACGCAGTCCTTGAGCGGCCAATCCTCGGTAAGCGCATAGCCCATACCCATGAGCACGCCGCCTTCGATCTGACCCTGGATGGAGATGGGATTGACCACCTTGCCGGAATCGTGCGCGGCATAGACCTCGCTCACGCGACCGTCATCATCCAGAATGACCACATGCGTGGCAAAGCCGTAGCAGATGTGGCTCTTGGGGTTGGGAACGTCGGCGCCCAGCTTGTCGGTCGGCTCCAGGTACACGTACCCAAACTCGCAGCCCTCGAGCGCCTTGATGGCGGCAGCGGGATCTTGAGGATGCATACCCTGGCCGGCGACGAGTTCCTGTGTGTGCAGCTGATAGGCGCGACCGTCGTCGTACTCGATCTTGATGCCATCACCATGGGCGCTCACAGGAGCATCGGGTGCATGCTTGCCGGCCTCGATGTCAAGCATGGCATCGCGCAGCAGGAAGGCGGCGCCGCGCACGGCCTCGCCGGTCACGACCGTCTGACGCGAGCCAGACGTGGTGCCGGAGTCGGGAGCGTTCTCGGTAGAGCACTCGCCATTGGCGATGCAGCGAAGCGGCAGGCCGCATGCCTCGGCAACGTCCTGCAAAAAGACCGTGTTGCAGCCCTGGCCGATGTCGGACGTGGCAGCATAGACCACGGCCACGCCGTTCTCGACGCGAATCTTGCAGCGGCCGGCATCGGGCAGGCCCACGCCCACGCCGGCGTTCTTCATGGCGCAGGCGATACCGGCGTGTCCGGGATGCGCATAGTAGGCATCCTTGACCTCGAGCAGCGTCTCCTTCAGCGCCGTGGAGCAGTCGGCAATCTGCCCGTTGGGCAGAACCTCGCCCGGCTCGATGGCGTTACGGTAGCGAATCTCCCACGGATCCAGGCCGACCTTCTCGGCCAGCAGGTCGATCAGGCTCTCGAGCGCAAACTCGGACTGGCAAACGCCAAAGCCGCGGTACGCGCCGGCGGGCGGGTTGTTGGTGTAGTAGCCAAAGCCGCGAATGTCGGTATTCTGGTACTTGTAGGGGCCGACGGCATGCGTACAGGCGCGCTCGAGCACCGGGCCGCACAGCGACGCGTAGGCGCCGGTATCAAAGTTGATCTCGCAATCCAGGCCGGTAAAGTTGCCCTCGGCGTCGCAGCCCAGTGTAAAGGTGCCGTCCATGGCGTGGCGCTTGGGATGGAACGCGAGCGACTCGGCACGCGCGAGCTTGCACTTCACGGGACGCTGGAACTTATATGCGGCGAGCGCGGCCAGGTGCTGGATGGACACGTCCTCCTTGCCGCCAAAGCCGCCGCCCACGAGCATGGTCTCGACGACCACGCGCTCGGGCTCGCTATCCCAGCCAAACATGTGGGCGCACTCTTTACGCGTGTCGTAGGCGCCCTGGTCGGTCGACTGCACCTTGACGCCGTTCTTGTACGGGAAGGCGACGGCGCACTCGGGCTCCAAGAAAGCATGCTCGGTAAAGGGCGTAGTAAAGCGCTGCGTCACGGTGAACGCGCTCTCCGCCAGCGCCTTGGCGGCGTCGCCACGCGTCACGTGACGGCTCTGGCATACGTTGTCCTTGAGCTCCACCGTGTTGCCAAAGGCAAAGAAGCTGTCGTGCAGGCGCGGAGCGTCGGCAGCCCTGGCCTCGGCGATGTTACGCACGGGTTCCAGAGGCTCGTAATCAACCTTGACGAGCTTCTTGGCCTTCTCGAGCGTCGCCTCGTCCTCGGCAACCACCAGCACGATGGCATCGCCCACGCAGCGGGTGATATCGCCCTGGGCGATCATGACGTCCCAGTCCTGGATAAGGTGGCCGACCTGGTTGACCGGCACGTCCTCGGCGCGCAGAATGCCCACCACGCCGGGCAGGGCCTCGGCCTTGGAGGTATCGATGGAGAGCACGCGGGCACGCGGGTACTTCGAGCGCACGGCGCTGGCATAGGTCAGGCCCGGCTGGTCGAGCTCGTCGATGTCGTCGGGGTACTTGCCCTCGCCGAGCACCTTCTTGCGCACGTCGATACGGAAGGCGCGCTTGCCCACGCCGTAGTCATCGCCGCGCTCCAGGTCCTCGTCGATCTGCTTTTCGCCGCGGAGCACCGCGGCTGCCAGCGAAATGCCCTCGATAATCTTCTTGTAGCCGGTGCAACGGCAGACGTTGCCGCGAATGGCGTACTTGATCTGTTCCTCGGTGGGCTCGGGGTCCTCGGCGATGAGTGCCGCACCCGCCATGACCATGCCGGGGATGCAAAAGCCGCACTGCACGGCGCCCACGGCGCCAAAGGCGTACACAAAGGCCTCGCGCACGTCCTCGGGCAGGCCCTCGACGGTTACGATGTTACGGCCGGCGGCAAGCGCCGTGGTCAGCACGCACGCCTTGACGGCCGCACCGTCCACGTGGATGGTGCAGGTACCGCACGCGCCCTCGGAGCAGCCGTCCTTGGCGGAGTGAATATGCAGGTCGTCCCGCAGGTAGCGCAGCAGCGGTTTGTTCTGAGTCGTCGTGCGCTCCACGCCGTTAACGGTAAAAGTGAATTCCTGTGCCATGGTGATTCCCTTCTACACGCCGGCGGCAATGCCGGTGCGGTCGTGAATGGCGCCATGCGGGCACACAACCGCGCACATGCCGCACGACAGGCAGTCCGCGCCGTCGATATGGGCGCAGTTGTCCTCGATGCGAATAGCGCCGGCAGGGCACTTTTTGGCGCACATGCCGCAACCGATGCAGCTCGTGTCGCAGATCTTGCGCGCAATGGCGCCCTTGTCGGTGTTGTTACAGCGCACCAGGATGTTCTGGTAGCCGGGAACGAAGGCAATCACGCGCTGCGGGCACGCCATGCCGCACAGGCCGCAGCCCGTGCACTTGGAGCGGTCCACGCGGGCAACGCCGTCGACCAGTGAGATGGCACCGTGGGGGCAAGCCGTGACGCAGGCGCCACAGCCAATGCAGCCTTCGCTGCAGCGGGCATCGCCGCCTGCGGAGGCGCAACCGCTTCCGCAGGCAACGTAGGCCACGTTATGTTGAATGGATTTGGCCATAAGAGACTCGCCTATTTCTTAAGAAGGTACGAATAGTTGTCGCGCACAGCCCTGATGGTCAGGCGGACGGCCTCGGGAAGACCGGTGTTGACGGCATCGACCGAGACGGTGCGGACCGTGCCGGCGACGCGAACCTTAAAGTGGTCCTCGTCCACGGCCAGGAAGCCCTCGTTCTCGGAGTTCTCCATGTCCTCCTCGCTCCAGAACAGGGTGAGCTTGTCCTTGTAGGGACGACCCTCCTGGTAAGGGCAGAACACGGCGCAGTTGCCGCACTCGTTGCACATGCCGTCGACATGGACGACCTGATGCTTGGCCAGGCCCGGCACCTTAATTGCCACGTTGGCGCGGTTGGGGCACACGTCGCAGCAGACCTCGCACACCGAGCCGCAGCCCAGGCAGCGGGTCTTGGTGCAGTTGCGTTTGTCGCGGCACAGCGACCCCTTGCGCTCGTAGCAGGTGTCCTCGCGGCCGGCCTGAGCATTCTGGTCGGCGTACTTGTTAAAGTCCACGCCGGCGATGGCACGGGCAACCTCGGCGGCATCGGCGATGGCCTCGACCACGGTGGCAGGACCGCGACGGCAGTCGCCCGCAGCCCAGACGCCCTCGACGCCGGTGGAGGTGGCGGCAAGGCGGCCGCGACGGTCGTGCTCGACGCCCGCGGCATCGTACAGGCTGGCGTCGATGCCCTCGCCCACGGCGCAGATCACCGTGGTGGCGGGAAGCTCGACGGTCTCGCCCGTGGCGACGGGGCTGCGACGGCCGCTTGCATCCGGCTCGCCAAGCTCCATAACATCGCAGGTCAGCACGGCGCCGTTGAGTGCCTTGGGCGCCAGCAGCTCGCAGAACTCAACGCCGTCGGCAAGAGCAAGATCAAGCTCTTCCTCGTCGGCGGGCATCTGCTTCTTGGTGCGGCGATACACCAGGCGCACGTTCTTCACACCAGCCAGGCGCTTGGCCACGCGGGCAGCATCCATGGCGGTGTTGCCGGCGCCGATGACCACGACGTCCTCGCCCAGCTCGAGCTTCTCGCCCTTCTTGGCGGTCTCGAGGAACTCCAGCACGTCGAGCTCGGCACCCTCGCCCAAGCCCGCAGAGCCGGGCATCCAGGCACCGGTGGCCACGACCACGTCGGTAAAGCCCTGGGCCTTGAGCTCTTCAATGGAATCCACGCGAGCGTTGAGCTGCACCTTGGCGCCAAAGGCCAGGCAGAGCTCGGCATCGTGGGAGATATCGTCGCTCGCAATACGGAACTCGGGGATCACGTGGCGGACCACGCCGCCGAGCGAATCGCGGGCCTCAAAGATAGTGACGGGCACGCCGGCACGCGTCAGGAAGAACGCCGTCGCCAGACCGGCCGGGCCGCCACCGATAACGGCAACGTTGTGCTCGCCGTCGTTGGCAATGGCCTGGGCGCGCAGCTTGGGCAGCACGGCGGTCATGGCCTCGCGGGCAGCCTTGAGCTTGCTGGCGCGAATCTGGGCACCCTCGGGCTCGTAGAACGCACGCTCGCAAGCGCGGCCGCAGGGATGCGGGCAGATGGTGCCGGTGATAAACGGCAGGGCGTTGCGCTCGATGATGATGTTGAGCGCGTCCTCGAAGCGGCCCTCGTCAACAGCCGCCAGATAGGCGGGAATATCCTGCTGGATGGGACAGCTCGTGCGGCACGGCGTGGTAAAGCAGTCGGAAAGCGGGCTCTTGCCGGCGACCTTGCGGTCGGGCAGCGGGCGCAGCGGCTTCTTGTAGAGCGGGTTGGTGAGCGAGTCGGTCTGAATCGCGGTCACGGCCTCGAGCGAGACGCCCGCAAACGGCTTGCCATCCAGGTCGGTAAACTCGCCGGCCATCTGGCTAAAGCGCTCGTAGCCACCGGGCTTGAGCACGTCGGTCGCCAGGGTGACGGGCCAAATGCCGGCATCATACAGGGCGCGGATGTTGTAGACCGTGGCACCACCGGAGTAGCTGATGCGCAGCTTACCGTCAAACTGCTCGGTAATGCGGCGGGCGGCCTCGATGGTCAGCGAGAACAGCGAACGGCCGGACATGTACATCTCGGTAGAGGGCAGCTCGTTTCTCGTCACGTCGACGGGGAAGGTGTTGGTCAGCTTGACGCCAAACTCCAGGCCGCGCTCGGCGCACAGGGCAATCAGGCGCTCGAACATAGGCACGGCATCGGCCCACTGCAGGTCCTCACGGAAGTGCGTGTCATCGAAAACGATGTAGTCAAAGCCCAGCTCGTTCAGACGCTGGCGGGCAAACTCATAGCCCAGCAGCGTGGGGTTGCACTTGATGTAGGTGTTGAGACCCTTCTCGGTAATCAGATAGGTCGCGATGCGCTCGATCTCCGCCGGCGGGCAGCCATGCAGCGTGGACTCGGTAATGGAGTTGGAGACGCGCGCCGGGATGGACTCGACAAACGCGGCATCGACATGCTCAAACTTGTCCAGGTTAGCGAGCGCCCACGTGCGGCACTCGTTCCAAACCTCGGAGCCGCTGGCGTCCTTCATGCCCTCAATGTACGCATCGACCTTGGGGCTCTTGATGCCCTCGAGGTCATAACCCACGGACATGTTGAAGACAAAACCATCCGGGCTGCCCAGGCCGTACTCGCGAGCGATCAGGTGGCAGGCAAACCATGCCTTCACGTACTCGGCAAAGGCCTGCGGAACCTCGAGCTCGGTCGACCACTCGCAGTTGTAGCACTCGTCCTGCGCCACGATGCAGGGCTTGTTCACACACTTGGAGAGCTCCTCGCCGTCCATAACCTGAACGGTCTTGAGCTCAAAGAAGCGGGAACCGGCCACGTAGGATGCCACGATGTTCTGGGCCAGCTGCGTATTGGGACCGGCGGCCGGGCCAAACGGAGTCTCGATGCGCTCGTCAAAAATGGGAAGCGCGCCCTCCTGGTTGGTCGTGACCATCTTGCGCACGCCAAAGACGGCGCCCTGAGTCTTGTGCTCCTCGATGATCCAGTTCATCAGCTGCGAAAACGGGATCGGCCTCATGATGTCGCTCATAATGAGCTCCTCTCTGTAACGCCCGGCGAGACCGCGCGACGGGCGCAAATACGGTGTAGCGCTAGCACAGCGCCGGCGACCCCGCGGAGGCCGCCTATACGCGCGTCGAACGCGGCGAAACATCCGACGCGCGTGAATCTACTTGTAATTAGTAGGTGCGTTCGTTGAGCGTGCTCCAGAGCTTCTTGGACTCAGCCATGGTCCACGCGTTGATCTTGTCCTCATCAATGCCAACGAACTCGCGATCCTTGTACAGGACGCGGCCGTTGATGATGGTGGTGCGGCAGTTTTTGCCCATCATGCCAAAGAGCATGTGGCCGTCGATGTTCTCCTCGCTCAGCGGCGTAAAGGGCTTGTAGTCCATGACGATGACGTCGGCGGCAGCGCCGGCCTCGAGCACACCGAGTTTGCGATCGAAGTACTTGCTGGCCATCTTGGCGTTGTTCTCGAACAGCATCGTCATTGCCTCGCACCAGCCCACGTTGGGCATAGCGGCGTTGTGACGCTGAATGATCAGGAAGACCTTGAGGCTCTCGAGCATATCGTGGGTGTAGGCATCGGTGCCCATGCACACGGGGATGCCGCGGCGGAAGAACTCGAGCACGGGGGCGCAGCCCACGGCGTTGCCCATATTGGATTCGGGGTTGTTGACGAGCCAGGTGCCGGACTCCTTGACGATATCCATCTCGGCAGGCGTCACGTGGATGCAGTGGCCCAGCATGGTGTCGGGACCCAGCAGGTTGTGCTGCAGCAGGCGCTCGACGGGGCTGATGCCGCCGCGGTTGAGGCGGGAATCCCACACGTCGTTCATGCCCTCGCACACATGGATGTGGAAGCCGGTCAGGCCGTTGTTGGCCTCGGCCATCTTATCCATGGTCTCGTCCGAAAGCGTAAAGGTGGCATGTCCGCCAAACATGGCGGCGATCATATGGTTGTCGTTATCGCGACGCTCCTTGGCGGCCCACTGGGCAAATTCGGCGTTCTCGGCAATGGCCTGGTCGCATTTTTCCTGGCCGCGGCGATCGGAGACCTCGTAGCACAGGCACGAACGCATGCCCAGCTCCTGAGCTGCGTCCTTAATGGTAAAGAGGCTACCCGGGATCTCACAGAAGCTCGCATGGTGATCGAAGATCGTGGTGACGCCGTCGCGGATGGAGTCCAAGATCGTGGCATAGGCGCTGGCCTTGGTGCCGTCGAGCGTCAGGTTGTCGTCGATCTTCCACCACTGCTGCTCAAGATTCTCCAGGAAGTTGGTGGGGTTGCAGCCCTTGATGGCAAGGCCGCGGGCTAGACCCGAATAGATGTGGGTGTGGCAGTTGATGAGTCCGGGCATGATGAGGTTGCCCTGGGCGTCGACGTACTCGGCATCCGGGTACTTGGCCTTGAGCTCGCACTCGGGGCCCACTTCGACGATCGTATCTCCGTCAATGGCGACCGCACCGTTTGGAATAAACGGGGTCTGAGCGTTGCGGGTAAAGACGGAACCGTTAGCGACCAGAAGCATGGATGCTCCCTTCGACATCAGAGGCGGGGTTTGACACCTCTGACATGGCGGAGTGCGAAGCGCCGGCCTACACCGGAAACGGGCCCTCTCCCGTCAACGCTTCACCAAAGGGACAAACCCTTTGAAGTGCGGCTTGGCGCCGCATGACGTCGGCGGACGAGGCGATGCGTCCGCCGACGAATAGCACCGAATTGGTTACTTCTTGCTCTCGGGCAAGACCAGATCCACGGCAGCGTCCTTGGCAGCATCGATGTGCTGGGCCACGACCGGCGTCTGCGGAAGGATCAGGTTAAGGACAATGGCCATGATGGCGGTGGGGGTTACGGCATTGGAGCCGATGACGGTGGAAACCCAGGTGGGCATACCCTCGCCGGCAAGGCAACCGCTGGCCATCCAGATACCCAGGCCAAAGACGACGGAGGTACCGACGATGGTGGTAGTGCGCTGCGTGAGGCCCTCGCGGGTGAACATGCGCACGCCGTTCATGGTGATGGTGCCAAAGACGCCGACGGTCGCGCCGCCGATGACGGGCTGCGGGATAGCGGAAAGGACGGCAGAGAGCTGCGGGAACAGACCGGCGATGGCAAAGACGGCCGCGATGATCACAAAGACCCACTTGTTGACGACCTTGTTGGAGCAGATGATGCCCACGTTCTGGCCAAGGGCGCTGGTGGGAAGACCGCCCAGCAGGCCGCCGACCATAGAGGTGAGGCCCTGGGACACGATAGCGCCGGAAAGCTCGCGCTCGGTGGGCATACGGTCGATGGAGCCCAGGCAGGCAGCGGAGACGTCGCCGATAACCTGGATGGCGACCATGGGGAACACGACGGCGAGGGTAATGCAGACCTCGGGATCAAACTCGAGTGCGTAGGGCATGAGCTTGGGAAGGGCGAAGACCTGAGCGGTGGCGACGCTGGAGAAGTCGATCATGCCAAAGGGGATGGAGACAATCATGCCAACGATCATGCCAAAGAACACGGATCCCAGCTTGAGCGTGCCCTTGCCAAAGTTGGCGAGCGCAAAGACCACGGCGAAGGTGATAAGAGCGACGCACCAGGCCTGCGGGGTGCCCCACAGCGGCGTACCCATACCGCCGGCCATATACTTGACGGCCGTGGGATACAGCGAAACGCCGATGGAGAAGATGACCGTACCGGTCACGACGGGCGGGAACAGCCACTTAATCTTGCTGTAGGCCAGACCAAAGAGGACCGCGACGGCACCGCCGACAATCTCGCCGCCCAGCAGCGCACCAAAGCTAAAGCCCGAGGCACCCATGGCCTGCAGGGCCGGCAGGAACGCGAACGAAACGCCCATGACGATGGGCAGGCCGCCGCCGATGCGACGGAAGGGAGCGAAGGCTTGAAGGGCCGTGTCGATTGCCGAAAGAATGAGCGCAACCTGAATGATGTCGGTGCTCTGCTGGCTATTAAAGCCGTAGACGCCGGCCATGATGACCGCCGGGGTAATGATGCCGGCAAACGATGCCAGCACATGCTGAAGGGCACACGGAATCATTTCCGTAACGGGCGGCATGCCTTCGCGAGTGAACAGGGCTTCAGTGCCGTTCGTAACCGTCTCCTGGGCCATTTGACCACCAATCCTCGAAGTAGTTGTTTTCGCATCTAGCGCTCTATTGTGACGCAGTGCGGGGGTGAGGTTGTGCCTTCGTTGCATATCGTATTAAAGATTTTTCTCATTCTCAATAATAATTTTTTGTTATCAGACTATTCTTGAGCTGAGACAATGCATTTCCGCAGGTCAGGAAAGTGTCCTGTCAAAATAGCATCTAACTTTTCTTTTGGTCGACCGTTTACCGCCAAATTCCTACCGCTCGTCCGTATTACGCAATGTACCTGCGAATATGTGAATCAATAGACACCGTGTTACCATGAGAAAAAATTGTTATGAACATTTCCGATTTCACCCAAAGGAGTTGCCCGTGAACGAGACCGTACGTCGCTTTTTGCCGATGGTCGATTTTCTGGAGCAGGTACTCGGCAAAAACAGCGAAATCGTGCTGCACGATTTCTCGGATCCCGACCACGCCATCGTTGATATTCGCAACGGCATCGTGAGCGGCCGCAAGGTCGGCGGTCCCGCCACCGATCTGGCACTCAAGATCATGCACGACGCCAAGTATCGCGACCTGCCGTTTATTACGGGCTACGAGGGGCGCGGTGCCGGCGGCAAGACGTTGGAGTCAGCGACGTACTTTATCCGCGAGGATAACGAGATCGTCGGCATGCTCTGCGTCAACACCGATCTTTCCACGGTACGCTCCATCAACGCCATGGCTCAGCAGCTCATGGCCTGCTTCGACGCTGTGCCAAGGCAGGCGGAGCCCGCGTCTATCGAGGTCGAAAGTCTTTCGGAGTCTACACAGGAGCTCATCGACCGCAGCATTGCCGAGTTGCTGAGCGCGCGCGGGCTGGATGTGGCGTCGCTTGGTCAGAGCGACCGCGTGGACGTCATTCGCCACCTCAACGGCAACGGGGTGTTCATGCTCAAGGGCGCCGTGTCCTGCGCCGCCACCGCGCTGGGCATCTCGGAGCCCAGCGTCTACCGCTACCTGCAAAAAGTCCGCAAGGAAGGCTAACGGGCAAAATGGAGCGCGGCTCCACAAGCGATCCGTCACTTGATAAAAGACCCTGCAGCTCGCACGCGCTGCAGGGTCTTTTTGCATGTCATGTTTAGTTGTGGCCAACGCCTTAGAGAGCGGCGACGACCTCGATCTCGACCAGACCGCCGGCCGGAAGAGCGGCAACCTGGAAAGCGCTGCGCGCGGGGAACGGAGCCTCGAACTTGGAAGCGTAGATCTCGTTCACGGCAGCGAAGTCGGCGATGTCGGCCAGGTAGACCGTGGTCTTGACGACATCGGCAAAGGTAGCGCCGGCAGCGGTCAGCAGGGCCTCAACGTTGGCGAGGGACTGCTTGGCCTGGGCCTCGACGCCCTCGGGCATCTTGCCAGTCGCGGGATCGATGCCCAGCTGGCCGGACAGGAACACCATGTTGCCGGCCTGGATACCGGGGGAATACGGGCCGATGGCTGCGGGTGCGTTATCGGAAGACACGACGGTCTTGCTCATGTTTTTCTCCTTACGATCAATTGAGAGAGCGTGAGCGCGGTGTTCACACCGGGAGGCACAGTTCGGTCTGAACACCGCGCTTGATTGGGATAGTACTCAAGGTTTCCGCGCGATGCAAGATTATTATCACGTTGCGAGAATATTTTATCGCCCAACGGTTTCCCCGAACCGCTGAACGGTTCTCATGTGGAGCAGCCAGTCCAAGCTGCTGAAGACTTTGTCCTGCTTAGGCTGCGGGCGTCGCCCACCGCAGCGACGCCACTATACTTTTGAGTATCTGAGCATTTTGAAAGGCAGGATATGACCGCAACCGCCAGTCGAACCACCAACCGCAGACCCGAGCTTTTAGCGCCCGCCGGAGGACCCGAGCCCTTTGCCGCCGCACTCGCCGCCGGGGCAGACGCCATCTACTGCGGCATGGGCAGCTTCAACGCCCGCCGCAAGGCCACCAACTTTACCGACGAGACCTTTGAGCAAGCCTGCCGCGCCGCACATCTAGCCGGGTCGCGCGTCTACGTCACGGTCAACATCGTCATCAAGCAGTCCGAGATGGACGATGCGCTGCAACTCATCTATCGCTGCTCAACGCTGGGCGCCGACGCCTTCATTATCCAGGACTGGGGTCTGTTCTTTGAAGTCAAGCGCACCATGCCCGGCATCGAGACGCACATCTCAACCCAAGCAAACATCCACGACGACCGCGGAACCCTTTGGTGCCGTGAGCAGGGCGCCGACCGAGTGACCTTGTCGCGCGAGCTCTCCATTGACGAGATCGCCGCCATCCACGACGCCGCACCCGATGTGGACCTCGAGGTCTTTAGCCACGGTGCCATCTGCTTTTGTTACTCGGGCCTGTGCCTGCTCTCGAGCTTTGCCATGGCGGGCCGCTCGGCCAACCGCGGCATGTGCGCCCAGCCCTGCCGCCTGCCCTACGAGCTGATCGACGAGAACGGCCGCTCGCTCTCCCCTGCCGGTCGCGAGCGTGCGCTATGCCCGCGCGACACCAACACTTCGCAGCTTGTTCGCCGTCTGTATGACGCCGGCGCCGCATCGCTCAAGCTCGAGGGCCGCATGAAGGCCCCCGATTACGTGTACTCCATCGTCGACGTGTATCGTCATCAGATTGATGACATGCTGGCCGATGTTTCGACCTCCAAGGATGAGGATGCAGCCCGCCAGCGACAGCTCAAGCGCTGCTTTAACCGCGACTTTACGCACGCCTACCAAGACGGTACCTCGGGTGACGAGATGATGAGCTACGAGCGCTCCAACAACCGCGGCCAGATCGTGGGCACGGTGCTGGGCAGCCGCCCGGCCAACCGCGATGTGCGCGGCCTCAAGCCCGACGACCGCCGTCGGCGCGCCGCCATCGCCCGCATTGAGTTGTTTGAGCCCGTGGGCAAGGGCGACCTGCTGGAGCTTCGCCACGATAACGAGTTTGACCAGTTCCTGACCACCATTGCCGCCGATGATGCCGCCGCCGGTGACGTCATCGAGTGCCGCGTGCCTCGCAGCATGCCCGAGGGCTGCCGCGTGCGCGTGATTCGAAGCCAGCGCGCCATTGACGCTGCCGGCGCCGCGCTCAAGCGCGATGTGCTGCGCCGCCGCGCCGTTGATGTAACCGTTGTGGCGCGTTTGGGCGAACCGTTTGCCGTCACGCTTACTTGCTGCGACGCCCCTTCGCTTACGGCCACGGCCACGGGCTTTACCGTCGAGGCCGCCAAGACCCGCGCGGTCGAGGCGTCCGATCTGGTAGAGCATGTGGGCCGCATGGGGTCCTCGCCCTTTGAGTCCGCGAGCTTTGATGTGGCGCTCGATAAGGGCTGCGGCATGGGCTTCTCCGCTGTGCACAAGGTGCGCGCCGCCGCCTGCAAGGCGCTGGAGGAGGCCATTCTGGCACCGTATGACGAGCGTGCCCGCACGCTCGAGCTGCCGGTGCTCGACAAATGTACGCGGCCCATGCCCGAGCACTACCGCGACGAGCCGCAGATCTGCGCCACCGTCACCTCGCTCGAGGCCGCCGAGGCAGCGCGAGCGGAGGGTGCAACGCGCATCTACATGACCACCGACGCGCTCGATGCGGCCGAGCTCTCCCCCGCCGATGCGTTTGAGCAGGGCATCGTGCCCGTGCTCGACGAGGTCTGCCGTGCCGTTGACCACGAGCGCGTCGACCCGTGGGTTGTTGCCGGCGCCACGGTCGCTATTGGCAACATCTCTGAGCTTGCCCTGGCCGCCCAGGTTGGCGCCACGGCCGAGATTCGCTCTTGCCTGCCGGTGCACAACACGCCCTGCATGGAGGCGCTTGCCGAGCGCGGAGCCGGTGCGTTTTGGCTCTCGCCCGAGATCACACTCGACGAGATTGTCTCGCTCGGCGCCGCCGCGCCCGCGACTCTGGGCATCACCGTCTTTGGCCGGCCGCGCGTCATGACAAGCGAGCATTGCATTCTGCAGGTTGCCAACGGCTGCATCCACGATTGCGCCAACTGCCGCCTGCGTGTCCGCAAGCTCTCGCTCAAGAATATCGACGGAAAGGTCATGCCGGTGCGTACCGACATCCACGGCCGCTCTCGCCTGTACGATGCTTACCCCATCGACCTCACGCCGCAGGTTCCTCAGCTGCTCGATGCCGGCGTGCGTCGTCTCATGGTGGACGGAACGCTGCTCGAGACGGATGAGGTGGGCCGTGCCGTCGCCCGCGTCCGTCGTGCCGTCGAGGCCGCGCAGGCCGGCCGCAAGCCCGCCGCCCGTCTGCGCGGGGCGACCTCGGGCTGCATGTTTGTGGGAATCAGCTAACCGAAAGGCTTACACGTGAACGAAGAACCTCAAGTCCTCTACTGCGACGCCTGGCTCATGGCCATCGACAAGCCCGCCGGCATGATCGTCCACGGCGACGGCACCGGCGAGCGCACGCTCACCGACTACGCCAGCGACCTGCTGCTGGCGATGGGCGACGGCTTTGCCGCGACCGACATGCAGCCGCTCAACCGCCTGGACCGTGACACCACCGGCGTGGTGCTGTTCTCGCTCGACAAGCAGACGCAACCTGCCTTTGACCAGATGGTCATCGACCACGCTTTCGAAAAGCACTACCTCGCGCTCGCCGAGGGCAAGATCGACTGGGACGAAAAGCTCATCGACAAGCCCATCGCCCGCGACCGTCACGATAGCCGCAAGATGCGCGTTGGCGCCAGCGGCAAGCCGTCTCAGACGCGCGTGAAGGTGCTCAAGCGTCTTAAGAGCCGTCGTGGCCTGCCCACACGCTCGTATATCGATGTCGAGCTGCTCACCGGCCGCAAACACCAAATCCGTGTGCACCTGGCGAGCGAGCGTCATCCCCTGGTTGGCGACGACCTGTACGGAACGCCGCGCCCCTGCGGCCTGATGCTCCATGCCCACAGCGTGTCCTTTACGCATCCCGTAACCGGTGAGCACATCCACATCGAAGCCCCCTGCCCCTGGGAGCCCTAAAACCTGCCAAAAAGGGCAGGCACCTTTGTGGTGGCTTTGCCGCAATGGCTCAGCCGCGGTCCCAAAACGTCTCGATCTGTAACAGTTAGAACCCATTTTCCGGTCTATCCGTTACAGATCGAGACATTCGAATCCCCCTCAAGGGAAAATCTCAATCTGTAACAATTACTCGTCAAAATCGGTCCCAGATGTTACAGATCGAGACAAAGGGACGGCAAGGTTCGGAAGTATCTCAATCTGTAACACCTAGCCCACTTTTAACGGTCTAGTTGTTACAGATTTAGACAAAACGGCAGACAACAAAAGCGGCATCGCCCATCGAGGGTGTTGCCGCTTTTCTATTGAGGAACCTAAATGGTTTTGACCTTGCCCTGTCGCTAGACCGTGATGACGTTGTCCATCGACTGGTACTTGGCTGGCACCTCGCCCGCGGTAATAATCGTTGCGTCGCGGAAGTCCGCGAACTTGACGGGCGCCACCATGCCGAATTTGCTGGCGTCTGAGATTACGAAGCGTTTGGCGGTATGGCGCATCGAGATACGCTTGACTTGCGCTTCCTCGATATCCGGTGTGGTGAGACCTTGCTCGGCGGCGATGCCATTGGAACCCCAAAAGCCGCAGTTGAAGTTATAGCGGTCCAGGGTTGCCAAGGCGTCGGGACCGACGAGCGCCTCGGTCTCGGGCTTGAGCTCGCCGCCTAGCACCACGGTGCGCATACCACGCAGGGCGAGATGCTGAGCATGGAGCACGGAATCGGTCACATAGGTGACACCCTCAAGGCGCGGAAGATGCTCGATGAGCTTGAGGGTCGTGGAGCCCGAATCGATATACACAAAGCTATCGGGCTCCACCAGAGCCGCGGCACGGGCGCAGATGCGCTCCTTGTCATCGTTATGGAGATCACTGCGCTCGCTGATCGTCAGGTCGCGCGTCACGTGCGCGCGTTCCAGACTCGTCGCGCCTCCGTGCACCTTGGCGATACGGTGTGCGCGGTCGAGCGTCTGCAGGTCACGGCGAATGGTGGACGGCGTCACGCCCAGGGCTTCGGCAAGCTCCGGCACGGTAACCGAGCCGGCCTGCTGCACCATCGACACAATCGCGTTGAGCCTATCTTCCGCAAGCATCGCTTACTCCTCCTCGGGGTACACGACTCCCCAGTCGGCGCGGAGCTTGGTCATCAGCTCCATAACATCAGAAGCATAGCCCAGAAGCTCGCGCTTCGAATCATCGCCGGCAACGGCCTTCTCCAGGTCGGCCATCTCGTAGCACAGGGCATAAGCCTCGGTGCCCGCGGCGACCTCCTCGCGATGACCGTCCGCGGTCCACACGATCGTCGCGTGATCGGCGCGCGGATACTCGTTGACCTCGACATAGCAATTGTCAAAGCTGATGACCGAGCGCTTGGGCTGCTTGGAGTGGAGCGTAAGGCTCACGACGCCCAGCTGCTGCTCGGCATTTCGGCAGACGATGCCACCCGCGACGTCAACGCCAGTCTCGCAGGTGTTGCCCAGCGAAACGACCTCAGCGGGCTGGCTTGCCATAAAGAGGCGCATGACGGACAAGGCATAGACGCCAATATCGAGCATGGCACCGCCAGCAAGGTTGCGATTGTAAAAGCGGTTGGTCAGGTCGCCGTACTCCTTGTAGCTGCCAAAGTTGAGCTGGGCGAGGTTCATGCGTCCAAAGTCGCCGGCATCCATGCGGCGGCGCAGCTCCTGATACAAGGGCATGTGGAGCACCGTGGTGGCATCCATAAGGACCACGTTGTGCTCGTCGGCGATGGCACGGGCCTCGTCGAGCTCGGCAGAGTTGAGGGTAATGGCCTTCTCGCAGAGTACGTGCTTACCAGCTGCCAGAGCGGCACGCAGATAGGTGATATGCGTGTTGTGCGGCGTGGTGATATAGACGGCGTCGATATCCGGATCGGCATAGAGGTCCTCAACCGTTTCATAGACCTTCTCGATGCCATACTGCTCAGCAAAAGCCTGGGCCTTGGACAGCGTGCGGTTGGCGACGCCCGCAAGCTTGCGGCCGGCCAGCGCGAGGGACTGGGCCATTTGGTTGGCAATAACGCCGCAACCGATCACAGCCCAGCGAAGCTCGGGAGCCGTAAAAATGTCGTCGGGGAACGGCCGATCCTGGACCGAGGCAAACGCCGCCTTAGCGGCTGCTTCGGCGTCGAGCGGAGCCTGTTTGGAATCTGCCATGAGTGCCTCCTGAGTCATCGGAAGTCCTTCATTTCTAACAGCCCTATATTCGCACAATTGCGCGCGTATCTGCTCGTGTTTGCGTGTTTATTTGCTTATCGGTCATTATTTAGCCATAGTTGGCAGATGTTTGCGCGGTTATGCGCATTATCGCGCAAGGCTATGCGCGTAAATGCGCATGCGACGATCCTTATGAAACATAAAAGGGCGGAACACCATAGCCATAAAAGACAGAGTAGGCTGTATTACTCCACCCCTCTGGGGGGGGCGCAGCCATCAAAGGACTGTTCCAAACTGCCGGCAGATAGGGACTTCCCTAACTGCCGGCACAGAGGGAACGTCCCCAGCTACCGGCGTTTCAACGGCACTCATTTAAGCCTGTCCCCAATGAATGCCAAGCGACGACCACTCATTTAAGTCTGTCCCCAATGAGTATGTCCCCAATGACTGCCAATCATCGGCCACTCATTTATGTCTGTCCCCAATGAGCCCCCAATGAGTAGGGATAGAAAAAGGCCCGGGTGCCGTGGGGCATCCGGGCCTTTGCTGGCAACTTGTTGTTGCGGGCAGCTTAGAACTTGTGGCCGCACTTCTTGCAGACGCGCAGCTTGTTCTTGCCGTCCTTCTCGTGACCGACGCGGGTAACCTTACCGCACTCGGGGCAAACGAGATTGACGTTGGAGGCGTCGATGGGAGCCTCCTGCGAAACGATGCCGCCCTGCTGGTTGGCAGCGTTGGGCTTGACGGCCTTCTTGACGACCGAAACGCCCTCGACAACGACCTTGTTCTCGGCGGGGAGAGCACGCAGGACAACGCCCTGCTTGCCGCGATCCTTACCAGAGAGAACCTGGACCTTATCGCCCTTCTTGATATACATATATCTCCCCTAACTACAGGGTCTCGGGAGCGAGCGAGACGATCTTCATGTACTTCTTGTCACGAAGCTCGCGAGCGACAGGCCCGAAGATACGGGTGCCGACGGGCGAACCATCGTTGTTGATGACAACGCAGGCGTTCTCATCAAAGCGAATGTAGGAGCCATCCTTGCGGCGGATCTCCTTAACGGTGCGAACGACGACGCAACGGACAACGTCCTTCTTCTTGACGTTGGCGCCAGGGGTAGCCTCCTGGACAGCACCGATGAACACATCGCCGATGCCTGCATAACGACGCTTGGAACCGCCAAGCACCTTGATGCAGCGAATCTTGCGAGCGCCGGAGTTGTCGGCGACGTTCAGCATGGTTTGCATCTGAATCATGGTAGATGTTCCTCCGAACTAAGAACCGAAGAGAGGTGCGCAGCCTTTATACGGCCCGTGGTATGCAAGCCAGGCATACGCACATCTTCGGAAACGTACAAGTCGTAAGAGCGACTGCTTATTTAGCGCGCTCGACGACCTCGATGAGGCGCCAACGCTTCATCTTGGACATAGGACGGGTCTCCATAACGCGGACGGTATCGCCCACGCCAGCCGTGCACTCCTCGTCGTGAGCGTGCAGCTTCTTGGAGCTGGTCATCATCTTGCCGTACTTGGGGTGACGCTTGCGCTCGGTGATGGTGACAACAATGGTCTTGGCACCGGAGACGGAGGTAACGACACCCGTACGGACCTTACGCGAGTTACGCGAATCAGTCATGTTCTCTCCTTAGGTCCTACTCGGCGACAGCGGACTTCTCCGCTGCGATCTCGCGGGCGCGCTGCTCCGTGAGGACGCGAGCGATGTCCTTCTTCACGGTGTTGACGCGAGCGGTGTTGTCCAGCTGGCTGGTGGCCATCTGGAAACGAAGGTTAAAGAGCTCGGCGCGCATTTCCTTCAGCTTCTCAACGAGCTGAGCGTCCGAGAGCTCACGAATCTCTGCGGGCTTCATTAGTTCTCCTCCTTGGCGGCGGCGGCGTCCTCAGCAGCCCACTTGGCCTCGAGAGCGGCCTCCTCAGCCATCTCCTTCTCGATGCGCTGCTCAGCGTTCTTGGCAGCAACAATCTTGGTCTTGATGGGAAGCTTGTGCTGTGCAAGACGCAGAGCCTCGCGAGCGACCTCCTCGGGCACGCCCTTGACCTCGAACATGATGCGGCCGGGCTTGACGACGGCCACCCACTCCTCGGGGTTACCCTTACCAGAACCCATGCGAGTCTCGGCAGGCTTCTTGGTGATGGGCTTATCGGGGAAGATCGTGATGTAGACACGACCGCCACGCTTCATGTAGCGGGTCATGGCAATACGAGCGGCCTCGATCTGACGGTTGGTGATCCAATGGGCCTCGAGAGCCTGGATACCAAACTCGCCGAAATGCAGCTCGGTATTACCCTTGGCCTGGCCCTTCATGGAGCCACGCTGCACCTTGCGGTGAAGAATACGCTTAGGGGCAAGCACTACTGACCCCTCCTCTCGGAGTTACGACGACGAGGACGGGAAGAGCCCTCGAGTGCAGGGTTGGGAACAGGCTGGCCCGGGAGCTTCTCGCCCAGGTAGATCCAGACCTTCACGCCGCAAGCGCCCATGGTGGTGCTGGCGACAGCCGTGCCGTAGTCGATCTTGGCACGGAGGGTGTGCAGAGGCACGCGACCCTCACGGTACCACTCACGACGGCCCATCTCGGCACCGCCGAGACGACCGGAGCACTGGATACGGATGCCCTTAGCGCCGGCCTTGCGGGCGGACTGGACAGCCTTGCGCATGGCGCGACGGAAGGCAACGCGGCCCTCGAGCTGCTCGGCGATAGACTGAGCAACGAGGTTGGCGTCGAGCTCGGGGCGCTTGATCTCGACAACGTCGACGGAGAGCTGGCCCTTGGAGACGCCAGCAACCTTCTCGAGCTCGGTGCGGAGGGTATCGATCTCGGCACCCTTCTTACCGATGACAACGCCAGGGCGAGCGGTGAGGATGATGACCTTCACCTTGTCGCCAGCGCGCTCGATCTCGACGCGGGAGACAGCTGCGCGGGAAAGACGCTTCTCGAGGTACTTGCGGATCTCGAGATCGTTACCGAGGGTCTTAGCGTAATCCTTCTCTGCGAACCAGCGGGAGCGCCAGTTCTCGGTGATGCCAAGACGGAAGCCGGTGGGGTAGACTTTCTGACCCATACAGCTTTACGCCTCCTTTCGAGGAGCAACGACGACGGTGATGTGGGAAGTACGCTTCAGAATGCGAGAAGCGGAACCCTTGGCGCGGGGACGGATGCGCTTAAGCGTCGGACCCTCGTCAACATAGGCAGCGGCGACAACCAGGTTGTCGGCACGCAGACCGTTGTTGTTCTCGGCGTTCGCAACGGCGGAACGGAGAACCTTCTCGACATCCACGGCGACGGCGCGGTCGCAGAAGTGGAGGATGTCGAAGGCCTGAGCGACAGGCTTGCGGCGGATCAGATCGACCACCAGGCGGGCCTTGCTGGGGGAAACACGCACGTACTTAGCGACGGCGCGAACCTCGGTGGCCTCAGTTTCAATAGACTTAGTTGCCATTTACGGTTAACCCCCTATTTGGCCTTGTGGCCACGGAACGTACGAGTCGGCGCGAACTCGCCGAGCTTGTGACCAACCATGGACTCGGTAACATACACGGGCACATGCTTGCGGCCGTCGTGGACGGCGATGGTGTGACCAACCATCTCGGGGAAGATGGTGGACGCGCGGGACCAGGTCTTCACGACGTCCTTCTTGCCAGCCTCGTTCATCGCGGTGATACGCGAGAGAAGGCGAGTCTCCACGAACGGGCCCTTTTTGAGACTTCTGCTCATAAGTGCTTTCTCCTAAAACTCGGTATCCGAAATTACTTCTTACGGCGACGAATGATGTGCTGGTTCGAGACCTTCTTCTTCTTGCGCGTACGAAGGCCCTTCGTCGGCTTACCCCAGGGGGTAACGGAGGGACGACCAGAGGTGTGGTTCTTGCCCTCGCCACCGCCGTGCGGGTGGTCGACAGGGTTCATGACGGTACCGCGGACGGTCGGGCGCACGTTCATGTGACGCTTACGGCCGGCCTTGCCGATGACGATGTTGGAGTGATCGGCGTTGCCGACCTCACCGACGGTGGCGCGGCAGGTAACGAGGATGCGGCGCATCTCGGAGGAAGGCATACGGACGATGGCGTACTTGCCCTCCTTACCCATCAGCTGGCAGGAGTTACCGGCGGAACGGGCGATAGCAGCGCCCTTGCCCGGCTGGAACTCGACGGCGTGGATGAGCGTACCGACGGGGATGTCGGCGAGGGGCAGAGCGTTGCCCGGCTTGATGTCGGCGTCAGAACCGGACATGATGGTCTGACCGACCTCGAGGCCCTTGGGGGCCAGGATGTAGCGCTTCTCACCGTCAGCGTAGTGCAGCAGAGCGATGCGAGCGGAACGGTTCGGATCGTACTCGATCGTGGCGACCTTGGCGGGCACGCCGTCCTTGTTGCGCTTGAAGTCGATCACGCGGTAACGACGCTTCACGCCGCCGCCCTGGTGGCGGGTGGTGATGCGGCCGTTGTTGTTACGACCGGCCTTCTTGGGCAGGGGCTCGAGAAGAGACTTCTCGGGCTTGGTGCAGGTGATCTCGGAGAAGTCGGAGATCGTCTGCCAACGCCTACCAGCGGAGGTCGGCTTAAGGTGCTTTACAGCCATTACAATCCCTTTCAATAGGAATCCGTTAGCCATCGCAGACAGGGATTCGAGGTTCTGCCTCGGGTGCGATGACACCGGACGTATACACGGTTCCGGGCGTGTCCATTTTATACGCCCAAAACCTTGAGCTCTCGCCTCCCCTTTTTGGGAGGCATGAGCTCACTCAACAGCAGCGAGTCTTAGGCCTGGTTGCCAAAGACCTCGATGGTGTCGCCCTCGGCCAGCGTGACGATGGCCTTCTTCCAAGAACGGGTCTTGCCGGCGACATAGCGCACGCGCTTGGTCTTGGGCTTGACCGTCAGGGTGTTCACGCGAACGACCTTGACGCCGAAGATCTCCTCGACAGCGTCCTTGATCTGATACTTGTTAGCATCCTTGGCGACCTCGAACGTGTACTTGTTCAGCTCCATGCCGGAGAAGGAACGCTCGGACACGATCGGACGGATGATGATCTCGTGGGCGGTCATTTATGCAAGCACCTCCCCGAAGTGAGCGGCGATGTCGGCGGGCATCAGCACGGCGTTGTTGTTGACGAGATCGTAGGTGTTGGCCTCGTCAGCGGTGATGATGAACGTCTTGGGAATGTTGCGGAACGACAGGTAGGCGTTGACGTCCTCATCGCGAACGATGATGGTCAGACGCTTGCCCTCAAGGCCGAGAGCCTTGAGCATGGCGACGGCAGCCTTGGTGGAAGGCTTCTCGAAGCCGTAGTCGTCGACGAGCACGAGCTCGCCATCGGCCAGCTTGGCGGACAGCGCGGAGCGCATAGCCAGCTTGACCTCCTTGTTGTTCATACGCTTAGCGTAGGAACGGGGCTTGGGGGCGAAGACAACGCCACCGTGACGCCACTGGGCAGCACGGATGGAACCCTGGCGGGCACGGCCGGTGCCCTTCTGACGCCAAGGCTTCTTGCCGCCACCGGAAACCTCAGAGCGGCCCTTAGCGGACTGGGTGCCCTGACGCCAAGAGGCCATCTGGCACTTGACGATGTGGTGCATAACGTGGATGTTCGGCTCGATGCCGTACACCTCAGCGGCGAGCTCGGCCTCGGCGACCTTCTTGCCCTCGCTGTTCTTTACTTCAAACTTTGCCATTTAAGTGTTCTCCTTGGTATGACGCTGGGCTAAATGGGCTGGGCCCTTAGGCCATACGGATGGCGACGAGACCATTCTTGGCACCCGGGACAGCGCCCTTGACCAAGATGAGGTTCTGCTCGGCATCGATGCGGACAACGGAAAGGTTCTTGACGGTAACGCGCTCGTTACCCATGTGACCGGCCATCTTGACGCCCTTGAGGACGCGCGCAGGATAGGCGCACTGACCGATAGAACCGGGGTGACGCTGGAAGTGAGAACCATGCGTCATAGGACCGCGGCGCTGACCCCAGCGCTTGATGCGACCCTGGAAGCCCTTACCCTTGGAGGTACCGATGACGTCGACCTTCTCGACATCAGCGAAATCAGCGACGGTGACGACCTCGCCGACCTTGTGCTCCTCGCCGTTCTCGACGCGGACCTCACGAAGGAAGCGGACAGGCTCGACGCCAGCCTTGGCGAAGTGACCAGCCATGGGCTTGTTCACGTTCTTGGCCTTGATGTCGCCGAAACCGATCTGGACGGCGTCATAGCCGTCGGTTGCCTGAGTTTTAACCTGCGAGACAGCGCAGGGGCCAGCCTGGATGACCGTGACGGGAACGACGTTGTCGTCCTCGTCCCAAACCTGGGTCATGCCAATCTTGCGGCCGAGAATCATGCTGATCAAGATATGATCCCAACTCTCGCGTGGTCTTGGGACAATGCGTACACCACCGAGCGTACGCCCCTAGAGGACCACTACTTACACGACGTGCTCCCCAGCCTTGTATTTCGCCCGGACTACCTGACAACCCTATTAAGCAGGCATTTTGTCCAGCCAGAATACTCCCCTGGTTACACACAGCTGTTTAGTATACACGGCTGCGGGCGTATCCATCGAGATTCATATTTCACTCACATTGTTTACGCAGGTAAAGTGCGTGGCACGTTCCCAGTGTGCGGCGGAGGGGGCGGGCCTGAGACATATTAAGGTTGCTGCTCTACAGTCCTGCTCACGACGGAGAGCACATTAAGTGCTCTCCTGTTCGTGCGGAACTCGCGACAACCTTAATATGTCTCAGGCCCGCCCCCCTCCGCCGCACACTGGGAACGCCACGTTGATGTCTGCTAAACCTTGCTCGCTCAGGCTAATGACTTTGTTGGGGGTCCACTATTTGCTGGAGGGTGAACTTGCATTGGGACGGTTCGCCTTCTGCTTGTGGCTTTGCCTCATCGAAATCGAAGATCATGATGGCGCAGTTGGGGAGTTTTGTTGGGAGCTCGAAGCCCTCTGGGGCTGCGGCCTTGATAAATTGGCGGCTGGCGCTGCCGTGGCTTACTGCTAGAAGGGTTTCGATGCCCTCGGAGCCCATGATATTGGTAAGCGCATCCACCATACGTTCTTGCAGCGCCTGGCTTCCTTCTCCTCCGAAGGGGACCAGGTCCTCGCCCGGATCCCAGACGTCGGTGGGCAGCGCGCCGTGCGGGCCTTCTTCGAAGGAGCCGTAGCAGCGCTCGATAATGCCTTCGCAGGGCTCGGCTGCTGCGTCCGGGCCGAGGAGCTCGCATGCGACGAGACTTGCCGTGTCCATGGCTCGGCCTAAGGGTGATGAGACCACTTTGTCGGGGACGACGCCGTGGGCTTTGAGCCATGCGGCTGCCATCCCGGCTTGCTGACGGCCTAAGTCGGTGAGCGGTGAATCGCAGCGGCCCTGGACCAGCTTTTTGACGTTGAACTCCGTCTGACCGTGGCGGAGTAGATACAGCTTCTTCATGCTCTCCCCTTCTGCATAACCTGCTTTGCCGGCATAGCCTTACTCGTGGGTATGCCCTACGTAGTCTTCGTCGATCGTAATCTTGGCAATCGACTTGGGATATTCCGATTCGACCCGTTGTGTCAGCGCGTGCTTTACGTCTTCGGCACTCATCTGCAGATCCGAGGGACGCACGCAGTCAAAGATCACGTTGGTGTGCGTAGGACCCGGCACGCAGCGCAGGTCATGAATCGAGAGGCGGCTATCGATCTCCTGGGCCATGGCGTGAATGCGCAAGCGCATGCTCGCCAGCTTGGGGTCATCGGTCACGATGGGATCGTAGTGAAGCGTAACGATCATGCCGTCTTCGTCCCTAAACGACTGCTCGATGTTATCGAGCGTGTCGTGACTTTCCAACGGGCTGTCCTCGGCCGCCATCTCGGCATGCGCACTTGCAAACTTCCTGCCCGGGCCGTAGTCGTGAACCATCAAATCGTGAACGCCCAAAACGCCGGGATAGCTCATGATCTTGTCTCGAATGTGCTTGACCAGCTTAGGATCGGGCGACTGGCCCAAAAGCGGGCTCACCGTATCCTGGATGAGCTCAAAACCGCTCCAGCCAATATAGGCGCCAACGGCAAGGCCGACCCATGCGTCAAGATTGATGTGCGTCACCTGCGAAACAATTGCGCACGCCAACACGGCGCCTGTGGCAAGGACATCGTTCTTGGAATCCTGCGCGGTCGCATGCAGCGTCTCGGACTCAATGCGATCGCCGAGCTTTTGGTTGAGGGCCGCCATCCACAGCTTTACAACCATCGAAAGTGCCAGGACCGCCACCAGGGCAAGCGAGAACTCGACAGGCTCCGGGTTGACAATACGCTCCACCGAGGACTTCACCAGTTCGATGCCAATAAGCAGCACGAGCGCCGCCACGACCAAACCCGAGAGATACTCGTAGCGACCGTGGCCGTAAGGATGCTCGGGGTCGGCCGGCTTGCTCGCCAGCTTAAAGCCCAGCACGCTCACGATATTCGAGCTTGCATCGGACAGGTTGTTCATGGCATCCGCCACAATCGAAACCGATCCCGACAGCACGCCAATTACGCCCTTCGCAGCGCATAGTGCCACATTGGCGAGAATACACACCACGCCCGTCAACGTGCCCACGCGCGCACGGTCGCCCTGCGCACGCTTAACAATCCACTCGACCATCTACATCCGCCCCCACGGTACTACCTATATATCTATTGCTCAAACGGATTGTAGTGTAGCCACTTTGTCCCCCAGATACAAAAAAGGCCGCAACCCACACGGGCCACGGCCTTGGAATATGGCAAAGGAATCGTCCTTGTGTCGCACAGGTTTACGCGCTTACTTCGGCCACGCTCTTCGAGGTTTCGGGTGAATCGGCTCCGTCCCCCGTCGTCTGTCCCTTCGCCGGCACCACGCCAAAGCAGTAGCTCAGCGCCGCAGACACCGCAAATGCCACACCGCCGGCAGCGCAGCACCACAGCAGGTTCGAGATGCCGCCCGTGGCAAAGCCAATGACCATAAGGACATTCGTCATGCCGATGGTATAGGCCGTAACGTGGCCCACGGCCGCAACAAGGCCTCCGACGGCGCCGCCAATGGCCATGCACGTCAGGCACCTGCCATATTTAAAGCCGCAACCGTACAGCGCCGGCTCGCTTACGCCGCCAAGAACACCCGAGATTGAATAGCCCAGCATGAGCGCCTTCTCGTCCTTATCCGCAACGCGAAGCGACGCGCCAAAGGGCATGCCCCAAACGGCGAACGTTGCCATCGTCGCGGCGATCAGGATGCACGAATCCGTTCCCACACTCATAAACTGCGCATAGGCGAGCGATAGGACAACGTTGCTGACGCCGGCGATCTTTAGGAACTCCCAGCCCGCAGCAAGCCCCATGAGCGTGAGCAGCGACACGATGCCACCGGAATTGCCAAGCATAAACATAAGCTGGCCCAACAGCATGCCCAGATAGCTGCCCGCCGGCGCCGTAATACACAGCGAAACCGGAACCATGACAAGCATGGTCGCAAACGGAACGAACGAAAACGCCACGGCCTTAGGGATAACGCGCTTAAAGAAACACTCCACTCGCCATAGCACGGGCACCGAGATGAGAACCGGAATAACAGTCGTCGTGTAATCGTTGACCGGCGCAGGAAGCAGACCATACACGGAAGTCATCGATGCCCCCGTCGTCGATGCGGCATCGACAAGCTTGAGTAAATCGGGTGCAATCAATACGCCGCCCAGCATCATGCCCAGCTGCTCCGAGCAACCGAGCTGGCGGGCGGCCGCCCAACCAAGATAAATGGGCAAAAAGTAGTAGCCGGCGTTATAGAGCCAACTGTAGAACAGGCGATAGATATCGGAATCGGCAGACCACAGGCCCAGCATGCCTTCGCCCATAATGACAGCGACGGTGCGGAACAACGCCGCGCAGACAATAAACGGCAGCGCCGACATCATGCTTTTGGACAGATAGTCCACCACGGCCATGGCGTTTGATGAAACCGACGTTGTAAACGAGGTGTTAGAAACTTGTAGCATGGAATGCCTTTCCCAATATGACATGCGGGCTGTCCCTTTGTCACATCGTGCGGTACTGACCGATTGCGCGGTACTTTTCGTAGCGGAGGTTTGTGAGGGTCGCGTCGTCGAGCTGCCCAAGCGCATCGAAGGCATCAAATGCCGAGGACATGACGGCACCGGCGATCTCCTCATGCGACAGGCCTTTATCGTCAACAATGCCGTCGATGATGCCGAGCGCCAGCAGATCGGGGGCCGTGAGCTTAAGCGCCTCGGCGGCCTCATTCGCGCGCTCGGTATCCTTCCACAGGATCGACGCACAGGCCTCGGGGCTCACGACCGAATAGGCCGAGCTCGAGAGCATCAGGATGCGGTCGGCCACGGACAGCGCCAGCGCGCCACCAGAGCCGCCCTCGCCTGTCACCACCGAGACAATCGGCGTCTTAAGGCCGCTCATCTCCATGAGGTTCTGGGCAATCGCCTCACCCTGGCCGCGTTCCTCGGCACCGATGCCGCAAAACGCGCCCGAAGTATCGACCAGGCACAGAACCGGTCGACCAAACTTTTCGGCCTGGCGCATCAGGCGACGCGCTTTGCGGTAGCCCTCGGGATGTGCCATACCAAAGTTGCGACGCATGCGCTCTTTGGTCGTGGTGCCGCGCTCGATGGCGATGACCGTTACGGGGCGTCCGTCTTTCCAGCCAATGCCAGCCACCACAGCAGCGTCGTCGCCAAAGTAGCGGTCGCCGTGCAGCTCCACAAATCCATCCAGGCCCAGCGAGATCATCTCGCCCGCCGTGGCGCGATCTGCCGAGCGGGTCTGCTTGACAATCTCGAGCGCGGTTTTTGGTGCGGCCGAGCGCTTGAACAAGTATCCCAGCTTTTTGCCGCGGCGACCCGTATGCACGATCTCATGCGGTGCCCCCAGGCCGGGCGCGTGCCCTTCGTGCAGCGCCAGCAGCTCGCCTACCGTGAGCGCAATCTCGCCACGCGGAACAACGGCATCGCAAAAGCCGTGCTCCAGCAAAAACTCGGAGCGCTGGAATCCCTTGGGCAGGCGCTTGTGCATGTTCTGCTCGATCACGCGCGGGCCGGCAAATGCCGTCAGGGCATCGGGCTCGGCCAGGATAATGTCGCCCTCCATGGCAAAGCTCGCGGTTACGCCTCCGGTCGTGGGGTCGGTGAGCACCGTGATATACAGGCCGCCCGCCTCGCTGTGGCGCCTAACCGCCGCAGAAATCTTGGCCATCTGCATAAGCGAGGTCACGCCCTCCTGCATGCGCGCACCGCCCGAAACGGTAAAGCCGACAACCGGCAATCCCAGCTCGGTCGCACGCTCAAATGTGCGACAGATCTTCTCGCCCACCACGGAGCCCATCGAGCCCATCATAAAGTTGGCGTCCATAAAGAAGAGCGCGGTATCGCAACCGCAGATTTTGCCCCTGCCGCACACAACGGCATCGCGCTCGCCCGAACGCTCGCTCACGCTCTTGAGCTTGTCGGCATAGCCGGGAAACGAGAGGAAGTCCTCCGACGCCAGATTGGCATCCCATTCCTCAAACGTGCCCTCGTCGACCGTCATGCGCATGCGCGCGCGACCGCTCACGCGAAAGTGTTTGCCGCAACGAGGGCAGACCTCGAGGTTGTCGTGTAGGCGTGCCTCATCGATCACGCGGCGGCACTCCGGGCACTTGATAAACACGTGGCGCGCGGGAAACTCGGCGCACGACTCGGTCATCGGTCCCTCGAGGACGTTGACCGTCTTCGCTTTTCTATTCATCAGCATAGAGATGCCCCATCAGATCGGTGTGATACATGCCCGACAAGAACTCGTCGTTTGCCAGCACGTCGAGCTGAAGCTCGCTGTTTTCGCTCACGCCCTCAATCACGAGCTCGCCCAGGGCCGAGCGCATCTTGCGAATGGCGCCGTCACGCGTGGGCGCACACACGATGAGCTTGCCAAGCATGGAGTCGTAGTACGGCGGAACGTTCGCACCGGTAAACATGGCGGAATCCCAGCGCACGCGCGGACCACCCGGCACACGCAACGCGGTGACCGTTCCGCATGACGGCAGAAAGTCCGGCGTTTCGGCATTGATGCGGCACTCCATGGCGTGGTTGCGGACCGGCATATCCTCCTGCTCAAAGGGCAGAGGCTGGCCGGCTGCCACGCGCAGCTGCCACTTGACCAAGTCGGTATCGGTCACAAACTCCGTAACCGGATGCTCCACCTGCAAGCGCGTGTTCATTTCCATAAAGTAGAAATTGCCGTCGTCCGAATACAGGAACTCGATGGTACCGGCTCCTTCGTAGCCGACGGCACGAGCCAGGTCACGCGCTGCCTTGTGCATGCGAGCACGAATGTCGTCGTGTCCGTCGAGGCACGGCGCGGGGCTCTCCTCGATCAGCTTTTGGTTGCGACGCTGCACCGAGCACTCGCGCTCGCCAAGCGAAAACACATGGCCCTGCTTATCGGCCATAATCTGCACCTCGACATGGTGCGCCGGCGCGACGAACTTCTCCATGTAGCACTCGCCGTCGCCAAAGACGGCCTCGCCCTCGGCACGCGCCTCGATGAACGCCTTTGCCGCATCTTCCACGCGCTCGACCTTGCGAATACCGCGACCGCCGCCACCTGCACGCGCCTTAATGAGCACGGGACAGCCAATGCGCTCGGCCTCGGCCGTTGCCTCCTCGGGGCTTTTGAGCAAATCGCAGCCCGGCACGATGGGCACGCCCGCCGCGGCAGCCGTTCGACGTGCGGCGTCCTTGTCGCCCATGCTGTCGATCACCTTGGCCGAAGGACCAACAAACGCCAGGCCATACTTGTCGCAGTCGCGCACGAAGCTCGCCTTCTCGGAAAAGAAGCCATAGCCGGGATGAATTGCCTTAGCTCCCGACTTTACGGCACAGGTGAGCACGGCATCGTCGTTGAGGTAGCTCTCGGCAAGACGCGGGCCACCGATGCAATACGCCTCGTCGGCAAGCTGCACGTGCAGCGCGTCCGCATCGGCCGTGGAATAAACAGCGACGGTCTTGATGCCCATATCGCGGCACGCGCGGATAACACGGACCGCGACTTCGCCGCGGTTGGCGATGAGCACTTTGTCGAACATGAAGCCTTCCTTAACTTTCGTGCATGAGTGCAAAAGACATATCGGCGCGGCAGCAAACCTCACCGTTGACGCTCGCGGTGCCCGTCGCAAAGCGGAACGGCCCGCGCGCACGCGTGATGGAGCACACCAGATCAACCGTGTCGCCCGGGCGCACCGGACGCTTAAAGCGCACCTTGTCCAGACTCGTGTAGAACGGCGTCGCGCCGCGCGCCTCCTCATCGCCCATCAGCAGCACGCAGCAGTTCTGGGCGAGCATCTCGCACTGAATCACGCCGGGGACGACCGGGTTTCCCGGAAAATGCCCCTGCAAAAAGTACTCGTCGCCCGTAATCGTAATCTTGCCGTGGGCCTCGTCGCCCACCAGCTCGGCTTCGTCGAGCAAAAGCATCGGCTCGCGATGCGGTAACAGCTTCTTGAGCTCTTCTTTGTTCACGGATATCACCTATCCGATCCTCATGAGGCAGCTGCCAAACTCCACGAGGTCGCCGTCGGCCACGCAGATCTCGAGCACCTCGCCATCCGCCTCGGCCGTTACCTCGTTGAGAACCTTCATGGCCTCGATGATGCAGAGGGTCTCGCCGGCCTTGACCTTAGAGCCCACGTGCACAAACGGCTCGTCGCCCGGCGCCGGGGCAGCATAGAAAACGCCGACCATGGGAGCGGTCACCTCGGTGCCCTTGGGCTCCGGTGCGGCGGCAGGCGCCTGCGCGGCGGGCTCCGGTGCGGCGGCAGGCATGGCGACAGGAGCCACCGCCGGAGCAGTCACGGCACCCGGCATAGACATGGGCACGGCAACCGGCTGCGCGGCACTCGCACGCTCGAGTTCGACCGCGGTGCCATCGGGCTCCTCAACGCGCACGCGCGTGAGGCCGCGGTCCTCCATAACATCGGCTATCTCGGCAAGTCTTTTGGAATCCATGCTCTAGCTCCTCGTATATCTACGCAGCGCGATGGCGGCGTTGTGCCCGCCAAAGCCCAGGTTGGTCGAAAGCGCCCAGGTAAGGTCGGCGCGAACCGCGCGATTGGGCGTGTAGTCAAGATCGCAGGCGGGATCGGGCGTGTGGTAGTTAATGGTCGGCGGCACCACGCCCTGCTCGAGCGCCATGGCGCAGGCCATGACCTCGATGGCACCCGTGGCACCGATCATGTGGCCGGTCATCGACTTAGTCGACGAGACGTGCGCGGCGCGCGCCGCGTCCTCGCCGAGCGCACGCTTAATGCCCGCCGTCTCGGACGAATCGTTGAGCTTGGTCGAGGTGCCGTGGGCATTGATGTAGAGACCCTCGGAAGGCTTGACGTCGCCCTCGGTCACCGCCAGCGATATCGCGCGGGCAATGCCGGCAGCCTCGGGATCAGGGCTCGTGATGTGATAGGCATCATCGGTGTTGCCGTAGCCCACGACCTCGGCATAAATGTGCGCACCGCGCGCCTGCGCATGTTCCATGCTCTCGAGTACCAGCACGCAGGCGCCCTCGCCCATCACAAAGCCATCGCGGTCTGCATCGAACGGGCGGCAAGCCGTCGCGGGATCAGGGTTGGTGGTCAATGCGCGGCAGGACGTAAAGCCCGCAACGGCATCGGGAATAATTGCGGCCTCGGCACCGCCGGCGAGAATCGCATCGGCATAGCCGTGCTTGATGGCGCGGAACGCCTCGCCCACCGCATGGGCCGAGGTTGCGCACGCGGTCACCACGGGCAGGGTCGGGCCCTTTGCCTTATGGCGAATCGCAATGTTGCCCGAAGCCATGTTGGGAATCATCATCGCGATCATATAGGGCGATGCGCGGCGGGGCCCGCGGTCGGCAATCGTATGGACGTTGTCGACAAGCGTCTGCATGCCGCCCACGCCCGAGCCCACGTAGACGCCCAGGCGCTCGCGATCGATGGCGCCTTCGACATCAAAGCCCGCATCGTGCATCGCCTCGTCCGAAGCCGCCATCGCAAACTGAACGCAAGGGTCCAGATGCTTGGCGTCACGCTTGCCAAAGTACTCGTTGCCGTCAAAGCCCTTGACCTCGGCCGCCACCTTGACGGCAAATGCATCGGTATCGAAGTGCGTAATCGGGCCGATGCCGCACGTGCCAGCGCACATTGCCGCCCAGGTGGCAAGCGCGGTGTTGCCGAGCGGCGATACGGCACCTATGCCGGTGATTGCAACTCTCTGTTCCATCATGGTCTCCTCATCCAAGCCGTTCTTCGGCCCTGATTTCTACATCGCCATTCCGCCGTCAACGCGTACGACCTCGCCCGTAATGTAGGAAGCCGCATCGCTCGCCAAAAAGCGCACCACGCCGGCCACTTCCTCGGGGCGCGCCATGCGCTTAAGGGGAATCTGCTCCTCGGTTGCCGCACGAACCTTTTCCGAAAGCTTTGCCGTCATATCTGTCTCGACAAACCCGGGGGCGACCGCGTTCACTCGTACGCCGCGGGGCGCAAGCTCGCGCGCCACCGCCTTGGTCAAGCCGATCACGCCCGCCTTGGAGGCAGCGTAGTTGGCTTGCCCGGCATTGCCCATCAGGCCCACAACCGAGCTCATGTTGACGACGCAGCCGCCGCGCTGGCGCATAAAGGTCTTGGTGAGCGTGCGCGTCATGTTGAATGTTCCCTTGAGATTGACGTCGAGCACGCGGTCGAAGGCGTCATCGCCCATGCGCATGAGCAGGCCATCGCGGGTGATGCCAGCGTTGTTGACGAGCGCCCAAATGGAGCCAAAGTCGTTGAGGACCGCTTCCACGCACGCGTTGACGGCAGCGGGATCGGCCACGTCGCATTGATATGCGCGAGCTGTGGCACCAGCGGCCTCGCAGGCTTCGCACGTCTCGCGCGCCGCATCGACGCTGCCGGCATAGACGACGGCGATATCGTAGCCATCCTCCGCCAGACCGATAGCGCAGGCGCGGCCGATACCCCGCGAGCCGCCCGTGACCAGTGCCACGCGACGTAAGTCGTTGCGCTCGAGCGTGCCGTTGTTCAAATTGCCCATGTCATTCCTTTCGGGTTACAGCCCTGTGGACTATGCGAGCTCGTCGGCAATAGCTGCGACCTGCTCGGCTGTTTCGCACGAATACACGCAAACGTCGCTCAGCGTACGCTTGACCAGGCCGGACAGCGTTTTGCCAGGGCCAACCTCAATAAACGTGTCGATGCCCTGATCTTGCAGAGTATGCAGCGTGTCGACCCAGCGCACGGCATGACTCACCTGGTTGGCCAAGACATCCGATGCCGCTCGCGGATCCGCCGGATAGGGCGCCGCCGTCATGTTTGCCATGACCGGAATCAGCAGCGGAGACGGCGCGTGGCCGGCTTGGATATACGTCGCCAGCCCCTCAGTCGCCTCGGTCATATAGGGACTATGGAATGCACCCGACACCGCGACTTTCATAGCGCGGCCGCCAGCCCCTTTTACTAGGACGTCGAGCTCCTGCAGCGCCTCGGGCGCTCCGGCAACAACCGTCTGCTGCGGGCTGTTGTAGTTGACCGGCCAGCAGTCCTCGCCGGCCTGTTTTGCCAGGTTCTCGACTTGCTCCGCATCGAGCTTGATGACGGCGCGCATACCGCCCGGATGGCGCTCGGCAGCCGCGGCCATCAGCGCCGCGCGCTCGCACACGAGCTCAAAGCCCGCTCGCGTATCGAATGCCCCCGCAAAGGTGAGCGCGGCGACCTCGCCCAGCGAGAATCCCGCACAGGCGGCAGGCACCACGCCGCGTTCACGCAGAGCGGTAGCCGCTGCCAGGTCGTGAACGAACACGCACGGCTGCGTGTTCTCGGTCTGCGAGAGCTCCTCCTTGGAGGCGCTCCGGCACTGCTCGCTGGTCCCCGGGCGCACCTCGTCGACAATGGCGAACACCTCGGCGGCCGCCGGCGATGCCTCGATCAGGTCGACGCCCATCGCGGGGTGTTGGGCACCCTGGCCAGCAAACAGAAACGCTACGCTACCCATGCGGACGCACCCTTCAGGACGCGCTCGGCGCCATCGATCAGGTCGTCAACGATTTCACGTGCGCTCTGGCGCTCGTTGACCATGCCGGCAATCTGTCCACACAAAAACGAACCCTCTTCGTAATTGCCGTCCTTGGCGGCCTTGCGAAGGGCGCCCGTGCCCATGGCCCCGAGTTCCTCGACACTTACGCCCGCCGCCTCGCTCTTGGCGTAGGCGTTGGTAAAGGGGCTCTTGAGTGCACGCACCGGGTGTCCCGTCGAGCGGCCGGTCGCACGCGTCGAGGTGTCGTTGGCCTTCAAGACCATCTCCTTGTACTGCTCCGATACGGTGCACTCGTCTGCGATCAGAAAGCGCGTACCCACCTGCACGCCGGCGGCGCCCAGCATAAAGGCGGCCGCCACGCCGCGGCCGTCGGCAATACCGCCAGCGGCCACAACGGGAATGTCGACCGCATCGACGACCTGCGGCACCAGTGCCATCGTCGAGGTCTCGCCAATATGGCCGCCCGATTCGGTACCCTCGGCAACAACCGCCGTGGCTCCACGACGTGCCACGAGGCGCGCCAGCGCCACCGAGGCAACGACCGGGACGACCTTGATGCCCGCCTCGTTCCACGCCTTCATGTACTTGGCGGGATTGCCGGCGCCCGTCACGACGACCGGCACTCGCTCGTCAATCACGACCTGCGCGACCTCGTCGGCAAACGGGCTCATGAGCATGACGTTGACGCCAAAGGGCTTATCCGTCTTGGCGCGCAGCTCATGAATCTGGTCGCGAAGCCAGTTGGCGTCGGCGTTCATGGCCGCGATGATGCCTAAGCCACCCGCCTCGGACACTGCGGACGCCAGCGAGGCATCGGCAATCCAGGCCATACCGCCCTGGAACACGGGCTTTTCGATGCCGAGCAGATCGCAGAGAGGAGTCTTGAGCATCTCTACTTCTCCAATGCCGCCTCGACCGTATCGGCGAACTCGCCGACCGTCTTGGGGTTCTCCTCGGTATCGAGCTGGATGCCAAACTCGTCCTCGACGGCGACGAGGATCTCGACGGTGCCCAGGCTGTCGAGACCAATCTCCTCGAGCGTGGACTCGGGCTTCATCTCGACATCGTCAAGACCGGCGGTCTCGCGGATAACGTCGCAAACGCGCTCGAAGGTCTTCTGATCTGCCATGGTAGTTCTCCTTTGGTTGTGCCCTAGGGCGTTTTTATTTCCTATGTGCGACTACTTCCAACGAAGCAGATAGCCACCTATATCCAGACCGGCGCCAAATCCAACCAAGGCGATGGTGTCGCCTGTGTGAAGTGCACCGGCGTTTGCCAGCCGGTCGAGGGCAAGCGGAATGCATGCGCTCGAAATGTTGCCGATCTCGCGCAGCGTTCGAACCACGCGCTCGTCTGGCACGCCGAGGCGCTTGACCGCCTGACTCAGGATTCGTTCGTTAGCCTGATGGAATACAAAATGGTCGATGTCTTCGACCGAAATGCCCGCATCGCCCGCAAGCTTATGGACCGTGTCGCAGATGGCGTTGACGCCGAACTTGAACACGCGGCGGCCATTCATGGACAGCACGCTCTCGCTATCTGCAGAGGCCTTAAACGGCGAGGTGCCGACCAGACCGGGTACGCGCAACGTCTCGACGTCGGGCGCCGTCGAAAGCTCAACGGCAAGGGGGTTGTCTCCCCCAGCTCCAATCACTGCGGCGCCTGCCCCATCGCCAAAGAGCACGCAGGTGGCGCGGTCGGTCCAGTCGAGCGTGCGCGTCATCTGCTCGGCAGCAACGACAAGCACGCGCTCGGCACGGCCGCGGGCGATATAGCCCTCGGCGACATCGAGCGCAAACACGAAGCCGGCACAAGCCGCCGAGACATCGAAGGCAGGGCACGTCGCGCCCAGACGCTCGGCTACGGCACACGCCTCGGCGGGAACAAGGTGGTCACCCGTTGTCGTCGAGCAGACGATTAGATCCAGCTGGCTCGCGTCGATTCCGGACACCTGGAGTGCCCGCTCGCTCGCCGCTACGGCAAGGTCGTCGAGTGACTCGGTGGTGCAGACGTGGCGGCTCTTGATACCGGTGCGGGTAAAAATCCACTCATCCGAGGTATCGAGGAACTCAGATAGCTCGTCATTGGAAACACTGCGCTCAGGAAGTGCCGAACCTGTTCCAAGAATCGTGAAACCCATCACTAACCTCCTTTGAGTTGTTGACGTGTTTACATCGACCAAGAGAGGATAACGCATTTCAGTCTTTGTTGACGTGTTAACATTAAATTGTCCAAATGCGACAAAGGCTTCACATTGTGTCTATCTCTCGACACCATTGCGTCATTCACTTATTCAATAAGGAGGTAGCAGCCGCTATGGATGCCCAATTAACGATTGTCGACGTAACCGGATCGACCAACGATGACCTGCTCGAGGCAGGAAAACAGGGTGCGCCGCACGGCACAGGACTTGCCGCCCGCACGCAAACGGCAGGACGCGGCCGGCGCGGCCACAAGTGGGATTCAACCGCCGGCAACCTATTGCTTTCGATTGTCCTGCGTCCATGCGTTAATCCCGCAAAGTACTCTGGTCTTGCCGCCGTCAGCGGCCTAGCGGTGCTCGAAGCACTCGAAAAGCAGGGTCTTGCAAACGAGATTGGCCTCAAATGGCCCAACGACCTGGTCGCGAGTGGACGCAAACTCGGCGGCATTCTGGTCGAGGCCGCACGCGATAACGAAGGCAAACCTTTCGCCGTCTGCGGCATTGGTGTCAACGTAAACTACACGCCCCAAGAGGTGCCCGATGGCGGCCTGGCGGCAATTGGCCTCTCGGACCTCAACGAGAGCGTTCCCGCCGTCGACATGCTCCTCGATGAGGTCTATCACGCAGTTATGGACGCTGTAGATACCTGGGCAGAGCGCCTCAACGCCAAGGAAGAAGACGCCGGTCCGCTCGCGCCCGTCCACGACGAATATATCGCTCACCTCAATTGGATCGGGAAGCACGTTATCGCCCGCTCCCCCGCTGGAGACGAGCTGGCACGAGGCATCTTTAAAACCGTCGATGCCTTTGGTCGCGCGTGTATCGAAACGGAAGGCGGCTTGCGATCCTTCCATTTTGAGGAGGCATCGCTGCGCCCCTTGAGCGAATAGGTCGCCGCAGCCGTCGGCTCGGCAGCATTACCCGGCAGTCCAAACCATCATTCAAAACAAAAGAGCCCCGCTACCAAGATGGCAGCGGGGCTCTGTAAGCTATGAGCGATATCGCTTAGAGCTTGATGTCGATGTCGACGCCAGCGGGGAGGTCGAGACGCATGAGCGAATCAACGGTGCCCGAGGTGGGGTCGAGGATGTCGATGAGGCGCTTGTGGGTGCGCATCTCGAACTGCTCACGGGAGTCCTTGTTCACGTGCGGCGAGCGGATAACCGTGTACAGGTTGCGCTCGGTGGGCAGGGGGACAGGACCGGAAACGCGAGCGCCGGTCTTCTGAGCGGTCTCGACGATGAGCTTCGCGGACTGATCGACGACCTCGTGATCATAGCCCTTGAGGCGAATGCGGATCTTCTGGGTAGCCAACTTAAACCTCCAAAGAGTGCGAGAGATGTTCTCGCGGATTACGTAACAGGGAGCTCGAACTTAGGCGTTCTTGCTCATGACCTCGTCCACGATGGACTTGGGCGCGGGCTCATAAGAGTCGAACTGCATCGTGTAGGATGCACGGCCCTGGGTCTGGGAGCGAAGGTCGGTAGCGTAACCGAACATCTCGCCCAGCGGCACCTTGGCACGGATGAGCTTGCTGTTCTTGCGATCCTCCATGCCCTCGATCTTGCCGCGGCGACCGGAGAGGTTGCCCATAACGTCGCCCATGTACTGCTCGGGGGTCTCGACCTCGACAGCCATGATCGGCTCGAGCAGCTGCGGATCGGACTTCTTGAGGGCGTCCTTGATAGCCATAGAACCGGCGATCTTGAAGGCGGCCTCGGAGGAGTCGACCTCGTGGTAAGAACCGTCGAACAGGGTGACCTTAACGTCGAGGACCGGGAAGCCGGCGATAACACCGGTGTTCAGGGCCTCCTGGATGCCCTTGTCGATGGACGGGATGTACTCCTTGGGCACGACGCCGCCGACGATAGCGTTGACGAACTCGTAGCCGAAGCCCTCCTCCATCTTCTCGAGCTTGATGACGGCGTGGCCGTACTGACCGCGGCCGCCGGACTGACGGACGAACTTGCCCTCAGCCTTCTCGACGTCGTGACCAGCGGTCTCGCGGTAGGCAACCTGGGGCTTACCAACGTTAGCGTCAACCTTGAACTCGCGGAGCAGACGGTCGACGATGATCTCGAGGTGCAGCTCGCCCATGCCGGCGATGATGGTCTGGCCGGTCTCGTGGTTGGTGGACACCTGGAAGGTCGGGTCCTCCTCGGCGAGCTTGGTCAGAGCCAGGGACATCTTGTCCTGCTCGGCCTTGGTCTTGGGCTCGATGGCAACGTCGATAACGGGCTTGGCGAACTCGATCTTCTCGAGGACGATCTCGTTGCCCTCGGCGCACAGGGTGTCACCGGTGGTGGAGTTCTTGAAGCCGACGCAAGCGACGATGTCGCCGGCGGCAGCGTCGTCACGGTCGATACGCTCGGCGGCGTTCATCTCGAGGATGCGGCCGAGGCGCTCGCGCTGACCGTTGGAAGCGTTGATCACGTAGGAGCCGGACTCGGCACGGCCGGAGTAAACGCGGACGTAGGTGAGCTTACCGACGAACGGGTCGGTCATGATCTTGAAGACCAGGCCGGAGAAGGGCTCGTCGAAGGAAGGATGACGCTCGATCTCCTCGCCGGTGTCCGGATCGGTACCGGTGACGGCCTCGACGTCAAGCGGGCTGGGCAGGTAGTCGACGACAGCGTCGAGCAGCTCCTGGACGCCCTTGTTCTTGTAGGCGGAGCCCACAAAGACGAGGTTGAGCTCGTTGGCCAGAACGCCCTTGCGCAGAGCAGCCTTGAGCTCCTCGACGGTGAAGTCCTCCTCCATGAGGATCTTCTCCATGAGCTCATCGTCAAAGCTGGCAGCAGCGTCGAGGAGCTCCTCGCGCTTGGTGGCAGCGATGTCAGCGAACTCAGCCGGGATCTCGTCCATCGGCTCGGGGTAGGTCATGCCCTTGTCGTCGGCCTTGAAGTCCCATGCAGTCATGGTGACCAGGTCGATGACGCCCCAGAAGTTGTCCTCGGCGCCCATCGGGACCTGAGCGGCCACGGCGTTAGCGTCGAGACGATCCTTCATGGTCTCGATAGCGTTGAAGAAGTCAGCACCCACGCGGTCATACTTGTTAATGAAGGCGATGCGGGGGACGTTGAAGGTAGAAGCCTGACGCCAAACGGTCTCAGACTGGGGCTGAACGCCGGCAACGGCGTCGAAGACGGCGACAGCGCCATCGAGGACGCGCAGGCAGCGCTCGACCTCGGCGGTGAAGTCAACGTGGCCCGGGGTGTCGATGATCTGGATGCGGTAGTCCTTACCGTCCTTGTTCCAGAAGCACGTGGTAGCAGCGGAGGTAATGGTTACGCCGCGCTCCTGCTCCTGAACCATCCAGTCCATGGTGGCAGCGCCCTCATGGACCTCACCGATCTTGTGGGTCTTACCGGTGTAGTAAAGAATACGCTCGGTCGTGGTGGTCTTACCGGCATCGATGTGAGCCATGATGCCGATGTTACGGGTATCGGAAAGCTTGTACTTAGGCTTAGCCATGTTAGTTCCTTACCTTAACTTACCAACGATAGTGAGAGAACGCGCGGTTGGCCTCGGCCATCTTGAAGACGTCCTCACGCTTCTTGACGGAAGCGCCCAGGCCGTTGGAAGCGTCGAGGATCTCGTTGGCGAGACGCTCGGCCATGGTCTTCTCCTTGCGAGCGCGGGAGAAGTTGACGATCCAGCGGATACCCAGAGCGGTGGAACGACGGGAGTTAACCTCCATCGGGACCTGATAGGTAGCGCCACCGACACGCTTGGGCTTAACCTCGAGCGTGGGCTTGACGTTGTCCATAGCCTTCTTGAAGGTAGCGAGAGCGTCGCCACCCTCGGACTTCTCGGCAACGATCTCGAAAGCGGTGTAAACGATGCGCTCAGCGGTGGCCTTCTTGCCGTCAAGAAGGACCTTGTTGATGAGCTGAGTCACCAGGCGGTTGTTGTAAACGGCGTCAGGCTGAACCTCACGACGATTAGCTGCTGCACGACGCGGCATGTGAAATCTCCTTAAGTGTCTACCGTGCGGCGCTTAGGCGGCACACGGCGAAAGTATCAAAACGTTATCTGGCTTATTTAGCCTTGGGGCGCTTAGCACCGTACTTGGAACGGGCCTGCATACGGTTCTGGACCGGAGCAGCGTCGTAGGCGCCACGGATGACGTGATAACGGACACCAGGGAGGTCACGGACACGACCGCCGCGGACGAGCACGATGGAGTGCTCCTGCAGGTTGTGGCCCTCACCCGGGATGTAAGCAGTAACTTCGATGCCGTTGACAAGGCGAACACGGGCAACCTTACGAAGAGCCGAGTTCGGCTTCTTGGGGCTCGTGGTGAAGACGCGGGTGCACACGCCGCGCTTCTGGGAGTTGTGCTGCAGAGCAGCGTTCTTGGACTTCTTGGGCACGGAACGACGGCCCTGGCGAACCAGCTGGTTAATAGTAGGCAAAGCGTACTCCTTCTCGAATGATTCCAGCTTTCTGTAAAGTGCAACGGCTTGAATCGAGGGGTCAGCATCCCCCTACGAAACACGCAGTTCGATAGGATACGTGCCGTTAGCTGTGTCGTCAACAGACCACGCCGCCGGGCGTATCCCAAAATTGGCACATTTCCGCAAAGCCTACACAAAAGGAATCCCCTTCTGTGCGCGGGGGCGGATTCCCGGTCCGGGCGGCCCGCTGTTTAAGTTTGCTGCTCTACAGTCCTGCGCAAGACGGAAAGCACATTAAGTGCTTTCCTTTGCGTGCGGAACTCGCGACAAACTTAAACAGCGGGCCGCCCGGACCGGGAATCCGACGTGCTCGTCGGGGCAACGTTCCCTACCAAAAAGGGACAGGTTTATTTTGGTCGGTTTTATCTGGGGAAACGTCGCGCTCCAGCGGTGATCCGACCTCACTAACACTGTAGATTGACGGTGTTTTCGGAAGTATGCGGCAAATTATGAACTTACCGAGCACACAGGGATTTTGCGATAACAAACCCGCAGGTAGAACGCTTGAGCATATACGGTGTGGTCGACCCATCAAGATTTTGCCGCATACTTCAGAAATGCAGGCGAATATCGTGCGGTCTAACCGCCCATTTACCGCAAAGAAGGCCGCTTCCCCTAGTAGGAAGCGGCCCCAAATCTTACGAATAGACGATGGTAAAGGGTTCCGACGTTTCGGCGCCCCCTGTTGAAGTGCAGCGTGTGCCTTCGAGCGTTACTGAAACCACTTGGTCGACATCAATCAACTTCGTTGGCACCCAAATGTTCTCTCCGCTATTGCGTGCCATCGAAACATAGAAATTGTACGCCCCTGCGTCGTCATCTTCGATAATCTGCTCCGATCCATCCTTGTAGCTGACGGTCAGTTTATGATCAACTGCTTCATAGCCCAGATCATCGATGTGCGTCTGGATGGAAAACGGGCTGATCTCGAGAGGCGAGTCATCGGAGCGGAGTTCCTTTGTATCGACGTACGCTCCAACGCTAAACTCGGGCGTCGATGCTTCGAACAGCTTCGCGTCCTCGCCTTCGCCCTCAGTCCAGCAGATATTCCAGGTGACCGCATGTCCCAAATCTCGCTCGCGATCCCACGAGGCAAAGTACATCGTGCCATTAATGACCGTGTCGCTTGATGTGTCCTTATCAATTGTGCAGCGTGTGTCAGCCCATTCCTCGCCGAAGTTCATGCTGGGCGTGCCGATGCCTTGTTCTTCTTCACCATAGAGAACAAGTTCGCCTGTCTCTGCTGCCGGCTTGTAGTAGTTAACGCCATTTGAATTGGACAACGTAAACGTCACGGCTCCGCAGCCGTTTTGGTCAATAGCCATCTCATGGATATCAAGCGTATAGCCGTTACCCTCGACGGACAGATTAACCTCCTGAACTGCGCCCTCCAGGCTTTGGGGCGCGATGCCGTCACCAAACTCTCTGGTGTAGGTATATTTAGTCCCCGATGAACCGCCGTTGGTCCAGGTAATGGAATCCCCGTTGCCGTGGTTTCCCCAGGCTGAGGCAAAATAGCTGGAATTGATAACGGCGTAGGCGACCCCTCCGGTCGCCAACACTCCGGCAAGACATCCGATTACGGCAACATACAGAGGCTTCGCGTGACCCTTTCGACGAAGCGGCTCTCCAGCCGCAGCATCAATAACACGGTCGGCAAGGTCGCTATCGGCTTGGATGGACTCGAAGGCCTGCTTGATTTGATTGGATTTCACGGTCGCCCTCCTCTAAGATGAATTTGAGCTTCGATCGACCGCGAGCTAAACGCGTTCGAACGGTCGCGGCTGGTACATGCATCAACTCGGCAATCTCTGAGGTCGAAAAGCCCAGGTAGTAATAGAGCACGATGGGAACGCGGAATCGCTCCGGAAGTCGCATAACGTCTGACAGGACCGCCTTGGTCTCATCCTGCGCCGCCGAAAGCGAATCGGCCAGATTCTCAATATCCTCCACACGCCTCCATGGCTTTCGAAAGAGCGATTTGCATTCATTGATCGTGACCCGGACAAGCCAGCGGCGAAGATGTTCCCAACTTTCAAAGTGCCCATCGCTTTTAAGCAACTTAAGAAAGACATCTTGGGCAACATCGTCGGCATCGGCACGATCGCGCAGGTACGTCAATGCGATTCGAAACACGACATCACGGTGATCCTCGACCGCCTGTCTAAATGCTTGTTCTTCCATAATCACCTCCCGGTGACGTTAATAATTCTTGGTGAGGCCCTCACCTTAGATACGCTCTTGTCGGGCGAAATGTTTCAAATTCAAGCAGGAAAAACCTACCAAAATATACCTGTCCCTTTTTGGCAGGTTTTCTTTAACAAAAAGACCCGCTTCCCTGTTGGGAAACGGGTCTTTGGAAGGACGGTTAACGTACTAGGAAATTACTCCTCGTCGTTGTCCTTGGCCTCTTCGGCGTCGTCGGTGTCCACGAGCTGGTTGAGCAGCTCGTCGAGGGAAGCCATGTCCTCGTTGATCGCGCCGTTGGCGGGAGCCTTCTTGTCGTCGATCGGGGCGCCCAGGAGCTCCTCGTCGGCGTCGGCGTGATGCGTCGGAGCGGCGGAGGTGCCCAGCAGGATGTCGTCCGGACCGTCGGGGCTAAAGACCATCTGCAGCAGCTGCGAGAGGTCTTCCTCGTCGGCAACGTCGTCGTTGTTCTCGAGGATGTAGAGCAGGTCGTGGGCCTCCAGGCCGTCACGGAGCTCCTCGATTGCCTTGGCACCGATGCCATCGATGCGCAGCAGATCCTCCTCGGACTTACCGACCAGGTCGCCGACCGTCTCGATGCCGACCTCGCTGAACTTGTTGGTCCAGCGCTGCGACACGCCCAGGTCGTCGAACAGGTACAGGCGAGCCTTCTCGGCGGAGATGGTGTGGCCGTTGCGGGTGAACGAACCGTCAGCACCGCCGAACTCGTCGTAGCCGGCCCAGTCGAGCTGCTGCGGGAGCCGCTCGTCCAGGTCCTTGAGCTCAACCGGAGCCCACTCGGGCAGCGACTTGGCGTTGGGCGAAGCCGGGCCGTCGATGTCCACGTAGCCGTCGGCCGTGCGATACGTCAGCTTGGCGTTGGCGTACGGCTTGAGGCCGGTACCAGCCGGGATCTTCTTACCGACGATAACGTTGGACTTAAGGTCGAGCAGGTGGTCAACCTTGCCCTCGATGGCAGCCTCAGTAAGGACACCAGCGGTACGGATGAACGAAGCGCTCGACAGCCAGGAGTCGATGTTGGACGCGACCTTGAGCGTACCCAGGATGACGGGCTCGGCCACGGGAGCCTGACCGCCCAGACGGGCAACGCGCTCGACCTCGTCGGCGAACTCGTAGCGGTCGACGTACTGACCAAGCAGGTACTTGGAGTCGCCGGGGTTGGTGATCTGAACGCGACGCAGCATCTGACGTGCGAGCACCTCGATGTGCTTGTCGTTCAGGTCGACGCCCTGGCTGGTGTAGACGTCCTTGACGCTCTCGACGAAGGTGTGCATCGTCGACTCGATGTCGGTCAGCTTGCGCAGGTTGCGGAAGTTGACGAAGCCCTTGGTGATCTGGTCGCCGGCGCGAACCTCGCAGCCGTCCTCGATCTCGGGCATAAAGCGCACCGAAGCGGGAACGCGACGCTCGTCGAGGACACGAGTGTGATCCTCGGAGTCGGTGAGCGTCAGCACGTACTCGGACTTCTCGGGCTTAATCGAGAGGTGGCCGGAGTACGGAGCCAGCTCGGCCTCGCGACCCAGGATCTTCTCGTTGACGTTGCCGACGATATCGAACATACGGCTGACCGTAGGCAGACCCTGCGTAATATCGTCGACGCCAGCGACGCCGCCGGAGTGAATGGTACGCATCGTAAGCTGCGTACCGGGCTCGCCGATGGACTGGGCGGCAATAATGCCGACGGCAGTACCGATAGCGACCGGACGACGGGTGGAAAGATCCCAGCCGTAGCACTTCTGGCACACGCCGTACTTGGAGCGGCAGGTGAGCAGCGCGCGAAGCTTGACCTTCTTAAGGCCCGCATCGACCATCTTCTGGATGTCGGCGACCTTCTCGATGTAGCCGTCCTGCTCAAAGAGCACGGTGCCATCGGGGGCCACGACGTCCTCAATGAAGCAACGGCCGACGAGGTCGGTGTTGAGGTCGGTGGTACCGGGGATGATGAGGTTGTAGGTGACGCCCTCGTGCGTACCGCAGTCCTCCTCGCGGACGATGACGTCCTGGGCCACATCGACCAGACGACGGGTCAGGTAACCAGAGTCCGAGGTGTGGGATGCGGTATCGACCAGGCCCTTACGGGCACCGTAGGTCGAAATGAAGTACTCGAGCGGCAGCAGGCCCTCGCGGAAGTTCGCCTTAATGGGAAGGTCGATCGTCTCGCCGGACATGTCTGCCATCAGGCCACGCATGCCGCCGAGCTGACGCAGCTGGGTCTTAGAACCACGGGCGCCGGAGTCGGCCATCATGTAGAGCGGGTTCTCCTCGTCGAACATGTCGAGCATGAGCGCTGCAACCTTATCGGTACAAGCGGTCCACTCGTTAACGACTTCGATGTGGCGCTCCGTCTCGTTGATGAAGCCCTCCTCGAAGTACTCGTTGATCTGGTCGACGTTGGCCTGGGCGCGGTCGAGCAGCTCCTGCTTCTCCGCAGGGATGAGAGCGTCCCACACCGAGATGGTGAGGCCGGCGCGGGTAGCGTAGTGGAAGCCGGAGTACTTGATGGCGTCGAGGATCGGGCCGACCTTGGCCTCGGGGTAACGATCGCAGCAGTCGGCAACCAGCTTGGCCACATCGCCCTTGACCATCTTGTAGTTCATGAACTCGTAGTCTTCGGGCAGGCACTGGCGGTTGAAGATGATACGGCCGATAGAGGTCTCGAAGCGCGCGGTCTTGTTACCGGTGACGTCGTAGTCGACAAACTCGTTCTTGCCGTTCTTGACGCGGAAGATACGGGTGCCGTCCTCGTTGATGACGTTGGCGTCGGCAGCGGACACGCGGACCTGGATCTTGGCCTGCATGTCGACCTCGGAGCGGCAGTCATAGGCGTGCAGCGCGTCGTCGAAGCTCGAGAACACGTGGTTCTCGCCCGGCAGACCCTCGCGAACCTGGGTGAGGTAGTACACACCGATGATCATGTCCTGCGAAGGGATGTTAACCGGCTTGCCGGATGCCGGCGAGCGCAGGTTGTTCGCAGAGAGCATGAGCACGCGGGCCTCGGCCTGAGCCTGGCTGGACAGCGGCACGTGGACAGACATCTGGTCGCCGTCGAAGTCGGCGTTGAAGGGCGAGCAGACCAGCGGGTGCAGGTGGATGGCCTTGCCCTCGACCAGCACCGGCTCAAAGGCCTGGATGGACAGACGGTGCAGGGTCGGTGCACGGTTGAGCAGCACGACGCGGCCGTCGATGACCTCTTCGAGGATGTCCCACACAAAGGTGGCACCACGGTCGATAGCGCGCTTGGCGCCCTTGATGTTCTCGACCTTGCCAAGCTCGACCAGGCGCTTCATGACGAAGGGCTTGAAAAGCTCCAGCGCCATGGTCTTGGGCAGACCGCACTGGTGCAGCAGCAGCTTGGGGTCGGTAACGATTACCGAACGGCCGGAGTAGTCGACACGCTTACCCAGCAGGTTCTGACGGAAACGACCCTGCTTGCCCTTGAGGGCCTCGGCGAGCGACTTGAGCGGGCGACCGCCACGGCCAGAGACCGGGCGACCACGACGGCCGTTGTCGAACAGGGCGTCCACGGACTCCTGGAGCATGCGCTTCTCGTTGTTCACGATGATCGCGGGGGCGTCCAGGTCGAGCAGGCGCTTGAGTCGGTTGTTACGGTTGATCACGCGACGGTACAGGTCGTTGAGGTCGGACGCAGCGAAGCGGCCGCCGTCGAGCTGGACCATCGGGCGCAGATCGGGCGGAATGACCGGGATGACGTCCAGGATCATGTTCGCGGGGGTGTTGCCGCCCTTCAGGAAGGCGTCAACGACCTCGAGGCGCTTGACGGCCTTCTCGCGCTTCTGCTTCTGGGAGTCCTCGTCGGCGATGATGGCCTTGAGCTTCTCGGCCTCGGAGGGGAGGTCGATGGCAGCAAGCAGGTCGCGGACGGCCTCGGCACCCATACCACCCTTGAAGTACATGGAGTAGTAGCGGGTCATCTCGCGGAACAGCGGCTCATCGGAGATGAGGTCGCGCTCGGTGAGCTTCATGAAGGCGTTGAAGGCGTCCGTGCGGAGCTGCTTCTCGTCCTTGCACTCTTCCTCGATGTCGACGATGCCAGAGGCGATTTCCTCGGGGGTCAGCGGCTCCTCATCGGAGAACTCGTCAAAGTTCTCGGGGTTGCCCTGCTCCTTGAGGGATTCGATCTGGCGGGCGCACTCGGCATCGATCTCTTCCAGATCGGCGGCGAGCTCCTCGCGCAGGTCGTCAGCGTCGGCCTCGCGAGCCTCGTAGTCTACCTCGGTGATGATGTAGCTGGCAAAGTACAGAACCTTCTCGAGGTCCTTGGACTTGATGTCGAGCATACGGCTCATCGGGAAGCTCGTGGGGCTCTTGAAGTACCAGATGTGGGACACGGGAGCGGCGAGCTCGATGTGGCCCATGCGGTCGCGACGCACCTTGGCCGAGGTAACCTCGACGCCGCAGCGCTCGCAGACGATGCCCTTAAAGCGGATGCCCTTGTACTTGCCGCAGGAGCACTCCCAGTCCTTGGCGGGACCGAAGATCTTCTCGCAGAACAGGCCGTCCTTCTCGGGCTTGAGGGTACGGTAATTGATGGTCTCCGGCTTCTTGACCTCACCGTGCGACCAGGAACGGATCTGGTCGGCGGAGGCAAGGGAGATCTTTACCGAGTCAAAATCAGTAGCTTCGAAATCTGCCACAGTCAACTACTCCTTATCAGTGGTCGTGGCGGCGACAGCCTCGGGTGCCTCGGCGGTCTCGGCATCCTGGGCCTCGACGTCGGCGTCAACGCCGGCGAGCGCGGCCAGGTCATCGAGGGCAGAGGTCTCCTCGGCGGTCACAGGGGCGGAGGCGTCCTCGTCGGCATCGTGCATGGGCTCGATGTCCAGCGCGAGGGAACGGATCTCCTTGACGAGAACCTTGAAGGACTCGGGGATACCCGGGACAGGAACGTTCTCGCCCTTGACGATGGACTCGTAGGTCTTGACGCGGCCCACGGTATCGTCGGACTTGACGGTCAAGATCTCCTGCAGGACGTTGGAAGCACCGTATGCGTACAGTGCCCAAACTTCCATCTCGCCGAAGCGCTGGCCGCCGAACTGAGCCTTGCCGCCCAGCGGCTGCTGGGTAACCAGGCTGTAAGGGCCGGTCGAACGGGCGTGGATCTTGTCGTCGACCATGTGGCCGAGCTTGAGGATGTAGGACGTACCCACGGTAATGGGCTCGCGGAACTCCTCGCCGGTGCGGCCGTCGAACAGGCGGGTCTTGCCGCGCTCGTCAAGCTGGGTAACAAACTCGGGGCGCATGTGATCGCCAAAGGCAGCGGTGGCCTTGTTGAGCATGTTCTTGTTGGCGCGACGGATGACCTCGGCGATCTCGTCCTCCTTGGCGCCGTCGAAGACGGGCGTCGCGGTGAAGAACGGACCGGGGACATACTTGTCGGAGTCGGCATCCTCGGTATCCCAACCGCAGGCAGCAGCCCAGCCAAGGTGGCACTCGAGCAGCTGGCCGACGTTCATACGCGAAGGAACGCCCAGCGGGTTGAGGATAACGTCGATCGGGGTACCGTCAGCCATGTAGGGCATGTCCTCGACCGGCAGAACGTTACAGATAACACCCTTGTTGCCGTGGCGACCGGCGATCTTATCGCCCTGCTGGATCTTACGACGCTGGGCGACGTAGACGCGCACCTGCTCGTTGACGCCGGGGGCCAGGTCGTCGCCGTTCTCGCGGCTAAAGCGGACGACGTCGATGACGCGGCCGTAAGCGCCGTGAGGCATCTTAAGGGAGGTGTCGCGAACGTCGTGAGCCTTGGCACCGAAGATGGCGCGCAGCAGGCGCTCCTCGGCGGTCAAAGCGCTCTCGCCCTTAGGCGTGACCTTGCCGACCAGGATGTCGCCAGGGCCGACCTCGGCGCCGATGCGGATGATGCCGTCCTCGTCGAGGTTGGCAAGCATGTCCTCGGAGAGGTTCGGGATCTCGCGGGTGATCTCCTCGGGGCCGAGCTTGGTGTCGCGGGCGTCGATCTCGTGACGGGTGATATTGATGGTCGTCAGCAGGTCCTCGGCCACCAGGCGCTCGGACACGACGATACCGTCCTCGTAGTTGAAGCCTTCCCACGGCATGTATGCCACGGTGAGGTTCTGGCCCAGTGCGAGCTCGCCGTGATCGGTCGAAGGACCGTCGGCCAGAGGCTCGCCCTGCTCAACGGTGTCACCGACGCGCACGAGCGGACGGTGGTTGATGCAGGTGGACTGGTTGGAGCGCTGGTACTTGGCCAGGTGATACTCGTCCATGCCGCCGGCATGCTTGACGATAATCTTGGAGGCGTCGGCAAAGATGACCTCGCCGGCGTTCTTGGCCAGGGTAACCTCGCCAGAGTCCAGGGCGGCGCGACGCTCCATGCCGGTACCGACATAGGGAGCGGCAGGGTGAACCAGCGGCACGGCCTGACGCTGCATGTTAGCGCCCATCAGCGTACGCTTGGCGTCGTCGTGCTCAAGGAACGGGATCAGCGTGGCTGCGACGGAAAGCATCTGACGCGGCGAGACATCCATGTAGTCGACGTCCTCGACAGGCACGTCGGCGGGAGCGCCGAAGGAGCCGTCGAAGTCGCGGGTACGGGCGATCACGGTGTGCGGACGGACGATCTTGCCCTCGGCATCGGTCGTGATGAACTCGTTGGTCTTGGGATCGAGCGGCGTGTTGGCCGGCGCGATGACGTGCTTCTCTTCCTCGTCAGCGGTCATCCAGTCGATCTGGTCGGTGGCAACGCCGTTCTCGACGCGACGGAACGGGGCCTCGATGAAGCCGTACTCGTTGACGCGGGCGTAGAGGGCGAGCGAGCCGATCAGGCCGATGTTGGGGCCTTCGGGGGTCTCGATCGGGCACATGCGGCTGTAGTGCGAGTTGTGAACGTCGCGGACGGCCGTCGGCACGTTGGTGCGGCGGCTGGAGCCCGACTTGTGGCCGGCAAGACCGCCAGGGCCGAGTGCGGACAGACGACGCTTGTGGGTCAGACCGGTCAGGGGATTCGCCTGGTCCATGAACTGCGAGAGCTGCGAGGAACCGAAGAACTCCTTGATGGAGGCCACGATCGGGCGGATGTTGATGAGCGACTGCGGGGTGATCTCGTCGATGTCCTGGGAGCTCATGCGCTCACGGACGACGCGCTCCATACGGCTCATGCCGATACGGAACTGGTTGGCGACGAGCTCGCCGACGGTGCGGATGCGGCGGTTGCCAAAGTGGTCGATGTCGTCAACCTTGAAGCCCTGCTCGCCGGCAGCGAGGGACAGCAGGTAGCGCAGCGTCGCGACGATATCCTCGTCGGTGAGCACCGTGACCTCTTCCTCGGTGGTGAGGTTGAGCTTCTTGTTGACCTTGTAACGACCGACGCGGGCCAGATCGTAGCGCTGCGGGTTGAAGAGCAGGCCCTCGAGCAGGCTGCGGGAAGCATCCACGGTGGGAGGCTCGCCCGGGCGCAGGCGACGGTAGATCTCGATAAGGGCATCCTCGCGGGTGAGGGCGGTGTCGCGCTCCAGGGTGCGCTTGATCACATCGGAGTTGCCGAGAAGCTCGATGATGTCGTCGTTGGTGACGGCGATGCCAAGGGCGCGCAGGAACATCGTGGCGCTCTGCTTGCGCTTACGGTCGATGGAGACCATGAGCTGGTCGCGCTTGTCGACCTCAAACTCAAGCCAGGCACCGCGGGACGGGATGATCTGGGCCTTGTAAATCTGCTTGCCCGAATCCATCTCGGAGCTGTAGTACACGCCCGGGGAGCGGACGAGCTGCGAGACGACGATACGCTCGGTACCGTTGATGATGAAGGTGCCCTGATCAGTCATCATGGGGAAGTCGCCCATAAAGACGAGCTGCTCCTTGATCTCGCCGGTCTCCTTGTTGGTGAGACGGACGTCGGTCAGAAGCGGAGCCTGATAGGTCATGTCCTTCTCGCGGCACTCCTCGACGGTGTGCGCGGGGTCCCCGAACTGATGCTCGCCGAAGGTAACCTCGAGAACATGGTTCTGGCTCTGGATGGGGCTGGATTCCTTGAACGCCTCACGAAGACCCTCGTCCTTAAAACGCTCAAAGGATTCCCTTTGAACAGAGATAAGGTTGGGGAGCTCCATGGCCTCCGGGATTTTCCCGAAGCTGACGCGCTTGCGCTCAGTGGCAGTATATGCGTAGGTCACCAGGTTTTTCCTCCTTCACGGAAATGCTCGGTGGGTTGGCGAGGCATAGCTTCGCCAGTTATCGCAACCTAATAGTTTATCAGGTACCGACCGTTGGGCAAGAAAAGCCTTGACGCGATTGAGTTTTTGGAGTAGCAAAGTTTTTCGACAGAAAATACGCAGGTAAATGTATGTGTATCGAACATCTGTTCATATATTTTCTGTGAACAGAGAGTCGACAATCGAAGCTCTTATAAAAAACGGGCGCGAACCGAGGTCCGCGCCCGTAAATGTCGATGCCCGAAGGCTTACTTGCGCATCAAGCCGCCGCGCTCGTCGATGGCGTCCCAGAAGGCGCCGGCAAAGCGAGGATCGCTTGCAGCCATGAGGGCGTTGGTGGCCATCCAGCCAGAAGGCGTGCCGGTGTCGTAGCCCGACAGCGGGTCGATGACGACAGCGTACATGGCCTCGCGGTCGAGCGAGCGGGCCATGGCGTCAGTCAGCTGGATCTCGCCGCCCTTGCCGGCCTGCTGATCGGCCAGCAGGTCCATGACCAGCGGGCTCAGCAGGTAGCGACCGACGATGTACAGGTTGGACGGAGCCGCCTCGGGAGCGGGCTTCTCGACCAGACCGCCGATGCGCCAGACAGCGCCCGGCTCGGCATCGGCAACGCCCTCGGCGCCCTCGAGCGAACCAACGCGCTCGCCGGCGATAACGCCGTAGCGGCTGACTTCCTCGGGCGAGCAAGCAGCGACGGCGATAACCGAAGCGCCACCGTGCTCCTTGGAAACGGCAAGCATCTTGTCGCAGATATCACGGTTAGGCACAACGTAGTCGCCCAGAAGAACCAGGAAGTTCTCCCCTGCCACGGCGTCGGCAGCAGAGCGGATAGCATGGCCGAGGCCCTTGGGCTCGTACTGATAACGGAAGTCGACCGGCATACCGCCAGCGTGGGCGACGGCATCGGCATAGGCGTTCTTGCCGCGCTCGCGCAGCAGGTTCTCGAGCGAGCGATCGGGCTGGAAGTAGTTCAGTAGCTCGGGCTTACCGGGAGAAGTAACGATGATGGCGTCGTCGACTTCCTCGGGATCGAGCGCCTCCTCGACGACGTACTGAATGACGGGCTTGTCGAGCACCGGCAGCATCTCTTTGGGCGTACACTTGGTGCCAGGCAGAAAACGCGTGCCAAGACCGGCGGCGGGGATGATTGCCTTCATGTTATTCAAAGATCCTTTCGCAGGCGCAAAAGCGCCCCATGCGTGCGGCGCACAGCCGCAGACCAAATTACGATACCCAAGCATCTTACCGCTGGAACTATATGTCGCTACAAGGCAGAGACAATTCTTCAGCAGGTCAACGCAAATTATTGCTCGAATGGTGCAATTTTATTGCCCAACGGCAGGGCGCCCGATACGACGCAAATCACAGAACATGGCAGTTTGAGCTACCGATGTCGAGGGACCGAAAAACAAAAAAGACGGGGCTCGCAATGCGAACCCCGTCTGCAAAGAAATCTGGCGAGAAAGCCTGATTACTTGAGGGTGACAGCAGCGCCAGCAGCCTCGAGCTTCTCCTTGGCAGCCTCGGCGTCCTCCTTCTTGGCACCCTCGAGAACAGCCTTGGGAGCGCCCTCGACGACCTCCTTGGCCTCCTTCAGGCCAAGGTTGGTGAGCTCACGGACGGCCTTGATGACCTGGATCTTGTTGTCGCCGAAGCCCTCAAGCACGACGTCAAACTCGGTCTTCTCCTCGGCCTCAGCAGCGCCAGCAGCGGGAGCGGCGACAACAGCGGCAGGAGCAGCGGCGGAAACGCCGAAGGTGTCCTCGATAGCCTTAACGAGCTCGGAAGCCTCGAGAAGGGTCATTTCCTTAAGAGCATCGATGATCTCATCGGTGGTAAGCTTAGCCATTTCTAAGTCCTTTCGGTTTCCGTGTCTGTGCACGGAGATCAGTTAAAACACGGCGCGAATGCGCCAGGGGTGCGGCGTTGCCGCCGCGGGTGAAAACAGCGACTAGGCTGCCTTCTGCTCGGAGACCTGCTGGATCGAACGAGCGAGACCAGAGGAAACGCCGTTGACGCAGACAGCGATGTCGCGAGCGAAACCGGAGATGAGACCGGCGATCTGGCCGAGAAGCTGATCCTTGGTGGGAAGCTCGGCGATAGCCTTAACATCATCAGCGGAAACGGCCTTGCCGTCGGAGATACCGCCCTTGATCTCAAGGACGCCCTTGGACTTAGCGGAGAAGTCCTTAAGGGCCTTAGCGGCCTCGACCGGCTCGGACTCGTAGAACACATAAGCGACGGGGCCGGCGAGAATCTCGTCGAGCTCGGGCTGCTCCTGGTTCTTGAGGGCGATCTTGACCAGGTTGTTCTTGTAGACCTTCATCTCGGCGCCGCACTCGCGAAGCTGATGACGCAGCTCCTGAGCCTGCTTAACCGTCAGACCGTTGTAGTTGACGACGAACAGACCGGCGTTCTCGGCGATACGGGACTCGATCTCTGCAACCTTGTCGATTTTGTACTGCTGGGGCATGAATTACACCTCCTCGAATTCTTTCCGGGCACGGTCCGCCACAAGGACGTGACGGGGGCATGTCCAAAAAGAAAGCCCCCGCGCTGCATGAGCGACGGGGGCGAGAAGACATATCTACTCGACCACCTCGGCTGGCGGGATATCCCATTAAGCTCGCGGGCGATGCCCGTTTGCACCGGCTGTCTCTGGCAGCGGATTCGTGCGTGAACCGAAAGTATTATGGCGGGGACCCCGGCGTCGGTCAACGGAAAACCGGGCTGCACACAATTCCACCATCCGGCACGCGCCGCCGAAGGCCAGGCGCAAGGTTTTCGCTCGGTCAAGTCCTGGGCTCGCACGAAGGCCACATTAAGTGGCCTTCGGCTCGTGCGGAATCTACGAAACCCTTGCGCCTGGCCTTCGGCGGCGCGGCCTGCGTCAACTATGGGGCAGCCCGGTTTTCCGTTGGCCGGCGCGCCCCACTCATAATGCTTGGGTCGGTGGGCTGATGTGTTGCGTCCCTGATGGCTACAGGGTTGAAATGAAGGTGGACAGGCGATTTAGGCCTTCGTCCAGATCTTGGTCGGAGACGCAGTAGCTGAGGCGGATGTGGCCTTCGGTGCCGAAGCAGTCGCCCGGGACTAGGGCTACGTTTGCTTCTTTGATGGCTTTGATGCAGAAGGCTTCGCTGGTTAGGTCGAACTTTTTGATGCTCGGGAAAGTGTAGAAGGCTCCTGCGGGCTCTACTGCGTCGAGGCCCATAGCGTTTAAGGCTGCGAGCACGCGTTTGCGGCGGGCTCGGTAGACTTTGAGCATGGGGGTTGGGTCGACGGTCAGGGCTCGCGCTGCTGCGTCCATCTCAAATGAAACGGCACTCGATACTAGGTATTGGTGTGCTTTTGCGATCTCGGCGATGACGGGGGCTGCCGCTGCGAGCCAACCCAAGCGCCAGCCGGTCATGGCCCAGGGCTTGGAGAAACTCTCGATGATCACTGTCTGCTCGCGCAGCTCCGGGTGTCGCTGGGCGAAGCGCTCGTAGCCATCCACATAGACCAGACGGTTGTATACGTCGTCGCAGACTACGTAGATGCCCGCCTGCTCCGCTACGCGCGCCACGGCGTCGAGCGATGCCGCGTCGAGGATGCAGCCCGTAGGATTGTTGGGCGAGCAGATGACGATGGCCTTGGTCGCCGGTGTCACGCAAGCACGAAGTGCGTCCTCGTCAATCTGGAATTGCGCAGGCTCCGTATCCAAAAAGACCGCTTTGGCGTGGTTGGCAACGACGATGCTCTCGTACAGGCCAAAGGCCGGCGTGGGGATAATGACCTCGTCGCCGGGGTTGAGCATGGCCATAAACGTTGCCGACAGGGCCTCGGTCGCGCCGTCGGTCAGGATGACCTCATCGGCAGAATACGTAAGGCCCGCATCCCCCATGTAGGCAGACAGCGCCTCGCGCAGGGCGGGGCGACCGTTGTTGGGCGGATAGTGCGTGTCGCCGCGGTCCAACGAAGCAGTCACCTCAGCGCTAATCACATCGGGCGTAGGAAAATCGGGCTCGCCGAGCGCGAGCGCAATGCATCCCGGATGCTGGGCGGCGAGCGCATTGATCCGGCGGATGCCGGAGGGCTTGAGCGTGGCAAGCGAGGTATTCATGGGCAGACGCATGGCGTTCCTTTCGTAAGGGTTGCACTAGGATAGCGCGGCGGAGCGCCACCAGACGGTGTAACCTAAACGGAAACCAACCGGAAAGGAGGCGGCATGGAGACGACCGCGCGCGGCGATGTACCAAAAACACTGCATAACATCGCGTTTGTCAGTATTCCCGAAAGCGCCGATCTTGAGTTTTTGCTTTGGGACCTGCAGGATGCCATCGCCGCCTATGCCCGGCTTTCCGACACCGTACTCCCCCACCCGGTTGACTTGAAGGCGGATGATGCCGGTGCAGTCGATGGCATAGTGCTCGCTGTTGATGATGCATTTGACGATGAGGCTATGATCGCTGTCGAGCAGATACTCGATCGCCTTGGGAATACAGAAACACGCGTCTATGTCGTCGTCCAGGCCCTGTCCAACAACGCCAAGCAGACGGACGAAGTCCTCGACCGCCTGTATCGGGCATGTCTTCTACGTGACCTGCCATGGTGCGACGGCGTTGTCGTCTGCACCGGCACCGGCATCGCAGCGCTTCGCCACTCCCCGCGCATGGGTCTCTTGCGTCGGCCATTTTCGGAAGCGATGGATAAGCTTGTGGGCGCCGTACGCATGGGCTGCTCCATTAAGCATGCGCAGCTGCTTGGCGGTGGCAATGCCGGAGGCGTCGATGCCGACGGCATGGTGCGCGTCAAGCCCGCGCTGCCCGCACCGATCTGGCATGCCATCATGAAACGCCTCGGCACCCGCGCCCAATCAGATATCTAAATTAAAGAGCGCCTCAGTCAACGGCCTCGCGCCAGCGCCCAACAAGGCGCTCTAGGCGCCATGCCGCATTGGCGGGACTTGTCGACGGCAGAACGATGGCCGGCAGCCCGGTGCGTTCTTGTAGATAGCGCTTGTAGAGCCGGCCAGCTGTACCACCGTTGCATATCACCTGCTTAATGGGAGCCGCGTCGGTAATGCGCTCGATATGTGCCGGCACAACGTTTTTGATGCTGGCGTCACTCGAACCCTTAATATCGCAGCTCTCGATCACGTCCCACAGGGCCACACCGCCGTTGAGCAGCATGGCCCGCTTGGCGGCAATCGAGGCATCGAGCGTCGCGGGCTCACCGCTTGCCAAAGGATCGCCCTCGTTGGGCGGCACGGGCACACCGAGGCACGCGGCCATCACGCGCCAAAAGCGATTCTGAGGGTTGCCGTAATAAAAGGCATTGGCGCGCGAAAGCACCGAGGGAAACGACCCGAGCACCAAAACGCGCGAGTGCTGGTCGAACACGGGCTCAAACCCATGCTCAATATGTTGATAGCCCTCGTCAGACGCTGCCATGGCCTAGGCCCTCAGCAGATAACGCACCTCGTAGGGTGCAAGCTCAAGGGCACCCGACAGCTCGACCGTGGGCGCATCGTCGGCAAGCAGGTCGACGAAGGAGCCGCTGAGTTCGCCAGCTCCAAAGGTGTAGGGCTCGTTCACGGCATTGACCGCCACGAGCACCGTCGCATCGTCGCAGGCGCGCTCGAACAGCAGCTGCTTGTTCTGGATCACCACGTTGCGATAGGCACCGTAGTTGAGGGCACGGGCTGCCGCGTCGTTTGCCGAGCGCAGGTGCGCCAGCTGCGTGACAAATGCCGTCAGCTCGTTGGGCGCGGGCTCATCGAGCGCAGGACGTAGCGCCCAATCGCCATCGGGGCCGCCCTTTTCGCCGGCAATCCCCCACTCGCTGCCGTAGTAGACGCACGGAATGCCCGGCATACCAAAGAGCATGCCGTAGGCGGGGCGCAGGCAGGACTTGTCCGTCAGGATGCTCGCCAGGCGCGGCACGTCGTGGTTGTCGACAAACGACAGCAGATGCTTGCCGCGATAAATGCACCAGGGGTCGCCGCCAAACTGGCGATGAAGCGAGTGGGCAATCTCGAACATGTTGACCGAGTTAAAGCTGGAGTACAGGCCCTTGTAGCACTCGTAGTTGGTGCAGGAGTCGAGCATCTCGTCGTTGACGATCTGGTTGTAGTCGCCGTGGAGTGTCTCGCCGATCAGCACGAAGTCGGGCTTGAGCTCGCGGGTAAAGGCGTGTAGGCGGCGCATAAAATCGCGATCGAGCATATAGGCGACGTCCAGGCGCAGACCGTCGACGCCAAAGACTTCGGACCAGCGACGCACGGACTCAAGCAGGTAATCGACCACGGCAGGGTTTTGCAGGTTGAGCTTCACAAGCTCAAAATGGCCCTCCCAGCCCTCGTACCAAAAGCCGTCGCCGTAGCACGAGTCACCGTCAAAGCTAATGTGGAACCAGTCCTTGTAGGGCGAGTCCCACTTGCGCTCCCGCACGTCGCGGAAGGCCCAAAAACCGCGGCCGACGTGGTTGAAGACAGCATCGAGCACCACGCGGATGCCATGGGTATGCAGCGTGTCGCATACGGCGGCAAAGTCGGCATCCCCACCCAGGCGGCGGTCGATATGGCGCAGACTGCGCGTATCGTAGCCGTGACTATCAGACTCGAGCGGCGGGTTGATGAGCACGGCGCCAATACCGAGTTTTTGCAGGTAGTCGGCCCACTGGGCGATCTTCATGATGGGGGCATCGGAGTTGGGCGCGTCGTTGGCAGCCTGGGCGAGCTCATCCTCAGCAACGGGCGCGGCGTTTTCGCGCGGAGCTCCGCAAAAGCCCAGCGGATAGACCTGGTAGAACGTCGTCTCGTATGCCCACATAGCAACCTCCCGGTAAGCTCAACACAACGACATCCATTGTATGCCCAGCAGAGTAGTTAATTTGGGACGGGGCTCTTTTAGCCACCCCGACCCTCCTGGGTTGTGATTAGGCGACGGGCTTGGCGCGACGGATGGCTGGGAACAGCACGGTGATGGCGAGGATGACGCCCACGACGGTAATCGCCCCGCCCACGAAGCCAATCCAAGCGATACCGGGACCCGAAACCACGGCACCGCCGATTGCGGTGCCCGTGCCGATGCCCAGATTGAACAGGCCCGAGAAGATCGACATGGCGACGGCCGACGAATCCGCCGGCGTGTACTTGATGAGCTCGGCCTGGAACGCCACGTTAAAGGCCGTGGCGCAGCAGCCCCACAGCGCGCAGACGGCAAGCACTGCCACGAGCGACGATGCGACCGGACCCATAAGCAGCAGAGCCACCGGCACGCCGGAGAGCGTGATAGCCAAGAACGGGAAGCGATGCCCGTCGAACAGGCGGCCAAACAGCCAGCTGCCCACCAGACCGGAGAAGCCAAACGCCGTCAGCGTCATGGTGATGGCGCCCGCGTCGACGTGTGCGACCTGCGCCAGGAAAGGCTCAATGTAGCTGTAGCTTGCGTAATAGCCGGTCGCCATAAAAACCGTGACCGCGTAGAGCGCGACCAGGAACGGATTCTTGAGCAGCTCGGGCAGCTGTTTGACGGTAAAGCGCTCGCCCGCCGGCATGGCCGGGAACACCGCGGCCTGGTAGACGACCGCGATGGCTGAGAGGGCCCCGACCACGGCAAACGTCATGCGCCAGCCCACGGCCAGCCCGATGGCGCGGCCGATCGGCAGGCCAAAGATCTGCGCGATGGACGAGCCCGTGGCGATCATGCTGATGGCGAGCGCTCCGTGGCGACTGTCGACCAGGCGCGAGGCCATAATCGAGGCGACCGACCAGAACACGGCATGCGCGCAGGCGACCACCAGACGTGCGCAAACCAAAATAGGATAGGTGGGCGCCACGGCGGACAGGAACTGGCCCAGCGAGAACACGGCGAGCACGCCGAGCAGCATCCGCTTGAACTCAAAGCGCGAGGCAAACACCATAAGCGGCAGCGACAGCAGCATGACGCCCCAGGCGTAGACCGAGATCATGATGCCTGCTTGGGCCTCCGTGAGCGAGAACGATGCGGCAATATCAGTCAGAAGACCGATGGGCATGAACTCCGACGTGTTGAATACGAACGCGCAACAGGCGAGCCCAATAAGCGGGAGCCACTGCTTGAGTGAGATGCCATCTTGTCTTGCCTGAGTCATGTAGGAAACCTCTCCGATTGTCTTGGGCGGTGGGCGATTATATAGCAACGGCCCCGCATCCGTCAGTACAGATGCGGGGCCGCAATCAACTCAATACACAGAGGTTGCGCCGTCAATAAATAACTAAGCCAAACCCAGCAATATGCCCGCCGAATGCACGACAAACGCCACGATCCAGGCGACCGTCACCTGAAACGCGAACACAGCAACGGCATAGCGCGTGCCCAGCTCGCTCTTGACGGCGCCGATGGACGCCACGCAGGGCGGGTACAGCAGCGTAAAGACCAGGAACACGTAAGCGGTAAACGGCGAAAACATGGTTGACAGCACCGCGGGCGACGTTGCGCCCAAAAGCACCGTGAGCGTCGAGATGACGCTCTCCTTGGCAATAAGTCCGGTGACGAGCGCCGTCGACGCACGCCAGTCGCCAAAGCCGAGCGGCGCCAGCAGCGGAGCGATAATGCTGCCCAGACCTGCAAGCAGACTCTGCGACTGATCGGCGACCACATTAAAGCGGATATCGAACGTCTGGAGAAACCAAATGACCACCGTAGCGGCAAAGATAATGGTGAAGGCCTTGGTGATGAAGTCCTTGGCCTTATCCCATGCCAGCATCACCGTCGTCTTGACGCTCGGCAGGCGGTAATTGGGAAGCTCCATGATAAACGGCACCGGGTCACCCTTAAATGCCGTTCGGTTGAGCACCAAAGCCGCGATGCAGCCGACCACGATACCAATCAGATAGAGCGAGACCATGGCGGGAACCGTCGCCTGCGGGAAAAACGCCCCACACAGCAGACCGTAGACCGGCAACTTGGCCGAACAGCTCATGAACGGCGTGAGCATGACCGTCATCTTGCGGTCGTGCTCGGATGGGAGCGTACGGGTCGACATGATAGCCGGCACGGTGCAGCCAAAACCGACGAGCATGGGCACGAAGCTGCGGCCCGACAGGCCAAAGCGACGCAATACCTTATCCATGACAAAGGCTACGCGTGCCATGTAGCCGGAGTCTTCCAGAATGGAGAGGAACAAAAAGAGCACGACGATAATCGGCAGGAAGGTCAGCACGCTGCCAACGCCCGTAAGCACGCCGTCGACAGCCAGCGAGCGCACCACGTCGTTGGTACCGAACGCCTTGAGGCCCGCATCGGCCGAGGCGATGATGACAGCGATACCGTCCTCCATGAGTCCCTGCAACGCCGCGCCGATCACGCCAAACGTCAGCCAAAAGACGAGGCCCATGATCACCAGAAACGCCGGAATGGCCGTATAGCGACCCGTCAGAATGCGGTCGATTTTGACAGAGCGCACGTGTTCGCGGCTCTCGTGCGGCTTGACGACGCAGCGCCCGCACACATCGCCGATAAAGCTAAAGCGCATGTCCGCCAGCGCAGACAGGCGGTCGGTGCCGGCCTCGCCCTCCATCTGGGTGATGATGTGCTCGATAGCGTCGAGCTCGTTGCGATCCAGGTGAAGCGCCTCGGTCACCAGCTCGTCGCCCTCAACCAGCTTGGTCGCCGCAAAGCGCACCGGGATGTGCGCCGTCACGGCATGGTCCTCGATCAGGTTAGCAATGCCGTGGATGCAGCGATGCAGCGCGCCGCCGTCTGGACCATCGGGCGCGCAGAAGTCCAGGCGACCGGGGCGCTCGCGGAACCGCGCCACGTGCAAGGCATGATCCACCAACTCGCCGATACCCTCGTTGCGGGCAGCGCTAATGGGAACAACGGGCACGCCCAACAGGCTCTCGAGCAGGTTGACGTCCACGGCGCCGCCGTTGGCGGTCACCTCGTCCATCATGTTGAGCGCGATGACCATGGGACGGTCGAGCTCCATGAGCTGCAGTGTCAGGTACAGGTTACGCTCGATGTTGGTAGCGTCAATGATGTCGATGATGGCGTCCGGGCGCTCGTCAAGGATGAACTGACGGCTCACGACCTCTTCGCCCGTGTACGGCGACAGCGAATAAATACCGGGCAGGTCGGTAACGCTCGCCTCGGGGTGGTTACGGATAGTGCCGTCCTTGCGGTCGACCGTCACGCCGGGAAAGTTACCGACATGCTGGTTGGAGCCCGTCAGCTGGTTGAATAACGTGGTCTTGCCACAGTTTTGGTTGCCGGCGAGGGCAAAGTGCAGCGGCGCGCCCTCGGGCACGGCCGTCTTTGCCGCACGGGGCGAATACGTCCCCTCGCCGAGTGCCGGATGCTCCGTCGTGCCGATTGCAGCGTTAGCGCGCGGACCCATATCGGTATCGTGAATGCCCACGAGCTCAATGCGGGCGGCATCGTCCTTGCGCAGCGTCAGCTCGTAACCGCGCAGGCGAATCTCGAGCGGGTCGCCCATGGGGGCGTACTTCATCATGGTGACTTCGGTGCCCGGCGTTAGACCCATGTCCAAAATATGCTGTCGGAGTGCCTGATCGTCCGATGCCACCGATGCGACAACGGCGTCCTTTCCGATCTCGAGTGTATCGAGCTTCACGCGCTCATCCTTTCGTTAGACGCGGTTAACCGTTTACCGGGGCTAACCAACTCGTAACGACAAATGATAGCGCTCTGAACTATTTTATAAAGTCAAATACCGATGTTTACCTGCGCAAACTTTATGCGGTGCGCCCCGAAAGCTCTTTGCGCATACCGCTCAGCGAGATCGAAATGGAACCCGACCGCGCGGTAGCAGTGAGTCGATCACCCTCAACCGACCCCGTGCATGTAAAGGGCGCCTTGCCCATCAAGACGTGGGAGATAGTACCCGAGAGCTCAAAGAAATCGCACTCAGCGCGGGCACCCGAGAGAGCGATATTGAGACCCCTGACGTTTAGTACTGCCCTGAGCGCGCCGTTCACCCCATGTGAAAACGTCACCTCGCCGCGCTTGCTCCCCACCGGCGTCTGGGCCAAAACCACATACGTACCCTCAAGCATGGCTCCTCCTCTAAGCAGACTTTTTGAAACGGGCAAGTAGTCTACTTTTACATATGGCGCTCCAGGAAGCGGAAGGCTAGACGAATCCAGGGACGGACTGCCACCTGTTTGTCCTCGTTGTCGACCGCGGTGTTGGCGTTGCCGAGCGAAAGTCCGTGGCCACCTTGGTCAAAGACGTGCATCTCGCAAGCGACGCCCTCCTCGGCCATGCGCTGCGCAAACGGATAGACCTGTGCGATCGGCGCCGTCTTATCATCGGACACACCCCACACAAAGGTCGGGGGCATCTGACGCGAAACATGTGTGGTGGGGCAGATATCGGCCAAATGCTCGTCAGTTGCCTCGCCACCCGTCACCATCGACAGGTAGTCGTTGAGCAGATCGCGCCCCGTCTTGCCGCCCGTCTTTGGCACGCGCAGGTCGATGCGCGGGTCGCGCGTCTGCATGTCGCGCACATAGGCAAAGTCGAGCAGCGGATAGCCCAGCACCACGGCATCGGGACGAATGTCGTCCGGACGCGCCCCTGCCAGGCCCGCGAAGGGACCAGCCTTCCATTGCGTTGCCAGCGAGGCGCAGATCATACCGCCCGCAGAAAAGCCCACGACACACACGCGCTTGGGATCGACATGCCACTCGTCGGCATTCGCACGCACCGTGGCGACCATCTTGGCAAGATCTGCCTGCGGGTGCGGAAAACTTACGTCACCCGTGCCGCTCGTCACATAGTTGAGCACAAAGGCCTGGTAACCGTGATCCAAAAACGCAAACGCCACGGGATCCTGCTCATGCGGAGCGATATGCGTAAACCCACCTCCGCCGCAGATAATCACGGCAGGGCGGCGGCCATTCGGTTTATCGGGCAGCGGCTCGGCACCCAAATACGTAAACGTCGCCGGATATTCCTCGGTCGGCTCCTCGCCCCACAGCGCATGGTTCTCAATAATCATAGGTGCTCCCTCCGTGCGATTCGTGCGCACTCGTTTTTCGCACCTTAGCGTACCCCACTTGAGCCCGCGGCGCAGAAACACCCCCGCAATAAGTTGGCCTTCAACTGATATATCACAAAATCGCTGTTCAGAGGTATCGTTGGACAGCGTAAAATAGGAGCGCTGACCGTGCTGGGAAACACGTACGAAACGTTTCCGGCAAACCACACGCGTGCAACATGCGCGCCTGATACGTTGGAGGCATCTATGGGTCTGCTCGATTCGCTCAAGTCCACGTTCACTTCGTCGGGCGAGGCGTCCGTTCCGCCCGCAGCAAGCTTCGCCACCCGCGAAGGCGTCATCTACGCTCCTGTCAACGGCGTGCTCGTCAATCTGAGTGAGGTTCCCGATGAGACCATCGCCTCGGGCATGCTCGGCCAGGGCTACGGCATCGAGCCCATTACCGGCACCATTTACGCCCCCGCTAACGGCCGTATCGGCGCCACCACCGTCACCAACCACTCCATCGGCATGATCACCGAGGACGGTCTTCGCGTGTTCATCCATGTTGGCCTGGGCACCGTGGAAATGAACGGCAAGGGTTTTGCCCGCTTTGTCGAGATGGGCGACACGGTCAAGGCCGGCCAGCCGCTCATCAGCTTCGACCGCGACGCTATCAAGGCCGCCGGTCACGAGGACATCGTGACCGTCATCATCTCTGAGCTCGACCGCCTCAAGAGCATCGACCACGTCGGCGAGTCTGGCACGCTTATCGGCGGCAATCCGCTCGTCAAGCTTGGCGATCCGCTGCTGGTTGCCAAGACCAAGTAGCCAGGCCCCGCGCCACACAGCCAAAAGGCACCTCGTCAAGCGCCCGCGACCATTTGGCCGCGGGCGCTTTTCGTTTGAAAAACCATCCCGCCAATGCCTTATCTGTATAGCCCAAATGAGCCGAGCTGCTAGAATATCGAACTGTATGGATAACTATCATTCAACCGTTATGGGAGGATACGTGAACCGCACCAAAATCGCGCAGCTCTATGCCGATGCCGAGTCGCTCGGCGGCCAGACCGTCACCGTCGCCGGCTGGGTCAAGTCCATCCGCGACATGAAGAACTTTGGCTTTGTCACGCTCAACGACGGCAGCTGCTTCCGCGACCTGCAGGTCGTCATGAACCGCGAGGCACTCGACAACTACGACGAGATCGCCCATCAAAACGTCTCGGCCGCACTCATTTGCACCGGCACCGTCAAGCTGACCCCCGATGCGCCCCAGCCTTTCGAGCTTTCTGCCACCTCCATTGAGGTCGAGGGCGTCAGCGCCCCGGATTACCCGCTGCAGAAGAAGCGCGCAACCGTCGAGTTCCTGCGCACCCAGCAGCACCTGCGCCCGCGCACTAACCTGTTCCGCGCCGTGTTCCGCATCCGCTCTGTCGCGGCTGCCGCCATCCACCGCTTCTTCCAGGAGCAAGGCTTTGTCTACGTCAACACCCCCATCATCACCACGAGTGACTGCGAGGGTGCCGGCGAGATGTTCCGCGTGACCACGCTCGACCCCAAAAATCCGCCCCTCACCGAGTCCGGCGAGGTCGACTGGAGCCAGGACTTCTTTGGCAAGCATGCAAGCCTCACCGTGTCCGGCCAGCTCAATGCCGAGAACTTTGCCATGGCCTTTGGTGACGTGTACACCTTTGGCCCCACCTTCCGTGCCGAGAACTCCAACACCACGCGCCACGCCGCCGAGTTTTGGATGATCGAGCCCGAGATGGCCTTCGCCGACCTCAACGACTACATGGACAACGCCGAGGCCATGCTCAAGTACGTACTTAAGGACGTTATGGCCACCTGCCCCGACGAGCTCAATATGCTCAACAAGTTTGTGGACAAGGGTCTGCTCGAGCGCCTGGACCATGTCGCCAACTCCGACTTTGCCCGCGTTACCTACACCGAGGCCGTCGAGATCCTGGAGCAGGCAGTCGCTGCTGGCCACCAGTTTGATTACCCCGTCAGCTGGGGCATCGACCTGCAGACCGAGCACGAGCGCTTCCTGACCGAGGAGCACTTTAAGCGCCCGACCTTCGTGACCGACTACCCGGCCGAGATCAAGGCCTTCTACATGCGCATGAACGAGGACGGCAAGACCGTCGCCGCCGCCGACTGCCTGGTTCCCGGTATCGGCGAGATTATCGGCGGCTCCCAGCGCGAGGAGCGCCTGGATCTGCTCGAGGCCCGCATCAAGGACCTGGGCATGAATCCCGAGCAGTACAAGTACTACCTTGACCTGCGCCGCTACGGTTCCTGCAAGCACGCCGGCTACGGCTTGGGCTTCGAGCGCTTGGTCATGTATCTGACCGGCGTGGGCAACATCCGCGACGTCCTGCCGCACCCGCGCACCGTGGGCAACGCCGACTTCTAATCGCCACAGCGCCACCAAACGCGTTCCAGCGCATCACGCCAGCGCCTCTCGGCAAGCCGAGGGGCGCTTTTTTCAACAGCATCCGTCAAGCTTTTGGCAAGTTTTTGGTCAGTTGGGCAGGGCTGTTGAAAACTCGACCCGCCGCTTGCCGACGGCTACCGACCGCCCAGGGCGTCCTGCACCCCTGGGAAAGCCCCGCGTCCTAGGCTCCATACCGTCGCCACCCAAAACGGAAAGGACGTGGGCGCCATGACCGAAACCGCTGTTGAAACTTACGAGACCACGACGAGGGGCGCCGCCTCGATGGCAGCCTATCGCGCCGTTCGCATCCTGCAACTATTAAGCGAAAACACCGGCGAGGACAAGGCCATGCTTTCCGATGAGTTGATCCGGCGCCTCGCCCATCCCGACGACCCCGCCCGCATGCCCATCTCGGCGGCGCGGCGCAGCATCTACACCGCCATCTCCGCACTTCGCCATGCCGGATACGAAATTGAGTACAAGCGCGGCGTGGGCTATCGACTCTTGACCCGTCCGCTCACCGACGAAGAGATCATCCGGCTCCACGGCATGGTCATGCGCAACCGCTCCACGCCCATCGCCATTCGAAAGAGCATGGCGCAGCACCTGGTCGCCATGGCGAGTGCCGACGTTCGCGGCTACCTCGATGCACCCGAGCCTGCTCCAAGCGCAGGCGACAAATCCACCAAGGCCACACGCACGCCCGTCAAGCGCATCGATGCCTGCGAGCTCATCGAGCAGGCCATCGACCACGGAACCACGGTGAGTTTTGATATTTCGAGTGTCACGGCACGCGGAGAGGTCGAAGTGGCACGGATGACACTCCGGCCCTTTGCCATCAAGCAACGAGACGGCATCTCGTATTTGCTGGGAACGGTCTATGACGCGCGAGGCGCCGATGACACGTTGCGTACCGTAGAGATCGGCCGAATGAGAAACGTCACCACACGTCTCCTCGACGGCAAGAAGCTCTTCGCCGCCCTGGACGAGGACGATGCCTCCTCCGCCGCATAAGACCCTCCGCCGCCCATTCGACTACCCGTACCGCCCATCCGATTCTGTATTAAAAAACCCGCCAGGCTGTTGTAAAAATGGACATCAGCGCTACTATAGTCCCACTTGCACTTTGTCCCAGTGCAGTGTTTCCAGCCATTTTTATACTGGGGGTAATGATATGAAGGACATCACCATCAGCCGCAGGAGCCTTCTGGTCTCCGCTGGCCTGCTCGCGCTCGCCCCGCTCGCCGGATGCGGCGGCAACTCTGGTTCCGGCTCTGCTGCCGCCGGTTCCGACTACACCATCGGCGTTCTGCAGCTCACCGAGCACTCCGCACTCGACGCCGCCAACGATGGCTTTGTCAAGGCCATCAAGGAGAGCGGCCTTAAGGTCAAGATCGACCAGAAGAACGCCCAGAACGACCAGTCCACGTGTAAGTCCATTGCCGACAAGTTTGTGGGCGACAACGTCAGCCTGATTTATGCCATCGCCACGCCCGCCGCGCAGGCTGCCGCCGGCGCCACGGCCGATATCCCCATCGTGGGCTGTGCCATCACCGACTACGCCGCCTCCGGCCTGGTCCAGGACAACGACAAGCCCGGCACCAACGTCACGGGCGCTTCCGACCTCACCCCGGTCGCCGAGCAGCTCGAGATGATGCAGAAGGTCCTGCCCGACGTTAAAAAGGTCGGCCTGCTCTACTGCACCGCCGAGTCCAACTCCGACGTCCAGATCAAGGCCGCCAAGAAGGAGCTCGACAAGCTGGGGCTCGAGTACACCGATTACACCGTCTCGAGCTCCAATGAAATCCAGTCCGTCGTCGAGTCCTCCGTGGGCAAGGTCGACGCGCTCTACTCCCCCACTGACAACACCATCGCCGCGGGCGCTTCGCAGGTCGGCCAGATCTGCAAGGAGAATAAGCTCCCCTTCGTGACCGGCGAGGAGGGTATGTGCATGGCCGGCGGCCTGTTCACCCTCTCCATCAACTATAAGGACCTGGGCTACGCCGCGGGCGAGATGGCCGTTAAGATCCTGAAGGGCGAGGCCAAGCCCGAGGATATGCCGATCAAGCACCTCTCGAGCAAGGACCTGGTCGTCGTCAAGAACGACGAGATGGCCGAGGCCCTAGGCATCGACCTTTCCGCTCTGGACGAGTAGCGCCATGCGCGGTAACGCGTCTAGGGCCCGCACGCGCGCCACAGCCGCGTTATTCAATATCTGAGTCCTTGGGGCGAACGCTAAAGACCGGCGTTCGCCCTGCTTGTTTCGGATGAGACAAAACATCCGTCCGCAGCTCTTTTATGCATTGGTACCGCTATTATGGAAAATCACGTGTCCACCCTATCCTAGGAGGTATGAAGCATGCTCATTGCATTGCAGGGCGCCGTTTCGCAGGGCGTCCTCTGGGGCATTATGGTGCTTGGCGTGTTTATCACGTTCCGCCTGCTCGACATCCCCGATATGACCTGCGACGGCAGCTTTGCCCTCGGCGGCTGTGTCTGCGCCGTACTCATCGTCAACAATAACGTCGACCCCTTGCTCGCCGTGCTGGCCGGCATGTGCGCCGGCGCCATCGCGGGCGCCGTCACGGGCATCTTGACCACCGTCTTTGAGATTCCCGCAATCCTCGCCGGAATCCTTACGCAGATCAGTCTGTGGTCCATCAACCTGCGCATCATGGGCAAGTCCAACACGCCCATCCTTGCCAAGGGCACTATCTTCTCATCCGTCAGCAACATGACGGGCCTGCCGCAGTCCACTGTTGCCATTATCCTAGGCATCGTGCTGGCCGTGGCCATCGTCGCCATCCTGTACTGGTTCTTTGGCACCGAGATCGGCTCGGCACTGCGTGCCACCGGCAACAACGAGTACATGATCCGCGCCCTGGGCGTTAACACCAACACCACCAAAATGATCGCCCTCGTGCTCTCCAACGCCCTCATTGGCCTTTCGGGTGCGCTCATCTGCCAGAGCCAGAAGTATGCCGACATTGGCATGGGCACCGGCGCCATCGTTATCGGTCTTGCCGCCATCGTCATCGGCGAGGTGCTCGGCCGCCTGCTGCCCGGCGGTCTCACGCAGTTCTCCGTCCGTCTGGCCTCCGCCGTCTTTGGCTCCGTGGTGTACTTCCTCATCCGCGCCATCGTGCTGCAGCTGGGCATGGACGCCAACGACATGAAACTGCTCTCTGCTGTGATTGTCGCCGTGGCCCTGTGCGTGCCCGTGGTTTGGGAGCGCTATAAGCTCCGCAGCTCCTACACGAAGGGAGATGAGGCAGATGCTTAAGCTCTCGCACGTCAAGAAGACCTTTAACAAGGGCACCGTCACCGAGAAGCGCGCGCTCACCGGCGTCGACCTCACCCTCAACGATGGCGACTTTGTAACCGTGATTGGCGGCAACGGCGCCGGCAAGTCCACGCTGCTCAATATGATCGCCGGCGTGTATCCGCTCGATTCTGGTGTTATTGAGCTCGACGGCACCGACATCTCGCGTCTGAGCGAGTCGCAGCGCGCCAAGTACCTGGGCCGTGTGTTCCAGGACCCCATGCGCGGCACCGCAGCCGACATGCAAATTGCCGAAAACCTGGCCCTCGCCAAGCGCCGCGGCCAGCGTCGCGGTCTTTCGTGGGGCGTCACCAAGGCCGAGAAGGACGAGTACGTTGAACTGCTCAAGCGCCTGGACCTCGGTCTGGACACGCGTCTCAACGCCAAGGTCGGCCTGCTCTCGGGCGGCCAGCGCCAGGCACTCACCCTGCTGATGGCCACGCTCACCAAGCCGCGCCTGCTGCTGCTCGACGAGCACACGGCGGCCCTCGACCCCAAGACGGCCTCTAAGGTGCTCAACCTGACCGAGGAGATTGTCGACGAAAACCATCTGACCACGCTCATGGTTACGCACAACATGAATGACGCCATCCGTCTGGGCAACCGTCTGATCATGATGCACGAGGGCCATGTGATCTACGACGTGGCCGGCGACGAGAAGAAGTCGCTCACCGTAGCCGACCTGCTGCAGAAGTTCGAGGAGGTCTCGGGCGGCGAGCTCGCCAACGACCGCATGCTGCTGAGCTAAAACCTGCCAATAAGGGACAGGTTTATTTTGGCAGGTTTTATCTGGGCAAACGTCAAAACCGCCGCAAAGGGACAGACACCTTTGCGGCGGTTTTCGCATATTATGTCGATAATCCAGCGTCAGCAGGAACCACTGGTTGAGAACTAAGGAAACTGCCACGAGAAGGCTCCTCCCCCGTCTTGCTTGACCGCCGCACTCCTTGCCGGCGTGCTCGCCGGCGGCCCAGCTTACGCCACCGCGGCCACCCCATCTCAAGTTATCGGCCCGTCCGATGTGATCGGACGGGCTTCTTAGTGGGTATCATGGTTAGACGATCATGAGGAGGTTTCCCTACATGGAATTGTTTGAACCGATTCTTCATTTCTTTGAGCAGCGCTGGGTCCACAACATCATCTGGGCCGTCATCTTGGTAATAGTCACCGCCATCGCCGCCAAGGTGGCATCCAAGACCCTGCGCCACCTACTCAACCGAGACGACAACCCGCTTCCCGCATCGAGCATCTTCATCAACATCGCGCGTGCCGTCATCTGGATGATCGGCGGCAGCTTTATCCTCGACAACTGCTTTGGCATTAACGCAAACGCGCTCGTCGCCGCTCTTGGCGTCGGCGGCATCGCCATCTCGCTCGGCTTTCAGGACACGCTATCAAACCTTATCGGCGGCATGCAAGTGACCTTTATGGGCATCATCAAGCCCGGCGACAATATCGAGGTCGGCGGCGTGTCGGGCGTGGTCCAGGACATCACTTGGCGCCACACGACCATCGAGGACGCCTGCGGACAGACCATCATCGTCCCCAACTCCAACATCTCCAAGAACACACTCGTGCACCTCATGCCCTTTGGACGCGTTGTCGTTCCCGTCGCGGTGAAGGACACGTCAAAGTGGGACTCGCTCGATGCGCTGGCAGACGAGCTCGCCTGTGCCACCAAGGTCGCCGTTTCACCCATCTCGGGCTTTGACAAGGAACCCTACGTGCTCTTTAGCGAGATCGGCGACTTTGGCATTAAGGGTAAGATCATCTTTATCGTCAGTGACGACAGCACCACCTTTACGGCAGCCGACGCCTGCATCCGCGCCATCGCCCCCATCATCGCCTAAAACCACCGCAAAGGGGACAGGCACCTTTGTGGTGGTTTCGCATCGTGGTACCATGGTTCATATCGTTGTTTAAACGACTAAGGGAGTAGACACCATGGAAGAGGCCTATCGTCAAGCGCGCAAGCGCGGCGAACAGGGACGCCGTCGCGCCATCAGCCAAAGCGAGCATCCATATCTTACGGACCTCGACAGCTTGGTCGCCCAGCTTCCCTACGGGCAGCGCGAGAACATCGGCCTGCGGGACATTCCGCTCGAAATGGTCGTCGGCACGGTTACCAAAGGTCGCCAGTCCGCCTTTTCGTGTAACTTTATGCCGCTGCTCCCCTGGAATACCGAATTCGCCCGCAAATGGTCCAACCTCTACGATATCCAAATCTCCGAGGGCTACCGCGACCCCATCATCGTCACCGAGTTCATGCACCGCTTTTACGTCCAAGAGGGCAACAAGCGTGTCAGCGTCCTCAAATTCCTTGACGCTCCGACGGTTTCGGCCAAGGTGACGCGTCTGTACCCCGGTAAGTGGGATTCCGTCGAGAGCCGCCTGTACGGTGAGTTTTGCGCCTTTTGGTACGTATGCCCCCTGTACGAGATTGAGTTTTCGCGCGAGGGCAGCTACGAGATGCTTGCCAAAATGCTCGGCCAAGATCTTGTCGAAAAATGGCCTCAAAAGAAGGTCGACTACCTACGTCACACCTTCCTGCTCTTTAAGCGCGCCTATCTTCGCGCGGGCGGCGACCACTTGGACATTACGCCTGCCGATGCCATGCTCGTCTACCTCAACGTCTACAACCAGGACCGTCTGCTGGATACGCCGACGGATATCGTCGTCAACCGTCTGTGCAAGATTTGGCGCGAGCTTGTCATTGCCGGCAAAAGCGACGAGGACAAAGTCGATCTTGTCGAAGCGCCGCAGCCCAACGAGAAAGAGGGCGCACCGACAAAAGCTACCTCGGGCGTGCTCAACTTCTTTATGAGCAAGACCGTCTACTCCACTGCCAATCCCATGCGAATCGCCTTTATCCACGAGTTTCCCTGTGCCACGTCGAGCTGGGACAGCCTACACGACCAGGGCCGCCGGTATCTTGATGAGCACTTTGGCGGCATCGTGCGCACCGAGGCGTTCGAGGACTGCCACGATTCGGACGTGTTCTACGCCGCCGTCGAGACAGCCGTAAAGCACGGGGCGAACGTCATCTTCTCGACCTCACACCGGCTCATGGAATACACGCTCAGGGCGTCAGTCGAGTATCCCCAGGTGCGGTTCCTTAACTGCTCAATCGGCCTTCCCCACCAAAGCGTCCGCTCGTACTTTGGAAAGATGTACGAGGCCAAGTTCCTACTGGGCGCCCTTGCCGCCAGCATGGCCGACAACCACCGTATTGGCTACCATGCGTCGGTCTTCGCCTCGGGCGCGCTGAGCGAAATCAACGCCTTCGCTATCGGTGCCTCGCTGCTCGACCCTCGTGCGCAGATTATCCTCACTTGGGGAGATGTTCCCGCCGGCGGTCTTGCCGAAGCCATGTGTCGCGAGGGCGTGAGCGTCATGACCGGCGCCGATATGTCCAAGTCTCTCGAGGACCCCACCGCCTACGGGCTTCACCGTCTGGTAAACGGCAAGGAAGCTACCGGTATTGCTATGCCGGTATGGAACTGGGGCCGTTACTACGAACTCATCGTACGCAGCCTACTGCACGGCACATGGGACGAGACCGCCGATGACCAGCAGGTGCGCGCCGTCAACTACTGGTACGGTATGAGCTCCGGCGTCATCGATATTCGCTACGCTCCGGGCCTACCCTATCAGACGCGTAAACTTGTGCAGCTGCTTCGCAACGGCATTGTCGAGGGCTCCATCAACCCATTTGGCGGCGAGCTCCACAGCCAGGACGGCGTGGTTCAGATTGAGGGCTTCCCTCCCCTGCCGAGTACGCAGCTTGTCGAGATGAACTGGCTGGCTGACAACGTTATAGGCTCGATTCCGCAGCTCGATAACGAGCCGGAGGTCCGTGCCCTATGAATATCCTAGCCATTGCCGATGTAGAGGAGCGCTGCCTGTGGGAATGTTTTCGCAAGGAGCGCTTTGAGGACGTTGACCTGATTCTATCCGCAGGCGACCTGGATCCGGACTATCTTGAGTTTTTGGTCACTGTCATCAACAAACCGCTTGTGTACGTTCGTGGCAACCACGACGACCGCTACGCGCGCCATGCACCGGGCGGGTGCATTTGTGTTGAGGACAGCGTATATGTGTACCGAGGTATTCGCATTGCGGGTCTGGGCGGTTCCATGCGCTACTGCGACGGCGCGAACATGTATACCGAGCGCGAGATGGCAAAACGCATGCGCAAGCTATCGCGAAAAATCGCACTGGTAGACGGATGCGATATTCTACTTACCCATGCACCCGTCGCAGGCATGGGCGACCTGGACGACCTGCCGCATCGAGGATTCGAGTGCTTTAATGCGGCTCTTGAGTCTTGGGGTCCCGACTATATGATTCACGGGCATGTGCACCAAAGCTACGGCCCCAACTTTCAACGCGAGCGCCAACACCCATGCGGAACGAAGATTGTCAACGCCTGCGGCTATACCAAGATCGAAATTGACGAGGCGCGCTACCCCACGCGCGGTTGGAAGGCCGCTTGGCTCAACTCGCAAACCATGCGCCGCGAGCTCAAACGCCACGAAGCAATCGAGTCTTCAACCGCCAGAACCCCCTGGTAACTGCCAACAACCACCACGAAGGGGATAGGCACCTTTATGGTGGTTTTGCTGACTCGTCCGACCTGTCCATCACGGTGCTTGTGTAATTAACGAGAACACTCATTGTTTTGTAAGGACGGCGCTCACGTGCCGTCTTTTTTGTCAACTTATGCAGTCTCGACCGTGTTGTATGTAGAGGGACCTCGCGAGACGCCTTCCCTATATCCACCACGACCAATTGGAGGTGACACTATGCCTGCACGCCGTAACCGCAATAGCACGCTCCGATGCGATGCCGATCAGATCGAGCGGGAAGCAAAGCGCTTGGTCGACACGTATTCCGACCTCATCCTTCGATTGTGCTATTCGGCCCTTGGATCCGCTGACGACGCTCAAGACATCTGCCAGGACACGCTGATCAAGATTCTCCAACGCACTCAACCGTTCGACTCGCTCGAACACGAACGTGCTTGGGTGATCCGAGTCGCACTGAACGCATGTCGCGATATCGGCCGTACGCACGCGAATCACCCGGTTGTCGACCTCGATTCGCTCCCCGATTTCTGCGCACCCGTAACACATACCGAGCAAGAATTCGCGCAACGCGACTGCGCCATTCTTTCCGCTGTCACGGCCCTGCCTCAAGCACAGCGCATCGCCATCTTTTTGCACTACTACGCAGGCATGAGCATCAGGGAAATCGCAGACGCCGTTCACGCGACGCCAGCTGCAACCGCCCAGCACCTTAGCCGCGGACGTGCGTCACTTCGGCTTTCCTTGAAAGGAGACCACAATGACTACGAATTCGAATGACTATCGCCACGCCCTGGAGCACATTTCGTTTACCGATAATGCGAAGCAGCACATGGCAAACTCGATTGCTCAGTCCGTCGCCTCAAGCGATGCGGCGACCGCTCAAAGCAACTTTAATGGCACGCGACGCAAGCCGCGCATCGCCCGCCATCCCGTAAGAACAGTCGCTCGCATTGCCGCCGTAACGGCAGTCCTCGCTATCGTCATTGGAGGCGCTGGCACGGCTATGGCAACAGGCGTCCTGCCGCTTCCTTCTGACATGCTTTCCGACATCTTTGACGGACCTGCTTCTCAAACCGAGATCATCGACCGTATTGGCCGGCCCGTCGGTGCTAACTGCTCCAACAACGGAGTCACCGTGACCGCCGACGCCATCATGGGCGACAAGGATATGGTTACCATCGCCTATACGCTTACGTTCGACGATCCCGCTGCCCTGAAAAAGCTTTCCGAGCCGGGCGAGAACGGAACTATCGCCGGAAGTGTCGATGGAAACGTATACGTTGATGGTGAGCATGGCGGCCAAGGCCAATCATGGCTCATTGACAAGAACCCCAATGACTCCAGCATTCAATACTTTGCACAGTTCAGCGTTGAATCACCCGGCCTTATGGGCAGGACCGTCCGCACGCATATCAACTCTCTCGTTGTGCCACGTGCTGGCAAAGAGCTTCCCGAGTATAAGAAAATACTTACGGGCCCATGGGATCTTAAGTTCCAGCTGAATTACGAAGATACATCCGTTACGATTCCCGCGCCCAAATCGGTCAACTTTAACGGCACCAAGGCGACGATTCAAGAGGCCACCGTATCCTGCGTTGGCGTTTCAGTCCGCTACAACATAGATCGTTCCATCGAACACGACAACAACAGCGGCAAGATGTCTCAAAACATGGAGGAGTCTATGGATGCCGTTGGCAACATACCCCTCATCGTGACGTTCAAAGACGGTCATGTTGAGGACGCAACCAGCCACAGCGGCTATTTCGCAAATAAACTGGATAACGGCACCACTGATGTCCACAAGACCTGGCCGTTCTCGCAAGTTTGTGACACAGACAAGATTGCAAGCGTACAAATTGGCGATACGGTCATTCCCATGAATTCGTAACGCTACGCGGCTCGTATATGCACCCGGTTCCGCACTTCGCGTCTAAAGATGCGCTGTCATCGAGCAGCGTGAGCGCAAGGCCGCCCGTATGGTCGGCTGGGAACACCTCGTTGCGCTAAAAACCACCACGAAGGGGACCGGCACCTTTGTGGTGGTTTTGCTGACTCGTCCGACCTGTCCCAACGGTTTGTCTCAATCTGTAACAGGTAGGGCCCAAATAATCGGTTAGCTGTTACAGATCGAGACAGACCACGGATGCTCAGCCGAAAATCTCAATCTGTAACAGGCAGGAACAATTTTGCCCCTTAGATGTTACAGATTGAGATATTTGACAGCTTGAATCGGCATCGCCTACAGCGCGGCGACGACCTTGTCGCCCATCGTCGTGGTGCCGAGGATCTTATCTGCCGGGGTGTTGACATCGGCGATGTCACGGGTGCGCCAGCCCTCGTCGAGCACGCGCGCCACGGCGCTCTCGATCCACGCGGCTTGCTCGCCCATGTCGAGCGCGTAGGTCAGCAGCATCGCCACCGACAAGATTTGAGCCAGCGGATTGGCCACGCCGAGCCCCGCGATGTCAGGAGCGCTGCCAGCGCTCGGCCCAAACAGCGATACGCCATCATCCAGCGAGGCAGAGGCAAGCATACCGAGCGATCCGGTAATCTGAGCCGCCTCATCGGACAGGATGTCGCCGAACATGTTCTCCGTCACCACGACGTCAAAGTCTGCCGGTCGACTGATGAGCTGCATGGCGGCGTTGTCGACGAGCAGGTCCTAAAGCTCCACGTCGGAGTACTCCTCGTCTTGCACGCGATGCACGATCTCGCGCCACATGCGGCTCGTCTCCAGCACGTTGCGCTTATCAACGCTCGTCACCTTGCCGCGACGTTTGCGCGCCGCCTCAAATGCCTGGCGCGCAATGCGCTCAATCTCGTACTCGCGATACTCCATCACGTCGACCGCACGCTGACCGGCCGCACCCGCAGCGCCCGCGCAGGTCACGGATGCGGACGCCAAAGTCCCACGGCATGTTGTAGCCCATCGTATCGGGGATGTTCACGACCGTGGCACCGGCCTTTACGGCCGCCTCGATAATGCGCACCAGAAACTCCTGATCGGAGCGGCCGGCATCCTCGGCATAAAACTCAACATCGTCAACGAACTTGCGAGCATGTTTGACGGCATGGATCGCTCACTCAATTGCCCTTTCCTCAGTCATATGGAGCTTGTCGCGCAGGTGACTGGTGCTCACACCCAGCCCTGTATGGATACGGGGCCTCTGGGCCGTTTTGAGCGCCTCTGCAGCCACTTCGATATCCCTGTCGACAGCGCGCGTCAGGCCGCATACCGTGCATCGGTCGCCCGCAATCTTGCCAATCTCCTGTACGGAGCGAAAGTCACCAGGACTCGAGATGGGAAAGCCCGCCTCGATAACGTCCACGTTCATGCGCACCAGCTGGCGGGCGATGAAGAGCTTTTCCTCGGTATTCATGCTGGCGCCCGGCGACTGCTCACCGTCGCACAGGGTGGCGTCAAAGATTGTGATTTTGCGGCTTATATGTTCCTCCTGATTGACCGTTTTATGACAGATGGCTTTCAGGAGAGAGAGAAGGCCTAGAGATAGAAAAATACCCGTGTCGCTCATCACGCCTGAAAGCGGCAGACGATAGCGCACCCGGGTACAACAAATCGTTATAGCGAGATTACAACCCTAGCGCGCTATCCAATCTAGTAGCGCTAGGCCTAGGAGCTGTTGCGTGTTCTTAAACATGTTGGGCTCCCTTCGGCCTCGGGTAGTACTACATCGCGCTAAAGTACAACACAAGTAAAACCACCACAAGGGTGCCTGTCCCCTTCGTGGTGGTTTCGTTGACTCAAAAGCAAGAGACCCAGTCCTGCACGAGGCAGAACCGGGTTTCTTGAGCAATGCTTGCTTTACTCAGGCGGTAACTATAAGTTACTCAGCCAGGAAGTCGCGCTGGACAGCGGGATCAACCTTGACGCCAGGGCCCATGGTGGAAGACACGGAGATGGACTTGACGTACTTGCCCTTAGCAGAAGAGGGCTTGACGCGCAGGATCTCGGTGTACAGGGCAGCGTAGTTCTCGACGAGCTGCTGCTCAGAGAAGGACTTCTTGCCCAGGGGCACGTGGCAGATGCCGTAACGGTCGGCGCGGTACTCAACGCGGCCAGCCTTAAGCTCAGAGACCATCTTGGCGACGTCCATGGTCACAGTGCCGAGCTTGGGGTTCGGCATGAGGCCACGGGGACCAAGGATCTTACCGATGCGGCCAACCTTGGCCATCATGTTCGGCGTAGCGATAGCGGCGTCGAAGTTAATCTCGCCCTTCTGAATCTGGGCGACGAGCTCGTCGGAACCGATGATGTCAGCGCCGGCAGCCTCGGCCTCGCGGGCCTTCTCGCCCTCGGCGAAGACGGCAACACGAACGGTCTTGCCGGTGCCGTGGGGCAGGGAGATGGAACCACGGATGTTCTGGTCAGCCTTACGAGTATCGATGCCCAGACGGAAGTGAGCCTCGACGGTCTCGTCGAACTTTGCAGTGTCGAGCTCCTTGATGAGCTTGGCAGCCTGAAGGGGGGTGTAGAGCGTGGCGCGGTCGATCTTCTCGGCAGCGGCGTTATAGCTCTTACCATGCTTAGCCATGTGCATTACCTCCTGTGGTTAAACGGGCGTGAGCCCTCCCACATCGTATCGTGTGCCCTATTGCACACATTTAACGGGCGCCCCGGTCGGAGCACCCGCCGTTACCATAAGAAATCGCTACTCAGCGATGGTGACGCCCATGGAACGGGCGGTACCGGCGATGATCTTCTTGGCGGCGTCAATGTCGTTGGCATTGAGGTCCGGCATCTTGATCTCGGCGATCTTGGTGAGCTGCTCCTGGGAGAGCTGACCAACCTTGTCAGCCTGGGGCTTAGCGGAACCAGACTTGAGGTTCAGCTCCTTCTTGATAAGGTGAGCCGCCGGCGGGGTCTTGGTGATGAAGGAGAAGGACTTGTCCTCGTAGACAGAGATCTCAACGGGGATGATGTCACCCTTCTTGTCCTGCGTCTCGGCGTTAAAGGCCTGGCAGAACTGCATGATGTTCACGCCAGCAGCGCCCAGGGCGGGGCCGACGGGAGGAGCGGGGTTTGCTGCACCAGCAGGAATCTGGAGCTTAATGACGTTGGCAACCTTCTTCTCAGCCATGGTCATTCCTTTCGAATCACGAGTGTGAAGTACTTGCTATATCGTAAGCACGCACGTGTTAGAAGCACTCCTGAGATGAGCAGTCACAGAAGAAGCACGCTCGCGCGAACGGACGAAAACTTAAGCGATGACAGCGACCTGGTTAAAGTCGAGCTCGACCGGCGTCTCGCGGCCAAAGATCATCAGCGTGACCTTGAGCTTGCCAGCCTCGGTGTTAACCTCGGAGACCTTGCCATCAAAGTCGGTAAGCGGGCCATCGGTGACGCGGACGGACGTACCGACCTCAATATCAACCGAGGTGCGCTTGGGCGAATCGCCCTTACCGGGACGACGAGTCATCTTGTTGTACTCGTCGCGGGAAAGCGGAGCGGGCTTGCCGTTGCCGCCTAGGAAACCGGTGACGCCAGGCGTGTTACGAACACACGTCCAAGCATCGTCATCCATCTCCATGCGGACCAGGACATAACCCGGGAAGATCTTGGAATCCTTGGTCTCACGCTTGCCACCCTCTTTAATCTCGGTGACGCGCTCCATAGGAATCTCGATATCAAAGATACGGTCCTGCATGCCCATAGTCTCGATGCGATGCTCGAGATCGGACTTAACGCGGTTCTCGTATCCAGAGTAAGTGTGAACGACGTACCAACGCTTAGACATGGTTTAGCCCCTCAATCCAGAGAACAGAGCAAGAGCCTCGCCAAAGCCAGCATCGAGCAGAGCGATGACGACGCCGACGACGATCAGAGAAGCGCAAACAACAACCGAGTAGTTCACGAGCTCCTTCTTATCGGGCCACGTGACACGCTTCATCTCGGACTTGACCGAAGCGAAATACTTCTTGGTGCGGGCGAAGAAACCAGGCTTCTCGTTCTTCTTGGACTTCGCAGCCTTCTCGTTCTTCTTGGCAACGGCCTTCTTGGCCTCAACCTTGGAGTTGGCGGCAGCTTTGTTGGCAGGTGCCGGCTGCTGAGCCTTCTTCTTGTTCTTCTTGTTGGCCATTTGGGTTACCTCCGCGCAATGCGCTTATACATGAGTAAACCGTAAGCCCCCAAGTGGGAGCTTACGGAATAATGACTGGCACGCCAGGAAGGACTCGAACCCTCAACACTCGGTTTTGGAGACCGATGCTCTACCAATTGAACTACTGGCGTATGTGACTAGAGACTAGCGAGTCTCTTTGTGCAGCGTGTGGTGACGGCACCAGGGGCAATACTTCTTGATCTCCATACGATCAGGCATGGTCGACTTGTTCTTGGTGGTCGTATAGTTGCGGCGCTTGCACTCAGTGCACGCAAGAGTAACTAGAGTACGCATGTATCCTGAACCTTTCATTTCCGCCCCGTACGGGCACGAGTTGTTACTTTATCAGCTCCACGTAAGTGCTGTCAATGAAAACCTCGAGTCAATTGGTTCTCGGTGGATCCATTCATATTTGGAACACATCAATGAAGCCATCGAGAGCTAATCGACGGTGCATCCAGGACCATTATCGATCCTCTCGACACCAGCAACGGCTCAATATCCATTGCAGAAAAGAACCCGGCACCCATATAAGTGCCGGGTTCTCTAAGTCAGCTATATCAAAGAGCTAATTTACTCAATGATCGTGGAGACGATGCCAGAACCGACGGTGTGGCCACCCTCGCGGATAGCGAAGCGCAGGCCCTCCTCCATGGCGATCGGGTGGATGAGGTCGCCCTCGATGGTGATGTGGTCACCAGGCATAGCCATCTCGGTGCCCTCGGGGAGCTTGACCGTACCGGTAACGTCGGTGGTACGGAAGTAGAACTGAGGACGATAACCATCGAAGAATGGGGTGTGACGGCCGCCCTCCTCCTTGGTCAGAACGTAGATCTCGCCGGTGAACTTGGTGTGCGGGGTAACCGAACCGGGCTTGCAGAGAACCTGGCCGCGCTCGATGTCCTCACGCTTGATGCCGCGGAGCAGCAGACCGACGTTGTCGCCAGCCTCGCAGAAGTCCATGGACTTACGGAACATCTCGATACCGGTAACGACGGTGTTCTGGGTATCCTTGATGCCGACGATCTCGACGGGCTCGTTGAGCTTGAGCTCACCGCGCTCGACACGGCCAGTAGCAACGGTACCACGGCCGGAGATGGTCATAACGTCCTCAACGGCCATCAGGAACGGGAGGTCGTTGTTACGAGCAGGCGTCGGGATGTACTCGTCGACGGCCTTCATGAGCTCGCGAATGGCGTCCATCCACTTGGCGTCGCCCTCGAGAGCGCCCAGAGCGGAGCCACGGATGACGGGGATGTCGTCGCCGGGGAAATCGTACTCGGAGAGGAGCTCACGGGTCTCCATCTCGACGAGGTCGATGAGCTCGTCATCGTCGACCATGTCGCACTTGTTCAGGAAGACGACGATGTAGGGAACGCCGACCTGACGGGCGAGCAGGATGTGCTCGCGGGTCTGAGCCATGGGGCCGTCGGTAGCAGCGATGACCAGGATAGCGCCGTCCATCTGAGCAGCGCCGGAGATCATGTTCTTGACGTAGTCAGCGTGGCCCGGGCAGTCAACGTGAGCGTAGTGACGGGCAGCGGTCTCGTACTCAACGTGGGAGACGGAAATCGTAATGCCGCGCTCGCGCTCCTCGGGAGCCTTGTCGATGTTCTCGAACGCAGTGAAGTCAGCCTTGCAGCCCTCGGTCTCGGAGAGAACCTTGGTGATGGCAGCGGTCAGCGTGGTCTTGCCGTGGTCGACGTGACCAATGGTGCCGATGTTAACATGCGGCTTAGTGCGCTCAAACTTCTCTTTGGCCATAAAGCCCTCCTCTTAACAGGTCGTCCCCGGACGGGACTTTGCCTTTATACCATAGTGGCCTCTCAACATACTATTGAGAAGCCACCGTGTTACCTATGGTAGCGGTGACTGGATTCGAACCAGTGACGCCACGGGTATGAACCGTGTGCTCTAACCAACTGAGCTACACCGCCGGATGGAGCCTGCAACCAGACTTGAACTGGTGACCTCTTCGTTACCAACGAAGTGCTCTACCGACTGAGCTATACAGGCACTTGACGGGTGGGAGCTATAGGATTCGAACCTATGTAGGCAGAGCCAACGGGTTTACAGCCCGTCCCCATTAACCACTCGGGCAAACTCCCAATCGTTCAAGTATCCGCAGGTCCTTTGGTCTTTTGGACCGCCGCCCCCGCGAACGAAGAAGATAATACGATGCCACCTTGGGGGCTGTCAACGAAAACCTCTAGATACACGGTGCCGGGCGTATCTATATAGCCGTGACCTGCGGTTTTGTTGAGTTTGGATATGAAGGACGGTGGTTTTGGATACTGAGGTGACGTTTCCCGAGGTAACACTTTGGTGTAGTGGAGTACACCTTCAGGATCGAACTTCGATAACGGCTTATTTGCACCTATATATAGGTCGAGATCGGGCTTCCACGCCACGATCGAGCGTGGATTATCTCCCACTTTTAGCGCGGCTCTAAGGCCAAAGTGGCAGATTATCCACGTTCATTCTCCAGGCGAGAGAACTGTAAAGCCGCAACTACTCGGGCCAGGCCAAAGTAGACCCATAGAGCAGCTCCCCCTTGGTGCAGGGGTAGCGACTCAAGTAACACGACGATAGCAAGTCGAAAAAATAAGTCATGGCGTATTTCGAATAAACGCCGAGTCGGTCAATTCCGTTTCCCGCATTACCAAGACGATATACACGGTCAAAAGACCTCGATTTGTCATCGTTGCTAAACGCAGTAATTAGAATCTTCCTGCCCGAACGGCAATCAAGATACTCACGCGCCTGTGACGCAAATAGCCCGGAGACCGATACGAGAATTATCAATGACTGCGAAGCGTCTCCCATGTTTTTCAATTCCGCGACGTTAGCCCCAGCAACTATGCGAACTATCTTGCCCGCATAAAACATTTCCTGCTGAAATCGTACGAGATTGGCGCTCACATTATTGGTGCACCAGATTTCAACGTTTTTATGGCCATCAATTTCGTCGACAAGATGCTTAATAGCGATATCGGACACGCCGCTTTCAACCTCAGCGAACATCTCGATCATGCGAACGTCGAGCTCTGCCCTGTACTCCTCGTAGCCAAATTCCTCCTCTCGATGGCTTAAGTCGCTTGGAAAGACTGACTGAGTAAATGATTCTTTCAAATCGCTAAGAGACTGGTAGCCCAATCGATTGCAGAAACGACGAACAGCGGAACGGGTCACGAATGCATCGCGGGTTATTGCGGCAACATTGATTTCGCTCGAACGCCTAATGTGAGCGATGAGATATCGAGCGATGGCGGCATCGTTTGACCCAAACTCGCTGTTGATGATGGAGCTAATGCGATTGAGCACATCGAAGTCATTGATATTCACGTGATCCCTCTTTCCGCTCTCCTCGAAATCATGATTCATTTATTGAATCAAACAGCTTTGGTCGTTCTCCTATGATTCAAATCAGTTGACGTCATCTTAATCATAATTCCGCCACACGTATCCACCGTGTTGAATGATGGAAAGGGGATTCATGGGCAACGTGAACAACATGCCGTTTCTCTGGGGTTCCGCCACGGCGTCTTATCAGTGCGAGGGTGCCTGGAACGAAGACGGCAAAGGCCTTGGTGAGTGGGATTTCTTTAGCCACACAAGCAATAAGAACATCAACCATGTTGACGGTGATGTATCTTGCGACTTCTACCATCGCTATGAAGAAGATATCCGCATGATGAAAGAAGGCGGACAAAACACCTATCGCTTCTCTCTTTCATGGAGTCGAATCATCCCCACCGGTATCGGCAAAGTGAATGAAGAGGGTATCGATTTTTATAATCGGGTCATTGATTGCTGCCTCGAAAATGGCATAGAGCCCAACGTTACGCTGTTCCATTACGATCTGCCATTCACGCTTGCTTGCAAAGGCGGATGGCTGAACAACGACATGGCAGAGTGGTTCTGCAAATACGCCAAGATTTGCTTTGAGCGCTTTGGAGACCGCGTCAAAATCTGGGCTACCGTTAACGAGCCGCATTTCTACAGCTACTGCGTAAACATGTTGGGCAACTATCCCCCCAATCGATCGCTCGATGTTCAGTCGTACATGCAGTTTCAGTACAACCTGATGCGCGCAAGCGCACTCGCAGTCCGAGCATATCGTCAAATGGGCTACGACGGCATCATCGGCGCCGTCCACGATGGCGGCGTTGTCGAACTCGACCCGGCAACCGAGCACCCCGATGACGTATTTCGATACGCAGACTTTTTCGCCAATCGCATAATTCTGGCACCAGCGCTTCAGGGTCAACTGCCGCCAGAAATGGACGAAATCCTTGAAAAACTTGGCGTCTCGCTCTATCGATCCCCAAATGACGTAGAAGAATTCAGCGACGGTAAAGTCGATTTTATTGGACTCAACGTGTATTGCCGAGAGTATGTAACCGACTGGCACGGTGGAGAGCTTGCCGTTTCGGCGAACAATAAGGGCGGTTCGAGCAAAAAGGTCGAAGGAAAATGCATTGCGCCCTTGTTTGAAAGCGCCCGCGACAGCAATGTTCCCCGCAATAAATGGGGCCGCGAAATACTCCCAAGTTGCATGTATTCAACCATCATGGATGTCCACGAGCGCTATGACGCGCCCCGCATCTTTATTACGGAAAACGGACATGGCGCCTATGAGCAACCAGACGCAGACGGAATGATCCACGATGATGACCGCATCGAGCTTCTGGGCCAGTTCATCGAGCACATGATGAGGGCTAAGCGCGACGGCGCGCGCGTTGAGGGCTACTACCTCTGGTCGACGATGGATCTGTATAGCTGGATCAACGGCTACGAAAAACGATACGGACTTGTCCATATCGACTTCGAGAACAATCTGGAGCGCACCCCCAAAAAGAGCTGGTATTGGTACCGAGACCTTATCTCGAAGTATCAGGAGCAGGAAGGTTAGGAGAAAGAGATGAAATATCAGGCAATGTCCGAAACAGTCCTAAAGGCTGTTGGCGGCAAAGAGAACATTACATCGGTAACTCATTGTGCGACGCGCCTTCGCATCGACGCACGAGACACCTCGATCATCGATCTCCAGCTCGCCAAATCGGCCGACCAGGCGCTCGGGGCAGTAGTCAGCGGTGGCCAGCTTCAGGTGATCATCGGCCCCAACGTCACCGAGGCTTACAACGACTTCCTCGACTTCGCGGGAATCGAAGTCGGCGGTGGCACGGTTGCCGACGATGCCCAAACCGCCAAAGACCTTGCAGAAGGCATTAAAAGCGGTAACACCGCCATGGGCTTGATTGAGAAATTCGGGAACGTCTCTGCACAGGTATTCATGCCCATCGTCCCGGCGCTCATCGTTGGCGGACTCATTCTTTCGATCAAGAATCTCCTGGTCAATTATTGTGGATTGAGCACCGATAGCGGAACCGCCCAGGTTCTGCTGGCGATCTTCAGCGCCTCATTTAGCTTCCTGCCCGTTTACCTCGGCTATCAGCTCGCCGCCGTCATGAAGATGCAGCCTATCATGGGCGCACTGCTGGGCGCAATCATGATTAGCTCGTCTATTAGCGGTGCTGAGGGTCTCGACTTTCTTGGCATCCCCATCCCGACGAATGACTACTCGAGCACGGTGGTGCCAATCGTACTGGGCGTTGTGTTCATGTACTTTGTTGATCGCGGTCTTCAGAAAATCATCCCCGACATTACCAAACTGTTCTTGAAGCCGCTGCTCACCATGTTCATCGTCGTGCCTGTTGAGCTGATTATCCTCGGCCCCGCCGGCAGCATGATGGGCTACGCGCTGAGTGATGCCGCCACGTGGCTCATGGATAACGTGGCATTTATCGCTACTCCAATCCTTGCAGCCCTTAACCCCTATTTTGTCATGCTCGGTCTTGATAAGGCCTACATCGCGATCGAAGTTACGAGCTTGGCGCAGCTCGGCTGGGCGCCCATCATCTTTGGCTTCATCTCAAACCTCTGCATTGGCGGCACGAGTCTCGCCTTGGCAACTGCAATGAAAGGCAACAAGGAGAAGAGAGGTATGGTCACCACGGTTGCCGTCACCGCACTCTGTGGCGTAACTGAGCCCGCATTTTATGGCTGCCTCATCGAGCGTCCCCGCCTGCTTGTCGGCACGGCAATCGGCGCCCTCTGCGCGGGACTCCCTGCAGGTATCTTCGTCCTGAAGGAGTATGTTGCGGGAGCATGCCCCGGTCTTCTTTCTGCGCTGATCTTTATCGCTCCCGATGGATCCATGGGCAACTTCGTACTGGCGTGCGTTGTCGCCGTCATCGCCATCGTCGTCTCGTTCATCGCTGCACGCGTGATCATCAAGAAGAATCCCAACTATATTGAGTAGATGCCCGCTGCTTGCATTGGGGACATCCTCGGCAGACCATTAGCAAGAACCCAAGAAGTCCCTTAGGAGCTCGATTAATCCATTCGGATTCCTCAGGCACAAACGACCCCGATTCCACAATGAAATCGGGGTCGTCGTTTCTAAAGCCTTCGATAGACAATCGGTGTTTACCTTAGCTCCCTATCCAAGTTAATTATCCACGCTCGTTCTCCGGTCGGAAGATTTTCTTCGCTCGCGTGTCCAGAAATCCACGCTCGAGCAGAACATCCAGGTCCGCACCCGCCCTTGTCTCGATCTGTAACAGCAAGAGGCCTATTCCGCTTCTACATGTTACAGATCAAGATATTCCTAAAACACCCTAAGTTTCATCTCAATCTGTAACAGTTAGATGCCAAATATCGGTCTTGGTGTTACAGATTTAGACAAACTGGAGGACGAGACAAACCAAAAACGGGATGGGCGCTAACCTGATGGCGCGCCACCTAAATAGAAACGGGCTCTGTCCCATATAGAGACAGAGCCCGAAACTCTCATGGAGCCAGTGACAGGAATCGAACCTGCAACCCACTGATTACAAATCAGTTGCGCTACCGTTGCGCCACACTGGCACACTTGGCGCTTTCGCGCGAAGCCTGTTAAGAATAATGGAATTGCGGACGGGGCGCAACAGGCCGCACGGCGTTATATAAATATGCAAAATCCAGCAACAGCGCGTACCAGGCCCGTTCATTTCTGTCAGTGCGCCCTCAATCTTAAAACCATTCGCCAGAACGAATAGTTTTAATTACAATTGGCTATATAAAACTATTCGTTCTGGCGAAGGGTTTCGCGATGTTGACTACCAAGGAAGCAGCCGAGCTGCTCGGCATCAGCCCGCGCAGGGTGCAGGAGCTCATTAAGAACGGCGCGCTGACCGCCCGCAAGGCTTCTGGCGTGTGGCTCATCGACAAAGACAGCGTAGACGCGCGACTCCGCTCCGCAACCAAAAGAGGGGGACGACCTCGTCGTGGGCATGGGAAAAGCGAAGTCGCATTTACCCTCATGAACCGCACGCACGAAGTAGCCCAACTGGTCTACAGCACATCGCGAAAAGACTTCACCCACATCGGCGCCGACGTCGATTACGCCCACGCCCCTATTGGAGTATTTGGCCCTAATAGCCCCATATCGCTCGACTCCTTCCGCATCTGGTGGCGCGGCCGCGGTATCCCGCTCGCACGCATTGGACTAGCCTCCCTGCTTGCAGAAGCCGCAGTCGATGTTCCCGATGAACTCGTCCAGCGAAATCTTGGCCTCTCCTTATCCGACCAGTATTGGATTAGGCCCCAAGACTCCGGTCTCGCCTGGGAGGATATCAACTTCTTCAATAACGCCTTTGATGACGTCTCGCTGTCCATTGCGCCCTTTGCCCCAGAGGGAAAAGCGGCTGCCGCAAAGCCCGATAACACCTCGGACGGCAATCTTCAAAAGTACTGGACATGCGAGGATGACCGTCGAATCCTCCACAAGGCAGGTGCACATCTAAACCAGGAACCTTATAACGAGCTGGTGGCGACTGCACTTCACCGTCGCATCCTAAACGCTTGCGATTATGTGCCTTACTCGCTCGAGGGCACGGGCACTTCCGCCCTGAGCATATGCGATGTCTTCTTAACTGATGAAGAAGAGTATGTCCCTGCGTTCTATGTAAACCAGCATGCAAATGCAGACGAGCGACTAACCGATTACGAACGGTATGTAGCAAACTGCGAGGAGCTTGGAGCGACGGATATAAAAGACGCCCTTGACCGCATGATCGTATGCGATGACATCATTGCCAACTATGATCGCCATTGGCGCAACTTTGGCCTTGTGCGAAACGTAAACACGCTAGCCTGCAGACCTGCCCCTATCTTCGATTCGGGCTCATCACTCTGGTGCAACATATCACTAGAGGAGCTTAGGGCGGGAGAGCACAGTTTTACCAGCGCACAATTTCATTCAAGCCCCGCCAAACAAATGTTGCTCGTCGAGGACATGGGCTGGTTTGACGGCGACAAACTCGAGGGTTTCGTTGACGAGGCAATCGAAATCCTATCCAAAAACGACGCTCTTACAGCGAGACTGCCTTATCTAAAAGAGGCGCTAACATGGCGCCTCGAAAGAATGATCGACATCGCTGAATGGAGTTAGCGAGACAGCATCGCCCCGCCAACTCCCCTACCTCCCGCGCAGAGCTTTGAGCTTGGCCAGGGCCTCGGGGCTTAGACGGCTGCCCAGGGTCATCTTGATCTGCGGGGCCTCCTCGGCCTCGTGCACGTCGTTGTCGATCTGTTTGATCTCGTCCACCAGCATACGGCTCGAGATGCGCGTGACGCCCTTGCCCATGACGACGGCCTGGATCGTGCCGTCGCTCGATACCACGGAGCACGCGCGGCCTTCCTCGCGCGCCTCGATGCAGAGCTTTTGCACCACGGTATCGGCAGAAACGCCCGTCGGCGAAAACTCGATGCGCACGCCGCGGGCCGGCAGGTTGGGGCGCTCGTTGGAGATATTGCCCGCGCCGTCGAACACGATCACGGCCTCGTAGCGGCCCTGGGCAAAGGCGGCGACGTCGTTGATGAGGGCGGTGCGTGCCATATCGTGAACGTCGCTGGAATACGGATCGTCTGAATGGTCGTACACGAGCTTTTCGTAGCGCGGCGTGCAGTGGATCACGTTGTAGCCGTCGACCACCAGCAGCTCGGGCTTATTGGAGTGCACCGTCGAGACCGGGTCGGCGATGGCCTGCGCAAACGCATTGCCGCCCACGCCGTAGGTCGCGGCCGAAACAATCGGCTTGGCCGAGCCCTCGCCAAAGCGCTTGGCCTTGGACTTGGCACGGTTCTTTTTGGACATGCGCTACTCCTCCCCCATGAGCTCGCCGACGTTGCGGCGCAGCCACTCAAAGCACAGCGCCGTGGTCGCCTGGGCAACATTGAGGCTCTCGGTCATGCCGCGCTGGGGAAGCTTGGTCATAAAGTCGCATTTCTCGAGCACCAGGCGCGAGATGCCGTCGCCCTCGGAGCCCATGACGAGCGCCACGCGGCCCTCGAAGGGAGCATCCCAGCAGCTGCCCTCGGCGTGCTCGGAGGCGCCGCCCACCCAAAAACCAGCGGCCTTGAGGTCATCGAGTGCACGGGCAATATTGGGAACCTGCGCGATAGGCAGATGCATGACAGCACCGGCCGAGGTCTTGTAGCTGCCCACGGTCACGCCGGCGGCACGCTTGTTGGCGATGACGACGCCGGCCGCGCCCACGACCTCGGCGGAGCGCACAATGGCGCCAAAGTTGCCGTCGTCGGTCACATGGTCGAGCACGACGACAAGCGCCGGACCGTCGCCTGCGCGGTCGAGAATATCGGCGACATCAGCATAGGGGAAGTTGCCAACCTCGAGTGCGATGCCCTGATGAGCGCCATGGCTCGACAGTGCGTCGAGCTGCGCACGCGGCACATACTTAATGCGGACGCCCGCGGCATTGAGGTCGTCGACCAGGCGCGACAAGGCGGCATCGCGCTCTCCACCCTCGACAATGAGCGCGCACTTGATGGGAAAACCAGTGCGTAGCGCCTCGGCGGCAGCACGACGACCTTCGATAAACTCGCCCTTGGGAGCCTGGACAGCGTCGCGGTTGCGATCGCGCTGCGGACGTGCGGCCTGGGCGCGATCGCGCTGGCCCTTGGGAGCGGCAGCGCGGTCATTGCGGCGAATCGGACGCGAGCCAGAAGCAGCCTGCTTGCCGCCACGAGGCGCACGCTTGCGATTGTCGGCCATAAAGCGACCTCCTAAATACAACTATCAAACGAAACAAAATAAACGACCGCCCATGAATATTAATTCGGGCGGTCGGTACGGGTTTTCCAAGTGCCCGAGATTGCCGTGAAAGAGGAGCGACGCGTACTTGAGTACGCGAGCGACGGTTTGAACGGCAAGGTCGGGTGCTTGGGAAACCCGCGGGGATTAGAGAGATTTGATACGAGTGCCGGCGGCGGTATCTTCAATCGTCAGGCCCAGGTCCTTGAGCTGGTCGCGGATGGCGTCGGCCAGATCCCAGTTCTTGGCGGCGCGGGCCTCGGCGCGGGCCTCGAGAATCTTGGCAGCGGCCTCGTCCACGTCGTCACCCGTGTAGGCAACCAAACCGGCGGCAACGCCCAGCAGGCCCAGCGGCAACTCGACCTTGGGCTCGGGGAGCTCAACGCCAAGCGTATCGAGCAGCTCGGCCAGCGTGTCGGCGGCGGCAAGCGCGGCGGCCTTGTCGGCAGCGTCGCCCGCCTGCTCCAGGTACTGGTTGCACTCGGTCACAAAGCCAAAGACGGCACCCATGGCACCAGCGGTGTTAAAGTCGTCGTCCATGCACTCCTTAAAGGTGGCACGAGTCTCGGCGGCCTTGGCGGCAAACGCCTCGGCGGCAGCCGCATCGGCATCGGCCGTCGCATGGTTCGCGGCCCAGCGCAGGTTCTCGACCGTACCGGCGATACGCGTGAGCGAGTTCTCGGCACCCTCCAGGCGCTCCCAAGAAAAGTCGAGCGGCGAGCGATAGCTCGTCTGCAGCATCAGCAGGCGCAGGGCGGCAGCGGAGTGCTGCTCGAGGACCTCGGCCAGCGTAAAGAAGTTGCCGAGCGACTTGGACATCTTCTCGCCGTCTACCAGCAGCATGCCCGTGTGCATCCAGGTGTTGGAGAAGCCCTGGTGCCAGGCGCAGGTGGCCTGGGCGCACTCGTTCTCGTGATGCGGGAAAGCAAGATCGGAGCCACCGCCGTGGATATCGATCGGGGTACCCAGGTAGCGATGCACCATGGCGGCGCACTCGGTGTGCCAACCGGGACGGCCCTCGCCCCAGGGGCTCGGCCAGCTGGGCTCGCCGGGCTTGGCGGCCTTCCACAGGGCAAAGTCGAGCGGGTCGATCTTGTCCTCGTTCTCCTCGATGCGCGCACCAACCATAAGGTCGTCGATGTTGCGGCCCGAGACCTGACCATAGTTGGGATCGCTGCGCACGGCAAAGTACACATCGCCGTTATCGGCTGCGTAAGCGTGGCCCTGCTCGATAAGCGTCTTGATCATGGCGATCATGGGGCCGATCTCCTTGGTGGCGCGGGGGCGCACATCGGGATCGAGCACGTTGGCGGCGCGCATGACGCCGATGAACTTGTCGGAGAACTCCGTCGCGACCTCGGCAGCCGTACGGCCCTGCTCGTTGGCGCGCTTGATGATCTTGTCGTCGACATCGGTGAGGTTCTGGGCGAACGTGACCTCGTAGCCGCTCGCGATGAGCCAGCGTCGAATCACATCGAAGCTGATGAACGTGCGGGCATTGCCGATGTGGATGTTGTCGTAGACCGTGGGGCCGCACACGTACATGCGAACCTTGCCGGACTCGATGGGCTGGAACTCTTCCTTTTTATGGGTAGCGCTGTTGTAGATACGCATTCGTTACTCCTTAACGGTTTTCTGTAGCAGGCAGACGGCCCAGGCGCCGATTCCCTCGCCCTGGCCTTCCCAACCGAGCTTTTCGGTCGTAGTGGCGGCGACGCCTACATTTTCGACGTCAACGCCCAGGGCATGGGCAAGGTTGGCGCGCATGGCATCGCGGTGCGGGGTGATCTTGGGTTGCTGACAGGCAATGGTGCAATCGGCATCGACAAACTCAAAGCCCAGCTCGCGCGCATAGTCCATCACGCGAGCGAGCAGCACCATCGAATCAGCACCCTCGTAGGCAGGATCGGTGTCGGGGAATAGCTTGCCGATGTCTCCCCCGCGGCAGGCGCCCAGAATGGCGTCGGCCAAGGCGTGCGCGAGCACATCGGCATCCGAGTGGCCCAGCAGGCCGCGCTCGTAGGGAATGTCGACCCCGCCGATGATACATCGACGCCCCTCCACCAAACGGTGGACGTCGTAGCCGTGGCCAATGCGCAGGTTACTGAACATAGGGAAGGTCCTCTCCCTCGGCCATGCGGCCAAGCAGAATCGCGGTTACGGGACGCAGATCCTCGGGCACCGTCACCTTAAGGTTGTCGCGCGGGCTCTGGACACAGCGGACGCGCCCGCCCATGCGCTCGACCAGCGATGAGTCGTCGGTACCGATAAAGCCCTCGGCAATCGCCGCGGCATGGGCACGCTTCATCGCGTCGACGCTAAAGATCTGCGGCGTCTGCGCGGCCCAATAGAGCTCGCGCGGCGGCGTCTCGACGATATTATCGCCGTCGACGATCTTGAGCGTGTCGATCGCGGGCTGACCGCACACGACACCGTCGAGCGAGCGGTCACCCATGAGCACGTCGATAGCGTGGTCGATGGCCTCGGTCGTAATGAGCGGACGAGCGCCATCGTGGATGGCGACATATTCGAAACCCGCCGGAACCGCATGCACGCCGGCACGGGTGGAATCCTGACGGGTATCGCCGGCATCGGCAAAGCTGATGGGCGTGTCATAGTCAAACGGGTCGATGGCCAGGCGGCGCATCTCGGCACGGCGCTCGGCAGGACACACCACCACGATATGGCCGACCTTGTCGCTACGATCAAACGCGCGGATGGACCAGCTCATGAGCGGACGGCCCGCCACGTTAACGAGCTGCTTGCCGCCGGGATTTCCAAAGCGCTGACCGCTGCCGCCGGCAACGACCACGGCGCATACGGGCGCCATTATGCGTTCCCCTGTTTGGTGCCCTTCATGCGGTACAGCGAGTCCGCAAGAATGGCAGGGTTGTTGACGCCAAAGTCGCCCAGGCGCTCCGGATCCTCGCTGATGTCGTCCATGAGCTCCTGCAGCGAGCCGTACTCGTCGACGATCTTCTCGGCCACGCCGTCGCGCACGACGGACACGCGCGAAAGCGTGCGCAGGCCCAGCGGTGTCATGACGGAGTCCTCGTCCAGGTCGTCGTAACCCAGAACCGCCGCCACATGCTGCGGGTCGGACAGGTCCTTGGGCGTCATGCGGCTCAGCTCGGCGCGGATCTTCTCGGCGTTTGCCTCAGAGGAATCGCTTGCGTAGTCGCGGATCATCAAGTCGTATTCGGTATCCATGCTGGAGCCGGCGAGCTGCTCGAGCTGCATCTGCACGAGCTTGCCCTGGTTGCCCAGCTTGACAATGCAATCCTTAAGCTCGGTCTTTGCCTGCTGCATGATCTCGAAGCTCGAGAAAATACCGGTAATGTCGGCGAGCGTGACGTAGTCGTCGAGCTCAAGGGCCGTCAGGCGCAGCAAGGAGCGGTCGAGCGACTGACGGGTGGTCTGAAGCGTGGCGACGAGCTGGTTGACCGAGCTCATGATGGTGGTGACGGGCTGGATCTCGTAACTCTTGCCGTGGACGTACACGTTGACGACGGCGCGACGAGCCGAAACCGAGATCACGATGGCGTCGGTGAGCACCGACATGCGAGCGGCGGTGCGGTGACGCATGCCCGTCTCGCTCGTGGCAAGCGAGGGATCGGGATTGAGGTGGAAGTTGGCGCGCAGGATCTGGGTGAGGTCGCCGTCGATGACGATGGCACCGTCCATCTTGGAGAGCTCGAACAGACGGTTCGAGGTGAACGAAATGTTGAGCGGGAAGCCGTCGTTACCGGCAGCGAGCACGTTTTCGGTGTCACCGACGCAGATAAGGGCGCCCAGGTGACCGGCGATGATCATGTCGAGGGCGGTGCGGATCGGCTGACCAGGTGCCGTCAGGCGGATGGCCTGTTCCATACGCTTTTGCAGCTCGTTCTTATCCAAGGCATCGCTCCCATCGTATACGCTCCATAAACGCTAAATAGTTTCTCACGGTTTGTCCCCGCGGCGCTTGCGAAATCCGATGCTTACAGAATGAGCGAACACAGCTGAGAGCCCAACCCAAATGGGCTGCTTATGTGGTAGCATCGGGGTTCACATGAATGAGGGAGTAGTCGCGTGGCCGGGTTCGCCTCCGGTGGCGCGGCAAGTCAACATACTGGCCGAAACGGTCTGGCTTGCCTTAATGAACGAGACTCGTGGTTGTGCGCGCAGCGCGTACGCCACGGGTCTTTTTTGTTATTCCCCCAAGAGGTACACGCGGGCTCGCCCGCAGAGAGGGAGCCAGGCTATGGGACTCGCAGAGCTCGTGTTGCTCGCCGTTGGCCTTTCGATGGACGCCTTTGCCGTTTCCATCTGCAAGGGTCTCGGCATGAAAAAGATCAACCTTAAGGTCGCCGTGGTGCTCGGCCTGTTCTTTGGCGGCTTCCAGGCCGGCATGCCCGTAATCGGATGGGCGCTTGGCAGTCAGTTTATGGGCATCATCGGCCCCATCGACCACTGGATCGCCTTTATCCTGCTCGCCTTCATCGGCGGCAAAATGCTGTGGGAAGCCTTTACCGAGGACGAGGATGAAGGCGACGGCAAGGATGCCGAAAAGATTGACCTGGTCGAGTACCTGCTCCTCGCCATTGCCACCTCAATCGACGCCCTAGCCGTGGGCATCTCGTTTGCGGCACTCTCGGTCGACATCGTGCCCGCTGTATCGCTTATAGGCATCACAACGTTTATCTTCTCCGTCGCCGGCGTGGCGATCGGCCACACCTTTGGCGCGCGCTACGAAAAACCCGCCACCATCGTGGGTGGCGTCGTGCTTATCCTTATCGGCCTCAAGATTCTGCTGGAACACTTGGGGTTTTTGGCGCTGTAAAACACCCTTCAAAACTAAACGTCCGGGCAAGGCCTCATGCAGAGTTTTGCATGAGGCCTTTTCATGCAGACTTTTGCATGTCATACTGATATGCAAAAGTCTGCACGTTAGGAGATCGCCGTGGATACCCTTCCCATCACCACACCGCGCCAAGCTGGCATCTACGTGCGCCAGGCACGCGATGCTCAGGGTCTCACCCGTGCAACCCTCGCTAAAAAAGCCGGTGTTTCGGAGCGCCTGCTCGCATCGCTCGAGCTGGGAGATGCCACGGGTATTCGGCTCGACAAGCTGCTGGCGGTTTTCGGTGCTCTCGGACTGGCACTAGTTGCTCAAGGGAATATCGACGACACGAAACATGAGCAGCCAACCGACGCCCCGCATGCCGATTTGCAACCTTGTAGCACCCCCAGGTGCCATCACACTCAACGTCTTCACCATCGCAACCGACGCGGCGCAGCCATTCCAGCTCTTCCAGATACCCCCTTTACGGCCGAGCTCTACGACAAGGCCTTCGCCGATTTCGCCATGTCCAATCTCGGAGTCTCGATTGCCGCAAGCGCATCTGCCCAAACCAAGCCCGAAGGGAGATAGCCAATGGCCAGAAAAACGCTTCGGACTATTATTTGCGGCGTACCCGCAGGAACGCTCATGCAAGATGAGAGCGGTCTAGTCAGTTTTGCCTACGATCAAGATTATGACGGGCCAGCCCTATCGACCAACATTCCCGTATCAAATCGCACATACGGCCAACAGGTCATGAATCCGTACTTGTTTGGCCTTCTGCCCGACAGCGAGGACCAACGAAAAGCGATTGCCGCCGAATTCGACGCCAGGCCCAATAATCCCGTTGCGCTGCTCAGCCATATCGGACTCGACTGTCCGGGCGGAGTGCAGTTTTGCGCCGAAGAAGATATCGACGCCGCCTTGCATCGCACTGGCGAATACCGCCCTATAGACGACCACGAGATTGCCTTGCGCCTCAAGTCGATCAGGGATGACCGCGAGGCATCGTGGATGGGCCTAGATGAAAGTTGGTCACTTGGAGGCAACCAGGGCAAGTTCGCACTCGCGCTCATAGACGGTCGCTGGTGCGAATGCGTAGGTTCCTCGCCCACGACGCATATTTTCAAAAATGGCGTTATCGGATTTAAACTTGAAGCTCTTAATGAGTTTGTCTGCATGAAAAGCGCCCAGCGCGCGGGTATCGCAACGGCGAACGTTGAGTATCGCTTATTTGAGGACGAACCCGCCCTCATTGTTGAACGCTATGACCGTGTGAAAGCCAAAGACGGAACAATCATGCGTCTACACCAAGAAGACCTCTGTCAGGCCCTTGGAGTGATGCCCGCTCAAAAGTACACGGCAGACGGTGGCCCGACCGCACGCGACATTCAGGAACTCCTCGTCAACACGAGCCATCATCAACTTAACCTGTATCTGTTTACGCAGATACTTTTCTTTAACGCCATCATCGGCGCACCGGACGCGCATGCGAAGAACTATTCCCTGCTTCTTGGAAACGGCAGCACAGCTATGATGGCCCGTATGTATGACGTTGCATCGGGGCTGGCATACGAACGCATGCGGCGAAAAGCGCGCCTTGCCATGAGCGTTGGCGGCGAAAATCGTGTGGGGCGCATCGGTCCAGGCGCTATCCGCCGATACCACGGTATGGGCGACCCCGCGCTGGAGGCGGCGCTCACCGATGCCGGGCTATCCGAGAAGTTTTGCTTTGCGACCATGATGGACCTCGCCTACGAGGTACCCATTTGCATGGAAGAGGTCATGGACGAATACGCCGACCTGCCCGGCATGGCGGACCTGCGCGAGCATATGCTCGGCCCCGTCTGCGAAAACTGCCAGCGCACCCTCGACCTCATCAAGGCGGATATGGGCTAGGTGTCCGTAATCTCCCATTTCCCAAAAGAAGAGAGGAGGCACCCGTCGCAAAAGCTCGGGTGCCCCCTCTCATAATGTCATTTGCAATCCACCAGCACGTGGCTCGGACTGCTGCTAGCGCAACCTTTACGCAGCGAGGCGCTTGAGGACGTCGATGAGCAGCTCGTAGAAGCGCTCGGCAGAAGCGAGCTCCATGCTCTCGTCCGGGGTGTGGACATCGGAGAGCGTCGGGCCCACGGCGATGGCGTCCAGGCCGTGCAGGGCCTCGGCAAACAGGCCGCACTCAAGGCCGGCGTGAATGGACTCGATTCGTAGCTCGGAGCCAAAGAGCTCGCGATAGCTCTCGACAAAGATGTCGCGGACCGGCGAATGCTCGGCATAGCTCCAGCCGGGATACTCGAACTCAAACTTGGCGTCGAATCCCAGGACATCGGCCAGCATCTGCAGGCGGTCCTTGAACTCGTTCTGCAGCGAGGTGATCGAGGAGCGCGGGGACAGCATGATCTTGACTTGGTCGTCAGAGGTGGCAACCACGCCGATGTTGGAGGAAACCTCGACGGAGCCGTCGGTGGCGACATTGCGGCGGATCACACCGTTGGGGGCAAGACGCAGAGCGCGAATAAGGGCAAGTGCGGACTTTTCGTCCATGGCCTCGACCTCAGTGTTGTCGGCAATCTCAACCGTGCAGGTAAAGCCGGGGTCGAAGACCTCGAGCTCGGCAGTAACGTCGGCGATGATGCCCTTTGCGATCTGGGCCGCGGCCTCGGCTGCAGCGTGGTCGGCGTAGACCAGCTCGGCCTTGCACTCACGGTTGATGGCGTTGTCCTTGGTGCCGCCGTTAAAGCTAACGATGGCGGGCTCGCCGGCAACCATCAGGCGGTCGATGATGCGGGCCATGATGAGGTTGCCGTTGCCGCGCTCCAGGTTAATATCGCTGCCGGAGTGGCCGCCCAGCAGGCCGGAGATGTCGAGCGTGAGGGCGCTACCGGTCTTGTGCTCGCGCGCGATCGGGCAGGTGTAGGTAACGACGACACCGCCGGCGCAGCTGACGGTAGCAACGCCCTCTTCCTCGGAGTCAAGGTTAATCATGGTGCGGGCGCTAATCTGGGACTTGTCGAGCGTCTCGGCGCCGACCAGGCCGGTCTCCTCGTCGGTGGTGAATACGCACTCGAGGGCGGGGTGAACGATCGAATCGTCATCGAGAACAGTGAGCATCAGAGCGACGGCAATACCGTTGTCGGCGCCCAGAGTGGTGCCGTTAGCGGTGAGGACGCCGTCCTTGACGACCAGGTCGATACCATCAGTCGTAAAGTCGTGCTCGACGGAGCCCAGCTTGTCGCACACCATGTCGATGTGGCCCTGCAGCATCACGGTCGGGGCATTCTCGGCGCCGGCAGATGCGGGCTTGCGAATGATGACGTTGTAGACCTCGTCCTGGTACACATCGAGACCGCGCTCCTTGGCAAACGCGACCAGGAAATCGCTGATGCCCTTCTCGTTGCCAGACCCACGGGGGATCGCGCTGACCTCCTCAAAGAAATGGAACAGCTGGGCGGGCTCGTAACCGGTAATCTTGTAGTCCATGGTGCCTCCTTGGCGCAACTGGTTAGACAGTAAGACATGCGACTTGTATATTCCCAGACTTTGCGTGCATAAACCAGTCGAAAACGCCGAGCGCCCTCGCATCATCGGCTAACGGCGAGGAAACGCCACTTTATCAAGATAAAGCAGGTTAGACGGGCCGTGCCGAAGGGACGTTGGACCCTTCAACCAACTTCAACGCCTGTTGAACATTAATGCATACACCATTGGTATGTTTGATGAGATTTTTGTCCTCTGTCACGACGTAATCGGCATCAATGCGATTGGCGACGCCCAGCATCAGGTCGTCCTCAAAGTCGTTGTGATGATACTTGAACACAAAGGAGTCGAAGACCTCGTCTGCACCGACCGAGGCAATAATCGACTTTTGCCGAATCAGGCGAACGCACGCCCACGCTGTCTCGTCGGCACCGGCGATGGCTTCGGGAGTGAGAGCCCCCTCACGGCGGGCGTCGGCCTTCATCGTCCTTCCCAGAATGTAATAGACGTCTTTGACAGACAGGGAGGACGAGAAGAGGACGATATCCTCCGCTTCCGCCGCGCGAGAAAGGAGCTCGACTATCGGCCTGGTCGCATTCGTGCGAGCGAGAAAGTAATCTAGCCAGACGTTCGTGTCGATCAACAGCTTGAGCACACGTTTCGTTCCGACGCCGCTCATAATTCGATCCAATCGCTGAATCTCTCGCTCATCATTTGATCGTATAACTCGTCGTAATCAAAGGCTTCATCGGGGCTCGGCCTCTGAATCGAGAACCGCTCATAAAAATTCGAAATTAACGCAGCCCCTTCCGAGACGCGGGACGAACTCGCCTTCGATCGTATGTCGTCAGGCAGGACTTCGTCATCATTCTTTTTTGCGACGGGCATATGACCGTTCTCGGTCAAGTACTGCCACAGCTCCCTCACAGCTTGTGACGGCGTCATGCCGATATGCGCCAGCACGGCGTCCCCAGCCTCTTTGAGTTGGCGATCCATGCGCACATTCATCTGGACCGGCCGTGAGTCGAGTACCGATATTGGCATGCTAGCTCCTTCTGCTATACATATTTATATTTCGAGTATAGCACCATTTACTCATAAAAAAGGGGCGCCCCGACAGGAGTGCCCCTTCGCAAAGCTATGTTACGCCCTACAGCGCGCCGGAACCGGCTTGCATCATGCCGCCGGGGCCCGAGGTCACGCCGCCGCTCACGGGCGCGGCGTTGCCGGTGTGCGGTGCCGCCGGGGCGGTATCGCCACCGAGCGTGCCCGCCTGACGCGGTGCCGGGATCTCGCCCGTGCCGTGGCTAAAGACAAACTTGCCATCGGCCACGTCGCACAGGACGGTATCGCCCTCGCCCCACTCGCCGGCCAGGAGCTCCTCGGACAGCGGGTCCTCGATGAGCTTTTGAATGGCGCGGCGCAGCGGACGCGCACCGTTGGTGAGGTCGGTGCCCTCGGCCACGATCTTGTCATAGGCCGCATCGGTGAGCTTGATGTTCATGCCGTTGGCAATCAAACGCTGACGCAGATCGTCCACCAGCAGGTGCGCAATCTTGGTGAGATTCTCGCCCGAGAGCTTCTGGAACACCACAATATCGTCGATACGATTGAGCAGCTCGGGGCGGAACAGGCGCTTGAGCTCGCCCATCGCACGGCCGCGGATCTCGCTCGACGTGAGACCCTGCTCACCGGTGGTGCCAAAACCGACGCTCGCATCCTGCGCGATCTCGCGGGCGCCCACGTTGGACGTCATGATGATCACGGTATTGCGGAAGTCGACCGTCTTGCCCTGGCTATCGGTCAGGCGGCCCTCCTCCAGCACCTGCAACAAAATGTTGAAGATGTCGGGGTGTGCCTTCTCGATCTCGTCGAACAGCACGACCGAGTACGGATGACGGCGAACGGCCTTGGTGAGCTGACCGCCCTCGTCGTGGCCCACGTAACCCGGAGGGCTACCGATGAGCTTGGAGACCTCGAACTCGCTGCCGAACTCCGACATGTCGAAGCTGATGAGCGCGTCCTTGCTGCCAAAGAGGTACTCGGCGAGCGTCTTGGCGAGCTCGGTCTTGCCTGTGCCGGTGGGACCCAGGAAGATAAAGCTGCCGCCGGGACGACGCGGGTCCTTGAGCGGCGAGCGGCTGCGGCGCACGGCCTTGGCGACGGCCTCGACTGCCTCATCCTGGCCGATGATGCGCGTCTTGAGCACGCTTTCGGTCTGCAGCAGGCGCCGGCTCTCGCTCTCGGTGAGCGAGGAAACCGGCACGCCAGAGGTCACGGACACGATGTCGGCAATCTGACTCACATCGATGGTGAGCGGGCTGGCGTCGAGCTCAGCGGTCCAGGCAGCCTTGGCCTCGGCGAGCTCAATCTCGGCGGCCTTCTGCTGCTCGGTAATCTCGGCGGCCTTGTTCATGTCGTCGCCCTCGGTGGCCTCCTGCGCGGCGGCCTTGAGCTCCTCTATGCGATGCTCGGCCTCGCGCACCGGCTCGGGCGCGCGATTCGCGGCGATGCGAGCGCGGGCACCGGCCTCGTCGATGAGGTCGATGGCCTTATCGGGCAGGAAGCGATCCTGGATGTAGCGGTTGGAAAGGTTCGCGGCGGCCTCGATAGCACCCTGCGTATAGCGCACATGGTGATGCTCCTCGTAGCGCGGCTTGAGTGCGGTCAGGATCTTGACCGTGTCCTCGACGCTCGGCTCCTCGACATCGATGGTCTGGAAGCGACGCTCGAAGGCCGGGTCCTTGGTGAGGTACTTGCGGAATTCCTCGGCCGTGGTGGCACCGATAATCTGAAAGGCACCGCGCGCGAGCACGGGTTTGAGCATGGAGCTCGCGTCGATGGAGCCCTCGGCAGAACCGGCACCGATGATGGTGTGCATCTCGTCGATAAACAGGATGACGTCGTCGGCTTCGGTGGCCTCCTGAATCACGTTCTTGAGGCGCTCCTCAAACTCGCCGCGATACTTGGCGCCCGCCACGAGGCCCGGCAGGTCGAGCGTCCAGATATTCTGGTTCATGAGGTTCTCGGGCACGTTGCCGGCTGCAATCTGCTGAGCCAGGCCCTCGACGATGGCCGTCTTGCCCACGCCGGGGTCGCCCAGAATGAGCGGGTTGTTCTTGGTGCGGCGCGAAAGAATTTCCATCATACGCTGGACTTCCTTTTCGCGACCAATTACAGGGTCGAGCTCGCCGTCGCGCGCCTTCTGCGTGAGGTTGGTCGCGAACTGCTTAAGCGTATCGGTGCCACCCCCCTTTTGCTGAGAGGTATCCGAGCCGCTAAAGAACGGCAGGCCCGCACCGGGACGACCAGCACCGGCGCCGGCGAGCGGACGCTTCTTGTCCTGGTCCTTGGCGGTGAGTTTCTCGATAGCCTTTTTGATGGAGGCGGACGACACACCCAGGCGCATGAGGATGTCCATGGCCATGCCGTTGCCCTCTTCGACGATACCGATCAGCAAGTGCTCGGTCGACACGTAGGTCTGGTTGTTCTCGCGCGCCACGCGGAATGAACGCTCCATCACGCTAATGACGAGCGGCGTAAAGGCGAGCTTGGCCGCCTCGGTCTCCTCACTGGGCTCGGGAACCGTGGTCTGGACCTCTTTGAGAGTATCCATGATGTCATCATAGGAGATGTCGAGCGAACGCAGCGCCTCGGCGGCAATGCCCTCGTCCTCCTTGGCAAGCGCGAGCAGCAGGTGCTCGGTGCCCACCTTATTTGAATGAAGATCGAGCGCTTCTTGCTTGGCCATGGACATGACCTTACGCGCACGATCGGTAAAACGGTCTAACATGCTAGTTCCTCTTAGACGAGCTAGTTTTTTCAAACGCAAAGCGCCGCCCCGCGGCAGCGCTTTGGTCTCTTTACCCATATGGAGTATATGTTAACAGCTGGAGGAATATCTATAAACCCGGCTCACATGAATGCAGGTTATGACCGCATCGCGGGACTCACCGCGCGATGCGCGACGGGCGCCCCGCAAGAGAAACCCTAGACGTCTTTCACCACGTCGGGACTCGTCGCACGCGATGCGCGATAGGCATCGGCCTCCTTGGAGACGCGTTCGAGCAGCTCGGATGTATCGACGCCCTCGACTTGCGCGACCGTTTCAACCGTCTGCATGGCGACCGCCCTCAGGTACGCGCACGCGCTGTCCCCCAGCTGCTCGAGGTCTATCTCCTCGCCGCCCTCCCGGGCAAAGCCGACCGCCATCACAAAGCCCATGATGCCCGAGACCAGAAAGCCCACCGCAAAGCTCGAATCTGCCTTGAGCTCTTCTCCGTCGGGGTGGACGATCTCTCTCACGCGGTCGATGATGATCGTATGGATGCCCTGCACGACCTGCTCGGCGGCACCCGCCCTCATGGTGATGACGATGCGCCGCAGTAGGCAGCGGACGTCGCGCCGGTCGAACGCCGAAAGGTCGCCCTCGCTCGAAAAATGCCAGAGGGCATCGGTGATAAGCTCGTTATCCTGCAGCAGCTGGGTCATGGCGATGGCGACGAGTTCATCGAAATCGTGAAAATAGTAGTAAAACGTTCCGCGATTGCACTGGGCGGCGCGGGTCACCTCGCCAACCGACAGCTCGAAGATGCTGTTGTTCTCGATGAGCTCCCAAAACGCCTCGATGATACGGGTGCGCGCATCGGGCGCATCGGCGTCCTTACGCGGTCTCGCCATGCGCCTCACCGCACCCCTGCGCCTTGGCGTTCATGATGAGCATCTGAAGACGGTTCTCCACGTTGGCGAAGCTCACGTCGGGATCGTAGTCGAGCGGCAGGAACTGCGCCGTGGGATACTGCTCCTTGAGCGCATGGATGAGCCCGCGCCCCACGACATGGTTGGGCAGACACCCGAACGGCTGCAGGATCACGAAGTTGCGGCAGCCGCGCTTGGCGTGCTCGAGGATCTCCGCCGGAATCAGCACGCCCTCGCCCGCATCGAACGTATGGTGCAGGATCTTATCGCTCGCGCGCACGAGCTCGGGCATGCGCGTCGGCGGCTCGTAGAGCGGGCTCGCCGCGCCCAGGCGGTCGCAACGGTCGTGCGCGAGCTCGAACAGGTTGTCCGCCGTGGCGTACCAGGCCTTTTCGGGCAGCGACAGATCGACGTGGAACTCGCGCGACTGCGCATGCTTGTAGAAATAGGTCTTGCGGATCACGTCGGTCATGCGCGCCTCGATGACCTCGAGCCCGTTGTCCTCGAGGTAGCGCTCGATCTCGTGGTTGGCGCCGAGATGGAAATTGAGCAGGTACTCGCCCACGATGAGAACGGTCGGATGCGGGTTCGAGCGGTCGTACGGAACGGCGTCCATGATCGCAAGCGCGCGTTTGAAGCCCGTCGCCTGGCCTCTCAGCCCGGAGCGCTCCATGCCCTCGATAACCTCATCGAGCGCGCGGTCGAACGCAGCGTCCGCCGCGCCCTTCTCGAGCTCGTAGGGACGGATGCGCCTAAGCATGGCCTCGAGGGCATCGATCATGGGAAGACCGTAGGCGATCTGGATGCTCGGGCCAAGGCCGAGCTTGAAGCCCGGATGCGCATTGTGGGCATCGACGTCGTCGTTGGTGAGCACCGGGACATAGTCGTATCCCGCGTCGTCGAGCGCGCGGCGCAGCAGGGGCATGTAGTGCGTCAAGCGGCAGTCGCCGATATACTTGCCAGTCACCACGGCGACGTCGTGCGGGTCGTACTTACCGCTCTTGAGTGCCGCGAGCGCCTCGCCGATCACGATTTGCGCGGGGAAGCAGATGTCGTTGTGCACATAGCGTTTGCCCAGGCGGATGGCATCCTCGCGCCCGATATCAAGGGCCTCGGCGCGCACGCCCTGATTGCGCATCGCCGCGGTCATGAGCCTGCAGAACGCATGGGAGGTGTTGGGGACCAGCGCGATCTTGTCGTGCCGGTCGCGCTTGGTGTACTTGACCTTATACGGGTCGTCGAGCGGATGGACCGCGTGCACCCGGGCGCCCTCGGCACGCTCCTCCGCGCGACGACGGTTGACCGACTCGATAAACGAACGCACGCGAATGCCCATGGGACCGGCGACGTCGCTCTCATCGAGCTTGATCATCATCGGAACCTTGGAGCCCATCTCGCCCATCATGCGCGCGATCTCGTCGGTGAGATACGCATCGTGGCCGCAGCCGAAGCTGCCCATCTGCACGAGCTCGAGCTCGGGCGTCGATGCGACGATGACCGCGCACGACAGCATGCGCGCATGGTAGTTGTTCACGATGTCGATGCGGCTGTTGGAAAGATCGACGTTGCAGACCCCCGGCACCGCATCGGGCGTCAGCACGGGGATGCCGCGCTCAGAGAAGAGCTTGGGCAGCCCGTGGTTGACCAGCGGGTCGTTGTGGTACGGGCGCGAAGCGATCACCACCGCGTAGCCGCCGTCCTCGCGCACGTTCTCGAGCACCTGCCTGCCGCGCAGCTGCAGCTGGTTCTCAAACGTCTGCTGCGCGCGGTCCGCCTGCTCGGTCGCCTTGGCAACCAGGTCGGCATCGATATCGAAGGTCTCCTTGCACCACGCCTTGAGCTGGCGGTTTCGGTCGCCCTCGTCGTACCAGTGGAACAGCGGCGTATCGAACGGAACGCCGAAACGCTCCTCCGGGTTATCGGAATTGCGCATCACGTAGGGGTATCCCTTTACGACGGCGCACATCCACTCGCTGGTAGAGGCGGTGTTTTCGGTGGGCACCGTCGTGATGATGGGCATGAAGATGCGGTCGACGCCGGCGTCGACGAGATTGCGGATGTGCCCGTGGACGAGCTTGGCCGGGAAGCACACGGTGTCGGATGTGACGTGCGCCAGACCGCGCTCGTACATCGCCTTGGTGCTGCGTCCCGAGACGCGCACCTTAAAGCCGAGCGTGCTGAAGAACGTCGACCAGAACGGCATGGTGTCCCAGAACTCGAGCACACGGGGAATGCCGATCGTGACATCGCGCCCCCCGCTGACGGGAACCGTGGGGTACGACTCGAACAGCAGCTTCTCGCGGTCGACAAAGAGATTGGGGGCAGCCGCGGTCCGGTCGCGCCCCGTGCCGGGTGCCTGTGCCTCGCAAGCACCCTGCGGACGCAGCTCCTCCGCCGCGGGAACCTCGCGCACGAGCTCATCCCATGAGATGGCGCCGCCGCGCGGGCAGCGATTGCCCGTGACGTAAAGCGAGCCGTCGCCAAATGCCACGACCGCGCGCTGGCAGCGGTTGTTGCACCGACGGCAGGTAACGCCGCCGAACTCGCGATGCTCGAAGCGCTCCACGGCATCGAGCCCGATAAACGACGTGCCGGCGTCGCCCTTGCGGCATTCCTCGCGCGCGAGCAGGGCGATACCGATAGCGCCCATCAGCCCCGGGTGGGGCGCACGCGTGACGGGTTTGCCCAGATACTGCTCGAATGCGCGCAGCACCGCGTCGTTTCGGAACGTGCCGCCCTGGACGACGACTTTGTCGCCCAGACGGTTGAGATTTGAAACGCGAATGACCTTGGTGAACACGTTCTCGATAATCGAACGGCAGAGACCGGCCATGATGTCGCCCGGACCCTTACCGCGCCGCTGCTCGGAAACGACGCTGCTGTTCATGAACACCGTGCAGCGGCTGCCGAGAACGGCGGGGGCTTTGGACGAAAATGCCTCGGTCGCGATATCCTCAACGGCTATTCCGAGGTTTTTGGCAAAACCCTCGAGGAACGAGCCGCAGCCCGCAGAGCACGCCTCGTTGACGACGATATCGGTCAGCACGCCGTGGTTGAGCCAGATGGCCTTCATATCCTGTCCGCCGATGTCGAGCACGAAGGTCGCATCGGGAACGCATGCGCACGCGGCGCGGGCGTGCGCGACCGTCTCGACCGTATGGTAGTCGGCGTGGAACGCGCGCGCGAAAAGCTCCTCGCCGTATCCCGTGGTGCCCACGGCATCGATCGCAAGCGTGACTCCCGCTGTCTCCCAGCGGTTCTTCAAGCTGACAAGACCCTGTTGGGCGACGTCGAGCGGTCTGCCGTTATTAGACGCGTAGAACGAATCGACAAGCTCACCCGCCTCATCGACCAGGGCGAACTTGGTCGTCGTGCTCCCCGAATCGATACCGAGCGCCACACGCACCGTCTCTCCGGGCGCATACGCATCCGGACCCTTTGCCGGCGTCTCTTTGCCATGGCGTGCCGTAAAATCCGCCTGCTCGGCAGGTGTGGCAAAAAAGGGCTGGGCAAGACGTCCCTCCCCGCTTGCGGGCGCGACCGTCTCGAGCTTATCCAGCCGGACAAAAGCGTCGGGAAGGTCGATCGGTTGGGACGATGCGAACATGTCGGTCAGCGACAGGGCGGCACCGCGCGCGACCATGATCTGCGGATCGCGCGGGACGATAACCTGATCGTCCGATAGATTCAGTTGCTCCCGGAACACGCGGACCAGTGTGGGGTTGTAGGCGAGCGTACCGCCCTCGAAGATTACCGGCGGCTCGATGTCGATACCCTGGGCCAGACCGCCGATCGTTTGGCGGGCGACCGCGTGAAGCGCCGAAAGCGCCAGGTCGGTGGTAGGAATGCCCTCGTTGAGCAGCGGCTGGATATCGGTCTTTGCGTACACGCCGCAGCGGCCCGAGACCTCGTGGACGGTCGTTCCCCGGCTTGCGAGCTGCTCGAACTCGCCCGATTCGGTGCCGACCCCCATGAGCTTTGCCATCTCGTCGATAAATGCACCGGTACCGCCTGCGCACGAGCCGTTCATGCGCATGTCGGCAACCTCGATGTCTCCCTTATCGTTGGTGCGGAAGAAGATCATCTTGGCGTCTTGGCCGCCCAGCTCGATGGCGCAGCGCGTCTGCGGATAGAACCTGCTGATCGCGAGCGCGTTGGCGACCACCTCCTGAACGTACGAGGCACCCAGCGCGGTCGCGATATCGCGCGCACCCGAGCCGGTCACCGCAACGCGCAGTGACTCATGGGGAAAGCGCTCGGCGAGCTCGCCGAGCATGGCGCGCACGCTCGCTGTCTGACACGCCCCGTGGCGGCGATATCCCCACCACGCCTCGGTCATATCCTCGTGCATCGCGTAAACTTTGGTCGTCGTCGACCCTACGTCCAGTCCTACTAGCAACGCCATAATGCTCCGTCTCTCGCATTTTTCCCGCTAGAGATATACCACTCTACGTAATACAACAGACTGTTGTATTTAAACTCCGTATAAAAAGCGGCTGCCGAAACGCTTCAGCAGCCGCCGAATGCACCAACAGATTGTTCTGCGCGCTAGCACGTCGGGCAACGGAGCAGCACGGGCCCTCCGGTCATGCGCACCGCTCACGCCCGCGATGTCGCCGAGAGAGCTATCCACGCTTAGGGCTCCAACCAAGCAAGTCGCCCGCGCTCAGCAGATCCCTAAGCGAGCTACTCGCACTCAGGAGCCATAGCCTGCTCCAAGAGCTCGGCATGCTCCTCCTCGAAAACCGTCCCCACAGGGAAGGCGCGACGGAAGACGAAGCGGGAAATCGGACCGGCTACCAAAAGGTTCCACGGCAGCGCCATCACAAAATTATGCGGGATGTTGATCATCCAGATCGCGGGCACGGAATACAGGTTCGCAAGGATGCCGCCGGGCATGTGCGTCAGACCCTCACAGGCACCGTACAGCGACATGATGATGACCATGGGAACGACCATGCAGGAGCTGACGGCGAGCGTCATGGCAAGTGGCGAGCTCTTGCCCGGCGTGACCAAGTACTTAAAGGCGAAACCCTTGGCGAGCGGGCTGGCGACGAACCAGTCGCAGCACATGGCAAAAATGTAGGCAACGGGGAAGCCGAGCCACGCAGTGGCAACGACCTCGCCGTTGATGGCCCCGTGCTGCAGGGCAACGTTGTAGATGCTCATCCAGAGCACCATGCAAAAGCACATGATAAAGGTGAACAGCAGGCTCTCTCGTTTGTTGATAGGCATGAAGGGCAGATTCCTTTCTGTGTTACGCCGCGGCACCACGCAACAAAAACGGGCGGGCAAGATGGAGCTGTTGGGACTTCATCTCGCCCGCCCGTGTTACGCGCGTCTGCGACTACTTATGTGGTGGAACTACCCTAACACGAACGGCGCGCGCTTCGTAAGCGTTGAGTTTGTGGAGATGCAGGGCACCGATAATCCCCCGACCCCATAAGTTGCGGTGGAATACGGACTGTTTTGACCCTTTAAGCAGCAATTCAGTCCCTATTTCACCGCAACTCATTTGGTGCAAAGTAACCTGTCCCCCTTGTACCAATTAGCTGGTGTGGCGCCAGCGAGGGTCGGTGAGCGTACGCGCCACACCCAGTCCAACGGGCAGAAACGCTACGATGAGCACTGCGCGCACAAACCAGCCGAGCATATTGACCGTGTCGAAGGTGCACATGTAATACATCGAGCGATACAGATACAAGCCCGGCACCATAATGACAATCGAAGGCACCGTGAGGGCGATGCGCGGGTAGGTGAGCTTGACTTCGGCCAAGCTTGCCAGCAGACCCGATACCAGCGCGCCGATAAACGCTGCTGCCTCGGGAGGCATTCCCGTGCTGAGGCCCAGGAAGGGAATCATCGTCGGCGCATCGACAAGGGTCAGACGCAGGGTATTGGACACGGCGCCGATCAACCCAGCTGCCGCGGCCATCTTTACCGGGCTGTTGAACATCACCGAGAAGCCGAATACGCCAACGAAGCTCATCACCACGCGCAGGAGCGTAAGGGCAAGCGGCGAAAGGCCCAGTGGGGCAAAGTCGTCCGGCGCCAGGCCAACACACTCGGCAACCATCCAACCTACGAGGGTCGCCATCACAATAATCGATACGGCATATGAAAGGCGCTCGATACCGCTTCGCATGTCGAGCTTAGCGATGTCGAGGCCTGCCGTAATGAGTGGAAAGCCGGGAATCACAAAGAGCATGGCGCCGATATAGCCTTCTTGGTGCGACATTGCCCCCGGTATGACCTGGCCAAGGCCGAGCAATGCCAGCAGATACGAAACGCAAGCGAGCGCAACGCCGGTCGTCAGCGCGCTGAACTGACCAAGGCCTTGCTTGAGAATATGGGAGCGGGCAAAGTTGCCGACACCCGCGCCCACGAACGCGCATGCCATCTCAATAGGACCGCCACCAAGTAAAAAGACAAAGGCGCCACAGGCGCAGGCCGCCGCAAGGCCCTGTTGCCAAGGCGCGTAATCAGGTTTTGAACTCTCAACGGTCTTGAGCATCTCGTGATACTCGTGCACCGTGAAGCGACGACCATAGGTCTCGATTTCCTTGAGGAAACTCTCCATCATCCAAATGCGATGGGTATTGACGCCCGTTGTGGGCAAGCTGACGACCTCATTAAAGCAGTGGCCATCTTCGATGCAGGTGCACTCAAACGATAGGAGACTTAAGTCAACGTGGATGGTGACACCGAGTACGGCGGCAACACGATTCATGGTATCGCGCACGCGCCAGGCACCCGTTCCGCTTGCCAGCATAAGCATGCCGGTGCGGCAGATGATGGATGATTTATCGGTGAGCGGCGCATCGACGGCAAGCTCATCGCCTGCCGTCACGATCTGGTGCCAGTCAGTTTTCATATGGAGCGCGCCGGCACGAACGCCGTGGTGCATGGGGGCTCTCGAAAGCAGCGAGTTAAGGCGCGAAGACTGTGGGGGCTCCGTTGATTCGTCCTCAACCTCATCAGTCTCTTCATCGACCAGATCAAAGGAATCAAGCGGCGCTGGCTCGCGACGGTCGATCAGCTCCTCGTCCTCATCATCAAAGTAATTGAACTGATCGAGCATGTGCTCTTCGATTGAACGCTCGCTCGCGTCGTCCATATAGACGCTCCCTTCCTACCGACTAACCCCCATCCTAGGCAGCAACGGCTAAAGGAAACATAAAAGAGACGGCTGTCATGCATGGAAGGCGCAAACCCCCAATGCGTCGGTAGACCCCCTAGTCATTGGGGACGTTCTTAAATGACCAGTCAAACAAGAACGTCCCCAATGACTACTCCGGCAACGCCGATGTTTTGGCAACGCCAGCGAGCGCCGTCCAGGTCGAACAAGTTGGCATGAAAAAGGCAAGGCATAGACCTTCTGGTCATGCCTTGCCTTTTGAATGACAAATTGTCGACCTGGGCGGCGCGCAGCGTCAACTGGTTACGCGGGTTGGTAAACCCGCGTAACCACCTAGGTCGCGCCCTTGAAGTTGAACGTCAGATTGTCCAAATGCGGCCCGCGCAGCGTCGAGCCGTTACGCGGTTCGTAGAACCGCGTAACTAGTTAGTACATCTTTGCGCCGGCGGGGATGGAGGCGTCGAGCTGGATCAGGTTGAGGCGCTCCTCACCATCCTCCTCGTGGATGGCACTGATGAGCATGCCGCAGCTGGGGATGCCCATCATCTTGCGCGGAGGCAGGTTGGTGATGGCGAGCAAGGTCTTGCCGACCAAGTCCTCGGGCTCGTAATAAGCGTGAATACCGGAGAGGATGGTGCGGTCGGTACCGGTACCGTCGTCGAGCGTAAAGTTCAGCAGCTTCTTGGACTTCTTGACGGCCTCGCATGCCTTGACCTTCACAGCGCGGAAATCGCTCTTGGAGAAGGTATCAAAGTCGACGAACTCCTCAAACAGCGGCTCAACGGCGATCTTGGAGTAATCGAGCGTGGGCTTAAGCGACGTAACGAATGGGCTCGCGGCGTTGCCGGCCTCTGCAGCCTTGGCGGCAGCGGCACCGGACTGGAAACCCTTCTCGGGCTTCATGTGCGGGAACAGCAGGACGTCGCGGATAGAAGCCTGGTTAGTAAGCAGCATGACCACGCGGTCGATACCAATGCCAATGCCGCCCGCGGGAGGCATACCGTACTCGAGGGCGCGCACGTAGTCCTCGTCATACTCCATAGCCTCATCGTCGCCGCCGGCCTTCTCGGCCATCTGGGCAGCAAAGCGCTCAGCCTGGTCGACCGGGTCGTTGAGCTCGGAGAATGCGTTGGCGTACTCGTGGCCGGCGATGACCAGCTCAAAGCGGTGAGTCAAACGCGGGTCGTCCTCAAAACGCTTAGCGAGCGGGCTGACCTCGATGGGGTAATCGCACACGAAGGTCGGGTTGACGATGGTGTCCTCGCCCAGCTCATCGTAAATCTCGGCGATGATCTTGCCGGCAGTCCACTCGGGCTTGATCTCCAGGCCCTTCTCGCGCGCGGCGGCAGCAAGCTCCTCGACCGGCGTGTCGATGGTGACCTGCTTGCCGAGCACGTCGGAGACGATGTCGGTCATGGGACGGCTGGCCCACTCACCAGAAAGGTCGATGGTCTGGCCCTGGTACTCGATGACCTCGGGGTTGCCGATGGCCTTGTTGGCAGCCTTGATGACACCTTGGGCGAGTGCCTTCATGCCCTCGAGGTCTGAGAAGGCACGGTAGGCCTCCATCGTGGTGAACTCGGGGTTGTGGGTAAGGTCCATGCCCTCGTTACGGAAGATGCGGCCGATCTCGAACACGCGCTCAAAACCACCGACGATGCAGCGCTTGAGATGGAGCTCGGTGGCAATACGCAGGTAGCACTCCTGATCGAGCGCGTTGAAGTGGGTAATGAACGGCTTGGCAGTAGCTCCGCCCTGGATGGTCTGCAGGATAGGGGTCTCGACCTCCATGTAGCCATCGGACTCCATAAAGCGGCGGAACGTGGAGAGAATCTGCGAACGCTTACGGAAGGTCTCGCGAACGTCGTCGTTGGCGATCAGATCGACATAGCGCTGACGATAGCGGGTCTCCTTGTCGGAGAGACCGTGGAACTTCTCGGGCAGCGGGCGAACGGCCTTGGACAGCAGCGTCGCGCTCTTGGGGGCAACGGAAAGCTGGCCACGCTTGGTGCGCACGACTACGCCGGCCACGCCCAGGATATCGCCCAGGTCGAGGGCCTTGAGCGTATTCCAGGCAGCCTCGTCCATGTCGTTGATGCGGCAGAACAGCTGAATCTCGGCAGTCGCATCGCGCACGACGATGAACATGATCTTGCCCTGACCGCGCTTGGCGACCACGCGGCCGGCGATCTTCACGACATCCTCGGTGTCCTCGCCATCGGCAAGCTCGGCGTACTTAGCCTCGATATCGGCGACGTAGTCCTCAAGCTCAGAGTGCTCGGGATACGGGTTCTGGCCCGCCTCGAACAGGGCGGCGCGCTTGGCCAGGCGGGTGGCGCGCTCGTCGTTGAGCGTCGATGCCTGATCGGCGGCGTTCTGGTTCTCTGCCATAAGTTAGCTCCTCAAACTAAAACGCTCCCCAGGATTCGGTCCCAGGGAGCGAAAACATACCTTTACGCGGGACCGTGGTCTAGCGTGCGATCTTGGCGATGGTGTAGACGCGAGTCTTGCCGGAAGGCGTAACGACCTCGACGGAGTCGCCCTCGCCATGACCAATGATGGCGTGGCCGACCGGAGACTCGTTGGAGATCTTGTGCTCGAGCGAGTTGGTCTCGGTGGTACCGACAAGCGTGACCTCGATGAGCTCACCGTTGGGGTCGACCAGGGTAACAGTCGAGCCAATGGAGACGGTCAGGTCGCCCGTGCTGGCAGCGATCTGAGCGTTGGCGAGGATGGCCTGGATCTCGGCGATACGAGCGGCGTTCTGGGCCTGCTTGTCCTTGGCGGCATCGTACTCGGAGTTCTCCGAAAGGTCGCCGAACGCGCGGGCTTCCTTGATGTCCTCGACGATCTCCTTGGCGTAATCGCCCTCACGCCAAGCGAGCTCCTCGACGAGCTTCTGGCGGCCCTCAGCGGTCAGTACGATCTGGCTTGCGTCCATACGGATATCTCCCCAACTCTGATCAAACAATCAACTGTCAACAAAACGAAAAAGACCGGCTAGCCTGCGGGCAAGCCGGTCAGGTGCTCACCCCAAAGGGATGGGACTACTCTGCGTCCGCGTCGCTGTCCTCTGCCTGCTTCTTCTTGGCAGCAGCGAGCTTGGCCTCGAGCTCAGCGATCTCCTTGTCCTCCTCGGACTGCTCGACCACGACCTCCTCGGCCTGCTTGGTCTCGGCCTTATCGTCGCCCTCCATACCCTCGCGGATATTCTTGACGGTAGAGCCGAGGGACTTGCCGAGCTTCGGCAGGTTCTTGGGCCCGAAGATAATCAGGACAACGACGAGAATAATGATGAGCTCAGGAGCCCTCAGTCCAAACATGTAGACCTCCACAATACAGCGAGACAAGCTCGAATGAGTATACCGCGGGTATCGCGGTATCACAACACTAGCTAAAAAAAGGGACCGCAAGAAGCGGTCCCTCCTCATGCTCTGGTCGGGTTGACTGGATTTGAACCAGCGACCCCTGCGTCCCGAACGCAGTGCTCTACCAAACTGAGCCACAACCCGTTAGCTCGACTATAGTAACAAAGATTTTCGTCGTGTGCTAGAGAAATTTTTATTTCTTTGGCGCGTCGATTTGAACCGTGTTGGGAATAAGCTCAGTCGCGCAGGCCCACCAGCCATTTTGCTGGGCAGCATCGGCAAGCCTTTCGGCCGTGGCAGCGGTGTCGCAAATGGCAAACGAGCAGGCACCCGATCCGCACACATCTACAGCAACGGTTCCGTCCTGTTTACGCAGCCAGTCGAGGACCGTTTGAATCTGCGACTCCATCTGTGCGGAAATGACACCAAGGTTGTTATGGATGAGCGCATATGCCGTCTCAGCATCACCAGCACGCAAGGCAGAAGCTATCGCGCCGGGCTCGTCCGCAGGCACCGGGGCCTCGTCAAAACGTCGATAGGCTTCAATTGTCGAAACGCTTGCCTCGCGCGGCTTGACCAGCACGACGGGCGTCGCGGGCAGCGCGGGGTACTCAGTTGCCAGCACGTCTCCCCCGCCTACGTAGAACGCAGGACTCGCGTGCAAAAAGAACGGGACGTCAGCACCAATGCCCCGCGCAATGTCGTCGAGCGCCGGGTCGGTGCGATCAATGCCCCAGAGCTCTGCCAAGGCGACAATGACCGCGGCCGCATCCGTCGAGGGGCCGCCCAAGCCGGCGCACAATGGAATGCGCTTCTCAATCGTCACGCAGATGTTTGCCTCGCGACCATAATGCTCGGCCATAGCAACCGCAGCCCGATACGCCGTATTCTTTTGCATGGGAAAATCTGATGCTGGAACCGTCTGGATGGTCAGCGCCTGCGCCGGCGTGACCGTCACGGTTTCGGAAAGACCGACGGCTGCCATCAGGGAATCGACCCTGTGGTAGCCGCGGTCATCGCGCTCGGTATGAACCCCCAGGTAGAGGTTGATCTTTGCCGGCGCGGAAAGAGTCAGGGACCAATCGGTCACCGTTAATGCTCCTCGAGCTGATTGCCGAGCGGGGTAAAGATATGCTCGCCGCTCTCGGGGTCGAACAGCTCGACCTGGCCGGTGAGGACATCGATGTACTGGTAGGACTGACGCGACTTGCGGCCGCGGCGCTCGTCAACCTCGACGATAAAGACGGCGGGGTGGACGCTCTTGATGGTGCCCATGCGCTCGACGACGCGGGTGCGGCCCATGTTGGCCTTAACCTTGACGCGATCGCCCACCATATCGGTCAGCTTCTCGTGGATGTCATCGACGTGATTGACTTCCATCTCTTCCATGAACAGGGCCTCCAGAAGGTGCAATTCAAAAAGGGGATAATACCCCTAAGATAGACAAAACTCTAATACTATAGCACCCTGCTGCCGCCATACGCAAGTAGCTAAAAAAGCCCCGTCTCGAATACGTACCAGACGACAACCTCGCATGACCAGTTGTTACGCGGTTTGGTAAAACCGCGTAACCTAAAGATTGTCGGTATCGAGGACGATGGTGAACGGACCGTCGTTGACCAGGTCGACCTTCATGTCGGCGCCAAAGATACCGTGCGCCACATGCTCAACGTCCTCGTGCACAAGCGTCAGGAAGTACTCGTAGAGCTCGTTGGCAACATCGGGTGCGCCGGCATCCGTAAACGACGGACGGCGACCGTGGCGGCAGTCGGCGAACAGCGTGAACTGCGACACCACGAGCACCTCGCCGTCGACATCGGCAAGTGCCAGATTGGTCTTGCCGTTCTCGTCCTCGTTGATACGCAGCCCGCGGAGCTTGCCCCACAGCTTGTCGGCCTCGGCACGCGTATCGCCATGGCCCACACCCAGCAGCACCAGGTAGCCGCGTCCAATGCGGCCCACGCACTCGCCGTCGACCGTCACGCCGGCGTTGAGCACGCGCTGCACCACCGCACGCATGGCCTACTCCTCGCCCGTCAGCTTGGCGGACAGATGCTCGAGCGCGTGGAAACGATGGCTGATGGCGTTCTTCTCGTCAGCCGTCAGCTCGGCCATGGTCTTGCCCGGCGTGTCGACCGGCAGGAACAGCGGGTCATAGCCAAAACCATGGTCGCCGCGGCCCTCGTGCGCGATAACGCCCTCGCAGGCGCCCTCGCCATAGGTAACCAGACCGTCCGTGTCGATGAGCGCGACGACGCTCATAAAGCGCGCAGTGCGGTCCTCGTCGGCCACGCCCTCCAGATTCACGAGAAGCTTGGCGTTGTTGGCGGCATCGTCGCCGTGCACGCCCGCATAGCGCGCGCTATACACACCGGGCTCACCGTCCAGCGCGTCGACGACCAAGCCCGAATCGTCGGCGATGGCCATAAGGCCCGTCTCCTCAACCGCGGCTTGGGCTTTGATGATGGCGTTCTCCAAAAACGTCGTGCCGTTTTCCTCGGGATCCTCAAAATCACCCAGCTGGCCGAGCGCCACAAAGCGCACCTCGGGCATGACCTTGCCCAAAATGGCCTCGATCTCGGTGAGCTTATGGGCGTTGCCCGTTGCCACGACGATGGTCGCCGCCGGGTCGAGGGTGTCGATGTCAATCTTCTCAAGTGCCATGACTGGCCTCCTTGTCTCTATAGCAAGCCGCGTGAGGGGCGTTTGGGCACTTGACCTCTCCCCTCTCAGGCGATTGGACCTTTCAACGCAGCATTTCAGCAGATAAAACCTACCAAAATAAACCTGTCCCTTTTTGGCAGGTTAGGCGATGGCTTGGCGCTGAAGCTCGATGAGCTCGGCGACACCCTTGTCACCCAGGTCAAGCAGGGCGTTGAGGCGTTTGCGGTCGAAGGGCGCCTGCTCGCCGGTGCCCTGGAGCTCGATCATCTCACCGGTATCGGTGGCGACGAGGTTCATGTCGACCTCGGCATGACTGTCCTCGGAATAATCGAGGTCAAGCAGCGTATTGCCGTCGACAACGCCCATAGAGATGGCAGCCACCTGGCCGGTAAGCGGGATGCGCTCGATCTTGCCCGCCTCGACCCACATGGCGAGGGCGTCGTGCAGCGCCACCCAGGCGCCGGTGATGCTCGCTGTACGCGTGCCGCCATCGGCCTGAATCACATCGCAGTCGACGGTGACGGTGTACTCGCCGAGCGCCTTCATGTTGACGACGGTACGCAGGCTGCGGCCAATGAGGCGCTCGATCTCCATGGAGCGACCCTTGCGGTTGGCGTGCTCGCGCTTGCAGCGCTTGCCGGTCGACGCCGGCAGCATGGCGTATTCCGCGGTCACCCAGCCGGCCTTAGCTCCCTTTCGCCAGCCCGGCACGCCCTCCTCGATAGTGGCGGCGCACAGCACGCGCGTGTCACCGAACTCGGCCAAACACGAGCCGTGGGCGTGCTTCATGACGCCACGGGTGAGCTTAACGGGGCGCAACTCGTTGGCGGCGCGGCCGTTGGCGCGGTTGACCTGCATGTACTCCATAGAAATATCCTTTCGGCAAAATATGTGGCGAAGGCTTTGGCGGCTGCCTTACATCTATTTCAGCTCATCGATATCGATATGTTCGATGCTCTTGAGCGGCTGACCAAAGATAAAGCTGCCCGCCACCGCAAACTCGGCAATGTTATCGGCCGTCGTGGCAAAACGATGCTGCGGCTCGGCGGCGTCGCCCGCCAGCTGCTCGCGGCGCGTGAGGATATCGGTCAGCTCGCGTGTGGTCTCCTCGGCGGAGCTCACGACGCGCACCCCAGGCCCCAGCGCATGGCGGATAGGTCCCACCAACAGCGGGAAATGCGTACAGCCGAGCACCACGGTATCGATACCGTGGTCGCGCAGCGGCTCAACCGTGGCACCCACCAGCGCACGCACGGCAGGCGTATCGAAGATATCCTCGTTCTCAAGCCACTGTTCCTGCAGATGTGCACCCGAGGCAAGCTCGTGTTCGACAACCTCGACAAAGCTCGAGGCAGGACAGCCGTATACATCGACGCCGGCATCTAGATCCTGAATGGCGCGCGTGTAGGCGCCCGAGCGAATGGTGAGGTTGGTGGCGAGCACGCCCACGCGACGCGAGCGGGTGCTGTTGATTGCTGCACGGGCACCCGGCGCGATCACACCGATGACGGGAACGTCGAGCACCTGCTGGGCCAGACGCAAGGCCGCAGCGGTCGCCGTGTTGCAGGCGATGACCATAATCTTGACGTCGTGCTTCGAAAGCCAACGACCCGCCTGCAACGCAAACGAGCGCACCTCATCCTCGGTACGCGTGCCGTAGGGACAGCGCTTGGTGTCGCCAAAGTAGTAGACGGACTCGTGCGGCAGCACCGTCGCGATGGCGCGCGCAACCGTCAGACCGCCCAAACCAGAATCGAACACGCCAATCGGGCGCGTGTCGCCTGCCGAATTCTCGATATCGGACATTACCTCACCAGTCTCTCTCGAAAAGACATGTCCAAGTGCGGCGGCGGCGCGCTACGAACGCGCCGCGACCAGCAGCTCTGCCGTCGCCGCCCAACCGTCGACAATTTTGCCACGCGTAACGAAAGCGTTCTCGCAAGCAGCCAGGAACTCGGGCGCGCCGGCGCTCGTCAGGCCATTCTCGACCAGGCAGAACGTGCCCACGTGATCGGCCATGTAGAAGTCGGACTCGGAATCGCCGAGCGCGAGCGTCTCCTCGCGCTCGATCCCTAGGTGCTCGCAGAAGCGCGCAATGGCGACGCCTTTGTTGAGGCCCGCGGGGTTGATGTTGAATGCGCGACCGTCCTCGACGCGATCGAGCTCGAGCGTCGTCGGCTTGGACAGGTGAGTCAGATGGCCGTTGCAAGCCCAGATCAGACCGCAGCCGGCCTCGTCCAGGATGGCCTGGACCTCATCGTCGGGCACATCGCCGCGCATACCGACGGTGACCTCACGGTATTTGTAGCCGGTCGACATGTCGTTGTGGTACTCGATCTTGTGCGGCCAGCGGGCAAGGATCTTCTCGCACACGCCGGTCTGTTCGATCACCTGGTGCGGAGTAAGGCCGCAGGCGGGGTCGTAAGGCATGTCACCGGTCAGATACTCCCAATCGTTGGCTTTGAGGTCGTACATGACCAGGCCGCCCATCTCACCAATGTAGGAGTTGAGGCCGAGCACGCGCGCGTCCTCGTGGATCATGGTACGGTTGCGGCCCGAGGTGGGAACCACCTGAATACCAGCGCGAGCGAGCGCCACGACGGCCTCGACGAGTTTGGTCGAGGGGTTACCGTCGTTGTCGCGCAGCACGCACGAGCCGGGTGCGAGCATCGTGGCATCCAGGTCGGTAAAGACGTACTTGACCTTGGCCAAGCGCTCGCGCATCTCGCCCGAAAGCTCGGCAACAGTCGGCAGGGTGTTGTGGGACATGGTTACTCCGTTTACATAGAAGGGTTTGGACTTGGACGGCATGTTTTGATTGAGGGAACACGCTTATGGCGACAGCGCACTCAGAGCGCCGCCGCCATCATGGTTCATTAGTCAAACTGGGTAACATCGATCAGGCGATTGGCCAGCGAAAGGTCGCTCTCGATGGGCACGAACTCGTCGCCCACGTGCATGAGTTCCTCGTCACCCTTTGCCAGCAGCAAGACAATGGTGGGAGCATCGGGGTTGATGTACTCCTCGCGCGCCGCCTTGAACGCCGCATGCACAGCGGCTTCGCGATCGAGGATGATCTTGTTCGGCGTATCGTCGGGAACATGCTCGGCAAGCTCGCGACAGACCTTCATCGGGTCCTCGTGAGCCGGGTCCTCATTGGCAAAGATCATCAGGTCGGAATATGGTGCGGCCTCGCGCGGAAGCTGCTCGCGGCGCTCCTGCGCCTTGCCGCCGGCAGCGCCAAACAGCGCAATGACGGGGCTGGCGGGAAACGCGCGCTTCACCGACGAGAAAAGCGAACGGAACGAAAGCTGGTTGTGCGCATAGTCGACGACGCAGATCACGCGGCCGTCCTTCGACTCCACGACCTCCATACGGCCCGGCACACGCAGTTTGGAGAGGCCCTTCTTGATAGCATCGATACCGATGCCGATCTCGCGCGCAGCGGCGATAGCGACCAGCGCGTTCTCCACGTTAAAGTCTCCCGCGATACCCAACAGGACCTTCTCCCCCGCCTCGGACTCGTCGGCACACAGGCCATGCAAGTTGAACTCGATGCTAAAGCCGACCATGCGTACGTCGCTCGCCCACAGGCTTGCCTCGGGATGCTCGACGCCAACGGTCACCAAGCGCTCGGCCGTCGACGCTGCCTCCAGCACACGGTCGACCTCTTCGGTGCCCAGATTCACCACGGCGGTCTTTGCCTGGTCAAAGATCCTGAGTTTGCTCTCAAAATAATCCTCAAACGTGGGGTGTTCGATCGGCGAGATGTGGTCGCGGCCGATGTTGAGGAAGCACGCCACGTCAAACGGCAGATTCTCGACGCGTTGGTACTTGAGCGCCTGGCTCGAGACCTCCATGACCATGGACTGGCGACCGGACGTGCGACAGTTGGCGATATGGCGCCAGACCTCGGGAGCCTCGGGCGTGGTGTTGGTGCTCTCGTAGCACTCGATACCATCGTCGGTACTCACCGAGCCGATCATGCCGCAGGACTCGCCCGCCGCCTTGATGATGGACTGGAGCATAAAAGCGGCCGTGGTCTTTCCCTTGGTGCCGGTGATGCCCACGATCTTGACGTCGCGGTCGGGACGGTCGTAGACCTCCGGCGGCAACAAGGCCATGGCCGTGCGAACGCTGTCCACGACCAGCATCGCAGCACCGCTCTCCTGCGCCAGCGGCTCCAGAGACTCGACCAGCGACTCCTCGCACACAAATGCGACGGCACCCGCATCGAGCGCCATGCGCAAAAACGCGGGCTTAAAGGCAGCACCTTTGCAGAAGAACACGTCACCTGCCGAGACCGCGCGCGAATCAAACGAGCAGCCGGTCACGGCACGCTCGTCAACCTGCTCCGATGCGCGCAGCTCGCCGCACACATCGAGAAGCTTGGCAAGCGCATCGACCGTGGTCACGATCGCGGAATCCGAATGGTGCATCTTTCACCTTTCTCAGCCATTTGGCAGGGACGGTTTTTATAGTAACTGAAACGCACCCACGCAAAAACGGCTCCCGGAGGAGCCGTTACGCGCAGGCGTTCGTAAGCCGAGGCTAGGCAGCCTGAACAGCGGGCTGGTCCTCGTCGATAAAGAAGCGCTTGTACCACACCAGGAACACGAGCGGCGTATAGATCTTGCGCTGGAAATCGCCCTTGCCCGCAAAGTGCAGATCGAGCAGGTGCATGAGCTCGTCGGTATCGAAGAACTCGCTTGCCCACGGCGCGGTGAAGTACTCCTTGACATAGTCGTACCACTTTTGCTCGCGCAGCCAGTAGACAATCGGCACCGGGAAGCCCACCTTGGGACGGGTGGCCCACTCATCGGGCAGCGACTTGTTGGCAGCGTGGCGGAGTACCTGTTTGTTGCCGTTCTCGTTGATGCGGTAGCGGTCGGGAATGTGCTCGGCGAACTCCATGACTTTGCGGTCCAGGAAGGGCACGCGCAGCTCCAGTGAGTGTGCCATGCACATCTTGTCGGCCTTGAGCAGAATGTCGCCCGGGAGCCACATGTTCATGTCCAGGTACTGCTTCTTGACCAGCTCGGGCTGACCCTTCACGCGCGCATAGATGGGAGCGGCAAGTTCGAAGGCGCCATCGCCGGTGTTGTACTCGGGCTTGAGCACGCCGTCGACCTCGCGCTCCGGCCATACCAGAGCCTGTCCCAGGAACGACTTCTCGGGGATCTCGGCACCCTTGACCAGGAAGTTATGTCCCTTGAAGTACGGCATATGCAGCGCCAGGTTACCGAGCGCGCGACGGATGGGCAGCGGAACCATCTTTTTGTACTTACGCACCGGGACCGTATCCTCGTAGTAGGCGTAGCCGCCAAAGAGTTCGTCGGCGCCTTCGCCCGAAAGCACGACGGTAACGTCCTTGCGGGCCATCTCGGCCAAGAACCACAGCGGCACGGAAGACAGGTTGGACTGCGGCTCGTCCATGTGATACTGGATGTCCTCGAGCGCACCGAAGAACTCGTCGGCGGTGATCATCTTGCGAACGTTCTCGACGCCGAGCTTATCGGAAAGCTCCTTGGCGTAGTTGGTCTCGTTGAAGTTCTTGTAGTCAAAGCCCACCGAGAAGGTCTTGTCGGGCATGAGGCAAGCGGCAATATAGCTGGAGTCGACGCCGCCGGAGAGGAACGACGCGACCTTGACGTCGGCGATGCGATGGGCCTCGACACTCTCGTGCACGACCTCGTCCAGCTCGTCGACGTACTCCTCGAACGGCTTCTCGACGGCAGAGTAATCGCAATCCCAGTAGCGCTCGATGTTCATCTTGCCGGTCGGGATATCGACGGTAAAGTAGTGCGCCGGCGGCAGCTTGTAGACACCCTCGAAGAAGGTCTCCTCGGTTGCCGAATACTGCAGCGTCATGTACGGACGCAGGGCCTTTTTGTTGACAGCCTTGTGGAAGTGCGGGTAGTCCAGGAAGCTCTTGATCTCGGAGCCAAAGAGCACGCCCGGAGCGCCGTCGCCCGCATCGGCCATGGGATAGTAGTAAAGCGGCTTGATGCCAAAGATGTCGCGGGCGCCAAAAAGCTTGTTCTTCTTTTTGTCCCAGATGACGAAGGCGTACATACCGCGCAGGCGATCGAGGACGGCCTCGCCCCACTCCTCGTAGCCGTGCAGGAGGCTCTCGGTGTCGGCGCCGCAATGGAACTTGTAGCCCTTGGCTTCGAGCTCGGAACGGAGTTCTTGGAAGTTGTAGATCTCGCCGTTAAAGACGATAACGACGCTACCGTCCTCGTTGGCCATAGGTTGGGCGCCAGCCTCGGTCAGGTCGAGGATCGACAGGCGGCGGAAGCCGAGGGCAACGCGGCCGTCGATAAACTGACCGCCCATGTCGGGACCGCGATGGACGATGCGGTCCATCATCTTGGTGAGCACCTCGGATTGGTTATCCGTCCCACCGACAAAACCGACAAAACCGCACATATACTATCCCCTCTGCTGTTGCTGGGCATCAAATCGAATCAGTAGCTTTTGAGTATACCCGAGGGCGTAAAGAGGGGCGGAATGTTCAGGCAATCTCAACTGAATCAGCTCCGCTGTGACACGCGCGAGTTACCTTTAATGGATATGAGGTGAATGAGGCGATTGTTTTGCTATACTCTCTCCGCACGGGCGATTGGCACAACGGTTAGCGCAGGTGCTTTACACGCACAAGGCTGGGGGTTCGAATCCCTCATCGCCCACCACTGATTTGATAGGCTCCCAGCAATGGGAGCCTTTCTTTTTTGGGCCCAGTGCATGGGATTCGAACCCGACAGGGTGCGGAGCTGAGGAAACGCGCAAGCGTTTTCCAGCGCAGCACGCGAGGAGCGGAGCGACGAAGCGGGACGCGGGCGGCGCCAGCCGCACGCGGACATCCCTCATCGCCCACCACAGAATTGGAAACGGTCCTCACAAGGGGACCGTTTTTGCTTGCGCCCGGTGCATGGGATTCGAACCCGCCAGCACGTCTGTCACAAAGGCCGTGGCCAAATAATGGCAAAAATGAGTACTGCTACTTTGTTTGCAACATATAAAAAGATAGTATTTGCTTAAGTTACGCAGCATATGTCCATTATTAGGACTAACAGTTGGATCAAAATCGTGCATTCATCGCCATTTCGAGATCGCGCGCGCGAGCGTGGTGTAAGAAGGCGCATCGCCTGCTGCCGTCGCCAGCCGAATCTTACTCCTTCCTGAGGCCGTAGGTCTCGGTTATCTCCGCGACGATCCGGGCGGCCC
>CABIZD010000005.1 GCA_902363125.1 Coriobacteriaceae bacterium
TATCTGAGTCAACGACGGATTGTAGGCGATGTCCCTCCCATCTGCCCCGGGTCGCGGGCGCAAGCCCCCGCTCCCCGCCGGCTCTTACACCACATCTGTGCGCACTACCCATTTCGACTTGCCATCTGGCCTTATTAGTCCAAAATTGCTGCTACCAAATCGGTAACACTACTCATATTTGATGTTATTTGACCAGCAGGTCTCCCTGCCTTAGCGAATCTAAGGCAAAACGGGCTCCAGACCGCTGAATCATGCCACATAGGACACGCCCGCAGTCCGGAACCCGGTCCAAATTGAGGTATTGCGCTGCGTTAGCCCAAAACGTCCGACAGAATCTCGACCAAACTGTCCACGTCGGCTTCCTCGCAGACGAGCGGCGGCAAGAAACGCAGCGTATGGGCACCCGTAGCGTTAATCACGGCACCGGCGGGCAGCGCGCGGGCAACAATATCATGCGCATCGCCCGCAGCATCATCCAAATCACAGCCGAGCATCAAGCCGCGGCCACGCACCTCCGTCACGTGCGGCAGCTTAGCGAGCTTTGCCTCCATATAGGCGCCTACCTTGGCAGCATGGTCGGCATAATCGCCGCGCACGAGCGCGGAGAGCGTCGCGGCACACGCCGTGATGGCCAGGCAGCTACCGCCAAAGGTCGAACCATGATCGCCGGGCTTAAAGACGTCGGCGATTTCCTTCTTTGCCACCACGGCACCCATGGGCACGCCGTCGGCAATGCCCTTGGCAAGGCTCATGATGTCAGGCTCCACGCCATAGGTTTGGAATGCAAACGGCTTGCCGGAGCGGAAGATGCCGCACTGGACCTCGTCGGCGATAAGCACGGCGCCCACTTCGTGTGCCAGGTCGCGCGCCGCCGCCATAAACTCCTCGGTCATGGGGTGCACGCCACTCTCACCTTGGATCGGCTCGAGCATCACGGCGCAAATTTCACTGCCCAGCTGCTTAAAGATCGCACGCAGTTCATCGACATCGTTGGGCGTGCAGGCCACAAAGCCACCCGGCAGTGGGCGGAAGCTGTCCTGCAGCCAATCCTGCATGGTGGCGGCAATGGTCTCGAGCGTACGGCCGTGGAACCCGCCGCGCATGCACACGATGGTGTTGCCGCCATTACCGGCACGCTTGGCGTACAGGCGCGCGAGCTTCATCGAGCCCTCGTTGGCCTCGGCGCCAGAGTTGGCAAAGAAGGTCTCCCAAACCTGCTCATCCGCAGCCGGGGCACCAAGAGCAGCTGCCGTGGTCTCATCGCCGGCGACAACGGCATCGGCAAGCACGCGCGCACCATCTACGTCGTCGTTAGCAAGCTTGGACAGCAGCGCCGCGACCTGTCCGCGCTGCTCGATGTAGAAGTAATTGGAGACATGCATGAGCTTTTTGGTCTGTGCCTCGAGCGCCGAGAGCACAGCCGGGTCGCCATGACCTAGGCTGCACACGCCGATGCCGGCAAGAAAGTCGAGGTACTCACGGCCATCGTCGCCGGTGAGCTTCATGCCGTGACCCTCGACAAACTCGACCGGAGAGCGGCCAAAGGTATGCATAACGTAATGGGATTCAAGCGATTGCTGAGCTGCAAGTGACATGGGATGCCTTTCGTTGGGCGCCAGACGGCGCGGGGCTATGGGTGCAGGAATGGGGCGGCTGCGGGTCAGCTAGACCGTCTGAAGCTTCTCGACCTCGTCAAGGTTTTCGGTCAGACGCGCAGCAAACGTCGAAAGCGGATGCGGATGCGTATCGAACTCGTAAGCCGTCTCGGTGGAATGGATCACGGTGCCGACGCCGGCATCGGTCAGCAGCTCCAGGAGCAGCGAATGCGGCGTAGTACCGTTAATGATGTGGGCACGAAATACGCCGCCGGTAAGCGCATCGACGGCCGCGCGCAGCTTGGGAATCATGCCCTTATCGACCTCGCCGCCGTAGAGCATTTCGTTAACCTCGTCGAGCGTTAGGTTGGAGATAAGCGAGTCCTTGTCGCTAAAGTCCTTGTACAGGCCATCGACATCGGTCAAAAAGATCGCCTTATGCGCGTGGAGCGCCGCGGCAACGGCACCGGCGGCGGTGTCGGCGTTGATGTTGAAGAAACCGCCGTCCTCCCCCGCCGCGACGGTAGCGATGACGGGGATGTACTCGCTATCGAGTAAGCGCTCGATATAGTCGGTGTTGACGTGCGTCACTTTGCCCACGCGACCGAGCTCGGGGTCGAGCGGCTCGGCGATGAGCGTGCCGGCATCGCTGCCCGACACGCCCACGGCCAGGTTGCCGTGGTGGTTGATGGCAGCAACCAGCTCCTGGTTAACCTTGCCGCCCAGCACCTCGCGCACGATATCCATAGTCGCCGGCGTGGTCACGCGCTGGCCGTTCTTAAACTCGACGGGAATATCGTAATGGCTCAGCGCCTCGTTGATAGCCTTGCCGCCGCCGTGCACGATGACGGGGCGCATACCGATGATCTTGAGCAAAACGATGTCGCTCATCACGTCGCGGCGCAGCTGCTCATCAACCATGGCGGCTCCGCCATATTTGATAACAACCGTCTTGCCGGTCAGGTTCTTAATCCACGGCAGCGCTTCGAACAGCAGCTGCGCGGTTGCTTCGTTGGATTCGCTCGAACGACAATCGCGTGCGAATTTCATAATCTGCCTCGTCTTTCGTATCGTTATCGCGCCGTGCTCCGCTGTCCGCAATCGCGGCAAGATGCGCAGCGTGCCCGGAATCTAGGAACGGTAGTCGCCGTTGATGGAGATGTACTCATGCGTGAGGTCGCAGGTCCACACGGTCGTTGCCGCGTCGCCTGCGCCCAGGTCGGCCGAGATCACGATCTCGGGCGCCTCGAAACGTCGTAGAGCCTCGTCCTCATCAAAGGGAACAGTCAGACCGTCGCGACAGACAGGCATGCCCATCATGTCGATGGAAACGTCTTCCTGATTAAACTTCACGCCGCACTTGCCAAGCGCCATAGCAACACGGCCCCAGTTGCAGTCGTGGCCGGCGATGCAGGTCTTAACGAGCGGCGAGTTGGCAACGGCACGGGCGGCGATATCGGCTTCCTCGTCGTTCACGGCGCCGGTAACGTTGACCGTAACAAGCTTGGATGCGCCCTCACCATCGGCGGCGATATTGCGCGCCAGGCTCTCGCACACCTCGTGCACGGCAAATGCCAACTCGCCAAAGGCATCGGAGCCCTCGACGATAGGCTCGGCATCTGCGGCAGCGGCGCCGGAGGCAAGCATGATGCAGGTGTCGTTGGTCGAGGTGTCGGAATCGACCGTTACCTTGTTAAAGGTCTGCTTGACGGTCGAGAGCAGCAGGGCATGAAGTGCCGCAGGCTCGACGGGGGCATCGGTGGTGATAACTGCAATCATGGTGGCCATGTTGGGCATGATCATGCCCGAGCCCTTGCACATTCCGCCTACCGTATAGACATTGCCCGCATGACCCGCGGCCTCACTGACGTAGGACACGGCGTACTCCTTGGAGTGCGTGTCGGTCGTCATGATGGCGCGAGCGGCATCGGCGCCACCGTGGGCTGAGAGCGCCTCGTAGGCAGCAGGAATGGCGGTCTCAAACGTGTCGATCGGCAGAATCTGGCCAATCACACCCGTGGAGGCAACCAGAATCTGCTGGGGCTCACAGCCGATAACCTGCGATGCGATGTTGCAGGTCTCGCGCGCGCAGGCAAGGCCGGTCTCGCCCGTGGCGGCGTTCGCGTTGCCGGAGTTGATTGAAACACCAGCGATGATACCGTAGCCCTTGTCCGCACCGCCCAGGTTGGCACGGCTCACCTGCACGGGCGCCGCGCAAAAGCGATTGGTGGTAAACACGCCAGCACCGGGACAGGGTTTATCGGGCACGACGAGCGCGTAATCCAGACGCTCAGGGTTCTTGCGGAACCCAGCATGGATGCCCGTGGCCTTAAAGCCGGCCGCTGCCGTAACGCCACCCTCGACGGCGCGAATCTTGATATCAAACAGCTCGGTATTCATCGTCTTTATGACTCCTTATGTCAAACAAAAAACGGACATCGGTTGGTGCGCCATGCCAGTCGTGATCATGAGACCAGCTTAAGAGTGGCGCCCCACTCGATGCCCGACTACCAAATCGTTAACAATCGAATGTGCTACACCGGGCACGCCACTGTGGGCAAGCCTCGTCGCTCGTCAAAGCCAAAGACGATATTGGCACACTGGACCGCTTGGCCCGCAGCGCCCTTGCACAGATTGTCGATGGCGCCCGTCGCCACCAGCACGCCCGCGCGCTTGTTGAGCGCGAGGCCAATCTGGGCGGCGTTGGTTCCGACGACCGAAGCCGTCTTGGGCTGCTGGCCGGCGTCGAGCACACGCACAAAGGTGCGTCCAGCGTAGAACTGCTTGTAATAGTCGACAACGTCCTCAAGGGTCAAGGTATCGATAGCCTGCGGCGTAAGCGGCATCGTCACCGTGGAGAGCAGGCCGCGCTTGAGCGGTGCCAGATGCGGGGTAAAGACGACGCGATCGGTTAAGCCAAGGATTTGCTCAATCTCGGGCGTATGACGATGTTTACCCACGCCATAGGCTTCCAGGTTCTCGTCCGCGCTGCAAAAGTGGGTGCGGGCGTTGCAGGACTTACCGGCACCCGTCACGCCGCTAATGGCATCGACGATTACGGGGCCGCTCTGGGCAACCCAGTCGGCGCGCACGGCAGGCGCGGCAGCGAGGCTCGTTGCGGTGGGATAGCAGCCGGCGCAGGCGACCAACACGGGCCTGCCAGCGGCATGGCTGGAAGCAGCGGTCTCCAAGTCCTGGCAGAACAGCTCGGGCAGGCCGAAAGCACGCGTCTTGAGCAGCTCGGGACTCGTGTGCTCGGCGGCATACCATGCCTCAAAGACGGACGCGTCGTTCAGACGGTAGTCGGCCGAAAGATCAAAGCAGGAGACGCCCGATGCAAGCAGCGCGGGCACCTGTGCCATGGCAGCCGTGTGCGGCACGGCAAGAAAAACCGCATCGCAGCTCTTGAGCTCGGGGGCGTCATGCGTGGTGAAAACCAGATCGCTCACGCCAGCAAAGCTCGGATACACCGCGGACAGCGGCTGGCCGGCATCGGCGTTGGACGTAATGGCAACAAGTTCAAACTCGGGATGGCCGAGCACGAGGCGAATGAGCTCGGCTCCGGCATATCCAGCCGCGCCGACGATTCCAACCTTCAAAGACATATCAGACTCCTTGTCTGCGATTTATGCACCGATGCGCATTTCGCAGCGGTCGTTATGAAGTGGGTTGAAACTTTAGCACCAAAAGATGCATGAATACGTAAATGGCTTGCATATTCATGCATTGAAACATTCCCGACACATTCGCTTGAAGGAATTGACAAATGGAGCGGGCCCCGTATTGACCGGCGCTCCTAACGGCGCCGGGCAATACGGGGCCCGCCCATGCGAAAACCAAGTTGTTAGGATGCGCCAGCTGGCTAGAGCTCGACCGGCACCCATTCGTCGTGATTGCAGATAAAAGCCTCGGGATCCTCGACGCTAAAGAAGACGAGCGTGGGGTCGTTAGGCCCCTCATAGTGCTCGCCCAGGTGCTCTAGATGCTTCCACCCGGCTTCGCGCATTTCGTCTAAAGCCCGGTCATCCAAGCCGGCACGCCCGCGCAAGATGAGCCAGCCATGGCCCGGCCACCAACTCGTGGCCTCAAAGCGCTGATTTTGCAGCAGCTCTTGCCACACGTCTTTGGTGCGCGCCGTCACAAACCACAGCTTACCGTCCTGAATCTGAGCAAACGAGAACGGACGCACATGCGGCTGCCCATCCACGCTCGTCGCCAGATACCACGCCGGCACCGACGTCAGATACTCCAAAACCGTATTCAATCCGTCCACGTTTCCTCCTGTACTAGCTAGTTTGGGAACCTGGTTTGTGCGAGCTAGAGCTCCAGGCGCTCCTCGCTGCCGTCGATATCACAGAAGCGCGCAGCAATGTTGCGGACCGAAAAGAAAGCAAGGCGGCCGTCGTTGGCACTCTCGTGTTCCTCGCCAATGCCCACCATGTGCTTAAAACCCGCTTGACGCACCTTGTCGCTCGCAACTGCGTCGTCCTCAAGTGCGGCTTCGCCGGTCAATACGATCCAACATTCCCCCGGCTTCCAGCCCGAGAGCTCAAACTTGGGATTCGCGCTCAGCTCCGCCCACACATCCTTGTCGCGCGACGTGCAAAACCACAACTTACCGTCATCGACCATGGCAAACGAAAACGGCCTCACGCGAGGCTGATGCCCGTCGGCCACATCGGTCGTGGCCAGATACCACGCCGGAATGCGCCTGAGATACGAACAGGCGCGCTCAAGCTGAGCCGTGCGGTCGTTGTCGGTCATAGGGACCCCTTTCTTGCGCTCGAATCGCGCCTAAACAAGTTGAAGATTGATGACGATGACGCAGATGAGCAGCAACGCCGTCACCACCGCCGCCAACGCATCGCCGCGGCCAAATGCAAGCGCATGCAGGCGCGTGCGGCCCTGCTCGCCGTGATAGCAGCGTGCATCCATGGCAGCAGACAGCGTCTCGGCATGGCGGAACACGCCGGTGAACAGCGGAATCGCCACACTGCCGAGCATACGCACGCCGCCGAGCGGGCCCCCCGTCACGCGCGCACCGCGGCTCGCCTGCGCGTCCGCCGTCTGCTTCATCTCGGTGGCAAACTGCGGCATAAAGCGCAACGCGATACCCATGATCATGCCGAGCTCGTGCGCAGGAAGTCCCACACGCGCAAACGGTGCGAGCAGGCGCTCAAAGCCCGCGGTGAGGTCGAGCGTCGGCGTGGTGAGCGTGATAGCGCTCATACCGGCCATCATCAAGGTCAGGCGGCACGCCATAAAGGCGGCGGAATGCAGCGAGCCCTCGCTTATCTGCAAAAAGCCGAGCTGCCACAGAATGCGCCCGCTCTGGTCGGTAAACAAGTTGAGCACCGCGACCACGACGACGATTGCCAGCAGCGGCGCCATCGACGACAGAACGCGACGAACCGGCACCCGAGACACGGCATAGATCAGCACGACAAACATTGCGACAGGGGCCAGTCCGCGGAAGCCGCCGACGGTCAGCGTCGTGATCAGAAACACAAAGCCCAAGAGCAACTTAGTTCGCGGGTCCAGGCGGTGGATCGCACTATCGCCGGGATAGTAGCTGCCAAACGAAAACGCCTCCATTAGCAGCCCTTCTCTCGCGCGACCGTCTTGAATTTAGCAATGTCCGCGACGTTAGAAGGACCGCCCGAGCAACCGATTAGCAGGTCCACCAACTCGTCTGTCAGCGACTCAACCGTATAGAGGCCGTCAAAGCGCAGCGGCACGCCCGCCTCCGTAAGCGCCAGCGCCATACGCTGGGCGGCGGGAACGCCCAAGCCGATTGATTTAAGCTCATCGGCATGCGCAAAAACCTGAGCGGGCGTGCCCTCGGCAAACACCGCGCCCTCGTTCATCACGACAATACGGTCGCAGCAATTGGCCAGGTCATCCATACTATGCGAAACCATGACAACGGTCAGGCCATCGCGGTGAAGTCGATCGATAAGCTCAAGGAAATCCCTGCGCGCAGCCGGATCGAGCCCCGCCATGGGCTCATCGAGCACCAGGACTTCGGGCTCCATGGCGAGCACGCCGGCGAATGCCACACGCCGTTGCTGACCGCCCGAAAGCTCAAAGGGACTCTTGTCGCCGACCGTGGAAAGGTCGAGGCCCACGCGTGAGAGCGATGACTCGACACGACGGTCGACTTCATCTTGCGGCAAGCCAAGGTTATGCGGACCAAACGCCACGTCCTGCGCCACGGTTTCGGCAAACAGCTGACGCTCAGGATATTGAAACACCACGCCGACCTTGGCCTTAACCGCGGCGGCGTCTTTCTTGTTTGACAGATCGAGCCCCAGCGCGCGAACGGATCCCTCCTGGGGGCGAATCAAACCGTTGAGATGCTGGACCAGCGTCGACTTACCCGAACCGGTATGACCTGCCAAGCCCAGGAACTCGCCGCGACGCACCGTCAGCGATACATCGCGCAGCGCCCACGGGCTGCTTGGGTCGTTTCCCCAGAGAGCCTGTTTGCTCGATTTGCCCGCAGTGGCCGAGCGCTTATGCCAGCGGCGGCGCTCGCGCGGACTGAGCGAATAACTGTACGAAACATGGGATAGCTCGATGACGGGCTCCGACGCGTTGCCCTCGTTGTCTACCGGAACAGTGCCGTCAGCGATTTCCGACTGGGATACGGAAGACTGCCCCGCGATGCCTGCCCCACTTCGCTCGGCATAAGCCTGCGCAATCTCGGCGACCATATCCGCCTCACGTACCTGCGCGCAAACGGGCACGCCCTCCGCACGAAGTGCCATGCCCAAACGGCACGACTCTGGCATGTCAAGGTTGAGCTGAACGAGTTCATTCGCCCGCGTCAGAATCTCATCGGGCGTGCCCAGCATGGCAACTCGTCCCGTCTGAAACACGGCGACACGATCGGCCTCGGCAGCCTCCTCCATAAAGTGCGTAATCATCACGATGGTCATGCCGCGAGCGTGCAACGCGCGGCAAGCCTTCATGAGGCCCTTGCGTCCACGCGGATCGAGCATCGAGGAAGCCTCGTCCAATATGAGCACGCGCGGTTCCATGGCGAGCACGCCGGCAAGCGCCACGCGCTGCTTTTGGCCGCCCGAAAGCGCGTGGGTCTCATGGCGCTCAAAGCCCACCAGGCCCACGCCCTTCAGCGCCTCGCGTACGCGCTGCGCAATTTGCGCCGATGGCACGCCAAGGTTTTCGGGACCAAACGCAACGTCATCTTCGACAAGCGTTGCTACCAGCTGATCATCGGGATTCTGGAATACCATGCCCGCGGTCGAACGAATGTCGTAGACCAGCTCGGGGTCGGACGCATCCATGCCGTTGATACGCACCGTGCCCGCATCGGGCTGCAACAGTGCATTCAGATGCTTGGCAAACGTCGACTTGCCCGACCCATTGCCACCGAGGATGCAGAAAAACTCGCCGTCCTCAATGTTCAGATCGACACCGTCGAGTGCCGGTACGGCACCGTCATAGCTAAAGGAAACGCCCCGACACTCAATCATGCGCGGCCTTTGACCTGGTCCTTTTTAGGCGTGATGAGGTTGGAGACCGCCTTATACACCGCCAGCGTCAACACCGAGTTAAGCACGGTCTTGATAAGGTTGAACGGCAGCACGGCAGGAAGCATGAGCGGGGCGATCACATCGACCGAGCCATACCAGAACCAAACGCCAATGGTAAGGTTTGCGGCCATAGACAACGCCGTAGCGGCAATAACGCCGAGCACCAGGCCAATCACGGCACCCTTATAGGTATGCATCTTCTGGTAGACGATAGCCGCGGGCAGAATGTAGCCCAGCGTGGCAACCAGGTTCATAAGCGCGCCGACCCAGTCGCCCGTAGTGAGCGCATGGATGACGATCGCCATGGCGGCAACAGCGGTACCGGCACCGGGGCCATATGCAAACCCGCACACCATCGCCGGCACCAGCGACGGGTCATACGTCAAAAACGGCGCCGAAGGAAGAATGGGCAGCTGCACATACATAAAGAGCGCGCCCAGGGCACACATAAGCGCCATGGTTACGAGCTGTTTGGTGCTCCACCTATTCGTGTTCTCAAAATGGATATGCTGCGACTGTTCAGACATAAGATCACCTGCCTCTTTCATCCGGACTCTAACCGTTGGTACTGGGGTCTCACCAGTTCAGCCGGCATGCGAACCAACGCACACACGGGTCGCGGACTCATCGGCTCGGTCGCAGACACCTCGCCTGCGCCACGGCGTCCCCTTGACACCGCCCGATTTACCGCCAGTGGGGAATTCCACCCCGCCCTGAAACAGCAATTGCAAGTGTAGCACGAGCAGGTTTTCACGCAAGTATGCCAAGGGTAATTTATGGTGGGGATCAGTTGCCGCAACAACCACGTTCCCCACCCATCCCAAAGTAGCGCGCCTTTCGCGCAAAGCGCGAAACAGCGAAGGGGACACGCACTCCCATCAACCACGTCCTTCTCCGCCCGCCGACCTCAAGGCCGTAAACGCAGGGAATCCGGGGGCGTGACGGGGCTTCTCTCCGGAACATTCCGCACGCAAAGAGGCTCCGCATCGCAAAGCGCGATGCGGAGCCTCTTTGCATGTCCGAGGACGTTCCGGAGAGAAGCCCCGTCACGCCCCCGGATTCCCGGTGGGAGTTCTAGACCTTGTCGGCCTTAGTACATACCGCCGCCCTGCTGGCCAGCGGTGGCAGCAGCGATAGCGTCCTCAAGCTGAGTGTTTTTGGGCACATCGGAGACGGTGGCCTCGGTGATGAGGATCAGGCTGGCGACAGAAGCGGCGTTCTGCAGGGTGACGCGGCTGACCTTGACGGGGTCGAGGACGCCCATCTCGATCATGTCGCCCCACTCGCCGTTGGCAGAGTTGAGACCCTGGCCGGCGGGCAGCTCGGCAACCTTGTCGACCACGACAGCGCCCTCAAAGCCAGCGTTCTTGGCGATGGTGGCGACCGGGGCGGTCAGAGCCTTCTTGACGATGTCGACGCCGATCTTCTCCTCGGGGTCGTCGATCTCGACAGCGTCGAGCGCAGGAGCAGCGTCCATGAAGGCGACGCCGCCGCCAGCGACAATGCCCTCCTCGACAGCAGCGCGGGTAGCCTGCAGGGCGTCCTCGACGCGATGCTTGATCTCCTTGAGCTCGGACTCGGTAGCAGCGCCGACCTTGATGACGGCAACGCCACCGGAGAGCTTGGCCAGGCGCTCCTGGAGCTTCTCACGGTCGAAGTCAGAGGTGGTGTTCTCCATCTCACCCTTGATCTGAGCGATACGAGCGTCGATGGCCTCCTTGGAGCCAGCGCCGCCGACGACGACGGTGTTGTCCTTGGAGATGGTGACGGACTTGGCGGTACCGAGCATATCGGCGGTGATGTCAGCGACCTTCACGCCCAGCTCGTCCAGAGCAGCCTGACCACCGGTGAGGACAGCGATGTCCTCGAGGATGCGCTTGCGGCGGTCGCCGTAGCCCGGAGCCTTGACGGCGCAGACGTTGAGGGCGCCACGGATCTTGTTGAGGACGAGGGTAGGCAGAGCCTCGCCGTCGATGTCCTCAGCGATGATGAGCAGGCCACGGCCAGCGCGCTGGACAGCCTCGAGAACAGGCATGATGTCCTGGACGCTGGAGATCTTCTGGTCGGTGATGAGGATGTACGGATCCTTCATCACGGCCTCCATGCGGTCGTTGTCCGTGACGAAGTAAGCGGAGACGTAGCCCTTGTCGAACTGCATGCCCTCGACGGTGTCGATGGTGATGTCGAACGTCTGGGAATCCTCGACGGTGATGACGCCGTCCTTGCCCACGACCTCCATGGCCTCGGCGATCTTCTCGCCGACCTCGGGGTCACCGGCAGAGATGGTACCGACGGAAGCAATCTGCTCCTTGGTCTCGACCGGCTTGGCCTGCTTCTTCATCTCGGCGACGGCGGCGTTGACGGCCTTGTCGATGCCGCGACGGATGGCCAGCGGGTTAGCGCCAGCAGCAACGTTGCGCAGACCGTCGTTGACGATGGCCTGAGCGAGCAGGGTTGCGGTGGTGGTGCCGTCGCCCACGGTGTCGTTGGTCTTGGTGGCAACCTCCTTCACCAGCTGGGCGCCCATGTTCTCGATGTTGTCCTCGAGCTCAATCTCCTTGGCGACGGAAACGCCGTCGTTGGTGATGGTCGGAGCACCGAACGTACGCTGCAGCGCAACGTAGCGACCCTTGGGGCCCATGGTGACGGTAACGGCGTCGGCCAGAGTGTTGACGCCCTTGGCAAGCTTAGCGCGGGCATCGGTGTTGAACGTAATGTTCTTTGCCATGGTAGGTAATCCTCCAAAAGAAATGTGACTCGCGTCGCCGCTTCCGAGTCCTATGCGACGGGCGCGTTCAAAGACGAATCAGAGATTCTGACGAGACTAGGCCTCGACGACGGCGTAGATGTCGTCGGCGCGCATCAGCAGATACTTCTCGCCGTCGACCTTGACCTCGTTGCCACCGAACTTACCGTAGATGACAACGTCACCGACCTTGACGTCCATGGGGATGCGCTCACCCTTGTCGTTGACCTTGCCGGCGCCAACGGCAACGATGGTGCCACGCTGCGGCTTCTCCTGAGCGTTGCTGGCGATATACAGACCAGAAGCGGTCTTCTGCTCGGCCTCGTCGGGCTTGACCAGAACACGATCTGCAAGCGGCTTCAAAGACGACATGCTTGTCTCCTCCTTTTTGGGCCGCGCGGTTATACCACGCGAATTAACCCTTTTTGTTTGCGTACGCGTTGAATGGTACCCACGAATGGCGGGTTATACAACACAGAGTCAAAAAATCTTATTTTTTGGCACTTAGATTTTCTGAATGCCGGGGGATAACTTAGCAGTGGCTCCCGTGTGGCTCCGGAGGGGCGGGGCATAAGGTTTCCTGCTCGGGCAGTCCTGCTCGCACGAAGGCCACATTAAGTGGCCTTCGGCTCGTGCGGAACTCGCGATAAACCTTATGCCCCGCCCCTCCGGAGCCACACGGGAGGCAGGTTAACTAATTCGAGCCCGGCATTCAGAAAAGTCAGTGCAGCAAAATGGCGATGCAGATGCTGCGAACAAGAAAGGGGCACGTTGCTGAAACGTGCCCCCTATGAGTGGGGTATGAGGCTAGCGCTCGTAGATTACGTTACCTGCCAGGTAGGTGACCTGAACCTTGGTAGCCTGGAGCTCTTGTGGATCGACAGTGAGCGGGTTTTGGTCCAGGACTACCAGGTCGGCATACTTGCCGGGCTCCAGGCTGCCGAGGTTTCGCTCGTCGCCTGCCGCGTAGGCGCTGCCCAGGGTGTAGTTGCGCAGGGCTGTTGCCGCATCGATGCGCTCGCTCGGCAGCCAGCCGCCCTCGGGCCAGTGGCTTTTGGGGTCCTGGCGCGTGATAGCCGTGTAGAGCACGTTCATGCTGGTAACAGCTGTGATGGGGCTGTCGGTACCGAAGGCTTGGCGAATGCCGCGCTGCTTATAGGTTGCGAACGGCCACATGATGCGGCTGCGCTCCAAGCCCAGGTCGCGCTCCGGACCACCCGGGTCGAGCGTGATATGGCAGGGCTGGCTCGAGGCAACCACGTCGAGCTTGCGCAGGCGGTCGATGTCCTCGGGCAAGAGGTTCTCCAGATGCTCGAGCGTGTTATGACCGTGCTGGGGCAGGCCGTACAGGTCGGCCGCTTCCTCGAAGATATCCAGCGCGGCATGAATCGCACCGTCACCAATGACGTGGATGCGCACGGTGTGACCGCGCTCCGCGGCCGCCAGAACCAGTTTGCGCATGCGCTCAGCCGGAACCGTCAGACGGCCCTGGTCGCCCGGGAAGCGCGGGTTGGTATAGGGCTCGGTGAGATAGGCCGTGTGTTCGCTCGACACGCCGTCGAAGAACTGCTTAAAGCCTGGCGCCGAGAGCAGCGCGTTGTTCGCGTAGCGGGTCTGCAGCTCTTCCAAGCGCGACTGGTCATCCAACAGCGTGGGGAACAGATGGGCTCGGATGCCCAACTTGCCGGCTGCCTGCAGCTTGTCATAGACGTCGTCGCGGATAAAATCGCAGCCCGGCATGGGCATGAGCGACATATCGCATATCGAGGTGATGCCCTGCTCGGCCATCCGCCTCATTTGATCGGCGTAAGCGCTTGCGATGCGATCCTCGCCCAGCCACTCAAGGCAGCGCGGTAGCAGCTGCATGGCAGCCGCCTCGTGAGCAATGCCCGTGAGCTCGCCGTTTGCATCCTTGTCGTAGCTGCCGCCCGCTGGCGGCTCGCTGTCGCGTGTGACGCCGAGCGCCTCGAGTGCGCGGCTGTTGAGCCAAAGCGTGTGCCCGTCGCCCGAATACATAACACAGGGACGATCGGGGAATGCCGCATCGAGCGACGCCTTGGTAGGATGCTCGGGCGGGTCCCAACGGTAGTCGCGCCAGCCCTGCGTCACAACCCAAGCGTCACTAGGCAGATCCTGGGAAAACTCGAGCGCATGTTGCACCAGCGCCGCCTCGGACGTGCCCATATCCATGAGCATGTACGGCGAGGAGCCGACCGAGGTATGGAAGAAGTGCAGATGCGCATCATGGAAACCGGGGCAGACAAACTGCTCGCCGTAATCGACCACCGGCGTGGCGGCAGGTGCGGCGGCAATTACGTCATCGGGCGCACCGACTGCGACGATGCGGTCGCCCGCGATGGCAATCGCCAGCTCGCGGGCGGAATCGATGCCGTCTTGCGCGGTAAAGACGTTCTTGGAGCGAATAATCCGATCGATATGTTGCATGGGCATCCCCATCTCTGGCAGGAAATTCAACACCCCCGAGTGTACTCCCCCGCCTCGGTTACAAAATGCCAAGCGGCAAACGGCAGCTTTACCAGCCCTAGCGGCAGGTGGCATACTGGAGAGAGCCTGTACGATTTTGCGATCGAGCCAACAAGGAGCAAATCGACCATGACGAAGACCAAGGCACAGCAGATTATGGCGGCAACCGAGGTTCGCGCGGCAGACGACGTCACCGCGGCCATCCAGGATATCGCCGCCGAGTTTGAACCCTACATCATCAAGCAGCGCCGGCACTTCCATAAGCACCCGGAGCTGAGCCTTGCCGAGGAGCGCACGACTTCCGACATCGCCAACCAGCTCGACGCCATGAATATCCCCTACGAGCGTCCGCTCAAGACGGGCCTGGTGGCGACGCTTCGCGGCACCGCGCCGGATGCCTACCGCGAGGACGGCACGCCGCGCCGCCGCATCCTGCTGCGCGCCGATATCGACGCCCTGCCCGTCACTGAGCAGACCGGCGAGGAGTTCGCCAGCGTCAATGAGGGCTGCATGCACGCCTGCGGTCACGACTGCCATATCGCCATGATGCTCGGCACGTTGCAGATTCTGCGCCACATGACCGATGACATCCACGGCGAGATTCGCATCGTATTCCAGCCCAGCGAGGAAAACGGCCAGGGCGCCAAACTCATGATTGGCACGGGTGTGCTCGACGGCGTCGATGGCGCCTACGCCGCGCACATCTGGAGCGAGGTCGACGCCGGTACCGTAAGCTGCGAGCCCGGCCCACGCATGGCAAATACCGACTGGTTCCGCATCGACGTCCGCGGCACCTCGTGCCATGGCGCCATGCCCCAGCGCGGCCACGACGCCGTTATGGTTGCGGCAGAGATCGTCAACGCCCTGCAGACCATCGTCTCGCGCGAGATTAGCCCCTACGAGCCGGCTGTCATCACCGTCGGCGAGCTGCACGGCGGCACCGCGCGCAACGTTATCGCCGGCACGGCCTACCTCGCCGGCACAGTGCGCACCTACGGCGATTCGACCCACGAGGAAATGCCGGAGCTCATGCGCCGCATCGTGGAGCATACCGCGGCAGCTCTGGGCGCCGAGGCTGAGCTCACCGACTACACCATCGCCAACTACAAGGTCGAAAACGAGGTCGCCTCGAGCGAGCGCTGCCGTCAGGCTGTAATCAAGTGCCTGGGCCCCACCGGTCAAGGCCATTACCGTGGCACGCTTTCGGGCGAGGATTTTTCGGAGTACCTGCGCCGCGTGCCGGGCGTGCTCGCCTTTGTAGGTACGCGCAACCCCAAGATTGGTGCCACGTACGCCCAACATTCCTGCTTCTACAAGATCGACGAGACCGTGCTGGCAAAGGGCTCCATGGTGGCCGCCCAGTATGCTATCGACTTTTTGGCCGAGCCCACGCAAGAGGAGCTCGACGGCCCCACGATCGCCGCGGTTGCCGAGACCAACCCCGACTTGGCCGCCAAGCTGCGCTCTGCCAAGGCAACAGCCGCTGAGGCGCGCGACGCCATGCACGATGCTCGCACCGCTCGCCATGCTGCAATCAAGGGCATCCACGATGCGCGGGCTGCCGCTCGCCACGAGGAGAAGCGCGACGAGTAGCCATCACGCCCACCCATAACAACCTGGCTAGAGCAAAGCGGGGGCGAACGTTATCTCAACGTTCGCCCCCGCTTATGTGTCGACCGCTTTTCTAGCGCGTCCTCCGTCACGACAGGAAAGAGCGAAGGATGGTGAGCCAGCGTGGGGGTTCGAGGTGGATGATGTCGTCGGGGACTCCGGCGGGCGCATGGCCGCCAAAGAGTAGGCCGGCATCTACCGGATTGATGAGGCGCACGATCCATACGGCGATGACCAGCATGCACAACACGGTGACTGCAATGTCGACACCACGCTTTAGCTTGCTCGATGCCACCTCCTCGCGCACGAACGCGAGCACAAACGCAATCGGCACCACCCAAAACAGCGGATGGTAGGCAAAGGCCGCCGCAAAATCGAGACGCAGCGCCGGCAGCCACGCCCTCGTCATGCCGCATCCCGGACAAGGAGCGCCCGTCATCATTCGAAAAATGCAGCCGATATCGAGCAGGTAGAGCGCGAGCCAGGCGACAAAGAGCGCGCCGGTGCAAAAAAGGGCGCGGCGAAGGAGCTCTGCCGTGCCCCTATGTCCCTGGGAGCTGTTCACGCCGCCCTTATTGTTAGGCACGAGCGCCAAGGCGAGTGTTGTAAGCCGTTGCCATGGCATTGGTATTATTGATGATGATGTTCATAGCGAAGATGGGACCAAGGCCGCACAGGAGCGCGCCGAAGATCTGCCACAGAAGAACGGTGGTGCCGTTTTCCTGGAACACCAGGCCGTAGCGAGGAGCGTTGGCCTGCAGGCGGTTGCCAATCTTGTAATACCAGTAGTACGCGTAGAAGCCGCAGGTCACAAACGATAGAAGGATGAATTCCGCCAGACCCGGCGTGTAATCGCCGTCATCCTGACACAACGTGTTGACGTCGCGTGCCAAGCAATACAGGAAGTAGAACGAATAGATACCGCAGGTCACAAGAGAGAGCAGCAGCCAGCCGATCAGGCTGCGGTCAGCCTTAATGGGGCCATAGCCCATCGGAGCGGATGCGGACTGTTGGGCGTATTGACCGGTGTACTGCTGCTGAGGCTGGGGCACGGTCTGAATAGCCTGGGCCGGAGCGGGCTGGGGCTGCGGGGCCGGAGCGGCAGAAGCGGCACCAACGGCGGATCCGCAAACAGGGCAGAATTTGGCATCATCCGAAATGGGAGAACCACAAGTGGGACAGAACATGAGCCTCTCCTTTTCCTAAGGCGTCGCACGCCTTCAAACCTTACACGTCTACGTTCTCAACAATAGCCGCGACGTTGTTGCGCAACATTGACCAATTTCCGAGAAATTTTGCTGCAACCGTTTTCCCAGGCATTTTCTTGCTTTCGCAGTAGAAAAAGGCACCCCGGGCTCAGTTGCCCAGGGCGCCTCGACCGGCTATTCGGTTTGATTGTTTTCGGCAGCAGGATTATCGCCCGGCTCATCCGCCGGCGTGGCAACGGCATCCCAATCGGGCTCCGCAGGCGTCGCCTCGGACGCCGGTGCGGGGACAGGAGCAGGTGCCGGGGCAGGGGCAGGCGCGGGTGCCGGGGCAGGCGCAGCACCAGTGGCTGCCGTGGGATTGAATCCCGCAGGAGCAGGCTTCTTCTCACCCGGGAGCACAAAAGTCAAAACGTCGTCCTTGTCCTCATCGGCCCATTCGCTTGCATAACGTGCAGCCCAATAGCCAACGGCACGGTGCTTGAGCATCTTGCCAAAGACCGTAAGGAACACCGTGACGAATGCAATCAGCACCAGGAACAATACGAGCGTGACACCACCGGCGGTAACAATCGCCTCGATACCCGTGGGGCGATAGTAATAGCCGTACGCGCCAATTCCGGCGATGGCACCAAAGACAGCTGTCAAGATCCACGTAATGGCGTTGGAAACCAGGCCCGTCAAAAACTCGGGAAGGAACGAAGCGCAGAACAGCTTGGTCTTGTTGTGCTTAAACGCCGCCCAGACCTTGTCGAGCGAAAACGCGCTCTCAACGCGCCCGGTCACCGCAAAGTGCATCACGGCAATGTCGGCGAACATCTTAAAGAAGACCCCCAAGACTGCCGTGGCAATCATAGCCAGGACAAGCAGGCCGAGCGAACCGAACAGCGCAGCCTCGAGCGCATAGGAGCCATAGTAGGAGTACGAGCCTGCGGCACCAAGCGCCACGCCCTCCACCAGCGAAAGCACTACACCGATAACGGGAATGGCAGCGATAACCTCGAGCACGACCGAAATAACGCTCGAAAAGACTCCGAGACCAAACGACGTGGAACGCATCAGCGGACGATCCATGCCGTCATCGATCTTAAGCGACAGATCGCGACCCCACTCGATGCCAAAGCCGGAACCGCACACGCTCGCAATGCAAGCTGCCAAAAAGCCGATGGCAGCCGCAATGCCGCCAATAACGGGAATAAACAACACGAGCACCGACACAACGCAAATCAGCGCCGGCAAAAACGCGATTTGGCATACACGCTGAAGCACGCCCGGGGTCTTGGTCATATCCTGGAACGCCTGAACCACACAGCCCTTTGGCGCATTCGCCACGGGCGGTTGCGGAACAAACTGCTGGGGCTGAGGCTGTCCCTGGGGAGCGGGGCCAGCGGCACCGGCATTAGGAGCACCACACACGCCGCAGAACTTGTCGTTATCGCCCATGGGGGCGCCACACTGCGAGCAGAACATAGAATCATCCCTTCGTATCTAGAGCGAATCACCTGGATCGCAAACGATGTCTTTGGCATCATTATCACCCAATGTGAGTTCAAATACTCTTAGATGACGTATTTGCAACGCGCGAGGCGCTTTTCGATTGTTTGATGAATGCGTTCGCGCTAGTTCGTGCCGCGGAAACCCTTGCCGACGATCTCGGAACTGTCGACAATCGTGATAAAGGCACCCGGATCGACCTCGCGCGCATAGCGGCGCAGTTGCACGGCCTCGCGACGGCTCAGCACGCTCATGATCACCGTCACGCACTTGCCCGAGAAGGCACCGTAGCCGCGACTAATGGTCGCCGTACGGTTGAGATGCTTGACGATAAACTCCTCGACCTTAAGGGGCTCGGAACAAATGACCGTGCAGACCTTACGAAGGTGAATGCTCTCGATGGCTTTGTCGACCACAAGCGTCTTGGCAAACAGGCCGAGCACGCAATACAGACCGACACGCGGGCCGTACAAGAAGGCCGCGATGGCCACGATGCCGATATCGACCAGCAGCAGGGCGCGGCCAATCTCGAGCGTCGTGCGGCGCTTGAGGATCATGGCAAGAATGTCCGTGCCACCCGTCGAGGCGCCGATATCAAAGACGATGGCGCTGCCGAGCGCCGGCAGAATCACGGCAAAACACAGGTCGAGCCACATATCGCCCGTCATCGAGACACTGGTCGGGATAAAGAGCTCGAAAAGCGAAACATAGGCGGACAGCGCAAACGAGGCGAAGACGCTCCACAGGATTGCCTTGCGCTCCAAAAAGATAAAGCCCAAAACGACGAGAACCGCGTTGATAATCCACATAAAGACGCCGACGGGCAGGGTCGGGAACAGCGTGGACAGAATAACCGACACGCCCGAGGTGCCGCCAAAAGCAAAGTGATTAGGGGTTTTAAACGCAACGATGGCAAAGGCCGTAAGAATCAGGCCCAGATTGAGCTCGGCGAAAAAGCGCGGGAAGCCTGGCTCCTGGCTACGCTTTTGGCCGGCACGCTCGCCGCGCTCGATATCGGTGCGATCAACCACGCGCTCCATCGGCACCACGGGAGGACGATGTACCTCCTCGGCAGCTCGCGATGCCGCCTCTGCCGCGGCAGCCTCAATCGCCCATGCCTGGCTTTCTGTTTCGTGCTCGTCAGCCATTACGGCAACCCCTCGTTAACAATTTGGAAACAATGCGCCCATTAGGGTAACGCGGAACACGACGATTGCAACCCCTAGTTAGACGAGCGGTATGCCTACATCGGGGACATACAAATAACGGCCGGCCGCACATACATCCGTGCGGCCGGCCGTTTGACGTTTTCGCAGATAAAACCTGCTAAAATAAACATCCCTTTTTGGTAGGTTACTCGTGCTGGTTGGTGCGGTGCTCGTACTCCTCGGGGGTGATGACATCCTCGATGCGTAGGTTGACGCCTGCCACCTCAAGGCCGGTCATCGCGGCCAGACGCTCGGTCACGCGCGCCTTGACGTCGTCGAAAATCGCGGGCGCGTAGGCGCCGTACTCGATAATGACGGAAATGTTGACGACCACGCGGTTGTCATCGGTGACCTCGACCGTCACGCCCTTGGTCAGGTTCTCGGCACCAAACTGCTCCTGCACAAAGTGCATGAGGTTGCCCTTCATGCCCAGGACGTGCGGCACCTCGCGGGTGGCCATGGCGACGATCTTCTCGATTACACCGTTGGAATAGGTCAGCGAGTCCTCGGACTCGTCTGTTTCCTCATCATCCTCGTCCGCATCGTCGGCGGGTTCGGCCTCGACGAGCGCCTCGTCCTCGAGCGTTACGTCCTCGGCCTCGGCGGCGACGGTCTCGTCTGCCTCGGGCTCAGTATCGGCCACATCGACCTTCGTGTTAAAAGCCATGGTTCCTCCTTATGCCCACCGCACACGCGGCGGTCGAATACATACTAGCGGCCGCTAAACAGACGGCCGAAGAAGTTGACGATCCCGTTCTCGCCGTCGCGGATCTGGCCAATCACGGCGCCGATCAGCACAAAGAAAGCGATGACGAGCGTATCCCACAGGCCGAGCGTGAGCACCAGCACGGCGAGCACAAAACCAGCGACGGCTCCAAGCGTGGTGTTGGGATGACGGACGGCATAGCTCCAGATGGCTGCCCCCGTACCCTTGATGAGACCCATGGCCTCATCAAAATCATCGGCGACCGCGTCATGTGACTCGGTACCCTCCACCTTAGGATCGACGACCTCGCCTGCCGGCGCGGCGCTCTGATCGATAGTCAGGCGCGGGGTGCGGACGGTCTTGTCTTGATTGGTATCACTCACCGGAAACCTCCACGGTCTGGACGGTAGTCTTGGATGGCAAAAAACGGACGCGCGTGGTCGTACCCGGCGTGCCGAGCATGGTGTCGCAAGCTTCCTCGATGCGCTGCTGCATCGCGGTAGCCAGAGATGCCACGTCCTTATCGTCAAGCGCGATAGCGTCGACCTTAAATCGGACGTGCGAATCGTCGGAGCCTTGGACGCGGGCCTCGACATGCTCGACCATCACGCGGTCGTCGCGCTCGGCAGCAGCTCTGGCGCACGAAGAAAGCGCCGCAAGGGTAACCTCGATATTGCGCTCCCCCGCCGGATGTACACAGGACGGCTCGCGACGAGCAAACATCAGGCGGAAGAAGCTTACCAGCACGCCGATCGCCACAACTCCGCCGCATGCCGTCACGACAATGCGCGGCATGGGGTCGCGCATCAGCAGCATAAAGCGATACGTATACGGCCCCCAAAACTGGCAGACAAGCGTACCCAGCGCCACGATGGCGGCGGCAAGATACACAATCGCTAGGGCTCGTTTGAGTACGCGCACGCGGCGCTCCCTTCAAATCTCGGCTCTCGAAATGCAAAACGGTTCGCATCATTATAAAAGAGCCGGGTCCGGTGCTCTACGCACGCGGATCCGGCTCATCTATTCCACGAGGCTTGCATGCTCGCTTCATTATGCCCAGATATGCACGGCTTAACCCGTGCGGGCGCTACTCCTCCTCGAGGGCAGCGATGACCTCGTCGGTCATGTCCATGGTGCTGTAGACGTCCTGGACGTCATCGAGCTCCTCAAGACGGTCGATGAGGCGCTGAACCTTCTTGGCGTCGGCGCCGGAGACCTCGGTCGGGGTGGTCGGGACCATGGTGGTCTCGGAGCCCTTGACCTGGACGCCCTGCTCCTCGAGCGCCTTGGAGACAGCCATGACCTCGTTGGCAGTAGTCCAGACGATCCACTCCTCGCCGGCGTCCTCGTAGTCCTCGCCACCGGCCTCGGCGATGGCCATCATGAACTCATCCTCGTCACCGGCAGCACCGTTGGCGATCATGGTCTCCTTCTTGGCGTTCTCGTCCAGGATCTCCTTGGCGACGACGATCTGGCCCTTGCGCTCAAACTGGAAGGCGACGGAGCCAGAGGTGCCCAGGTTGCCGCCAGCGTGAGAGAAGGCGGAACGGACATCGGCGGCGGTACGGTTGCGGTTATCGGTCAGGCAGTCAACGTAAACGGCAACGCCGGCGGGACCATAGCCCTCGTACACGATGTTCTCGTAGACGGCGGCGTCGGCACCCGAACCAAAGGCCTTGTCGATAGCGGACTTGATCTTGTCCTTAGGCATGGACTGAGCCTTGGCCTTGGCAACGGCAGCGGCGAGGCTGGCGTTGTTCTCGGGCAGCGGGTCACCGCCGAGACGGGCAGCAACGGTGATGTTGCGGCTGAGCTTGGAGAAGAGGGCGGAACGCTTGGCGTCCTGCGCGCCCTTACGATGCTTGGTTGTGGCCCACTTAGAGTGTCCGGACATACGTGTCTCCTATCGGTTTCGACCTAAAGCCCAGCGCAGATGCTCGGGCAATATAAACAAACGTCGTTATGATATACCTACTGGCCTGCGAGATAAACCCCAAAATGAAGGCGTCGTGATGATGACCCCTTTGGTGCAAAGAAACCTGACCCCAATGCACCAAGTTAGGACCAGAGGAAGTCACTGCGGGTGACGGTGGCGCCGATGGCGAAGGGCATGCAGGCGATGACCGGATACAGGTAGCGCATGTAGGTCGAGCCGTTGCACGGACCAATCAGGCACACGGCGAGCACGCCCAGCAGCGGCACCCAGATCGCCAGCGCACGCCATGAATGACGACGCAGCAGGTAGACCACCACGGCGATCATGATCCACACATAGGTGGCCGAGCTCATGGTGAGCGAGATAAACGGGACGCGTTGTACTGCCACGCGATACAGGTTGATCAGGTGGTCGCACCAGCGCACAACCTTGCTATCGACCGGATGGAAGTCGAAGTACTTAAGGTTATCGGGCTTCGCCATAATCTCGGCACTACGCGCCGTGCTGTAGACCCAGGCATCGCGCGCGCTCGGATAAAAATAACCATAGTAGTTATTGATAAGCGCCGAAATATAGCACTCGGGATCCTTCTTAAACATCTGAGCCCATACCTCAAAATAGGCATCGATGTCCTCCTGCGAGGCGTACTCGTTGAAGCAGTTCTTGACGGCATCGGACTTGTCGGGGTTGTAGCGGCGGCCCAGGTTCTCGTACTTGAGTACACGATCGATCACGGCACGCTCTTCGTCGGTCACCGAACCGTCGCAAGGAGCCTCCACGATGGTGCCGTCCTCCTTAACCGTGGGGTTGACGCCCGAGTTGAGGCCGTCGTGCTTTTGGACGAAACGAGCCGTCTGCTGGAACGGAATCGAGAGGATTTCGCGCTTGGAACCGGGCGTAATGTCGTGCGCCGGCATAAACACCTTGGTGAAGTACATATTAGAGGCAAGGCAGAGTGCAAGCACAGCAAGAACTCCCACCCAGCGGAAACGCGGGATGGCGCCCGAAGGCGCAGCACCAGCCTGCTTGGCTGCACGACGAGCTGCATGCGCGTCCCATGCGCTAAACGCCGCCGCGATTACGCATGCCGCCAGGGGAAACACCAGGCCGCCGTTGCGCAGAAACGTGGAACCCATGGCGCCCAGAGCGAGCAGCAACCAGTCGTGGCGCGCAAAGAGCACGGGAGTTTTCTCGCCCGCTCGCTCGACATTGGCATCACGACGGGGCAAGCCACATGCCACGAGCTTGACGGTCTGTACCAGCAGCACCAAGAACGCGTCGGCAAAGAGCACGTCTTTGGTGAGCAACACCGCGTAGTTAGAGAACATCGGCATAAACGCAAAGAACAGCAGGATCGCACCGCGAACCGGCAGACTCACGCCCAGTTTGCGCAGCGACGAAATGGAATAGGCCATGCAGGCAGCCGTGATGACAAATTGAGCGCAGGTATAGATGATGAGGCCCGCGTTAGCGCTGTTGAACAGCGAAAGCCCCAGCTGAACGCACGAGCCGATAATGGCCGTGTGCACTACGGGATGATGCCCGTTGAGCAGCACGTTGGGGTTGAGTAGGCGCAGGTAGTCGCTCGTGCCGTTGGGATAGTTGAACCACTGGCGAATCTGCGCGCCCGTATCTCCCATAAAAAGGCCGGGCAGCGAAGCGATGAGCGTGGGCGTCCAGGCGATCATAAGCACCAGGAAGGGCCCGGCAAAGGGATGGACCGAGAGCACGGCGTGAGCCACACGCCATACGCGGCCAAAGTGCGCCTCGGAAAACGGAATGCGCCGAGAGCTCAGCCAATCTAGACACTCAAAGGCAAGGTAGAAGGCAACGACCGCCAAGAGCATCCAGCCCGCGCCGCCAATCCAGGCGCAGATGATGCGGGCTTTGTCGCCAAGGACAATCTCGGCCGAGTCGGTGAGATCGTAGCTGCGGCCGAACACCATGCAGATGGCGAAGAACAGCGACGGCAGAATGATCGATGGACGCCAGGTGTCGCCACGGCCAAAGAACACGTAGCGAAACGGCAAGGTGAGCAGGCAGGCAAGCGCAAGCAGCATGACCGCGTCGGTATGGCCGGCAAACGAGAGAAGCACCTCGTAGCACACGTACAGCATGCCCGAGGCTTTGGGGTCAATCGCCAAGACTGCGTTGCTCGACACCGGGGCGGGATCGATGGAAAACGCCGTGGTCGCCAACAGCGCGAGCAAAAATGCGATGAGCGTCTGCTTGGCGGGGTAGCGCTTAAACCAGACAATGCGGGCAGCGTCGCGCGCAGCCGTTGTGGAGAGGTCGGAATCCTTCACAGTCCGAAAGCCTTTCTAGAAACCTGCCAAAAAGGGACAGGTTTATTTTGGCAGGTTTTATCTGGGGAAACGTTACGGTTCTGTCATCGTTGCCCAGCGAACCACCACAAAGGTGCCTGTCCCCTTTGTGGTGGTTTTGGTGGCTAGGCGTCCAGGTAGACGCGCTGGGGTTGGTTGCGGCGACGAGCAAAGATGATGAGCGCCAGGCCCGCGATTACGAGCGGCAGGCTCAGCAGCTGACCCATGGTGATAACGCCACCCAGCAGATAGCCCAGCTGTGCATCGGGCACGCGCACAAACTCAATTAGGAAGCGGACGATGCCGTAACCCATCACAAACACGCCCATAAACGTGCCTTGGGGCAGTAGCGGCTTTTTGCGGCTGAGCACCTGCAGAATGCAAAAGAGCACGATGCCCTCAAGAAATGCCTCGTAGAGCTGGGAGGGGTGACGCGGCATATCGCCCGCGGTGCCACCGAAGACCACGCCCCAGGGCAGATCGGTCGGCTTGCCCCACAGCTCTCCGTTCACGAAGTTGGCGCAACGTCCCAGGCACAAGGCCAGCGGCGCGCCGATGACGGCAAGGTCTGCCAAAGTCCAGGCGTCGAGCTTATACATGCGGCACACGATGATGCCGCCGATAATGCCGCCCACCAAACCGCCATGGAAGCTCATGCCGCCCTCGTTGGTGGCAAAGATCTCGAGCGGGTGCGCCCAGTAGTAGCCATCACCGTAAAAGACGACGTAGAACAGGCGCGCACCGATAATGAGGCCAAAGACCACGCCGACCACGACACTCGTCAGGTCGTCAATCGTGATGTTAAAGCCCCAGCGACGCTGCGTGCGGTACATGACGACTGCTGTGAGCAGGGCGCCGACCACGTAGGCCAGGCCGTACCAGTAGATGGTGATGGGGCCCGCCGAGATTGCGACGGGATCAAGCATATGGTAGAGGTCGTTGAGCATATCGATCCTCCTGCTCCCTACATACAAATGCGGCCGCGGGCCTTGCGCTCGCAGCCGCATATTTGAGCGTAACGTCTATGCGGAGTATGCCGTCCGCAGCTTTCGCAGCTTAGAACGGCGCGTACTCGTCGTACAGGTCCTCGGCCTCGCCGGAGGCATTGACCTGCTCAACGCGGGTAACGCCGGGCACATGCTCCTTCAGGATACGCTCAATGCCCATGGACAGGGTCAGCGAGCTCATGGGGCAGCCGGCGCAGGCGCCCTGCAGCTCCAGCTTGACGACACCCTCGTCGTCGACGCCCACATACTCCATATCGCCGCCATCGGCCTGCAGGTTGGGGCGAATCTCTTCAAGAACCTTCTTAAGCAGCTCTTCGTTAACAGCCACAGGGGCTCCTTTCTCACAATTACGCGGGCGCGCCCGCGGACAGAAGCTATGTTACTACAGCCGTGTACCCGCTCACGAGCCGTCCATGCGCGCAGACGCGACTTTCACGAGTAGTCAATTTGGGACGGGGCTCTTTTAGCTGCTTTTGCCGCCAGCTGGCGTTGCCACGCGCTACTGCTGAGCCTGCCCCTCGGTGCCGATGTGCACATCGACGATAACCTGGCGGTAGCTGATGCCACAGGAGTCGAGGATGCGGCGGCTGATGCGTCCGTCATCGGTGTCGGCGTACTTGTTGTCCAGGTAGACGACCTCGCCCACGCCCACCTGAGCCAAAATCTTGGCGCAGTCGTGGCACGGGAACAGCGTGACGTAGACCGTGGAACCCTCGAGGTCCTTGAGCGAGCCACGGTAGTTGAGCACGGCGTTGGCCTCGGCATGGACCACGTAGTTGTGCTTGTCCTGCAGCGGGTCGTCGCTCGTACCCCACGGAAAAAAGTCGTCGTTGAGCGCCGAGGGTGTACCGTTGTAGCCCACCGAAAGGATGCGGTGGTTGGTGTTGGCGATGCACGCACCCACCTGCGTGTTGGGGTCCTTGCTGCGACGCTGCGCGGCGATGGCCACGCTCATAAAGAACTCGTCCCAGCTAATGACGTCCAGGCGCTTGCCTGACGAAGTTTGATGAAGATCGTCCGACATGGCAGACACCTCCGTAATCGCAATAGTTTGACCCATTGTAGCAGGTGAAAGGTGGAGGCGTTTGTCCCACCGGCGCCCTCACCTTTACACGCGGCGGGGCTTTTGGTTGATGCGGTAGAGCTCGGCGAGACCCCGCAACGTCAGCGCGTCGTCGACCGTCAGACTATGACCGACCAGCGACGCAAGCGCCTCGGCATCGTCGCCGGTAATGACTATGGGCACGTCGCCCTCCCCCGCGGCCTTGGTCGCGCGCATCTCGGCGAGCACCATGTCGAGCATGCCGTCGATGCGGGCCACCTCGCCCAAGACCACGCCCGAGCGCATGGCCTCGCGCGTGTTGCGGCCGATTACATGCGTGGGTGCCGAGGGCTCGACCTGCGGCAGACGTGCTGCTGCCGCCGAAAGCGAGCGGGCGCCGAGCGCCAGCCCCGGCGCGATGACGCCGCCCACAAAGGTGCCGTGCGCGTCGATGACCTCGATATTGGTCGTCGTGCCCAGGTCGATCACAATGCACGGCGAGCCGTAGACGGCACGAGCCGCCACGGCATCGGCGATGCGGTCGGGGCCGATCTCGGCCGGGTCGTCGTAGTGCACGGGCATGCCGGTCTTGAGGCCCGGCCCCACGGTGAGCACGCGCCCCGTGCAGATACGGGAAAGAGCCGCCTTCCACGGGCGCTCGAGCGCCGGCACCACGCAGCTCAGCACGGCCGCCGTGGGTACGAGCGCGCCGGGCATGCCCGCATCGGCCGCCAGCGCGGCCATGACTTGAGCGAGACGCATACGCGCTTCGTCGGCCGTAATGCTCGATGGCGTCGTGATCTCGCACGTCGCAAGCGGGCATTCCTGCGCCGCGGCCGAATCCTCTGCAAACAGACCAAAGCGAATGAACGTGTTACCCACGTCGACCGTCAATATATATGCGCACCCATTAAGCATCGTCGGCGCTCCTTTCGTCTGCCCAGCAGTATATCGCCTACCTAAACCAGTCATCCCAAAATGACTAGCTTACGGCTATACTGGTGCGCGGTCGCGCGCGAGCTCACGCGGCGGCCCTTGGTAACCCGACTTCCCGCGCCGTATCCGTAGCGGCGCTCCCGGGGGAAGCGGATATACGCAAAGGAGTTCAATATGAGCAATCCCTCGAACCGCGCTTCGATGCGCGGGCAACTCACGCTGCGCGGCGTCGTCATCGGCGTCCTTGGCTGCGTGATCATCACGGCAAGCTCGGCCTACACCGCCCTCAAGATGGGCGCTCTCCCCTGGCCGATCGTCTTCGCTGCCGTCATCTCGCTGTTCTTCCTTAAGCTCATGGGCAATGCCAGCCTCAACGAGGCCAACGTCACCCACACCATCATGTCCGCGGGCGCCATGGTCGCCGGCGGCCTAGCGTTTACCATCCCGGGTGCCTGGATGCTGGGCTATGCCGACCAGATCAGCTGGCTCGACATGTTTATCGTGGCACTCGCCGGCACCATCCTGGGCCTGCTGGCCACCGCGCTCATCCACCGTCACTTTATCGTGGACGCCGCGCTTGAGTTCCCCACCGGCAACGCCGCAGCTCAGACCCTGCGCGCCACCGAGGCCGGCGGCAAAACCGGCAAGCAGCTCTTTGGCTCCATGGCCATCGCCGGCATCTATAGCGTGCTGCGCGACGCCCTGGGCGTGGTGCCCAGCATGCTATGCACGCTCAACATCCCCGGCGTGACCTTTGGTATCTACAACTCGCCCATGCTGCTCTCCGTCGGCTTCCTCGTGGGCTTCGCCCCGGTCGCCTTCTGGTTTGCCGGCGCCCTGCTGGGCAACTTTGGCATCATCGTGGGCGGCACCGCTGCCGGTCTGTTCGACGTTATGACTGCGCAAGGCATCGTCAAGTCCCTGGGCATGGGCCTCATGATGGGCTTTGGCGTCGCCGTCGTCCTCAAGGACATCCTGCCGCAGGTCGCCGGTATCGTCCGCGGTCTTGCCGCCGACAGCTCCACCGACACCGACGAGCAGTCGCTCATCTCGGGATCGCTTAAGCTCGACGCCGGCATCATCGGCCTGGGCGCTGCCGCCATCGCCGTGATCATCGCCATCGTGCTTAACCTTGGCCCCGTTCCGGCCGTCATCGTGACGCTATTCACCTTTGTCACCACCATCATGAGCGCACAGAGCTGCGGCCAGACGGGCATCGACCCCATGGAGATCTTTGGCCTCATCGTTATGCTCATCGTGGCCGCCTTCGCGCAGATCGCTCAGGTCAAGCTGTTCTTTATCGCCGGCATCGTAGCCGTGGCGTGCGGCCTTGCGGGCGACGTCATGAACGACTTTAAGGCCGGCGCCGTGCTGGGCACCAACCCGCGTGCGCAGTGGATCGGCCAAGCCATTGGCGGCATCGTGGGTGCCCTGGTCGCTGCCGCTGTCATGGTCGCGCTCGTCACCGCCTATGGTCCGGACGCCTTCGGCCCCGACAAGAGCTTTGTGGCCGCGCAGGCAAGCGTGGTCGCCACCATGGTCTCGGGCATCCCGAGCGTGCCGTGGTTCGCAGGTGGCTTTATCGCCGGCATCGTCATGTACTGGCTTGGCATTCCGGCCATGATGATCGGCCTGGGCGTGTACCTGCCGTTCTACATGTCACTCACGGCATTCCTGGGCTCCTGCGTCAAGCTCGCCTACGACAAGTGGTCCGCCCACCGCGACGCCACCGCTGGTCTTTCTGACGAGGAGAGGGCTGCCAAGGACGCCGCCTTCCAAGAGCAGGGCCTGGTTGTCGCCAGCGGCCTGCTCGGCGGCGAGTCCATCGTCGGCGTTATCCTGGCGTTTGTCTCCGTGGGCTTGAGCCTGCTGGGCTAAGTCGAGCAGCTGCTCGACAGCAACCATATTGCCTACGGCTTGCCCGGTCGGTAGCTTTCGCGGCTGCCGACCGGGCTTTTTGATACCGAAACAAAGAAAGGCCGGCGCGCTGCGTATGACAGCGCGCCGGCCTTATCGTTTGGCTAACGAGACGGTCCCGCTATGAATTGAAGTTCGTTGCAGAATCTACGCTCGAAACGCTACATCTGCTTGCGACGACGATCGCTCAGCGTCACACCAGCGGCCACGAGGGTGATACCGCCGATGACGAACACCTCGCCCGCAAGAGCGGAATTGTCGCCAGTCTGGGCGAGCGCAGCGTTCGCAGCCTTCTTCTTGGCGACAGGAGCCTTTGCAGCAGCCTGCGCAACCTGAGGCTTGGCCTGCGGCTCGGCCTTGGGATGATACTTGTCGTACTCGGCCTGCGCGGCAGCCAGGGCATCCTTGGCATCGTCAAGCTCGGCAAGCGCGGCGGCATAGGCGTCGTTGGCGTCGGACAGCTTGGCATCGGCATCGCTCAGGGCAGCCTTGAGACCAGCGGCGGCATCGACGGCAGCCTTATAGCGAGCGTAGGCAGCGTTCAGCTTGACCAGCTTCTCGTTGCCCGTCGTGCCCGCGGCAAGGGATGCCTTGTGATCGACAGCCTCAAGATCGGCCTTGAGTGCCTCGTCGTTGGCAAGCTCTGCCTTGGCCTTGAAGATATCGAGGTTCGCATCGACGACGGCTTCGTTGGCGGCCTCGAGCTGCTTCTGGGCATCGGCGACACTGGCCACGGCAGCGTCATAGGCGGCCTTGGCGTCGTCGACCGCCTTCTGGGCGCCGGCAAAGCGCTCGAAGGCCTTGTTCGCGGTAGCCAGCTCACCCTCAGCAGCCTTGGCCTTGGCCTGCGCATCGGACACAGCCTGCGCCTTGGCGGCAACCGCCTGCTTGGCGTCCAAAAGAGCAGTCGCGGCCTGGACATCTGCGGCCTGGGCCTTGTCTACACCAGCCTGGGCGGCATCGTCGGCCTTCTTGGCATCGTTAAGCGTGCCCTGCTTGTTCGCAAGATCCGTCTTGGCGGCATCGCACTTGGCGGCAAGGTCCTTGACCGAAGCGGTAGCGTTGTCATACGCCTCGTTGGCCTGATCGGACTTTGCCTTGGCGGCGTCGCGGGCGCTGCGAGCCTTCGCCTTGTGAGCAGCGGCCTCGGCTGCCTTCGTCTTGCTGTCAGCAAGCGTGGCGTTTGCCTTATCGAGAGCCGCCTGGGCAGTAGCGGCCTCGGCCTTGGCGGCATCGAGGTTCTGCTTGAGGGACTCGATGTCGATTCCGCCGAGCGCATCCTTCGCTGCGTCGTATGCCGTCTTAGCGGCGGCGGTGCCGGACTTGGCCTTCTCGTACTCACCCTTGGCGGTGTTCACGTTCGTGTCGGCCGCGGTATAGGCGTCGCGCGCGCTTTCTTGCTTATCCAATGCGTTAGAATAAGCCGTTCCAGCAGTCCCGAAGTTCTTCTGCGCATCTGCCAGCTTGCTCTGAAGCTGCTTCAGCTGCTCCTTCTGCTCCTGCGTGCCGCCTGCATTGTAGGCGGAATCGATGTAGTCGTTGAGGAGCTTCTTGAACTCGGGGACAGTGAAATCAGCCTGAGTGCTATCAGCGCTGTAATCGAAGATGGTTACCTCGGAATCGGTGTTCTTACCGCTACCGGTCGCGATACCGATGGCTTCCGTGGCTGAATCGATGATGTTGAGATAGTGCCCGCACTCGTGATAGATGCTGTTGTAGTTCTGGTAGATGTAATAGGAATCATATCGGTGGCTGCCGAGTTCGTCGCCATACTGCGCGACGTACTTATCGAATGCCTCCTTCTCCTGTGTGTAGAGGCCGGTGTAGGGCCAACCGAGTGTATCCTCGGTCTCGCCGCCGGTATATGCGCCGCCTCCGCCGGCAAGATTCTCCCCGTTGTCGAAATAGCAGTTCGAGTGTCCCCAGATGTTCGATGAATATGATGTATTAAGGGCTGCCGCCACAGTCATGCGGAGGCTGACGCTGAGCGCCGACTGGCCGTTCGCCTTGCGGAGGTTGTTCTGGGTGTCGAGATATGTCAGGGCGTTGCGCATCTGCTCCAAGGAGAGCGGGTTGGTGTCGCGGGACATGTCCTGATCGACGTACTTGTCATACCATTCGGCCTTGTCAGCGGCGCCGGTCAGCATCGATACGGCGTCCTGGGCGTTCTTTTTCTGCGTGGCTGTGAACTGGCTGCCGCCGATGATGTAGTTCATGAAGCCGAACATACCCTGACTGATGACTTCCTGGTCAACGGTCATGTTGGACTTTAGGTCTGCAATCTGCTGGTTAAGCTTCTCGACCTCGGCGTTTGCGGCGTCGTATGCATTGTGCGCGTCGGTTACTTCAGCACGAGCCTGATCGAACTCGTTGCTCTTCTGCTGACGAATCTCGACGAGTCGGTCGTACTCAGCCTTCTTGTCGGCCTCGGTCTGCTGGGCCTGCTCGTATGCCGTCTTCGCGGCGTCACGCTTACTGGCCGCGTCCTTGTACTCCTTGTTTGCCGCATCGTATGCAGACTGGGCAGATGCCACAGCAGCGTTGGCGGCGTTGGCCTTCTCCTGCGCGGCAGCGACGGCAGCCTGGGCGGCCTGCAGATTTGTCTGTGCGGTGGCGTCGGCATCCGTCGCGGCATTGAGCTCCGCCTGCGCGGTCTTGAGCTCACCAGCAGCAGCGATCTTGGCGGCCTCAAGCGCACTCAGGTCGACACCCGTACCCGAGACGGCAGCATCGAGCGCGGCCTGCGCCTGGTTGAACTTCTGCTGGGCGTTATCGCGCGCGGTGGTTGCGGCTGCGAGCGCAGCGGCAGTCTCCTGCTTCTTGGCCTGGGCAGTCGTCAGAGCGGCCTCAGTGTCCTTCTTTTCCTGCTGGGCGCTAGCCTCGGCAGCCTTGGCCTGGTCCAGATTGGCCTGTGCAGTAGCAACGGCCTTATTGGCGTCATCGAGCTTTGCCTGCGCGTCCTCGACGGCCTTCTTGGCGGCCTCGTACTCGTCCATACCCATGGCCTCGAGCTTGGCCTGGGCATCATCGAGGGCCTTCTTGGCCTCGTCCTGCTTTGCCTTGGCGTCCTTGAGCGCCTGGGTCTTATCCTCGACACTCTTGTTGGCTTGATCGAGCTGCTCGTTCAGGTCGCCCAGCTTCTTCTGCTGCTGCTCGGTCTTTTCGACGGCGGCTTTGAGCTCGTCAATCTTCTCCTGGAGCGCGGCGACTTCTGCTGCGTTCTGCTCGATTTCGTTGTCGCTCACAGCCTGCGAGGCCTGATTCTTTTGCTGCTGCGCCTGCTTTTGAGACTGGCCCGCCGCGTCGGCCTTCTTCTGGGCGGCATCGTAGGCGGCCTGAGCGTCCTTGAGCTGCTTTGCCGACTCCTCGGCCAGCTGGGCAGCCGTCTTTACGACCGCTTGGTTACCGGCGGCAACGGTATTCTCTACAGAACTACCCCCCCCCTGAACAGAATCGCCGTTATCGGTTGACGGTGCGGCGATTGCCGCCAGCGGCGACATGAGCGGCTGAGCGATGAGGCCCGCCGTCAAAACGGTTGCGACGGCGCGGTTGGCAACGCCCTTGACGTTGACGGCCTTGGCCCGAGGCTCAAAGTGTTGTGGACTGTAGTTTGCCATGGCTTTCTCCCTTTGACACGGATGTATCCATACGTATCAAACGGTAGCTGTCGATTTTTGAATTCTGTTGCGCAACATTGGCGACCAGCGTATTTTTTGAAATTCACGCTCTCATGCTTCACAGTTTCGTCACATTTGAAGGAGCTGGTGCATCATATTCTCGCGGGATGGAATTGAGCCTGTGATTTGCATTTGCTCCCGCGTCATCCGCCCTATCGGATTCCACATCCAACAGACACCCCGCCCGCCACGGTGTAGAGTTAGGACAACGGGCGCGTTGCGCGGACCGCGCTGGAACGAGGTGGACATGGAACTCGACAAACAACAGATCAAGCGACTACGCGAACGCCATCACCGGCGCCACGGCATCCGCCCCGCCCATAGTGAGGCCATGGAGAACGCCACCCGCTTCCTAAAGCGCGCATTCAACATTCGCGAGGGTCGCGCGCCCTACCACGTAATTCGCAAGCGTTTTGTAAACGGGGCGCGCCTAACCGGCTCTCACCTGTGCATCCTCATCATCGCCATGCTCATCGCAAGCATCGGCCTCGATATCGACTCGGACATCGCCATCGTGGGCGCCATGCTCATCTGCCCGCTTATGGGCTCGGTCCTTGCCATGGCATACGGTATTGCCACGCTCGACCGCGAGATTACCGTCGAAGCCGTCGCCAGCCTTGCGCTGCAGATGGCCTTTTGCCTGGTCACGTCCACGCTGTACTTTAAGCTCTCGCCCCTTGGCACCACCACGGCCGCCATCATCGACAACTCGACACCCACCGTCTGGGACCTTACCGTCGCACTCGCAGGCGGCTTTGCAGGCGGGCTGGGCAACTCGCGCGACCAGGAACCCGCCACGCTCATCGCCGGCGTGGCCGTGGCGACCGCGCTCATGCCGCCCCTGTGCGCGGCGGGCTACGGCATCGCCATCGCAAGCGGGTCGCTGTTTCTCTCGGCGCTTTACGAGTTTGGCATCAATGTAGTCTTTATCGCACTGGCTGCCGAAGCCGTGCTGCTTCTTTTGCGCGTGCCGCTCAAGCGCGACCTGAACGGCGACGGCATTGTGACCGCAGAAGAAGACGCCGAGGTCGGTGAGCTGTCACGCAAGGTGCGCCGCCGCATTATTGTGGGCACGGCGATCTTTGCCATCCCCTGCATCGTTATGACCGCGGGGTCTATTGGCTCGGCGCAGGCCGGCGTGCAGGACGGCTACGGCGTCACCGAAACTACGCGCGAGCTTGCCGCGGTGCTGCCGGGCTTTAGGGATTACACCGTCGCCGTCGAGACCTCGGCTACCGAAGGGGACGAGGAAGGCATTGTAGAGCGCGAAATCGTCGCCCATGTGACGACAAGCGAGGCGCTCGGGGCACACGACCGTCACGTCGCCCGTAAGCTCATCGACCTCAATGTGCCCGATCTCGACCGCGTGGAATTTGATGTGGAGTAATGCGGAGCATGGGATGGCTCCCGCGCACAGGCGCAAGTCGCGGCGAGGCTCAGACGCGACGCAGGCACAAGCAAAAAACGGGACGTAGTTCACGTCCGCGCCCCGCTCGCTGTTTTATTGCCGTGAATCAGACGTCCGCATCGACATCGCCAGACTCCACCGTAAACGCCGGATCGGTGCTCACAAGATAAAATCGGGTCACCTCAGTATTTCTAATTAGGTAAATCTGCCCCTGATTGCGTCGGCGCGATATATACGCCACGTGGACCGTACCGAATTCTTCGCCGTTTTCCTTCTTTAATATCAGGATGTTAGGGTCATCCGTACGCTTAAACTGCCCGTCAACGCAGCTGCCGTCTTTGTCGACCAGTTGCCACCGATGGTTATCCTCTTCAAGAAAGGCCAGGGTTTCCCGACTCGTTTTGTCATCCCGATAGTAACCGTCAATGGCAAACCCTTCGGAAGCGCATTCCTGCATATAGGACGTTTCTCGACTTATAGCAAACAGCCCTGTAGCGCCCAGGAGCACAGCCAGGCAGACCACTGCAAGGGTTATCGAAATAGCACGGCGACCCATGTTGGCCCAATCAATAGTTGTTCAACGGAGCGCGAAACATACCTGGAACCTCCGATATCAGGGGGAACGTCGCCAGCAAGCTGGCGACAACTATATGTTTCTGATATCAAACCATATGGCTACCACTCACGGAGGGGGCATCGGCGAACGGCGTGTTTTCATACTCCATTGGTCAAACCTAAGCACAGTGCTACAGCTCGTACTTGTACACGCGGTAGATGTACTTTTCGGCTTCCATCTCGTAGGTGGCGATGGGTAGACCGTAGCGATCGTCTCGTCGTTTGGCAGATAGGTCACACTGTGCTGGCCTGCGTTGAGCGAAAAATCGCCTTGGGCCTGCAGTAACTTGTCCTCAAAGCCCGAGCCGGCCCAAAAATCGGGTGAGCCCACGGAAGGCTGTAGCAAGGTCATTTGCGCAACATGTGTCCAACAAAAACGGGTGGCAGCCGCTACGGCTACCACCCGTTTGCCTCATATCTAGCCCAAAGCAGGCCAACTACTTCTTAATGCCGCGTCCCAGGCGCTTGGCGACCGATGCAACGGCCTCCTCGCTGGCCGGCCCGCAGCTCACGCAGCCGTCGTGGGCACGCATCTGGCCGGTGACCTCGTCCATCGCGAGCGGCGCCACCTTCTCGAGCTTAAAGCCTTTACCGGCGCGCATGTTTTCCTTGGCCACGCTAATCATGAGCTTAATGCGGTTGAGCTGGTTGACCTCGGATGCACCGGGGTCGTAGTCCACCGCGACGATGTTGCTCTCGGGATGTTGGCGGCGCAGCTCCTTGATCACGGCCTTGCCCACCACGTGGTTGGGCAGGCACGCGAAGGGCTGCGTGCAGATGATGTTGGGCGCACCGTGATCGATCAGGTCGAGCATCTCGGCCGTGAGCAGCCAGCCTTCGCCCATGTTGTTGCACACCGAAAGCACCGTGCGGGCCTTGTCGGCCATGGTGCCGATGCGCTCGGGTGCCTCGAAGCGGCGGGACTTTTCGAGCATCTCCTCCACCGGCGTACGCATCCAGTCCACGAGCTTGATGAGCGCCTGCATACCAGCGCGCGTAGTGGCAGAGCTTCCCAGCTCGTCCTTCTGCAGCTCGGCGTTGCTCATGGAGTACAGGAAGAAGTCGAGCAGGCCCGGCACCACGGCCTCACAGCCCTCGCGCTCGATAACGTCGACCACGTGGTTGTTGGCCGTGGGATGGAACTTGACCAGGATCTCGCCGACCACGCCCACGCGCGGCTTGGTGCCCTCGCCCGCAAGCGGCATGGTGTCGAACGCGCGGATGGCCTCGCGGCACAGCTTGGTGTAGTTGTGGCGGTTGAACTTGGGCGCCAGTTTGCGGGCGCGCGCCATGTACTCCTCGTAGAGCGCGTTGGCGGCGCCGGGCGTGGCCTCGTACGGGCGGCAGCGGTAGAGCATCTGCATCATCACGTCGCCAAAGAGCACCGCGTAGACCGCCTGCTTGAGCAGCGCCGGCGTAATCTTAAAGCCAGGGTTGTCCTCGCCGAGCGCCACGGCCGAAAGCGAGATCACCGGGATCTCGGGGTGGCCGCTCTCGCGCAGGGCCTTGCGAATGAGCGCGATGTAGTTGGTGGCACGGCAGCCACCGCCGGTCTGGCTGATAACCACGGCCGTCTTAGACAGGTCGTACCGACCGCTCTCGATGGCCTCCATGATCTGGCCCGTCACCAGGATCGACGGATAGCAGATGTCATTGTTCACATAGCGCAGACCGGCCTCGACGGCATCGTGATCAGTCGAGGGCAGCAGCTCCAGGTTGTAGCCGGCACCACGGAACACCTCTTTGACCAGATCAAAGTGGATCGGCGCCATCTGCGGGCACAGGATGGTGTAGCCCTCGTCGCGCATCTGCTCGGTGAAGGGTACCTTGGGCCACGCGGTCGACGCGCTCTCACGCTGGGCCTCAAACGTGTACTTGCGGCTCGCGAACGCGGGGGCATCCGTGGAGGGCGCCACCGGCGCGGCGTCACCCTGCTCGTAGGCCTCGCCCGCGGCCGTGGCCTCGGCCAAGCGCTCGGCCTCCTGGTCCTTGAGCGCTGCCATGAGCGAGCGGATGCGGATGCGCGCGGCGCCCAGGTTGGACACCTCGTCGATCTTGAGCACGGTGTAGATCTTGCCGCTGGCCTCCAGAATCTCCTGCACCTGGTCGGTGGTCAGAGCGTCCAGGCCGCAGCCGAAAGAGTTGAGCTGGATCAGGTCCAGGTCGTTGCGCATCGTCACAAAACGGGCGACGGCATACAGGCGGCTGTGGTACATCCACTGGTCGACGACGCGAATCGGACGCTCGGGCTTCACCAGGTGCGCAAGCGAATCCTCGGTAAAGACCGCGAAGCCAAAGCTCGAGATAAGCTCGGGTAGGGCATGGTTGATCTCGGGGTCGTTATGGTAGGGACGGCCGGCGAGTACGATACCGTGGCCGCCGTGATCCTCGACCCACTTAAGGGCCTCCTCGCCCATGGTCTGGATGTCCTCGTGGAAGCGCGCATCGGCCTCAAAGGCAGCGTTGACAGCGGCATCGACCTCGGAGCGCGTGATCTTGGGACCGCGCACGCGACCGCGACCGGCCTCAGCATCGGCCACGCGGTCGACGGCGAGCACCTGGTACAGGCGGCGCTTGAGCTCGGTCTTGTCGTGATACGGCACAAACGGATACAGGAACTCGATGTTCTGCTCGCGGATCTCGTCGATGTTGAGTGCCAACGCCGTGGGGTAGCTCATGACGATGGGGCAGTTATAGCAGTTACCGGCGGTCGGATCCTCCTTGCGCTCCCAGCGCACGCACGGCATCCAGATAAAGTCGACGTCACGGTCGATAAGGTTCATCACGTGGCCGTGGCTCATCTTGGCCGGATAGCACACGCTCTCGGACGGCATGGACTCGATGCCCGCCTGGTAGGTCTTTTTGCTCGACTGGTCAGATAGCTGTACGCTAAAGCCCAAGCGCGTAAAGAACGCGTGCCAGAAGGGGTAGTTCTCGTACATGTTGAGCGCGCGCGGGATACCCACGGTGCCGCGCGGGGCCTCGTCGGGACTCAGCACCTCGCGGTTAAACAGCAGATCGTTTTTCTTTTTGAAGAGATTGGGGGCCTCGGTCTTCTGCTTTTTGTGGCCGGCGCCCTTCTCGCAGCGGTTGCCGGTGATAAAGCGCCTGCCGCCGCCAAAGTCGTTGACGGTGAGCTGGCAGTTGTTGGAGCAACGGCCGCAGCGGACATGCTTTTGCGTCACGGTGAGGTGCGCGATGTCCTCGGCCGAAAGGATGGTCGAGGCGCCATCGGCGCCGGCGCGATCGCGGGCGAGCAGGGCAGCACCATAGGCACCCATGCAGCCGGCGATGTCGGGACGCACGGCATGGACGCCGGTGAGCTGCTCAAACGCGCGCAGCGTGGCATCGGACATAAAGGTGCCGCCCTGGACGATTACCTGGCTGCCGATCTCCTTGGGGTCACGCAGCTTAATGACCTTGAACAGAGCATTCTTGATGACGGAATAGGACAGGCCGGCCGCGATGTCGCCCACCGTGGCGCCTTCCTTTTGCGCCTGCTTGACGCGCGAGTTCATAAAGACCGTGCAGCGGCTGCCCAGGTCGACCGGGGCCTTGGCATGGATAGCGGCGTCGGCGAACGCGCGCACGTCCATGTTCATAGAGACGGCGAAGCTCTCGATAAAGCTACCGCAACCCGACGAGCAGGCCTCGTTGAGCATGATGTGCTCGATAACGCCGTCCTTGACGCGCAGGCACTTCATGTCCTGGCCGCCGATGTCCAGAATGAACTCGACGCCGGGCAGGAACGCCTTGGCGCCGCGCAGGTGCGCGACGGTCTCGATCTCGCCGGAGTCGGCCTTAAGGGCCTCGATGAGCAGCGCCTCGCCGTAGCCCGTAGTGGTCACGTGGCCGATGGTGCAACCGGCGGGGATGTGGTTGTAGAAATCGGCCATGATGACCTTGGCCGTGCCCAGGATGTCGCCGTTGTTGTTACCGTACCAGGTGTGCAACAGCTGGCCGTCCTCGCCCACGAGCGCGGCCTTCATGGTGGTGGAGCCGGCGTCGATGCCGATGAACACGCGGCCGGTGTAGCCGTCGAGTTTGCCCTTGGGGACGACCTCGGTGTCGTGGCGACCCTTGAACTCGGCAAAATCATCGTCGGTGGCAAAGAGCGGATCCAGACGCTCGACCTCGGCACCCTGCGTGTCACCCAGGGCATCGATGGCCTCGATGAGCTGCGGGAACGTGCTGAGCTTGTTGGACTCATGCGCCATGGCGGCGCCGCTCGCCACAAACAGGTGGGCGTTTTGGGGCACAATGCGGTGCTCCTCGTCCAGGTTGAGCGTGAGGTAGAAGCGATGGCGCAGCTCGGAGAGATACTGCAGCGGGCCGCCCAGGAAGGCGACGTTGCCGCGGATGGGACGGCCGCACGCCAGGCCCGAGATGGTCTGGGTCACGACGGCCTGGAAGATGGAGGCGGCCACGTCCTCGGGGCGGGCGCCCTCGTTGAGCAGCGGCTGGACGTCGGTCTTGGCAAAGACACCGCAGCGGCTAGCGATGGGATAGATGGTGGTGGCGTTGGCCGCGAGTTCGTTAAGGCCGCTGGCGTCAGTGTGCAGCAGGGTTGCCATCTGGTCGATGAACGCGCCCGTGCCGCCGGCGCAGGTGCCGTTCATGCGCTGCTCGATGCCGTTGTCGAAGTAGATGATCTTGGCGTCCTCGCCGCCCAGCTCGATGGCGACGTCGGTGGCCGGGATGAGGGTCTCGACGGCACGCTTGCTGGCGATGACCTCCTGGACAAACTCCAGGTCGAGCCACTGGGACAGCAGCAGGCCGCCCGAGCCGGTAATGGCGCAGGTCATCTGGGCCGTCGGCAGCACGGTCGCAGCGCCCTCGAACAGGTCGCGGGCACAAGCGCGGACGTCGGTGTGGTGGCGCTGGTACTTGGCGTAGACGATCTGGTTGTCGTCGTTGAGCACGGCGAGCTTGACGGTGGTGGAGCCCACGTCGATGCCCAGGTGCAGGTTGCCACGAGCGTTCTCGGGGTTGAAGATCGCGCCTTCGGGGGCCTGGGCGGCAGTGGCGGCTGCGGGCTCAGCGGCAGTGACGGGCTCGCTAGCGACGGACGTCTCCTCTGCCGCGTTCTTGGCCTCGGCAACCGCCTCGGCAACTTTCTCGGCAGCCGCGGTCGCGGCCTTCTGCGCGGCGTCCACCACGGCGGGCGCGGCCTCGCGCGCAGCAGCGACCATGCGGTCCTTGATGCCCTCGACGAGTTTGCTCATTGTCTCTCCTCTTAGTTGTTGGACTCGACGGTTGCGGTGGTGTCGACCGCGTCCTCGAGCTGCAGATTCAATAGCTTCATGCCGTATTCCGGCACGTTGATATCGATGGGTTGGCCATACAGGTCACCAGGGCGCACAAAAGCGAGCACTGTCATAATGCGCGCCATGGCCTCGGGCGATTCGGTGAGCCCACGCTCAAACCAGCGCTGAATCATGCCGACCTCGGCACTCACGACGTAGGTGACGTAGTAGTCAAAGAACGTGCCCAGCGCCAGGCCCAAAATGCCCGTCTGCGCACGCGGCACCACAGCCTCACGCGCGGTGTCGATGATCTTTTTAATAAAGGCGGGGTCGCCGCTCGGGCCCAGCAAGGCCCCGATAAGGTCGCGATTAGCCGCAAGATAGCGAAGCAGCTCAACCGAACCGGGTGCCGGCTCGAGCTCGTCGATGTTGCGGTAAAGATCAGGTAATTGAGCTGCGGTGATAAGCTCCACCCGCTCGCGAATCTCGGCAAGCAGGCCGTTCTCGATCTGGCTGATAAAGTCGGGAATATCGCGGTAGTGCGAATAGAACGTGCGGCGCGTAAGGCCAGCGCGCTCGGTGAGCGACGCGACATTAATGCGCGAAAGGTCGCCGCTTTCGGCAAGCTCGCTGGCAAGTGCCTGGCGAAGGGCACGCTGCGAGCGAAGGGACCGGCGATCACATTTCTCGAGCTGGGACAAGCGTCCTCCTTGTTACTCAGCCTGTGCGCTATTGCACAGTGCGAGTATTATTGCACACCGTGTGCATCAACACGTAAAGGCAATATTTGGGTTGTGACAAAGGGACGGTCCCTTTGCCACATTCAGCGGCCGCCTAGGTTGTGCCAGTTGTGCCTGGCTTTTGAAGCGGCATTACCAATTGTCCAAAATGTCATTCGTGGGTAGAATAGTGTCGACGGCAGCCCAAGTTGTAGCTAGCTGGGCAGCGCCGTTGTTTGCATTAGGGGGTCAACGCCTTAGCGGCGGCGACCCCTTCTGTTGCGCTTCGAACGCTGCTTGAGTGCCTCGGAAAGGCCGACAAGCGCCGTGAAGAACGAGACCAAAGCAGTCAGAAGCCTCACGAAATCGATCAAATCGGTCATGGGCATCACCTCCCATCAGATGGAGGGCGCTGCCCGGCACATGGAACTGCCGCCAACAGTATCAATTCTATCAAAGCGCAGTTAGATATGCGAATGTTTGTTCGTATTTCAAGAGACCAGCGTCACCTGTGACAAAGGGGCTGTCCCTTTGTCACATTATTCGATTACGGTGCAGGAATTCTGCTTGTGCATGGTGGCAAGCATGTGTTTGGGAACGGCGTGGACCATGCAACTGCCGATAGTTGCGCTCGCGGCGTCCTTGGCTGCCTCGCTTGCGTTTTTGGTCGCGTAGCTGTGGCGGAAGCGTTTGAGCATGGCAATGTCGTTGCCGCCGTCGCCGTAGACCGCGACCTCGTCCTCGGCAATGCCGTAGTAGCCCGCCAGCCAGGCCACGCTCTCGCCCTTGTTGCATGCCACATCCGTGATCTCAAACATCACCGGGTCAAACGGCGCGTTGACCACGCGGTCCGAGCGCTCGGCCAAATACGCCTTAAGGTCGCGCTCCAGCTCGGGCGAGATCACACGGCAGTTGATCTTGCACACATCGTGGCGCAGAATGTCACCGATCGACTGGTCGAAATACTGTTCCTCGTGATACCCGCCACGTGCACGCATGCCGCGCATCACGATACGCTTGATAGGACTGTCCTTTTTAAAGCCCGCCTGATGCATCTCGAACGAGCCGCTCGAGAACATGCCATCGGGCGTGGAGCAATCAAAGCAAATGTCCGGGAACTCCTTGAGCAGCTCCTCGGTGATCTGCGGATCGATGGTCCAGGTCTTGAGCACCTCGCCATGACTGTCGCGCACGATGGAGCCGTTAGAGCAGCAGGCGTCAAGCGCCAGGCCCGTAAAGCCATGCTCGCCGACCGGCAGCGTCGAGCGCCCGGTCGCGGGAACCACATGCAGGCCAGCCTCGGTCAGCTCGCGAATGGCACGGCGGATGGTCCCATCTGCCTCGTGCAGGGCGTTCAGCAGCGTTCCGTCTAAGTCACTCGCAAACATCTTGATCATGGGCATGCCTCTCCTTCGTCTGCACGATATTGTAGACGAAGGAGAGGCGCGTCCATGCAAGGGTGTTCCAACGCGCCGGGACATTCGCTTCCGCAAAGCAACGGTTCCCCAGCGCGTTAAATCAATCGTTACGAGCGACTTTTCAGCCGATAAAACAGCGCCGTCGTCAACGTCAGCACCGCCAACATGCCTGCGAATACAATCGCCGGTGTCCATCGATCATATGCGAGCCCGTAAACCAATTGGCCAATAGGCGTTGCACAGGAAAGCATCATATAAACGAGGGCCAGCACTTTTCCGCAGAGTTCCTTTGGCGCTGACCGCTGAACAAATGAAACGATTTCGACCGATGCAATGCTTGCCCACGCCATGACCCATACCGAGCCGGCCGCAAGCGCGGCAAACGCTAATTCATCAGGACCGCTCAGTAGTGCGACAATAATCGGTACGACTCCAAAACTAATCATCGCAACATATCGACATATGCCCTTGAAGGAAAAACGATGCGGCCAAATACCGACCAAACCACTGCCGACAAGACCACCCAAGCCCATAGCCACCTCAATAATCCCAACAAAGGATGACTGTATTCCGAGATGCTTTGAAACAACAATGGGAGCGCCAATCGTTAGCCCAACCAACGCAAGGTTCAAAACAGCCGCAAGCAAAATCACGGCGACCAATGATGATTTTTGCAACAGATACCGAATCGACTCCCGAAAATCGCTTCGGTATGTCGAGCAAGTCGTACTGTCCCCTGTCATTCCAGATGAGGCATTTCGCTTGAGTGCACCCCCGAACAGCAGGGCTGACATCGCAAATGTCAACGCCGCGGTTTCGCATAGAGCATCGATACCAAAGCACCCATAGACTGCCGTCCCGACCACAGGGCCCAAGATATTGCTCGCCATGGTTATCTGCGAGACCAACGCAGTGGCACGCTCAACCTTTTCTGGGCCCGTCATGCGCACCGTCTCAATTTGAAGCATCGGTTTCAGCAGCGATTGGATACTATATTGGACGCAAAGCATTGCTACCACGACAACGGCAAGAGGCAGCGAACGCTTCATGGGGATAAACAACAGTGATGCAGCCATCAGAACAATGCCGAGCACCACAAGAACCCCGCGATGTCTCCCGCGATCCGCCAAGATTCCGCCAGCCGGAGTCGCAAGCACGCCCGGCACGAACGCTATCGCCGCGACGGCACCATATAACGTTGATGAGCCGCTGCAATCGAACAAGTAAAGCGGGCACGCAAAACACAGTGCCGACAACATCGAATACGCGCACAGCTGCGCAACAAGAAGGCCAAAAAGCCTGATAGATCGCACTGTTTTTGGCGCCAACGAAACGCTAATTCTTCGCATCCCAGCCATAAGCCTGCCCCCAAATACATACCGATAGTATGTATTTAATGACTTGAAAAGGGCAGCCGTGGCTACCCTCGCAAATCAATTACATACCGTTGGTATCTATATTACCACCCGGAACGGTCCCATACGTCCCAAATCAGCGCCGTTGTCTGAAGCACTTCTTCCCCCAAATCGAGTCCCACCGCAGCAGCCATCTGCGCCAAACATTGAGCGCGAGCGAGCATTCGATCCTTGGTCTCGAGTGGACGGAACAGCGGCAGCAGCCAAAGATTCGCCAACAACGATACGGCCTCCGCCGCTTCGCGCGGGCATTCGCACGCAATGGAGCCGTCGGCGACGCCCTCCTCGATCACTGGCAAGAGATAGCCATCGGCCGACTCGTCAAACGAACCTTGGTACTGCATCGCCAGCAGCCGCGAGCTTTTTACCGGATCCGCCGCAGGATGCATGCGTGCCCATAGCTCAATTTGTGGAACGACGGACTCGGGCGCGTACAGCCGCTTGAGCTTTTGGGCCCCCGTCATATTGCCAGCACCAAGTGTCGCGCGGCGGTGCTCAACAATCGGAGCCATTGCCCGATCAAATGCGGCGTTGAAAATCTCCTCTTTGCTCTTAAAGTGATGATAGACAGCACCTTTGGTCATGCCATCGAGGCGGTCGACGATGTCTTGAATGCTCGTCCCCTCATAACCCTGTGCGCAGAATAACTCCAGCGCCGCGTCGAGAATCTTCGCGACCGTCTCTTCAGGATATTTATTGCGACCCATAATCATTCCATCCGCAATGCAAGTCTTGTGCTTCACTGCACTATTTTAACGTTGAGGATGGCAGACGGTCGGCCCTACACCGCGGCGGGGCCGTGTTCGCCGGTACGGATGCGGATGACTTCCTCGACCGGCTCGACCCAGATCTTGCCATCGCCGACGGCTCCGGTGCGAGCGGCGTTGCAGATGATGTCGACAATGCCATCGACGTGCTCATCGGCGCAGATAAGGGTGAACTGCACCTTAGGGATCGTGTTGACAAGCAACTCGTTGCCGCGCACGTATTCCTTCCAGCCATGCTGTGCACCGCAGCCCTGCACCTGGTTGATAGTCATGCCGCGAACATCGGCAGCAAACAGCGCATCTTTAAGAACCTCAAGCTTCTCGGCACGAACGATCGCCGTAATTTTCTTCATAGTGAATTCCTCTCTTCATCAAAGAAATGAATTGCCATTCAATGACGCGGGTTTTCCAGGTGCCCGAGATTGCCCCGAAAGAGGAGCGCCGCGTACTTCGGTACGCAAGCGACGGTTTGAGGGGCAAGGTCGGGTGCCTGGGAAAGCCGCGCGACGATTGAACGACAAGGTGCGGAGCTTGGGGAAGCTGCTAATCGAGTCCGGAGAACGAGGGATACGCGCTCTCGCCGTGTTGACTCGCGTCCAGGCCCAGCGCCTCGTCGGCCTCGTCCACGCGCAGGCTGCCGTGGAACAGCGCCTTGACTACCGCGGCGATCACCAGATCGAGTACCAGTACAATGACGACCGTCACCACAATGCCCAAGATCTGAGAGATGAGCAGCGACACGTCGCCCGTGTAGAACAGGCCGCCCTTACCGGTCCACGAAAGCTCCGGCACGCAGAACAGGCCCGTGAGCACGCCGCCCAAGATGCCGCCGATACCGTGGCAGCCAAACGCATCGAGCGCATCGTCGTAGCCAAACTTGGTCTTAAGATGGCTGATGGCCAGGTAGCAGACGGGCGATACGATCAGGCCCATGACCAGCGCCGCCCACGGCTCGACAAAGCCCGCACCCGGCGTGACCACCACAAGGCCCGCAACCAGACCGGTGCTGGCGCCCACCAGCGTGGGGCGACCGGTGTGCACGCGCTCGACGGCAAGCCACGAGACCATGCCCGCCGCGCTGGCCGTCACAGTGTTGAGGATGGCGAGTGCCGCCACGGCATCGGCCTTAAACTCGCTGCCGCCGTTAAAGCCAAACCAGCCAAACCAAAGCAGACCGGCGCCCAGCGCCACAAACGGCACGTTATGCGGACGGTAGCTCACCATGCCAAAACCGCGACGACGGCCGAGCATTAAGCAGAGAATCAGGCCCGTCAGACCGGACGAAATGTGCACCACGTCGCCGCCGGCAAAGTCGAGCGCGCCGATGATGTCGCCGATAAAGGAGCCATCGCCGCCCCAAACCATGTGGGCGAGCGGCGCATAGACCACAAGCAGCCAAATGCCCAGGAAGGCCGCCATGGCACCAAACTTAACGCGGCCGGCCAGGCTGCCCGTGACGATAGCGGCCGTGATCATGGCAAACGCCATCTGGAAGGCGATGTTGATGATTTGAGGATAGACGGCACCGTCCGCAGCATTGCCCTCGGCCGCCTGCAGCACCTGGTTGAGCACCGGCAGGCACAGCAGCTGGTCAAGGCCTCCAATAAACGGGCTGGAACCGTCGCCGCCGTAGGCCAGCGACCAGCCGGCGACAATCCACAGCACACCAACCAGGCCAATGACGCCAAAGCACATAAGCATGGTGTTGATGACATTTTTGCGCCTGGACAGGCCGCCATAGAAAAACGCCAGACCCGGTGTCATTAAAAACACGAGCATGGTGCAAATGAGCATAAACGTTGTCGATCCCGTATCGTACATTCGTCCCCCTTGGTCGCATGAACGTTGTCGGCGCTCATGATGCGGCCGAGGGGCAACTGGTGTAGACCAGATACGGCGTTGTTAAACGCTGCGTTGTCGAATGGAAACGGTACCGCAATCTTGGAAACGGCGCGGCAACGGGCGCGAAACGGACGGGAAATACGCGAGCAAGGGAACCGTGAGCGCGCCCGTCCCGACTAGCGCCGAAACAGCTCGTGGGCGCGGTCGCGGAGATTAGTTGCCCGAATGACACCTTCGTAGCGGTTGATGCGCAGACGCGGGAAGGCGTTAAAGAAGCGTAGGTCGCGGCGGCTGAGTGACACACTCGGCACCGGACGGCTCATGCGCTTGCCGGCAAGGCGACGACCGAGCGACGGACGCGGCATGCTCGGCGCGGCATCGGCCACGCGGCGGGCAGCGAGTGCCAGGCCGCGAGCACCATCCGCGATAAACGTAGGCATCGAAGCCTTCTCGCGCAGGGCATCGAGCGCCGCGTCGCCCAGCTCGGCCAGCCACGCGTTAACGGCACGGCTACGGATATGCGTCTGCGCCACCGAGTCAATCGTCGAATCGGGAATACGTTCGAGCATGGAGTCAGACGCATCGGCAAGCGACTCGTTGATACGGTCGGCAAGGTCGGCCCGGACGCGCTCCAGCTGATCGGACAGACGCCGCCAGCTCGCCAACGAGCACGTCGCGTCGACCATCATCGCGACTGCGACGATAAAGGCGGACAGCCGCACAATCAGCACCGGCAGATGACCAAGCAGCCCCAGCAATGCCGGCTCCACTAAACGGCAAATGCACAGCGCACCCAGGCCAAACGCGCATGCCCAGTACAGGCAAATGCGTCCGTGCAAGTTAAACGGCAGGTGCGAGTAATCCCAAAAGCGAGCGCCCGTTGTTTTTTCCAACAGCACGCCTACGCTGTACTCAATCACGCTGCATACGAGCGCCGCGGCGACAAACTGGCTCGAGACATCCGGAATCCCGCGCAGCAAAAGCCAGCAGGCAATGCCGCCCGCGCCATAGATGGGGCAGCACGGCCCCAGCAAAAAGCCGCTGTTGGCAAAGCGTCCGTGGTTGAGCATGGCGCAGACCGTCGATTCCCATGCCCAACCGCAAAAACCGTAGAAGGCAAACGAGAGTACCAGCGCCGAGAGCGGACAGGCGGCAAGCGTCGCGTCGCCAAACGCCATATCGATCGCGGTTTCCACCGTCTACCCTCTCCTCTTTTCACTCGATGCTTTACTCACACTATCGTCCGTCTCGTCCTTGCGCGGCAGGCGGCCGGCGACCGTCTCGCGCAGAGCACACCATTTATCTGCCAGACACACAATCCATGCCTCACGACACGTCGGCGGCACCGGCACCAGCGGAAACATATGCCGCACGATAATATTCCGCTCGCGCGGCGTCAGCTCAAAATCTTCCTCGGCACGCGCCAGAGCAAAAAACGGGTGGCGAAAGCCATGCAGCCGATGGCTTGGGTCGGGATCGTGCCAGTCATAGAGAAAGTAATCGTGCAGCAGGGCCCCGCGCAACAACGAAGCACGGTCGACCGAAATGCCAGCACGGCCCAAGTGCTCGGCAAAGGACAGACTCGCCCGCGCTACCGAAGTCACATGTGCATAGACCGTCACGTCGCCATGCTGGATAAACTCGCGCGTCAGGTCCAGACGGCCCGCCTGTGCCAGTTGACGGGCAGCATGGTCTACTTCGCGCGCGACTTTCTCGGCACGAACGGCATCGGACATGCTGCCTCCTTCCAGCGGCTCACGGCGGCAAGCCACGGCCTGTGCACAATCGATAAAAACATCATGGAACACATCAGTATGGCATCGGACAAAACGTTTTGCCCCACCAGTTGGCGAATTACCGCGCCGCCGTCACATATCAAACGCCAAAATGTGCGAGACTGTCTTGTGCAATTGTGTCGGCCGAGGGAGCGCCGACGCTCGATTCGCATGGAGTAACCCACAACGATGCTGCTTACGCAAACGACAACGCCCGAGGACGTCAAGGCTCTTAATCGTGCCGAGCTCCCGCAGCTCTGCGACGAGATTCGCCACGCCATCCTCGAAAGCTCCGCCGCTGTCGGCGGACACGTTGCCCCCAACCTGGGCGTCGTTGAGCTCACGGTCGCGCTCCATCGCGTGTTTAACTCCCCCATCGACAAGATTGTCTTTGACGTGTCGCACCAGACCTACGCCCACAAGGCGCTGACCGGGCGCGCGTACACTTATATCGATCCGGAGCGTTATGGTGAGGCTTCTGGCTTTGCCAATCCCGACGAGTCCGAGCACGACCTGTTCGCCATGGGCCACACCTCCACATCGGTGAGCTTGGGCTGCGGCTTGGCACACGCCCGCGATCTGGCGGGCGACAGCTACAACGTCATCACCATCATTGGCGACGGATCGCTTTCGGGCGGCTTGGCGTTTGAGGGCTTTAACAATGCCGCCGAACTCGATAGCAACCTGATCATCATCGTCAACGATAACGACCAGTCCATCGCCGAGAACCATGGCGGTCTGTATCGCAATCTGGCCGAGCTGCGCGCCAGCAACGGCACCTGTGAGCGCAACGTTTTCCGCGCGATGGGGCTCGACTACCGCTATCTGGACGCCGGTAACGATGTGTTGGCCCTCGTCGACGCGCTGCAGGAACTACGCAATATCGATCATCCCATCGTGCTGCACGTCTCCACCGCCAAGGGCAAGGGCTTTGAGCCGGCCCAGAGCGACCCCGAGCGCTGGCACCACGTGGGTCCGTTTGATATGGCGACTGGCCGCAAGCTCTGCCCGGGCCATCCGAGCGAGCCCGCACCGCGCACCTATGCCGACATTACGGGCGAGGCGCTCAGCGCCGCCATTGAACGCGATCCACAGGTCGTTGGCATCACGGCCGCCACACCCTACATCATGGGCTTTACACCCGAACTTCGCGCAGCCGCCGGCAAACAGTTCGTCGATGTGGGCATTGCAGAGGAGCACGCCGTGACCTTTGCCACCGCGCTTGCGCGCTCGGGCGCCAAGCCAGTCTTTGGTGTGTACGGCACGTTTTTGCAGCGCGCCTACGACGAGCTGTGGCACGACCTGTGCCTCAACGACGCCCCGGCAACCATTTTGGTGTTTGGTGCGTCAATCTTTGGCACCACGTCCGAGACGCACCTTTCGTTCTTTGATATTTCCATGCTGGGCGCTCTCCCCAATATGCGTTACCTGGCGCCTTCCTGCATGGAGGAATACCTGTCCATGCTGAGCTGGTCGCTCGACCATCGCGAGCATCCTGTGGCGATTCGCGTACCGGGCATCGGCCTGGTAAGCCGCCCCGACCTTGCGCCCGCCGAAGACACCGACTACAGCGCCGTTCGCTACAACGTGGTGCGTCAGGGCCGCAACGTTGCCGTGCTCGCGCTTGGCGATTTCTTTGAGCTGGGTGAGCGCGTGGCAAACCGTCTGACTGCCGAGTACGGCATCGAGGCCACGCTCGTCAACCCGCGCTTTGCAACCGAGCTCGACCGCGAGTTCCTCGATAGCCTTGCCGCCGAGCATCGCGTTGTCGTCACCCTCGAGGACGGCATCTTGGACGGCGGCTGGGGCGAGCGCGTCGCGTGCTATCTGGCCTGCACACCTGTGCGCACGCGCACCTTCGGCATCGCCAAGGGCTTCCCCGACCGCTACGACCCCAACCAACTGCTCGCTCAGAACGGCATGACGGTCGAGAACATGGCCGCCGAAGCCGTAAGGCTACTCAACGAGTAAAAAACCTCCGCAAGGGAAGCACCCCCTGCGGAGGTTTTTCTTTTCGCGGTGCGAATATCTCGATCCGTAACATCTATGGCCCGAATTCCCGTCTAACTGTTACAGATCTAGATAATAAGACGTCTTAGTCCCTGGCCTTTGTCTCAATCTGTAACAGATAGAGACCTTTTGTCCGTCCAGATGTTACAGATCGAGACATTCGAATTCCCCTGAAGAGAAAATCTCAATCTGTAACAGTTACTCGGCAAAAATGGCTGCAGATGTTACAGATCGAGACAAAACAGTAAGGCATGCCGCTGCATCGGCCAGAACCACCACAAAGGTGCCTGCCCTTTTTGGTAGGTAGAATTACCCATAAGGTAAGTATGTTTCTGAGTTATTTCGTGTTGACCCATTTGAGCGCGATGGGGTATAACTCTACTCAACCGCTAGGGATTTTATTGAGAAAGGTGTTCTACCATGAGCAAGAACCTCTCCCAGCAGGTCGTTCTCGACCGCCGCGGCTTCGTTGCCGCCACCTTCGCAACCGTCGCCGGCCTTGGTCTTGCCGGCTGCTCCGACACCAGCGCCGAGGCCGACAAGGGTTCCGCCGCCGGTTCCTCCAAGAGCTCCGAGGATACCGAGGCTTCCACCACGCTCGACGCTAAGGCATTCGACAAGCTCGTCGACAACGGCCCCAAGGCCGATGACGATGCCATCGCTGCCAGCACCTGGGCCACGGCCGTCAAGGACGCCGGCGTCTTTAAGATCGGTGGCGTTCAGACCTCCACGCTCTTCTCCCTCCTCAACGAGAAGGACGGCAAGACCCGTGGCTTCGACGCCGGCATCGCGCAGCTCCTGTCCAACTACATTCTGGGCGAGAACAAGGTCGAGATCACCCAGGTGACCTCGGACACGCGCGAGTCCGTCCTGCAGAACGGCCAGGTCGACGCCGTCTTTGCCACCTACACCATCACTGACGAGCGCAAGAAGCTCGTCTCCTTTGCCGGTCCCTACTACTACACCCAGCAGGCCATCCTGGTGCTTGCCGATAACGACGACATCAAGAGCGTCGAAGATCTGGCCGACAAGAACGTCGCCGTCCAGTCCGGCTCCAACGGCCCCGCCATCCTGGAGGAGTTCGCTCCCAAGGCCAGCCAGCAGGAGTTCAAGACCGACGAGGAGGCGCGCCAGGCACTCCAGCAGGGCCGCGTTGACGCCTACGTCATCGATAACAACATGCAGCAGAGCGCCTTGGTCCGCGAGCCCGGTAAGTACAAGATCGCCGGCAAGCCCTTCGGCAGCAAGGAGCCCTATGGCATCGGCCTGCCGCTCGATTCCGACGGCGTCGCCTTTGTCAACGACTTCCTTAAGAAGATCGAGGACGACGGCACCTGGACTGAGCTGTGGCAGATCTGCATCGGCGACCGTACGGGCGACACCAATGTTCCCGAGCTGCCCGAGATCGGCGCCTAGGCAGCGAGCCTGGTAACGACCGCAACGAAACCATACGGAAACGCATGATGCGCTTTATTGCGGTAAACTGTTTCCTCACTGAGTTGTCGGGGCTTCCGTACACGCGGGAGCCCCTTTCCTTATCGGCGGGAGGTCCGCATGAGTCTCTCCGAGCTCTGGTCGCTCTATGGCCAGAACTATATCGACGCGCTGCTAGCAACCTGGGGCATGACGCTTGAGTCGTTTGTCATCGCCATGGTGCTGGCCGTCGCCGTCACCGTGATGCGCGTGTCGCCGCTCAAGCCGCTGCGCGTCTTTGGCGACCTGTATGTCCAGGTCTTCCGTAACATCCCCGGCATCGCACTGCTCATCATCGTCGTCTATGCGCTGCCGCCGCTCAAGGTCGTTCTGCCCTACCGCACCTGCGTTATCGTCGCCACGGTCCTTTTGGGCTCGGCCTTTGGCTCCGAGAACTTTATGAGCGGCATCAACACCGTCGGCGTCGGCCAGGTCGAAGCCGCCCGTTCGCTCGGCATGAGCTTTAACCGTATCCTCGCCAAGATCGTGATTCCGCAGGCGTTGCGCTCAAGCGTATTGCCCATGACGAACCTCTTTATCGCCGTCATGCTCACTACCGCCTTGGGCAGCCAGGTGCCGCTTAAGCCGCAAGAGCTTACCGGCGTGGTGAGCTACATCAACACGCGCTCGCTCGGCGGCGTCGCCGCGTTCTTTATCTCGGCGCTCGGCTACCTGGGCACGGCCTTTGTGGTGAGCCACATTGGCAACTACATCGATAAGAAGGTGAGGATCCTCCGATGAGCAAGCATTCCTCCCCTGCACTTACCATGCGCGATGCGCTCTACGAGGCTCCCGGCCCCAAGATGCGCGCCAAGATTCGCATCGGCACCGCTATCTCGCTCGTTGCCGTCGCCGTGCTCGTCGTCCTGGTACTGCAGCGCTTTTATGTGACCGGCCAGCTTTCGGTCCACTATTGGTATTTCTTTACGCACCTCACCACCTGGAAGTTCTTGCTTGCCGGCTTTGAGGGCACCGTTAAAGTCGCACTCACCGCTGGCGCCATCGCGCTGGTGCTGGGCCTAGCCCTTATGCTCGGCCGCACCAGCGACATTAAGCCGCTCCAGCTGGTTTGCCGTGTGCTCACCGATTTCTTCCGCGGTGTGCCGAGCCTGCTGTTTATCTACTTCTTCTTTTTGGTGCTGCCCCAGTACAAGATCTCGCTGCCGTCGTTTTGGATGCTCACGCTTCCCGTCGCGCTCGCTGCAGCCGGCGTGCTGGCCGAGATTTTCCGCGCCGGCGTCAATGCCGTGCCGCGCGGCCAGGTCGAGGCCGCCCAGGCGCTCGGTCTCTCCAAGGCCAAAATCACCTTTAAAATCGTGTTGCCGCAGGCTATTCGGTTTATCATTCCGTCGTTGATTTCGCAGCTTGTGGTCGTAGTCAAAGACACCACCGTCGCCTATGTGGTGAGCTACCCCGACCTCATGCAAAACGCCCGCGTGCTCATTACCAACTACGACGCCCTCGTGTCGGTCTACCTGGTAATCGCGGTCATCTACATCCTCATCAACGTCGCGATCAACAAGGCCGCTGTCTATGTTTCGCACAAGACCGGCGCGACCATCATCCGCTAACGCTTTACCATTTCGAGTCATAAGGAGCCGAGCACCATGGCACAGAGCACCTCTTCCACCGGCAATCAGCCGCTGATCGAGCTCAGACACGTCGATAAGCACTATGGCGATCTGCACGTCCTCAACGACATCAATCTCTCGGTCGACCGCGGCGAGGTCGTCGTTGTGATTGGACCCTCGGGCTCGGGCAAGTCGACCATGTGCCGCACCATCAACCGTCTGGAAACCATCGACTCGGGCGAGATCCTCATCGAGGGCGAGCCCCTGCCGCAGGAAGGCAAGGATCTTGCCCGCATGCGTGCCGAGCTGGGCATGGTGTTTCAGCAGTTCAACCTGTTCGCACATATGACCGTCCTGCAGAACGTCATGCTGGGACCGGTCGACGTACTGGGTGTCTCCAAGGACGAGGCCCGCGAGCGCGCCATGGACCTGCTGGGCCGCGTGGGCGTTGCCGAGCAGGCCGATAAGGTGCCCGCACAGCTTTCGGGCGGCCAACAGCAGCGCGTAGCCATCGCCCGCTCGCTTGCCATGCAACCCAAGGCCATGCTTTTTGACGAGCCCACGAGCGCCCTTGACCCCGAGATGATCAACGAGGTGCTCGAGGTCATGGTCCGTCTAGCCCAGCAGGGCATGACGATGATCGTCATCACGCACGAGATGAACTTCGCACGCCGCGTTGCCGATCGCGTCGTGTTTATGGCCGACGGCCAGATCGTGGAAACCGGCACACCCGACGAGTTCTTCGACCATCCCCAGACCAAGCGCGCCCAGGACTTCCTCAACTCCATCAAGGGGCACTAGCCAGCCACCCCGTGGGACAAATCCATTGAGAGTGTTGTCCCACGTCTCTCATGTGCCCTGTCACCTTCAGATTCGAAAGCAACACCTATGATCGGAACCCGTACTTCCTCGTCCTATACCCCGCACGTCGACGTTGCCCCCGCCAACCGTCCGCTCATCCTAGTGGCGCCGCGTTGGGAAGAAGCGAAGCCCTATTTGAGCGAGACGCTCTCCCCCAACGAGGAAATCGCAAGTGTCTTTGTCGATGCCATTCTTGCCGCCGGTGGCCTGCCGCTGCAGATGTCCATTACCGAAGACGTCGATGTTATCCGTCATTACGTGGAAATCGCCGACGGCATCGCCATTCCCGGCGGCCCCGATGTCAATCCCAAACGTTGGGGCGATGATCGACCCTACGACCCCACCCTCTGCTGCGAGATCCGCGATAGCTTTGAGTTTAAGCTGGTCGGCGAGGTGCTCCGCGCCAAAAAGCCGCTCTTTACCACCTGCCGCGGCACGCAGCTGCTCAATGTCGCCACTGGCGGCACCCTGTGCATGGACGTGCCGAGCCTGGGCGCTCGCGAGGGCCGCACGCAGTGGCGCCACACCCACGTGCTCAACGACCCCGTGCATCCCGTCGAGGTCGTGCCGGGCTCGCTGCTGGAGCGCGCAGTTGGCGGGCACAGGCTGATCCAGACCAACTCCGCACACCACTGCTGCGTCGATCGTCTGGGCAAGAGCACGCGCTTGGTCGCCAAGGCAACCGACGGCGTTCCCGAGTGCATCGAAATCGAAGGCCAGCCATTCTGTCTAGGCGTGCAATGGCACCCTGAGTACACGTGGAAGACGCTCGAGACCGACTTTAACCTGTGGAAGTCGTTTGTCGAGGCAGCAGCAAAGGTTAAGCAGGCCCGCTAGCTCGCGAATCACGCAGGCTTAAACCTTCCATGCCGGGGGGGCGGACACCAGCCACGGTACCCGCCCCCCCTGTATTTGGTATGCTCGGTATGATTTTCCCTCACAAACAATCAAAGAAATCTCGACCGCAATCGGTCGACGGTAAAGCAAATGATAAAAACGCTTGCTACGTTTATTAGGCAGTCAATTAGAATCGAAATGCATTGACTATTCCCCAACGGGGTCACGCCACAAATCCACATGAGCATCGAGGCTGGAAGCGGAAGCATGGAATTGGTCCCGAGCTGTATGTAGATCGCTATGACGTTGACAAGCAACAGCATGCCAATCGGACCGAAGCCGGACCCAAAATAGGAAACAACGATCACGCAAGAGACCACGTATGCAAGGCAGACGACACTCGCCAGAAGAAGTCGATAGCAAAATACATGCAGGTCGAAATACTGCCGAGCATCCAAAACGATTACGCAGTTAAGACAGTACAAAACGACACTCGACAGGACAAACGCGCCCAAAAGGGCAAAAGAAGACAGCACCACTCGCGCAACGATAGCGCACACACGCTTCCCTCCCCGAGCCTCCGACAGCCCCCACGGTTCCTCAATAAAGCCCGAACTGACAAAGCACGGCACAATGCAAGCCGCGATGAACGGAAAGAACAATGCATGAGCCAACGGGGCTACGTTGAACAGCAGACCGCGAAAAACCTCTGCATTACCAAATAGAAGGACATCCTCCGCCGATAGCCGAAGCGTCGGGTCTGGGAAAAAGCCCAAGAAACTGTTCTCACGGAGGCTGCAGAACCACATCGGGAAAGAATTAAGCTGCAATACCACCATGCACGCATAAATTACCAGGATTAAGGCGTACGTCCATTTGCTCACATGCTTCAATTCTGACTGGAGAAGTCTTTTAATCTGACGAGCCATTGAGCACACCCCCAGCGCGAAAGCTCAAGAGAGCGTAAATCAATACCGACAGACAGCTGGCTGCCGCGCCATATCCCAGAAGCGTCAGCTGCCCCATATCGCTATACCCAAGGGCACATCCGACTCCAAGGTACGGCCCCGGAAGAAAGAAGATCCATCGCAAGGACGGTATGGGCGTCTGAAGGTAAGTTCCGTAGAGCGTCAAGCTCATGACAAATCCAATTATTATCGCAGCCCCGCTCAATACAGCGCTGCCTGTAATCCGATAGATGGTCACCGTCTCCAGCGCAACCGATATCACCAATACGGCGTTGACTATCATTGCGGGCAAAAATGCAGTTAGCATGTCGTGCGAGTAGTTATGCCCTCCACGTATTATGGCTATTGCAAAAAGAAGAAGGCAAAGCGCACTATATGCTGCGCCGATTATTAAAGAAGACGAAAGTACATGTGCCAGAGCCCCGTTAAAGCGGGCAAGACCTCTTGCTGAAGAAATTCGGCATCCCTCTTCATAGCCACGCTCCTGTAGGATTACCAGGCAAACGATGAGCGGCACAAACAGAGATGTGCCGGCAAAGGCGCTACGCACAAGGGACTCATCGGGTGCAGAAGGATCGATTACATTCCAGCAGAAGCCAATATCCTCCCCAAAAACGCTATTGCCAAAGGCGAGCAACGTTGTTCCGTTTTTTAGAAAGATGCCGAAGAGAAGGCCGAACGCCAGCATAAGCGTAAGACCAAACTTCGCCGGAAACATCCTGTGCAAACGCATCATATCTGCCTTTATGGGATGGATCGCCCGCTTCATAGCGAGACCGCCTTCATCAAGCGCCTGTAATACTCTTTTAGGGACGATGCCTCATCCCTTATGACGTCCATCGGTTCCTTTTTCAGCAGTTCGCCGTCATGGATAAACACGCAACTTGTTGCAACTGATGCCAACTCATCCAAATCATGGCTAGAGATGAGCATGGTCTTACCCTGTTCTCGATTCAATCGACCGATAAGGGCCCATATACTCTCGATGCCCAGCGGGTCCAACCCGTTTGCTGGCTCATCAAAAATAAGCAGATCAGTGTCACCCAACAAAGCTGTAGCTATATCCAGCCGCCGTTTCATTCCCAGAGAAAAACTGCTCACGCTCTTTTTCTCTTCGACATCCAGCCCGACTAGGCTCAAAACGCGAGGAATCTCACGATTCGCATCAAGCCCCCATTCCGAACATCGGATTTGGAGATTCTCAACCGCACTGAGGGATTGGTATGCTCCACTGGAATCTGGCACATAGCCGACACGCGTCCGCATCAGGCCAAGCTCTCTTTTTGATTTGCCTCCAAAGAGCTCCACGCTCCCCGAAGATGGCTCGCAGAGGCCCAAGACGATTTTAATAAGCGTGCTTTTGCCCGCACCGTTTGCACCGACAAGGGCACAGAGCTCAGACTGATGCACCTCGAAGGAAACGTCATGCAAAACGTGCCGTTTCCCGTAGCGTTTTGAAACTTCTGATAGCTTTATTGCTGATGCGTTCATTGGACCCCCGTTCTGCTTGATAGAAAAACCGCTCATATCGTTCCTTCTTTCCTTTATCGTTTTCCATGGTTGTTATTGTTTTTCGATAACTCATATTTGTCAAGATAATCTAAAAGAAGGGACCCGTGTTGGACACGGGTCCCTTCACGCTGATACTTCGTTTTAGTTGTTCGCCTTAAGCTACTCGTCACTCAAATCGACAGCAAAGACTGATGTCGGAAGCGACGCCTCATTGCCTCCGCCGTCCCGCATCTGTCTCACGACATTTTTTGCGCGCTCGACAATAAGCTCCTCAAGCTCTTTCTCGCTCACGCGCTGAATAATATCTCCCGGTTGACAATCAAGCTCATCACAGATATCGAGAAGCGTCTTTAGGCGAATGGCTTTTATCTTTCCGTTTCTAAGCTTTGAAATATTAGCCGGAGTATGCCCCGTCGCCCGAATCAGATCAGCGCTGGTCTTTCCGGTCTTAAGCAGCTGCGTCTCAAGCTCGATGATGAGATAGCTCATGTTTCCTCCTACACAAGCTCGTCAGACTGCTCTTGGAGCAGCGAGGCATAACTCCAGATCGCCGAGATAAACAAACAGACAACTGCGCCGATAAACGACCCCGTATCAAAGGTAGCGCCTTGGCAAATCTCAATAACGAAGGAATGAGGCACGATGTAAAGCTCCAGTCCGCCAATGGTGAGATTGACCGATCCATAGGCACCAACAAGCGAAACCGCGGCGTTAACAGCAAAGGCCAGCGCGAGAACACGGATAAGCCACACATGCGTCTTGGTAAAGGGCGAGACGCCTCGCGAGATATTACGGCTGATCCCGCACAGAACGGCAAGCGAAATACCCACGACGAGTGCCAGGCACAGTCCGCTTGGGATAACGATGCACCCGCCATTGAGAAGCGTCACGACACCGAAAGCATCGACAGAAGCAACGTTTGCAACCGCATACCAGATCACGTAAACAACCAGTGCGGCAAAAGCGACGAGCATCCCTGCAAAAACGGCTGCCATGCAAAAACCAAGCTTCCTGATATTTTCGCCCGCCTTGGCCATACGCTGAACGCTGTTGGACATACACTCACCCTCATCGACTCTATCGTTATTCGAACAGTTTATCGAACAACGATATAGATTGCATACGGAAAGCCCCGCCAGTGCGCATAGGCCATTCACTAATCGGAAGGGGTGAGAGTGGATTTTTGGACACGTATCGAACGAGAGTGGATAATCTCCCACTTTGAGGCCGCCACCGGGCCTAAAACGGGAGATTATCCACTCTCATAGTCATCAAAGCTCGCATGCTCTTATTCAGCCGCCTCGCGCAGGGCCGACATCGTGGCCGCATATTGCTGCTGCAGCGCATGCATTCCCTCACGAGCGCCGTCAACGGCATCGGCACCGCGCAGCGCTTCGGTCACCACGACCGCCGGCTCGTACAGATTATCGAATCCCAGGTTCTGGCTCACGCCCTTGAGCGTGTGCGCTGCCATAAACGCACCTTCGGCGTCTCCTGCCGCCATGGCGGCCTCCAGCTTGTCCATGCTCTCGTCATCCAAAAACTTGAGGGCAAAGCGGGCAAGCATTTCCTCGCCCATCAGCCGAGCGCACGCGTCATCATAATTAGCGCCGATCTTCTCATACGCCTCACGCATGGAAATCATGGATTAAAACTCCTTTGGTCAAACTAAATCGTGGGAAACGCGACAACGTCGGCGGGGCGTGCCAACGTCTCGGCAATACGGTCTTGCACCTCGAGCAGGCAGTCGAGCAACAGCGGGTTAAAGGTGCCGCACTTACCGTCCAGGATCATCTGGATTGCCTCCTTGTGCGGGATAGCGTCTTTGTATACGCGCACGCTCGTCAGCGCATCGTACACGTCAGCCACCGAAACCACCTGCGCGGCGATGGGGATATCGTCGCCCTTAAGGCCATCGGGATAACCCTTGCCGTCCCAGCGCCCGTGGTGCCAACGCGCAATCTGGTACGCATATTCCATAAGCGCATTACCGGCGTGATGGCTACCCAGCTCAAGCAGCATGTCGGCGCCGATCGTGGTATGCGTCTTCATAATCTCGAACTCATCGGGCGTAAGGCGTCCGGGCTTGTTGAGAATCGCATCGTCAATCGACATCTTGCCGATATCGTGCAGCGCCGAAGCCAGGGCGATCGTAGAGCGTTCCTCATTGTCGAGGGAGACCGTGCCGCTACGCTGGACCAGACAGCCAAGCAGCAGCTCGGTCAGCTTCTCGATGTTCGTAACGTGCCTGCCGCTCTCGCCGTTGCGAAGCTCCATGACGCCGGCCATGATGTCGATGAGCATGCGACTGTTCTTGACGCGCTCGTTGTACTGCTGGGACAGCAGGCTCGTCAGGCGGCGCTGTTTGGCGTACAGGCGGATGGTGTTGCTTACGCGGCGGCGCACGATACGGGAGTCAAACGGGCGGTTGATATAGTCCGAGGCGCCCAGCTCGTACGCGCGCAGAACCATATCATCGGAATCTTCGCTCGAAATCATGATGACAGGCAGATTGTCGATACCCGTTCGGCGCGACAGATCGGCCAGCACCTCAAAGCCGCTTATGCCCGGCATGACAATGTCCAGCATCACGAGCGACAACTCATCGCCATAGCGGTCGACCATGTCGAGCGCTATACGACCGTTATCGGCCTCGAGGATGCAATACTCGTCCTTGAGCATCTCGCTGAGAATGGCTCGGTTCATCTCGGAGTCATCGATAATAAGCACCAAGGGCTTTTCGCTTTGGAAGGCCTCGATGGAATCGGCATCGGTCACGACCGTACCGGCTTTTGCCTTAGCGCGGCTCAATAACTGGGCAGCGCGGCCAACGCCCTCATCGACCGTCTCGCCATGAATGCGAACGCCACCAACACATGCCGTCAAGCTCACGTACTCATGGCCCGGAATAATCGTGGAACGAACGGCATCGGACACCTGATGCAGGCGACGGGTGAAGTCATCGGAGGGAATATTGGGCATGACAACCACAAACTTGTCGCAGCCATAGCGCACAAGCTCGTCAGTCGAACGAATTCCACTGCGTATGGCTGTCGCCACAGCACCGAGCGCAAGGTCGCCGGCATGACGGCCACATGTATCGTTGAAGACCCTAAAATCATCAAGGTCGATCATCGCAACGCCGGCATTCATGCGGGCGCTTCGGAGCTTTTCCTCGTAATATCGGCGATTGCGCACATTCGTCAGCACGTCGGTGTAGACAAGGTCCTCTTCTGCGGCCTCTTGCTCATCGATCGGACGCACCATCAGCAAGACGTGAGGCTCGCCCTCGACCTTCAGAGGGCGCAGACGGGCGCGGTACTCAATACCATCATTGAGCAGCTGCTCCGACACCTCACCCGAATCTGCCAAGGCCTCAAGACTCGACTGACGCAGACAAGGGCAGCGATCGCCGGCGAGCAGGCAGTTAGGCTCGCTCTTAATCTGATCGGCCGACAGCAAACGCACCACGGGGTAGGTCTTCGCGACGCGGGCGACCTCAGCGGCAGCCTCCTCGTCGGTTAGATTGACCTCGTGATTATTGAGCATATGGGGCCCTTTCGATAGTTTCGCATGGTAGCGGTGGGTTCCAAATGCTACAAGGGTAACACCTTGTCGATGCAGGTAAGTACGTGAATGCTGTTACATTTTTATGAGTTGGCAGGCGGCGCGATTGAAGTCGCAGACGTGAGATTTTGAGCACATTTGTTAACACGGCCGAAACGTTTGCGGGTGAAGCCTGCTTTAGCCATTGCGGGTGTTAGAGCCCCAGGATGCCACGGACAGCCCGGGCAGCCGCTGCCGGGCGATCGCGCAGGCCGTTGTGCGCGCCCGGGATCGTCACGAGAAGACAATCGAGATATTCGGCAGCCGCTCGCGTGCCAGCCTCGCGGGGCGTGCCAATCGAGAGCTCGCCCAGGAGCACGGCGGCCACCGTTTTTGACGCGCGAACGCTATCCCAATCGGGAACGCAGGTCATAGTAATCCCGTATTCGTTTGCCATGAAACTGCGGCCGTTGCGCAGGGCATGCTTGGCTTCTGCTTCGGTCGTTCCAGGAGCCTCGGGGTCCAAGTCGCCGAGGGCTCCCAAGAAAAGCCGGAGCGCCCTTGAAACCTTCCCAGCCGCAATCATATCGAGCAAAACCGGAGCTGCGCCCATGCCGACGCCTTCGGCCGACACAGCCGGCTCATGCAGAATCGCACGGGCGACGAGGTGGGGTTCGGTACGAAGAAGCTCCAACGCCACCAACGTACCGGCGCTGTGCGCAAGCACATTTGTCGGAGCGCCAACGTGTTCGATCACGGCTTGCAGGTCGGCGGCCTGAGCGGCAAGATCATAGCTGCCGTCTGCCGCATCGCTGCTGCCACCACAGCCGCGGCGGTCGTAGACAATTACGCGGTAGTTGCGACTGAGCTCACAAGCGATGCTGTCGAAAAATGTGCCGTCGACACAAGCGCCGTGCACGCACACCAAGGCAGGAGTATCAGGTGACACATCCGGGCCGGCATATTCGCGACAGGCGATCGTGGTGCCCGCATTCTCGACCGTAAAATTCATACTGTGTCCCCATCGTCAATGCCCATCCAGTTGCACGTCAGTACGGTTGGATAGACCCGCATTGCCTTACGCCTTGTTAACAGATTAACTGTACCCGACCCGAGGCTTTTCATGGCACGACATAATAAGCGACGTGAAAAAACGAAACTTGTAAAGCAAGAGCCCGCACCTTGCTTTGGAGCCGATGCTATGCTTAGGCGCAATAGTCTTGAGGAGCATATGCCTATGTCTACGTTTTTGAATGTCAGCCCCATCTTTGGGCCCGTTCGCAGCCGTCGCCTTGGTCTCTCGCTCGGCGTCAACATGATGCCGGCCAGCGGCAAAATCTGCACGTTCGACTGCATCTACTGCGAAAACGGCCTCAACGCCGAGCGCCCCTGCCATGAGCCGTACAACACAGCTGCCGTGGTACTCGACGCGCTCGAGGCAAAGCTGCGCGAGATGGCAGCCGAGGGCGAGCTCCCCGATGTGATCACCTTCGCAGGCAACGGCGAGCCCACCGCCGCACCGGAGTTTCCGCAGGCCATCGCCGGCGCCGTCGCGCTGCGCGACGGGCTTGCCCCAAACTCCAAGATCGCCGTGCTCTCCAACGGCACGCGCGCCGACCGTCCCCAGGTACACGATGCGCTCATGATGGTCGACGACAACATTCTTAAGCTCGATACCGTCGACCCGGCGTTTATCCAGCTGCTCGACCAGCCTGTTGGCCCCTACGACGTCGAGCACCAGATCGAGACGTTCGCAAGCTTTGACGGTCACGTTATTATCCAGACGATCTTTTTGACCGGCGAGTATCAGGGTAAGCTCATCGACAACACCGGCGAGGAGTACGTTGCCCCCTGGCTCGCGGCGCTTGAGCGCATTCGCCCGCAGGAGGCGACCATCTACACGGTGGCGCGCGAGACACCGGTCGCCGGCCTTGCTAAAGCGGCGCCCGAGGTGCTCGACAAGATCGCCGCACGCGTGCGCGCCCTCGGCATCCCCTGCCAGGTGAGCTACTAGCAAAACCACGCAGCAGCTAGTGCCCGTCATCCCACTCCATCGGTTGCGGTGATATAGTTCCTGTTTATGCTGTTAAACCGCTTAAATCGGAACTATATCACCGCAACTTTTATGGACGCGTGGGTGGGCTATACTAGCTGCGAATGAAAGGAAGTTAGCCATGTATGACAAAGGACCCGTGCCTGGCCGCAACGACGCTTGCTGGTGCGGCAGCGGCAAAAAATATAAGAAATGCCATAGCGCCTTCGACGAGCGCCTCGAGCGCCTGTGGGAAGAGGGCTGGGAGGTTCTGCCCCGCACGCTCTACAAGACGCCCGCCGATATCGAGGGCATCAAGCGCTCCGCCGCCATCAACGTGGGCGTGCTCGACTACGTAGGCGAGCGCATCGCCGCGGGCATGACCACCAACCAGATCGACCAGATGATCTACGACTACACCATCGAGCACGGTGGCACGCCGGCCGACCTCAACTACGAGGGCTATCCCAAGAGCGTGTGCACCTCGATCAACGACGTGGTCTGCCACGGTATCCCCTGCGATACGGACGTGCTGCACGAGGGCGACATTATCAACGTGGACTGCTCCACGATCTTGGACGGCTACTTTAGCGACTCGAGCCGTATGTTCTGCATCGGCGAGGTCTCGGCCGAGCGCCAGCGCCTGGTCGACGTCACCCGCGCCAGCGTGGAGGCGGGCCTTGCCGCCGTCAAGCCATGGCTGCCGCTCTCCGTCATGGCCGAGGCCGTGCAAAAGACGGTCGAGGACGCCGGTTTTAGCGTGGTGCGCGAGTACGGCGGACACGGCATCGGTAAGGAGTTCCACGAGGACCCGTTTGTGGGCTTTACCACCGAGGCGCCCGATGTGGACACCATCATGGCTCCGGGCATGGTCTTTACCATCGAGCCTATGGTCAATGCCGGAGCGCCCGACATCAAGATTAGCAAGGGCGACGGCTGGTGCGTGCGCACCAAGGACGGCAGCGATTCGGCCCAGTGCGAGGTGCAGCTCGTGGTGACCGAGGACGGCTACGAACTGCTCAGCTGGTAGCTGTAGATACGCCGGATGCTGACGGGCACGTTCGTCTTGCATCCGGCGTTTTATTTGAACGTTTTGCCTGATAAAACCTGCCAAAATAAACCTGTCCATTTTTGGTAGGTTGAGCGGAGAGGACTGCTTGTGAACATTCTGGTTTTGCTGCCCGTCAATGACCGCCATCGCGCAATTCTTGAGTCGAGCGCTCCGGGCGAGGACTTTATCTACACGAGCCCCGACGCCGCCACGCGCAAGCAGGTCGCCGATGCGGACGTGATCTTGGGCAACATCGACCCTGGCATGCTCACGGCATGCGAGCATCTCCAGCTGTTGCAATTGCAGACCGCCGGCTATGACGACTACCTTGCCGCCGGCACCGTGCCGGCCGACGCCAAACTGTCTTGCTCGGTGGGCGCCTATGGCCAGGCCGTAAGCGAGCACATGTTTGCCATGGTCCTTTCCATGATGAAGCGCCTGCCCGGCTATCACGACTTGCAGCGCGAGCATCGCTGGGAGGATTTGGGACCGGTCACTTCGCTCAAAAATGCCAATGTGCTCGTGCTGGGCGCGGGCGATATCGGCGGCCACTTTGCCACGCTCTGCCGCAGCATGGGTGCACACGTCCGCGGCATCAAGCGTCATCCACTCGTCTACCCCATTGTGTTTGAGGACATGGACGGCATGGACGCCCTGCCCGAGCGCCTGGCCGAGGCCGACGTCGTCGCATCCTTTATGCCCAGCACACCCGAGACCCGCGGCCTAGCGAACGCCGAGTTCTTCGCCGCGATGAAGCCGGGCTCCTTCTTTGCCAACGGCGGCCGCGGCGATCTTGTGGTCGCCGACGACCTGGTCGCCGCCCTTGAGTCGGGGCACCTTGCCGGCGCTGCGGTCGACGTCACCGATCCCGAGCCACTGCCCGCCGCGAGCCCGCTGTGGGATGCGTCCAACATGCTCATCACGCCGCACGTCTCGGGCTGGTTCCACTTGGCCGCCACGCTCAACAACGTCGTAGACATCGCTGCGGAGAACCTGCGTCACCTGCAGGCCGGCGAAGCTTTACGTTGTTGGATCGAGCACTAATCTTGTTCCGCCGTTCCAACGAACGGCGTAATGAGCCGACGCTGCGAGCCCGTCTGGACGGCAATCTGCCTTTCAACTTCGGCGGCATGACCAGAAGGTCAATGCCGCCTTGTTTCAAGGCACCTTGCTCGCCCAGACGGGCTCTCGCTGACTTTTGTTCTACCTGCGGGGTCTGGCTGGCGCGTGCTCAGCCTGTGGGATCTGCCTGATGTTGGCTCTGCCTATGGGCTCTCGCTGACTTTTGTTCGACCTGTGGGATCTTTAAATTGCTAGAGCGTTGCTAAGTAATTTTTTGCGTCTTCTACACTCATTGCTGCGACGGGTGCGTGTGAACAGAGTTTGGCATCGTTGGTGACCAGTAGATCTGCTTGAGCGCGTATCGCTGCCGCAATGATTAAATCGTCTTCGTAATCGCTATGGAGCTCACGCTGCCTGCTCGCCATCCATATGTCGCTCAGGTCACAGGGCACTGGCGTGGCAAGCTGCGACAACACGCTAAGACAATCCCATGCAAGCGAAGTCGCTGCCATAGCGGCATCCTGGGAAAGCGAACCGTGCTCTCGCCGATACCATGCCTTATGTTCGCTTGAAATCAAATAGAACAGGTCTTTGGACGATGTCGCCGCATACAGCAAATCCACCTGCGCCGTGCATGCATCGCGTAAAAACTCAATCGCCACCGAACGACCACGTCGTGAGGGAATGAAGTAATCGAGCCACACGTTGGTGTCAACCAAGATGCGCTTTGGAGTCTCACTCATAGAGCCAGCTCATCTCCCCGCCATAGCGATCCGCATAGGCATTCCGTTTGAGCTCTTCGTCGTCCGATGGCTGGGCCTTGACCATATCGATTCCCGACTCGCGGCAAGCGGTAGCGAACAGCTTCGACCCCTGATCTATGAGCTCGAGCTTACGTTTGGCGGCCTTTTCGCGCTCGCGCTGTTCCGCCCGGGCACGACTGGGCAGCAGGATATCCTCGAGCGCACCGGGGCGATCGGCCAGCGACGCTGCAAGCTGCCAGAGCGCTCGCACCGCTTGGCTCGGCGTCATACCGGCCTTGGAGAGAGCGGCGTCCCCACTCCTTTTAAGATCGGCATCGAGACGTACGTTGATCTGAGCGGCGGTTGTGGTCATAGCCCCTCCTTAGTACTTCAAAACTATCATAAAATACTATGGTAGATACGTAAAGCATGTAAAGCACTTATAAGCATTAGCCGTACTCTGTACACAAAAAGCTGTACACAAAAAGCCGCCGAGGCGCACTGCACCTCGGCGGCTACGCATCACCGATCTAGTTCGGTTTCACCCCTTGCATTCGCCCAGATAAAACCTGCCAAAATGAACCTGTCCCTTTTTGGCAGGTTTTAGAGCTCCACGCTTTCGGCGCCGTTGATGGTTAGGTTTCGCTCGTAGAAGGCGGTGAGGGCGCGGATGGCGTACATCACGTCGCGCACGCCGCCGGTCTCGTAGCTCGAGTGCATAGCCAGCTGCGGCAGGCCCACGTCTACGGCATGCATGCTCGCCTGCATGTTCGACAGGTTGCCCAGGGTAGAACCGCCGGCCATATCGCTCTTGTTGGCGAAGGCCTGCGTGGGTACGTTGGCGTCATCGCAAATGGCCTGGAACACCGCGCGGCTAAAGGCGTCGGTGCAGTAGTGCTGGTTGGCGGCTTCCTTGATGACGATGCCGCCGTTGAGCACAACCTGGTTACGGGCGTCGCACTTCTCGGCGTGGTTGGGGTGCACGGCATGCGCGTTGTCGCAGCTCACGAGCATCGAAGCGGCAAGCGCACGGTGGTACGACTCGTCGTCAAAGCCCAGCGACCCGTTGATGCGGCGCAGCGCGTCGGCCAAGAACGTCGACATGGCGCCCTGCTTGGTCTCGGAGCCAACCTCCTCGTTATCGAAGCAGCAGTAGACCGAGACGTCGTGCGCATTCTCGGCACCCAAAAATGCCTGCAGCGAGGTGTAGGCGCAGGCCAGGTCGTCAAGTTTGGGCGTCGAGATAAACTCGTCGGCCCAGCCCCAAATACGCGCATCCTGTCGGTTGACCAAGAACAGGTCGCGGCCCAGAATCTGCTCAGGCTCAACATCCAGTTCGTCAGCGATCAGGGCATCGAAGTCACCCTGCTTAAGCTCGCCGGCACTGATGAGCGGGCACAGGTCGACGGATCGGTTGGGAGCAAAGCCCTCGTTGACGCCACGGTTCATATGGATGGCAAGGCTCGGGATAATAGCGACCTCGCGCTCGGTGGCAAGCAGGCGGCTCTCGATACGGTCACCCTCGCGCACCAGTACGCGGCCCGCGAGCGCCAGCGGGCGATCGAACCAGGTGTAGTCGATCATGCCGCCGTAGGCCTCGGTGTTCAGACGCAGCGTCTCGCCCGCGCCGTCAAGCTCAGGCACAGCCTTGACCTTAAACGTCGGCGAATCGCTGTGTGACGCCGCGAGCTGAAAATGATAGTCACCGGCAACGCCGTCCTCGCCCCACGTCGCGGCCAGGTCCTCGCCCACCTTAAAGGCGATAACGCTCGAGGTGTTGCGCTGCGTGTAATAACGCCCGCCCGGCTCGATATCCCACGCCGCGTTCTCGGGCAGGTAGGTAAAGCCCGCCTCGTCGAGCTCGGCCATAATGGTCGCCGCCGTATGGAACATGCTGGGGCATGCCTCGATAAAGTCGATAAGGTCGTTGGCGGCCTCGATATCGTCGGCCGTCACATGCGCGCGCTCGGGCGTTTCCTGATCCGTCATGCTCTCCCCTTTCGCTGGGTTGATGGTCCCCTCCAGCATACCCCGCCGCGCCAGTGCCGCACTCTTCATTCCGTGCTTAATTCCGCGCCGCTCACCAAGTTGAGTCATCATGCCCGCGCTCCTTTTGCGACAATTGCACTAACAGGACGAGAGGAGTCGTCATGAAGCCACGTAACATTGCCATCGCCTGCGGTGTCGCGGGAGCCGCCGTCGGCCTTGCCGCTGCCACCGGCATCGTTTACCGCAAGCAAATCAAGTCCGTCGCGTCACTCAAACGCTTGACCGACTATGCGGATGGCTATGACCTGTACGCAATCGACATTGCTTACGACTACGACCTTGACCGCATCATCGCCGCTGGCGTGCGCGACGACCAGGCCTACATCGATGCCGTGGTGGCGCAGGTGCTCCCCGGCGTGCCGGCACATGTCCAGGCACCCCAGTTTGCCTGCAGCGCTTTTGTCGCCGTAGATGCCGAAGGCCGCGTGCGCACCGGTCGCAATTACGACTTTAAGGACGACACCTCGGCGCTGCTGGTGCGCAATCACCCGCGCGACGGCTATGCCTCCATCGGCTTTGCGGCCCTCAATAACCTGGGCGCCAACACTCCACTTGGCTCCGTCGCCGGACGCGCCGCGGCGTTGATGGGCCCGTTTGCCCAGCTCGACGGTGTCAACGAATGCGGCGTGTCCATTGCCGTGCTCACCCTGGATTCCAAGCCCTGTGACCAGGACACACAGCGCCCCGTCATCAACACTTCGCTCGCCATCCGTCTGGTGCTCGACCGCGCGGCCACCACGCAGGAGGCCGTCGACCTGCTTTCTGCCTACGACATGCACGCCATGGCCGGACGCGATTACCACTTCTTTATCAACGACGCCGCCGGTGACGCGCGGGTGGTGGAGTGGGATCCGCGCGACCCCGACCGTGCATGCAAGGCGACTCCCGTACGCCAGGTTACGAACTTCTACGCCTGCTATGGTGACGAGGTGCTCCCCAACCAAAAGAACGGCGAGCTGGGCCATGGTAAAGAGCGCGCCGTCGCAATCGCCGATGTCCTTGACGCCCATGTCGGTGCCCAAGACGAGGCAGTCGCTTGGAAGGCCCTACGCGCTGCAGCGCAAGAGCCCAATCCGGAAGACATCACCAGCAACACGCAGTGGTCGGTCGTCTTTGACAATACCGAACCCGCTGCCGCCATCACGCTGCGCCGCCACTGGGGCGACATCGACGCCTTCGCACTGTAAGGAGCCAGGCCCGTCGACCTTACGCTCGCCTGACGTTGCTTACATTTCCATACGCTTGAGCTAACACGTTTTACCCCCGTATCAACAGTGTGCGGGGGTAAACTTATGCGCATGTTATAACTTGCCCGGAAGGATTCATCATGCTTAGGATCGGTCTTCTTACCAGTGGCGGCGATTGCCAAGCGCTCAACGCCACCATGCGCGGCATTGTCAAAACGCTTATGACCAATAGCGAAGAACCTATCGAGATCTATGGCTTTGAGGACGGCTACCAGGGCCTTATCTACAGCAGGTTCCGCGTCATGTCGCCCGCCGATTTTAGCGGCATCCTCACCCGCGGCGGCACCATCCTGGGCACGAGCCGCACACCGTTCAAGCGTCTGGACATTCCCGAGGCCGATGGCGTCGAGAAGGTGCCGGCGATGGTCCACACCTATCACAAGCTGCAGCTCGACTGCCTGTTTATGCTGGGCGGCAACGGCTCCACCAAGACTGCCAACCGCCTGCGCGAAGAGGGCCTCAACGTTATCGCCCTGCCCAAGACCATCGATAACGACACCTGGGGCACCGAGATGACGTTTGGCTTTACGAGCGCTATCGACGTCGCCACCAAGTGCATCGACGACATCCACACCACCGCTTCGAGCCATGGGCGCGTGTTCGTCATCGAGATCATGGGCCACAAGGTTGGCTGGATCCCGCTGTACGCCGGCGTCGCGGGCGGCGCGGACGTCATCCTGATTCCCGAGATCCCCTACGACATGGATAACGTCATCAAGACCATCGAGCATCGCATGGAGACCGGCAGCCGCTTTACCATCGTAGCCGTCGCCGAGGGTGCTATCTCCAAGGAGGACGCGGCGCTGTCCAAGAAGGAGTACAAGAAGAAGCTCGCCGAGCGTACGAGCCCGTCAATCGTGTACGACATCGCCAAGGAGATTGAGGCCAAGACCGGTCGCGAGACCCGCGTCGCCATCCCCGGCCACACGCAGCGCGGCGGTCAGCCCGACGCCCAGGACCGCATCTTTGCGACCCAGTGCGGCGTCGAGGCAGCGCTTGGCTGCCTGCGCGGCGAGTTTGGCTACATGATTGCCCTGCGTGACGGCAAGATGTGCCACATGCCGCTCGAGGAGGTCGCCGGCAAGCTCAAGTATGTCGATCCCCAGAGCGATCTGGTGCGCGAGGCCAAGGCGTTGGGCATCAGCTTCGGCGACGAATAGCCTCGGCCGAAATCCATCCCATCGGGCCCTCCGACCCCGCCCGACGTATTTCGATTTGGCTCCTCCCTTGACTCCGTCAAAGGTCGCCAATCGAAATCGTCGGGCGGGGTCGGAGGGCCCTGCGTTTACATACTCGCCGAGGCTATTCATCTTCTTGCTGCGGGTGCCTGGTCTGAAATTCAGTTGCGGTGAAATAGTTCCTGCTTAGTCCGCAAATGGCTGAATCCAAAAACTATTCCACCGCAACTTACTGAGTGGGGGCTCTTGGCTGCTACTTGCACTGACATTTGTCCTGAAATGGCTGGTCGTTAGGGATTGCTACCGATAGTTGCGGTAGGGTTGGGGCAGATTCTAACTAGAAATGGTGGTCGCTACCGGTTGTTCTCGGCATACTCGGCTCATTCGATTCGACCATCAAACGAAAGGAACCACCATGGATCTTGCGATGGCACAGCGGCTCGTTGATCGCCGCAAGGCTGCCGGGCTTTCTCAGGAGGCGCTTGCTGCTCAGCTGGGCGTAAGCCGCCAGGCTGTTAGTAAATGGGAGCGCAGCGAGTCCTCACCCGATACTGATAACCTCATTGCGCTCGCCGCGTTGTATGGCGTGTCGTTGGACGAGCTGCTATACGGGGAAGCGGACAACGATGCCGACGACCTGGAAGACGGTAGCGCCGACACCGAGACGGCGGATGTGGCTGACGAGGCTGAGGATTCTGCCGAGCACGCCGATTGCGGTGACAAACCACTTGTCGATATTTCCCTCGCGCGCGGTATCCACGTCATTGATCCCAATAAAGGCGAGGAAGTCCATGTTGGTTGGAGCGGCATCCATGTGACCAACGAGCGCAAGGGCGAAGAGGTGCATGTGGGGCCGGGCGGCGTGCATATCGATACGCTTGAGGACGATGGACATAGCGTGCGCACCAATGACGACGGCACCGTCACCATCGACGGCGAGACGTTTTCCAGCTGGAAAGAAGCGCACGACAAGCTCGACCATCATGGCAAGCATTTCCACACCAAGCTCGGACGCGCGTGGAACAAGTTTCCCTTTCCCGCAGTGGTTGCCCTCGCCTATCTGGCGCTTGGCATCATCTGCAGCGCATGGTCCATGGGGCTCTTCCTCGTCTTTTTGATTCCCGTTTACTACGCGATTGGTGACTTTATCGATCGGCGCCACCTGTCTAAGCTGATCGAGGTCATCTACCCGGCAGCCGCCATCGCTTGGTTCCTCTACATGTGGCTCTGTTTGGGACAGCCCCATCCTGCATGGATCATCCTCATCACGATTCCCATCGTAAAGGCGCTCATGCGCTGGTGCCGCAAACAATGGAAGTGCCGCAAACAGGCCTAAACCGCCCCAACCAGCCAGCGCCAAACAGTCCGTATATCACCGCAACTTACAAACAACTGGGTCAGTTCCGGCACGGAGATTAGCATTGAGCTGACCGCGTGCCAAGAAAAGGGCCCATTTACTACGTTTAACTCGAGAGGGCCGACCATACCCGCCTTTTCCGAAAATTGGCAAGCCCTCTACCTGCGGTTTTAATTTCATAATCTTTGTCATGGTCGAGGGTGCGGTAGCAAACGTAGTAGATAGGCCCGCTTTGTGGCATACGACCCATTCAAGCCCAATCTCGAAGGCTAAAGAGAGCCTCTCATCCACGCCTGCGAGCGAAAACCAAATAGAATGAAAGGCAAATGGAAAGCCCGTTTGACGAGCGGAGGACATATGCGCGACGTAGCCGAAAGCGACTGGAAGCTGTTTAAGAAAATGCTTCCTCAATGGCAAGAACGTTATATGGAAAAGCTCATCGGCCAGTACGTTGAGATGCTGAACGGCGACAGTGAAGCGTCCAGTAGATTTTGGGCACTAGAAGAGCGCCTCAATAGAGACAAGCTGTCCTCAGGCGTAATTGCAAACGACATTCGCCGCAGCACAATGCACCGCGAGATAGCCAATTTGCTTATCGACAGCGTGATCACCCTTGACGACCTTGACGGTTTTACCGAGGACATTAAGAGCTATGCGCAACACTGGATTGGCCAGTAAGAGCACTGAACGACAGACATCCCCAGCAAAACGGGGCAAACGCCGGGCCACCTAATGGTTGTCCGGCGTTTGCCCAGATAAAACCTGCCAAAATAAACCTGTCCCTTTTTGGCAGGCTACTCGGCGCTCTTGAGGGCGCCGACCATGTCGATCTTATTGAGGGTGCGATTGGTAGCGAGGTTGACGATGATCGTAAAGCCGAAGGAAAGCACCACGGCGAGCACATAGCTCAGCGGCTCGACCTCGACGTCAAAGTACAGCGACGGCATCTGCAAAATGTAGGTAAAGCTCTCGGCCAGCAAGCCGCCCAGCGGCACGCCCAGCGCAGCGCCGATCGCTGTGAGGATCAACGTCTCCTTGTTGACGTAGTGATGCACCTCGCCACGGCGGAAGCCCAGCACCTTGATGGTCGCCAGCTCGCGTTCGCGCTCCGAAATATTCGTATTAGACAGCGTAAACACCACCACAAACGACAGGCACGCCGCCATAAAGGTCACGAGCACCACGACCGAATTGATAATCGTAAAGTTCGCCTCATAGTTTTCCCAATGCTCGGCCGTACTCGAAATTGTGAGCCAACCGTCACTCTTAAGCTTCTTGCTAAACGCAATCTGGTCGGCCGACGAACCCTTAAGCAGCACAAAGACGCCGTTAAGGCGTGCACTTCGACCGAACGCGCGCTCATAGGTGCCCTGCGTCATGTAAAGCGTGTTGCCAAGATAGTTGAGCGAGATGTCGCTGACTTTGACCTTGGCAACATTGAGCGACGAATCCTGGACGTGAGCCGTGTCACCCGGCTTGATCCCCAGGACCAGCTGAGAGCTCTTGCTCAAATACACGTCTCCGTCACGCAGGGCGAGCGGTTCTTTGGACTCATCCTCCAGGCGCACGTAATCGCCCAAGTCACCCGTGCGGTCGTCGGGAATCACGATGAGCTGCACGGTCTCGCTCTTGCCGCCAAACGTAAAGGTGACGTTGTCGGTCATAATCGGCAGGGTCGAGGTCACCGTCACGTTGGAATCATTGGCCGTGCTGCGCTCATCCAATGCCGCGCACGTCTGCGAAAAATCGTCGGGATTGGCGACCGCCAGCAAGTCATAGCGCGTGATATGCCCGTACTGTTTGGGCGAAAGCGCCACCGACGTGTCGCGAATTCCCATACCGCAAATCACGAGCGCCGTGCAGCCGGCGATGCCAAAGATGGTCATAAAGGCGCGCTTTTTGTAGCGGAATAGGTTGCGTGCAGCGACCTTGTTCAAAAAGCCCATGCGGTGCCAGATAAAGCCGATGCGCTCGAGCAGAATGCGCGAGCCGGCGCGCGGAGCCTTGGGGCGCATGAGCGAGGCTGGGGTCTCGGCCATCTCGTGGCGGCAGGCGATAATCGTGGCGCCCACTACGCCCACGGCAAACAGCGCTACCGACACGAGTGATGACACGATGTCGTACGAAAGTAGCATCTGGGGCAGCGAGTACATGTCGTCGAACACCGTAAACAAGAACAGCGGCAGACCCACAAATCCAATGATATTGCCGAGCACGCCACCGATCAGACACGCCCACAGCGAGTAGTCCACATATTTGGACAGGATACGCCCGCGTGAATAGCCGAGCGCCTTGTACAGGCCAATAAGCGTGCGCTCCTCCTCGACCATGCGGGTGGCGGTGGTGAGGCTGATAAGCACGGCGACGATAAAGAAGATGAACGGAAACACCGTGGCGATGGCCTCGATCGAAGAACTATCGCTCTCGACGCTCGAGTAGCTTGCGATATTGCCGCGGTCCTGGATGTACCAGGTGCATTCGCCCAGGTCAGAGAGCTCGGCGCGGGCATCGGCAAACTGCTGGTCGGCGGCGGCGCGGCGCTGGTCCAGGTCGGCTTGCGCCTGCGCACGCTCGTCGCTGCCCTCGGCCATGCGATTGATGTTGTCCTGCTCGATCCCAAAGACCATATTCGCCTGACGCTCAGCCGCGTCCAAGCTCGCCGGTGTGTCGACCGTCAGCTCCTGAGTGCGCGCCTTCTCACGCTCCTCGCGGATCTTCTCGATATTGCCCTTGACCTCATTGATCTTTGCCGAGTAGGCATCCGAATAGGAGTTGAGGCTCTTGGCTCCCTCGACGACCACGTGGACAGCGGAGTAGGAAGAAGATGTCGCGGCATCCTCGCTCACGTAGAACTTGTAGTCCGCAGTCGAAGCAGCGCGAAAGGCGTTGACTGTCGAGTCGGAGCTCACGTCGGTGGGATCGAAAACCTCGGCCGTGATGGTGTAGTCCCCATCGGCAAACTGGTCCTTGGCGCTTTGGTTCGACGAGCTCGCATCGTTGGCGGCAAAGCTCACCGTATCGCCGAGCTTTTTGCCCGAAGCCTTCAAAAAACGTGAGGTCACTGCCACTTCGCCCGAAGTCTCGGGCAGCTCGCCGCGTACTAGCACCGGTTGGTCAATATTCTCCTTGGAGAGGCTCTGCACGACGACACGCTCGCGCGTCGTACCCACGGCGGTATAGGCGGTCTCGGTATAGATGCCCTCGGCCGTCTCGACGCCATCGACCTCTTGGATCGCGGCAAGATCGTCATCGGTCAGACCATAGGTCGACTGCACGTTGATGTCATAAACATTCTGCTGGTCAAAGTAAGCGTCGACCGAATCGCACAAGTCCTCGCACCCCGCTTTGAGGCCGCACATCACGCTCACACCGAGCGCGGTGATGACCACGATGGATAAGAAGCGCTTAAGACTGCCTCGGATTGTGCGGTAGATGCCACGGCGAAACACCGTCGGCACCATATCGTTTGAGCTTTGGGCGGTGCGGTAGGTCGTAAAATCCTGCTCGCGCTCCGTGTTCTGCGCGTCGCGGCGCTGGCTGTTTTGGCGGTCCTGGTCCATGGGCGCTACCACTCGATCGTCTCGATAGGCACGGGATTTTGCTGGACCGTCTCGCTCTCCACGCGGCCGCTCTTAAAGCGGATCAGGCGGTCGGCCATGGGCGCCAGCGCGGAGTTGTGAGTGATGATAATGACCGTAATGCCCTGCTTGCGACAGGTGTCCTGCAACAACTGCAAGATCTGCTTGCCAGTTTTGTAGTCGAGTGCACCCGTGGGCTCGTCACACAAAAGCAGCTTGGGGTTCTTGGCCAGTGCGCGAGCAATGGACACGCGCTGCTGCTCGCCGCCCGAAAGCTGCGCCGGAAAGTTGGCGAGGCGCTCGCCCAGGCCAACCTGGCGAAGCGTCTGTTCGGCATCGAGCGAATCGGGGCAGATCTGAGCTGCGAGCTCGACGTTTTCGAGCGCCGTCAGGTTGGGAACCAGATTGTAGAACTGGAAGACAAAGCCGACGTCGGCGCGGCGGTATTCCACGAGCTGTGCCTCGTTGGCGGAGCTCACGTCGCGCCCGTCCACCGTCACGGTGCCGGAGGTCGCCGTGTCCATGCCGCCCAGAATGTTGAGGGCCGTGGTCTTGCCGGCACCCGAAGCACCCAAAATGATGGCGAGCTCACCGCGCTCGACCGTAAAGCTCGCGCCGTCGAGCGCATGAATGCGGGCGTCGCCCTCGCCGTATGCCTTGATGACGTCTTTGAATTCGATATAGGCCATCGATTAATTCCCATCTGGTCGGATAACTCTTTAGTATTACCCATTTCGCACCCACCAAAAAGGGACAGGTTTATTTTGGCAGGTTTTATATGGGGAAACGGCAGCTATAGGCGAGGCGCCGGGGAGGCCGAGAAATCATCGACGGGGTCAGGCCGACCGCCAAGCACAACGCACACATCTCAATCTGTCAGCCAAATCATTCGAACAGCTGTTCGTTTCTATGATATGATTCGACTATCTAAGCAGGCCAATACGCAGAAAGGCGGCCAACATGGCGTTCGACTTTAAGAAGGAATGCAAGGAACTCTACAAACCTGCAAGCAAGCCGAGTATCGTAACTGTCCCGCCTATGAGCTACGTTGCCGTTCGCGGAAAGGGCGACCCAAATACCGAAGGTGGCGAGTATCAAAACGCCCTGCCGCTTCTTTACGGCATCGCCTATACCGTCAAGATGTCGAAGAAAGGCTCAAGGAGTATCGAGGGCTATTTCGACTTTGTGGTACCGCCGCTCGAGGGTTTCTGGTGGCAAGAGTCCCCGAGCGGCGACATCGATTATGTACACAAGGACAATTTCAACTTTATCTCGTGCATCCGCCTGCCTGATTTCGTCACCCGAGATGACTTTGACTGGGCAGTCGCGGAAGCCACGACCAAAAAGAAACTGGACTTTTCCGCCGTCGAACTGCTTAAAGTTGACGAGGGTCTCTGCGTTCAATGCATGCACACCGGGCCCTACGACAACGAACCGGCGACCGTAGACGCTATGCATGAATACACGACCGAGCTGGGCTATGTTCCCGACTTCTCAGACACCCGTTTACATCACGAAATCTATCTCTCCGATCCACGCAAATGCGCACCGGAGAAACTTAAGACCGTGGTTCGTCATCCTATCAAGCGCGCTGAATAGCGTGGGGCGTCATTTCACGCGCTAGGTTTTAAGCCAGCCAACCAGCCGCCTCCTAGGCCGTCCGGTAATTATCTTGACGCGGCCCGTCGCATCTTATAAGTTTGTTTTGCTAAAGCTGGAAAGCCTCTCAACGATGCGCAACTCCAGCTCTTTTTCTATCAAGAGAGCAAGTGTCGGAAAGCAAAATGTCAGAAAGCAGCGCTTCGAGCAGAATCAAACGCCTGCTCAACACCTATAGTGGCCTCGTGCTTATGGGCGCAGTCGGAATCCCCGTCGGCGTTATCGTTGGCGCCATCTGTGCCCTTTTTGGTCGTGTGCTCCTGGCAATTGGCGCCTTCCGGGACTCGCACGTCGCGTTGCTGCTCCCCTTTCTCGCTCTTGCGGGCCTTGCCATCGTGTTTGCCTACCGCACCTGGGGCAAAGGCACCGATCGGGGCATGAGCTTAGTATTCGACGTAGGTCACGGACGCGAGGACGCCATCTCCCCGCGTCTGGTGCCGCTCATTATGCTGAGCACGTGGGCCACGCATCTCTTTGGCGGCAGCGCGGGACGCGAAGGCGTGGCCGTGCAGATCGGTGCAACCGTCTCGCATTGGATCGGCCGACGTCTACCTTTCCGAGACCCCGGCAACACGTTTTTGCTCATTGGTATGGCCGCTGGCTTTGCCGGACTCTTTCGAACGCCGCTCGCTGCTACGGTCTTTGCGGTCGAGGTGCTGGTCGCCGGACGCATGGAATACCGCGCGTTGTTTCCCGCGCTTACGGCTTCGCTTGCCGCAAGCATGACCTCCGGCGCCCTGGGGCTCGAGAAGTTCGAGGTCGCCATTACCGCCTCGTATGCGCTCGACCTCCCCGGTCTTGGACGGCTGGCGCTGTTGGGTATCGCGTTCGGTATGGTAGGTGGAGCTTTTGCCTGGTGCCTTGCCCATGCCAAGACCCTTGCAGCGCGGCTGCTCCCCAACCCTTACATACGCGTTGCCGTTATGGGCCTTGCGCTGTCGGCGATTCTGTTCGTGCTGTGGCAGGGGCGATACTGCGGCCTTGGCACCAACCTGATATCGGCGGCGCTCAACGGTGACGGCAAGGTCGCCATCATGCCTTGGGACTGGGCGCTCAAATTCACACTCACCATCGCCACGCTTGCCGCAGGATATCAAGGTGGTGAGGTGACGCCGTTGTTCTCCATCGGAGCCAGCCTGGGTGTCGTACTCGCCGGGATTCTCGGCATGCCCGTCGAGCTCTGCGCCGCGCTGGGATACGCCGCCGTCTTTGGCAGCGCCACCAACACGCTACTCGCGCCGATCCTCATTGGCTGCGAGGTCTTCGGTTACGGTAATCTGCCGGCGTTCTTCATCGTCTGCGTTGTGGCATATCTGTTCAACATGGACAAATCGATCTACGCCTTGCAAGAGCGCGCGTAGAAAGATGTCCAAGCAGGTGGTCTCAACCGGAAACGGCGTCCCACTCTGAGGCTGTATTCCGGGACGTGGTTTCCGCTTGGGGCGCCATTCGGAAAGCGCATCCCGCTTTAAAACGGAATTCCGGGACGTGGTTTCCGCCCGAGCCTCCATTCGGAAAGCGCGTCCCATTCTTTCATGGCGTCTTGGCTATGCAAAGTGCCTTGGCGTTACTCCTCGTACGCGCCCTCAAGCCGAAGCAGCCATTCCTTGCGATTGAGCCCACCGGCATATCCGTTGAGCGATCCGTCGGCCGCGACCACGCGATGGCACGGCACGATTATCGAAATGGGATTACGCGCAACCGCAGCCCCCACCGCACGAGGAGACACGACGGGTGCCTCGTTTCCCGGCACACGATGTCGAGCCGCAACACGCTGGGCGATCTCACCATACGTAGCGACCTCGCCACGCGGGATAGAAAGCAGTTCAAACCAAACTTCACGCTGAAACGCCGTGCCGATCATATGCAACGGCGGCGTAAATCGAGGCTCCTGTCCCGCAAAATAGGCATTCAACCAAGCCCAAGAACGCTCAAGCACCGAAGAAGCCACGCCATTTGCCGGACTCACCGAAGACATCCCACCGGTACCGGAAACCGCGTCGGCGCCTTCAACATGTTCGGGGTCTTCCCGGAGAAGCGTGGAACCGAAGTGCTCCTGCCCCTCAAACCAAAGCCCCGTCAAACCGCGGCCATCAGCGGCAAGCAGGATTTCGCCCAAAGGCGAAGCAAACGTCGTCGTGACCACCAGCGGCTCCTTTCAAAACTCCGCAACATAATACCGCGAATTGTGCAGACAACCCCCAATCGACCCCAAAGTCACCCAAGGCAGCAAGCGCGACAGCGCCGCAGCTGCCGCACGACCCCAAAGTCCCCGCAGGCAGCAGGCGCAACGCGCCACAGCTGCCGGCCGCGCCCCAAAGTCCCCCAAGGCGGCAGGCGCAAAGCGCCGAGGCCGCCGCCGGGACCAGGGCCCGCAACAACCACGTGTCCCCACATCAGCCCAGCGGCCCCAACCAGCAACGGTCCCATCGCAGGCCGCTCGCAGCCGAGTCGCCGCAGGCGGGGGCCGGGCTTAGTTTTCAGAACACTCCGCAGACCAGTGTGGCGCCTTGTCCGCAGCTCCGAAGGAGCAGGACAAGGCGCCACACATGGTCGAGGACGTTCTGAAAACTAAGCCCGGACCCCGCCGGACAGGTCGCACTACTCGCAGAGCAGCTTAGCAATCTGGACGGCATTGGTTGCCGCGCCCTTACGGATTTGGTCGCCGCAGCACCAGAAGGTGATACCGCGCGCGGCCTCGGGGTTCGAGATGTCGCGACGCACGCGGCCGACCCAAATCAGGTCCTGGTCGGACGTATCCATCGGCATGGGGAAGCGATCGTGCGCATCTTCGGCGCTCATGTCGTCAACCAGTTTCACGCCCGGAGCGGCAGCCAGCGCAGCACGGGCCTCTTCCACCGTGATGTCGCGCTCAAACTCGAGCGTAATGCTCTCGGAGTGCGAACGCAGCACGGGCACGCGCACGCAGGTGCAGTTCACGCGCAGCTCGGGAAGGTGCATGATCTTGCGGCCCTCGTTTTGCAGCTTCATCTCCTCGGAGGTAAAGCCCTCCTCCTTGACGCCGCCGATCTGCGGAATCAGGTTGCTCGCCAGCTGGGCGGCAAATGCACGCGGCTCGGGAATCTCCTCGCCGCGGCCCAGGGCGGCCAACTGAGTCTCGAGCTCGGCCATACCGGGAGCGCCGGCACCCGAAGCCGCCTGATACGTCGAGACGATCATGCGCTTCACGCCGGCGAGCTGATGCAGCGGCCACGTGGGAACCAGACCGATGATGGTTGCACAGTTGGGATTGGCGATAAGACCGTGATGCCACTTGATATCGTCGGCATTAATCTCCGGGACGACCAGCGGCACCTCGGGATCCATGCGGAAGGCATGGCTGTTGTCGACCACGACGGCACCGCGCTTGACGGCCTCGGGCAGTAGCTCCTTCGCGATGTCGTCGCCGGCGGCTCCAAGCACAATGTCACAGCCCTCAAAGGCCTCGGGACAAGCCTCTTCGATCACGATCTGCTCGCCGCGGAACTCGACGGTCTTGCCCGCAGAGCGCGCGCTCGCTAGCAGCTTGAGCTTGCCGACCGGAAACTCCTGCTCGTTGAGGCACTCGAGCATCTGGGTGCCCACGGCTCCCGTCGCGCCCAAAATAGCAACCGTGTACTGTTTCATGCTTCCCCCTTTAAAGGTTGTGGCTTTTGCCCGCACGCCGAGCAGGCCGATTATTGTTGCCAGTGTATACAAGAACAGGGCGGGCACGAAACCCGCCCCGTCGAAACGAAACCGAAACGAAACGCCCCGCTGTAGATTTTTGAGACATGACCCAAAAATCTAGCGTGATAGCAGCTACTTGTGGAGCGCGGCCAAGGCGGGATCGACCGGCGCGGAAGCCTCCAGGTCGGAGACCTTTACAATACCGTTCTCATCGGAGAAGGCGCGGTAAATGGTCCGAATCGCCAGATCGAAGTCCTTCTCCTCTACGCCGATAATGATGTTGATCTCGTCGCAGCTCTGCGAAATCATACGCACGCTCACGCCAGCCTGGCCAAGCATGCCAAACAGGTGGCCCGAGATACCTGCGCGGCCGCGCAGGTTACGGCCGACGGTCGCGATAAGTGCCAGACCCTCGACAACCTCGATCTCGAGCGGCTCGACCTCCTGCTGAATGTCGCCCACGAGCGAGTACAGCGAGTCGTGCACATCCTGCTCCTGCACCACGGCGCCAAAGCGGTCGACACCGGTGGGCATGTGCTCGACGGAGACGTCATAGCGCTCGAACACCGAAAGCGCGCGGCGCATAAAGCCGACACGCGGCTTGGTGCGGTCGCGGGCAACGTTGATGGCGACAAAGCCGCGCTTGCCGGTCACGCCGGTAATGATGGGCTCTGCCTCGCCCTCGTCGGCCGTCTCGCTAATGATGGTGCCGGGGTCCTGCGGCGCGTTGGTGTTCTTGATGACCAGCGGAATACCAGCCTCGCGCACGGGGAACACAGCCTCCTCGTGCAGGACGCTTGCACCCATGTACGAAAGCTCGCGCAGCTCCTCGTAGGTAACGCGCGCAATGGGCTGAGCCTCGGGAACAATACGCGGATCGGCGGAATAGAAGCCCGAAACGTCGGTCCAGTTCTCGTACAGGTCGGCGCCCAGGCACTTGGCCAGAATCGAGCCGGAAATATCGCCGCCGCCACGATCGAGCAGCTTGATCTGGCCCTCACGCGTCGCGCCGTAGAAACCGGGCATAACAAAGCCGCCCTGCTGGCCGTACTCCTGCACCAGCTCGGAGGTGCGGTTCATGCTGAGCGTACCGTCGTGATGGAACGCCACAACTGTCGCGGCGTCCAGGAACGGTAGGCCCAGGTACTCGGCCATCAGGCGAGCGGTGAAGTACTCGCCGCGGCTTACGAGCTCCTCGGTGGAGTAGCCACCGGAGCGAGCACGCTCGGCAAAGGCCGCAAACTCTTCGCGGATGGGATAGGTGAGCCCCAGCTCGTCAGCGATATCAAAATAGCGCTGACCGATGTCCTCGAGCAGCTCCTCACACGACACGTGGTACTTAACGTGTGCATTAACCAAGTAGAGCAGGTCGGTCACCTTGGTATCGCCCTTAAAGCGGCGACCGCAGGCAGAAACCACCACAAAACGGCGGGCCGGGTCGGCATCGACAATGGCCTTGATCTTCTTAAAGTGTTCGGCGTCGGCGACCGACGAGCCGCCAAACTTGGCAATCTTAATCATGGGCTTGAGGTTACCTTTCTAAAAGCCTCTGCAAACCTGTTTTGCGCGCTCTGATACCATGGTTTCACCGATTGGGACCAAGGCATCCGAGGAGCAGTGTTATATGGGAACTTATCATAGTACACGAGGACGCACTTTATCGTGCTCAAGTAAGGTGGCAATCCGTACCGGCATCGCTCCCGACGGGGGTTTGTTTGTCTCGGACGAGCTCGGCACCCAGCAGGTCGATATCAGCTCGCTTGCAGATAAATCGTACTTTGAAATCGCTCAAGATGTGTTGGGAATGTTACTGAATGATTACACAGCCGAAGAAATTTCGGCGTGTGTCGACGAGGCATACCGCGGCACGTTCGCGAGCGAAGAGGTTACGCCGCTCGTCAAACTCGACGCCGCACCGGGCGCCGACGCCCCGCAAACCTATGTGATGGAGCTCTTTGGCGGCCCCACGAGCGCCTTTAAGGACGTCGCCCTGCAGATGCTCCCCCGTCTGATGGCCCGCACCTCTGCCAAGGACGGCGGCGCCGAGCGCATCATGATCGTCACCGCCACGTCGGGCGACACCGGCAAGGCCGCACTCGCCGGCTTTGCCGACGCCCCGGGCACGGGCATCACCGTCTTTTATCCCGAGGGCAAGGTCAGCCGCGTCCAGAACCTGCAGATGTCCACTCAGGAGGGCGATAACGTCGCCGTCTGCGGCATCCGCGGCAACTTTGACGACGCCCAGAGCGCCGTCAAGCGCATCTTTGCCGATAAGGAGCTTGCCGAGCGCCTGGAGGCCGCTGGCACGGTGCTTTCGAGCGCCAACTCCATCAATGTCGGCCGCCTGGTGCCGCAGGTCGTCTACTACTTTGCCGCCTATGCGCAGCTGCTGCGCGCCGGCGCTATCGAGGCTGGCGACGCCGTAGAGTTCTGCGTGCCCACCGGCAACTTTGGCGATATCTTGGCCGGCTACTACGCCAAGCGCATGGGTCTGCCCGTCGCCAAGCTCGTCGTGGCGAGCGACAAGAACAACGTGCTTGCCGACTTCCTGACCACCGGCGTTTACGACCGTAACCGCCCGTTCTTCACGACTATCTCGCCGTCGATGGACATCCTTATTAGTTCCAACCTGGAGCGCATGCTCTACTTCCTGTCCGACGGCGACTGCGAGCTCGTTGCCGGCCTTATGGAGCAGCTTGCCCAGACGGGTCGCTACGAGGTTCCCGCCGACCTGCTGGCCAAGATCCAGAGCGTGTTTGACTGCGGCTGGGCCAGCGAGGACGAGGTCCGCGCCGCCATCAAGAGCTGCTGGGATGCGAACGGCTACGTGATCGACCCGCACACCGCTTGCGGCTATCACGTCTTTGAGCAGGTCGCCCCCGCCGAGGGCGCCAAGGCCCGCGTGCTGCTTTCGACCGCCAGCCCCTACAAGTTCCCGCGCGCCTGCTGCGACGCCCTGGGCCTCAACGTTCCCGAGGATGATTTTGAGGCTATGCGTGTGCTCGAGCAGGCCACCAACACGGTCGCCCCGACCCAGCTCGCCGAACTCGAATCCAAACCCGTCCGCTTCGAAGACGTCTGCGACGTCGATGAGATGGCAAGCTACGTCGAGTCCGCAGCAAAAAAGATGGCTACCAACTAAACCCCTTATTAAGCGCCGGCGAAAGCCGGCGCACCTTCTTTTATCAGATAACCCCCGGGATGATGACGAACGCGCACAGCGTGCCTGGCTGTTTAGTTCGTCGCGAGTTCCGCACGAGCCGGAAAGCACTTAATGTGCTTTCCGAGCGAGCCAGGACTGCCCGAGCAGCGAACTAAACGGCCAGACCCGCCCAGGAGGACCCACATGATCAAAATCACCGTCCCAGCAACCAGCGCCAACCTAGGCATCGGCTACGACACCCTCGGCATGGCCGTCAGCCTCTACTCGCACTTCACCTTCGAGCGCGCCGACAAGCTCACCATCACGGGTTGCCCCGAGGAGTTCCAAAACGAGAATAACCTGGTCTATGTGAGCTTTGTCGATGCTCTGGCCGCCTGGGGCGAGCCGGCCTTTCCCGTCGCTATCGACATTCAGACCGATGTGCCCGTCGCCCGCGGCCTGGGCTCCAGCTCCACCTGCGTCGTCGCGGGCATCATGGCGGCCGCCGCGCTGACGGGCCACACCGTCGACCGTGCCGAGCTCGTCCGCATTGCCACCGAGGTCGAGGGCCATCCCGATAACGTCGCCCCTGCCATCCTGGGCGGTGCCGTTTGCTCCTTTACGCCGACTGATTCGCTCCCCCAGTGCCTGCGCTACGAGGTGAGCGATCGCTTGCGTTTTATTACCGTGATTCCGCCCTACGAGGTGCATACGAGTGAGGCGCGCAAGGTCGTGCCGCAGGAGATTCCACTCTCCACCGCCGTATGGCAAATGGGCCGCATCGCCGGCATGACGCGCGGCCTGGAGACCGGCGACCTTGACCTGATTGCCGCCGCCAACGACGACCGCATCCAGGAGCCCTATCGCCGCCGCCTCATCCCCGACTACAACGCTGTGCGCGACACCTGCCTTAACGGCGGCGCCAAGACCATCTGGATCAGTGGCTCCGGCTCGACCCTCATGGCCGTGACTGACGACACCATCGTGGCAAAGTTCCTGCAGGTCAAGCTGCGCGAGCAGTTCCCCAAGTGTGACACGCATATTTTGACGTGCGACACCGAGGGCGCTCAAATCGAATACCTGTAGTCGCCGTCCCGTATACCCACCGGGGAGGCCAGGGGCTTTGCCCCCAAATCGTCCTCGGACATGACAGGACCCCCGCTGCGCACTTCGTGCGGCGGGGGTCCTGCCGTCCTGCGGAAAGATTTGGGGGCAAAGCCCCTAGCCTCCCCTACGTTAACTTCGCTGACGGCAGCTACAGGGATCTACACTCTGGAAAGTCGCCGGGCTGATAGTTGCTTTTTATTGATAGGGGCTCTTGTTAGTGACAGACTTCGACTGTGTGCTTGGTTTACGCTGCGCTAGTTTCTTTGTATTCGAAGACTGGTTCTAGGAGGTCTTCGATGCTGCAGTGCAGGACTTTCGCCATATCCCTTACGGTTGTTACCGATGCTTCGTTGATGTTTCTCTGGCGCTGTTCGTACATTTGGATTGAGCGGAGTGATACGCCCGATTCGTATGCCAGGTCTTGTTGGGTTTTCTTGAGCCTCTTTCTTGCTTGCGCCAGTTTAGTTTGACGAGGTGTTTTCTTCGCCATATCGCAAATAAGACGCGCCACACGTTCCTCTGAGGCTTCATGCCAGGGATAGTACAGACCGCGCAGCGCATCAAATGGAACGACATGCAGCAGATCTTCGAAAGACTCCCCTAAACGCCACTGCAGGTATGCCAGCATCCAGCCCGCCCAATATTCCGGCGTCTTCTCAAATCGATAGGTGCAGTCCGGTATAGGCCTGTTTTGATAGCCCGACCTTTCGGCGATCAGTGCGAACAGCTCAACGCCCGATTTTCCCGATACGACCCATGCGTTGCCGCGTTCGAACTCGCGAGCTACGCCGCTGAGGCAAAAGAGTTCAGCAACTTCCGATCCCTCTGCTCCATAATCATTAACGGCATAGTCAAAGCAGTCGCCTAGGTTGTTCATTGCGTCCTCGAGGTAATAGACGGGATATGTCCTACTCGGCCCACAATCCGTTAACTCTTGGATCATTTAAATCAACCCTCCCTGCCATCAAATCCCTAATGTCGACACCCTCGGTGTCAAATCCGTTTATCGTATCCAGATACTTACGTCGAGCATTCTGTTCTCGCTCAAATCGTTTGGGATAAAACTCAGCTCCCGAGGCCTGCTTCCAATCGCGGAACCTGATCGCCGAGAACGCGCGCTCACTCATAAGAGCGTATTGGATGCCCAAATCGCCCAAACGCATAATGAGTTGCAGTTGCCTGAGCGAGATCATGCCGTTAACGAACTGTCTTGCAAACGAAAAGTAGGAATCGTCGGCGCGATAGCCTCGAATAACATCATAGGGAGAAATATCAATCAGGCAGTTATCCAGCAGATAGCGAAGTCCTTCGCGTGCCAGCGGCGTCGAGACATTAAACTCCCGGTTGTCGGCCAAAATCGCAAGCCAATTAAGAATTGAAAACTCCCCGGACTCCAAATCCAAGACCGCGAGACCATCCATATCGAGCTCATATCGATTCGCGATACCATCGGACTCGGTCCGGCATGCCCATTCCATCGCCATTTCCTCATGTGGCGTGCAATAAAACCCACGTCCATAGTCGTTGAACTGCTTACATCTATCCAGCGACGGATGCTCGACAACAACCTCCGACCCGTGCCACAGCTCCATATCGGCCTCCTAAAAAATATCACCACAGTGATAGTTTACCAATAACTATCACTGTGGTGATATAGATAAGAGCTTTTGAGGGGTTGTAGCTCGATTAGAGGCACGCCTCGGCAATGCGGCGCTTGAGTTCGTCGATGCCCACACCGGTTTGGGAGCTTGTGATGATTACGTTTTCGGCCGGGACGTTGAGCTGCTTTTTGATGGCTGCTGCCTGGCGGGCCTGCTGGGTGCGGCTGAGCTTGTCGGCTTTGGTGAGGCAGACGATAAAGTTGAACTCGTTGCCCTGCAGGTAGTCGATCATGTCATGATCGAGCTTGCTGGGGTCGTGACGAATGTCCACCAGCGAGACGACCAAGTTAAAGCTGCGCTCGGAGTCGAAAAAGTCGCCGATAAGCTCGGCCCAGCGGTCGCGCTCGGCCTTAGAACGACGGGCGAAACCATAGCCCGGCAGGTCGACGAAGTGCACGTCGTCGGCCTCAAAGAAGTTGATGTTGCTCGTCTTGCCCGGCGTACTGGAAACCTTGACCAGGTTCTTGCGGCCAAAGAGCTTGTTCATAATCGACGACTTGCCCACATTGGAGCGGCCGACAAAGCTCACCTCGGGGCAGGTGGACTCGGGAATCTGCGAAACCTTGCCGTAGCTGGCGACGAACTTGGCAAGCTGGTAGTTAATGGAATCGGCCATGGACACTCCTTGGTCGTAGGTTCTTACAAAAGAGCGCGCTATTGCGCAGCGGCAATGCGGCGGACAATATCGAGCGTAATGCCGCTCGCGGTGCGAGCGTACTCGTCCAGGTCGAACTCCCGCTCGCAAAACGCGTCATACGCCTCGTCACAATTATCGCTAATAGCGCGCAGCACCAGGCAATCGACACCATTCTTGGACGCGATGTGCGCAATCGCGGTGCCTTCCATCTCAACACAATCGGCATGCGTCGCCTCGATGGCGGCGGTGCGCATGGCGTCACCCGTCACAAATCGGTCACCCGTAGCGATGGTGCCGTCCAGGAACTGTTTGGGGTCCTGCTCCGCAGCCGACACGTCCAACGATGCGTCCACAAACCCGTGCTCAACAAGCACGGCAGCTGCAATATCGACCAGAGCCGGTGTCGATGCAAATTCCTCAAGCCCCGGCGCCGACTCGGCGATGAGCGCCGTGTCGGTATCGAGGTAGCGCAGGGACCTGCCTATAACAACGTCGTTGATGTGGAGCTTGGGGTTCAGGCCGCCCGCAATGCCCGAGAACACAACGGCCTGCGGAGCATATTTACTGATGAGATGCTGCGTTGCGCCAGCGGCGTTAACGGTACCCATACCTGCCGTCGTTGCGACCACGGACAAACCGTCGAGCTCGCCACTTACAACGGTCAAGCCCGCCTCTTGCGACACATGAGCGCCGCTCAGCTCTTCCTTAATCTGCGCAACCTCTTTTTCGAGTGCGCCGATGATTGCGATGGTAGGCATACCATCCCCCAAACCTGTGAAAACTGCTTATCCACGGTATGGTACCAGCATTTTGGCTCAACCGCGCAATACGAAGCCGTTAGGCCAGCGCAGCTCGCGTATCAAACAGAGCCTTTGCAATCGCGGCCGTAACCTCGCTCGAGCGGTCGCTCCACGGCATCGATGTCATGATGCTCATGACATAGGTACGTCCGTCGACATCGATGAGGCCCGCATCACACGTCGCGTTGCAGTCTGCCTCACTGATCCAACCGGCCTTGTTGCGCACCAAAGCTTGGTCGTCCGCAATGCCGTCACGGATAAACGAACGGGTCGTAGATGCCAGAAGGTCCGACAGCCATTGCGACGTTTCGGTATCACGGCTCAAATACTCGCTCATCTCGCGCCACAACTTGGCCGAGGTACGCGGGCAATAGGTTGGGAAATCACTCATCGGATCGAGCGCGACCTCGTCTTCGACGCCGAGTGCGGCAATCCAATCCTCGTAGCCATCTTGATCAAACGTTGCACGCAACGCGATAAACGAGTCGTTATCCGAGTTGACGACCGCGGCCTCGATGAGTTCACGAACCGTCAGCCAGCCCATACTGAAGCCGCCATAGGTGCCCAGAGTATCATCGAGCGATACTTGCCCTGTCTCGACCAGTGACTCGCAGGCGTAGAGTGCATAGAGCGCCTTATAACTGCTCGCACCGTACACCTCGACATCGGCATTATACGCTACGCCCTTGCCGCTCGACAGATCGTAAAACACCACGCCCACATCGCCCAATTCCTGGGCCTGATCAAGGGCATCTTGGAGCGAGGCGAGGCTCTCATCCTCCAGGGCGGGGATCTGGTCATCAACCAGTGAGAAGGTCTGTACGGTATCGCCTGAGGGAATATCGTTAAAGTCCGCCTTCGAAAGCCTCGTCTTGAGGCTCGCTGTCGACAGGGTTTGACTTGCGGTGGCTTTAGATTCAGAGACCTTTTTGTTTTCCGTCTGTACCGTTGACGCATCCGAGCGTGCCATTCGCTCCGACGCGTAGGCTTTGGCGGTAATTCCGAGGATAATGACCGCCAACGTTAGCATCCCAATGGCGGCAATCTTCGTCACGCGAATGCGAGCGTCTGCAAGGCCACGCGAAGACGCGCCCTTCGTCTCATATCTGCTGCCATGTTGCGGCACATACTCGTCCCGCGATGCGCCCTTTCGCACGTGGTCTCCTGACTGCTACCGTTTATATACGAGCAGCATAATACCGAGCAGGCATTTCTTACCCAAGATATTCAGTCGCGTTTAAGGTGTCTCTAAACAAAATACAGGCGTTTCTATGCAAATACACCGGTTCTGTTGCGCATCTCTGCCCAAAACGCAGTTGCGGTGAAATAGTTCCTGTTTGGGCGGCATAAGCCGAAAAACAAGAACTATTCCACCGCAACTTGACGGGACTCTTTAGCAATCAACTAGGCGCCCGGGGGCACTCATTTAAGTCTGTCCCCAATGAGTGCCCTGCTATCCGATGGCGTTTTTGAGTTCGGCGCGGCGCTTTTTCATGCCGGCCATGACGGCGTTGCGCAGCTCGGGCATGCGCGCGGTATCCATCTGAGGTACGCCCTCAAGCTTATAGGGAATCCCCAGCTGCTCATACTTGACGACACCCATCGTGTGATACGGCAGCATCTCCAGGCCGACCACGTTATGCCACGGGGCGATCAGACGACCGAGCGCCTCGCACTCCTCCGCCGTATCGGTGATACCCGGCACCACCACGTGGCGAATAACAACCTTAATCTTGCGACGGGCAAGCTCATCGCCAAACGCCAGGATGCGCGCAGGATCGCAACCGGTCAGCTTTTTATGCTCAACCGGATCGGCATGCTTGATGTCGAGCAGCACCATATCGGTCTCGTTGAGAACAGCATCGAACTTCTCCGGATGCTTGGGATCAAATGCATAGCCACAGCTGTCTAGGCAGGTGTGTACGCGGCCATCGGGGTTGTTGTGCATTGCGCGGAACAGGTCGGCCAAAAACTCGGGCTGCAGGAGCGGTTCGCCGCCCGAAACGGTAATGCCGCCGCTACGGTAGAACTCATGGTTGCTCTGGAACTCGTCCATGAGATGCTCGACGGTCACCATCGTGCCGCCGTTAACAGACCAGGTATCGGGATTGTGGCAATACGCGCAGCGCATGGGACAGCCCTGAACAAACACCACAAAGCGGATGCCGGGTCCGTCGACCGTTCCCATCGTCTCGATCGAATGCACGCGACCCAGGGCATACGCAGAGTCCTCGGGATGAGCATCCACACCCTCAAGCGTCATCTCAGCCATTCCCGCAACCTTGCCTCTCTTTGGTTTTTGTCAATTAAAATGCCAGAGCCATTCTAGCCCATACGCCTGATGGCGAAACGGTTTAGCGGTCAATTTGATCGTCCTATTTGACTCCACGCAAAAGCGGCGGGAAGGTCGTCACAACCCGCTCGCCGCCGAAGCAATAGAAATCGATAGACGCCAGGCCCTACGCCTTAAGCGTAAGCACCGCGCCAAAGGCGGTCGGGCCGCAGTGGCTCGAGATGACGCCGCCGACCTGAGTCCAGGTAACGTCCTTAAAGCCCAGGTCGTGCGCATAGACTTCCATATCGTCGCGCAGCTCCTCGGAAAGGCCCACTGAATACGCCAAACCAATGTGCGAGTAATCAATATCGCCCTTCGCAACCATGTGGTCAATAAAGGCACGGGCACATTTGAGCATAGAACCGCGGAGCTTCTTGGTCGCCACGAATTTGCCACCCGTTACCTCAATGCAGGGCTTAATCTTGAGCAGATGGGCGCCAAGAAACGCGACGTTGGACAAGCGACCACCTGCCTTAAGGAAGGCAAGGTCCGTAGGAACAAAGCCCAACAGCACGCGGTCCATCACCGAATTGGTGAAGGCGAAAATCTCGTCGACGGTGGCATCGGGGTGAGCCTCAATATACTTGGCGGTCTCGACGACAACGAGCGACTGGCCCACCGAGACAAAGCGCGTGTCCATGGAGAACACGTAGTCGCGCCCCGCAGCCGCAATCTTCGAGGACTGATGCGAGCAGGTCGTTACCTCGGAATATGCAAGATGCAAAATGGTCGCGTCGGGCTGCTCGGCGTGGATGCGGTCGTACACATGCGCAAAATCCGCCGGCGAGCAACCGCTGGTCTTGGGCATCACACCAAACTCGTTGCAGCGCGAGTAAATCTCGAGCGGGTCGATCGATCCGTCTTCGACGGTCTCGTCACCAATCGTGACATGCATGGGCACGCGCACGATGCCATAGCGCTCGCAGAGCTCCGACGTCACATCCGACCCAGATTCAACCACGATTACGTACTTGCCCATTATCATCACAACCCATCTCGACGTTGGCTTTTGAATATGTGACGCACGTCCGCCGACCTGCTGCAGAACGGCCTCCAAGCGCCAAAGAGACGCCGCCCCTTGCACACAACAAAGGACAGCGTCTCCCTGGAAAACTCCGTGCTTATCTGAGATTCTACACGGTTTATTAAGGAGTGTTACTTATTCCGCAAACGGTAGCTATACGCGATAAACGGTAGCCACCAAGAAAGCCCATGTATCCAAAACGCCACGGTCTTTCATAATGCAGCTAGCGAGCCAGACGGTAAAGCTCCATCGAGACGTCACCCTCAGCGCGCAGCTGCATCACCGGTGTTGCGGACGAATAGGTGCGACTCGTAAGCGCAACCTCGCCGTCGTTGACAAATACCTCGATCATCGTGGTATCCGAAAGGACTCGCAAGTCGCAAAGCTCGTCGAGCTCAACCGACCTCTTGTCGCGTCCATAGCCCTCATCGCCCATATCAAGTGTGAGCATTCCGTTGGCAAAGCACACGACAACACCCTCACGAACTTCCAGCTCAATGGACTTCGTCCCCCGGCACGACACGACGGCATCAAACAGTCGGCCAGGAGAGTCGACGGTCTCTCCGGCGGTCACCGAAACACGCTCCTTGCGCAGTTGCTCAACCTCGCGCGCGGGCCACTGGCAGAGCTTACCGTCGCGCATATTCAGCACCCTCGGCACGGTAAGCGCGCACTGCCATCCGCGTTCCACCGTCGGGTTTTGAGCCGTTGCATCGGGGCAGCCGGCCCAACCGATCATAATCCGTCGACCGTCGGCATCTGCAAATGATTGAGGGGCATAGAAGTCAAAACCTGCATCGACCATCTGGGGCTTGCCCGATTCGACAATGGCAAAGCAAGGCTTTTCCCAATCGGCCTTGATGCGGAACCACACGCACTGGTGCGGGTTTCGGTAACGCCAACCATCGGCGGGCACGCCCTGTGGGCAGCAAACGAGGATTAACTCGCCATCGAGCTCAAACAGATCCGGGCACTCCCACATAAAACCGAACTTCTCGCCGAGTTCAATACGCGTCGCATATTGCCAGCACTCAAGATCGCGCGAGGTATAGACAAGCACACAGCCACGGTCGTCTTTCGTACGAGCGCCCAGAACCATGTAGTAGATACCGTCGTGTTCAAGGATTTTGGGGTCGCGTACGTGCGTACCGATATCGTCGGGGTAATCGACCGGCCCAACAGCCGTGCGCTTCTCGCCCAATTCGTCGGGATTCTCGGCAACCATATGAATTTGGTTTTGCTCACGGCCCGTCAACACGTAGTCGTAATCATCGCGGTCAAAATGCTTGACGTTGCCGGTATAGAAGTAGTGAATCTTGCCGCCGTGTACAAAGGCAGAACCAGAATACGCTCCACTCGAATCCAAATCAGAATCGGGGAACAGCACAGGGCCACGATTCTCGTACGTCACAAAATCCTTTGTTGTCAGATGATTCCAAAGCACTGGACCGCCATGCGCAGCATCGAACGGATCGTATTGATGATAGATGTGATACGTATCACCAATCTGAACCAAACCGTTGGGGTCGTTGAGCCAGCCAAGCTCAGGCTCCACATGGAACAAAAGCCTATCGGGGTCGGACGCGATGCGAGCCGCCGTCTCATCCTGTCCAGCTCGCCATTGCTCATAGCCCGCGCGTGTCACCTTATTTTTTTGATTAAACATCGCCGTTGACTTTCTCGTCTATAGGGAAGGACGCTCGACTCACACGAGCCGAACGCCCTTCCTCAAATGGACTTATCCGCACATTACGCTGAACGGCTCAACTAGAAGCTGACATCGAAGCCAGCGCCCGCGCCCTCCTCATCGGTGGTCGGAACGCCCTTTGCCTTGTTGTAGGCAAAGATCAGGATGATTGGAACGAGGAAGGCGATCAGATTGCCAGCCACATACCACACGAGGGTCTCGGGCGTGACGATGAGCAGGCCAAGTACGCCGGTCAGACCCTGACCGATAGCGCGCACCTCAAAGAGCTTCACGAAGGCACCGCCGCAGCCCGCACCGATGCAGGCGCAGATGAACGGGATGATCGAGTAGCGCATGTTTGCAGCAAAGATTGCGGGCTCGGAGATACCGACCAGCGTCGGGATAAAGGAAGACATGCAGATATTGCGCTCTTTGGAGTGCTTCTTGTGAATGAGATACATGCCGATGGCGCCACCGCCCTGGGCGATGATGGAAACCGACCAGATGGCCTGGATGTAATTGAAGCCGGTCGTGGCGACGAGGTTGGCCTCGATACCCTGAATGAACTGGTGCGTACCGGTAACGACAAGCGGCTGCAGGAACGCGGCAAAGACGAAGGCACCAAAGACGCCCATCCTGTTGTACAGGACGTCGATCACGCCAGCGAGAACATCGCCAATCAGGTTGCCGAGCGGGCCGAACACGGTGAACAGGGCGACGTTAGCAAGAATCAGGGTAACGGTCGGGACAAAGACGAACGAAACGACCTCGGGGATGTACTTCTGGGCAATCTTCTCGACCTTGGCCATAAACCAGGCAGTCAGGATTGCAGGGAACACGCCGCCCTGGAAAGCAACCATGGGAATGGAGAGCGGACCAAAGTTCCAGTACTCAGCACCCGACGGATCCATAACAAACGCATTGCGGTTCATAAGGCTCGGGTGAACCATGACGATACCGACGAGGATGCCCAGAATCGGGTTACCGCCAAAACGCTTCACCGCGCTGTACATAACCAGGACAGGCAGGTAGTCAAACGTGGTGGCGATAATGGCAAAGAAGCTTGCGAGGTTCTTGAGGAACTCGCTGTGATCGGCAAGGCTGCCTTCCATGCCAAAGAGGCCGTTGGCAACGATCAGGGACTTAAGGCCGATGATGATTGCAGCGCCGACGAAGGCGGGAATGATGGGGATAAAGATGTCCGAGAATACCTTGAGGACCGAGAAGAACTTGCCCTTCTTGTCCGCCTCGGCGCCCTTGACCTCGGAAGCGCTGATCTCCTTAACGCCCGTCAGAGCCATAAACTCATCGTAAACCTTGTTAACGGTACCGGTACCGAAGATGATCATGAGCTGGCCGCTGTTATACAGAACGCCCTTGACGCCATCGATGTTCTCGAGCTCGGCCTTGTTGTACTTGCTCGTGTCCTTGAGCACCAGACGCAGACGCGTAACGCAATGCGTGGCACCCTCGATGTTCTCCAGACCGCCGACGTTATCGACGACTTGCTGAGACACTACTTTGTAGTCCATGTTCCTCTCCATTCCCTTACGAAATCATAAGACGTTTTGATGCCATTACAGAGACGCGATCGTTGCATTTGCACACTTGAGCGTACCGTCGGTGACCGTCAGCGCCACACCCTGGCCCTGCTTATTGCAGAAGCGAGCGTTAAGCGCAACATCATCGACAAAGATGGTCGCGATATCGTCGTCAACGACCAGGCGCACATGATGAGTGCCCTCGCCCTTAAAGAACAACGGACGCTCGAGGCCCATGTTGTTGACCTGGAACCACGGATACTGGGGGGCCGCCGTAAACTCGAGTTTGCCCTCACGCAGGTTGGCGCGGAACTCATAGGCAAGACCGGACTCGGCGTCCTCGGCAAGCTTCACCGAGAAGCCGGCAGCGTCACCGGCGAGCTCGATGTCGGCGTCGAGCATATAGGTAGAACCGGCATCCGCGGCGAGCACCTGCTCGACCTTGCCCGACTCGCAGGAAAGCTCAAAGGCCTCGACTGCCTTAGCCTCGCCAAAGGCGCCAAGCATGCTGTCGGGGAGTTTGGTGCCAAGCGTTCCGTCGGCACGCTGAACGATCTCGAGGGGCATAAAGGTGCCACCCCACAGGTAAGAGCTGGGGTCGCCGCCCTCGTCACGCGTAGGAACCCAACCAAAGAGAACGCGGCGCTCGCCATCAAATGCGGTACGTGCGGCATAGTACGCGCGGCCATCGAAGGAATCGTCCGCAGGAGTGATCCAGGGACCGTTGATAGAGCGAGACATGCGGTAACGGGTCTTGTTGCCATCACTGTACTCAGAGAACACCAGATACCACCAGTCGCCCATCTTAAAGAGATCAGGCATCTCAAACATGGTGTACAGGCCCGGATTCCACCAGTCGCCCTGGAACTCCCAGGTATCCAGGTCCTTGGAGGTGAACTTGACCAGACGACCGGTCATCAGACGTTTGTCCTCGCCCACACGCGTGCCGAGGATGAGCATGTACTCTTCGTTCTCCTCATCCCAAAGCACAAAGGGATCGCGCCAGTTGCGGTCATCGTAACCCTCCTGGGGCGGAAGCAGCGTCTCGGCGATGTTCTTCTCCCACTTGACGGCGTCGTCACTCGTTGCGTGAAGAAGAACCTGCTTCATCAAGCGTGCCTTGACCTTATCGCGATTGCAACCAGTGTAGAGCGCATGGTACTTGTCGCCCACCTTAAACACCGTGCCGGCATAAACATACTGGTCGACTTCCTCGTCGCCGCCACGCTCAAGGCTCTCGCCAAAGTCTTTGTAATTGACGAAGTCCTTGGTTGTCGCGAGTGCCCAGCCAAACGGCTCTCCGAAAGGTCCGGGGTTTCGCGTGTCACGCTGATGGTAGAGATAGAACGTGCCGTCCTCGCCGTACGGCATGATGTCGCCTACCCAAATTCCCTCAGGCTGGTAATACACCTTGTGCATCCGAGACTTCCTTTCTCACGAGATACTAACTCGGTACAACTGCAAGATATGTCAATCGTTTTCATATGTCAAACGTTTTCACACCAATACGTCTTTTCGCAGTTCCAGTCGTCGGCAAACGGTTGACATATGCCGGCGAACGGTCATCAGAGGTGTTTGAGGAATTCTTTTGGCACGGGATGAACTACGCGGTTTTACCCTCAATGAGTTCAACGGGGAGCTTGATATTCGATTCGGGCTTTTCGCCGTTAATAAGAGCAATGATGGATTGCGCCGCGAGCTCTCCGATGCGATCGATATCTTGGCGTACGGTTGTTAAGTCAGGCATAAACGTCATAGTGCGGCGGGCACCATCCGCGCCCACGACCTTAATATCGCCCGGAGCGCTCAAGCCGCGCCGCTTCATCACGTTAAGACAGATAGCCGCCATCGTGTCGTCTCCCGCAAAGATGCCGTCAATATCGGGGTTCTCATCGAGGATCTTCGCAACGACCGCGCTCTTTTCGTCGTCGGGCTTAACGAACTCAACCTCACGGACAAGCGCGGGCAAACCGGCCTGCTCAACAACATCGAGGTAGGCATCGGTACGCTTATTGGCAGGCATGCGCATGCGGCTATTGCTGCGCAGGCACAGGATGCGTGAACATCCGTCATCGATCAGGCGACGCGTGGCAAGTTCGCCGATGCTATAGCTGTCGCTCGCAATCTGAACAGAGGCTTCGCCAAGGTCGCAGTCGATACCAACCAGACTCAAGCCCATCTCGGCATACGCCTCGGCACCGATATTAAGCGAGTTGACGATGACGCCATCAACCATATTGCGTCGAAGCATGTCGATATAAGAGCGCTCAAGCTCGGGTCGATTGGCGCTATTGCACAGCAGCATCTTAAAACCGTTTTCGGCCAGGGTATGCTCAATGACTTGAACCACTTGGGCATGAAACGGACTGCTGACATAGGGGACGATCATACCGATAAGATTCAGGCGACCGTTGAGCATGGCACGGGCGATATCGTTGGGCGTATAGTTGATGCGCTTCATCGCGGCATGGACCTTATCGCGGGTCTCTTGGCTAATATAGCCGCGATTATTAAGCACGCGAGATACCGTAGTAGGCGAAACCCCCGCCACCGCTGCAACTTCCTTGATGCCAGGCTTAGCCGTATCCTTAGAACGAGCACTCTCGCGAGCCATAGCACCCTCCCCCATCAACATGTCATACGTTTACATACGAACAAAGCATACCCCAACAACAGCGGGAAGACGGTAACAGCACAAGTAAGTAAACGACTCATCCAAATAATTAGGAGAGTTCCGCCTAAAGGGTGACTACACAGGACCCCCGCCGGGCCGCTTTGGGTTACTTTCCAAAACATTTCCGCAGGACGCAAAGGGCTCCGCCGCGCGAAGCGCGCAGCGGAGCCCTTTGCATGTCCGAGGACGTTTTGGAAAGTAACCCAAAGCGGCCCGGCGATCCTGCGGGAGTTAAATCCCTTTAGAACTTGTCGTGGAAGGTACGCGCAATGACCTCGTCCTGCTGCTCCTTGGTGAGCGTGTGGAAGTTCACGGCATAGCCGGAAACGCGGATGGTCAGCTGCGGGTACTTCTCGGGGTGAGCCTGAGCGTCGAGCAGCGTCTCACGGTTGAAGACGTTGATGTTCAGGTGGTGGCCACCCTTCTCGGCGTAAGCGTCGAGCATGTGGACCAGGTTATCGGCCTGGGTCTCGGAAACTTCAGAAACCTTCATAATGTGTCTCCTTCGATTAATAGGCGCCGGCCGAAACCGGCGCACTAATCAGTAATCGTTATTGTTAGTATAGCACTAACAATAGTTACTCGCCCAGCTGATCAAGGTCGATATCGCCAAAGAACACCTGATCCTCCTTGCCGAGCGCACTCGGGATGATGGAGAAGGTGTTGGAGATGCCGTCCTGAGCATCGCGGAACGGGAGCTTGGAAACCGAAGACAGCGAAGCGATGGCGCCGTGGCTATCGCGCTTGTGCATGGGGTTAGCACCCGGGGCGAACGGCTGGCCAGCCTTGCGGCCGTCGGGCGTGGAGCCGGTCTTCTTACCGTATACGACGTTGGAGGTAATGGTCAGAACCGAGGTCGTGGGCACGGAGTTGCGATAGGTGTCGTTCATGCGGATGTACTCCATGAACTGGTGCACAACGTCGTGAGCGATCTGGTCGACGCGGTCATCGTCGTTACCGTACTTGGGGAACTCGCCCTCGGTCTCGAAGTCGACGATGATGCCGTTCTCATCACGGACGGGGTGGACCTTGGCGTACTTGATGGCGGACAGGGAGTCAGCCACGACGGAAAGGCCAGCGATGCCCGTAGCGAACCAGCGGTGCACGTGCTTGTCGTGCAGGGCCATCTGGATGCGCTCGTAGCAATACTTGTCGTGCATGTAGTGAATGATGTTCAGCGAGTTGACGTACACGCCAGCGAGCCACTTCATCATGTCGTTGTACTTGGCCACAACGTCGTCGTAATCGAGCGTATCGCCCTCGACGGCGCGATACTTGGGGCCGACCTGCTTCTTGGAGACCTCGTCAACGCCGCCGTTGAGTGCGTACAGCAGGCACTTGGCCAGGTTGGCACGGGCGCCGAAGAACTGCATCTCCTTGCCGATGCGCATGGAGGACACGCAGCAGGCGATGCCGTAGTCGTCGCCGTGATAGACGCGCATGAGGTCGTCGTTCTCGTACTGGATCGAGGAGCTGGCGACAGAAGTCTTGGCGCAGAACTTCTTGAAGTTCTCGGGCAGACGGGTCGACCACAGAACGGTCATGTTGGGCTCGGGGCTGGTGCCCATGTTCTCGAGCGTGTGCAGGTAGCGGTAGCTCATCTTGGTAACGAGCGTACGGCCGTCAACACCCATGCCGCCGATGGACTCGGTGACCCACTGCGGATCGCCGGTGAACAGGGCCTGGTACTCGGGGGTACGGGCAAACTTGACCATGCGGAGCTTCATGATGAAGTGATCCACGAACTCCTGAATCTGTTCCTCGGTGAAGGTACCGTTGGCAAGGTCGCGCTCAGCGTAGATGTCGATGAACGTGGAGGTACGGCCGATGGACATAGCGGCGCCGTTCTGCTCCTTGACGGCAGCGAGGTAGGCGAAGTACATCCACTGGATGGCCTCCTGCGTGTTGGTAGCAGGGTTGGAAATATCGAAACCATAGGTCTCGGCCATCATCTTAAGCTCGCCGAGGGCGCGGATCTGCTCCTGCAGCTCCTCACGATCGCGGATGTTGTCGGCGGTCATGACCGTCGGGGTGGAAGCCTTCTGGGCCTCCTTGTCCTTGATCAGGTAGTCGACACCGTACAGGGCGACACGACGGTAGTCGCCGATGATGCGGCCGCGGCCATAGCCATCGGGCAGACCGGTGATGATGTGGGCCGAGCGGCAAGCACGCATCTCGGGGGTGTAAACATCGAAGACGCCGGCGTTGTGGGTCTTGCGCTCGAAGGTGTAGCGCTCGACAACGTTCTCGTCGACCTTGTAGCCGTGCTGGCTAGCAGCCTGGCAAGCGATGCGGATACCACCGTTGACGTGCAGCGCGCGCTTGAGCGGCTTGTCGGTCTGGAGGCCGACGATAGTCTCCTTCTCGCGGTGGGCGTTATCGATGTAGCCAGCGGGGTGGCTCACGATACCCGTGACGATCTTGGTGTCCATATCGAGGACACCGCCCTGTTCGCGCTCCTTAAGCAGCAGGTCGAGAACCTCGCCCCACAGCTCCTTGGTACGCTCGGTCGGACCGACGAGGAACGACTCGTCGCCCTCGTAGGGGGTGTAGTTCTTCTGGATGAAGTCTCGGACGTCAACCTCTCCCGTCCAAATGCCTTCCTTGAAGCCTTCCCATGCCTCCTGCATTGTGTAACCACGCTCCTAGTTACGTGTAATGCGGCGCTCTCTCACACCGCTGCTTATTGAATTCTTGAATTTTCGGCTTGCACTACCGGCTTCTTCCGTTCTTCACCACACGTTGGTGCAGGGAAAACGTTTGTCCACCTTGGAACTACAACCCAAAACCCAAGATTTCACCCGTCTGAGAAGGATAACATAGCGACCCTCTCCATCTGGGCTGTTATATGTTTCTTTTTTTATATCATAAGGGCGTTTTTTACAAATCCGCAGGAAACGCGAGCGCGAACAACTACCGTTCACCGATTTGTATGTTATTTTTCCTTGCCTTTGTACGACGTTCGCTCTAGCTGTTATGCCAGCTTTAGCAGGGTAAAGTGTCCCAAAGACCCTACAGAAACTGCAGGGCGGCCACGGGATCCCCCGTGGCCGCCCTGTGGCGTAGCTAGTTTTTAGCTTTGATTACCGTTTGGCATTAGGCGGCTGCGGAGGCCTTGTCGGTCGTTGCCTTGCCGTTGCTCTGCTGGCCCTCAAAATGCTTGTAGCACCAGCTGGTGACCAGCGGGGTCAAAATAGCCGTAACGATTGCGCAGGCAGCAACCTGTGCCGTGGCCGTCGCGAGCACCGCGCCGCCGTACATGGCCTCGTTGACGCTTGCCATGGCAGCAGGCGTGGCCACATTGGCTCCGGCGCAGCTCGAAATGGCCGCACCTGCGACACCCGTACCGCCCGTGAGCTTATCGACCGCGATAACGGGAATTGCAAAGACTACCGAGCAAATCACGCCAAGCACGATGCCGGGAAGACCGCCATTGATAAGCTGGCCGAAGGTCATGGTCGAGCCCATGGCAAAGAAGACGAGCACGATGATGGCGGAAAGTGCCGGTGCCATCATCTTCTTAAAGCTCGGGAAGAGGTTGCCCAGAATAATGCCGACGACGATCGGCAAGATGGCGCCCACGAGCGACCAGCCGATCGGAGCCTGACCGGCAGCGCCGAGCACGATCATCGTGACCGGAGGGCCGACAACCAGCGTGGTGATGGCGACGGCGCCACGCTCGGCCTCATTGCCCATGGTGCCCATCAGACCAGCGTACATAGCGTTGTTGGCGCCGGTGCAAGCCGCCAGCATCACCATGGCAGAGATGCCAAACAGGTTGTCGTTGAACACATAAAGGATGAGCAGCGACACGGCAACGACCACGATCTGCTTGACGGCGATGATGATGGCGCCGCGTGCAGCGGCGGCAGGAGCACTCTTAAACGAAATCGTCGTACCGACGATGAGCAAAAAAGCGCCCACGAGCGGGCCTGCGCCCTGCTGGGTCATGCCAAGCGTAAAGCTGCCGAGCGTTTTGAACAGGTCGGGGAATAGCGTGTTGAGCAGGCAGCCCAGCAAAAGCGGCACCAAAATATTGGCACCCGGGATGGAGGACATCTTAAAGAACGGCTCCTTTGCCGCCGGCGCCTCCACCGCAGTCGATTCACTCATATATATCTCCTTTGGATGCATGCGAATCGTAGCCGCACGCGCCTATGTCAGAAAGAAGGCGACGGTCCCGAGTCGCAGGGGCCGTCGCCAAATAATCGTCGTGGGGTATTACCCGTCCAGGACGATGCCGCCGTCGCAGTCACCGATCTCGCCGTTCACGAAGCTGGCGAGGTCGGAAGCGAAGAACAGCACCATCTGCGCAGGCTCGCTGGCCTGGGCGGCGCGGCCCAGAGGGATACCGTTGATGATGCGCTGAGAGTTCTCGTCAGAGAGAATCGAGGTCATATCGGTCAACGTGAGCGACGGGCACACGGCGTTGCAGCGGACGCCGAACTTGCCGCCTTCCTTGGCGACTGCCTTGGTCAGACCGTTAACACCGGCCTTGGAGCTGGCGTAGGCGGCTGTGCCGAGCAGGCCGCCACCGATTTTGCCCGCAACGGAACTCACGTTGACGATAGTGCCGGCATGGGCCGCCTTAAAGTGCGGGTACACGGCGTTCATCATAGTGAAGGTACCGTTGAGGTTGATGTCGATGGTGCGACGCCACTCGGTGTCATCGATCTCGTCGAACTTCTTGGTGCTGATGACGCCAGCGCAGTTAATCAAGATATTGGTTTGCGGCAGGTCCGTAAAAATCTGCTCGACGGTCTCGCGCGCCTTGGGCGCATCGGCGACATCGAGCTGATAGAACTTGTTGCCCTCGCCAAGCTCGGCCACTGCGGCCTCGCCCTTAGCAGCGTTCCTTGCGATGAGCGCGACATGTCCGCCGCCCGCGACGATGCCCTTGGCGATCTCGAGGCCAATGCCCTGAGTGCCGCCCGTGACAATCGCGGTCTTGCCCGTGAAGTCAAATGCCATGACTCCATCCCCCTTTATGTAAGGTGTCTCCTTGCGGGAAGTTGGAGCATCGCACGTGGCGCTTATATGAGTCCCAGTCGTCATGGTGGTGACAACCCCTCGCCTAACCGCGGGCATGATAGTTCTTTGAAACGCTTTAGCAATTGAATGATTTTAAGTCTTAATGAGCTCTTAATATTGCCTACTGTATGAGGCCCGCGTATGGGGGTATCATCTTCCACCGAAAATAGTTTCTAGTGTTAGGGGTTTTCGGTGGAAGATACCGATTTCCATGAGCTTGGGCGTCAGCTCTTTACCGAGTTTGGCAGCATGCACCAGCGCGTTTCGCGCTTTGCCGACCAGGCTCTGGGTGGCGAGATGGCCGTCATGCGCGCCCTCATGCGCGCCGGCGGCTCGCTCACGCCGAGCGAACTCGCTGATCGCGCCTGGGTCTCGAGTGCCCGCATCGCCAATATCTTACGCGCCCTCGAGGCCAAGGGCTGGGTCGAGCGCGAGCACTCAAAGACCGACCGTCGTCGCGTACACGTCACGGTGACCGACAAAGGATTCCAGGATCTCGAAATCAAACGTCGGGAATTCGAGAACCGCACTGCGGCTTTCCTCGAGCAGCTCGGCGAAACAGATACCCAGGAGATGGTGCGCCTTCTTAGACGCGCCAACGAAATTATCGACCGCAATCAAGAAAGGAGAGATGCCGAGTGAGGATTCTCAAGCTCTTTAAAAAGCATATACCGGCACTGTTCACAGCTATCGTACTTATCGTAATCAGCTGTAACGCCGATTTGGCACTGCCTACCTACATGAGCGACATCGTCGACGTGGGCGTGCAGCAAGGCGGCATCGCCTCGCCCGTGCCCGGCACCATTCGCACCAAATCGCTCGACGACCTCGAACTCTTTATGAGCGCCAAGGACGCCAAGACGGTAGAAGCTGCGTTTGGCAAGGCAGACAAAAACGGTATTCGCACGTACAAGGGAACCGAGGAAGAGCGTGCCGATGGAGGCAAGATTGCCGACATTATGAGCCTGCCCGAGACTGTCGTCCTTTCGCTCAACCAGGGCATCGACGCCGACTCCATGGGCGACATGATGGGCTCGTCCAGCGAGAAAGACAACAACGCTGCCCAGGCCATGCCCACCCCCGAGCAAATGGCGGCGATGACACCCGAGCAGCTCGCCGAGATGCAGCAGAAGGCCGCGGCGGCGCAGAACATGCAAAAGCAGATTGATGCTGACGGCGGTAAGATCACCATGAAGAGCCTGCGTCTGGGTATCGAGGGCGATCTGGTAGACCAAAGCAAGCTCGTCGAGGGCGCCAACCAAATGGCGGACAAAATGGGCTCCATGTCGGGCTCCATCGTCACCCAGCGCGCCGTGAGCTACGTACAGAACGAGTACAAGGCGCAGGGCATCGACCCCGCCGACGTGCAGAACGCCTATCTGAGCCGCATGGCGACCACGATGTTTGGGCTGTGCCTGGTGTCGCTCGTCGCCACCATCCTGACCGGTGCCGTGGCCTCGCGCACCGCCTGCTCCATCGCCCGCGACCTGCGCCGCGAGACCTTCAGCAAGGTTATGCACTTCTCGCCGGCCGAGGTGGGCAAGTTTAGCCAGGCCTCGCTCATCACCCGCTGCACCAACGACATTCAGCAGATTCAGATGGCCGCAACCCTGTTTATCCGCATGTGCCTGATGGCCCCCGTCATGGGCATCGTCGCCGTCATGCGCGTCCTGGCCAACCACACCGGCCTGGAGTGGACCATCGCCGTGGCCATCATCGCGGTCTCGGCCGTCGTCGGCGTGCTTATGGGCCTCACCATGCCCAAGTTCAAAAAGATGCAAAGCTTTGTTGACCGCGTGAACCTTACCGCCCGCGAGCTGCTCGACGGCCTTATGCCCATCCGCTCGTTCAACCGCGAGGAACATGAGCTCGAGCGCTTTGACAAGGCTTCGCTCGACCTGATGACCACGCAGCTCTACACCAACCGCGCCATGAGCTTTATGATGCCGCTCATGATGCTGGTCATGAACTGCATCACCGTGCTTATCGTCTGGTTTGGCGCGCAGGGCGTGTCCGACGGCGTGATGCAGGTCGGCAACATGATGGCGTTTATCTCCTACACCATGCAGATCGTCATGGCGTTTATGATTCTCACCATGGTTTCGGTCATCCTGCCCCGTGCCGAGGTCGCAGCCGAGCGCGTGGAAGAGGTCATCACTTGCCCCACGAGTATCAACGACCCCGTCTCGCCCAAACTGCCCGCGGCCAGCGCGCCGCGCGGTGAGCTCACCTTCCGCGACGTGAGCTTCCAGTATCCCGATGCCCGCGCTGACGTCATTAGCGGCGTGAACTTCACCACGCATGCCGGTCAGATGCTCGGCATCATTGGCTCCACGGGCTCCGGCAAATCCACGCTCGTGCAGTTGATTCCGCGCCTGTACGACGTCACGGGTGGCAGCATTTCGCTCGACGGCATCGACGTGCGTGACATGACCCTTTCCGAACTGCGCCGCCGCATTGGTTACATCCCGCAGCAGGGGCGTCTGTTCTCGGGCACCGTCGAGAGCAACCTCAAGTTTGCCGGAGACATGGTGAGCGACGAGGACATGCACGAGGCCGCGCGCATCGCCCAAGCCGAGGACTTTATCGCCGAGCGCGAGGGCGGCTACGACTCCCCCATCAGCCAGGGCGGCTCCAATGTCTCGGGCGGTCAGCGCCAGCGTCTGGCCATCGCCCGCGCCCTGGCCAAAAAGCCCGAGGTCGTGGTGTTCGATGACTCGTTTAGCGCCCTCGACTACAAGACCGACGCTCGCCTGCGCGAAGAGCTCGCCAAAAATGTTACCGATGCCGCGCTCGTGGTCGTGGCCCAGCGCATCGCGACCATCATGCACGCCGACCAGATCATCGTGCTCGACGACGGCCACGTAGTGGGCACCGGCACGCACGAGGAACTGCTGCACAGCTGCCCGGCGTACCTGGAAATCGCGCAGTCGCAGCTTTCTGCCGAGGAGCTGGGGCTTACCCAAGAAGAAATTGCAGCCGTCATGGAAGGAGGCGAGCGCTAATGGCAGACGAGACCAAGACTCAGATTCCCAAGCCCACCCGCCAGCGCGGTCCCATGGGCCGCATGGGTGGCATGGGCCGCGGCGAAAAGGCCAAGGACTTTAAGGGCACCATGCGGCAGCTGCTCGGCTATATCGGTCAACACAAGGTTGCCGTGCTTGCCGCCGTCGCCTTTGCCGTATGCTCGGTCATCTTTAACATTGTGGGACCCAAGGTGCTCGGCCAGGTTACGACCAAACTGTTCGAAGGCCTGGTCGCCAAGGTCAACGGTACCGGCGATGTCGACTTTGCCTGGATCGCCAAGACGCTCGGCTTTTTGCTCTGCCTGTATCTGGCAAGCTCTGTCTGCAGCCTCATCCAGGGCTGGCTCATGACCGGCGTCACGCAAAAGATTTGCTACCGCATGCGCAAGGAGATCGCCGCCAAGATTGCTGTCGTTCCGATGGGCTACTTTAACGGACACAGCAAGGGCGACGTGCTCAGCCGCATCACCAACGACGTCGATACGCTCGGCCAGTCGCTCAACCAGAGCGTGACGCAACTCATCACATCGGTGACGCAGATTATCGGCGTCCTCGTCATGATGCTTTCGATCAGCCTGCCGCTTACCGGCGTCACCGTGCTCACGCTGCCGGCAGCAGCGATTATCCTGGCCGTGATGATTCACTTCTCGCAGCCGTACTTCCGAGAGCAGCAGCAGGTTCTGGGCACCGTCAACGGCATTATCGAGGAGGACTTTGCCGGCCAGAACGTCATCCAGGTGTTCGACCGCGCTGAGGCCTCGATCGAGGAGTTCGACCGTCAAAACGACCGACTGTTTGTGAGTGGCTGGCGCTCGCAGTTCCTGTCGGGCCTGATGATGCCGCTTATGAGCCTGGTGGGCAACATGGGCTACGTGGGCGTCGTCGTGGTGGGCGCGCAGCTCGCGCTGACCGGCAATGCCACGCCCGGCGACATCCAGAGCTTTATCCAGTACGTTCGCAACTTTACGCAACCCGTGCAGCAGCTGGGCAACGTGAGCAACACGATGCAGTCGATGGCCGCTGCCACCGAGCGCGTCTTTGAGTTCCTGGCCGCGCCCGAGGAGGAGCAGAAGGCCGACGCGCAGATTCCCGAGAAGCGCCCCGGCCATGTGGAGTTCGACCATGTCAAGTTTGGCTACACGCCCGACAAGACCATCATCCACGACTTTAGCTGCGAGGCGCAGCCCGGCCAGACCATCGCCATCGTCGGCCCCACCGGCGCTGGCAAGACCACGCTCATCAAGCTGCTGCAGCGCTTTTACGACGTGGACGGCGGTTCGCTGCGTGTCGAGGGCATTGACGTGCGCGATTGGGACCGCGCGGCACTGCGCGGCGAGTTTGCCATGGTGCTGCAGGATACCTGGCTGTTTAACGGCACGATCCGCGAGAACATCCGCTACGGACGCCCCGATGCGACTGACGCCGAGGTCGAAGCCGCTGCACGCGCCGCACGCTGCGACCACTTTATCCATACGCTCGCCGGCGGCTACGACTTTATGATCAATGAGGAGGGCACTAACCTGTCGCAGGGCCAACGTCAGCTCGTGACCATCGCCCGTGCCATTTTGGCCGACCGCCCGGCGCTGATTCTGGACGAGGCGACCTCCAACGTCGATACCCGTACCGAGGAGCTCATCCAGCGCGCCATGGATGCGCTGATGCAGGGCCGCACGAGCTTTGTCATCGCGCACCGCCTGTCCACGATCCGCAACGCCGACGTGATCCTAGTAATCCGCGACGGCGACATCGTCGAGAAGGGCACGCACGACGAGCTGCTCGCCCAGGGCGGCTTCTACGCCGACCTGTACAACTCGCAGTTCGACGAGGCGGCGTAGATTCGGCAGCAAGTGACTAATCACGTCCGGGAACGGGGGCGCAGGACAACCTGCGCCCCCGTTTTTTCGTCCACGGCACTCGAATTAGCTCTCTTGGGGCCCGATTGACAGCCCCTTCCGAACCCTGTGGCCAAAAAAGGTCAAATATGAGTACTGTTACATTTTTAGTAGCAGCCAAAACTGCCTCAAATGACCTTTTTACGGCCTCTATACGCCTTCAAATGAATCAAAATGCCCGTTAGTATGCTTCTATGTGCCAACATTAATGAACATATTTGCTGTTGTGTCTATTATCTTGTAAGCTCGATATGATACTACGCCAGCAACAGTACTCATATTTGCCATTTTTTGTCCACGGGGTATGCCGCAGAAGATCCAACTTGCTCCAGCATGCCGTACGTTGGCCCTCCCCTTCCGGCGAGTGCCGACATTTTCCCAGATAAAACCGACCAAAATAAACCTGTCCCTTTTCGGCAGGTTTCGGGGCAACGAGGGCTTGCACTTTAGCGTGCGACAGCGGATAATGCCGAGCATTCGACAATTCACACTTTGACTTATTTGATTGAGGAGGCCCCGCATGGCCATGGATTTCAAACGCAGGCTGCCGATTCCCATGGAAATTCGCGAGGAAATGCCGCTTTCTGCCGAGCTTACCGCCAAAAAGCAGGCATTTGACGCCGAGGTCGCCAAAGTCTTTACCGGCGAGGACGCACGCAAGGCGCTTATCATCGGGCCGTGCTCTGCCGACCGTGAGGATTCGGTACTTGAGTACATGAACCGACTGGCCAAGACCGCCGAGGAGGTCAAGGACAAGCTCATCATCATTCCGCGCGTCTATACCAATAAGCCGCGTACCAAGGGCACCGGTTACAAGGGCCTGTTGCACAACCCCAATCCCGAGGCTCCCGACGACCTGCTCGAGGGCGTCAAGGCCATCCGCAATATGCACCTGCGCGTTATTGAGGAAACGGGCTTCTTCACCGCCGACGAGATGCTCTACCCGTCCAACTACCAATACCTCGTTGACCTGCTGAGCTATGTTGCCGTGGGCGCACGCTCGGTCGAAAACCAGGAGCATCGCCTGGTGTCGAGCGGCATTTCGGTACCCGTCGGCATGAAGAATCCCACTGCTGGCTCGACCACCGTTATGCTCAACTCCATTTACGCCGCGCAGGCGCACCAGAGCTTCATCTTCCGCAACTGGGAGGTCGAGTGCGACGGTAATCCGCTCGCGCACGCCGTTATGCGTGGCTACATCGGTCTCGACGGTCGCACCTACCCCAATTACCACTACGAGCACCTGGAGCGCCTGGCCGAGCGCTATACCGAGCGCGCCGGCTATGCCAATCCGGCAGCGGTCATCGACTGCAACCACGACAACTCGGGCAAGCGTCCGCTGGAGCAGTATCGCATTTGCAAGGAGGTGCTCGACAGCTGCCGCCGCAACGAGTCCATCTCCAAGCTGGTCAAGGGCTTTATGATCGAGTCCTACCTGGAGGACGGCAACCAGCCGGTCGACGGCGGCGTCTTTGGCAAGTCGATCACTGACCCATGCCTGGGCTGGGAAAAGACCGACTACCTCATCCACGAGATCGCGGAACGTATTTAGTTACGCGGTCTTACCAAACCGCGTAACCAGTCGACGCTGCAAACGCCCCTAAGCGGCAATCTGACGTTCAATCGTCGGTCGCGTACCGAAGTACGCTTCCCTCCTCTTTCACGTCACCTTGCTCGCTTAGGGGCGTTTTCGCTGACCTATGCTCAACCTACGATAATTCCGAGCTGAACGAGTTACTCGCTGTAGCGAGTGGCTAGTCGTTGGGGACGTTCTTAAACGACTACCCAGAATGAGAGTGGATAATCTCCCGTTTTTGGCTTGCTTTTCGGGCGAAAGTGGGAGATTATCCACGCTCGTCGAGCGGGCGTCCGATAATCCACTCTCATTCCCTCCTGGAGCCCTCCGCCCCCGAGGATTCGAGGCTCGTCTGCCGAATGGTTGATGCGGCGGCCCTGCGGCCATGCCACACTCATAGATGGCCTGACCCAACTTGGAAGGAGCCTCCATGGGCCTTGACAACGTAACTCTGCGCGCCGCCACGCTCGATGACCTGGATGGTATCGCCGCCATCTACAACCAGCTGTGGTGCAACACGCTGCGCAACCGCGGCGACGTCGAAGCCGCCGATTTCTGTGCGCGTTTCAACATTGCCATGCAGCTGCAGCGCTCCCCTATCGCGCTCGTTGCCGAAGCTGAAGGCCGCATCATCGCTGCTTGCTGCATCGGCATCTTCGAAGACGGCAAACCACGCAAAAACCCGACGTGGAAGCCTTGCTACGACGAGCTATTCGCCCAGGCAACCGAAATGTCAAAAACCGCCGACGCCAAGCTCGAGGGTACACTCTTTGGCGACAGCCGCGAGAAGGCCACAGCCGACCGCTTTGCCGCCACGGGCAACGAGTATGCCCAGGGCCAGCTCAACCTGATCATCATCGTGCCCGAGTGGCAGGGCAAGGGCCTCGGTCGCGCGCTTATTGACCTTGCACGCGCCGAGCTCGCCAAAGCCGGCTGCACCCAGTTTTTCCTGATGAGCGACTGCAACTCCGATTGGCAGTTCTACGAGCACCTCAACATGAAGCGCATCCTCGAGGACCACAGCCAAGACACCGGCGACGGCTTTATCGTCTACATGTACGGCGGCAACACGCAGGATTAGCCCGCCAATAAGGACCAGAACCACCACAAAGGCGCCTGTCCCCTCTGTGGTGGTTCTGGAGCGCTATGCAGCGGGATGCTAGACTTGCGGCTAGCACATTTGCACCAAAATACGGGGCGCATGCAGGAGAGGAGATGTCATGGCACCGATTGAGCCACTCAAAAAAAATCGTCGCTCCCGCCGCCAGGATCATCGTCCGCCTGAGCGACTCGCTTACCTACGACGATGTCCCCTGTGCCGCTAAGGCACGTTCGGACAGTCGTCCCTACCTGGGCCACGTCCCCTTCTTTGCGCCCAAGCTTGATTCCGATTCCAAACACCGCGGACAATAATCCAAACTGCGGCAGACACCGCGCAGGTCGCGGCGTTACTGCTTTGGCGCAACGTAACCTGACCCCCTTGCACCAACGCCGGGATTATCGACACTGCGGCCGCGGCGCGATATGAGGCGCGAAACCTCGCCCAGCAACACGCCGATCACCACACCCATGAGGATCGGCAACTTTGACATCTCGGCGGGCGAGCTGTTAAGCGGCACGATTGTCGCAACAATCGAAAGCACGAGCTCTACCACCGGCACCGCAAGCGCTACCGCAAGCACCTTGCCCTCGAAGGGCGCGCGGAACACACGTGGGCGGTCGTCGTATTTACGCAGGCGCCAAAACGCCGGGAACATCGGGATATAGCTCATGAGCAGAAAGACGACGTTCATCGAGAAGAAGACCCAAAAGACGTCGGAGCCCTCGCCCAGCGGAATCTGGAGCAGCAGCACCAAGCTGGCGAAACAACCGTTAATGAGCGCCGAGCCGTCTGGCATGCCGGTCTTTTTGGACACCAACGCAAAGGGACGCGGCATGTTGCCATGGCGCGCGGCATAGCTCGCCACGTTGTTGACGCCAAAGCTCCAGCAGATCATGTTGGCGAACAGCGTTACCAAAAAGGCCATGCCCACAGTCATCGTCAGCGGGTAGCTTCGCCCCACCATGGCGGCGACGGCGTCCACAATGCCCGAATCGAGCGAAAGCTGCTCGGTGGGAACCGCAGCCCCAATGCCAATACCGCAAATGATATAGATTGCCGCAATGGCCACGCCACCGGCGATAACCGCCTTGGGGATATCGCGCGACGGGTTTTTCATCGTGCTGGCAAAGGTCGCGACCACTTCGAAGCCCATAAAGTTGAAGAGGATGATCGACAGGTACGTCAGCGAGTTGTTATCGCCCAGATCGGGGATGAAGGTCTTGAACGACATGTCGTTGGCAAAGCCGTTATTGCAGGCAAACCAGATGCCGACGATTCCCACCACAGCGGTAATGAGCACCTTGATGACGGCACCGCCGTCCATAACCCAATCGGCCTCGGCCACCGGCCGCATCGCCATGACCGTGACGCCCCACACAAAGGCAAGCTCGATGGCGATTCGGACCCCAAGCGAAAATTCGATACCCCATACAGCATTGATGACACTGGGAAACATGCAGGCGATACTTGCCACCCACAGTGGAAAGTTGACCCAGTAGCACCAGGAGCAGCGGGCGCCCCAACGGTCGCCCAGGCCCAAGCGAACCCAGTCGTACAGGCCGCCCTCGGAATCGAACGCCGTACCCAGCTCGGCCACCACCAGGCCATAGGGAAGCAAAAACGTAATGATGAGGAAGACCCACCAGAAGAACTGCACGTTACCCATGGCAGATGCCGGAGCCGCCGCCTCGATGGTAAAGACAACGCAGATAACCGAGAGGATGACCTCGATCAGGGAGAACTTTTTACCTGCCATGGCACGCTCCCCTCACAGCAAAAAGGATGGCATCTGTACCGAAGGCGCAGCCCAAGGTAGGGTTGCAGGCCGCGTCACCGGTACAGGTGCCATCCCAAAGAGAAGAGAGGATGCAATTGTTGGACCAGCGCTCGCGGAACAGGCGCGTGTAGATGACGATACGCTGGTACATAGATACTCCGATCAAAACGGCCGCGTTTGCGACCGGAAACTTTCGACAATTGGGTACGCGTCTGACCTGAGATATTCAAGCGAACAATTGGCCTAACCCGCAAAAAATCCCAGGCCAGACGCGTACTCAATCAAAGAAAAGGGCACTCCGATGTGGAGGCAACGGAGTGCCCAAAGAAAAACCCATCCGACCAATCAGGTAGCCCCTGTCCGCTTGACCGGCTGGGTTTCTGAGGTGCGGCAGATTCCCGTGAAAGAGGAGCGCCGCGTACTTTGGTACGCAAGCGACGAATGAACGGGAAGGTGCCGTGCCGCGGAAAGCCAGACGATTAAGCGGACGGCTCCTGCTGCGTAATGCAGTGGATGTTGCCGCCGCCGAAGACGACCTGCTCGGACTGAACGCCGACGCACTTGTAGACGCCCTCGCCCCAGACCTCGTCGTAGATCTTCTGGAGCGTGTCGACGGCCAGCTGGTCGTTCTCGTCGCCGTACTGCGGGACGATAACGCCGTGGTTGGTCACGAGGTAGTTCATGTAGGAGGCGATCAGCGGCTCGTCGGGAACGCGCGGCTCGGCGTTCTCGTCGGCGTCGATGGTGTCGCAGGAGGCCTGGTCCATGAACAGCGGGTTCACGGGCATGGGCAGCTTGTAGACCTTCATCTTGCGGCCCTTGGCGTCGACGGCGTTGGAGAGGGTCTCGTAGGCGGCGTGGCACTGCTCGTAGAACGGGTACTCGGGATCGTCGGTCCAGATGCAGGCCATGACGCCCGGGGCGATGAACGTGGCGACGTCGTCGATGTGGCCGTTGGTCTCCTCGGGGTCGATGCCCTCCTTGACCCAGATGACCTTCTCGACACCCAGGTAATCCTTGAGGTGCTCGTCCATGTAGGCGCGGAGCTCCTCGCTCCAGGGCTCGAACTTCTTGTGGTACTTGGGCCAGATGGACTCGGGATCCTCTTCCTCCTCGAGCACCGCAGAGCAGGTGCGGCCGGGGGACAGGAGGCACTGGTCGGTCACGACGAGGGTGCCCTCGCCGTCGACGGTGATGGAGCCGCCCTCGAGGATCATGTCGTCGGGACGATAGCGGCGACAGCCGGAAAGCTCAGCCATCTTGAGGGCGATCTGCTCGTCCTTGTCCCACGGGAAGTACAGGCCGTCAACGAGGCCGCCGTAGGCGTTGAAGTGCCAGTGGTTGGCGCGCTTCTCGCCCTTGCCGTTGATGACGTAGGTGGCGGCGGTGTCGCGGAACCAGGCGTCGTCGGTGGTCATCTCGATGACGGTGACGTTCTCATCGTTCTCGAAGACGGCCTTGCAGTTGGCGTAGTCGACCTGGTTGGCGCACATATAGACCGGGGTGAACTCGGAGATGGCGCGGGCGATGGCGGCATACTGCTTCTGGGCAGGCTTGGCGCCGTGGGCCCAGGTGTCGGTGCGGTGGGGCCAGCCCATCCACACGCGATCCTGCGGGGCGAACTCGGCGGGCATGAAGAAGCCGTCGGCCCTAGGGGTGGACTCGGACTCGGTGATCGTACGCATAAGATTTCCTCCAAATCGAACGATCGCTTGCTGCGGGCGGGTTACCCGCGGCCTAAAACCAAGAAATGGTAGGCGCCCGTTCCCCGGCAAAGGTCGGGGCGCCCGGCGCCGGTTTTCACGGAGTCGCACCGGCAAGCGACGACGTAACCAAGTGCGCGGAGACAAAACGCACGAAGGATACGGAAGAGAGATTGGGGTGGGCGGTGGTTACCGGAGCTATCGCTCACACCCACCCCGGGGAATGGTTAGCAGATGATGAGGGTTGGAGCCCCGAATCCGGGTGCTCTAGTTCTCCTCGGCCTCGGCAGCCTCCTCAGCGAGACGCTGAGCTGCCAGCTCGGGAGTGAGGCCCTTGTACTCGGTCTCGCGGCCCTTGGCGCTGACGACGCGGACGACCTCGCCGATGAGCACGAGCACGATGAAGATAACGATCATCGGGACCTTGTCGCCAATTTCGGCGGCGGAGAACGGGATCAGCGTTGCAACGATGGCAAGAACCAGCTCGATGCAGGGGATGGCCAGCATGACCTTCATCATGGCGCCCTTAAACGGGAACGTGAAGATGCGCTCACGGTTCGGGTCGTTCTTACGAAGGTTGAGGAACGCCGGGAACATCGGGATGTAGGTGAGCAGCAGGAAGACGACGGAGGTGCCGAAGAGCATCCAGAAGACACCGTTGGAGATGGCGTCGATGGGAACGAGCTGCAGGCAGAGAACCAGGGAGGCAACGATGGCGTTGACCAGGTTGGCGCCGTTGGGCATATCGTCCTCGGAGATCATCGAGGCGAAGACCTTGGGCATGTTGCCGTGCTCGGCAGCATAGCGAGCGACGGAGTTGACGCCGAAGGACCAGGCAGCCATGTTGGCGAACAGGGTGATCAGGAAGGCGATGCAGATGACCTTAAAGATCATGGAATCGCCCACCATGGTCTGGACTGCGACGATCATGCCGTAGTCGGGGTCGATGGAGTCGGCCGGCACAGCGGCGCCGATGCCAAAGCCAGCGAACAGGTAGATCACGGCGATGGACAGGCCGCCAACGATGATAGCCTTGGGGATATCGCGAGCGGGATCGGCCATATCGTCGGTCATGGTGCAGATGACCTCGAAGCCCATGAAGTTAAAGATGATGATCGACAGATAGCCGAGAGCGTTGGTGTTGGTGAGCTCGGGCAGGAAGGTGGCAGCGGACATGTCGTTCGCAAAACCGTTCTCCATGGCATACCAGATGCCCAGGGCGCCGACGATAACGGCAACGGCGACCTTGATGATAGCGCCTCCGTTAAGGACCCACTCGGAGTCGGCCGCCTTGGAGCGGCCCATGAGATACACGATCCACACAAAGGCAAGTTCGATACCCATCTTGGCGATTAGGTTGAACTCGACGCCAAAGACCATGCCCAGGATGTCGGGGAACATAGTGGCCAGCGAGGCGATCCACAGGGGGTAGTTGACCCAGTAGTAATACGAAATGCGGGCGCCCCACTTGTCGCCCAGGCCATCGCGTACCCAGTCGTAAATGCCGCCCTCGCCGTCATAGGTGGTGCCGAGCTCGGCGACAACCATGCCGTAAGGGAGCAGGAAGGTCAGGATCAGGAAGATCCACCAGAAGAACTGCTGGTTGCCAATGGCGGCAGCAGGTGCGGCGGCCTCGCAAACGAAGACGACGCAGATGATGGTCGAAATGACCGTCAAGAAGGAAAGCTTTTTCTTTCCGTCGCTCATGATGAGCTCCTTCGCTCAGTCTTGGACAGATCCGGGGCCTAAGGTATTAAGGCAATTGCTTGGGCCTCGGTGAGCGGGCGACAGGAGACGAGCATCCGCCGCCCGCAAACGTGCTTATAGAAGCCTTGAGGCTTAGAGCTGCTCGAGAGCCTCGAGAGCGGCGTGGAGCTCAGCCTTGGCGGAGTACTCGACACCTTCGTCGTTGAGCGGGGTGCGCTTGCCCAGGGCGGCAAGGAGAGCACGGATGGAGTGCTTGCGGTTCTCGGCCTCGACCCAGCACAGGGAGCGCTCGGGATCGTCCATGACCTCGTCGACGACTTCCTCGTTGCGGGTGGCCGGCAGGCAGTGCATGAACTTGGAGTCTGCGCCGGCGAAGTTCATCATGTCCATGGTGACCTGATACTTGGGATAGAACACGTCCATGTAATTCTCGCCCGAGACCTCCTCGTCGTACAGGCCATACCACACGTCGGTGTAGATGAAGTCGGCGCCCTTGATGCACTCGATGTCGTCGGAGATGACGACCGAGCCGCCGGAGACCTTGCAGTTCTCCTCGGCGATGGCCATCATCTGCTTACCGAACTTGGCGCGCTCCTCGACGGTGCCGACGTGCAGGCCGCCGTCGGGGATCTGGTGGCCCTTAGGTCCAAACTGGACAAACTTCATGCCGACCTTTGAGGCGATGAACATGAGGGAAACGCAGACCTGGGTGGCGTCGCCGATGAAGGCCAGGGTGCAGTCCTCGATCTTCTTGCCCTCGGGGAGGTTCTCGAGCATGGTCATGAGGTCGCCCATCTCCTGCGTGGGATGGTTGAACTCGGACATGCCGTTGATGACGGGCACAGCGGAGCCCTCGGCGAGACCGACGACGTCCTTGTGACGGTCAACGCGAGCCATCATGATGTCGAGCAGCGAGCCCATAACGCGAGCGGTGTCGCCCAAGGACTCGTGACCGCCGAGCTGGATGGTGCCAGGGCCATAGAACTGAGCATGACCGCCGAGGTCGGTCATAGCAGTCTCGAAGGAAAGACGGGTGCGGGTGGAGACCTGCTGGAAGATCATGCCAAGGCTCTGGTTGCGGAGCAGGTGCGGATAATAACCGTCAACCTTGATGGCCTTCTTCATTGCCAGGCCAAGATCCTCGATAGCCAGGATCTGCTCTTTGGTGAAGTCGTTGGTGTCGATGAAATCCTTAGGCAGTGCCATGTCGATTTCCTTTCCGCCGGTCTTGCCGACTATTTCTATGAGGCGCTCGAACATCACGCCTCGTGTTGACAAGACCATCATTCACCCGTATGCAATTTTCACCTAGTTTATTCGGGATTAAAGACCGTTCACGGAGTTACATCCCCTCTAAACCAATATAAACCCGCAGGCAGCTGGCTTGTAGGGGGTTTACCGTCTAGAACCGCGAACGGTATACGTCTATGCTGTATCTCGGTGTTTAATCCGCAATGGAACGACCGGCGGAGGCATGTATGCCCTGGGAGGATATAGCGGGCTCCATAAGAGATCAAATGAGACAGGACGGTGACATATGGACACGCTCATGTTCTTCTATACCCTAGCGATACTCGTAATCTGTATTGTGACGGCAGTGCTTTCGCTTGCCGCCTACGCCTCGTCTCGTCGGCAGTTCTTTATCTATGGCAGCGGCGTTTTTATTTGCTATGCCATCGAGATGACCGAGATCTTCTTTTTTGAATACACGTTGCAAAACCGAAGTTTTCCGGCCAATGACTATTACTCAATTACCATGCCTGTAATGCGGACCCTTGTGGCGACCGCTTCACAGGCTTTTATTTGGGCCATTGCCATGGACTTACTTGATAAGCATTCCAAGAAGTTGTTCGCCATCCCCGTTTTAACGTTTTTGCTGTGCGAGTCGCTGATTATCGTCGCTGTCCCCTCCGGCCCCATGCATCAGTGGCTCTACTACACGATGCGTCAGGCATTCCTTGTCTTTATGGGACTGTATATCTTTTGGACGGCTCATAAGAGTACAAAGGTTGAGCTGAAGGCACGCGTTAACAACCAACGAAAACACCTGATTATCGGCGCTATTCTGGTCGGTTGCATCGTTGCCGAGGATTTCTACAACATCCTTGTCGTCCCCATGAGTCTGGCGCCCTCTTGGCTGCAGCTATATCTGTCCGAGCGCAACTTTAGCGAAAACGTCTTTGCGTGCTACTTTGCGATTCTGCTGATCATCTACTCCTACCACGTGCTTTCAATCCGCATGCAGGAGGCGCCCGAGGAAAAGAACGTCAGCGATCTTGATCGGCACATAGAAGAGCAGATGCCCTTCTATCGCAACGCCTACAAACTCTCCAACCGCGAGACCGAAGTCATGCGTCTGGTTGTGCTGGGCAAGTCGAACCAAGAGATTGCTGACGAGCTATTCCTTGCCGTGGGCACCGTCAAGACACACATCCACAACATCCTGGTCAAAACCGAGCAGCAAAACCGCACCACGCTGATCCTCCACTTCTGGAAGCGATAACCTGCTAAAAAGGGACAGGTTTATTTTGGCAGGTTTTATCTGGGCAAACGCCAACCGCCGCAAGGGAGCTGCTTTCCCTCGCGGCGGTTTTCTAGCAGAAAAAAACAAGTGAGTAGGCTTTTTGCAGGAGGCCAAGCACGCCCCAAAACGCCACAGCCCTGACCTGCTGTTTTATTGGGCGCCACCCGCGATGTGCTCGACAGATCCAAAAAAGTCTACTCACTTGGTCTTGAGACTCATCAGTCAGGCAAAAAAACGCCGCGAAGGGGGCTGGACTCCCTTCGCAGCGGTTGTTCGCACTGGTTTTGCGACGATTTTGCCCGCTTGTTACTCGCTGTAGCGGGTGGCGATGGCGGCTCGCACTATGCCGGTGCTCATGAGGTACGTTACCAAGAAGTAGCCGCCGTAGGATGCCAAGAAGATCGCGCAGGTGAGGCCCACGGTGCCGCCGATGCTCATATGACCGAACGTGCTCACCAGGTCGATAATCACCTTGAGCGCCACAAAGGAGTGCGCCAGGCCCACTGCCAGCGGGAACAGGAAAAATACCGCTTGCTGCGCCATCACCGAATGGCGGATCTGGCGGTCGTCACAGCCGATCTGCGCCAGCACACGATAGCTGCGGCTGCCGTCGGCCACATTGGAGAGCTGCTGGATCGACAGAATCGCCGCGCATGCAACGACCAATACAAAGCCGATGTAGATGGCTAGGTAGCTAATAATACCGTTCATTTGCGCTACTTGCGTGTACATCTCGGAGCGTGTAATAAAGAGTCCCCACGACCCCGGCTCCTTGCCGTCAACGAGCAGATTGTCGAGCGCAGTGTATTTAATGCTCTCGTCTGCCTCGGTCGCATCCATCCCCTGTTTGTAGTTAACGAGCAGGCTACTGGAATACGGTTGCAGATTAAGTTGGGACAACAGCTCGTCGGCAACGACGACGGTACCCGGATTACTGCCCATCGCCGAGTTGGCGATGGCAGCCGTATCCTCGTCCGACTTGTCGCCAGCGGGCTTGAGCGTATGCCCGCCCAAGGTAAGGGCATGGCCGCCAGCCATATACTTGGTGTACATGTCGACCAGCTCGCCGCCCATATCACACGTGAGCAAGTACTGGTCGCGACCAATGCTCACCGGCTCCTTGCCCATCATCTGACGCAATTTGTTGTACTGACTTGCCGGCGTCACAGACAGGCCTGTCGTGTCGGCGTTGCTACCCTCGAGCACCTTGGGGAGCTTTTCGCCCATGATCTTGCACATCTCACTTGGAGTCACCGAAGGATCCGAGCCGCCAAGCGGATAACTCAGATACGAATCGATCTGCACATGCTCACCGGCAACATCGGCGATATTGACCTTCTTGCCGGTCTCGACGCTGTTGTCCGCCGACTTACCATAAATACTCTCCGTATCATTGTCCGGATCGACAAGCTCACCATGCCATGCAGAGTACAAGTCGACCGTTGCGTCGGCCGGCACCATACGATCGGCCTCAGACGGGTCAGCATACTCTTTGTAACGGTCGAGATCATCGGGCGTGTAATAGCTATACGTCTGCGACATATCGGCCGGCGTATAGCGCTCCAGATTCTCGTTCATCACGTTGGCGATCGACATACCGCACGTCACCGAGGTAATGGCGAGGAACAGGATCATCGCGATGACGCCCATCGAAAAGCACACCGTGTTGACCTTGGCCGCAAGCTGGCGCACGGTAAACATGTTGAGACCGCGCCAATACACACCGCGCAGGCTCTGCAGCAGCTTGATGAGCATGCCCGAGAGTCCCCAGAACAGGGCAAAGGTGCCCACGGTAACCATAGCGGTCGTGATGCCAAACTGGTTCATGGCCTCTTGCAGCTTGCTGTCCGTCGCGGTGACCGGGATCCCATCACGTAGCAGACGGCAATAGGCCACGCCCACCAGCACCGCGCCCACGGCAAAGATGGCAATCGCGATCCAGGGGTTGCGTGTCTTGATGCTCTCGTTGCGACGCTCGGCACCCATGAGCTCGATGAGTTTGGTACGACGCACGGCAAGAAGGTTCAGCAGCAACGTGAGCACAAACATTACGAGCATGCAGGCAAGGGTCAGGTTGAACGCATGCACCGAGAAAAAGAAGTGGAAATTGGCGATCTGTGTCTTAAAGAGCGAGGCCGTAAAGAATACCATGAGCTGAGAGAGCCCCACGCCCAGCACGATGCCGGCGACAAAGGCGCCGACCGAAACGATCACGGTCTCGAGCGCCATAATCGTGGCGACGCGCCCGCGCCCCATGCCGAGTACCTGGTACAGGCCAAACTCCTTTTTGCGGCGTTTCATGATGAAGTTATTGGCATACACCATCAAAAAGGCCATGACGCCGGCCAAAAAGTACGTGAGGTAGCCGAGCATGGTACCCATGACCTCGGACAAGCCCGCTTCCTCGATGCCGGCGATGTCGACCTGCATCGAGACGGTGTTAAAGGCATAGAAGACCGTGACGCCCAGGGTGAGCGTCAACAAGTAAACGAGGTAGTCGCGGCCGGCGCGGCGGACGTTGCCCCAAGCGAGTTTACAGAGCATCGGAGCCCTCACCGCCCATCATGGCAACGACCTCCATAATGCGGTCGAAGAACTCTCGGCGGTCGGTGTCGCCGCGGCGCAGCTCGGTGAAGATCTTGCCGTCACGAATAAACAGCACACGGCTCGTGTAGCTGGCGGCAAAACTGTCGTGCGTAACCATGAGCACGGTGGCGCGCAGACGGCGGTTGAGGGCTTCTAGGCTCTCAAGCAGCAGGCGAGCGCTCTTGGAATCGAGGGCGCCGGTGGGCTCGTCGGCCATGATCATGGTGGGGTCGGTGACAAGCGCGCGACAGGCGGCAACGCGCTGCTGCTGGCCGCCGGACATTTGGTAGGGATATTTGTCGAGCACCTGGCTCACGGACAGACGCGCGGCCACATCCTGCACGCGGGTCGAGATCTCTGCCGAATTTGTGCGGGCGATGGTGAGCGGCAGGGCGATGTTCTCGCGTGCCGTGAGCGTATCGAGCAGGTTGGAGTCCTGGAAGATAAAGCCGAGCTCCTCGCGGCGGAACTGCGAAAGCTTAGCCTGCTTCATGCGCGTAACGTCCTGCCCGTTGATGCGGATGGTGCCGCTCGTGGCGCTATCGATGGTCGAGACGCAGTTGAGCAACGTCGACTTGCCCGAGCCCGAGGCGCCCATGATGCCAACAAATTCGCCGCGGTTGACGGTAAAGCTGACGTCGTTGAGCGCGCGGGTCACGTTGCCCAGCGCTCCATATACTTTTCCGAGATTCGCGACCTCCAGTACCGGGGTCGCCATGTGCGTGGTTTGCATACCGAGTCCTTTCTTGCGATTAGTCTACGGCATCTATAGTCGCAAGAAGCCGAGTCGGCTACCATCGATATGGCTTACGGTTGCCTTACCGTTGTGTAAGGTAGGGGTAGCCAGCCTGTTACGTTTTGATGTTGAGAGAGGACTCCTGTTGAAGACTGTTCATGTTGCCGCTGGAATCATTCGCAAGGAAGGATCTGACGAGCTGCTTGCCGTGCGGCGCGGCTATGGCGACATGCAGGGACTTTGGGAGTTCCCAGGCGGCAAGCTCATGCGCGGCGAAACACCCGAAGACGCCGTGCGCCGCGAGCTTATGGAAGAGCTGCAGGTAAAAGTCACCAACCTGCGTGATTTCTATACCGTTGAGTACGACTACCCCGATTTCCATCTCTCCATGGAGTGCTACTACTGCTCGCTCGCCGATGAATCCGATGAGCCCCAGAAGCATGACCGTCAGCTCGATATCCGCTGGATTCCGCGCACCTCACTTGCCACGGTGGAATGGATGCCCGCCGACAAGGGGCTTATCGATGCTCTGATTGAGCTGAAGGAGGATCGGCTTGAGGTAAGCTCCGCTGATGACACCGCGCCCAACACAGCCGACAAACCCACCGCCAAACCCAAGCGCGCACCTAAGCGCCGTAGCAAAAAACGCCCCAAACCAGGTCTGCTCGACGGCATCGATACCTCGGACCTTTCCGCCGACGAGCGCGAACTGGTCCGCCGTCGCGCCGCCATCAAAAAGTCCATGAGGGGCAACAAGCGCGCCAATACCAAGCCAGAGCTGCTCGTTCGCCAGCGCCTGCGCGCAGCGGGCCTCACCGGCTATCGCCTGGAATGGAAGGTTCCCGGCAAGCCCGACATCGCCTTCCCCGGCCGCAAGATCGCCATCTTCGTCAACGGTTGCTTTTGGCATCGCTGCCCCAAGTGCAACCCCAGCCAGCCCAAGCGTAACGTTGAGTTTTGGGAGGCAAAGTTCCGTCGCAACGTCGAGCGCGACCGCGCTGCCGTGGCAGCACTCACTCAAATGGGCTGGACGCCCATAACCATCTGGGAATGCGAACTCAAAAAGGACCGCATCGACGCCACGATGGAAAAGGTCATCGAGCAGGTGCGTGCCGCGGCACCGCAACGCTAACAGCGTGCATTCACACGCTCCGTACGTCCGCGCCACATCCACGTCACAAACCTTAGAAAGCCCTTAAGCCCAAAACCTTTCAAGAGTGTTACTCAATACCCCTGACCTGCAGTTTCATCGTAACACCAAACCAGGTTGAGCCTTTCTTTAGCGCTTCTTTGCGGCAGCCGCGGCATAATACTGCCAACGCACGGGACCTAGCAGCACGCCCTGTGCGCAACCTTTTGGTGGACATCGAGGAGGCCGCATAAGCATGCATTCTTCCAATGACGCAGCACAGCAGCCATCCCTAAAACATGCAAACCTTTTCTCCTTTCCCCCCCCCGACACAGAGAAACGGTCTCCTCGACTCCCCCACCACAAAAACCAAGCGCTCAGCCGATCAGAGCCTCAACTTACGAGCATCCTTCGAAAAGCTCCAAGCATCCCTAGACAAGGCGTTCCCCGAACAGGCAAGAGCAATCTAAGCCCATCGCGCTTTATACTGATGCCATGCGAAACATGGATCACATAGAATTGCACCACGGAGGACGCGAGGAAGCGTTTCCCGAGACCGCCGAAGACTGGCCCTATATTGCCGAACGCGCAGAATTCGCTCGCTATCCGGGCAATTCCGTCCCCTGGCACTGGCATTCCGAAGTTGAGCTTTTCTACATGGAGCAGGGAGCGATTGACTATCGAACGCACGCGGCTCATGAGCACGTACGCTTTGAGGAAGAGTCCGCCGGCTTTATCAACGGCGGCGTTTTGCACAGCACGCTGCAATCACCCAATTCGGCGCCAGCCATTCAAATGCTGCATATCTTTCAGCCGTCGATGCTCGGCGATCCCGCGGGACGTCTCCAAAAGCGCTACATCAACCCATTGCTTCAATGTCGAGGCGTCGATGTGCTCAAATGGTCGCCCACCAATCCCGACGATATGCCCTTTATCGACTTGCTGAAGAGCTCCTTTAGCCACGACCTTCAACGGCCGCAGAACGAGATGGCGCTTCGAAATAGTTTGTCAGAGCTCTGGATTCAGATTAACGCCAAGACCGAACCGCTCTTTTCTTCCGACGGCGCCTCTTGGATGACCAGCCGCGACGTACAGTTCAAGGCAATCCTGGACTTTATCCGCGCAAACTATGCAGCCGCTATAGATGTGCCCCAGATGGCATCTGCAGCCGGCGTAAGCGAAAGAGAGTGTTACCGCATTATCGAAACTTGTGCAGGAACGACCCCGGCGGCATATCTACGCGCATACCGCATAAACCGTGCTTGCGAACTTTTGGCACACACCACGCGAACGGTACAGACAGTCGCGCGCCAATGCGGATTTATAACAGCAAGCCATCTTGGCCAGGTATTTAAAGAACAAATGGGGTGCACTCCTTCGAGCTATCGAGCAGCGAGGCAGAATCTCGATAGCACCAGGCAGAAATCCCGCTAGCCCTTCTTCTGTCACTGCATCAAACTTGCAGGCAAACAACAGAGAGGAGCAATCATATGAAGCACTTTGACCATATCGTATTTGACGTTGATGGGACATTGGCAGATACAGAAGAAAGCGTTCTGTCATCGCTTGTCCAGATTGTCCAAGAAGAGACCAGCAAAACGCTTCCCCGACACGAGCTTGACTTTGCCCTCGGCATACCCGGCAAGGATGCCCTTGAGAAACTTGGGATCTACTCGCAGGCAACGTTGGATCGCTGGTGCCAAGTTGCCGCCAGCTTTAAAAGCACCATCAGCGTGTTTCCAGGTTTGCTTGAAGTCATCGCAACACTCGCCGATAGCGGCTGCAAACTTGGCATCGTCTCCTCACGTGCGCGCGACGAATACGCAAAAGAAATTGCACCCCTTGGTTTCGATAAGTATTTTGAGCACATCATCCTTGTCGAAGACACAACCGAACATAAACCCGCACCCGCACCCATGCTCGAATATCTCCGACGTACGGGCGCAAACCCCAACAGCGTCATCTACGTTGGCGACACCGTCTACGACGAACAATGCGCAACTTCAGCAGGGGTCAGTTTTGCCCGAGCAGCATGGGGATCACACCAAGATATCCCAAACGCCACCTACAACCTCAAAACCCCCAACGACCTACTAACCCTAACAACCAAATAACCCACGCGTCCCACCCTTTCAGCCCCAACACCACAAGGGCGATTGAGCAGGACGGTTTGGGCGGGTCCCCGTACTTAGTTTCCAAAATCATTCCGCAGCGCGAAGGCTTCTTATTATTTTCCGCCCTAACGCCACAAAGGCGACGACCTCGAGTAGGTCAACCTGGGAGGGACGAGGGCTTAGTTCCCCAATCTTTCCGCAGGGGGCAAAAAGCCTCGCCGCACGAAGTGCGCAGCGAGGCTTTTTGCATGCCCGAGGACGATTGGGGAACTAAGTCCTCGTCCCTCCCCGGGATATGTAGCGAGTCGGAGTACCCTTGCTGTTACTCTGCCTTGCCCACAGAGTTGAGGTTGGTCATGCGGATCTTAACCAGCTCGGTGATCTCGCGCATGCCCTCCTTGGCCGGCTTCTTGGGGTCGAAGCAGCCAGGGTTCTCGGCCATGTAGGCCATGAAGCCCTTAGTGTAGGCCTGACGCAGCTCGGTAGCGTAGTTAACCTTGCAGATGCCGTTCTTCACGGCCTCGGCAACCTGCTCATCGGGCACACCGGAGGTGCCGTGCAGGACCAGCGGCACGTCCACGGCGTCGCGGATGGCCTTGACCACGGACTGCTCGATGTGAGGATCGCTCGTGTACACGCCGTGGCTGGTGCCAACGCCAATGGCCAGCGAGGTGCAGCCGGTGCGCTCGACGAACTCCTTGGCCTCGGCAGGATCGGTGTAGGGGCTCTCACCCTCAACTGCGGGACCGTCGTCCTCCTTGCCGCCAACCTTGCCGAGCTCGGCCTCAACGGGCACGCCCATGGCGCGGCCAGCGTCGGCAACCGACTTGGTCAGGGCGATGTTGTCCTCGAAGGACTCGTGCGAGCCGTCGATCATGACGGAGGTGTAGCCGGTGCGGAAAGCCTGCATGCAGCGGTCATAACCGTCGCCGTGATCGAGGTGCAGGGCGACGGGCACGGAAGCGCGCTCGGCAGCGGCCTTGACCATGCCGTAGAAGTAATCCAGGCCAGCGGTCTTGATGGTGCCCGGGGTGGTCTGCATGATGACGGGGGACTTGGTCTCCTCGGCGGCAGCCAGAACGGCCATAACGAACTCGAGGTTCTCGACGTTGAACGCGCCAACGGCGTAGTGGCCGGTCTGGGCGTCCTTGAGCATCTTTTCGGTGGTAACAAGTGCCATGAGCGTTTGCTCCTCTCCATCGCCCGCATCTGGACATCGGGCGTACGTGTATGCAAGGCGTTTTACCTTGCGTTTTGCTGCGCCCATTGTATGAAAATCGCATCTGTCGCATGCATGAGATATCACTGGCACAAGGGACAAAATGCTCGTTTTTGAAAAGCAAACGGAAGGGATTCGGACCAAATTCCCCTATCCGACGTTCAAGTTTTCAAGCGAATCACCTTTCTTTTATAGAAAAGATAAGTAATCGAAAGGCGTTTTCTTGCTAAAAAAGAAAATGAACGAAAATAGACTCAACACAATTCCTGCAAATTTAGGTTGAGGATGGAGCAGCTATGGCCCACGCAACAACCCGAGCTTTCGCCGATGAGCGACGTGCCGCCATCATGGAGATGCTTGAGCATAACGCCTCTGTGCAGGTGGCAGAAATCGCCCAGACCTTTGGCGTATCCTCCGTCACCGCCCGCGCCGACCTGGACGCGCTGGCCGAGTCCGGCAAGCTGCGCCGCACGCATGGCGGCGCCGTGTCGCTCCACAAACGCCTAACCGTCTCCACGCAGGATCGCCGCATCAACGTCAACGTTGCCGCCAAGCAAGCCATTGCCCAAAGCGCTATCAGGCTTGTTAACGACGGCGACACGGTGCTTGTCGACTCCGGCACCACGGCACTCGAGCTCGTCCGCCTGCTCGACCAGCGCGATGGCATCACCGTCATCACGGCCGACATCACCATCGCCGATTACATCGACGAGAGCATGCCCTCGGTCGATGTCGTCATGCTGGGCGGGGCGCTGCGCAAAGGCCATCGCTATCTCTATGGCCCGCTCACCATGCAGGCACTGCAGATGGTTCACGCCGACCTTGCCGTCATGTGCCCCGGCGCTTTTGTCCCCCGCTGCGGCTTTACCACCGACTTTCCCCAGATGGCTGAAACAAAAACGGCCATGATTGGCGCTGCCCGCCAAAGTGTGGCCCTCATGGACGCCAGCAAGGTCAATGGGCGCGGTATGTACCGCTTTGCCGAGCTTGTCGATGTCAACGCCATCGTCATGGACCGCGATCCCAACGATGCCGTCGCCACCTCAATCGCCGAGACCGCCGACGACGCCCGACCGAACCTCATCATCGCCAGCGCTTAAACAAAAACCACCACAAAGGTGTCCCCTTTGTGGTGGTTTGAGCGTCAAGCGTGAAGGTATCGCTATTTGGAGAGCTCGTCGGCGAGGGCCTCAATCTGAGCGCGCGAGGCGTCGTTGAGCGAACCCAGGACGGTCACCTTGTTCTGCACCAGGGTAATGTCCTTCATGCCCTCGAGCTCCTTGGCCATAACCTTGGCGGCAGCGGGCGCCCAGGAGCCGGCCTCGACGAGCGCCACCGTACGGTTCTGATAGGCGTGTTCGGCAAGCGTGTGGATAAAGGTGCTCATGAACGGGAAGATCTCGCCCTGATAGGTGATGGAGGCGAGCACCAGGCGATCGTAGCGGAACGCGTCCTCAACGGCCTCGGCCATATCGTCGCGAGCCAGGTCAAAGACGGAAACCTTCTGACCGCGAGCCTCAAGCGCAGATGCGAGCTCCTCAACGGCAGCCTTCAGATGGCCATACACGCTCGCGTAGGCAATCGTGATGCCCTCGTCCTCGGGCTGATAGCTCGACCAGGTGTTATAAGTGTCGAGGTAATAGCCCAGGTTCTCGGTTAGAACAGGACCGTGGAGCGGGCAGATGATCTGGATGTCCAGGTCGGCGGCCTTCTTGAGCACGGCCTGCACGAACTTGCCGAACTTGCCGACGATGCCAAAGTAGTAGCGGCGCGCCTCGCAGGCCCAGCCTTCCGGGTCCTCGATATCGTTGGCACCGAACTTGCCAAAGCCGTCGGCACTAAAGAGTACCTTGTCGGTGGCCTCATAGGAGAAGAGCACCTCGGGCCAGTGAACGTTGGGGGCGCCGACAAAGGTCAGGCTGTGGCCGCCCAGGTCGAGCACGTCGCCCTCTTTGACAACCATCTTGCGCTCGGGGTAATCGGTGCCAAAGTAGTTGACCATCATGCGGAAGGCGCCCATGCTTGCCACAATCTGTGCCTGGGGATAGCGCTCCATAAAGGCGGCGATGCCAGCAGAGTGATCGGGCTCCATGTGATGGACGACCAGGTAGTCGGGCGTACGGCCATCGAGCACGGCCTCGAGGTTGCCGAGCCACTCGTCGACAAAGCCAGCGTCAACCGAATCGGCGACAGCGATCTTTTCGCCCAAGATAACGTAGCTGTTGTATGCCATACCGTTCTCGGACACATCGTACTGGCCCTCGAACAGGTCAATGTCGTGATCGTCGACGCCAATGTATCGGATATCCTTGGTGATCTCCATCAGGCAAAGCCTCCTAGATAGACAAAAGAACTCGTCTATCATAGCACTCGGCTGCATCCCAACAGCTATCTGCCGGCATCCTTACCGATTGTTATTGAAATGTGATAAATCGCCGTTTACCAGCACAAACTATGCGCGCGGAGCCGCCGTGGTGTGTCGAACGATAAGCTGACCCGGAATACGAATGGCAACGGTTTTGCCCACCGTACCCGCCTCGGGAACCGCATGCTCAAACACCTCGCGCCCACGCTGATGCAAGTCGAATCGAACGGTCGTGAGCTCGTTGTGTGCTACAAAATCATCGAGCGAATCATCGACGCCCACCACGCTCACGTCCTCGGGCACGCGCAAGCCGCTATCGCGCAGCGCGGCGATGGCACCGTTTGCCATTTGGTCGTTTGCCGCGTAAATCGCCGTCATGGTGCGGTCGTGCTCGGCCAGATATCTGCCGGCCTCGTAACCGCTGTTGGCAGACCAATCGCCCTCGAGCGGCGCCTGCGGCTTAATGTGCTTACGCTCGAGCGCATCCCGCCAACCGGCGCGACGAAATTGTTCGTCGACCGAGAACGACGGGCCGCCAATATAGCGAATCTGCTCGTGTCCCAGCTCAAACAGGTGATCCATAAGCAATAGCGAGCAGCCGTAATGGTCGGAATCGACCGTGGTCACGCGCGGATGCGCGTACATGGTAACGATGACCGTGCCAATGCCCGGCAGTGGATCAAACGTCTCAAAATCGGGTGCCATGCGACTCATGCCGATAATGATGCCGTCCACGGGCAGCGCGGCCATACGACGCGTGGCCTCGGCAAGCGAAAACTCCTCAGTCTTGGACATCTCGACCAGCGTGATGGCGCAATTATGCTCGCGAGCAGCGCTGGCGATGCCGTCGATCATTGAGAGGTTGCCAAACTTGGTGACATCGTTGACGCACAGGCCGACCGAATGATAGCGGCCGTCGCGCAGCGAGCGACCGGCATAACTCGGACGAAAGCCGAGCTCTTGCATCGCGGCCTGCACGCGCTGGCGCGTCTGCTCGTTGACGTTGGGCAAGCCGTTGGCGACGCGCGAAACCGTCTGCTGCGAAACGCCAGCAGCGCGGGCGACGTCGGCCATGGAGACCGGACGCGTACCTGTATCGTTGGACGGGCGCCTTGCCACAGGATCACCTTCACCCTTGCGAGATCTGAATAGCGTGCATGCCGGCCCGGGCAGAAATACACCCCGCGCCGAGGCCCGCTATCGTCGGACGCATGTTAACGTACTCTACTTTTTCTATCTGCATCTCTTCTGCTTTATTAGTCCATACGGCAGCACCGTTCACGGCTGTATTTCTACCGATTACCAGATTCTCAAAAAGTGACAAGCGATGTGTTATGAGTACGTTAACATAGCCCGTAACATGCGGTATCGTGAATACTTGGTTCATGCCGCTTCAAGTTGTTAACGTACTCATAACGACGCAAAACTCACCCGTGCGCGCCAAGGAAAGGACCCCCATGACCACCCCCGACGAAAAGACATTCGCCACGCTCACCAAGCTGTTTGAGGAGGAGTTTGGCCCCATCGGCGACCGCCAGGTGCTCTACGTGCACGCGCCCGGGCGCTCCGAGATCAGCGGCAATCACACCGATCACGAGGGCGGCCACGTTATCGCCGGCTCGCTCGATGTCGCCGTTGACGGCATAGCCGTGGCGACCGACACCAACAAGGTTCGCGTAGCCGACGAGGGCTATCCTACGTTTGAGATCACGCTCGACACGCTAGACATTCAGGAGTCCGAGAAGGGCACGTCCGCGAGCCTCGTCCGCGGTATGGCCCACGAGATTGCAGCGCTTGGTGTTGAGCCCCAAGGCTTCGACTTCGCCTTCACCTGCTCCGTCCCCTCGGGCGGCGGCCTTTCCAGCTCTGCCGCTGTCGAGGCCGCGTACGGCCGCGCCATGGAGACGCTCTGGGGCGCGCCCGCCATTGAGCCCGTCACGCTCGCTCAGATGAGCCAGCGCACCGAGAACAACTATTACGGCAAGCCCTGCGGTCTGATGGACCAGGCCGCCGTGTGCCTGGGCGGCCTCGCCTACATGGACTTTGAGGATCAGGCCCAGCCTAAGACCCAGAAGCTCGAGCTCAACTTTGAGGATCATGGCTACGCGCTCGTGCTCGTTAAGGTCGGCGCCGACCATGTGGCGGCTACCGACGACTACGCCGCCGTTCCGCGTGAGATGCAGGACGTCGCCGCCGAGTTTGGCAAGGCACGCCTGTGCGAGGTCGACGTTGCCGACTTTGACGCCAAGCTCCCCGAGCTGCGCGCCAAGCTGGGCGACCGCGCCTGCCTGCGCGCCGTTCACTACTGGTACGAGAACGGCCTGGTCGACAAGCGCTGGGCAGCTCTGAACGCCGGCGACATTGACCGGTTCCTAGTCCTGACGCGCGAGTCCGGCGCCAGCTCTGCCATGTACCTGCAGAATGTCGTTGCCAAGCTGGGCTCCGAGCAGCCTTCCATGTGCGCGCTTGCTCTTGCCGAGCATGTGCTCGACGGCCGCGGTGCCGTGCGCATCCACGGCGGCGGCTTTGGCGGTACCATCCAGGCCTTCGTTCCGCTCGATCTGGTCGACACCTTCATTGCCAAGATGAACGGCTGGCTGGGCGAGGGCTCTGCCCGCCACTACGCGATTTCTGACAAGGGGGCTTACGCGGCATGGCTGTAATGACCGACGTGCGCGAGGCTGCACAGAGCCTCATCGAATATGCCATCCACCGATCGATGATCGGACAGGACGACCGCATCTGGGCCTACAACACCATTCTGGAGTGCATCGGCGCTACGGGGCCGGCGCTCGATATGGCCTGGGCGCTCCAGGTTGAGAAACTCTCGCTCTTGCACCCCGATACACTCCCCAACTTTGACCTGGAGGGCACACTTGCCGTGCTTTCCGAGGCCGCCGTTGCCAACGGTGCTGCCGAGGACACCGCGTCGGGCCGCGACCGCATCGCCATGCGCATCATGGGCGCGCTCATGCCGAGGCCTTCGGTTGTAAACGAGGAGTTCAACGGACGTATGGGCGTCAACGAGCCCCGCGCCGCGACCGACTGGTTCTACGGCCTGTGCTGCGACGCCGGCTACGTGCGCCGTGCCGCCATCGCGCGCAACATCAAATGGCGCACCCCCACCAACTGGGGTGATCTTGAGATCACCATCAACCTGTCCAAGCCCGAGAAGGACCCGCGCGATATCGCCGCGGCAGGTGCAGCCAAGAACACGGGCGAGAAGTATCCCGCCTGCCAGCTCTGCATCGAAAACGAGGGCTATCCCGGACGCTCCGCCGCAGCCGACGGCGGCGCTCACCCCGCCCGCCAGAATCTGCGCGTCATCCCCATCCAGCTCGACGGCGAGCGCTGGGGCTTCCAGTACAGCCCGTACGCGTACTTTAACGAGCACTGCATTGCCATGAGCTCCGAGCATCGCCCGATGCACGTCGACCGCAAGGGTCTGACCCGTCTGCTCGACTTTGTCGACCTGTTCCCGCACTACTTTATTGGCTCCAACGCCGACCTGCCCATCGTGGGCGGCTCGATTCTGTCGCACGACCACTTCCAGGGCGGCGCGCACGAGTTCCCTATGATGCACGCCGCCGAGGTCTCGCAGTTTAGCGTGCCCGGATTTGACCAGGTCACCGGTACCGTGCTGCAGTGGCCGCTCTCGGTGCTGCGCCTGCGCTCGCACGACCGCGACGCGCTGCTCGATGCCGCCGAGAAGATTATCCTGGCATGGCGCGAGTGGACCGATGAGTCGGTTGGCGTCATCGCGCACACAGCCGATGGCGTGGCGCACAACACCGTGACGCCCGTCATTCGCCGCGTAGACTCCCGCGGCAACGCTGGCGGCGAGATTTACGAGGCCTACCTTGCACTTCGCTGCAATATCACGACCGACGAGCACCCGCTGGGCGTTTTCCACCCGCATGCCGAGTACCACCACATTAAGAAGGAGAACATCGGCCTGATTGAGGTCATGGGCCTGGCCATCCTGCCGCCGCGCTTGGTTCCCGAGCTCGGCGCTGTCCGCGAGCACCTGCTGGCAGCCAAAGCCGATACCAGCTACGACCTTGCCAGCGCGCTCGAGGGCGACGACCTTTGCCGCAGCCACGCCGCATGGGCCGAGGACGTCTTTGCCCGCCGCGCCGATGAGCTCACGGCGGACAACGCCATCGATATCCTGCACGAGGAGGTCGGCGTGGTGTTTGGCCACGTGCTCGACAACGCCGGCGTCTTTAAGTGGGACGAAGCCGGCCGCGCCGCCCAGCAGCGCTTTATCGACTCGCTGTAGCATACGAGTTCGAGCCTCATCAACGGCCACGACATAACCGCCCACACGACAACGGCGCCCGCCGGCAACATCGCCGACGGGCGCCATTTTTGAGTGTAGTCATTGGGGACGCTCTTAAACGACCAGTCATTAAAGAACGTCCCCAATGACTAATGACTCGAGCGTGGAAAATCTCCCACTTTGAGCTCGTATGGGCACCAAAAACGGGAGATTATCCACGCTCATTCTATTAGGAGTCACAACCGCTACAACTCTACGACCTCAACGCTGTTGTAGATCTCGTCCCAGCGGTCCATGATCAGGTGGCCGGTCTTGGGATCCATGGCGTTGAGCTTGCCGCAGGTATTGGCGGTCTTGAGCACCGTGACGTCGTCGGCACCAGCAGCAATGGCATGCGCAAAGCCGGCGATGGTCGAGTCGCCGGACCCCGTCGCGTTAACAGCCGCAATCGCGGGCGTCTTGGCGCGGAACGCGCGACCCTCATGGAAGCCCACCGAACCGGCGGCACCCATCGAAACGACAACCCAGGGGATACCGGCAAAGCGGCCATCGGCGGCAAGCGCCTCGCGCAGGGCATCGACACCATCGGTCGTAAAGGACGTACCCAGCAGACCGTTAATCTCGGTCAGGTTGGGCTTTACGAGCTCAGGCTTAGCGTCGGACTCCAGCGCGGCTCCCAGCGATGCACCCGAGGTGTCGAGCAACACCTTGGCGCCCGCCTCCTCGGCGATCTTCACGAGCTCGGCATAGTAACCGGCATCGACGCCACGCGGCAGCGAGCCCGAAAGCGTCACAACGTCCGCCTTCGCTGCAAGCTCGGCGAACTTGGCCGTAAAGGCCTCGAGCTCGGCAGGCGCAATCTGCGGACCGCTCTCCAGCAGCTCGGTCTGATTACCCTCGTGCAGGATATTCAGGCAAATGCGCGTCTCACCGGCAATGGGCACAAAGTCATTCTTGACGCCATCGGCATCCATGAGCTCGGCCATATAGGCACCCATGTGACCGCCAAGCAGGCCGGTCGCGAGCACGTCGTCACCCAGCTGCAGCAACACGCGGCTCACGTTGAGGCCCTTGCCGCCAGCGGTCTTTTCGGGCGTCACGCGGTTCACGTCGTCGATGATCAGCTTGTCGAGCTGATAGCGCGTATCGATCGACGGGTTCATGGTAACGGTCAGAATCATATTGAACTCCTGTTTCCGGGGCGCCAAACGCGCGACCCCAAACATACGATAACTCGTTAAAGGATCTCGATCTCAAAGCCACGGGTGACGGTCTCCCCCGGCTTGGCAACCAGGCAGCCGCGCTTATGCTCCAGAACATCGTCCTCGTCAGAGCAGGTGGACAGGCCGCCCCACGGTTCCACGGCCACAAAGTCGCCCTCGGGCTTGCTCCACACAATCAGGTATGGCATATCGGGGAACGTCAGGCGCACGCCCTTGTCCTCGGTTTTCTTGGTCAGCGTAACCACGCGGCTGTCGAGCACGTCAAAGATGGTCTCCGCGAAGTCGAAGAGTTCGTGGGTCAGCGACAGGTTCTGGCCGATCATGGGGTTTTTGCTGCGATGCTCGACATCAATCAGGCCCGTCGAGGGAACGGCAGTACAGAGCTCGGCGGCCTCACGCTGATCAAAACGAAGCTCATAGTCATCATAGGACTCGCCCTCGTCGAGCGGGCACTTGAAGCCGGGGTGGCCACCCACAAAGAATGGCATATCCTCGGTGCCCTCATTGGTCACCTCGTACGACACGGCAACCTTAGCCGCATCGATCGTGTAGCGCGCGACGATCTTAAACGGATACGGATATTGCTCGAGCAGTTCGGCATGGTCGGCAGAGCTTAGGCTCAGCGCAACCATGTTGTCGCCCTGCTCCTCGAGCTTCCACTCCTGCTTGCGGGCAAAGCCGTGGCGGGCAAGCTTGACCTCGCGGCCGCCCATAGTCATCGCGCGGCCGTCACGAAGGCCACCGCAAATCGGAAAGCAAATGGGCGCCTGGCCCGACCAGACCGCTGGGTCACCCTGCCACAGGTACTCGCGACCGTTGGCCGCAATAGAAGTGAACGATCCGCCAGCCGTGCTCAGTGCCACGCGAATCAAACCGTTATCAAGAACAAACTCCATAGGAGCCTTCCCTTTCGTTCGCCAGCCCGCCGAGTCAGTGGGGCTGATAGAAAACCGGCCCGCGCCCCCTCACAGAAACGCGAGCCGTCAATTGAAAAGCTGCAGAATGCCGGGTACCGCCAGGAGCGAAGCACTCAAGCCAAGCAAGCAAACGTGTTATCGGAGCAGCTTACCGAACCGACGGCTTCGCAACAACAGCGGTAACCCCACAGGTCACTCAGACATCAGCGAGAAGCCAGCTGGCGAGGCAAGGTGCCGTGAAGCGAGACGGCATTGACCTTCTGGTCATGCCGTCGAAGCTGAGCGGCAGATTGCCCGCCAGATGGCTTCGCAGCGTCGACCCGTTACGCGGTTTGGCAAAACCGCGTAACCTCCTTAGTCGTGGTATTCGCCACGGTCCCACTTCTCGAGGAACTCGTCAAAGAAGTGCGGGTCAGCCTGAGCCTCGGCGTCGGCCTTATTGCAGGCATCGATCTTGGCGATCAGGGCATCGTGCTCGGGGGTCTTCTCGTAGGGCTCCTCCAGGAAGGCAAGCATGATATCGGCCATCAGGAACTCGCCGGTAATCTTGCCGCCAAAGCCCACGATGTTGGCGTTGAGCTCGCGACGGGCATACAGGGCGGAGGTCATGTCGCGAACTAGGGCGCAGCGGGCGCCGGGAACCTTGTTGACGGCGTTGGTGATGCCGATGCCGGTGCCGCACAGGGCCACGCCAAAGTCGGCCTTGCCGCTGGCAACGGCCTCGCCCACGGCCTTGCCGTAGATGGGATAGTGCGTACGGGTGTGGCTGTAGGTGCCGCAGTCGAGCACCTTGAAGCCAGCCTGCTCCAGGCGGTCGGCCAGATAGATCTTCTCGTCCGTAACGATATGGTCGCAACCGATTGCGATGGTCTTCTTCATCAGAACGTCCTTTCGTCTGAATTCACAAGTTGAGGTAGAAGTTCGAGTTCTCGGTGGCTCTCGTTAGGCCATCTTGTTGAGCATGTCGACACGGATCTGGTGACGGCCGCCGGCGTACTGGGCGCGCAGGAACTCGCGGGCGATCTTCTTGGCGACCTCGGTGCCCACAACGCCCGGGCCCATGGTGACCATGCGCGAGCCGTTGTGCTCGCGGGTCATGTAAGCGGAACGCTCGTCGGAAATGTTGGCGACGACCATGCCCTTGATCTTGACGGCGGCCATATAGGATCCGACGCCGTACTTATCGAATGCGAAGCCCTGGGAATCCTTGTGCTCCAGCAGGTCCTTGGCAACGGCGGTCGCGGAATCAACAAAGTCCGCGGCAGGGGTCTCGGAATAGTCGACGACCTCGTGACCGTCGGCGATGAGCATCTCCTTGATGGACTCCTTCATCGACATACCGTCGGCATCGGAAGCGATTACAACCCTCATGACATCCTCCTTGAGAGATACGCAGGTGCGTAGTTTCTGTTTGGAAGTGTTGAATCGCGCTCAGGTCCGGGCATCTGAATGTGCGGTTCTTCACTGTTCATGTTTATTTGAACACATTCGAACATCGAGTGCAACCATTATTTGTTTAACTTTGTTCTTTTTTGAACAAATACCGTTCACGGATGATTGCCGACCGTTTGAGCCCGGCGCAGACGTAGCGACCATGTGTTCGACAAACAAAAGGGCGGCCGAGAACGTGTCTCGGCCGCCCTTCTTACGGTTGATCTTCCAAGGATCGCTTTGCCGCCTACTCAGACTGTCCGCTCTTCTTGGCATGTTTGGACGGAGCGCTCAAGAAACGACCCGTCAGATAGTTCGCGGGACCGGAGACATCGATCCCCAGCAGCACGTGTCCTAGCCATAGGAACGCCACGAGCACCAGTAGAGGAATCACACACGAGGTCACGATCATCACGATGACGCCTTCGATCAGATCGGTCACCTGTTGCACGATCTCGTCGGTCATCTGCTTGGCGCCACTGGTCACCGACGTGACGAGACCCGAGGCACCGTCGGCAAGCTGCTCAAGCACGCTCTTGGACTCTGTGGACTCGGTCTTTTTCTTGCTTGCTTTGGAGCTGTCGCTATCTGCCGCACTCGCAGCGTCGGCCGCCTTTTGCTCGGCTGCCTCGATGCTCACTCGATACGTTTCGTCGACCTTTTGCGACACCCATACGCTTGCAGGCACCAACGCCATGCCGATCATGGCAACCACCAGCACGCGAGTCGCCACGCGGCGCAGGACGGCGCTCGTGCTCCAGCGCCCATGAATGCCAAGCGACACCGCAAAGAGCACCAACGCAAACGGGATTAAGATGCCTAGGCCAACCGACCACAAAATAGTCAGCAGATATTTCTCGAGATAGAGCACGGCAAGCACGATGCCCAAGTTGCCTGAAAGCTGCGCGAGCTGCTCGGCAACCGGCGTTCCCGTATCACCCGGCAGCGCGGTAATGCCCGCAGATAGCGCCACGCACGAGGTCGTGAGCGCCAGTACGTTACCTTTCTTTTGATCGATGACCTCGATGGTGGAGTCCCAAGTCTTGGTATCGGCAAAATGCGGGCGCGCGACAAAGCCCGACAGCAGCGCCAGCACCACGAGCGCAACGATAAAGCCAATCTGCAGCTTTTTGTTTGCGCACACGACATCGGACAGGCTGGGCTGCAGCTCGGTTACCGTCGTATGCTCGGTTATCTGGACAGGACGCCCATGAGCCATCTCATACGCGTCTCTTTTTTGAATTGATCCGTTGTCCGGCATTTGGATACCTCCTCATTCCGGCCTGTATTGCGGTGGAAAGTATACCCACCCATCGAAAAACCGAACGGCAGGAGGCGCAACAGGCTGCTGCATGACCCGCCCGCCATGAAATGGGCCCATCTACTACGTTTAACCGCCCATCCCCGACCATGCCACAAAGCGAAAAAACAAAACCGCAGGTAGAAGTCCTGCGATTTTTCATGAAACGCGGGTGTGTTCGAGGGTATCGGGTTAAACGTAGTAGATGAGCCAGTTTCGTGGCGAGCGCTGCCAACCGATCCTCCGGGGACGGGAAAAGCGGGTCATTTGGGGCTGTCGGCCCCTATTTCGCCGCAACCTAGATAGGTGGGATACAGAAAAACCCTGCCGCGGATAGCGGCAGGGTTTTTGGAAGGGGACGAGGTTGTGAGGGCTCGTTAGGCGAGCTTAGCCTCGAGTGCGGCGATGCGCTTATAGGCATCGATGGTAAAGCGGGTCTGCTTCTCCAGGATCATGGTGGTCATGAGGGTGTCCTGAGCGTGGGCCATGATGAAGGTCATCTCCATCTCGCCGCCGCCGGCCTCCTGCGAAAGCAGCTTGGTCTGCGTGTCATGGGCGCCGATAAGTGCATCGCTCGCATCCTTGTGCAGCTGTTCGGCCTTCTCAAAATCACCCTCGCGAGCAGCATCGAGCGCTGCAAGCAGATCAGTCTGGGCGTCACCCGCGTATGCGACGATCTCGAATCCAACCATCGAGATTTCTTCTTTGGTTGCCATATTGCGTTCCTTTCACATATGAACCAATGGAGAGCATCGCGTCCGGGCATACGCGCTGCGTTGTGTATGACAGAAACATTAACATTCAAACAAAACAGAACAATGCAAAACGCAATTTCGAGCTATGAACGGTCGATTTTCGCCCGTGAACGGTTTTTAAACCAATGCGAACAATATCGAACACAATTAGTGGCAACCCAAACAGGTCCACACCCTAGCGTACATCGCGCACCGTACCACCCTCTACGAGCATGCCGGGGATCAGCATGTGCTCCACGCCAGACGCAACCCCCTCGGCGCCGGCAATCTTGTCGACAGCCCACATGCCGACGCGCTTGTTGTCAAAGCGCACCGTGGTCAGGCGACGGTCGGGCACGATGTCGCCCAGGCTGTCATCAACACCCGCCACGCTCACGTCCTCGGGCACGCGCTTTCCGCGCGATTCGAGCCCGCGAATGCAGCCGTAGGCCATGGCGTCGTTGGAAGCATAAATGGCCGTACAGGTCGGATCGTCCGCTAGAGCCTGACCGGCGGCATATCCGCTCTGTGCCGTCCAATCGCCACGGACGAGTCGCGGCGGCTCAATACCATGCGCACGCAATGTCTCGCGCCAGCCCTCCTCGCGCTGCATGCCCGAAAGCGAGCGCTCGGGGCATGAGATAAAGTGCACGGTCTTGTGCCCCTGCTCCAACAAGTACTCGACCACCTGGCGCGAGCAATCGAACTGGTCGTTATCGACCGTTGAACAGAGCGGGTGCTCCAGCATGGTAACGAGCACCGTCTGCATGCCGGGCAGCGGCTCGAAGGTGCCAAAGTCCGCCGGCATGCGATTCATGATCACAACCATGCCATCCACCGGCAGCGCGCTCATGCGCGACGATGCACTCTCGAGGGTATACGGATGCCCGTCTACTTTAGTTAGGGTGATGGCATAGCCATGTTTGTCGGCCGCAGCGGTAAAGCCCTCCATACGGTCGAGGTTGCCGGTGCCGGTAATGTTGAACATGGCGACACCGACGGTCTTAAACTTGCCGCGGCGCAGCGATCGACCGGCAAAATTGGGACGATACCCCAGCTCGCGCATGGCGGCACGCACGCGCTCCTTGGTCTCGGGGCGCACGCTGGGCGAATCGTGCACGGTGCGCGAGACCGTCTGCTCCGAGACGCCCGCGAGACGCGCCACGTCCTTAACGGAAACCGATTTTTTAACAGCGGCCATAGGTCGATCTTTCTATGTCAACGATGCCATTGGCGGCATCCTACGCAGTCAAATGAACGCCTTCAAGTATATCCAACGCCTCCCCGCAATACGCTTACCACCCAAAACCTACCGTTCACCGACAATCCCGCTTCCCCGAACGGCTTTTGTCACCCAAATGTTAACGTTGCCATTGCGCAAACACAGAGCCACCGGGCGGCTCAAACGTTTACGCGTAAGGAATCGATGGTTCGCAGGCACAGGAACCACTGGTTCACGTCTTTATTTGTGTCGCAAAATGGCAACGTCAACATTTTGGCAACCGAACGCCAAAAGCTACCATCGTTGCTAACCCACCGACTCTTAGGAGCATTGCATGGAGCAACTCATCGCCATCATCGAAAAGGGCCAGCCCTTTTTCAACGCGATCGCCCGCAACAAGTATCTCAAGGCAATCCGCGACGGCTTTATCTCCGTCATCCCCATCATCATCTTCTCGTCCATCTTCTGTCTGGTAGCCTCGGTCCCCAACATCTGGGGTTTCTACTGGCCCGATGACATCAACAACGCCCTGTGGAAGTGCTACAACTACTCCATGGGCATCCTGGCCATCGCCTGTGCCGCCACCACGGCCAAGCACTTCGCCGACGCCCAGAACCGCGACCTGCCCAAGAACAACCAGATCAACTTTATCTCGTGCATGTGCGCGGCCATCATCGGCTTCTTGCTCCTTTCGAGCGACACCATCGCCACGGACGCTGCCAGCGGCTTCAACACCACCTACCTTGGTTCCAAAGGCCTGTTGACCGCCTTTATTGCTGCGTTTGTGACCGGCATCATCTACAAGTTCTTCATTAAGCGCAACATCACCGTCAAGATGCCCGAGCAGGTTCCGCCCAACATCTCGCAGACCTTTAAGGACATCATCCCTTTCTCCGTCTGCATCACCGTCTTTTGGGTCTTTGACATCGTCTTCCGCGCTGCCTTTGGCTTCTGCTTTGCCCAGGGCGTCATCCAAGTGTTCCAGCCCCTGTTCACCGCTGCCGACGGCTACATCGGCCTCGCTGTGATCTACGGCGCCATGAGCCTCTTCTGGTTCGTGGGCGTCCACGGCCCCTCGATCGTCGAGCCCGCCATCGCCGCCGCCCTCGTTGCCAACATGACCGACAACCTGGCTGCGTTCCAGGCTGGTCAGCACGCTTCCGCTGTCCTGACCCAGGGTGCCCAGTACTTCGTCGTCTGCATGGGCGGCACCGGCGCCACGCTCGTCCTGGTCTTTATGTTCTGCTTCCTGGCCAAATCCCAAGAGATGCGCGCCGTCGGTAAGGCAGCCATCGTCCCCGTGTGCTTTGCCGTCAACGAGCCGCTGCTGTTCGCCGCACCCATCGTGCTCAACCCCGTCTTCTTTGTCCCGTTTGTCTTTGCTCCGATCGCCAACATCTGGATCCTCAAGATCTTTATCGACTTCTTGGGCATGAACGGCTTTATGTACACCCTGCCTTGGACCGTTCCCGGCCCCATCGGCACCATCATGGGCTTGGGCTTCCAGCCGCTCGCCTTTGTGATGCTCGCCCTCATCTTGGTCGTCGACTTTGTCCTGTACTATCCGTTCTTCCGTGCCTATGACGCCCAGAAGTGCGCCGAGGAGGCCGAGATCTCCCAGGAGGAGCTCGCCGCCAAGAACGCCGAGAAGGCCGCCAAGCTCAACGACGCCTTCCAGGGCAAGGCCGATGCCAAGAGCGTTGCCGCCGGTGCCGCAGCCGAGGCCGTGAAGGCCGACGCCCCCACCGCTTCCACAGCACCCGCTGCCGAGGCAACGACCGCCAGCGACCTCAACGGCAAGCGCGTGCTCGTGCTCTGCCAGGGTGGCGGAACCTCGGGCCTGCTCGCCAACGCGCTGGCCAAGGCTGCCAAGGAGCGCGGCATCAATCTGGAGACCGCTGCCGAGGCCTATGGCAACCACGTCGACATGCTCCCCGACTTTGACCTGGTCGTCCTGGCCCCGCAGGCCGCCAGCTACCTGGCCGACCTGCAGAAAGACTGCGAGCGTGTGGGCAACAAGTGCGTCGCCTGCCGCGGTAAGCAGTACATCGAGCTCTCCCAGAACGGCGATAAGTCTCTCGCCTTCGTAGGCGAGCAACTCTCGAAGTAAGTAACGCTCAGGGCCAGCCGACCATCCAAGACCGGCTGGCCCTTCGATTTAGACGATTGGATCATCATGTCCGTTAACCCTGCTAGCGTCACCAACCCGCCCGCGCAGTTTCCCGAGGACTTTGTCTTTGGCGGCGCCACCGCTGCCTACCAGGTAGAGGGCGAGACCCGCACTCATGGTAAGGGCAAGGTTGCCTGGGACGACTTCCTGGAGGCCCAGGGGCGCTTTTCCCCCGATCCCGCTTCGGACTTCTACAACCAGTACCCCGTCGACCTGGAGCTGTGCGAAGAGTTCGGCATCAACGGTATCCGCCTCTCCATTGCCTGGAGCCGCATCTTCCCCAACGGAACCGGCGAAATCAACCCCGAGGGTGTCCAGTTCTACCACGACCTTTTCGCCGAGTGCCACAAGCACCACGTTGAGCCGTTTGTCACGCTGCATCACTTTGACACGCCGCTGCCCCTCTTTGAGAAGGGCGACTTCCTCAACCGCGAGACCATCGACGCCTTTGTGAACTTTGCCACCTTCTGCTTTAAGGAGTACGCCGACCAGGTGACCTATTGGTTCACCTTTAACGAGATCTGGGCCGACGCCTCCAACACCTACATCGAGGGCACCTTCCCCGGTGGCGTCAAGGCGCATCTGGCCGAGGCCTTTCAGTGCGAGCACAACATGATGCTCGCCCACGCCAAGGCAGTACTGGCCTTCCACAACGGTGGTTTTAAGGGCAAGATCGGCGTCATTCAGTCGCTGGAGTTTAAGTACCCGCTTAACGAGAACGACCCCGCCGACATCAAGGCCGCCAACAACGAGCACGTGCTGCAGAACCAGTTCTTGCTCGACGCCACCTTCCGCGGCGACTACGCGCCCGACACCCTCGAGTGCGCCAACCGCCTGGCGGCCATCTCGGGCGGCACCATCGAGATCCTGGACGAGGACCTCGAGATTATGCGCGAGGCCGCGCTCTACAACGACTACCTGGGTGTCAACAACTACCAGTGCCGCTTCCTCAAGGCTTACGACGGCGAGAACGACCTGCACCACAACGGCACGGGCGAGAAGGGCACCGGCCGCTGGCGCGTCAAGGGCATTGGCGAGCATGTGAACAAGCCCGGCATCCCCACCACCGACTGGGACTGGATCATCTATCCCGAGGGTCTGTTCGATCTGCTCGTCTACATTAAGCAGCGCTACCCCAACTACAAGCAGATCTTCATCACCGAGAACGGCATGGGCTACAAGGACCCCTACAAGGACGGTTTTGTGGATGACCAGCCGCGCATCGACTACATCGAGCAGCACCTGCGCTGGCTGCTCAAGGCCATGGAGGTGGGCGTCAACGTGGGCGGCTACTTCCTGTGGAGCCTGCAGGATCAGTTCTCTTGGACCAACGGCTACAACAAGCGCTATGGCTTCTTCTACGTAGACTTTGAAACCCAGAAGCGCACGCCCAAGGCAAGCGCCTACTGGTACAAGCACGTAGCGCAGACCCGTCGTCTGGACTAGTGGCTGGCGGGGTTGCCCGCTCACACAACCTGTTCCCATTTCTCAGCCGGGGGCGGCACGTCACACGGCGCGCCGCCCCCGGTCTTTTTGTTTTTGGGCTGGTCAGGAGCCGTTTGTCTCGATCTGTAACATCTAGCTGAGATTTTCGGCCCTAGCCGTTACAGATTGAGACGAACAGGATTGCTCTTTCCGAAGAATCTAAATCTGTAACACGTAGCCCGCTTTTGACCGTCAACCTGTTACAAATCGAGACAAACGGAGTAGGACCTAACCCCGTATGTCCCTAACAGTCGAGCGTTCGACCAGCGTACTCGGCACATGAATCGCCTCGATAGACGAGTTCTCCCCAATCGCCGCCTCAAACGCAAGCTTACCGACACCGCGCAAATCAAATCGCAGCGTCGTCAGCCGATTGTGAGGAACAAGTCCCTCGAGTGCGTCGTCGATACCAACCACGCTCACGTCGTCGGGCACGGACAGGCCCGCGTTCTCGAGCGCGGCGATAACGCCCAGCGCCATCTGGTCATTTGCCGCAAGCACGGCAGTCGGCGCCTGCGACCCGCCGACAAGCGCCTCGGCCGCAATCCGCTCGCCCATGGCGTACCCACTGTCCGCACTCCAATCGCCACGCAGCATCGGAGCGGCATCGATATGAGCACGACCCAGCGTATCGCGCCAACCGGCCTCACGAAAACGCGAGGAAATCGAGTTTTCCGGACCCGCCACAAACCGCATATTCGAGTGACCATGTTCCAGCAGATAATTGGTCAACAGCTCGCACGAACCATACTGGTCGGAGTCGATCGTCGTGCAGCGCGGATGCGCATACATGGACAGGATGACCGTTCGCACTCCCGGCTGGGGAACAAACTCCTCAAAATCGGGAGCCATGCGGTTCATGTTGAGAATCATGCCGTCGACGGGTCGCTCGACCATGCGGCGCGAGGCATCGGCAAGTGCATAGGGCTTGTCGCCGCCCATCTCGATCATAGTGACGGCAAAATCGTGTTCGCGCGCCGCTTGCATGATACCCTCGAGCGTCGCCAGGTTACCGACACGCGTGATGTTGTACATGCACAGGCCAATAGAACGATACGACCCGCCGCGCAACGCCGTTCCAGCAAAATTGGGACGAAAGCCCAGCTCTTCCATGGCGGCCAGCACACGCTTGCGCGTCTTTTCCGTCACGTTGGGCATACCGTTGACCACGCGAGACACAGTCTGGCGGCTCACGCCAGCGAGCGCCGCAACCTCTGCCGCGCTCGCCGAACGACCATTCCTTGTCTGCTGAGCCATGCCTTCCACGCTAACCTGCTTCCCAACTATTCCCCGCGCCCATGGCGCATCATACATACATTGATAACGTGCTCATGATACCCGAGCCATATACCACAACATGAAAACTTCTGTCAATCAAAACCGCTTACCGAACAAATATAACCGTTCGCGGCTGTTTGAAGTTGTTTTGTTTCTATACATCCCAATCGGATGTTAACGTGCTCATTGTCAAATGTTCACGTGCTCATTTTGGTTCTAATCATTTTAGGTTAGCGTTTATCGGGCTTTTTCACCGCTGAACGCTAACCAGGGAGCTTCCTGAGCGCAAACGCACAATATCGAACAGCGAGACGAGAGGGTGTATGCATATGTCTTTGCTAAACCGCGTACAGCAGCTGCCGAAGGGCTTTGTTTGGGGCGCCGCAACCGCCGCGTACCAAACGGAAGGTTCCACGAAGGCGGCAGGCAAGGGTAAGACCATGTGGGACGATTACCTTGTCGCCCAGGGTCGCTTTTTGCCCGACCCGGCCAGTGATTTCTACAACCGTTACGAGGAGGATATCCGCCTTTCTGCCGAGCATGGACTCAACGCCATCCGTGTGTCCATCGCCTGGACCCGCATCTTCCCCAACGGCGACGATGCCGAGCCCCTCGCCGAGGGCGTTAAGCACTACCACGAGTTGTTCGCCTGCTGCAAAAAGTATGGCGTCGAGCCCTATGTGTCCCTGCATCACTTTGACTCCCCCGCCGCCCTGTTCAACCAGGGCGACTGGCTCAACCGCAAGACCGTCGACGCCTATGTGCGCTATGCCGAGTTCTGCTTCCGCGAGTTCCGCGAGGTCAAGAATTGGTTCACCATCAACGAGCTCATCAGCCTCTCGCACTCCCAATACATCCAAGGCAACTTCCCGCCCAACCATCACTTTGATGTGACGAGCGGCATCCAGAGCCAGCACAACGAGCTCGTTGCCCACGCCCGCGCCGTCAACCTGTATAAGGATCTTGACGAGACCGAGCACCTGGGCGGCCGCATTGGCATGGTCAACGTCCTGACGCCGGCATATCCTGCCACCGACTCGCCCGCCGACCAGCACGCCGCCGACCTGTACAACGCCTTCTACACCGACTTCATCATGGACGGCGCCTTCCTGGGCCACTACTCCGCGCGCACCCTCTCACTCATCAACGAGATTCTGCGCGCCAACAACGCCACACTTACGGTTGAGGACAGCGACATGGAGGAGCTCGCCAAGGCGGCGCCCCGCAACGATATGTTCGGCCTCAACTACTATCAGTCGGCGTTTATCGCCGCCTACGATGGCGAGTCCACCAACAGCTTTAACGGCACCGGCGACAAGGGCACCTCGTGCTTTAAGTTTAAGGGCGTCGGGCAGCAGGTCGATATGCCGGGTATCCCCACCACCGACTGGGATTGGCTCATCTACCCGCAAGGCCTCTACGACACGCTCAAGCACATCAGCGCCACCTATCCCAACCTCCCCGTCATCTATATCACCGAAAACGGTCTGGGCCACAAGGACCCCGAGCCCGACGCAAACGGCATCGTCGCCGATCCCGAGCGCATCGACTTTGTCGACCAGCACATGGAGAAGGTGCTCCAGGCGCGCGCCGAGGGCGTCGACGTCCAGGGCTACTTTATCTGGAGCCTGCAGGACCAGTTCTCGTGGGCCAATGGCTATAACAAGCGCTACGGCCTGTTCTACATCGACTTCGACACGCAAAAACGCTACATCAAGCAGTCGGCACTCTGGTACAAGGAGCTCGCCGACACTATGGCGGACGCGCAGTAGCGCATCGCCTCGCTTTCCCCCGAGAAGGGAGCGGCCCTATGCGATACAAACCCAGCCGCTCCCCTCTCTCCCCCTGGGACCGACCCCGCCTGCACCCGGGCTTTTAGCAAGCGGGAGACCATATAGGTTTTCAACGTCCATGCCATTAAGATTTCATGCAAAGAGGAGCGTGAACTATGGAATCGATCGTTAAGTTCTTGGAGAAAGGTCAGCCGTACTTCGACAAGGTCTCTAAGAACATCTACCTTCAGGCCATTAAAGACGGCTTTTTGGCAGCAATGCCCATCATCCTGTCTTCTTCTGTCTTCCTGCTTATTTCGACCCTGCCGGGCGTTGTCGCCACGGTCGGCGGCTTTACGCTGCCCGACTGGTGGAACGTCGACGTCGTGAACTTCTGCAACAAGGTTTACAACTTCACGATGGGCGTCGTGGGCATCATGGTCGCCGGCACCACCGCAAGCGCGCTGACCGGCTCCAAGAACCGTCGCATGCCTGCCGGCAAGGCCATCAACGCCACGAGCACCATGGTCGCCGCCATGTGCGCTATGCTCATCTTGGCCGTTACCCAGACGAGTGCCAAGATCGACGGCGCCGATGTCTCGGTGTTCTTTACCGACAACATGGGCACCAAGGGCCTGCTGAGCTCCTTTGTCGCCGCATTTGCCACGGTCAACATCTATGCCTTCTGCATTAAGCGAGACATCACCATCAAGCTGCCCAAAGAAGTCCCCGGCGCCATCGCCCAGAACTTCCGCGACATCTTCGCCTTCAGCTTCTCCATCCTGTTTGTCGCCGTCATCGACGTTATCTGCCGCACCTGCTTGGCCGTCCCGTTTGCCAACGTCATCTCCACGCTGGTGAGCCCGCTGTTCGCTGCTGCCGATTCCTACGCCGGCCTCGCCCTCATCTGGTTCATGATCCCGCTGTTCTGGTTCATGGGCATCCACGGCCCCTCGGTCGTTAAGCCTGCCCTCAACGCCGCGCTGTTTGGCAACATCACCACCAACCTCGCCACGCTGCAGGCCGGCGGTCACCCCGCCCTCGCCCTGACTGAGAACTTCGGTAACTACATCGGCGAACTCGGCGGCACCGGTGCCACGTTCATTGTCCCGATTATCTTCCTGCTCTTTATGCGCTCCAAGCAGCTCAAGGCCGTCGGCAAAGCCTCTGTCGTACCCGTGATGTTCGCCGTCAACGAGCCGCTGCTGTTCGCCGCGCCCATCATCCTCAACCCGTACTTCCTGATCCCGTTCCTGTTTGCCCCCGTGGCCAACGTCCTCATTGGTAAGTTCTTCATCGACTTTTTGGGCATGAACGGCTTTATCTATGCCATGCCGTGGGCACTCCCCGGACCGATCGGCACCTTCATCGACACCAACTTCCAGCCGATCTCTCTGGTCCTGGTTGTCGTCCTGCTGGTCGTTGACTTCTTGATCTACTACCCGTTCTGCAAGGCCTACGACAACGTCCTGTGCAAGCAGGAGGCCGAGACCCTGGCCGAAGAAGAGGCCGAGGAGACCAAGGCCGTCAAGACCGCTGCCACCCCCGCCGTTGAGGCTCCCGTTGTCGAGACCGCTTCTGCCACCGAGGCCTCCGCAGCTCCGTCCGCCCTTAAGGGCAAGGATCTGAGGGTTCTGGTTCTGTGCGCTGGCGCCGGCACCTCTGCACTGCTCGCCAACGCGCTTAAGGAAGGCGCCGACGAGCTGGGCATCGACATTACCGCCAACGCTGGTGCCTACGGCAGCCACTACGCCATCATGGACCAGTACAACGTCATCGTCCTGGCTCCGCAGGTTCGCACCTATTACAACGAGATGAAGGCCGACACCGACCGCCTGGGCATCACGCTGCTGTCGCCCAAGGGCAAACAGTACATCGACCTCACTAAGGATCCCAAGGGTGCCGTCGCCTGGATCGAGGAAAACCTCGAGGCATAAGACGCTGACGCCACCTGCCGCTCGCAGACAAAAATGGCCCGTGCATCGATGTGTGGTGCGCGGGCCATTTTGTTTAGACCGCACCCGTCCTACCGTTCATCTCGATCTGCAACATGTAGACCACTTTTGACCGCTTAGATGTTACAGATCGAGACAAACGGAATAAGCCGGGCCAAAAATCTTAATCTGTAACATCTAGCAGGGATTTTCGGTCCTAACTGTTACAGATTAAGATGAATGAGCCGAGCACGTCTACGCCCGCAGGTCCTTTACGCTGGAACGCTCGACCAACACGCCCGAGACGAGCGTGCGACTTCTGGAACTCGGGGCTTCCAGACCTGCGACGACCTCGTTAAGCGCACGGATGCCCAGCTCGCGGTGGCGAAACTTCACCGACGTCAGAATCGAGTTGGGAATCGTCTTGTAGAGCTCGTCATCGAAGCCGATCACGGACACGTCGTCGGGCACACTGAGCCCTTTGTCACGTAGAGCCATCATCACGCCGTTTGCCATGCAGTCGTTAGCAGCGAGAACCGCCGTGCAATCGGGTTTATCGGCAAGCACAAGGCCCGCGGCATAGCCACTATCCGCATTCCAATCGCCTTGCAGAGGCTCGGGCGGCTCAATGCCACGCGCCGCGAGTGCCGCACGCCAACCTTTCATGCGGCACTGGCTCGACAGCGACTCTTTCTTACCAGAGACGAAGTACACGTTCTTGTGCCCGCGATTTAAGAAGTACTCGCACGCCATACGCGCGCCGCCCTCTTGGTCGTCACTGACGGTGGAGCAGGCAGGATGTTCCATCGGTGTGATAATCACCGTCTTGAGGTCTTTCGGCGCCTCAAAGGTATCAAAGTCATCGACCATCTGACGCAGGTTGAAAATCATGCCGTCGACGGGAAGCTGCGACATCCTACGCGCCGCTTCGGCAAGGGTCATCTTCTCCCCTGCGCGCTTCTTAATCATCGTGAGCGCAAAGCCCCGCTCTTCGGCGGCATCGGCGATACCGTCAATCATGTCCACGGCGCCGCCCGACAAGTGGAACATCACCACGCCGATGCACCCGTAACGGCCCAACTTGAGTGAACGCGCGGCAAAGTTCGCCCGGAACCCAAGCTCCTCCATGGCCGCATGGACCCTCTCGCGCGTCGACTCTCGTACGTTATCGGGCTCGTTGATCACGCGCGACACCGTCTTGAGAGAAACGCCCGCGGCAACTGCCACATCGTTCATTGAGACATTTTTCTTGTCCATCGTTGCCACTACTTCTCCAGTCGGTTTTGAATCGCTTGTTTTTTGCGTTCTAGCATACACTACCTGCCCGACTGACAAATCAGCCGTTTATCGGACAATATCGACCGTTCACCTGTAAATCCTTGTTGCTCTTCCAAAAATGTCTTACGTTGTCATTAACGAAATGACAACGTTGTCATTTCGCAATGCCTTCCTTAAGCAGGAAGGTTTCCGGGCAGTCCTGACCATCCATCGACGACCAGTTCCATCCACATGCATCGCGCATCGAGCAGCAAAGGAGCTCTATGGACGCCATCGTAAAGATGCTCGAAAAGCATCAGCCGTTCTTTGAGAAGATCTCGAGGAACATCTACCTCCAGGCCATTAAGGACGGATTCCTTGGGTGCATGCCCATCGTCCTCACCTCTTCGATCTTTCTGTTGATCGCCACCCTTCCTGGCGTAGTTGGCATCTCGCTGCCCCAGCCGCTCATCGACTGGTGCAATAAGCTGTACAACTTCACCATGGGCGTCATGGGCATTATGGTTGCCGGCACCACTGCCAAGAACTTCACGGCATCCATGAACCGTCGCATGCCCGCCGGCAAGGTGCTCAACGACGGCTCCACCATGGTGGCCGCCCAGTGCAGCATGCTGCTGCTCGCCGTTACGCAGTTCACCACCAAGTTCAACGGCTCCGAGCTTTCGGTCTTCGACTGCACCAGCATGGGTACGCGCGGTCTGTTCTCGGCCTATATCGCCGCGTTCATTACCGTGTGGGTCTATAAGTTCTGCGTCTCGCGCGATCTGACCATTAAGCTGCCCAAGGAGGTCCCGGGCGCCATCGCTCAGAACTTCCGCGACATCATCCCCTTTGGCGGCGCCGTCATCATCTGCGGCATCATCGATGTCGTCGTGCGCAACCTCATGGGCGTTCCGTTCTCCGAGCTGCTTATCAAACTGCTCTCCCCGCTCTTTACCGCTGCAGAAACCTATCCTGGCCTTATCCTTATCCAGGCAGCCACCGCGTTCTTCTGGTTCATCGGCGTCCACGGCCCCTCGATCGTCCAGCCGGGCATCGACCCCATCCGTCTTGCCAACCAGGCCGAGAACCTGCAGGTTCTGCTGGCCGGTGGCCACCCCGCCCACTCCCTCACCTTTAACATGTCGCTCGTAGGTGAGTTCGGCGGCACCGGCGCCACCTTCATCGTGCCGCTTCTGCTGATTCTCTTTATGAAGTCCAAGCAGCTCAAAGCCGTCGGTAAGGCCTCGATTGTTCCTGTTGCCTTTGCTGTCAACGAGCCGCTGCTCTTTGGCGCGCCGATGATCCTTAACCCCTACATGCTCATCCCCTTTGTCGCCGCCGGCTGCGTCAACGTGAGTGTTGCCAAGTTCTTTATCGATAACGTGGGCATGAACGGCTTCTCCTTCGTGGTGCCTTGGGCCACCCCCGCCCCCATCGGCATTTTCATCACCACGAACTTCCAGCTTATCGCCCTGGTATTTGTCGCGATCATCATCTTGCTGGACGCCATCATCTACCTGCCGTTCTTGAAGGCATACGATAAGCTGCTCTGCGACCAGGAGGCCGAGCGCGCCGCCGAGCTGGGTCTCGAGTCCGATGGTGCCGCTGCCATCGCCGCCAAGCCCTCTGCGCCCGCTGTCGAGCAGGCTACCGCTTCCGTCGAGACGACCGTTGCCGCCGCCGACAGCAAGCCCGTCGCCGATCAGCCCGAGCCCGCTGCCGATGCATCCGCCAAGAAGGATGTCGATGGCCTGAAGGTCCTCGTCCTGTGCGCCGGCGCCGGCACCTCTGCCATGCTCGCCAACGCCATCAAGGAAGGTGCCGCACAGACCGGAGAGAATATCGCTTCCTCCGCAGGTGCCTATGGCCAGCACACTGCCATCATGGATCAGTACGACGTCATCGTGCTTGCCCCGCAGGTTCGTAGCTACTACAACGACATGAAGGCCGACACCGATCGCCTGGGCATTAAGCTGCTCGCTCCCCGCGGTAAGGAATATATCGACCTTACTCGCGACCCCGCTGGCGCCATCAAGTGGCTCCGCGAGAACCTCGACTAGTTCCTCCCTCTGTAGGTGCCCGGATCCCCAGTTCGGGCACCTCTCCCTATTCGTATCCCACAGAAAGGATGACTCATGACCAACCCCATGCAGTTCCCCGACGGCTTTGTGTTTGGCGGCGCCACCGCCGCTTACCAGGTTGAGGGCGAGACCCGTACGCACGGCAAGGGCAAAGTGCCCTGGGACGATTTCCTGGCTGCTCAGGGTCGCTTCTCCCCCGACCCCGCAAGCGATTTCTACAACAAGTATCCGGTCGATATCGACTTGTGCCAGCGCTTCGGCATCAACGGCATTCGCGTCTCCATTGCTTGGAGCCGCATCTTCCCCAACGGCACCGGTGAGATTAACCCCGAGGGCGTCGCCTTCTATCACGAGCTTTTTGCCACCTGCAACAAAGCCGGCGTTATCCCCTATGTCACGCTCGACCACTTCGATACGCCCGAGGCCTTCTACCAGGACGGCGGCGAGGGCTTCTTGACGCGCACGACCATCGATGCCTTTGTCGAGTACGCCAAGTTCTGCTTTGCCGAGTTCACCGAGGTCAAGCACTGGTTTACCTTTAACGAGATTCCCGCGACCGCCGAGGGCAGCTTTATCGTCGGCAACTGGCCGCACGGCGAGAAGTATCGCCTGGACAAGGCCTTCCAGCTCATGCACAACATGATGGTGGCCCACGCCAAGGCTGTCGTCGCCTTCCATGAGGGCGGCTTTGAGGGCGAGATCGGCATTGTCCAGAACCTGGAGCCCAAGTATCCCCTCGACCCCAACAACGCCGCCGACTGCGAGGCAGCCCGCATGGCCGACGTCATCAACAACCGCTGGGTACTCGACGCCACCTTCCGCGGCCACTATGCAGCCGACACCATGGAGGCTGCGACCAAGCTGGCCCATATCGCCGGCGGCGAGCTCGACGTCCGCGACGAGGACATCGCCGCGCTGACCGCCGCGCTCCCCTACAACGATTGCCTGGGTGTCAACACCTACAAGTGCCAGTTCCTGCGTGCCGCCGAGGGCGAAAACGACATCAACCACAATGGCACCGGCGACAAGGGCTCCTCGCGCTGGTTCCTCAAGGGCGTGGGCGAGTCATGCGTGCGCGAAGGCGTACCCACCACCGATTGGGACTGGATCATCTATCCCGAGGGCCTCTACGACCTGCTGCTGCGCATTAAGAACGATTACCCCAACTACAAGAAGATCTACATCACCGAGAACGGCATGGGCTATAAGGACGACTTTGAGGACGGCTTTATCGACGATGCCCCTCGCATCGACTATATGCGCCAGCATCTCGCGTGGATCCTCAAGGCAATCGACGGCGGCGTAAACGTCGACGGTTACTTTGTGTGGTCGCTGCAGGACCAGTTCTCCTGGACCAACGGCTATAACAAGCGCTACGGCCTGTTCTACATCGACTTTGAGACCCAGAAGCGCTATCCCAAGGCGAGCGCGTACTGGTACAAGAACGTCGCGGAGACCGGCCTGCTCATGGCCTAGTTTCCGCCGCGTACCCCCTGTCGGCTGCATGTGAATCCCTTCACGGGTTCGCATGCGGCCTTTTTGTTTTTGGCGGGCCCGAGCAGGCCGCTTGTCTCGATCTGTAACATCTAGTCAAGTTTTTGGGTCCCGCCTGTTACAAATCAAGACAAACGGAATAGGCCGGGCCAAAAATCTCGATCTGTAACATCTAGCAGGGATTTTCGGCCCTACCTGTTACAGATCAAGACAAAAGAGCGGCCCGAAGCAGAATATCTCGGTCTGTAACATCTAACCCGGTTTTCTACTCCCAACTGTTACAGATTGAGATAATTCGACGACGCCGACGTTTTAATATACCGTGGTACAATTGTGTCCCAACGCAAAGGAGGTACCCATGTCAGCTTGTGTGCCCGTCCGAGATATGAAGGACACTGCTGCATTCACCACGCTTGTTGAGTCTGAGCGCGACGTCACCGTAACTAAGAACGGCTACGAGGCCATGCACTGCATCAGCAGCGACCAGTATCGCCTCATGCAAGAAGAAATCGCCAAGGCAAAACTGCTGTCTCGCATGATGTTGGCAGAAGACGAAATATCGCAAGGCGACTACAGCGACTACGAATCCTTCGCGGCTTCGATACGAGACAAATATGACCTATAACGTCGTAATCCTCAAAAGCGCGCGATATGAGTACGAGAGTATTGTCGGATACCTCGCTCAAATCCTCAAGAATCCGCGTGCAGCAGGCAATTTTGTCGCTGAGTTTGAATATCAGCTTGACCTGCTTCGCGAGCAGCCGCTTTTACGTCCCCTCTCGCACATGCAAGAGCTGGCGGCACGTAATTACCGATCGTTTCCCGTCAACAACTACGTGTGTCTATACAAGTTTGAGCACGAAACAATCTATATCGCCCACATCTTTCATCAGTCACAGGACTACGCCCGCCTGGTCTAGCCCACAAGCTGAGTACTTGGCCCGAGCGCATTTGCGTGTCATCAAATTTAACGCACAAATGGTGTTTTTACTTATATGTGTCATTCTGCACGTCATATTGAAGCGATAATCCCCGCGCCGGCAGAGGACAGAAGTATCGTCTGCAGCGTTAGCTAGCAAATGACCTGCGTGTGTTCCTCGATGGCGGCGCGGTCCTCGGCGGTAATACCCGGCTCGCACACCACGGCGTCCAAATTGTCCAAGCGGCAGAAGGTATAGAAGTCGCGCTTGCCGATCTTGCTGGAGTCGGCGATCAGATAGCGCGAGTCTGCCTTGCTAAAAGCGAGTTGCTGGATACGGCCCTCGTCCATGTTGGACGTAGACACGTCGCCATCCAGAATGCCGTTGGCGCCGATAAACGCCGCATCGATGCCCAGCGCACGCAGGGTGTCCTCGGCCGTTGGCCCCACAAAAGCGGCAGTGCGGCGACGGTACATGCCGCCCACGAGGCACAGGTCGCAGTCCTCGCGCGCCTCGAGCAGGTTAAACACCGAAAGCGAATTGGTCACGATGCGCAGGCGAAACGCCGGCAGCAACGAGGCCATCTGCTCAACCGTGGTACCCGTGCCCAAAAAGATAGTAGAGCCCTCCTCGATAAGCTCCACAGCACGGCGTGCGATCTGCAGTTTTTCCTCGGCATGCTTGGTGCGCTTTTCGCTGTGCGAATACTCATGGCGCAACATAGCGTGGGGACGACCCTGCGCACTGCGGGCGCCGCCGTGCACGCGCTCGATCTCACCCAGACTCGCAAGTTCTTCGAGGTCGCGGCGAATCGTCATGTCCGAAACGCCCAGCGCATCCGAAATCTCCTTGACCGAGACCGTGCCCTGCTCCTCGAGCAGCTGACGAACTTTATCCTGTCGCTCTGCCTTAATCACGATGAATCCTCGCCGTTCTTTGCGCGCATATCATTCAAACAGTAACGAACAAATTGTATCAGAATCGCGCGCGCCAAAAATGAGCGCCCACACAGCCCAAATCATCACTTTTTTGAGAAAAATACCCCCTGCTTTAGTGGGGTGTAGTGATAATCTCGCCTGTTCGCGCTACAGTTTGTCCGGAATACCTCGATGTTAGGAACTAAATGATCACTTCCGAGCTTTTCGGCACCGCGCCGTGCGGTACCCCCGTTCATCGTTACACCCTCAACGGGCCCGAGATCTGCGTTCGCATTATGGACTATGGCGCCACCGTGCTGGGTATCGATGTGCCCGATATTCCCGGCAACGTGCGCGATGTGGTGTTGGGCTTCGATAAGCTCGAGGATTACTTTGACAACCCCGCCTGCTTTGGCGCGACCATCGGCCCCGTGGCCAACCGCACCGCGGGTGCCACGATCACCATCGCCGGCACGGACTGGCATATGCCCGCCAACGAAGGCGCCAACAACCTGCACAGCGATCTTGAGCATGGTCTGCACAAGCGCGTGTGGGATGTTGAACTCGACGAGGTCCACAACGCCGTGCGCATGACCACCTCGCTTGAGGATGGCGAGCTGGGCCTGCCCGGCAACCGTACCTTTACGGCCGTGTTTACCGTGACGCCGACGGGTCGCTTCCGCATCGAGTACGGCTGCGAAAGCGACCGTGCCACCTACGTGTCCATGACCAACCACACGTACTTTAACCTTGCCGGCCATAACGCCGGCATGGACTGCGAACATTTCTTTGTCGCCAACGCTGCCCATTACCTGCCCATTAACGAGCAGAACATCCCCACCGGCGAGATTGCTCCGGTCGAGGGAACACCGTTTGACTTTCGCGAGCTGCGCCCCGTCGCTCCCGGCATGGAGGCCGACGACCCGCAGATTAAGCAGGCCCGTGGCTACGATCACTGTCTGTGCATCGATGGCTATCAGTACGGCCGCAACCTGCGCCGCGCGATGCACGTCGAGGAGATGTGGACCGGCCGCGAGCTGGACTACTACACCACCGCCCCGGGCGTGCAGCTCTACACCGGCAACTGGCTGGGCGACGAGCACGCCAAGGACGACGCCAACTATGGTTGGGGCGCCGGCTTTGCCCTCGAGGCCGAGATGTACCCCGACACGCCACACCATCCGCTGTTTCCCCAGGGCATCGTGGGCCCGGGCCATCCCTACAGCAACGTGATCGAGTACCACTTTATGAGGCACTAAGCCCACGACGCTACATATCGCACGCCAGCGCCCGTCGGCACCACCGCCGACGGGCGTTTTGCTACCTAGTCATTGGGAACGTTCTTTAGTCATTGGGGACGTTCTTAAACGACTAGTCGTTGGGGACACTCTTTGCCGAATGTGGCCGCAGCATCATCGATGATGCCGTGTCCTCGCGCGCAATGGTGGCGTCCGTCCCGCTTCGACCGTCGCGTTACGGCGCGAGAACATCCAGCGGAACAACTTGGACGCCACGCTCGGTAACATAGGCTTGCGAACCAAACCCGATGATCACGACTTTCGAAACCGGCGGGTTGTTTCCGGCGGCAACCATGCGCTTCTCGACAGCAACAAGGCTGTCAGACGCCTCTTCGATTTGAGCGGAGCTGAGTTTAACTTCGACCGGGATCCACGTTCCGCCGGGAGCCGCAATGACCGCATCGACCTCTAGATCGCGAGAATCGTGATAGTGGTAGAGGCCCATTCCGTTTGCTCGCGCATAGACCCACAAATCATGAAGCACCAGCGATTCAAAAAGCAGTCCGAGCGTCTTGAAATCTAGCAGTAGTGTCTCCGGGGTCGCCCCGAGTGCGGCGGCCGCCAGCGACGGGTCGGCGAGGTGATGCTTCTTTGAGTCTCTTAAATGCACCGGAGATCTCATTGCTGGATTCCACGCGGGAATATCGCGAACGAAGCTGACCCGAGCGAGAAGAGATATATACGATGCCGCCGTCTGTCTCGATACCTCTCCACCAAGATCAGCTACGAGCGTCTTGAGTGTCGCCAAAGTGGATTCATTACGCGCGAGCGATTCGATGACAGCCTTGACCTTTTCGGGATCGCGTCGAGAGCCATCAACACGAGACAAATCTTCTTCGGCGACTATGCCGATGTAACGTTTCGCCATCGCCGACGCAGCCAGCGCATCGCGACCGACCGCCGCGGGCCATCCACCACGGACAACGTACTCGGCAATCGAGGCAGAATCCAACGATCCGAAAGCGCCATTGAACTTTTCGCCAGAAATAATGCCCGACAGCTTAACCGCGCCGCTAGATTTCCCAAGTTCGAAAAGCGTCATGGTATCCATGCGCAATTTAGCGAACCTTCCAGCGCCACTGTGCATCGGCCGTTCATCGTCTCGCGGCGTCGCCGACCCCGTAAATATGAACTGGCCAGGCTCGCCGCCGCGGTTGTCGCACTCAAACCGCGCCGCGTCCCAAAGTTTCGGAACCTCCTGCCATTCATCGATCAGCCGCGGCACCTCGCCTGCAACGGCAAGCGCCGGGTCCGTCTCGGCACGCAAGCGATTCTCGAAGTTGCGCGACGGGTCCATGAGAAGGATCCTGGACGCCGCACGGGTCCCGGCCGTGGTCGTCTTTCCACACCATTTCGGTCCTTCGATGAGAACGGCACCGAATATCCCTAGCATCTGGTCGAGCTCATTTTCGATAATTCTAGTGTAGTACTTCTTTGGCATAATTATCACCATTGTTACCAGTGCGTTTAACCAGATTTACAGTTTTCATTTAACCATATTTCGGTTCTTTGATTAACCATATTTACGCAATTCAATTAACCAAACAGACTTAGGAGCTGTTTTTGCGAACGGCTTAAGCTGTGGTGCAGTCATTGACGTTCTAAAAGACTAGTCGAAAAGGACACTCTTTTCATAGCTCCGACATATGCGCCAACATGCCTGAAATCGGCGCGCTACAGATTGCGCCCATCTACTACTTTTACTCCCGCACCCCTGACCATACGCCCCTATTTTCAAAAATCGCACGTTCGCTACCTGCGGTTTTAATATTGAGATTTTCATCGTGGTTCGAGATAAGCGAGCAAAAGTAGTAGATGGCCCCAATTCCTGGCCGAGGGCATCTCGCCGCTCCTCCACGGGAAAAAACGATCCGTTTTTCCTCCGCCCCCAGGGGGTCACGTGAGCAGGTTCTCGATGGGATCGGGTTCGGAGCCGGGGAGATAACGGATTTCTAGCTCTATGCCGAGCTCTTGCAGCTCTTTGAAGGCGGCGACATCTGCGTCGTCTACGGCGACTGCGTGCGTTATGGGGTGCTTGCCCTCCCCTACCTGCAAATGGCCTATGCTGATCTTGGTAATGGGCACACCGCCCTTAACCAGCGCGAGCGCATCGACGGGTGAGGCCACCATAATCAGGATCCATTGACGCGGCGTTGCGGTATGAATGATGTCGATGGTCCTTTGCACCGAGAAAAACCGTGTCCAAATGCCTTCTGGCGTCGCCACCCTCATGGGTGCCCATTGGCGCGGATCCGCCGCGATCTCATCGTTGACGATTAGGACAAGGTTGGAACCCACGGCTTCGTTCCACTGCTCAACGTCTTGTCCGTAAATGAAACGGTCGTCAATGCGTGTGAGAAGAATCTTGGGTTGAGCCATGGCAGCCCCATTCTGTTTGAGACCCGTAAGAGCAAGACATCGCGTCTCCAATATTAGTGCATTTAAAGTGAGAAAAGCCGTCAGGACCCTTGCGCGGATGTGCGATGTCCCGTATCATAGACAGCCGTTGACGCCTCAGTTGCGTCACTACATGGCCGCCAGCGTAGCTCAGTTGGTAGAGCACCGCTCTCGTAAAGCGGGGGTCACCGGTTCGAGCCCGGTCGCTGGCTCCATTGCACAAGTTAGCCGCCTTCGGGCGGCTTTTTTGTTGCCGATTTTGAGTGCGCGCGCCAATCCAAGCATCGCCACGTCGACAGCTCCCCTATTCAAAATCAGAAACCCCGCCAAACGTGATTTCCCTAGGGGAAACACGCTTAGCGGGGTCCTAGCGTGATTTCCCTAGGGGAATCACGCCATAGACGAACAGCTCAGCCGAGCAGCGCGCTACTCCTCCCAGTAGGCGTCGGCAAGCAGCTTAAAGCAGATCTTCTTGACCGGCTGTGCGCCATCACCCGGGAACTCAAGCGTGGGCATGTGAGGCTCGCCGGCAACAAACAGCGCAAACTTGTCGTCAGCAAGATCGCCGGCGATCGAGGCGTCAGAATCGACCAGATCGTAGTCGTCCTTCTCGTCAAACTCCTGAACCAGCGTCAGGCTGCCCGTGGCGACCTTAAAGGCCTCGCGACCCTCGACGTCAATCTGCAGGTCGTGATAGCGCTGATGCGTCTCATAGTGAGCCTCGGCCTCAGGACGCGTCGTGGGAGCCATGACGTTCGCAAAGACCTTGTCGCCCAGAATCGGATGGCTGCCGACCTCGAGCTCCGCCGGATCGTTCTCCTCGAGCCAGTCGATCAGCACGTCGAGGCCCTTGAGCATTCCGCGGTATTCCTCGATATCGCCCAGTGCACCGTAAATCATCTAAATCCCCTCTCGGATCGTTTCTTTGGCGGCTACTCGGCAAACGCGTTACCGACGCTGTTGCCACCCACATACGTCTCGACCAGGCTAAGGTCGGGATTGAACACGACAAAGTCGGCGTCGCGCCCCAGCATAATGCTACCGCACTTGGCATCAGCTCTAACCACAAACAAGCAAGCGATGCCGGGGGCGACGCCCAAGCTCTTACAGCTCGGTCACGACAACGCCGTTATAGACCTCGTCCCAACGGTCCATGACCAGATGGCCGGTCATGGGATCCATGGCATTGAGCTTGCCGCAGGTGTTGGCGGTACGCAGTACCGTCTCGTCATCCGCGCCAGCAGCAATCGCATGTGCGAAGCCGGCAATGGTCGAATCGCCAGAGCCCGTAGCGTTAACGGCGGGGATATCGGGGGTCTTGGCGCGGAACGCACGGCCGTTATGGAAGCCCACGGAACCGGCAGCGCCCATGGACACGACGACCCAGGGGATATCGGAGAAGCGGGCATCAGAGGCGAGCGCGGAGCGGAGCTCATCAACATCGTCGGTGGTAAAGCTCGTGCCCAAAAGGCCGTTGATCTCGGTCAGGTTAGGCTTGACCAGCTCGGGCTTAACTTCGGACTTAAGGGCGGCCTCGAGCGAAGCACCCGAGGTATCGAGCAGCACCTTGGCGCCGGCGTTCTCGGCAATGCCCGTGATCTTGGCATAGTAGTCCGCCTCGACGCCGCGGGGCAGCGAACCCGAGATGGTGACGACGTCGGCCTTGCCCGCAAGCTCGGTAAACTTGGCGGTAAAGGCATCGAGCTCCTCGGGGGCAATCGTCGGGCCGCTCTCGAGCAGCTCGGTCTGGTTGCCGGCGTGGAGGATGTTGAGGCAAATACGAGTCTCGCCCTTGATGGGCACAAAGTCGTTGTTAATACCGTTGGCGTCCATGAGCTCAGCCATGTAGGCGCCCATGTGACCGCCGAGCAGACCGGTTGCCACAACGTCGTCGCCCAGCTGACCCAGCACACGGGCCACGTTGAGGCCCTTGCCGCCGGCGGTCTTTTCGGGCGTCACACGGTTGACGTCGTCGATAACGAGCTCATCGAGCTGATAGCGCGTATCGACAGACGGGTTCATCGTAACGGTGAGGATCATTTTTAGCTCCTTATCTCGCAGGCTCCTTGTGCCTCGCGATACGAGTCGACAAAACGGAATTACAGAATCTCAATCGTGAACGAGCGAACGACGGTCTCCTTGGGCTTGGCGATAAGGCAGCCGCGCTTATGCTCAAGCACGTCGTCCTCATCGGAACAGGTCGAAAGACCGCCCCAAGGCTCAACCGCCACAAAATCGCCCTCGGGCTTACTCCACACGATGAGATACGGGAAACCCTCAAAGCTCAAGCGAACGCCCTTGTCCTCGCCCTTCTTGGAAAGCGTGACCTGACGGCTCTCGAGCACGTCAAAGATGGTCTCCGCTAAATCGAAGAGCTCATGCGACAGAGGCAGCGTCTTTCCCACCATGGGGTTCTTGGAGCGCCTGGCCACGTCAATCAAGCCAGTCGAAGGGACAGCGGTGCAAAGCTCCGCAGCCTCGTCTTTCTCAAAGCGCAGTTCGTAGTCCGTATAGGCCTCGCCCTCATCGAGTGGACACCTAAAGCCGGGATGCCCACCGATAAAGAACGGCATGTCCTCGGTTCCCTCGTTGGTCACCTCATAGGAGACGCGCACGGCGGTATCCTCGAGCGTATAACGGGCGACAAGCTTAAACGGATACGGATAATCGCTCAGCAGCGCGGCGTTATCCTCCGAAGCCAGGTACATCGCCAGCTCGTTCTCGCCTTGGCTCAGCAGCTTCCACTCCTGCTTGCGCGCAAAGCCGTGGCGAGCGAGCTTTACATGATGCCCGGCAAACGTCATGGCGCTACCATCGCGCAGGCCTCCGCAAATCGGAAAGCAGATCGGCGCCTGGCCGGACCACACGGCGGGATCGCCCTGCCACAGATACTCGCGACCTCCAGCCTCGATCGAGGTAAACGAACCGCCAGCCGTGGAAACCTTAATAGAAATCGAATCGTTGGAAAGAGCGTATTCCATTGCCCATCCTTTCGAACAACTGCTTTTTTGCTCGCAAGTACCCGTCTCGGCCCTGACCAAAGGACAAACCCGCACGTTCATCGATGTGTCCGGTATCCCAGCCATGCAACGGGGTACCATACAGACATTGATGCAATTACAGCTGAAAGGCCTTCTTATGCGAACCATCATCCTCTACGCCTCGCGCCATCACGGCAATACAAAAATGCTCGTGGACGCCATCGTCGAGGCACACCCCGAGATCGATACCCTCGACGTCAAGACGCTCGGTAAAAACGAGTACCCCAACCTGCACGAATATCATCTGATCGGTGTCGCCACGGGCATCTATTACTCCGAGATCGACAAGGACATGGCACGCGTGCTCACGAACGTGCTGCAGCCGCAGGACAAGGTGTTTGGCCTTATGACCTACGGTGGCAAAAACAAGTGGTACGGCAAGGATATCGATGGCATCTGCCGCATGAGGCAGGCCATCTTTATGGGTATCTACGGCTGCCCCGGCTTTGATACGTGGGGGCCGTTCAAACTCGCCGGCGGTGTCCAAAAGGGACACCCGACCGCTGAGGAAATTAAGGGCGCCGTCGACTTCTTCGACAAGATCGAAGACGAGTATGGCGACATCATCGTCGAAGAGTACGCCAAGCGCGAGAAGCGTCTAGCATACGAGAAGGAGCATCCTGCAGGAGGCCTGGTGGCCGGCGTCAAGCGCACGGCAAAGAAGATCGCTAACAAGCTGTAACTGTGAAGGTGCTTTTGAGCGTTTAACCCATACGGCGGGTCCGAGCAGATTCGGGCCCGCCGTCTTTTTCTATCGCTACTCGGTAAAGGCGTTGCCGACGCTCTGGCCGCCAACATACGTCTCGACGAGGGTGAGCTCGTGGTCGAACACGACAAAGTCGGCGTCGCGACCCGGCATGATGCTGCCGCACTTATCCTCGATGTGCGCGGAGCGTGCCGGCACCTCGGTTGCCATGCGAATGGCGATATCGGCGCTGGCGATGCCCCAGTCGACGATGTTCTTGACGCCCTGGGCAAGCGTGAGCACCGAGCCGGCAATGCTCTTGCCGTCGGCGAGCCAGCACAGGTTGTCCTTCATGATGACGTCCATACCACCACTGGTGTAGCTGCCCTCGGGCATGCCGCCGCAACCCAGGCAGTCGGTGATGAGCACCGTGTGCTGCCAGCCCTTTGCCTGCAGCAGCGCCTTAATGGCGGCAGGGTTTACGTGCTTGCCGTCACAGATGATCTCGGCGTAGGTCTCGGGCGTGGACATGGCAGCACCCACGACACCGGGCTCACGGTGATGCAGCCCGCGCTGGCCGTTATAGGTATGCGTAAAGCAGCTGGCACCAGCGTTGATGGCGGCAATGCACTCATCGTAGGTGGCGTCGGAGTGACCGATGCTGGTCACCACACCCTTGGCGTTCAGAGCAGCCGCATAAGCAGCGGCACCGTCGCGCTCGGCCGCCATGGCACTCTTAACGATGCGACCACCCGCAGCCTCCTGCCACTGATCGAAGACCTCCTCGGAGGGATCGATCAGATATGCAGGGTTCTGCGCGCCCACGTGCTTCATGGTAAAGAAGGGGCCCTCCAGGTAGATGCCCTGAATGCGAGCACCGCAGAAGTCGGGGCCGCGACCCTCGTCCGCCTGGGCGATGGCGGCGCAGGCATCCTTGATCTGCTCGACGCCATCGGTGAACGTCGTGGGAAGCCAGCTGGTGGTACCGCGACGGGCGAGCTCGGTCGAGCTGATATCGATGCCCTCGGGGTCGTTATCGGTAGTTGAGTGGTTGTAGAAGCCATGGATGTGAGTATCGACCATACCCGGCGCGATCCACGATCCCGTGTAGTCCTTAATCTCGCAAGAGGGCTCGTCGGCCTGCCAGGCGCCAAAGACGCCGTCTTCGACCATGAGATAGCCGCCCAGCTGCGGGCCTGCCGGCAAGAAGAACTTGTCAGCCTTAATTGCGTACGTGCTCATATGCACTCCTTGCTTCTAAAGCAGTTGACTGTGGTGATGCTTATACCCAGCTCACGTAAAACAAAAAGCGCCCGCCCGCCGTTATGAGCGGACGGGCGCCCTTACAGGGGGACGCGATTAAGCGGTGAAGGGGTGAATCGTCACGCCCTTAACCACGCGGTTGACCGTGCCGGTGGGGCTCGGCGTATCGGGCGTGTTGCCCACGCGCACGGAGTTGAGCAGGCTGATAGCCTGGGCAAACATCACGAACGGCAGAGCAAGGTAGCCCTCGGGAAGTGCCTCGTAGCCCTTAAAGGTGAAGGACTCACCCTCATAGACGGTGGCACCTTCCTGCTGAACGGCGATGGTGTGCTGAGCGATCTCGTCGCCACCGATCTCGTTGAGGATGTCGATATCGTACTGACGGGTGTAGGCGTCGTTGTTGACGAACACGAAGACGAGCGTTTTGTCGTCGACGAAAGACTTAGGTCCGTGACGATAGCCCATGGAGGTGTCGTAGGAAGTAGCGACCAGACCGTGAGCGAGCTCGAGGATCTTGAGCTGGCTCTCCTGGGCAAGGCCACCGAAGGAGCCAGAGCCCAAGTAGGTCACGCGGTTGAAGTCGCCAGCCAGGTAATCGGCGATCTCAGGCTCACGGGAGATGACCTCCTCGCCCATCTTGGCAATCGTCTCGACCCACTCGGCCTTCTGCTCGTCAGAGGCAGTGTCGAAAATAAGAGTGGAGAGCAGGGTCATGCAGGAATAAGAACCGGTCATGGCGAAGCCCTTGTCGTTGGCGCGCGGAATGAGCAGCGTCAGCGCGTTGGGATCATCGGCAGACTCGACGGCGAGCTTGCCCTCGGGAGCGCAGGTGATGTTGAGGAACTTGACGTTGTGGACGAGCTCCTTGGCAACGGCAACGGCGGCAAGGCTCTCGGGGCTGTTGCCAGAGCGGGCAAAGGAAACCACGAGCGTGGGATCCTCGGCGCGCAAGAAGTCGCGCGGGGCGCTCACGATGTCGGTCGTGGCGATGGGCTTAAAGTCGTAGAGATCAGTGTTGCCAGCGTGACGCAGGTACGGGGCGCAGGTATCACCAACATAGTCGGACGTACCGGCACCGGTGAAGACAACGGACAGACGGCCCTCGCCCATAGCGCGAGCCTCGGCCAGAAAGGCCTCGATGGCCTCCTTGTTCTCGCGATAGATGTTGAGCGTATCACGCCAAAGCTCGGGCTGCTGAGCAATCTCGGCCGTGGTGATCTGGGCGCCGAGCTCGGTGAGCTCCTCGACACTCTTCTCGAACATTTCTAATACCTCTCTCTAGAAGTAATCCTCTGACGTGCAATTATACACTTCGGTTGGTTATCTGGTAGTAACCAGTTAAATGCAAAGAATCACCATATGGATACGATGCGAACACTAGTTACTACGCTGGTGATAAACCTTGTATTTAAACTGATCGGCACGAGCAACCGAGAGCGTATACTCCACAACCTCGTTTGACTCGTTATACGTAGTCCTGACCAAATCGAGCACAGGCGAGCCCTCGACAATTCCCAAAAGATGGGCATCGGTGGGACGGGCTATGCTCGCATAGAACTCCTCTTCAGCCACGCGTATCTTTTGCTGAAAGTCTTGCTCAATCACATCGTAAAGCGGCTTACGCTCCAGCAGCGGTCGCTTTAGGGACAGAAATTGACGAACCGGTAGATAGCTGCGTTCGACCATCATGGGCATGTTGTCGGCAGAACGAAGGCGTTTGAGCTTAAAAATACGATCACCGATACGCAATCCCATATGCTCGGCCAGATTCTTATCGGCCTCCATCTCGCAAAACTCGAGAATCGTGGTCGCGGGGTCGCGACCCATCGCGCGCATCTGCTCGGTAAAGCTGTAGGACTGCATAAGATTGGTTGCCTTTGCCGAACGGTCGGTCACAAAGGTACCGCGACCGTGCTGCCGAACCACCAGTCCTAAACGCTCCAGTTCCTGCAGAGCCAGGCGTACCGTAGTGCGCGAGAGACCATAGCGCTCCGAAAGTTCGCGCTCGGAAGGAATCATGTCACCGGCGCGATATTCATGGTTGATCTTTTCGGTCAGAATATCGACCAGCTGATCGTACAGCGGTTGCTTACGCGCTCCGATCGCCATCCTATCCTCCCATTTTCTCAAACTCGGCTACTACCTAGGGTGTTAAGCATTATCGGCCTGCAACACCCGAATCATCAAGAAAACAAAAGCCGCGCGCTCTTTCGAGCACGCGGCTTTTAACATACACATGGCTTAAGGGGTCGGGGTGTGAGCCGCGTAGGGACACACCCCTCAAGCTAGAGCCTTACCAGATGCTCGGCCAGAGACCAAGCGGGCCAGCGCCCAGGATGCCCAGGACGAAGAGCAGCAGAATGCCCTTGGTCGGGGTCCAGCTGTGCTTAGCGAACATGTAGTAAAGCAGCAGCGTAAGCATAAGCGGGACAAGCTTCGGGACGATGGTGTTGAGGGTGTCGGCAACAGAGAAGTTGACCGGATCCTCGGTGACGGTGCCGTAGGTAACGGACTCCATGCCGTTGCCCAGATCGGTGACGCCGCACGTGACAGCGTTGCCGTCGGCATCGGAAGCGGTAAGGGCGTTGCCGTCCTTATCGGTCATGGCGATGGTACCGGCCTCAGCGGTCTCGGTATCGATGCCCTCCATACCGGTGAAGTTCTTGGCCTCCTTCTCGGAGACGATCACGGTATTGGCAGAGAGATCACGGGTGGTGCCATTGGGGATCTGGAGGTTGATCTGGGTGCCACCCATGGTGACGACCAGGCAACCGACGACGAAGACGCCCATGATGGAAGCGGCACGCGTGAAGGCCTGCATGTTGGCGGTCAGAGCGTCAATAGCGCTGGTGCCAAGCTTGTAGGACCAGTTCATGAGCCAGAAGCGCAGAGCGAACTGGACGGCGTTGAAGATCACCAGGAAGATGATCGGCGCAGCGGCGTTGCCGTTGATGGCCATGTTGGAGGTGATGCCGGCCGTGATAGGCACGAGCGTCAGCCAGAACAGGGCGTCACCGATACCACCGAGCGGGCCCATTGCGGCGACGCGGACGGCGCGGATCGTGGGGATGTCAACCTTGTTCTGCTCGAGCGAAAGCACGATACCCATAACAAAGGTGACGAGGAACGGGTGAGTGTTGAAGAACTCCAGGTTGTGGCTCATGGAAGCCGCGAGGTCGTTCTTGTTGGTGTGGATCTTCTCCAGACCGGGGATGATGGAGTAGAGCCAGCCAGCGGCCTGCATACGCTCGTAGTTGAACGAGGCCTGCAGGAAGCAGGAGCGCCAAGCCATCTTGTTGAGGGTCTTCTGGTCGAGCTGCGGAGCAGGAGTGAGATCCTCGTAGTGCTCCGGGATCACATACTCATTAGATGCCATCTTCGAAGTCACCTCCGTCAGAAACAGCTGCACCCTTCAGCTCGGTCTGCTGCTGGAAGTCCCAGAAGGCAATGCCGAAGCCGATGAGAGCGAGGATGAGCAGAGCAGGGGTTGCCAGAGATTCGTTGGCAACGGTGATGAGCGCGAGGCCAAAGCCCATGAGGAAGAAGCCCCACATATCGCGGTTCATCATAACCTTGAGCAGGACGGCGAAGCCGACGAAGCGCATCATGCCGCCTGCAGCGGAGAGACCGGTCTGCAGCCAAGTCGGGATGGCGGAAGCGATGGTCTGACCGATGGTAGCGCCAGCGATGAAGAACAGGGTGACGACGACAGCGAAGATCAGGCCGAGCAGAGCCATGGCGAAGTAGTTCAGACGCTCGATACCCTTGGTGTCAGCGTTGTGAGCCATGTTGTCCGCGGAGGACATGAGCGGCGACATAAGCGTGAAGACCAGGGTAACGCCGAGCTGACCAAGCAGAGCGAACGGAATGGCAAGGCCGACTGCCGCGTTGGGCTCGAGGCCCGTAGCGATAGCGAGAATGGCTGCCATGATGCCGCCGATGACGGCGTTAGGCGGCTGAGCGCCTCCGATCGGCATGTTGCCGATCGTCATGAGCTGATAGGTACCACCCACGAGAAGACCGGTGTTGAGGTCGCCAAGGATAAGACCGATGACGGCGCCGGTGACGATGGGCTGATAGAGAGACTCGAGGAAGTTGAACTGGTCGATTGCCGCGACGAACGTGACGATGAAGACCAGAGCGACCTGGATGATCGAGTATTCCATCTTGCTCCTCCTTTCAAAATGTATGTACGCACTTTGGATATCACGTACAGAACGTCAGGGTTTCACTCCTGACAACGTGGATCACGAGGATTACGAGAAGAGCTTGCTCGTGTCCTCAACAGGCGTGCTCGGAACGCGCCTGATCTCCAACTCCACCCCCAATTCCTGCAGCTCTTTAAACGCAGCGACATCCTCGTCGTTAACTGCGACGGAGGTGGCGACTTGGCGCTTTCCTTCCGACATGTGCATGTTGCCGATGTTTACCTTCTTTATAGGCACACCGCCCTTGACGAGCGTAAGCACGTCTTCCGGTGTTTCGGCCACGATGAAGATCTTCTGGCGCGGGCTCGCCTTGCCGATGACGTCGATGGTCTTCTGCAGAGAGAAGAAACGCGTAGCGACGCCGGTGGGAGCGGCCATCTTCATGAGGTTCTGGCGCATGGTGTTGGTCGACACGTCGTCGTTGGCGACGAGGATAAGGTTGGAACCCAGGGTGGAGTTCCACTGGGTGGCAACCTGACCATGAACCAGTCGGTTATCGATGCGGGTAAGAAGAATGTTGGGTTCTGCCATGTTGATCAGCTTCCTTTCGTTATTTGCTGACGACAGTTACTTGATCTCCTGAATCGCGTAACGCGAAACATCTACGACGGCACCGGATCGGACTTTAATCTGGACCTTCTCGCCTTCGATGCCTTTGACGGTTCCGTAGATACCGCCGGCGAAAAGAACCTCCTGACCCGGCTTGAGCTCCATGTGCAGCTCTTTAAAGTACTTCTGCTTCTTCTTCATGTTGATCTGAGACCAGATGGTGTAAATCACACCCATGATGGCAAGCAGACCCAAAAGAGCGACCGAGGAACTCAGGACGTTGGCTCCGAAATCGGCCATTAGATTCCGTCCTCGTCGCCGAAGATATCCTCATCCTCGGAGCCGGCAACGGATGCGACCGTCTGGGCGGTGATGCCCGTCTGGCCAACGGTCACGGCCTGCTCGCCAAGCTCGGCGAGCGTGGCATTGCCGCGGAGGAACAGAAGCTCAATAACCATGGGGAGGTTGGTGCCGGTCAGGACCTCGACGTTGTCTACATCCTGGGCAATCATCATCGACTGGTTGAACGGGGTGCCACCGAGCAGGTCGGTAAAGACGAGCACGCCATCGCACTCCTCGCGCATGGCGGTAATAGCGGCGCGGAGATCCTCACCGTAGGAAGCAGCCTGGTCGCCCTCGAAAGGAACGACGGTAAAAGCGGGCTGGTCACCAGCGACCATAGCGATAGCGCTTGCAAGGCCGGGTGCGAACTGTCCATGACCGGTAAGAATAAAGCCAACCATTCAAATTTCCCTTCCGAAGGTATGTGCAATACGAGTCCGATGTTTTTCGGAAGCCAGCGGGCGTTCGCCCTTAAAGCTTCTTGGAAAGCGTTCTGTGAAGACCAGTGGTCTCTCAACTGGTAGTAACCATGTGACGTGTTGTTGTCACTATATCACCACAGAAGAGGTCGCTTTCGCTGATTCATACAGTAAAACGTTTTTGCACCGCTCACGGTAAAAAATCGACCGTTTACCGCTCGTTAACACTTCTACCTGCGGTTTTGAAACCGTTTCGAAATGCTTTGGCAAAAGATCGGAACTTTTCCTGTGTCTAAACAACGCAGGGCGGCTAAAAATAGCGTAAAGAAAAAATGCAGGTCATTGTGAAGATTTGTGAATTGGTCTTTTTGACTTAATACCAGTTAGAACCAGTTTCGATATTATCGGTGAACGGTAGTTTTCGACCGTTCACCGGTTATTTGCATTCGTTTACGGCCGTTTTCCTAGATGAATTGGGGAGACCCGATGAAGCACTTGCGCGGTTGCAGGATATTTCAATACTCGTCCATCCCCCCGCGCGCCAAACTCCCACTCCCTGAATGTGCCATAAGCTCTCGCTATTCGTCTTACAAACATTACTTACTCTATTTTGTAATTATTTATCGTTTGTCGTTTAGTATGTTATAAGATTTAAGTATCATCCAAGACATTGGTTGGAGGAGCTATGATCCGCTGGAACGTATCCAAATCGAATGAAGCCATCGACCGTGAACAGGCAATAGCCAAACTGAGGAAGCTCACTCGCTACTGCAAATGGGCCACAATCTGCACCACCGTGGCGCTCGCTCTGGGACTCCTCGCAGTCATTGCAATCGAACTTCTACTCATATTGCCTAGCCTCTCCCAAGGGTTCTGTCTCCAATCCGTAGAGCTTGAGGCTAGCGAAGGGCCAATTCTCGCTCTCGTCGGCGCCAATGAACAGACCCCTCTTATGCTTGTCGCGCACGACGGTCATACTGCCATAGGGAGCGGCATGATGATATGCCTCGCGCTTGCCATCGCGTTAAGCGCGTACAGGTTTTTCTCCGCCATTGAAAAGGCGGGCAGGCCCTTTGACCTCGAATGCATCCGCATACTACGTCAAGTAGGACATTTGTTCCTTTTCGGCGGCGCCGCTGTGAAACTTTTTGGTGCCATAGTCACAGGGCTGATACTCTCAGGATTTGGCGGCAGCTTTACGGATGCACTTGGCGGGCAGCATCTCGACCTCTCTATGCTCTTTGCAGGCCTAATTATTAGCCTGATTGCCAGCATCTTCCAGTACGGGTGTATCCTGCAAAAACAAGATGACGAGTTGCTCTAGGGGGAATCCATGATTATTCTGCGGCTCGACCGCATGCTTGCCGAACGCAAGATTTCATCCAAAGAGCTTGCGGAACGCGTGGGTATCTCCCAGGTCAATGTGTCGCGTATCAAGACGGGCAAGGTTTCTGCCGTGCGCTTTTCAACTCTTGACGCGATATGCCGGGCACTCGACTGCCAACCGGGCGATGTTCTGGAATACATACCTGACGATGAAGCCGATAGCCTCTTTGGGCTTAAAGATGAATAGCCATAATTAAGCCGCCAATCACGCCCTCAACGCAAAAAGCCCGCCAGAACGATGCGTTCTAGCGGGCTCAATCAGATATTTCGACTTCGCGCTCGAAAGCTCAGGCAGATCTTAAGCAAACAGGCCGTAGATGCTGATGTTGGCCTTGGCGTAGAGGCCGTTAGCATACTCGGTCCACTTGGAGCTGGCGCTCGAAGCCTGCGAGGAGTACTGCTGGTAGGCGGTGTAATAGGCGGTCATGGCCTGCTTATAGGTAGCGCTATCGGCAGTAAAGGCATCATCGGCAAAGGCCTTGGCGTAGGTGCTGTCGGCATCCTTCCAGGTGCCCTTTGAGCTATCCCACTCATCGCCGGCAAGGTTGATGATGTAGTCGGCGTAGTCCTTGCTCGCGGTCTCCTCGTTGCCGTCAGCAGGCTCGGTCGGGGCGGTCGGCATGCTTGCAGAGCTGTCGCCCACCTTCTTCTTATAGAGCTTCTGCAGCGTCGCGGACTGACGGACGATCTGCTTGGCCTGGTCCTTGGACACGCCGTACTGCGTGGCCATGGTCTTGTAGTCGGAGGTGCCGATGGACTCCTCGGCGTACTGCTTCATTTCCTTGGAAGAGACGGTAATGCCCTCGTCCTCGGCAGCATCCAGCAGGATCTGATTGCGCACATAGGACAGGATAACGTCGGCAGACGGAGCGGTGTAGTTGCCGTCGTCGTCCTTGACGGTGTCGAGGCTGTACTGGCTCTCGATGGCCTCGCGCGCGGTGATGTCGCTCTTCTTGCCGTTGTAGCTATAGCTCGCCACGGTCGAATCGAGCTGGTCCTCGGTCAGGGTCGCCGAGCCGACGCCCTTGCCGCCAAAGCCGCCATTGCCAATAAAGAAGCCGACCACCGCAGCGATCACGACTGCAACCACGAAGGCGGCGATCATCGTCTTCTTGTGCTTGCAAGCGTGATCGTCCACGTCGGAGTCGTCGTCCTCGTCCTGCTCCTCGGGCATGAGGTTCTCGTCGGCGGCGTCCGCGGCAATCTTTGCCTCCAGACGAGCGTCCTCCTCCTCGGCGGTCGTGCCAGCGGCAATATGTTCGGCAGACGTGCCGGCGACCAGGTCGATCTTCTCGTCCTCATCACCGTCGGGGCCTTCGCCGCGCTCGATGATCTGGATGCCGTCGATCTCGTCCTTCTCATCCTTCTTTTGAATCAGACCCATATCAGTTACTCCTTGTTAGGAAACATAATCCTCAATAGAATACGCCCGACGGAGCGCCGGGCGTATTGATTCTTAGGTTATACGCAAACACTTAAGTACTATTTAGGCGTTTGCAGCGTGCATGTCTTAGGCCAGGTGCGCGATAACGGCATCGGCAAAGGCCTGCGTGCCCACAGCGCCCTCAACGGAGCCGGTCTGGGCACGACGTACGTCGCCGGTGACTTGCTCGCCCTCGTCGAGCGTGGCAGATACGGCGGCACGAATGCGATTGGCCGCATCGTTCTCGCCCAGGTGATCGAGCATCATAGCCGCAGACAGAATCTCGGCCGTGGGGTTGGCGATATCCTGGCCCGCGATATCGGGCGCGGAGCCGTGCGTTGCCTCAAAGATGGCGCAATCGGCACCGATGTTGGAGCCCGGAGCCATACCCAGGCCACCCACCAGACCAGCGCACAGGTCGCTGACGATATCGCCGTACAAATTGGGCAGCACCAGGACATCGAAGTCATTGGGGTTCTGGACCAGACCCATGCAGGTGGCGTCGACGATTTTGTCGTTGAACTCGATATCGGGATAGTTAGCGGCCACCTCGCGCGCCACGCGCAGGAACAGGCCGTCGGTCGCCTTCATGATGTTGGCCTTGTGCACGGCCGTCACCTTTTTGCGGCCGCAGCGGCGGGCATACTCAAAGGCATACTCCACAATGCGGCGGCTCTTGGCGATAGAGATCGGCTTGATCGAGATCGCGGAATCGGCGGCGAAGGTCTTTTGGCCCGAACGCTCGACGAGCCGCGAGAGCTCCTCGACCTCGGCAGCGCCCTCATCGAACTCGATGCCAGCGTAGAGGTCCTCGGTGTTCTCGCGCACGATAACCAGGTCGACGTCGCGGAAGCGCGAGCCATCGCCCGGCTGCGACAGGCAGGGACGCACGCAAGCGTACAGGTCGAAATGTTTGCGCAGGGCCACGTTAACGCTGCGGAAACCCGTGCCGACCGGTGTGGTGATGGGGCCCTTGATGGCAACCTTGGTCTCGGCGACCGCATCAAGCACATGTTGGGGCAGCGGCGTGCCAAACTCGTCCATGACGCCGGCGCCGGCCTCCTGGACGTTCCAGTTGATCTGGACACCGGTGGCCTCGACCACGCGGCGCATGGCCTGCGTAATCTCGGGACCGATACCGTCACCGGGAATCAGGACTACATCGTGCGCCATAATCTGTTACTCCTCGTCTTCGGCGGCCTCAGATTTTTTAACGCTAGCACGCTTCTTCTTTTTAGAGAGATCCAGGCCAAAACGTTTAACAAGCATTTCGCAAATCTCGCTCGAACGGGCCTTGAGATAGCTGCCCTTGCCGTTCTCAGCGTCGAACTTAAGGCGCAGTGCGAGCTTCTCGGCGACCTCGACGTCGATCTCGCCCTGGCCAAACTCGTACAGGCAACCGAGCATATCGCGATACTCAAGGTCGCCGTGGTAGCACTGGATGGCCTCATCCAGGATCGGCCAAGCCTCGCGCGAACGCTCGACGCCCGTGGCTCCCCACACGCACAGCAGGCGGAAGGCGGCGTAGCGCAGCGTGGAGGAAATCTCGTCGAACAGCGCGGTCTCGGCGCCCTCAAAGGCATCGCCCAGCTGTTCGGGGCAGGTGGTGGCGAGCGCCGTCAGGGCATCGAGGGCCTCCCAGCGGGTCTGCGCCTCGGGGCGGTCGAGTGCTTCGATCAGCGCGGGCACGCAGGGCGCGACGCGCTGGGGATCGCGCTCGGCAAGCAGATGCAGCACGCGAGCGGCAAACTGGCGGATGCGGCGCGTGGGACAGCCGAGCTCTTGGACCAGGCGGTCGACGGCATTCTCGTTCTCCTCTGCCAGCTGAAGCTGTGCCAGCTCCTCGTCGGTGAGCTGTTCTTCCTTGTTTTCTGCCATAGTTACCTCTTCTTACTATTTCTTAGCGTGCTTGCCAGCACCCTTGCTGTCATCGGTGACCGAGATGAGCTGTCGGTCGGCAGCGCCATTGCGGCGTGCGCGACGGCGGTCCTCGGCGTCGCCCGCATCGGCGGCGGCGCGGTGAGCCTTGTTGACGTTGAAGACCTCGTCGTGCTTGCGCCACGGACCGACGGACTCGCCAAAGCTCATCTTAAGGCCGGCGATAAAGCCGCCGAGCCAGCCGATTGGCGCAAACTGCACCAGCGGGAACAGCGAAAACACCCAAGTCAGTAGGACAACCGCTGCCGCGCCTGCAAAATTAGCGATCCAGTAGTCGCGCTTGGTGATCACGCGCTTTTCGCACGCCCACTGACCGCACAAAAAGCCGATGTAGATCGCAAAGATAAAAAGCACCAGCGCAAGCACCACGAACGTCCAGCTCATGGGCGCTACTCCTCGTGATGGTGGCCGCAGCAGCACTCGTGGCCGTCGTCATGACCGTGGCCGCCGCAGCACTCGTGGTCCTCGCCGTGATGGTGGCCGCAACCGCACTCGTGCTCGTCGCCGTGCTCGCCGCAACCGCAGCCGTCCTCGTGGGCACCGTGCTCCTCGGGGCGATACTGCGACCAGTCCAGACCGGCGGCGATGGCGTCGGCCTCCTCCTTGTAGAGGACCGTGATGGCCTGGGTGCCCAGCTTGGCACCACCGATGGCGTCGAGCATGTCGTAGAGCGTAAATGCCACGTCGGCACCGGGCAGCGCGAGCTCGCGGTCATCGGCGTAAGCGAGCGCCAGACGCAGGTCCTTAATAAAGTGCTCGACCATAAAGCCGGGCTTGTAGTCGCCGTCGAGCGCCTTGGGCGCCAGGCTCTCCATGGCGCCGGACTTACCGGTGCCGCCCAGGATCATCTGGCGGGTCTTTTCCAGGTCAAGGCCGCTCAGCTCGGCAAATGCCATGGCGTCTGCCATGCCGACCATGCAGGCGCCCAGCGACACCTGATTGGCGAGCTTGGCGGCCTGGCCCTTGCCGGCGCCGTCGAAGCAGCAAATGTTGGCCGCAAAGGTGGCAAGGATGTCGCGGACCGGCGCGATGTCGTTCTCGGTAGCGCCCACGATAGCCGTGAGCGTACCGGCGATAGCGCCCGACTCGCCGCCGGTGACGGGGCAGTCAAACGCCATGCGACCGGAGACCTGGGCGGCCTCGGCAATGTCACGGGCGAGCTCGGGCGAGCTCGTGGTGAGGTCGATCAAGACCGCGCCCGGCTTGGTGCACGCGAGCAGGCCGTCGCCCGCCAGGTAGAGTTCCTCGACCTCGGAGGGATAGCCCACCATGGTAAAGACGACATCGGCGTTAGCCACGGCATCGGCCGGCGTATCGGCCCAGACGGCACCGCGCTCGATAAGCGCTGCGGCCTTGGACTTGGTGCGGTTGTTGACCGTGACGGGATAGCCGGCGTCCAGAATGTGGCCGGCGATGGGGGCACCCATGATTCCGGTGCCGATGAATGCGACGGAGAGCTTGTTTGCCATGAAACCTTTCCTTTTGGGTTGGGTGTTGTTACCAGGTTGAATACTCGGTGCCAGCGTTTGGGCTGTGAGTTGGGATCGATTACGGCCGCGTTACTTGCCTACTGACCGCGCACGCGGCGGGCGATGCGGTCGGAAAGCGACGCCTTGTCGGCGCGGTTCTTGCCCCAAAACGCGCAGGCCACCATGCCGGGGCCCACGTGCGAGCCGATGGTGGGACCCACGGAGCTGCGAATGATCGTGACGTCGGCGCAGCCCTCCTCCTTGCGGATGGCGGCTTCGAGCCAGTCGCCGTCCTTTTCGGCATCGGCCGTCATAATGGCGATGGGCATGGTGCGATCGGGCACATAGTTCTCGCGGAACGACTTGAGAATGGACTTGAGCGCCTTCTTGCGACCGCGGTTGACGCCGATCAGCGACAGCGAGCCGGCCAGGTCGTAGGACAGCTCGGGTTTGACGTCGAGCTTTGCCGTGAGCTGTGCCGCCGCGGGCGGAATGCGGCCGCCGGCAGCCAGCGCGTCAAAGCTCTCGAGCGTAAAATAACCGTGGACATAGGTCTTGGCCTCGTTTGCCCAGTCGACCAGCTGCTTGGCGGTCAGTCCCGCCGAGCGCTGGCGCACGGCCTCAAGCGCCAAGAGCTCGCCGGTCGCACAGGGCAGAGCGTTGTCGACCACGTACAGCTCAAAGTCGGGATACTCGGCGCGCACGGCGTCCGCCGCCTGGCACGCGGAGTTGTAGCTCGACGACAGCGCCGAGGTAAAGCACAGGTAGACCGTGGGCGTACCCTCTTTGGCGCACTCGGTAAAGAACTCGATATAGCGACCGAGCGACACAGCCGAGGTGGACACGCGGGCACCGGCGCGCATGCGGTCGTAGAACTCCTTGGGTGTGATGCTCGACCAGATGTCATCCGTGCGCTCCTCGCCATCGATAATGAAGGGGAAACCCAAGATATCGACATCGAGGTTCGCGGCGACCTCGGGGCTAAAGTCGCAGCAGGTATCGACGACGATGCGGCAACGGTCCGAATGACCGGCGGATGCGGCCTTGTCCATCAAAGCGACTCCTTACGTAAAAAGGCGGCCACCCGCATGGGATGGCCGCCAACCGTTAACTCATGCAAGTTAACGTATTTTACTCGTCAAGTGTTTCGATACGGGGCTTGATGATGCCATATCCACCATTCTTACGGTGATACACCACATTGATGAGGCCAGTCGTCGCGTTCTCGAACACGTAGAAGTCGTGGCCGAGCAGATCGGTCTGCACCAGCGCCTGCTCCTCAGTCATCGGGGTGACGTCGATAACCTTCTCGCGGACGAGCAGGTCGTCCTCCTCCTCGGGCAGCAGCAGGTCGGCCAGATCCTCGACGCGCTCGACCGGCGCGACATCCGCGGCGCTGGCACCGCCCTGGCGGTTGTCCACAACCTTGGTCTTGAACTTGCGCAGCTGGCGGGTGACCTTATCGGCGGAGAGGTCGATGGCGGCGTACATATCTGCACCATGCTCGGCAACGCGAATCACCGAACCGCGGGCGCGAACCGTAACCTCGACGATTGCCGGGTTGGGGTTCGAGGGGTTCTTCTCATAGCGAAGTACAACGTCGACCGTCATGGGCTCGATATCGAAAACCTTGAGCGCCTCGCCGATCTTCTCATCCACATGCGCACGCAGAGCATCGGTTACCGTCGTCTTGCGTCCAGAAACCTTGATATCCATACGTGGCTCCAATCTGCCTCGGGGACTTACTGTACTGGCTATGTACCCATTGCCGTGCATTTAATCACGCGGATTCCCAAAGACCCGAATAACGATTGCTTGATACCGCATACCGAAGTCTCGCACTTTTCTGTGGCAAAGTGCGCTATAGGAGGGCGACGACGACTTTGTATTTGGTCCCGAAAATTGGCTTTGACCTGCTGGTTTTATAGAGATGAAAAAGCCGGGCTCCCCTATTGGAGAAGCCCGGCAGTGCGTGTCGAAACCGTGAAGAGGCGCCTCTCCTAGCGCATAGGAGACGCCACCCCTAGCAATAACTAGCTATTAAGCTTGTTAATGTCATCGTCGGTGATGGCGTCTTCCTGGCTGGACGATTTGTCTTCAGAGGATGCGGTCTCATTGTTGGAATCGGAGGACTCGCTGCCGGAGGATGTGGTCTCGCTGGACTCAGAGTCGCCCGGCTGCACGTTAGCGCCCGAAACCGTCTTAGTGGTGAGGTCGTAGGGCATCGTGCCGTACCAGACGCAGTGGACCGCCTCGAGCGTGCCGTCGGCCGTAATACCGTCGAGGGCATCGCTCACGGCACGACACAGTTCGTCATTGGACGAAAGGCCTGCAACACCAAGCGTCGAGGGCGCCTCGAGCGCACCGACATAGGAGATCTCGCTCATCAGTCGCGCAAGGTAACCGCCAGCCGTGGAGTCGCAGATCACATAGTCGACCTCGCCGGACTCGAGCGCCTCAAAGCACTCGTTGATGTTGGAGTAAGTCTTTTGGTTGGCGGTGATGCTCTGCTTAGCAAGCGCCTCCTGCGAGGCCGAGGACATCTGGATACCCAGAGTAGACGTGTTAAGGGTATCGGTGGAAACGCTCAGCGACCCACCATCGCTGGTTTTACCGAACACGGAAGCGGCATCGTACAGGCACGTGCCGAGCGAGCTAACGTCCCCATCCGTGGAGTTGATCTCGCCGATAAAGATATCAGCCTTTTTGTCACCGAGCGCGGAACCTGCCGAGGACGCATCGACAAAGGCGACCTTAAGGCCCATGCGGCTTGCGAGGGCGCGGGCAGCGTCGACTGCATACCCCGTGAGCTCGCCGTCAGCGCCCTGCATGGCCTGCGGCGCATCGGAGGTATCGAGGGCAACCGTCAGGGTACCGGGGGTGACCAGGGCATCATCCGACACCGCGGGCGTGACGGTCTCGTACTCGATCTGGTCGATCGTGGGAGTCGTGAACGTAGACAGCGGGTTGAACGCGCATCCGCTCAGGCCCAAAACGGCGATGACCGCTGCGGTCCCAGCACCTAACCGAGCCGCGTGCATCAAGCTGCCCCTCACCATGTCCACTACCCTGCCTTCTGTGTCGTATACGATCCGTGCGTTGCGCGGAATATCAGATTGTTCCCACCAGCTGACCTGGTATTTGACCCCACACTTGCGCACCGGGGTGTTTGCTCGGGAGGCCGCAGCCACCTTCACGACTGGCCCGCTCGCCCGCGAGGCGGTATTGCCCCAAAGAAAGTAGAACGGACGGTGCGGCTTACATCTAGGACGCGCCATGATCGCGCCGCGCGCACGCGGTCGCTTACGTGGATCCCTTTGACCGCGTCTGTCTTGGACTAGGATGGACATTTCGTCCATCCGCAACCACAGCCTGGCAGGAACGTAGCGCATTATAGCTAAGTTCAAGCTAAAGTTTAAGGTTAGGGGCGTCATTCGCACCGTGAGCACAGATTTTGCAGGTCGGAGCGGACCGCACGCGCCCCCATGAAGCCCGAAGCTCCCCTACGGTGAGTTCCGGGACACCCTTCTTAGGGTGCCGTGGCCAAAAAATGGCAAATATGAGTACTGTTAGCAATTTAGTAACAGGCAATTTTGGCCTCTCGGACAGATTATGCGCTCAGTGTCGCGATCGCGCGCGCGAGCGTGGTGTAAGAAGGCGCATCGCCTGCTGCCGTCGCCAGCCGAATCTTACTCCTTCCTGAGGCCGTAGGTCTCGGTTATCTCCGCGACGATCCGGGCGGCC